>CAWFDO010000001.1:0-22710 GCA_963814565.1 uncultured Actinomycetes bacterium
GCGACGACGCGGGGTTGAGCTTGCCGTAGGCGAACAGCTTGTAGAACTGGCTCCAGCCCCTGATCTTCCGGGTGTCGACCGGCTGCAGCGAGCCGGACGGCCACACCAGGAGCGACTGGTAGTTGTAGCCC
The DNA here is from genome assembly GCA_963814565.1 of uncultured Actinomycetes bacterium. Classification (GTDB taxonomy): domain Bacteria; phylum Actinomycetota; class Thermoleophilia; order Gaiellales; family Gaiellaceae; genus Gaiella. Next base: position 132 of record CAWFDO010000001.1, read on the forward strand.
CCGAACACGTCGAACGTGTCCGGCGACGTGATCGCGATCTGGGGCTGCTTCTCGGAGGGGGCGAGAATCGGCTTGACGGTGAAGCCGAGGTCCTTCGAGGCCTGCTTTGCGATATCGGGAGTCGGGAACTCGACCCCGAGCGAGAGCACGCGCAGCGTCCCCGTGAACTTTCCGCTTGCCGACGTCTCGGCCGCAGCGGTGCCCGCCATGGCACCCGCACCGGTGACGGCGGCGACGCCCACGGCTCCTCGCTTCAGGAGCTCTCCGCGCGTCAGGCCCGACGGCTCCCTCCGGTCCTCGAGATCGCCACGGCCGAGGTCCTCACCGGCCGCGAGCTCCTTCGCGTACTCGAAGGGGTCGTACTCAACCTCGTTGCTCATCTGCTCTCCTTTCCCCCCGCCTCGAGGGAGGAAGTACCCGGCACCGGGTGCCGGGATGTCGTGTCACGACAGAGGGTCGCTGGATGTATACAACCTTGGGAGGCGCGGCGTCAACGCCGGATAGCGGCTCGGAGCGTGCCGGGCGCGTGATTGCTCAACAGGGCGGGTGAGGGATCCCGATCTCACGTGCGAGGCGCCCGGTTTCCGAGCCCGCGAGCGCGAAATCGACGTAGGCGATGCCGAGCGCCCGGAAGTCCTGGCGCCGGCCGGCGGCCTGTGCCTTCTCCAGCTTTCCGAGCCGACGCTCCTGGAGAGCGAGCCACCGCTCGATCCGGGGTCGGAGCTCCTCCGGAGCCTCGACCGCCCTCACGTCACGGAGTTGGGCCGTGACGAGCGGCAGCACGCGGTCGACCGCGTCGATCACGTTCGCAGGCTCCGCGACGTCTGGAGGTCTGATCCGGTCGAGCCTCGGGCCGTAGTCGCGGCACACGGCTGCGACGCCGGCCAGATACTGCGCGCGGGTCGGCTCGGCATGCGAGCTTGCGGTGGCAACGAGGATCACGGCGGCGACCCCGGCCGCGGCGGCCGCGGCCGCGACGCCGAGCAGCATGCGCCGGCCTCTCAACGCTCGCATCCCGTCGCATTGTCGTCGATGCCGCCCATGCGACCGTGGGACGGCCGGTTCGCCGTCACACGGGATCCCTCACGGGCCGCGAAGCCCGTGCCCGGGAGACGCTCGTGAGCGCCAGGTACGTCGCCGCCCCGGCCCCGACGCCCCACGCGACCTTGAGCCACGCGTCGGGCACGGCGTAGTACACGGCGATGCCGCACCCGACGGCGACGACCGCCTGGGCGTTGACACCGCGCAGGTAGCGATACCGGCCTGCCGGGTCGAACAGCGCGTCGACGTCGATCCGCCCCCGCTGGCGGATCAGGTAGTCCGCCAGGACGACGCCGGTCAGCGGCGCGGCGACGTTGCCGAGGTGCGTGACCCACCGCTGAGCCTCCTCGATGAAGGACGGGAACGCCGAGAGAACGACAGCCGCGACGGCGGCGAGCACGGTCGCCCAGAGTCTCCCGAGGCGCGGAGCGGTGTTCACGAGCGAGAGCCCGGCCGTGTACACGTTCGTGAGGTTGGCGGCGAGCGTCTGGACGACGATCGCCGCCAGGAGGACGACGAGCACGAGCTCGTTCGAGGTGAGCAGGCTGACCGCGACGAACGGGTTCGTCTCCCCGCTCGCCGCGGCGGCGTAGCCACCGACGAACGTCGTCACGACAGCCGAGAGAAGCGCCGACGACACGAGCCCGACCTGCATGTCCGCCCGCGTCGGGCTGTAGCGGCAGAGGTCGGCCACGTTGGTGACGAGCGTCAGCGACGAGCCGCACATGATGCTGACGAAGGTCGCAAAGCCGACCCACGTCGCCTCCTGCTCCGGGTCGCCGATGACATGGTCGAGGGCGTAGGCCGGGTCGTCCGTCGCCAGGTAGAGCCCGACGATCACCCCGGCCGACACGATGGAAAGCGGCAGCACGACGCGCAGCAGCCACCGCATGACGTCGAAGCCGAGCACCGCGAGGGCACCCTGGACGGCCGCGACCGCGAGCGACGTCGGCACGAGCGGCGGCCGGCCGCCGCCCATCGCCACCACGATCGCCTGGATCCCGAACGCCGCCGTCAGCGCCTGGGCCGCGAACCAGTACGTCGCCGCGATCACGCGGTACGGCGACGTCAGCCCCCGGGCGCCGAGCAGGCCGAACGTCGCGCGCATGGCTACCTGGCCCGGGAGCCCGTCGTCGACGCCGGGCCGGGCGACGATGACGAGCGCCGCGAAGGCGAGCGCCTGCCCGAGCACCATGGCGGCGATCGCCCACACGAGCGGCAGTCCGCCCTGGATCACGGCAAGCGCGCCGAGGACGTACATGACCGGGTTCAGGAAGAACGTGAAGTTGATCGCGAAGAGGTCGCGCCAGCCGACGGTCCGCTCCTCGGCCGGAACCGGCTCGACGCCGTATCGCTCGACCTCCGGCACGACCAGTCGCTCCGCCCTAGATGGTTGATCGGTAATTGGCGTGACGTCCGGGGGCGTCCCAGACCAAGCCGGGCGCACCGGCCCGGTGCGGTTCGTAGCTGGGACTACGAGCCGTGCCGGGACGGGGTGATCCGGCGCCGCGTCTGGGGCGCCATCCGGTTCGCGCTAGTTGCCGATCAACCATCTACTAGTGCCGTGCGAAGAAGTCGGCGACCACGCGGTTGTGCTCCTCGCTCGAGTCGAAGATCGTCGAATGGTTCGCGCCCCGGATGACATGCACCTCCGCACCGGCGATCCCGTCTGCGATCGCCTGCTGACCGGCTGCGTCGGGCCCCTGGTCCCACGGGGTCATCACGTCCTCGTCGCCGCCGAGGACGAGCGCCGGCGCGGTGATCCTCGGCAGCCAGCCGCGAATGTCCATGTCGCACATCGCCTGGCACGCCGCCGTGAACACCTCGATCCGGTTCGAGTCGCGGAGGATCTCCTGGATCCGGTCGGCGAGCGCGACCGCGCCCTGCTCGGCGAGGAAGCGCCGTGAGAGCGCCTGCCACGTGATCAGCTCCGCGAGGAGCCGGCTTCCGGGGCCGTCCGGGTCGAGCGTCGCGATGTCGATCCAGTTCTTGAAGATCAGCCGCCCGCTCGGCCCGAGCTTCGCGGCGGCGCAGTTGATCACGACGGAGCGTGTGCGCTCGGGGTACTTGCCGGCGAGGACGATCGCGATCATCCCGCCCATCGACGTCCCGTGGACATGGGCTCGGTCGACGCCGAGCGCGTCGAGCAGGCCGGCGACGTCGTCCGCCCAGACCTCCATGTCGTAGTCCTGGACCGGGCGGTCCGAGGCGCCGTACCCCCGCATGTCGAAGTCGATCACCCGGAACCGCTTCGAGAGCTCGGGCGTCGCGGGATCGAAGTTGAAGTGGCCGAAGCCCGCCCCGTGGATCTGGACGACCGGGTCGCCCTCACCGCTGATGCGGTGCCAGAGCCTGACGTCGCCGACCTGGATCAACCCTTCCACCGTCGCCTCCTCGTCGCGGGCACCAATGCAGCTTCCCTAGCGGGCCATCGCCCGCTCGACCGCCTCGGCCTCCTCGGGCGAGAGGGCGAGCGACGCCTTCCCGCGCTCGAGCTCCTTCACGTAGACGCGTGCGTAGTCCCGGCCCTGGATCGCCGTCACGACCGTGCCGGTCCGCGTCGAGTCGAGGAAGGCGAACGAGGCGGACTGCTGGCCGCCGGCGTCCTCGTAGGCGTCGTAGCGGACGACGGACATGTTCGTGACCGACCCGTCGATCCTGCGGTCGACCCGCGTGAGGCCCGACGCCACCTCGTCGACCGCGCGGTGCAGGTCGTCGATCCTCCCCTGCAGCGAGACGGCGAACTCGACGACGTCCGTGGTGGACCCGCCGAGGATCGCCTGCTGCCCGCGTCGGAGCTCGCGCACCTTGCGCCAGCCGGCGAAGGCGAGCACGAGCGCCAACCCGGCGACCACGCAGGCCGCGATCGCAACCCCCAGGGAAGGGCTCACGAGGCTTCGAGCGAGAACACGACCGGATACTCGGCCGAGTTGTTGCCGGTGTTCGTCTCCCCCGGCACGGGAAGGACCTGCACCTGCACGGTCGTGCCCTCCCCGAACGGGAAGTCCGGGAAGTCGGAGAACGTCACGGCCTTCGTCTCGCCGGGGTCGATCACGTCGATGGTCGCGTTCTTGACGATCGGCGACGGCTGCGCCGGGATGGTGAGCCGCACCTTGACGCCCACCTCCTGGTTCTCGCCGGAGTTCGTCACGCCGACCTCGAACGACAGGTCGGTGGAGATCGTGATCTTGGTCTCCGTGGAGGTCGACAGCTGGATCCCGGCGGGCATGACCTTGGTGTACTCGAGCGAGCTGCCGTGTGAGCCGGTGGGCGTGCCGCCCGTCGAAGCGCCGTGGACGCGCTGCCAGATCGCGCTCATCGACCGTGCGGTGTAGAGGTCCGGGTTCTCGACGAAGACGGAGGCCGGCGCCGTGACGCCCTCGACGCCCTCCGCGCTCATGGCGGCCGTCGCCACGCCCTGGAACAGGTCGCGCCAGACGACGTCGCTCGCCTCGAGGCGCTCGCCCTGCGCCGCGAGGCGCTCGCCGGCCGCCGTGGCGTCCTGCGTGTCCTTCGTGTCGCGGAAGGTGTCGAGCAGCCCCTGGATGCCCGCGACCCGCAGGTCGAGAGCCAGGACCGCGTTCGCGTGCGCGGGCGTGAGCGGCCCGGGCGAGTCGATGTCGCGCGCGCGCTGGACGTCGAGCTCCTGCTGCTGGAGCAGGCCGCCGAGCTGCGTCTCGAGCTCCGCCTGCGCGAGGCCCGGCGTCGTGAGGAGGGTCGCGAGGTCGGCGCCGATCTTCGCCGAGTCCTTGCCCACGGCGTCGATCTCGCCCATGTAGTCGCCGTAGGTGACCTGCTCCTCCTCGGCCGCGCAGCCCTGCACCCACACCGCGAGGAGGACGACCACGAGGATCGCGAGCGCGACGAGCGCCGCAAGGCGGAGCAACGGCGTCAGCGCGGTCTGCCCGCGGAGCGGTGTCCGCGGAGGCCGGCCGCCGCCGCCCGTCGGACCGCCTCCGGGCTGCGGTGCGCCCGACTGCCGGGTCGGCGGCGGAAGCTCCCGCGTCTCGTCGTCGACGAAGTCGAAGTCGAGGATGTCGTCGTCGTGCACCGTCACGGTTGTGATCCTCACCGGGGCGCCGGACGCTCGACGAGTCCGGGTGGCCGCCGAACGCCAGACCCGGCCGAGTGTACGGGAGATTCGTGCGCGGAGGACGTTCCCCTCGCGCGGCGAAGGGGCGGGGACCGGTGTCGTCAGCTGCCTACGCCCTCCCCGACCGAGCGCTCGTCCTCGACCGCTACCGGCCGCTCCGACCACTCGGCCGTGGCGGCTCCGGCTCCGTCTGGCTCGCCCGCGACGAGCGGACCGGTCTCGAGATCGCGCTGAAGATCGTCCCGCGGGAGGGGAAGCGGGCGGAGCGCGCGATGCGCGAGATGGAGGCGGCCTCGCGCCTGCGCCACGAGCGCTGCGTCCGCGCCTACGATTTCGCCGGCGACGACGGCCACGTGTACATCGCGTACGAGTACGTCCGGGGCAAGACGCTCCGGGAGGCGATCCGCCGGGACGAGTTGAGCGAGGCGGCCGCCGTGGAGGCCGCCGCGCAGGTCCTCGACGGCCTCGCGCATGCGCACCGGCGCGGCATCGTGCACCGCGACGTCAAGCCGTCGAACGTGCTCCTCGAGGAGTCCGACGAGGTCGCCGTTCGCGTCCTCGACTTCGGGCTCGCGCAGTTCGACGACGCAGACACGCTGACCGCCGTCGGCGACGTCCCGGGCACGCTGGCGTACATCTCGCCCGAGCGGCTCGGAGGAGCGGACGCGACCGTCGCGAGCGACGTCTGGGCCGTCGGCGTGATGCTCTGGGAGGCGCTCGCGGGCACCCACCCGTTCTGGGGCGTCCCCATGCCCGAGGTCGCGTCCGCGATCACCGCGGGCGCGCCACCGCTCTCCGCACGCCGCGGCGACCTGCCGCGGCGCCTGCTCGCGGCGGTGGACAGCGCGCTCGCCGTCGACCCGGCGCGCCGGCCGACCGCGTCGCAGCTCGCAGCAGAGCTCCGCGAGGCGTTCGTCGCCGCCCCGAGGCCGCCGCAGCGCCGCAAGGAGCGCCCCACATCGCGCCGGATGTCCCGCCCGGCGCCGCGGCCGCATGCCGCCGCGGCTCCGGTCGCTCTTGCGCACCGTCTCCCGCCCGCCTTCCTGGCGGCCGCCGCGACCGCCGTCGGCGGCGCGCTGCTGCCGTTCTGGCCGCCGCCCGTGCTCGTCCTGCTGTCGTTGGGAGCGGGGCTGGCGACGCTTCGGGCGCCGCGGCTCGGGCTCACGATCGCGCTGGTCGCCCCGGTGTTCCCGCTCGGCAACGTCGCGCAGGCGGCGGCCGTGGTCTACGGCGCCCTCGCCCTCGGATGGCTCGCCGCGACGTGGCGGGACGCCCGCGCCGGGTTGCTCTTCGCGCTCGGGCCGGCGCTCGCGTCGCTCGGGCTCCTCCCGCTGCTGCCGCTCGCCGTCCAGCCGGCCAGAGGCGCGTGGCGCCGGGGCCTGCACGCGGGCGTCGGCGTCCTGGCCGCCGCCGTCGTGGCCGGGCTCGCCGGACGCCCCCTGCCGTTGACGGGTGCGACGGTCGGCGATCTCGGGCTCGCCCAGTCGGAGCGGCCGACGGACGTCGTCCAGGCGCTCGAGCGCGCGCTGACGGCGAACACCGCCGTCCTCACCACGGCGCTCGCGCTCGCGCTCGTCGCCGTTCTCCTCCCGCGCGCGGTCGCGCGGGGCGCGTGGGGCATCGCCGGGCTCGGCGCGCTCCAGCTCGGCCTCGTCCTGCTCTGGGCGCCGTCGATTCCCGCATTCGGCATGATCGTCGGCACGTGGCTCCTCTGCGCCTCGCTGGTCGCCCGGCCGCATCTGGGCGCGGTGATTCGCCGCGTCGGCCGCTAGACTCGGAGGGAGGCTCCCCCGCCGAATGAGCGTCCTTCGTGCAATCGAGAGCAGGATCGAGGGCCTCTTCGAAGGAGTCTTCGGCCGTGCTTTTCGGACCCACGTGCAGCCCGTCGAGCTGGCGCGGAAGCTCGCGAAGGAGATGGACGAGCACCGCTCGGTGTCGGTCTCGCGCGTCTACGTCCCGAACGAGTACACCCTCTACCTCTCGCCCGCGGACCGAAGCCAGTTCTCGGCCTACGAGGGGTCGCTGGTCGGCGAGCTCCAGGAGTACCTCGGAGAGCACGCCCGCCGGGAGGGGTACGCCCTGCTCGCCCCGCCGCGCGTCCTCCTCGAGACGGATACGGACCTCGCCGTCGGCGAGTTCGGGATCGCGACGCGACTGACGCAGTCCGAGGACGCCCCACCGGCACCGCCGGCCCGGCTCCCCGAGCCGGCCGTGCTGCCCGCGCCGGAGTCGCCTGCCGTCGCTCCGGCCGTCGAGGCGATCGCCGCGACGGTGGTGTACCACGCAGCGCCCGAGCGTGAGGAGCCGCAGGAGCCCGCGACGCTCACGGTCGACGGTCGCGTCGTCCCGCTCGCGTCCGATCGCATCGTCATCGGGCGCTCGCGCGAGTGCGACGTTCGCGTCGAGGACGGCAACGTCTCGCGACGGCACGCCGAGCTCAGCCGCGACGGCAGCTCGGCCTGGGCCGTGGTCGACCTCGGCTCGACGAACGGGACGGAGGTCAACGGCCGCCGGATCACGAAGCGTACGTCGCTCGACGACGGCGACCGCATCGGGATCGGCGACACGGAGCTGGTCTTCGGGCGCCCGCTCACGTGAGGCTCGCCGTCACCGTCGACGAGACCCTGCTCGCGCTCAAGGTGGCGTTCCTCGTGCTGCTCTACCTCTTCGTCTGGCTCGTCGTGCGCTCCGCAACGAAGGGCCTCTCCGAGGGCTCGCCGCAGGAGAGCATCATCATTCCCGCAGCGGAGGCCGCCGCACTCCGCGCCGCGCTTGCGCCGCCGAGCCGGCGCGTCGTCGTCCTCGCCAGCCAGACGCTGCAGCCCGGCACTTCGATCGACCTCTCGAGCATGGCCGGGGTCGGGAGAGGGCCCGAGAACGCGATCCGGCTGGACGGTGACACCACCGTGTCGGGGCGGCACGCGACCCTCGACACCCGTGCGGACGGCCTGTACGTCGAGGACGCGGGCTCGACGAACGGGACGTTCGTGAACGGGGCGCGCGTGACGTCACCCCGGCTCCTCTCGCCGGGCGACGTGATCCGGATCGGCCACACCGACCTGCGCGTCGAGGCATGAAGGCGCACTGATGCGACTCGGACGGGCAGCGGGCCAGACCGACACCGGACGCAGGCGCCGGCAGAACGAGGACGCGTTCGTCTGCGAGCCGCCCCTCTTCGCCGTGGCGGACGGCATGGGCGGCGCCCAGGCCGGCGAGCTCGCCTCGCGCCTCGCGGCCGCCGCCATCGAGGAGGGCGCCCTCGCCGTCCAGGGCGAGGAGGGTGTCGCGGGGATCGTCCGCACCGCCAACGCTCGGATCTTCGAGCACTCCGTCCGCGACCCGACCGCAGCCGGGATGGGTACCACGGCCACGGTCGCCTTCGTCGACGAGGAAGCGGAGACCGCGGCGATCGCGCACGTCGGCGACTCGCGGGCCTACCGCTACCGCGACGGCGCGCTCGAGCAGCTGACGACCGACCACTCGCTCGTCGGTGAGCTCGTGCGAACGGGGCGGCTCACGGCGGCGGAGGCGGCCGTCCATCCCCATCGTTCCGTGATCACCCGCGCGCTCGGCACCGAGGCGGACGTCGAGGTCGACACCCACACGATCGACCTGCGTGCCGGAGATCTGGTGCTCATCTGCTCGGACGGCCTCTCCGCCATGGTGCGCGACGAGGAGATCGTGCGGCTGCTCGAGCAGTCCGGCGCGGAACCGCACCACGCGGCCGAGGCGCTCGTCGCGGCCGCGAACCGGGCGGGAGGCGAGGACAACGTCACGGTCGTCCTCTTCGAGCTGGTCGAGGGGGAGCCCCTCGCCCGGACCGCACCACCGGCGTCCGATGCTCGCGAGACGACGGCCGAGACGGTCACCACGACGGCCGCGGCGGACGGCGACGACGTCTCGCGTCACGGTGCCGGCAAGGGGAGCCGCTGGCCGGCGCTCCTGATGGTCGTCGCGCTGCTCGCGATCGCCGCATTTCTCATCTGGTGGAGCCTCGTGCGATGACCGCGCGGAACAGGGAGCTGTTCATCCTCATGCTCGCCGCAGTCGTCGCCTCGGGGGCGTTTGCGACGGCGTGGTTCCGGGAGGCCGCGGAGATCGACTACGGGTGGGTGCCGTGGGCGCTGCTCCTCGGCGGCGTCTTCGTCGTCGCGCACCTCGTCGCACGGATGACCGTCCCCGACGCCGATCCGACGCTCCTCCCGATCACCGCGCTCCTCTGCGCGCTCGGCCTCACGTTCGTGTACCGGCTCGACCCCGAGGGAGGCCGCAAGCAGCTCGTCTGGGTCGCGGTCGGCGTCGCGGCCTTCGCCCTCGTCCTCTTCTGGCTGCGCTGGGACTACCGCGTGCTCGAGCGGTACAAGTACCTGTTCGGCGTCTCGGCGATCGTGCTCCTGATGCTCCCGTCCGTGCCCGGGCTCGGGCAGCGGATCAACGGCGTGAAGCTGTGGGTCGACGTCGGCCCGCTCCAGTTCCAGCCGGGCGAGCTCGCGAAGATCTTCCTCGTCGTCTTCCTCGCCGCGTACCTGCGCGACAAGCGCGAGGCGCTCGCGCGGCTCAGCCTGAAGGAGCTCGGGCCGCTGCTCGCGATCTGGGGGGCTGCGATGCTCGTGCTCGTCCAGACGAGCGACCTCGGCTCGGCACTGCTCAACTTCGGGATCTTCCTCGCGATGCTCTACGCGGCGACGGCGCGCGCCTCGTTCGTCGCCGCCGGCCTCGTGCTGTTCGCCGGCGGCGCGGCGCTCCTCTACGACAAGCTCGATCGCGTCCAGCAGCGCGTGACGGTCTGGCTCGAGCCCTGGACGGACGAGAGGGTCTATTGCGCGCTCAACGGCGAGATGGAGTTCCGCCAGAACTGCGACTCCTACCAGCTCGTCAAGAGCCTCTACTCGATCGCGAACGGCGGCTACGGCGGCACGGGGATCGGCAACGGGACGTTCGAGTCCGTCGACGGCACGCGCCTCATCCCGTACCTCGAGACCGACTTCATCTACTCCGCGATCGCGCAGGAGCTCGGGCTGATCGGGGCCGCCGCGGTGCTCCTCTGCTACCTCGCGCTCGTCGCGCGCGGCATGCGCGTCGCCCTGATCGCGCAGGACGGGTTCTCGAAGCTCCTCGCCGCCGGTCTGAGCTTCGGATTCGCACTGCAGACGTTCATCATCGTGGGCGGCGTCCTCAGGCTCGTGCCGCTGACGGGGATCACGCTGCCCTTCGTCTCCTACGGCGGGACGAGCATCGTCGCGAACTTCGTGATGCTCGCCCTCCTCATGCTCGTCTCCCACCGTGCCGTGCGGCACGCGCAGGCATGAACCGGCAGCTGACGCGCGTGGCGTGGGTGGCGATGGCGCTGATCGTCGCGCTCGTCGTGGGGACGACGTACTGGCAGACGTGGGCGCGCCCGGAGCTCGCGGCGCGGCAGGACAACGAGATCCAGCGCGTCGCCGAGTTCGAGGTGCGCCGCGGACTGATCCTCGCGCCGACACGCGTCCTCGCCCGCAACCGGACGGAGAAGCGCCGCGGGAAGACGTTCTACTTCCGCCGCTATCCCCAGGGGAAGCTCGCCGTCCACGTCGTCGGCTACTCGACCATCTCGCGCAGCCGCGCGGGGCTCGAGAAGTCGCTCAACGGGACGCTGACGGGCACCGACCGGGCGCTCTCCGACCTCGTCGAGCAACGCCTCGACGAGCTCAAGGGGACGCCGATCGTCGGTGACACCGTGATCACGACGTTGAACCTCCGGGCGCAACGCGTCGCGCTGGAGCAGCTCGGCCGCACGTGCGGCGCGGTCGCCGCCCTCGACCCGCGGAGCGGGAAGCTGCTCGTCATGGCGTCCTCGCCGAGCTACGACCCGAACCGCGTCGAGGAGAAGTTCGGGACGATCGGCTCGATCACGGCGGACTGCCGGCCGGCGGCCCCGCTCGTGAACCGCGCCTCGCAGGGCCTCTACGCGCCCGGCTCGACGTTCAAGGTCGTGACGCTCGCGGCCGCCCTCGAGTCCAACCGCTACGAGCCCGACTCGGACTTCGTCGACCCCGGCTACTGCATCGCGTACGGCAAGCGGGTGAACAACTTCGACACCTCGAGCCCCTTCGGGAACCTATCGCTCCGGACGGCGCTGCAGTTCTCGGTCAACTCGGTGTTCTGCAACATCGGCAAGGCGCTCGGAGCGAAGAAGATCCTCGACCAGGCGAAGCTGTTCGGCTTCTACGAGCGGCCGCCCCTCGAGACGCCCGACGGCGAGCGGTACCCGAGCGGGCTCTACCGCGACGGCGAGCTGTGGTACCCCGAGCGCAACCCGGACGTCGACGCGGGTCGGATGGCGTTCGGACAGGAGCGGATGCTCGTCACGCCGCTCCAGATGGCGATGGTCGCGGCCGGGATCGGCAACGCGGGGATCGTGATGCGACCGTGGGTCGTCGACAAGGTGCTCTCCCCGCGCGGCAACACGCTCTCGCGAACGCGGCCAGAGCGTCTCAGCCGCGCCGTCGGACCGGTCAATGCGCGCGACATCTCCGACATGATGGTGCGGGCGGTCCAGGCCGGAACCGGGACGGCCGCGCAGATCCCGGGCTTCCGGATCGGCGGCAAGACGGGGACCGCGGAGACCGGCGTCGCGGGCCGCAACACCACCTGGTTCATCGCCTTCGCGGGCCGGCCGGGCAGGCGCCCAGAGGTCGCGATCGCCGTCGCGCTCGAGGGCCAGAGCTCGACGGGCGGCGCGACCGCGGCGCCGATCGCGCGCGCCGTGATGGAGGCACTCCTGCTCGGAACGGCGAATCCATGACGGCCGATCAGACACGCCCCCGGGGACACGGGGATCTGCCGATCGAGCATCTACCCTTGATGCCCTGATGGCGACCATCGACGAGAGACGCGGGACGATCTTCGCGGGCCGCTACCGGCTCGAGCGGAAGCTCGGCTCGGGCGGCATGGCGGACGTCTGGCTCGCAGAGGACCAGGAGCTCGGCCGCAAGGTCGCGATCAAGATGCTCCACGAGCGCTACGCGAACGACGTCCAGTTCGTCGAGCGCTTCCGCCGCGAGGCGACGCACGCCGCCGGTCTCTCCCACCCGAACGTCGTCTCGATCTTCGACCGCGGCGAGGCCGAGGGCTCCTACTTCATCGTCATGGAGTACGTCGAGGGGCGCACGCTGAAGGAGCTCATCGTCACGCGCGGCCCCTGCCCCGTCCCGGTCGCGGTCTCGTACACCCGGCAGGTGCTGGCGGCGCTGCGCTACGCGCACCGGAACGGGATCGTCCATCGCGACATCAAGCCGCACAACGTGCTCGTCGACCACGAGGGGCGCGTGAAGGTGGCGGACTTCGGGATCGCGCGGGCCGGGTCGAGCCAGATGACGGAGGCGGGCTCGATCATCGGCACCGCCCAGTACCTCTCGCCCGAGCAGGCGCGCGGCGCTCCGGTCGACGAGTCGTCGGACCTCTACTCGACGGGCATCGTCCTGCACGAGCTGCTCACCGGGACGGTGCCGTTCACGGGCGAGACGCCGGTCGAGATCGCGATGAAGCATCTCTCGCAGGTTCCCGAGGCGCCGTCGAAGATCCGGCCCGAGATCCCGCGCGACCTCGATCTCGTCGTCCTCCGCGCGCTGGCGAAGGAGCCGGCGGAGCGATACCGGACCGCGAAGGAGATGGATCGCGACCTCGAGCTCGTCGGCCGCGGCGAGGCCGTCGGCCCCGAGACCGAGGAGGCCGCGACGATGGTCCTCCGCGGGGAGACGACCGCCGCGACGGCCGTGGCGCCGCCGGGGCGCCCGCCGGGCTACGGCGGCGACGAGCGGTACCGCTCCTACGAGGGAGAGGTCCGACGCGGTCGCACGTGGTGGCCGTGGCTGCTCGCGCTCGGCGCCGCGATCGCGATCGGCATCGGCGCCTGGCTCTTCTACGACAACGTCCAGGACGAGCTCGACGCGAACGACCCCGTCATCGTCGACAACTACGAGGGGATCCTCGAGGAGAACGCCGTCAAGCTGATCCACGCCGACGGGTTCGAGCCGAAGGTGATCCGACTTCCGAACGGCGAGGTCGCGCCGAAGTACGTCTTCGAGCAGGAGCCGTCGCCGGGGACGGGGCTCCCGAAGGGCAGCATCGTCACGATCCGCGTGTCGACGGGCAAGCAGAAGATCGCCGTGCCGTCCCTCGTCGGCAAGTCCCGCGACACGGCGGTGGCCGAGCTCACGAGCGCCGGCCTCGACGCCGACGTGCGCGAGGTGCCGTCCGACAGGACGCCGGGCATCGTGACGGCGCAGGACCCGCGCCCGGGCACGGTGCTCGTCGAGGGATCGTCTGTGCGCATCAACGTCTCCAAGGGGCCGAAGCCGGTCGCCGTGCCGAACGTCGTCGGCTCGAGCTACGACGTCGCGGCCGCCCAGCTGCAGCTCGCGGGCTTCACCGTCGGCAGGGTCGACGTCGAGAGCGACCGCCCGGCCGGCGAGGTCGTCGACCAGACGCCGCCCGGTAACTCAACCGCTACGCGTGGGGCGCCGGTGACGCTCTCGGTCTCGCGCGGACCCGAGACCGTCACCGTCCCCGACGTCTCCCTGCAGACCGTCGCGGACGCGCGGACGACGCTTCGTGCGGCCGGATTCCGTGTCTCGATCGTGCGCCAGGAGACCGACGACGAGGCGCTCGACGGGCTCGTCATGTCGCAGGACCCGGCCGGAGCGACGGAGGCCGACCCCGACTCGGTCGTGACGCTGACGGTCGGCGAGTTCGTGCCGCCGCCCGACGTGACCCCGCCCCCGACCGAAACGACCGAAACGACGGACACCGACCCCACGGCGCCCGTTCCGTGAGCCGCCGCGTGCGGGTCGCCGTGCTCGCGGGCGGCCGCTCGAGCGAGCACGAGATCTCGCTCGCGTCCGCCGCGTCGGTCGTCGCGGCGCTCGACCCCGCCCGCTACGACGTCCGAACGATCGAGATCGGGCGCGACGGCCGCTGGGCCCTTCCCGCGGGCGACCGACGGGCCGAGCTTCCGGCGACGACGACGGCCGAGACGCTGCCGGTCCCGGCGGACTCGGCGCCTGCCACCCTCGGCGCGGTCGACGTGGTGCTGCCGATCCTGCACGGCCCCTTCGGCGAGGACGGCACGGTGCAGGGCCTGTGCGAGCTCGCAGGCGTCGCCTACGTCGGTCCCGGCGTGCTCGCGTCTTCGGTGTGCATGGACAAGGACGTCTTCAAGACGCTCATGCGCGGCGCCGGGATCCCCGTCGCTCGTCACGTCGCGCTCCGGCTGGGCGACCCGGTCACGAACCCGTTCGGGTACCCGGTCTTCGTCAAGCCGGCCAACATGGGCTCCTCGGTCGGGATCTCGAAGGTGCGCGCGGAGGGCGAGCTCGAGGCCGCCGTCGCGCTCGCGCGCCGACATGACGAGAAGGTGATGGTCGAGGAGTTCGTCCCCGGGATGGAGATCGAGGTCGGCGTGCTCGGCAACCTGCCGAGCCCGGTCGCCTCGCTCCCGGGTCAGGTCGTCGCGAACAACGCGGATTGGTACGACTACTCGTCGAAGTACGACGACGGCGGGTCGGAGCTCGTCGTACCGCCGCCGGGGCTCACCGAGGATCAGGTCGCACGGGCACGCGAGCTCGCGATCGACGCCTTCGTGGCGGCGTCGTGCGAGGGGATGGCGCGGGCGGACTTCTTCGTGCGCCAGTCGGACGGCGAGATCCTGATGAACGAGCTGAACACGATCCCCGGGTTCACGGCGACGAGCTTCTACTCGCGGCTGTTCGCGGCCACCGGGATCGCGTACGAGGAGCTGCTCGACCGGCTGATCGGGCTGGCGCTCGAGCGCCACGAGCGGCGGCGAGGGCTCGAGTACTGAGCGCTCAGGCGCTCCTTGCGTCGAGCAGCTGCAGAAGATCGTGCGCCGCGAGCTCGATCTCCTTGTGACGCCATTCGGCCGCCCGGTAATGACAGGCGATCAGCCCCGAGCGATGAAGGCGCCGGAGGTCGCCGTACACGAACGCATGGCGAGCCTTCGTCTCGTCGGACGCGCCCTCCGTGACCCCGAGATGCCAGGCGGCGTACTCCTCCCACGTGTGTCGCTCGAGATAGGCGTTCTCGTCGGCCGCAGACGGCTGGACCTCGCCCCACTCGCTGCGAAGGACGTACTGGCGTGACTCGATCAGCTTTCGCGCGTGCTCGACGGCCTGCTCATTGACCGTGTAGGAGGCCACGAGAAGCGTCTACCCCAGAGTCGCCTCCAGCGCACCTTCCCAGACGCCGAGCGCCTCGTCGAGGACCGCGTCCTCGATCGTGAGCGGGCAGAGCACGCGGATGCAGCTCCCGAACGTCCCGGCCTTGAGCAGGATCAGCCCGCGTTCGAGGGCCGCGTCGATCACGGCCTTCGCCAGGTCCGGCGCCGGCTCCTTCGAGAAGGGGTCCTCGACCAGCTCGATGGCGAGCATCGCCCCGAGGCCGCGGACGTCACCGATCGCGGGCCAGCGGGACTGCCAGGCGAGCATCCGCTCTCGGATGGCGTCGCCGACCACGCCGGCCCGCTCGAGCAGGCTCTCCTCCTCGAACACGTCGAGTACGGCGAGAGCCGCGGCCTGCGCAACCGGGTTGCCGATGTACGTCCCGCCGATCGCGCCGGCATGCGGGCCGTCCATGATCTCGGCGCGCCCGATGACGCCCGAGAGCGGGAGCCCCGCGGCGATCGACTTCGCGACCGTGATCAGGTCGGGCTCGACATCGAAGTGCTCCATCGCGAACATCCGCCCGGTGCGGCCGAAGCCGGTCTGCACCTCGTCGGCGACGAGCACGATTCCGTGTCGGTCGCAGAGCTCGCGGAGGCCCTGGAGGTACTCGCGTGAGGCCGGGACGAAGCCTCCCTCGCCGAGCTGCGGCTCGATCACGATCGCGGCGATGTGCGAGGCCGGGACGGACGTGACGAGCAGCCGCTCGAGGCGCGCGAGCGCCTCCTCCGCGTCCGGCCCGCGGTACGCGTCCGGATAGGGCGCGCGGTACACCTCGGGCGCGAACGGCCCCATCCCGGTCTTGTAGGGATGGAACTTCGAGGTCATCGTCATCGAGAGGAGCGTGCGCCCGTGGAACGCGCCTTCGTACGCGATCACGCCCGGGCGCCCGGTGTGGAGCCGCGCGAGCTTGACCGCGTTCTCGACCGCCTCGGTCCCCGCGTTGAAGAAGGCCGCGCGCTTCTCGCCGGAGATCGGCGCGAGCGCGCAAAGCCGCTCGGCGAGCTCGATCGCCGGCTCGTACGGCACGACCGTGAAGTCCGTGTGGAGGAATCGCGCCGCCTGCTCGATCACGGCCTCGACGATCCGCGGGTGGGAGTGCCCGGCGTTGACAACGCCCACGCCGCCCGCGAAGTCGACGAAGACGTTGCCGTCGACGTCCGTGATCGTCGCGTTCTCGGCGCGCTCCGCGAAGATCGGCAGATGGACGATGAGCGGTTGCGCGATCGCCCGCTGCTCACGCTCGAGAAGCGCTCGCGAGCGCGGCCCGGGGATCTCGGTACGGATCTCGATCGTCCTCGTCGCGGCCATCTCTCGCAGCGTAGTCGAAGGCGCCGCGAGTAGATTCGCCCCATGGATACGTGGATCGCAGGCCTCGACGCCGACCCCCTCGTCGAGCTTCGCCGGTGGCTCGAGGAAGCGCGCGAGGCAGGTCTCCACGAGCCGGAGGCGATGGCGCTCGCGACCGCGACGCCCGCGGGCACGCCGTCCGTCCGGATGGTGCTGCTGCGCGGGCTGGACGAGCGCGGTCTCTCCTTCTTCACGAACTACGAGAGCCGGAAGGCGGAGGAGCTCGAGGCGAACCCGGACGCTGCCGTCGTTCTCAACTGGGGTCCGCCGCTGCGACGGCAGGTCCGCGTCGAGGGCCGCGTCGAGCGGATGACGGAGGACGAGTCGCTCGCGTACTTCCAGACGCGCGGGCGCGAGAGCCGTCTCGGCGCGTGGGCGTCGCCGCAGTCTCGACCGATCGCCGACCGCACGGAGCTGGACGAGCGGTACGCCGCGGCGAGCGAGCGCTTCGCCGACGTCGAGGACCTGCCGCTCCCGCCGTTCTGGGGCGGCTTCCGTCTCGTCCCGCACGCGTTCGAGCTCTGGGAGAACCGGCCGAACCGCCTCCACGACCGGGCGCGCTACGAGCGCGTGGGCGACGGATGGTCGCGCGTACGCCTGGCGCCGTGAGCGCCTACGAGGGCGGTGCCAGCGCGGCCTTGGTGTACAGGCCCGACGCGTTCCAGAGCAGGAACCCCTTGGCGCCCTGCAGGCGGGCGGCGCGCACCTGCTGCAGCACCTGCTCGCGGTCGTAGTTCCAGTCCTGGATCCACGGGATCAGCTGCGCCTTCGAGCCCTTCAGCTGCCGCTTGAAGTCGACGAGCGTCCGGAACACCGTCTCTCCCGGCTCGGCGCTCGGGGTCACGATCCCGAGCTCGCCGCCGCCGTAGAGCACCGGATAGGCCATCGGGTTGACGTGGTCGACGTGCTGCGAGATCCACGCCGGCACCTGGCCGAGCCCCATGTCCCGCGTCGCCGAGAGACCGAAGAGCGCCGTCGAGACCCGCACGCCGAGCGGCGCGAGCCGCTGCTTCGCGTACGCGACGAAGGCCGAGATCACCTCCCCCTTCTTCTCGCTCGTCCTGCCGGGGTAGACGGCGGCGCTGACGTCGCCGTCGGAGGGGAAGCGGACGTAGTCGAGCATGATCTCGTCGAACCCCGCTCGCGCCGCGACCGCTGCGACCGAGACCGCGTAGTCCCAGACGCGGCGGTCGTAGGGGTTGACCCACGCAAGGCCCTGGGTCGTCTTCCAGATGCCGCCGCCGCGGCTCTGGATCGCAAGATCGGGGCGGCTCTGTGCGAGGTACGGATCCTGGAAGACGACGACCCGACCGATCAGGTAGACGCCCTTGCGGTGCGCCATCCGTACCACCTGCGCGGGCTTGAAGTAGTCACGGACGGCGCCCGTCTTTCGCGCGAGCGGCACCCCGATCGGCGTGAACCCGATCTCACCGCCTTCGTCCTTGAGGTCGAGCTCGATCGTGTTCAGCCCGTGCCTGGTCAGCCCGACGTACTGCTGGAGCTTGCCCGGGAGCGATGCGAGCGCCCCCGTCACATGGACGCCGCGCACCTCGACCGGGAGCGGGCGCGGGCGGATCGCGACCTGGACGCGCGCCGTGCCGCCGGCGGCCACCTGTCCGCCGGTGCGGGCACCTCGTTGCTCGCCCTTGCCCGCGAGTGTCATCCCCCCGGCGAGCGCGAGCACGACCAGCAGCAGGAGGCCGGCGGCGGCGGCGCGACGACGACGCTTCCGCCGGCGTCCCGTGTCCCGCCGAGCGCGGAAGCGCTCGTTCGGGTCCAGTGAGGGGTACAGCATGGACACCGGGTCCAGCAGTGTAGTCGGTCGGTTTCGCGCCCGAGTCGGGCGCACGACTCGAGACCGGACAGGTGTTCGCACGCCGCGCCCGCGCCACAACCACCCATGGCACCGCGTGTGCCCTGATGTCACGCCGGCGCGACATCTCTGCGGACAGGCCGCTGCGCGGCCGGTCTACGATCCGCGGCGATGGTGCTCTCCGACCGCGTGATCCGGCGGCTGATCGAAGCCGGCCGGATCGGCATCGAGCCGTACGACCCGGCACTCATGCAGCCGTCGAGCCTCGACGTGCGGGTCGACACGCTCTTCCGCGTCTTCCGGAACTCGCGGTACCCGTTCATCGACGTCAAGGCCGAGCAGGAGGGGCTGACGGAGCTCGTCGAGGTGGCCGGAGACGAGCCGTTCATCCTCCACCCCGGCGAGTTCGTCCTCGGATCGACGCTCGAGCGCGTGACGCTGCCCGACGATCTCGTTGCCCGCCTCGAGGGGAAGAGCTCGCTTGGCCGGCTCGGCCTCCTGATCCACTCGACCGCGGGCTTCATCGACCCCGGGTTCGACGGCCACGTGACGCTCGAGCTGTCGAACGTCGCCAACCTCCCGATCACGATCTACCCCGGCATGAAGATCGGCCAGCTCTCCTTCGTCCAGATGTCCGAGCCGGCAGAGACGCCCTACGGCGCGGGGTCGCTCGGGTCGAAGTACCAGGGGCAGCGAGGACCGACTCCGAGTCGGTACTGGCAGAATTTCACGGAAGCAGAATGATCCTCGTCACGGGCGCGAGCGGCTTCGTCGGGCGTCACGTCACGCGCGACCTGGCCGGCGAGGGTCCTCTCGTCAGGGCGATGGTGCGCGACGCGCGGGGCGCGGCGACGCTCGAAGGCGTGCGCTGCGAGCTCGTCCGCGGCGACGTGACCGATCCCGCGTCGCTCCGCGCTGCGGCACGAGGTGTTCGCACCATCGTCCACCTCGTCGCGATCGTCGAGGGCGCCCCCGCCACATTCGAGCGCGTCATGGCAGCGGGCACCGGCAACCTCGTGGAGGCTGCGCGCGAGAGCGGCGTGCGGCGGATCGTGCTGATGAGCGCGCTCGGCACCGGGCCCGGTGCCACCGTCCCGTACTTCCGCGCCAAGTGGGCGGCCGAGCAGACGGTGCGCGGCTGCGCGATCGAGCACGTCATCCTCCGCCCGAGCTTCGTCTTCGGTACCGACGGAGGCGTCCTGCCCCGGTTTCTGCGCATCGCGCGGCTGTCGCCGGTGACGCCCGTGATCGGGCCCGGGACGCAGCGCGTCCAGCCGATCTGGATCGACGACCTCGTTCGCGCGGTGCGGCTCGCCGTCCACGGGGACGACGCCGACGGTCCGGTCGAGCTCGGCGGCCCGCAGGCCGTCACGTGGAACGAGCTGTGGGGACGGATGAAGACGGCGCTCGGAACCCGCCGTCCCGCGATCAACATCCCGTTCTGGCTCGCCCGCGGGCCTGCGGCGCTCCTCGAGCGGCTGCCGTCGCCTCCGCTCACGCGCGACCAGCTCCGCATGCTGGAGGGGCCGGACAACATCGTCTCGGACGGCGGCGCGTCGATGCGGCGTCTCGGGCTCGTCGACACCGTCCCGCTCGACGCGCAGCTGCAGCGAGCAGTCGCGGGCTAGATGATCGATTCCGAATAGCCGCACACGCGGCTGGTGGCCGTGACACGTCACGGCCATCCCCACGCACACGCCATTCGGGAATCAATCGTCTAGGCGCCGGCGCCGCAGTACCGGAAGCCGAGCCCCGACCGCCGAACCTCCCGCGCGCTCGCCAGCGAGACCGCCCGGTAGCGCGAGACCGCGCGCTGGAAGACGGTCAGCGAGCCCTGCTCCACGGCCCCGACGACGTCCCGGAGCGCCCGCTCGCCCGAGCGGATGCCGACCACGAGTCGTGTGGCGACCCGAGACGCCGCACGACCGCGCGGCGTTCCGATCGCGACGATCCGCCGCCGCATCTCGCCGACCAGCGCGAGCTGGCTCCGGTACGCGCGCGCCAGGATGCGACGCGCCTCCGCGTCCGAGTCCGCTGCGGCGACGAGCCGCCCCGCCTCCCGTTGCAGAGCAAGCGCCCGTTTCGCGACGTCGAGGCAGACGGCGTCGGCACGGCTGACGTAGGTCGCTTGCGGCACGGCCGCGGACCCGGCCGCGACGCCCGTCCCCACGGGGGCTGCCGCGCAGAGGCCGACGGCCACAAGTGCAGCGCATCGCACGCGATGACGGTAGCCAACGGCCTGTCCGAGCGCACGCGGGGCCGCCTTTCGGCGGCCCCGCACGTTGCGGTGACAGCGTTGGATTGGTAGAGGCGCTTCCTGCCAGACCAGAGGTGGTCGGCGGCGCGAAGCGCGAGTCCCCTACGCGTGGCTATGGCGATTCCCCGTAGGTCCCGGGGACACGCCTCTACCCGCTGGCACCTCCACTGCCGGTACTGCACGAATCTGACACCCGACCACCTCCTTTCCGTGGTAGGCCGAGTCTATGCACGGACACCGGACGGCGGCAAGTGCGGACAACCGAACGTCAGCGGAGGACCGTGGTCACCTCGAGCCCGCTGCCGATCGGCAGGGTCACGGATGTGAGTGTCGGGTCCGACTGCCGCGCCTCGACGTACCCCGCGAGCGACGCGTGGGAGACGACATTGTCCGCCACGATCACGGCGCCCGGCTCGACCTTCTGACGGGCGAGCTCGAAGATCCGCTCGTAGTCGTCCTTCCAGGCGTCGATGAACACGACGTCGAAACCCTCCTCGAGCTGCTCGAGCGTCGCGAGCGCGTCCCCCTCGATCAGCTCGGCCCACTCGTCGAGCCCGGCGTCGGCGATGTTCCGGCGCCACGCCTCGATCTTGCGCGGA
This sequence comes from uncultured Actinomycetes bacterium, assembly GCA_963814565.1. Taxonomy (GTDB): domain Bacteria; phylum Actinomycetota; class Thermoleophilia; order Gaiellales; family Gaiellaceae; genus Gaiella. The sequence continues at coordinate 21,502 of CAWFDO010000001.1, forward strand.
TCCTGCTCGAGGGAGACGACGCGCCCGCCGAGGATGCGTGCGGCCGCGGCGAGCCAGATCGTCGAGTAGCCGCGCGAGCCGCCGACCTCGAGCACCTCGCAGCCGGCGTTGGGCGCCACGAGCGCGAACAGGAGGCGACCGGAATCCGAGCCCACGGAAAGCGATCGCTCGGCGGCCGGGACGCCTTCGGCGCGGTCTCGCTCGTCCTCCTCCTCGAGGCGGGCGAACACGGCGCGGATCCGGTCGTCGAGCATCGAGCCGACCTTACCGGCTGTCGTGCCGGTCCCAGCCCGACCGCGTAGGGTCGTACGCATGACGTCGCCGGCGCAGGGGTTCGTCGACCGCTGGAAGGAGACAATCGAGAGCCGTGACGTCGGAGGCCTCGAGTCGCTGCTGGCGGAGGACGTCGTGTTCCGGTCACCCGTCGTCCACGCGCCGACCGTCGGACGCGGGCCGACGACGCTTCTCCTCGCCGCGGTGCTCGAGGTCTTCGGCGCGCTCGAGTACACGCACACCTACGTGGAGGAGCCGAACGGCGTGACGCTCCTGTTCGAGACGAGCGTCCTCGCCGACGACGGCCGTCGCCTCGACGTGGAAGGGGTGGACGTCTTCGGTCTCGACCAGGAGGGCCGGATCGCCTCGCTCACCGTCATGCTCCGGCCGCTCTCCGCTGTGCAGGCGGTCGGCGCACGGATGCGAGAGCAGCTCGGACTCTAGGCCGCGTCGCCGACGTCGATCACGATCATCCCGTCGTCGCGGACGCGGACGGGATACGTCGCGACCGGCAGGTAGGCGGGCAGCGTCAGCGCGTTCCCGGTGCGCAGGTCGAATCGCGCCCCGTGGCGCGGGCAGACGACCTGGCACACGTCCGGATCCCACTCGCCCTCGCAGAGCGGACCGTCGTCGTGGGTGCAGCGATCCTCGATCGCATGGAGCTCGCCGCCGCAGCGGTAGAGCCCGACCGTATGGCCGTTCGCCGGGACGAGCCGCATGGAGCCGTCCGGCAGCTCGTCGAGCGGGAGTGCCTCGACCTCCACCTAGAGGCTTGATGCGGGTTGAAGGTGCGTGCAGGGAGGGCATGCGCCAAGCAGCGGCGTCGGCTCGGGCGGTGTACAGGCTGGACGCCTGGATGCCGCCCGAGACGGCGGCGATGCGCAGCGCGCAGGCCCCCATCTGTGCGTGCCTGCAACCCGCATCAAGCCTCTACGT
>CAWFDO010000002.1:0-29713 GCA_963814565.1 uncultured Actinomycetes bacterium
CGGTGTGCCTTCGAGCGACGCGAGCCACAGGGCGACGGCGACGTAGTACGCCGCGCCGTTCCCGCTGGCGACGACGCGGCGGACAGCGGAGGCGCCGAGCAGCGCCGCGACCTCACTCCGGCCGGGCCGGCGGTCGAGCGTCTCCGCGACGGTGGACGGCAGCTCCGTGACGTCGCGCCAGAGCCCGGTCTCGTCGAGCACGAGCGAAAGCCTAACCCCGGCCCGCGACCGAGACGAGCGCGGCGCCGACAACGCCGCCGTCGTGCCCGAGCCGGGTCGGAACGACGGGGAGCGGCGGCGTCCGAGGGTAGGCGAGCCTCGCCCGGCAAGCACGCTCGACGCGTCCCTGGAACGCCGGCTCAGCGCCGAGCCCGCCGCCGAGGACGACGATCTGTGGGTCGAGCGCGTTCACGAGGATCGCGAGCACGCCGCCGAGTGCCTCCGCGGCGGCGTCGACGAGGGGCGAGTGCGCAGGGTCCGCGAGCACGTCCTCCGCGGACCCGAGCCCGGCTGCCCGGGCCAGCGCGGGACCGCTCGCGACCGCCTCAACGGGCGGCGCACCGAGCGTGATCGCCTCGCCGTGCGCGCCCGCGTACGGGCTCCCGTCGAGGACGAGGCAGGCGCTCGCACCGGTGCCGACGATCACGAAGAGGAACGGTGAGACGCCGGCGCCCGCGCCGAACCGTCCCTCCGCGAGCGCCGCCGCCCGCAGGTCGGACTCGACGACGACGCGCGGCGCCCCGATCGCCGCGCGCGGGTCGAGGTCGCGCCAGTCGACCGTGTCGGCACTCGTCGGGCGGCCCGAGAGATCGACCAGCTCGCACAACCCGATCCCGACGGGGAGCCTGTCTCCGCCGAGCTCGGCCGCAAGGGCGGCGCAGTCGTCGAGCACCGCCGCTCCGCCGCGCTCGGCGTGGGTCGGCATCAGGCGCCGCTCGTCGACCGTGCCCGTCTCGACGTCGACGACGCCCGCAGCGATCTTCGTCCCGCCCACGTCGATCCCGACGGCGAGCGTCACCGCCCGCCGCGGTTTCGGTTCGCCGTGCACATCGCTCTATAGTCTCGTATCCGCCGCACCGAGGGCGGCGGGCCCCCAGTCACAGGGAGGGAACTGTGAAGAGCCGCCTGTTGGGAGTGTTCGTCCTCGCCGCCGTCGTGCTGCTCGCGATCGCCGCGGGCGCATCGAACGCCGGCAAGAAGGCATCCCCCATCACCTTGACCATGTGGTCCTACGACAACCAGGACCCGGGGCTCCAGCCCGTGCTTCAGCAGCTCAGCAAGGACTTCGAGAAGAGCCACCCGGGCGTGAAGATCAACATCGTCTTCAAGGACTTCAACAGTCTCGTCGGCACCGTTCCGCGGGCGCTCGCGTCGGGCAGTGGGCCCGACGTGACGGAGGGGAACCAGGGCTACCAGACCGACGCCCAGCTCGTGAAGGCCAAGCTGATCCTCCCGCTCACGAAGTACGTCAAGAAATACGGCTGGGACAAGCTCTACGCTCCGTCCACCTGGGGCATGTTCCGGTGGACGCCCGACGGCAAGTCGTTCGGGAAAGGCCCGGTCTGGGGCATTGCCCAGACCGGCCAGAACGTCGTCGCCTTCTACAACAAGCGGAAGCTGCGCTCGCTCGGCTTCAACCCGAACAAGATGCCGCAGACGTTTGCGGGGTTCGACCGGCTCCTCGCCCAGTTGCGGGCGAAGCTGCCCGACGACGAGCCGGTGATCGAGCACGGCAACAAGGAGGGATACGGGTTCATCCACCTCTTCGGCGGCATCCAGGGCGCCTACGTCAAGGCGCAGGTGGTCCGAAACTGGATCTACCACGTGCCAGGCTCCCGCTACAACACGCCGGGGACGATCAGGGCGCTGGGCAAGCTCCAGCAATGGGGCAAGGCCGGCTACTTCAACGACGACTACAACGCGCTCGGCTATGACGCCTCCGCAACGGAGTTCGCCAAGGGCAAGGGCGTCTTCTGGATCGGCGGGGACTGGGACTCGACGATCATCAAGACCGGCCTCGGCGCTGCGAACGTCGGCGTGATGCCGGTCCCGCCCGGGCCGGGCGGCTCGTGGACGTCGATCGGAGGCCTGTCCGGCCCGTGGCACATCTCGGCGAAGACGAAGTACCCGGACCTCGGCGCCGAGTGGCTCAACTACGTGATCACGTCGCAGCGCGCCAAGACGCTGATGTTCTCGCAGCAGCAGATCCCGGCCGACCGGCGCGCGAAGGCGCCCGCCGGTGACCCGTACCTGGCGCAGGTGAGCAAGGCGTTCCGGCTCGTCGCGGACGACGACGGCCTGCTTCTGTACACCGACTGGGCATCCCCGTCGATGTACACGACCCTCCAGAACCAGTTCCAGCTCCTGCTGGCCGGCCGCCAGACGCCCGCCGGCATGGCGAAGGCCGTCCAGGACGACTGGGAGAAGTTCGACAAGACGCTTCGCTGAGCCGCCACGCGTGGCGGTCGACGAGCCAACAGCCCACGCCGCGCGCCCGGATCCCGCCGATCCGGGCGCGCGGCGGAGGCGCCGTCGTCGCGGCGGCGGCCGCGCCCCGGGCGACCCGCGCAACATCGGCTGGCTCTACGTCCTTCCGGGCCTCGCGTTCTACGTCCTCTTCACGCTCGCGCCGCTCCTCCACACCGTCTACTACTCGCTGTTCGACTGGGACGGCCTGACGGGGAAGACCTGGGTCGGCCTCTCGAACTACGGCGAGGCGCTCCGCGACGAGGTGCTCCGCGACGCCTTCGTCCACTCGGCGATCCTGATCGTGTACTACGCGGTCTTCCCGGTGATCATCGGGCTGCTTCTCACGGCTGCGCTGACCCGTACCGTGATCCGCGGCTTCCGCTTCTTCCGGACGGCGCTGTTCCTCCCGCAGCTGATCGCCGGCGTCGTCATCGCCCAGGCGTGGACGTGGATCTACGCGGCGGACGGCCCGCTCAACCGGGCGCTCGAAGTCGTGGGCCTCGGATCGCTGGTCCGACCCTGGCTCGGCGACTTCACCTGGGCGCTGCCGTCGATCGGCGCGATCGGCAGCTGGGTCACCTTCGGGCTGTGCATGGTGCTCTTCATCGCCGGGGTGCAGAAGATCCCCACGTCGCTCTACGACGCGGCCCGGGTCGACGGCGCGGGGCCCGTCCGCGAGTTCTTCGCGGTGACGCTGCCGGGACTCCGGGACGAGATCCTCGTCGCGTTCGTGCTGACCACGATCAACGCGCTCCGGAGCTTCGACATCGTCTACAACACGACGGCCGGCGGGCCAGGGGGAGAGACGCTCGTCCCCTCGATGTACATGTACCAGAACGCGTTTCTGTACAACCGCGTCGGCTACGCGGCCGCGATCGCGACCGTCCTCGCGATCGCGATCTTCGTCCTGGCCGGGGTCGTGCTCAGGATCGGCTCCCGGGGTGAGCGCACCTGACCGCCGGCCGGCTGGAACGGGTCGGGACGTATGTCGTGCTGTGCACGTTCTCGGTGATCGCCCTCTATCCCGTCCTCTCGATCCTCTTCCTGGCGCTGCACCGGAAGACCGACCTGGTCAGCGGCTTCGCCTTCCCGACCCGCATCGATCTCTCGAGCTTCGAGGCCGCCTGGACCGAGGGCAACTTCGCGACGGGCTTCAAGTCGAGCTTCATCGTCGCGGCGACGGTCACCGCCGTCTCTGCCGTGCTCTCGATCGGGACGGGCTACGCGTTCGGGACGATGCGGTTCACCGGCGACCGCATCGTGTTCCCGATCATCCTGCTCGGGATCATCTTCCCCTACGAGGCCACGGTGATCCCCCTCTACTACGACTTCCAGGATGTCCCCCTGCTGCACTGGAACCTGCTCAACACCTACTGGGCGCTGATCCTGCCGCAGATCGGCCAGTCCATCGCCTTCGGGACGTTCTGGATGCGCGCGTTCTTCCGCTCGACGCCGCGCTCGCTCATCGAGGCCGCGCGCATCGACGGCGCCACCAGCTTCGGCATTCTCTGGCGCGTCCTGCTGCCGCAGGCGTGGCCCGCGGTGCTGACGATGTCGCTCCTCGTCTTCACGTACACGTGGAACGAGTTCCTGCTCGCGCTCGTGCTCGTGTCCGGCAGCGAGTCGCACCAGACGGCACCGCTGGGCCTCAGTTTCTTCGCCGGCGCGGCGCGGGCCGGCGACCCCACCAAGGTCGCCGCGGCCGCAGTGCTCGTCGCGCTGCCGATCCTCGTCGTATATCTGTTCCTGCAACGGCACTTCGTACGCGGAATGCTCGCCGGGGCACTCAAGGAGTGAGGTAGGTAAGTGCCCCTTCAGGCAATGCCCTCCAGGTCCCTCGCGCGCGATGAGCGGCGCCATGCGTCGTCCTCGGTCGCCCCGATACCTTCTGGTATCGGGGCTCCCTGCGTCCTAGCCTGGCTTGCTCCTCGCACGCGAGGAACGAGGCAGCATCACCTGAAGGGGCACTGATGGCACGGATCAAGCTCGTCTACCTCGGCGGCGGCTCGACCCGGGCGGCCGGGACGATGGCGTCCCTGATCGCGAACGGCGCCGACTTCGAGGGCTCGGAAGTCGTCCTCGTAGACCTCGACGAGGACCGGCTGGCGCTCATTCGCACGCTCGCCGAGAAGATGGCGCGGGCGCGCGGGCACGACATCGTCGTCACGGCGACGACGGACCGTCGAGCCGCGCTCGCGGACTGCGACGCGGTGCTCTCGTCCTTCCGGCCCGGCGGGTTCGAGGCGCGCGTGCGAGACGAGCGCATTCCCCTCGACCACGGCCTCATCGGCCAGGAGACGCAGGGCGCGGGCGGCTTCTTCATGGCGCTGCGCGCGGTCGCGGTGCTGAAGGACGTCTGCGCCGAGATGGAGGAGCTCTGCCCGGACGCGTGGATCTTCAACTACACGAACCCGGTCAACATCGTCGCCGAGGCGATCACGCACCACTCACCGGTGAAGGTCGTCTCCCTCTGCGAAGGGCCGATCTACTTCGCGCACGAGATCGCGGACACCGCGGGCCTCGATCCGGAGCGGCTCCGCGTGACGATGGTCGGGCTGAACCACGGCTGCTGGGGCGTCGAGCACGACTACGACGGGCGGGACCCGCTGCCGCTGCTCGAGGAGGCGTGGGAGCGGCGGCGTGACGACCCGACACTCGAGCCACGCCGGCGCCGCCAGCTTCAGCTCGCCGTCGCCATGGGGGCGGTTCCGGCCGACTACTTCGAGTACTACTACTTCACCGACGACGTCCTGGCGGAGCTCCGCGCCAAGCCAACGACGAGGGCCGAGGACATCCTCGGCTGGTCGGGGGACTACTGGCGCCACTACGAAGAGCAGGCCCGGCGCGACGATCCGCAGCTCGACCCGACTCGCTCGCGCGGCGGCATCCACGAGCTCGAGCTCGCGATCGACGTGATGGACGCGATCTTCAACGACAAGGACGAGGTCCATCCGGTGAACATGCCCAACGTCGGCGGCGCGCTTCCCGGCTTCCCGGACGACCTCGTCGTCGAGGTGCTCGGTCGCTGCACGCGCGACGGGATCGAGGTCCTGCCCGCCAAGCCGCTGCCGCGCCATGTCCGGGGCCTCGTGGAGATGCTCGGCGAGTACCAGGCGCTCGCCGGCGGAGACGGCGTGGGCCGGCACGCGCGCCGACGGCATCCGAGCGCTCAGCGCGAATCCGCTCGTCCGCCAGCTGGACGTCGCCGAGCGCGTCTACGACGCCCTCGCCTCCGCGCATCGCGCCCATCTGCCCGACCGACTCGTCCGGACAGCGCCGTGAGCGGGCTCCTGCTCGGCGTCGACGGCGGCAACACGAAGACGGTCGCCGTCGTCGTCGATCGCGGCGGTGCCGTGCTGGGAGCCGGGGGAGCGGGCTGCGGCGACATCCACAACGCGGCGTCGCCCGAGCCCGCCCTGGTCGAGATCGTGCGGGCCGCGACCGCCGCGCTCGATGCGGCGGGCGCCACGCCCGCTGACCTCGGCGCAGCGGCGTTCAGCCTCGCAGGCGCCGACTGGCCGGAGGACTTCGAGCGTCTCCGCCGGGAGCTCACGGAACGGCTCGACCTCCGCGACGAGCCCGAGATCGTCAACGACGCGATCGGGGGCCTCCGCTGCGGCAGCGACGAGCTCGTCGGGGTCTCGGTCGTGATCGGGACCTATGCCGCGGTTGCAGGGCGCAGCGCCGACGGGAAGGTCTTCCACCTCGGGTTCTGGCCGGAGAAGACGGGAGCGTTCGCGCTCGGCTCGATGGCGCTCGCCGCCGTCTGGCGCCACATGCTCGGGCTGGGCCCCGACACGTCGCTCCTGCCGCGAGCGCTCGAGCGCTGGGACTGCGCCGACGCGCAGGAGCTGCTCTACGCGTTCACCCGGATCGGGGGTCTGGACGAGTCGGAGCGGAGCCGCTTCGCGGATGCGGTGCTGGACGAGGCGGAGACGGGCGATGACGTCGCGACCTCGATCGTCGAGACGGTCGCGGCCCGGATGGGCGACTACGCGAGAGTCTGCGCGGACCGCACCGGCCAGCTCGGTGCGCCCTTCCCGCTCGTCCTGTGCGGCGGCGTCCTCCGCCACCGCTCGGCGCTCCTCCGCGAGGTCGTCCACTCGCGCGTCCCGGACGGCAGCCCGGTCTACCCGGATGTCGACCCCGTCGCCGGGGCGGTCCTGATCGCGGCGGACCACGTCGGTGCACGGCCCGACCTCGGAGAGCTCCGCTCGTGGCTGTCGAGCGCCCCGGGAGGGCGGGCCTGAGATGGCCGGCATCCGGCTGGAGGGGGCGACGAAGATCTACGCGAACGGCGTCACGGCACTGGACGCGATGACGCTCGACATCCACGACGGAGAGTTCATGGTCCTCGTCGGGCCGTCCGGCTGCGGCAAGTCGACGCTGCTCCGCATGATCGCCGGCCTGGAGGAGGTGACGGAGGGCCGCATCGTGATCGGCGACCGGGACGTCACGCAGCTCAGACCGCGCGACCGCGACATCGCCATGGTCTTCCAGAACTACGCGCTGTACCCGCAGATGACGGTCGAGGAGAACCTCGGCTTCGGCCTCAAGCTCCGGCGCGTCCCGCGGCAGGAGCGGACGGGGCGGGTGCGGCAGGCGGCGTCGACGCTCGGGCTCGACACGCTGCTGGAGCGCCGTCCGGCGCTGCTCTCCGGCGGCCAGCGGCAGCGTGTCGCCATGGGCCGCGCCATGGTGCGCGAGCCGACCGCGTTCCTCATGGACGAGCCGCTCTCGAATCTCGACGCGAAGCTGCGGGTCTCGATGCGCGCGGAGCTGGCGCGCCTGCACGACCGACTCGGCGTGACGACCGTCTACGTCACCCACGACCAGGTGGAGGCGATGACGCTCGGTCAGCGCGTCGCGGTGCTCCGCGACGGCGTGCTGCAGCAGTGCGACACGCCGCAGGCGCTCTTCCACGAGCCGACGAACCTCTTCGTCGGCGCGTTCATCGGCTCACCGTCGATGAACGTGGTGGAGGCGACGGTGACGGACGGCCACGTCGCGTTCGCGGGTATGCGGGTGCCGCTCGCGCCGGGATCGCCGTTCGGCGGAGGGTCGCGCGACGTCATTCTCGGCATCCGCCCCACCGACCTCCGGCACGCGGCGGACGCGCCCGAGGGACAGCCGCGGATCACGGTACGACCGGACCTCGTCGAGGAGCTCGGCGGCGTCTCCAACGTCCTCTTCCCGATCGACGCCCCGCGCGTCCTGACGGATGCGACGCGCGCGGCGATCGAGGCAGCCTCCGACGATGACGCGACACTGCTCGCGGACGACCGCCGAGCCCGCTTCTGCGCCGCGATCGACGGCAGGCGCGGGATCACGCTCGGGGAGGCGGTCGAGCTCGCGGTCGACCACCGGCACCTGCACTTCTTCGACCCCGCGAGCGGGGAGTCGCTCAGCCGCCGGCAGAGGGCGGGGGCGTGAGCCCGCGGGCGGCCCCCTCGCCGAGCAGCGTCGCCTCGTCCGCGGCGCCGCCCACACCGGTCGGCGCCGTTACCGCGAGCCCCGCGTAGAGCACGGCCCAGCGGAGTCGGTCATCGGGCTCTGCGCCGTTCAGGTCCGCCCAGATGTAGGCCGCGGTGAGCAGGTCGCCGGCCCCGGTCGTGTCCGCCGGGTGCTCGACCCGCTCCGCCTGGACGGTGATCGTCGCGCCGTTCGCAACCGCGATCGCCCCTTCGGCCGCGAGCGTGACGACGACCGTCTCCACCCGCTCGGCCAGCATCGCCGCTGCTTCCGCGACCGTGGCCTTGCCGCTCAGCCCGAGCGCCTCCCGCTCGTTGACGAAGAGCACGCGCGCGCCGTCGAGCGCCGCAGGAGGGCGTCGCTCGTAGGCGCGGAGGTCGTCGTCGCCGCACGTGACGTAGGTCGGCGTGCCGTCGGGCACGGCATAGAGCTGATCGAGGCTCGCCGCGACTGCGCGAGGAGCAGCGGCCGCGACGTCCGACGCCAGCGCACGCGCGCCCGGATCGATCGTGACCATCGCCCGGTCGCCGCCGAACGGCATGACGACCGTCGTCGGCGTGCGCGGCGCGGGTCGGGACGCGATCCACTCGACGCCCTCCGCGGCGAGCATGTCCCGGACGATGTCGCCCCCGACGTCGTCGCCGAGCGGCGCTGCAACGGCGGCGCGGAGGCCCAGCCGCGCGGCGCCGACCGCCGTGATCGCGCCACCGCCGGGCGAGCGGAGAAGCTCCGCGGCGAACCGCTCCTCGCCGAGCTCGGGGAGCGACTCGAGCCCGACGAACGTCAGATCGAGGAAGACCGGGGTGGCGACGACGAGGTCGGTCATGGACGGTCGAGGATAACCGTGCCGCCGGTCACGCGACGAGCCTGCGGATGGCGTCCCCCGTGAGGTCGGCCTTCGTGAGGAACCCGCGTGCCCCGGACTCCTCGACGAGCGAGCCGAAGTCCGCGCGCTCCCGGCTCGACGCGAGCACGATGGCGGCAGCCGAGCCCGCCTCCCGCAGGCGCGCGGCGACCTCGAACCCGTCGATGTCGGGCAGCTCGACGTCGAGGAGCACGATGTCGGGCTGGAGCCGGAGCGTCCCTGCGACACCCGACTCGCCGTCCTCCTCGGTCCCGACGACGGCGAACCCGTCGGTCTCGAGCATCATCCGGGCCACGGCACGAAACGAGGGGTGGTCGTCGACGATCAAGATGGTCAGCGTCGCGCGGTCCGGGCGCATGGCCCGGGATCGTCTCACGACGGAAGGTCAGCGCGAAGCGGGATGACCGTACCCCGTGTCCCGTCGGTCTCAGCGCGAGCCGTACCGCTCGGCGAGCGCGAGGACCACCCGCGCGGAACGGATGACGGCCTCGTCGACGAAGCGGCCGTCGGCGAGCGCCGTGGCGCCTCCGTCGCTCGCGTCGACGACCTCGCGCGCGCGTGCGACCTCGTCCTCGGTCGGAAGGTACGCGCGCTCGATCACCTCGAGCTGATCCGGGTGGATCGCCGCGCGGCCGAGATGGCCGAGCTCCCGGCCGCGGGTGCACGACGCAGCGAGGCCGTCGAGGTCGCGTACGTGCGTGAACGCGGACTGCACCGGCCGAGGCAATCCGGCGGCAACGGCGGCATTGACGATCCGCGAGCGCGTCCAGTCGAGGCCGGCCTCGGTCGCGCCGGTCTCGGCCCGGAGGTCGGCTTCGCCGAGAGAGATGCCCGTCACGCCGGGAACCGACGCGATCGCGAAGGCGTTCTCGACGCCGAGCGCCGACTCGACGAGACAGTGCAGCCGGAGGGGGGCGTCGCCCACGAGCCCGAGCGCGTCGGCCACGTCGTCGGGCGTCTCGACCTTCGGCAGGTGGAGGCCGACGACGCCCCCGAGCGTCGTCACGGCGCGGACGTCGCCCTGTCCCCACGGCGTCGAGACGCGGTTCACGCGGACGTGGACGACCTTCGCGAACGGTGTCGCCAGGAGCTCCGCGAGCCCGGCGCGCGCGGCTTCTTTCGCAGCGGGCGCGACGGCGTCCTCGAGGTCGACGATGACGGCGTGCGCGCGGGAGGCGATCGCCTTCACGACGCGCTCGGGCCGGTCGGCCGGGACGTAGAGCCACGTCAGCGGGGGGAGCTGGACGTCCGTCACACGACTCCCTCCGCGCGAAGCCGCTCGAGCTCCTCCACGTCGACGCCGAGCTCGGCGAGCACCTCGGCCGTGTCGGCGCCGTGCTCCCTGCCCGACCAGCGGATCTCTCCGGGCGTCCCGCTCAGGCGGGCGAGCAGGCTCGGAAGACGGAGCGTCCCGACGTCGGGGTCGTCGACGGAAGCGATCGTCCCTCGTGCCGCGAAGTGCGGATCGGCGAGGATGTCCTTCGCGTCGTAGACCGGAGCCGCGGCCGCTTCGGCCGCTTCGAACGCCTCGAGCACCTCGTCGCGCGTGCGCCTCCCGATCCACTCGGCGACAGCGGCGTCGATCTCCTCGACGTGCGCAACGCGACCCGAGCCGGTCGCGAACCAGGGCTCGTCGGCGAGGTCGGGGCGTCCCACGAGGCGCACGACGCGCTCGGCGATGCTCGTCGCACTCGACGACACCGCGATCCAGCGGTCGTCGGCCGTTCGGTAGACGTTGCGCGGCGCGTTGTGGCTCGAGCGGTTGCCTGTCCGTGGCTGGAGCTCGCCGAGCGCGTCGTACGCGCTGACCCCCGGGCCGAGGAGCGTCAGCAGCGGCTCGAGCAGGGAGACGTCGACGACCTGCCCGCTGCCGGTCGTCTCCCGCGCACGGAGCGCCGCCAGGATCCCGAAGGCGGTTGCAAGGGCCGCCACCCCGTCGGCGAGTGCCAGCGGCGGGAGCAGCGGCGGCCCGTCCGGCTCGCCGTTCAGCGCCGCGAAGCCGCTCATCGCCTCCGCGAGCGTGCCGAATCCGGCACGGTGCGCGTACGGCCCGTCCTGACCGAACCCGCTGACCCGTGCGAGGACGAGCCCGGGGTTCGCCGCGGAGAGCACGTCCCACCCGAGGTTCCAGCGCTCGAGCGTCCCCGGCCGGAAGTTCTCGACGACGACGTCGGCGTCCGCCGCGAGCCGGAGGAAGAGCGCCTGCCCGTCCGCGTGCGAGAGGTCGAGCGTCGCGTGCCGCTTGTTCCGCGAGAGCGCCTTGAACCAGAGCCCGGCGCCGCCCTTCGCCGGGCCGTGGCCCCGCGCAGGATCGGGGCGGCGCGGGTGCTCGAGCTTGACGACGTCGGCGCCGAAGTCGGCCAGGAGCATCGTCGCCATCGGCGCCGCGAAGAGCGTCGCGGCCTCGACGACGCGGATGCCCTCGAGCGGCCTCACGATAGGTCGACCGCCAGGCGGAAGCCGATCCGCGTCGAGCGGCCGAGCCCGCCGCCCGGAAGAAGGAGCTTCAGCGAGTAGCGGGCGTCGCGCGGGCCGCCGTCGACGTACCAGTCCGAGCCCTCGGCCTGCCACGCCGAGCCGCCCTTGAGGATCGCGAAAGGCGTGCGCCCGTCCGTGTGCTCGCTCTCGGTCCAGTTCCAGACGAGGGGCTCGGCGCGCCCGAGGAGCCCTGCCTCGGCGGCGAGCTGCCACTCGTCCTCGGTCGGGAGCCGCGCGCCCACCGATCTGGCGTACGCGCGTGCCTCCGCGAGGTCGACGCCTGTTGCGGGAGCGTCCGGCGCGTCCTCGCGGCCGAGCTCACCGTTCGTCACCTCTCGGACACCGATCGCGTAGCGCGCTGCCGCGGCGGGCTTCCGCGTCACCTCGACGAAGTCGTGAAGCCGCGGCGGGAGCGGCTTCCACTCCTCGACGTACGGCGCCTCGTCGTAGATCCCGGTCTCGCGGCGGCGGAACACGGAGCTGATCCACGCGGCGGCGCGGGCGCCTCGACGAAGCCGGACGGCACCTCGGCGACGAGCGCGACGGGCGCCGGGACGCGGTCCGGCAGGCGCGCCGGGAACGCGCTGCTCTCGCCCGCCGGCGCTGCCATGACCTGCTCACCGTCGACGACGGCCGCAATCCCGCCCGCCGGGACCGCTACCTCGAGACCGGCGCCGATCAGCTCGCCCGCGAACGGCTCGGCGCCGGTGTTCGCGACCGCCCAGAGGGTCGTCTCCCCGTCCGTCCAGCACGAGGCGACGACCGCGGGCGGGCTCCCGCCGCCGTGCGCGGCGAGCGGCGTCCACTCGCCTGTCGCCAGGAGGTCCGCATGTCGTCGCTGGAGCACCGTCATCGCGCGGAGCTTCGCCCTGTCGCGGTCGTTCCAGCCGACCCACGAGCCGAAGACGTTCTCCCAGACGAGCATCCCGACACCGTTCAGCCACGCGCTTCGGAGCTCCTCGGAATGGTCGCGGTTCCAGCGGCGCGTGTGGTGCAGCATGTGGCGCTGCTCGAACCATCGCGCGCGCAGCACGCCCGGGACGCGGCTGTCGGCGAACCATTGCGCCCAGGAGAGGTGGTGGTCGTGGATCCGGGTGAGCGGCAGGGTGGACTCGCCCTCGAAGCACACGCCGCGACGAGCTGCGTCGACGGCCGCGCGGAGCCCCGGCAAGGCCTCCTTCATCGTGTCGAGGAAGACGCCGTCCGCGTCCAGCCGGTGGACGAGGTCAGCCGTCGCCTCGGCGTCACCGATCGGCTCGCGTCGCGTGCCGACGTCCCACGGGTTGTAGTCGAGGAACACGCGCACGTCTTTCGCATGAAGGGCGTCGACGAGCTCGCGGATCCCGGGCACGTCGCGGTACCAGTCGAACTGGTTGCGCTCGTCGATCCCGATCACCGGGTAGGCGTGCCAGAGCACGACTCCGTCGTAGCCACCGAATCGCTCGACGCCGTCGTCGAGGAACCGCTCGGGCGTGAAGCGTCCCGCCGCGTGGTCGTAGAGCGCCTGGTCCCACAGCCACGCGAGCGCGACCGTGAAGCAGCGGCGCCCCCACATGAGCTCGGGCTTCTCGTAGGACGATCCGTCGTAGGAGATTCGCTCGGCCGCCTCCGCGCGCCAGCACGTGATCGAGTCGCGCCAGGCCGGCCAGTCGGCCGGGTCGTCGGGCGCCGCGAGGATCTTCGCGTCGTCGAGCGCGTCGAGTGGCCCCCGGAGCGGGACGGCACGCGGCAGGTCGATGGGGCGCGGCGACCACGGGTCGCGCGGCTGCTCGAGCGGGAGCGTCACGCCCGCGACGGCTCGGCGACGAGCGCGAGCGTCCGTCGCGCGAGCTCGTCTGCGGTGGCGCCGTCGTAGCCCGGGAGCGAGGTCGAGAAGCGACCGTGGAGCGGGTCGACCCAGCGAGCCGGGATGCCTTCCCGGCCGGCGAGCGCGCCGAGCACCGAGCCGACGGCGGCGCCGTTCGTGTCGGTGTCGAGCCCGCCCTGAACCGCCGCGCAGATCGCGCCCGAGAAGTCGTTGAACCGGTGGAGCGCCGCGGCGACGAGAGCGGTGTTGTTGATCGCGTGGACCCAGTGGTAGTGGCCGTAGGCGGCCTCGAGCCCGTCGACGACCTCCTCCCAGTCCCGCTCGGAGCGGGCCAGCTCGCGCGCCGTCCGTAGTGCCTCGGCGAGGCGGCTCCTCCCGGGGACGACGGAGAGCCCGATCTCGGCGCACGCGGCCGCGCTCGACTCCTCCGCGAGCGATGCGGCGTGCACCGCTGCCATGAACATCGCGGCGTAGACGCCGTTCGCAGTGTGGCTGAGGCGAGCGTCCTCCCACGCCATGCGCGCGGCGGCGACCGGGTCGCCCGGCGCCGCCCAGCCGTACGCGTCGACGCGAAGTCGCGCGCCGATCCACTCGCGGAAGGGGTTCCGCCGCGTCGCGGTCTCCGGCGGCAGCGACCCTTCGAGGAGGTTGCGAAGCGCGACGCGCTCCGCAGTGAAGATCCGGCCGGCAGGCAGGTAGTCCATCCACGCCTTCGCGACCTCGGCCGTCGTGAACCGGGTGCCGTGACGCTCGAGCACGACCACGGCGAGGATCGTGAAGTTGAGGTCGTCGTCCTCCGGGATCCCGTCGATGTTCTCCGCGAGGCTCGTCGGGCGGCTCGCGCGGTTCCACGGCCACCGCTCGGACACGTCCTCGGGGAGGCCGACGGCCGTGAACCACGACGAGACCGGCCAGTTGCCCGTCGCCTGTGCGATCGCCCGGATGCCCTCGCGCGGGATGTTCTCGACCGGCTTCCCGAGAACGCAGCCCGCCGCCCGGCCGAGCCAGGCGCCGGCCACTCGCTCCTCGAGGTCGCCGGCGGGTGCCGCGGCGGGCGCGGGGTCTGCCGCCGCGAGGATCTCGTCGAACGACTCGGGCTCGTCTCCGGCGAGCGGCCGCGGAAGCCCGTCGAGCTCGTCGAGCAGGTCGAGCGCGAGCGCGCGGAGCTCCGGCGAGACGGGATCGGGCGACGCGCCGCGGGCCGGAGCGGGTGCTCCGCCTGCGGCGAGCCACCGCTCTTCGATCGTGCCGATGTCCTTCTGCTCCTGCCTGGCCTGACGGAGCTCGTGTCCGACGAGATCCTCGGGCTGGATCCACGTGATCCTCACGCGGGAACCTCGCCCGCGCTGAGCTCGGTCATCGCCCGGGCGCGCTCCTCGTGTCGCGCCGCGTCCTTCTCGAAGATCTCGGCCGCGACAACGGCGATCTCGCGGCCCGCCTCCTCGACGTCGATGCGGCTCGCCGCGGAGACGTCGTCGACCCACTCCCGCGGAACCGCGCCGATCCCGCCGAGAGCGCCTGCCAGGGCACCGCCCATCGACGCGATCGAGTCCGAGTCGCGGCCGTAGTTCACGCCGCCGAGAATCGTCTCGGGGACATCGCCGCCGGTCGCGACGAGCATGCCGAGGGCGATCGGCAGCTCCTCGATCGAGTGGAGCCGGCTCGGGATGCGGGCGTTCTGGGCGGGGCTCGCGTACGCGTCCCCGACGGAGTCGTACGGCGCGAAGGCGCTCCGGAGCGACGCGAGCCCGCCTGCCCGCCAGCCGTCGAGTCCTGCGGCCGCACCGACGACCGCCTCGATCGCCGCCCGCGTTCCGTCCTTGCCCAGCCGCAACGTCGTCTCCACGACGCTGCCGACGGTGGCGCCCGGGCGCATCGCCTCGGCCACGGCCGCCGCGAGCACGCCGGCCGCCTCGCGCCCGTAGCTCGCCTGGTGCGCACCGGTGACGGCGACCGCCTCTGCGTAGGCGCCGTCGGGGTCGCCGGCGTTGACGATCCCCACGGGCGCGATGTACATCGCGGCGCCGCAGTTGACGATGTTGCCGACGCCTGCCTCCCTCGGGTCTGCGTGGCCGTACCGCAGCTTCAGCACGAGCCACTTCTCGGCGAGGAACAGGCGGTGGTAGAGGAGATCCTCGCGATCGAGCTCGGGAATCCAGGTCTTCTGGTCCACGATGAGCGGCAGCATCAGCCGCTCGACGTCGTGTGCCTCGAGGTGGTCGCGCTTCTCGCCGTACGCCCGCACGAGCACGCGGGTCATCAGCGTGTCGTCCGTGACGTGCCCGTCGCCCTTGTGGAACGGCGAGAACGGCTTCTCGACCCCGCGGGCCCGTCGGATCGACTCGACGATGCCCTCGACCCAGCCGCCGAAGTGGTCGTGGATCTCGTGCGACTCCCAGCCTTCGGTCGGACCGCCGAACGCGTCGCCGACGGCCGCGGCGGCCAGGCAGCCGACGGCACGGTCGGTGAGCAGGTTCCCGTTCACGTCGTCTCCTCGTCTTCCGCGGGGTCGGCGATCGGCCGGCCGGCGATCCCGGCCGGCCGATCGTCACCTATCACCGGACGCGCGTCCAGCCGTCGGAGAGCACCTTCCCGAGCTCCTCGAGCGTGATCTCGTTCTTCAGGTACCGGACGAACTGCGGTGTCGCGACCTCCGCCTTCCAGCGGGCGTACGCCGCGAGCGTCACCCAGTTGCCCTTCTGGAAGTGGACGACCGACGACGTGGCGACGCGCCAGCTGCCGGTGCGCTTCGTCGACTTCAGGATGAGCTTCCCGGACGCCGGGTTGGCGGGAATGAGCCAGTCTCCCGCGGCGAGCTTCGCGAGGTTCGCGGCGTTCGCGAAGTACTCGATGAACTGCATCGCCTCCCGCTTGTGGTCCGACTGCTGTGAGATCGAGAGCGTCTGCGGGTTGGCGACCTGGTTCTGGGTCGTGCCCTTGAGCACCGGGAACATCGCCCAGTTGAAGTCACGCGGGCCCTGCAGGATCATGCCCTGGGCGGCGAAGTTCCCCTGCACCGTCATCGCGCACCTGCCGCCGAAGAACGCGGGAAGCACGCCGCTGCCGGAGAGTCCCGTCGCCGCGGCGTCCACGCTCTTGTCGACGTGAATCATGTCGTGCATGTGCTTCACGACCGCCTGCTCGGCCGCCCCGTGGCGGAAGTTCCACTTGCCGCCCTCGAGGTAGAAGTACTGACCGCCGTAGTTGAGCGCCATCGTCTGGATCGCCGCCGTCGGTGACCGTAGGCCCCAGCAGACGCCGAACCTGTTGGCGTTCGTCAGACGCTTCGCGATCGTGCGGAACTGCGTCCACGTCCACGGCGTCTTCGCGGTCGGCGCCTTGATGCCCGCCGCCTTGAGGATGTCCATGTTGGCGAAGACGTTGTACGTCTGCATCAGGATCGGGACGCCGGTGACCTTGCCTCGACCGAAGTTGACGGTGTTCCAGAGCGACTGCGGAATCGACGCCTTGAAGCGCTTCGAGATGAGCGGCGAGAGATTCGTCAGATAGCCCTGCTGGGTGAAGCCGCCGATGTCCGCCGCCTCGTCGTGGATGACGTCCGCCGCCGTGCCGCCGACGAAGTTCGTGAGCAGCTTGTCGTGGACCGAGTTGACGTCGACCGGGACGATCGACACCTGGATCCCGGGGTGGGACTTGTTCCAGGCCTCGACGATCGACTTCGTCGCGGCAACCGTCGTCGGCTGCCAGACGTAGGTCGCGAAGTTGAGCTTCACGGCCTCGGCCTTGCGTCCCGCCTGTGCGGCGCCGGCGGCGAGCGAGGCGCACAGGACGAGCAGGGCACACGGAATGAGGACTCTCCTCATGTGACCAACCTTTCTCTGGTCATGGCGCCGATCGACGCCGGATTTGCCGTCTGGATGGAGTCGCGCACTAGCCCTTCACCGCCCCCGAGAGGAGGCCGCGCGTGAGCCAGCGCTGGATGAACGCGAAGAGGATCAGGCTCGGGATCGTCGCCAGGAGCGCCGCCGCGGCAAGCGGGCCGAGCCGGACGACCCCCTCGATGCCGACGAACTGCTTGAGCTTGAGGGGCAGGGTGTAGAGGTCGGCGGACTGGAGGACGACGAGCGCGAGGAAGAACTCGTTCCACGCGGTGATGAAGGCGAAGAGCGTCGTCACCACGATGCCGGGCGCGAGGAGCGGCGCGATGATCCCGGTGAGGATCTGGAAGCGGGACGCGCCGTCGACCCGCGCCGCCTCCTCCAGGTCGCGCGGGATCCCGCGGACGTAGCTCTGCAGCATCCAGAGCACGAACGGCAGCGCCCAGACCGTGTACACGAGGACGAGGCCGAGGTGCGAGTTCGCCAGCCCGAGGTCGATGAGCAGGAGGAAGAGCGGGATGATGATCAGGATCAACGGGAACATCTGGCTGAGCAGGATCCAGCCGAGCCCGAAGGTCGTGAGGATGCCGCGCCGGCGGGCCAGGACGTACGCGGCGGGGAGCGCGATCGCCGTCGTGACGAGCGCCGTCGCGAACGCGATCTTCAGGCTGTTCACGGCGCTCTGGATCAGCTCGTTGTCCTCGAGCGCGATCCGGTAGTTCTCCAGCGTGGGCTCGTCGGGGAACAGCGACGGGTGCAGCTCGACGAGCTCTCGCGGCCCCTTGAACGAGACCGAGAGCATCCAGAGGAGCGGAAAGCCCAGGAAGACGATGTAGACGACGAGCAACCCGTACTGGAGGGTCCGCGAGCGCTTCGGGTGCGACGAGACGATCACGCCGTCGCCTCCCGGAGGCGTCCCCAGAGGTAGAAGATGAGCCCGCTCGCGATCACGACGACCATCGCGCAGCCGAGAGCCGCGGCGTAGCCGAACTCGCCGTACCTGAAAGCCTGGTTGTACGCAAACAGCATCGGGAGCTCCGTCTTTCCGGCGGGACCTCCTTCCGTGAGGACGTACACGAGGCCGAAGGAGTTGAAGTTCCAGATGAAGTCGAGCGTGGTGATCGCGACGATCACGGGCCGGAGCTGCGGCCAGGTGATGGTGCGGAACCGTTGCCAGGCCGTCGCGCCGTCGACGGCGGCGGCCTCGTGCATGTCGTCGGGGATCGACTGCAGGCCGGCGAGGAGCGCGATCGTCGTCTGCGGCATCCCGGCCCAGACGCCGACCACGATCACTGCAGGGAGCGCCCACGAGAAGCTCGAGAGCCAGTCGAGGTTCTCGCCCGGCAGGTTGCCGCGGCGCAACAGCTCGTTCAGCACGCCTGCCTGCGGCTGGTAGACGAGCTTCCACATGATCCCGACGACGACCGGGGGCATCGCCCACGGCACGAGCGCGAGCGATCGCGCGAGCCAGCGCCCGTGGAGGTCCTGTGTCAGGAGGAGTGCGAGGCCGAGCCCCAGGACGAACTGGATCGCCGTGACCGAGACGGACCAGATCAGCCCGATCTTGAACGCGTTGACGAAGAGGTCGTCGTGGATCAGCTCGCGGAAGTTCTCGAGCCCGACGAAGTTCGTCTCGACGTCGAGCCCGGCGCGGGCGTCGGTGAAGGCGAGGTAGATGCCGCGCGCGAGCGGCAGGACGCTCAGGATCATGATCGGCAGGAGAGCCGGGATGACGAGGAACGCCGCCTCCCTCGACGACATGCCGCTCCCGGCCTTGCTCCGCCCGCGCCGCGGAGCGAGCGGAGGCGCAGCCGTGCTCACGTGCCCGCCCCCGACGAGGCGCGGACGACGAGCCTCGGCTCGACCCCGACGACGCGCGGCGCGGCGTCGGAGCCGTCGATCCGCTCGAGGAGGAGCTCGGCCGCCATCCGCGCGCGCTCCGCGGAGCCGAGGTCGACCGTCGTGAGAGGTGGCCACACGAGCTCCGAGAGCGGGGTGTTGTCCATCCCCACGAGGGCCACATCGCCGGGCACGTCGAGGCCTGCGTCGTGCAATGCGGCGAGCGCCCCGACCGCGAGCAGGTCGTTCGTGCAGAGGATCGCGTCGGGACGGGACCGTGCGAGGAGGCGGACGGTCGCCTCGCGGCCGGGCTGGACGGTGAAGGCGGACGCGATCTCGGCCATTCGGTCGTCGCGGCGCAGGTCGCAGCTCCGCAGGCCGTCGAAGTAGCCGAGCCGCCGCTCGGAGCCGGGGACGGTGTGCTGCGGCCCGTTCAGGAGCGCAATCCGCCGGCGCCCGGCCGCGTGGAGGTGGCGCACCGCCTCGGCGGCGCCCTTGCGCGAGTAGGCGCGTACGACGTCGACGCCGACCTCGTTGCTCGGTCGCCCGATCACGACGACCGGCGTCGCGGCGTGACGGAGCTCGTGGACGTGGGCTTCCGTGACGTCGAGCGTCGCGAGGATCAGCCCGTCCGCGAAGCGGTGGCGCAGGTCGCGCACGATCGCGAGCTCGTCTTCCGTGTCCGCGCCGGTCGAGTGGAGCATCAGGCGCCGGCCGCTCTCGCGCGTCGCCTCCTGGATAGAGGCGACCATCGTCGTGTAGACCGGGTTGCCGACGTCCGGCATCGCGAACACGATCTGGCCGGTACGACGCGAGCGGAGCGAGCGGGCGGCGGCGTTCGGAACGTAGCCGATCGCCTCGGCGGCCTCCCTGACACGGGCGAGGGTCTCCGGGCTCGTCCGGATCCCGTTGAGCGCGCGCGACGCCGACGCGATCGAGACGTTCGCGAGCCGCGCGACCGTCGTGATCGTCGGGGCCCCTTCGTCGGGTTCGCCCTGCGTCGGTTCCGGTTCGGCCACGTCGCCTTCCGTAAAGGATTACCGAGAACGTTTACAGGATCGCGACGATGCCATACGATGCCCGGCGACGTCAAGCTCGTCGAGGAGGACCGCGATCGTGGCGGAGATCAGGCTCGATCAGGTGACGAAGGAGTTCGCCGGCGGGGTGCGCGCGGTCGACGGCGTCAGCCTCACGATCTCGAGCGGCGAGTTCATGGTCCTGGTCGGCCCGTCCGGCTGCGGGAAGACGACGCTCCTCCGCATGCTCGCCGGGCTCGAGGAGGTCTCCGCGGGCGAGATCTGGATCGGCGAGCGCGAGGTCTCACGGCTCGCGCCGCGCGACCGAGACATCGCGATGGTCTTTCAGAACTACGCGCTCTACCCGCACTACACCGTGGAGAAGAACCTCGGCTACGGGCTCAAGGTGCGCTCGACGCCCAAGGACGAGATCACGCGCCGGGTCCAGGAGGTCGCGAAGATGCTCGGGCTCGAGGAGCTCCTCCAGCGCCGTCCCGGCGCGCTCTCGGGCGGCCAGCGTCAGCGGGTTGCGATGGGACGCGCGATCGTGCGCGAGCCGGCCGTGTTCCTCATGGACGAGCCGCTCTCCAATCTCGACGCCAAGCTCCGCGTCGACATGCGGGCCGAGCTCGCCCGCCTGCACGAGCGCCTCGGGATCACCACGGTCTACGTCACCCACGATCAGGTGGAGGCGATGACGCTCGGGACGCGAGTCGCGGTCATGCGCGACGGGACGGTGCAGCAGGTCGACACGCCGCAGACGCTCTACCGCGAGCCCGCGAACCTCTTCGTCGCCGCGTTCATCGGCTCCCCCTCGATGAACCTCGCCGAGGCCGACGTCACGGACGACACCATCGAATTCGCCGGCTTCCGCGTGTCGCTCCCGCCCGAAGTGCGCCCGAGCAACCTCGAGCCCGGGTCGGTGATCCTCGGGCTCCGTCCACAGGACTTCGAGGCGGCCGCCCTCGCCGACCCCGCGCTCCCGACGATCGAGGTCGAGGTCGCCGTCGTCGAGGAGCTCGGCTCGGCGACGCACGTCATCTTCACGGTGGAGGCACCGCCCGTCGACGTCGCGGCCGTGCGTGCCGCGTCCGACGAGCGCGAGCGGGCGACGCTCCTCGCCACCGACCGGCGGGCACTGTTCACGGCGGAGGTCTCCGAGTCCACCGCCGTCCGGCCGGGCGAGCGGATCCGCCTCGCGCTCGACCCGCGCCGGTTCCACTACTTCGACCTGGACTCGGGCGAGCGCCTCACCGACCGCGCGCTGGCGACCTCGGTCTGACCCCCGACGCCGAGTCGGCGCGGCGACGTCGGCGAACAGGTCGAGACGGCGGCGCAGGACACGCCGCGGTCCGGGCGAAGGACGTGTGTTCATGGGCTGGCGATCCGGCGAGGAGTGGCTGGAGACGGACATCCTCTGGTTCCGCGAGCAGTCGCGAGGGCCCGGCGGGCTCGCGCTGGCGGGGCCGGCCGGCGCGTTCGAGATACCGGAGCTTCCACGCTTCGGTCCGGCGGAGACGGGGCTCGACGCATCTCGTCGTCGCCGACTCGAGGCCAAGACGGCGCGGAGGCGCCGGCTGGCCACGCGAACCGTTCCTGCGGTGGCGCTCGTCCTCGGCTCGGCCACGATGCTCCCGATCGGCGCGCTTCGGCATCGAGGCGGCGCGCAGGGGGTGCCGCTGCCGGAGGACCCCCCGAGCCTGACGTTCCGGCTCGACGAGTTCCAGTTCCGTCTCCCCGAGAAGCCGCAGCCGGTGGCTCGGCCCGAGCCGGTAGAGGTTGCGTGGCGCCATGCGACGTCGGTCGGGCTCCAGTACGCCGGCCGTCTCGTCGACGGCACGCAGCTTCCGATGGAGGGGCCCGACTGGGTCACGTGGAACCCGGGCACGGACTCGACCCCGAACCTCCCGGGCAGGCTCTACGGTCACGAGCGCACGATCCGGGCGGTCATCTCGGTGCTGGCCGACTACCGGGCCGCGCACCCGGAGGCGCCGCGCGTCGTCGTCGGCGACCTCAGCTTCCGGAGCGGCGGGACGATGGATCAGCACGCGTCGCACCAGAACGGGCTCGACGTGGACGTCTACTACCCGCGGCTCGACCGGCGCCTCGGCGCGCCGATCTCGACCCGTCAGGTCGACCGGCGGCTCTCCCAGGATCTTCTGGACCGCTTCCTCGCGGCGGGCGCGAAGATGGTCTTCGTCGGCTTCTCGACCGGGCTCCACGGCCCGCACGACGTGGTCGTCCCCTATCCGAGCCACGAGAACCACATGCACGTCCGCTTTCGCGCGCCCGGCTAGTAGAGGCTTGATGCGAAATTCGTGCGCGGTCGTGATGCCGCCTCAGGCGCGGCGCCAGACCGTCTCCGCGCCCTCGCTCAGGCAACCAGCCTGCGCCGCGGGCGCGGAGCCGCTCTGGCTTGGCCTGAGACGGCCCCACGGGGCGCCCATTTCGCATCAGGCCTCTGGCCGGCTGCGCGTCAGCCGCCGTCGGTCTCGTGGGCGACGCCCGCGTCGCAGAGGGCATCGATCTCTTGCGCCGCGAAGCCCCATGCGGCGAGCGCGGTGCGCGTGTCCGCACCCGCGCGCGACGCGGGGCCGGGCAGCGCCGCCGGCGTGCGAGCGAAGCGCGGGGCCGGCATCGGCACGGCGCCGGTGTCGGTCTCGTAGAAGGCCTGCCGGGCGCGTCCGTGCGGGTGTGACCGTGCCTCGTCGAGGTCGAGAACCGGCGCGACGCACGCGTCCGAGCCGGCGAACGCTGCCTCCCATTCGGTGCGTGTCCTGCTCGCGAACGCCTCCGTCAACGCTGTCCGGATCTCCGGCCAGCGATCGCGGTCGGCGTGGTCGCGGAGCTCCGGCCGGTCGAGGTCCAGCACGCGAAGGAGCTCGGCGTAGAACGCCGGCTCGAGGCACCCGACCGCCATCGCGCCGCCGTCCGACGTCGCGTACACGTCGTAGAACGGGGCGCCGCCGTCGAGCAGGTTCGTCCCGCGCTCGAGCGACCAGAGGCCGAGGTTGCGCGCCTCGTACACCATCGTCAGCAGGAGCGCCGAGCCGTCGACCATCGCCGCGTCGACGACCTGGCCCCGCCCGGACGACCGGGCCTCGAGCACCGCGCTGACGATCCCGAATGCGAGCAGCATGCCGCCGCCTCCGAAGTCGCCGACGAGATTGAGCGGCGGGACGGGAGCCTCGCCGCGCCGCCCGATCGCGCCGAGGGCGCCGGAGAGCGCGATGTAGTCGATGTCGTGGCCTGCCTGTTGCGCCAGCGGCCCGTCCTGCCCCCAGCCCGTCATCCGGCCGTAGACGAGCCGCTCGTTCCGGGCGAGGCAGACATCCGGGCCGAGTCCGAGGCGCTCCATCACGCCGGGCCGGAAGCCCTCCACCAGGGCGTCCGCGCGTTCCACGAGCCGCAGCACGGCCTCGATCCCCGCCTCGTGCTTCAGGTCGAGCGCGACGGATCGCCGCCCGCGGCCGAGCACCTCGCTCAGGGGATTCGCGTCGCCGCCCGGCGGCCGGTCGACCCGGATCACGTCCGCGCCGAGGTCGGCGAGCAGCATCGCGCCGAACGGCGCCGCCCCGATGCCCGCGAGCTCGACCACCCGGAGCTCGGCGAGCGGTCCCTGGGTTCCCATCGGACGATTCTCTCAGGCGTGCTCGTCCGCCGACCGGCGTCGGCTCGTGCGCCGGCCGCCGCCGGCATCCGGACCCGCGACCGTCGTGCTGCCGGTCGTCTGCCCGGTCGTCTGCCGCTAGGGCGGACGGTCGGGCACCGGCAGCGCGCGCGACTCCTCGATCTGCGCCCGCCGCCACGGGACGACCACCTCGCGCACGACGAGATCGACGATCGCAGCCGCGGGGACCGCGACGAACGCCCCGATCGGGCCGGCCAGCGCGGCGCCGGCGAGCACCGCCACGAGCACGAGCAGCGGATGGATGTCGAGCTGGTCGCCCTCGACGACCGGTGAGATGACGTACCCCTGCAGGTTCTGGATCACGATCGACGCGACGAAGGTCAGCACGAAGGTCCGCGGGCTGTCGAGCGCCGCGATCGCCAGGAGCGGGATGCGCGCGAGCCAGCTGCCGACGAGGGGGATCAGCTCTCCGAACGCCACGATCACGGAGAGCGGGATCGCGAACGGCACGCCGATCACGACCAGCGAGACGTACGTGAGCGCTCCGACGATCGTCATCACGATCACCTTCGCGCGGAGATAGCCGCCGAGCCGAAGCCACGTCCGGTCGAGGACGAGGCCGACGCGACGTCGATGAGCGGGATGCGTCAGAGAAACGACGAAGTCGCGGAGGCGGAGCCGGTTCGTGACGAGAAGCAGGGAGATGAAGAACACCGCGAGCAGGTCGATAAAGATCCCGAAGAGGTCGCGTGGGAGCGCCGCAGCGCGTTCGCCCGCCCGGTCGAGAATCGCATTGCCGAGGCGCGACGTCTGCTCGTCGAACGGCGGCAGCGAAGGGAAGTCCTGACGGAGCTCGGCGTATGCCTCGCGGATCCCGTCCGAGCGCTCGGCATACTCGGGCGCGCGATCGGCGAATTCGGCGACCTGTCCGAGAAGCGGCGGCACGACGATCCAGCCGATCCCGACGAGCAGCGCGAAGGCGGCGAAGTAGATGAGGACGGCCGCAAGACCGCGGGGAAGACGCAGCCGCTCGTGGAGCCATTCCGTCGGTCCGGTGAGCGCCGCGGCGAAGAGCACGCTCACGAAGATCACGATCAGGACGTGCTTCAGCGCGACGAGCAGCACGATCCCCGCGACCGTCAGGATCGCGAACAGCAGCCCGAGGTAGATGGGCAGCGCTCGTGTGACGAGCGACTCGCGGGAATCGCCCGACGCGCTCATCCCGTCGGGGTACCCGCGCAACGCGGCAGCTAGTCCCCGTGATCGATCGCGACGAACCGGAGCGGAACGCCGTCGATGCTCCGAGCGGCGCCGGTCCCGGGGTCGAGCCGCTCCGCCAGCGCGTCACGGTCGACCGGCCGGACTGCGACGACGACCTCGTCGGCGGGGAAGGATGCGAGCGCGTCGCGGATCGCGAGCGCGACGTTCGCCTCGCCGGCGGCGGCGTCGACCTCCTCGCCCGGAAGCTCCTCCGCCGTCTCCTCGGCGACCTCCGCGGCGTGCGCGAAAGCCCGCTCGTCGTTCGCGAGCCAGTCGAGCAGCCCCTGCTTGACGACGGGCACCACGACCTTGATCCGGTCGGCCTCGCCGACGGCGGCGCGTAGAGCGGGCTCCTCGTGCTCGACGGTGCTCACGACAAGGACGGTGCGGCCCATCCTGCTCCGGTACCCGTCGCAGAGGGCGGGGAAACGACTGCGTCGCACGCCCGAGCCGGCGTGCTTCACTGCTTCCGTGACGGGCACGGACGGGCTCGAGCGGCGCCGAGCCCGTCAGGGGCAGCTCGCGATTCTCGTGGCCGCCGTCGCGTGGTCGACCGCGGGGCTCGCCCAGCGCGAGCTCGATGCCAGCCCGGCCACGCAGGTCGCCGGCCGCGCGACGTTCGCCGCGATCGCGCTGTTCGCGCTCGTCGTCGCCATGGAGCGGCGCGGCACGCTCGCGGCGTTCCGCACGATGGGGCGGTCGGGCCTCGCGATGACGGTGTTCCTCGCGATCTCGTCGGGCACCTTCCTGCTGGCCCTGAACCACACGACGGTCGCGAACGTCCTCTTCATGCAGGCGGCCGCCCCGATGATGGCGGCGCTGCTCGGCTGGGCGTTGCTCTCGGAGGGCATCGACGGCAGGACGTGGGTGGCGCTCGCGCTCGCGGGGGCCGGCGTGGTCCTGATGGCGGCCGGCTCGTTCGACGCGGGGGCGGCGGCGGTCGGCCTCCCCTTCCTGATGACCGCCTCGTTCGCCGCGGTGATCGTCATCGCCCGCCACCGGCGAGACGTGTCGATGATGCCGGCGACGTGCGCCTCGCAGGTGCTCGTCGTGGTCGCGTGTCTCCCGTTCGTCGCGCCCGGGTCCGCGAGCGACAGCGACTGGGCTGTCCTTGCCGCGCTCGGCGTCGGGCAGATGGGGCTCGGCCTGGCCTTGCTGACGATCGGCGCCCGGTTGATCCCGCCCGCGCAGGTCGCGGTGATCTCGCTGCTCGAGGTGGTGCTCGGGCCGCTCTGGGTCTGGCTCGCCTACGAGGAGCGTCCCTCCCTCGCGACGTTCCTCGGCGGGACCGTCGTCGTCGCGGCGGTCGTCGTGCAGGCAACGGGCGACGTGCTCGTGTCGCGGCGCGTCCCCGGCGAGGCGCATGTCTAGCCTGGGGACAGCACCTTCCCGGGGTTCATGATCCCGTGCGGGTCGAAGAGCTCCTTGATGCCGCGCATCAGGGGTACCAGGTCCCCGTGCTCGCGCTCGAGCGCATGCACCTTGCCGAGCCCGATCCCGTGCTCGCCCGTGCAGGTGCCTCCGCGTGCGAGAGCGTCCGTCACGAGCAGCTCGATCAGCTCGTCCGACGAGCCGACCTCTTCGGAATCGTCCGGATCGACCATCAGCGACAGGTGGACGTTGCCGTCGCCTGCGTGCCCGACGAGGCCGGCGACGAGCCCGCGTCGCTCGAGCTCCTGCCGGGCGAACGAGACGGCGCCCGCGAGCTCGGAGAGGGGGACGCAGATGTCCGTGGAGCGGTGGCGCCGGCCGGGCGCCGCGGCCGCCGTCGCGTACGCCGATGCGTGGCGGGCGGCCCAGAGTCGCGTCCGCGCCGTCGGGTCGCGTTCGGCGACGACGTCGAGCGACCCCTCCGACTCGGCGATCTGCGTGACGAGCTCGAGGTCGGATTTCACCGTGCCCTCGCTTCCCGCCGCCTCGACGAACAGCGACGCGCCGACCGGGAGGTCGATCCCCTGGTACGCGTTGATCGCCGCGATCGTCCAGGAGTCGAGTAGCTCCACGCGGGTGACTCCGGCGCCCGCGGCGACGATCGTCGTGGCCGCGCGGCAGGCCGCCTCGACGTCGGGGAACGAGAGCCGCAGGACGACCGCCTGCTCGGGGATCCCGTGGAGGCGGACGGTCAGCTCCGTGATCACCCCGAGCGTTCCCTCCGAGCCGATCAGCAGGCCGAGGAGGTCGTAGCCGGCGGACGTCTTCGGTGCCCGGCTGCCGGCCCGCACGACCCGGCCGCCGGCGAGTACCGCCTCCAGGGCGAGCACGTTCGCCCGCATCTTCCCGTAGCGCACCGTCGTCGTCCCCGCCGCGTTCGTGGCCGCCATCCCGCCGAGCGTCGCGTCCGCACCGGGGTCGACGGGGAACATCAGGCCGTGCTCGGCCGCCGCGCGCTCGAGCGCGGTCCGCGTCACGCCCGCCTGCACGGTCGCGGTCAGGTCGGCGGGCGAGATCGCGAGGACGCGATCCATGCGCGTGAGATCGAGCGAGATGCCGCCGGCGACCGGGATCACGTGGCCCTCGAGGCTCGAGCCGGCGCCGAACGGCGTCACGGGCACGCGGCGCTCGTGGGCGAGCGCGAGCACGGCGGCGACCTCCTCCGTGGTCTGCGCGTAGACGACGACGTCCGGCCGGTGGGGCCGGTGGAAGGTGAAGTCGCTCGCGTGAAGGTCTCGTTCCGAGTCACCGTCCGACACGCGCCGCTCGTCGCCGAGGGCAGCGACGAGGGCGTCGCGCAGGTCTCCGGCGCTCACGTGGGCTCGCTCTCGGAGGGGAGCAGCGGGCCGACGCGGTCGACCGCCCAGCGGATGCTGTCGTGGACGGCGCGCTCCGCTGCGGCCGGGTCACGGGACTCGCACGCCCGCAGGAAAGCGCCGTACCGCGCGACGGACTCGCGGAAGCGGTCGGCGGTGGAGAGGACGATGCGGTTGTACCGCTCGGAGCGCACGAAGAGGCGCTCGACCTGGTCGACGAGGCGCCTGCGGCCGCTGGCCCGGTAGCAGGTTGCGTAGAACTCCCAGCGCTTCGCGAGGTACGCGTCGACGTCCTGTTCGCGGGCGAGCCGGCGGAGCGCGGTGAGGAGGCGGCGCATCGCCCGGATGTCGCCGTCGGTCAGCGCGACGGCGCCGACGCGCGCGGCGAGGCCCTCGAGCCCCGCACGAGCGGCGTAGATCTCCTCGAAGTCCTCGCGACTGAGGCGCGTGACGGCCGCCCTCCCGGTCGGGCCGACCTCGACGAGACCTTCGCGCTCGAGGTGCGTGAGCGAGATCCGCACCGGAGTGGGAGAGACGCCGAGGCGCTGCGCGAGCTCGCGGTGGACGAGCGGCGTCCCGCCGGGAAGGCGTCCGCTGACGATCAGCTCCCGGAGCGTCTGCGCGACGCGGGCCTCGACCGACTCGCGCTCCTCGAGGAGCGGGATGACGCCCATCTCTTCCATCGCGGGTCAGTTTGGTCTAGGGTCCGGCCGGACGCAATATGAAATTTCAAATTGCGGAGAACGTCGAGTGAGCACGACCCGCGTCGGCGTCGATGTCGGAGGCACCTTCACGGACGTGATCCTCCACGGAGCCGACGGGCGGGCGACGGTGCGCAAGCTGCTCTCGACGCCACCGGCCTACGACGTCGCCGTGGTCGAGGCCGTCGGCGAGCTCGCGTCCGACGCGAGCGCCGCGCCCGCCGAGGTCGTGCACGGCACCACCGTCGCGACGAACGCCGTGCTGCAGCGCCTCGGCAGCCCGACGGCGCTCGTGACGACGAAGGGCTTTCGCGATGTCCTGGAGCTTCGCCGCCTGCGGGTGCCGCACATGTACGACCTCTTCTGGCGCAAGCCGGAGCCGATCGTCGAGCGGCGGTTGCGGTTCGAGATCGACGAGCGCGTGACCGCCGACGGGACGGTGCTCCGGCCGCTCGACGAAAACGAGGCGCGCACGCTCGCGGCGCTGCTGCGCGAGACGGGCGTCGAGTCGGTCGCGGTCTGCCTGCTGCACTCGTACGTGCACCCCGAGCACGAGCGCGTTCTCGGGCGGATCCTCGGCGAGGAGCTGCCGGCGGTCACGATCTCGCTGTCGAGTGAGATCCTTCGCGAGCAGCGCGAGTACGAGCGGACGGCGACGACGGTGGTCAACGCGTACGTCCGGCCGCTGATGTCGTCGTACATCGACCGGATCCGGTCCGGTCTCGACGACCTCGGGCTGGAAGCGCCTCTCTCGATCATGCAGAGCTCGGGCGGCGTCATGACCTCGGACGACGCGCGAGCGCGTCCCGTCTTCGCGCTCGAGTCGGGGCCTGCCGCGGGAGTCGTCGCCGCGCTCGGCATCGTTCGGCGGCTCGGGATTGCCGACGCGATCGCGTTCGACATGGGCGGGACCACCGCGAAGGCGTCGCTCATCGAGGACGGGGCGATCGCCCGGGGGAGGGAGTACGAGGTGGGCGGGTCGCTCTCCGCCGGCAGCAGGCTCATCCGCGGGTCCGGCGAGCTCCTCCGGATCCCGACCATCGACATCGCCGAGGTCGGGGCGGGTGGCGGCAGCCTCGCCTGGCTCGACGCGGGTGGGGGGTTGCAGGTAGGACCGCGCAGCGCCGGCGCCGACCCGGGGCCGGCGTGCTACGGCCGCGGCGGCGTGGAGCCGACCGTGACCGACGCGAACGTCGTGCTCGGCCTCCTGCCCGAGGGCGCGGTCGCCGACGGTCAGATCACGCTCTCCCGCGAGCGCGCAACCGAGGCGCTCGGGCGCGTCGCCGCACCGCTCGAGCTGGAGCTGCTCGAGGCCGCCGCCGGCGTCCACCGGATCGCGAACGCGCGGATGACGCGGGCGCTCCGCTCGGTGTCGTCCGAGAAGGGCCGCGACCCGCGCGAGTTCGCCATCGTCGCCTACGGCGGCTCGGGCCCGGTGCACGCCGCAGGCCTGGCGGACGACCTCGGCGTCCGCACCGTCGTCGTGCCGGCGGTCGCCGGGCTGTTCAGCGCCGTCGGGCTCCTCTTCGCGCGGCCCGAGTTCCACGATGTGCGCACGTGCCACCTCGACGTCGACACGGTCGACCCCG
>CAWFDO010000003.1:0-145822 GCA_963814565.1 uncultured Actinomycetes bacterium
CTGGATCGGGCGGGCGTCGCTCGCGGTCGTCGCCGCGGTCGCGCTCGTCGCCTGGGCGGGCTCTCGACGGTCTGGTCGATCGCGGGCGACCGCTCGTGGGAGTGGTTCGGGCGCGGGCTCGTCTACCTCTCGTTCCTCGCGCTCGGGCTGCTCGCCGGGTCGCTCGTCGCCGGCGCCCGGCGGGTCGCCGCGGTGCTGGGCGTCGTCCTCGGCGCGGCACTCGGCTGGGCACTCCTCGGCGTCGCGATTCCCTCACTCTTCGAGGACGGCGACCGGATCGCGCGGCTCCGCGAGCCGGTCGGGCTACTGGAACGCGCTCGCGCTCCTCGCCGACGGTGCGCTGGCGATCGGCGCTCTGGCTCGTGCGCGATCCGCGAATCGCGGTCCGCGTCGGCGGCGCGCTCCTCGGCTACGCGGCGGTGCTCGCGCTGCTCCTGACCCAGTCGCGGTCGGGCGTCGTCGCCGGTCTCCTCGTCCTCGTTCTCTGGCTCGTGCTCTCCGACCGGAGGCTCGAGGACGGGCTGCGCCTGGCGCTCCTCGCCGTCCCGGCGCTCGTCGTCGTCGGCTGGGCCTTCACGCGTCCGGCGCTCGTCGAGGTGGAGGCGCTTCGCGACGACCGGGTCGCCGACGGCCGGGTCTTCGCGGTCCTCGCCGTGACCGGCGCAGCTCTCGCCGTCGCGGGACTCTGGCTCGTTCCCGTCCGGCGCCTCGTGACCGAGCGGCGGCGGGCGGTTCGCACGGCCCTCGCGGTCGTCGCGTAGGAGGGCGCGCTGGTCGCGGCGGGCGGGGTCGTCGCCGCGGTCGGCAATCCGTTCGACTGGGTCTCGTCGCAGGTTCGCGGGCGGCGAGTGCGAGAACGACCCCGGCCGGCTCACCGATCTCTGCGCGAACAACCGGCTCGCCTGGTGGGACGAGGCGCTCGAGATCGCCGCGGACCGACCGGTGGGTGGGACGGGCGCCGGGACGTTCGCGCTCGCGCGCCGACAGGTTCGGGACGACGCAACGACCGGGAAGCGAGCCGCACAGCGTCCCGCTGCAGCTCCTCGCCGACACGGGCGTCGTCGGCCTCGTGCCTCGGGCTGCTGTTCGCCGGCGCCGCGGTCGTCGGCGTCCGGCGCGGGCTCCGACTCGTCCCCTCCGACGAGCGCGCGCCGGCGGTCGCCCTCGCATGCCTCGTCCTCGCGTACGGCGTCCACTCCCTGGTCGACTACGACCTCGACTTCCTCGCCGTGACCGGACCGGCGCTCGCCGCGCTCGGCGTGCTGCTCGCCGTGGGACGGCCGCGGGCGGCCCTGCACGCGCGGCTCCCGGGCCAGCTCGCGGTCGCCGCCGTCGACAGCGGCCGCCGCCCTCGTGCTCGTGCTGCCGGCCGCTGCCGACCGCAGGGTCGAGCAGTCCCTCAGCGCCAGCGACGCCGGCAGGATCGACGAGGCGGTCCCGCGGCCGAACGCGCCCGGCTCCTCAACCCGTTCTCGCTCGCACGCGCTCGACGCGCTCGCGATCGCCGCGGACGCAGCCGGCGACCGCGACGCCGCCGTCGCCTGGTACGAGGAGGCGACGCGCCTCCAGCCCGAGAACCCGGACGCCTGGTACGCCCTGGGCCTCTACCACGCGATCGCGACCGAGCGACCAGTGCGCCGCCTACCAGGCGCTCAACCGCTCGTACACGCTCGACCCGAACGGCACGCGCTGGGTGGAGGGCGGCCTGCTCGACGTCGCCCGGGACGCGGTCAACGCCGGGGCGTGCGAGCGGTAGCCGTTCGAGCTATCCGCCGAGGATGAACACGGCGTGCGCGCCGTGGAGCTGCGCGGGGCGCATCCCGTCGAGCGGGCCGACGAGCTGGACTCCGAGGTCGCGGGCGAGCCGCTGCGCCTCGCCCTCGAAGCCGCGCCGGTACATGACGAGCGAGCGCGGGTAGTCGTGCCGCGGGGCGTTGCCGACGACGCCGATCCGGTAGCCGCGCCCGGTGACGCGTGCGGCCGCCGCGGCGGCGGCGCCCTGGCGACCGTTGCCGTTGAGCACGACGACGCGCACCTTGCGGCGCGGAAGCTCGGCCGGAGCGGCCTTCGTCGCGCGTGCCGGCGTCGCCGCCTTCGGCGCCCGCCGCGGTCGCGGCGACCTTCGCCTTCGGCGCGGCGCCCCGCCCGGTCGGCTCCGGCTTCGCGAGCAGCGCGCCGCCGACGACGACGAGCAGGACGAGCTCGACGGCCGCGACGGCGGCGATCAGGACGGTTGCCGTCCGCCACGGGCGGACGGCGAGCTCGACGCGATCGAGACGAATCGGATGGTCCACGACGCGAACCCGTTCGCCCGCGTCCGGCTCATTCCTCCCGGATCCACTCCCAGGTGTCCCGGAGACCCGTCGAGAGCGGCACCTCGGCGCGCCAGTGCAGGGTCGTCTCGGCGCGACGCGGGTCGAGGCAGCTCCGCTGCAGCTCGCCGAGCCGTGCGGGGCCGTTGACCGCCGACGTCTCCTTGCCCGCCGCG
Source organism: uncultured Actinomycetes bacterium (assembly GCA_963814565.1). Lineage (GTDB taxonomy): Bacteria > Actinomycetota > Thermoleophilia > Gaiellales > Gaiellaceae > Gaiella. The sequence goes on from CAWFDO010000003.1 coordinate 2,489, forward strand.
GCGAGACAGGCGTCCCACAGCGCGACGACGGACGTCTCCTCGCCCGTCCCGACGTTGAACACGCCGCCCTCCGCGCCGACCGCGCCGACGAACGCCCGCGCCACGTCGCGCGCGAAGACGTAGTCGCGCGTCTGGCTCCCGTCGCCGTAGATGGTCGCCTCCTGCCCGTCGCGGATGCGCGAGAGGAAGATCGCGACGACGCCCGGCCTCACCGTGCGGATCCTGGCGAGGCCCGTAGACGTTGCCGAGCCGGAGTGCGACATGCCGGTGCCGTACAGCCGGTTCCAGGTCGCGAGGTACTCCTCCGCGGCGAGCTTCGACGTGCCGTAGGGCGACAAGCGGCAGCCGAGGCGAGTCCTCGCTCGCCGGCCGGTCGCACTCGCCGTAGATCGCGCCACCGGTCGAGGCGAGGATCACCTGCGCGTCGAGTCGCCCGGGCCGCCTCGAGGACGTTGACCGTGCCGAGCACGTTCGACCGCGCGTCCGCCACCGGGTCGGCAACCGAGAGGCGGACGTCGATCTGCGCGGCGAGATGGAAGACGACCTCGGGCTCGAGCTCGGCGAAGACGCTCCGCGAGCGGGTCGCGGATGTCGGCGACGTGGAGCGTCGCGTCGGGGTGCACCTGCTCGCGGCGCCCCGAGCTCAGGTCGTCCACGACGTGTACCTCGTCGCCGCGCGTCACGAGGTCGTCGACGAGCGTCGACCCGATGAATCCTGCACCCCCCGTGACGACCGTGCGCACGGCCCTATCCTACGAATCCGATGTTCGTCACGTTCGAGGGTCTCGACGGCTGCGGAAAGACGACCCAGGCGGAGTTCCTGGCGGAGTCGCTGACCGCGGACGGCGTCGACGTCGTGTCCACCCGCGAGCCGGGCGGGACGCCGCTCGGAGAGGAGATTCGCGACCTCGTCCTCCACGGCGACCACATCGCCCCGTGGGCCGAGACCGCGCTCTACCTCGCGGCGCGTGCGCAACACGTCGACCAGGTGATCCGGCCGGCGCTCGCGCGCGGCGCGACGGTCGTCTGCGACCGGTACCTCGACACGTCCGTCGCGTACCAGGGCGGCGGCCGGGAGCTCGGGGTCGACACCGTCCTCGAGCTCAACCTGCTGGCGGTCGGCGGGCTCGTGCCCGACCGGACCTTCCTCGTCGAGATCGATGTCGAGACGGCGCTCGCGCGGGTCGGGGACAAGCGCGACCGGATCGAGGCGGCCGAGGCGGAGTTCTGGCCGCGCGTCGTCGACGCGTACCGCGACCTCGCGGCGCGGTACCCCGAGCGGTACGTCGTCGTCGACGGCCGGCGCCCGATCCCGGAGATCGGCAGAGGAGATCCGTGAGCGTCTTCGCTGACGTCCCGGAGCAGCCCGAGGCGAAGCGCCTGCTCGACGCCGGCCTCGCCGAGGGGCCGGCGCACGCGTACCTCCTGTACGGGCCGACGGGAGTCGGCAAGCGCACCGCCGCGCGGGCGCTCGCGGGCGCGCTGCTCGGCGACGCTCGTCGCGTCGTCGCCGGCACCCACCCCGACCTGCGGGTGATCGAGGCCCTTGGCGACATGATCCGGATCGACGAGATCCGCGCCCTCCATCACGACCTCCACATGCGGCCGTTCGAGGGCGACCGTCGGGTCTACCTCATCCTCGACGCCCACCGGATGAACGACGAGGCGGCGGCCGCGCTCCTCAAGGATCTCGAGGAGCCGCCGTCGTACGCGACGCTCGTGCTCGTCGCGGACGAGCTCGGCTCGCTGCCCGAGACGATCCGGTCCCGCTGCCAGCTCGTCCCGTTCCGCCGGCTGTCGCGGAGCGCCGTCGAGGAGTGGCTCGCCGGCCGGGCGCCCGACCTCGAGAGCCGGCCAGGCGGCGACGCTCGCGCGGGTCGCCGGCGGCCGTCTCGACCGCGCCGCGCGGCTGCTCGACGACGCCGCCCGCGCCCAGCGCACCGCACTGCTCACCGTCGCGCGCGGCGCGTACCTCGACGAGCGTTCCATCCGAGCGACGCGGCGGCCGTCGTCCTCGGGGCGGCCGGCGCGCGGGCGGCCGAGGCGCGCGAGCGGGAGCAGCAGGTCGCTCGACGGCCTCGAGCTTCCGGCGCGCGAGGCGGAGCAGCGCGTCAAGCGGGCAGGCTTCGGCGCCGAGCAGGACGAGATCCTCGCCTCGCTCGACGATCTCGCCGACGTGGTACCGCGACCTCGTTCTCGTCGGCGCCGGCGCGGAGACCGCCGTCGTCAACGCCGACCGGCTCGACGACCTGCGGTGCGGACGTCGAGCGGCGGCGCGGCCCCGGACGCGGAGGACGCCGCGGCGCTCGTGCGTCAGGCGTGGCGGGAGGCGGAGGAGTTCAACCTCAACCCGACCTTGCTCCTCGAGGCGCTGTTCGTCCGCCTGCGGCGCGCGTTCAGCGCCGTACCGTCAGCCGCACGGTGAAGCGGAACCGCTCGACGTCGCGAGCCGGTGTTCACGATCGACGCCCGGCACTGAGCGGGGCCGACGCGCGGCAGCTCGAGCGTCACCGCCGCTCGCGCTGCGTGAGGAGTCGGCGCCTGCGTGTCGCGTCGTCGCACGTGACCTCGACGTGCCCACGACCGCCGGCCGGGAACGACTCCGTCGAGCCGGACGCTGCGGTTCGGCCCGAGCAGCCCGAATTCGACCGCGACCCCCTCGCGAGGAGCGGAGCGTGCCCTGCCGGACGATCACGACGGGACGGAGATCCGGCCGCGTCGGCACGTGATCACGGGTCTCTCGGCGAGGCCGAGATCGGCGCGGATCGCCTGCTGGACGGTCCGCGACGGAGGCCGGAGCCAGGAGATGCGGTAGCCGCGCCGGAGGTTCGTGAACGCGTAGTCCTCCGCGAACACCTCGGCGATCGAGCGGTTCCAGCCGATCTGGTACCGGTCGCGAACGCTCCGCAGCGAGACGAGCTCGGCCATGCCGCGCGCCTTCCACCAGAGCGGCGTGCCGTTCGGCTCGTCGAGGTTCGAGTGGCGACGGCTCCAGTCGACGTGGTGGCCGTACTCGTGGATCACCGTGTGCGCGATCCCGGCGCTCCGACCCGCCGGCACGACCATCACTCCGCGGTTTCCCTCGCGGCGTCCGTAGCAGCCCGCCGCGCGGCCGCCGCAGCGCTCGGCGAGCTCGTCCCAGTCGACGATGCGGATCGTGACGCGCTCGATCTCGTCCGAATGCGCCGCCCGCCGGAGCAGGCCCGCGTACCACGCGACGTCGACGTCCGCGCGGACGTCGAAGCGGATCGTGCGCCCCTCGCCGTCACGCAGCACGACCTCGCGTGCCGCTGCGGGCCCTGCGAGAAGGGCGGCGGCGAGGACGGCGAGCACCGAGACGACGAGCGTCCGTGCCATCGCCTCCACGGTACGGCCGAGCGCGTGTCGCCCGGGTTAAGCGACCTCCTGCGTCGCGGCCGGCCGCGAGTCCGGCGCTACACTTCGGCCCCTGCCGACGTAGCTCAGCTGGTAGAGCACTTCACTCGTAATGAAGGGGTCCGCGGTTCGAGTCCGCGCGTCGGCTTCGTGAGAAAGCCCCGCTCAGGCGGGCTTTCTCGTTCGAGGGTGCACCGGGAGAGCGCCGACCCCGGCTCGACTCGTTCGTCGCGGTCAGCGACGGCGCGATCGTCGGCTTCGCGCATCTCTGGGCCGACGGCACCGACGAGGTCAAGCTCTTCGCGCGCACCCACCCTGACGCACGCGGCCGCGGTATCGGCAGCCGGCTCCTATCCCTCTGCGATCGCCGTGCCGCGGAGCTCTTGCCCGGCGCGGAGCGCACGACGACGACGTGGGCTGCGGACGCGTCCGCACCGGCGTTGCTCGAGGCTCAGGGTTACAGGCCGATTCGCTACTTCGTGACGATGGAGATCGATGCGGGCTCGGTCTCGGAGCAGGCGACCGTCTGGCCGCCCGGCATCGAGCGGGTCCGGCTCTCCGGACGGCCCGACCTGTCCGGCGCGCTCTACGTGGCCTGGAAGGAGGCATTCGCGGGGCACTGGGGGAGGCAGGTCGAGATCGAGGCGGAGTTCTGGAGTGAACGCCGCGACGCCAAGCTCGGGTCTGCGTTTCCGTTCGAGCCCGAGCTCTGGCTGCTCGCGCTCGCCCGAGGCGAGGTGGTCGGCTTCTGCCTGTGCGAGCTCGGCGCGAGCGAGGCAGAGGCGGTCGGGCGGGTCGCCGAGATCGGCGTCGTCCCATCGCACCGTGGGGCCGGCCTCGGTTCCGGGCTCCTGCACGATGGCTTCCGCGAGGTGAGGGGCCGCGGAGCCATGCGGATCGTGCTCGACGTCGACGCGGAGAACACGACCAGCGCGCTCCGGCTCTACGAAGGTGCCGGGATGACCCCGCGACCCGCGTTCACGATCTGGGAGAAGCAGCCCTCGGCGCCGTCCGCATGAGGTCTCCGTCACGCCTCATGGAATGGTCATGTCGACGGTGGTGCTTGAGCCGTCGGCGATGACGGCGCGGAGTCGGATTTGGGCGCCGGCGGTGAATTGGCTTGGTGTGGGGTCGCCGGCGAACAGGTAGAAGCTTTGTCCGTCGCTGGTGGCGAAGCTGACGCTGTCCGTTGCTGGTGTTGAGGAGCAGGGGCTGTCGAGTCCTGGGGCGGCGCCGAGGATCCAGGGGGCGTTGGTCGCGGATCGTGTCCCAGCGGCCGCCGCCGACGAGTGCCGAGCAGCTCGAGTTGGGTGACGGTGCGTGCGCCGCTGCCGGCCTCGACGGTGACCTTGAAGGTCGCGTCGAGCGGCGCCGTCGGCGGGTGGCATCCCGTTGGCCTTCCCGACCCGGTCGCGCAGCTTGCCCTCGAAGCGCAGCGTCAGCGTCGGCTGGCGGCACGGCGGTGATCGTGAAGCCGGCCGGGAGTGTGGCGCTGCTCCCGTCCGGGGTTGGTGACGGTGACGTCGCGCGTGCCGAAGGTGGCGTTGGCGGCGATCACGACGGTCGCGGTGAGGCTTGTCGGGGAGCCGACGTTGGTCGCGGTGACGTTGGTGCCGGCGCCGAAGCTGACGGTGGCGCCGGTCTGGAGGTTGCTGCCGGTGACGCGTGACGCTCAGCGTCTGTCCGCGCAGCGCCTGCTGCGGGTTGACGGCGCTCAGCGGTCGGTGGTGCGACTGACGGTCGTGTCGGCGGTGGTGCTTGAGCCGTCGGCGAAGACGGCGCGGAGTCGGAGTTGGGCGCCGGCGGGGAAGGCGTTGGTCGTAGGGGTCGCCGGCGAACAGGTAGAAGCTTTGTCCGTCGCTGGTGGCGAAGCTGACGCTGTCCGTTGCTGGTGTTGTGGAGCAGGGGCTGTCGAGTCCTTGGGCGGCGCCGAGGATCCAGGGGGCGTTGGTCGCGGATCGTGTCCCAGCGGCTGCTGCCGACGAGTGCCAGCAGCTCGAGTTGGGTGACGGTGCGTGCGCCGCTGCCGGCCTCGACGGTGACCTTGAAGGTCGCGTCGAGCGGCGCCGTCGGCGGGTGGTCATCCCGTTGCCCTTCCCGACCCGGTCGCGCAGCTTGCCCTCGTAGCGCAACGTCAGCGTCGGCTGGCGGCACGGCGGTGATCGTGAAGCCGGCCGGCGAGTGTGGCGCTGCTCCCGTCGGGGTTGGTGACGGTGACGTCGCGCGTGCCGAGCGTCGCGTTGGCGGCGATCACGACGGTGGCGGTGAGGCTTGTCGGGGAGCCGACGTTGGTGGCGGTGACGTTGGTGCCGGCGCCGAAGCTGACGGTGGCGCCGGTCTGGAGGTTGCTTCCGGTGACGGTGACGCTGAGCGTCTGGCCGCGCAGCGCCTGCTGACGGGTTGACGGCGCTCAGCGGTCGGTGGGGCGCTGAGGGTGGTGTCGGCGGTGGTGCTTGAGCCGTCGGCCATGACGGCGCGGAGTCGGATTGGGCGCCGGCGGCGAAGGGGCTTGGGTGTGGGGTCGCCGGCGAACAGGTAGAAGCTTTGGCCGTCGCTGGTGGCGAAGTTGACGCTTCCGCTGCTGGTGTTGAGGAGCGGGCTGTCGAGTCCTGCGGCGGCGCCGAGCGATCCAGGCGGCGCTGGTCGGCGATCGTGTCCCAGCGGCCGCTGCCGATGAGTGTCGAGAGCTCGAGTTGGGTGACGGTGCGTGCGCCGCTGCCGGCTTCGACGGTGACCTTGAAGGTCGCGTCGAGCGGCGCCGTCGGCGGGCGGTCAACGCGTTGCCCTTACCGACCCGGTCGCGCAGCTTCGCCCTCGTAGCGCAGCGACAACGGCGGCGGCTGCGCGGTGCGATCGTGAAGCCGGCCGGGAGGGTGGCGCTGACCCGTCGGGGTTGGTGACGGTGACGTCGCGCGTGCCGAACGTCGCGTTGGCGGCGATCACGACGGTCGCGGTGAGGCTGGTCGGGGAGCCGACGTTGGTGGCGGTGACGTTGGTGCCGGCGCCGAAGCTGACGGTGGCGCCGGTCTGGATGTTGCTGCCGGTGACGGTGACGCTGAGCGTCTGGCCGCGCAGCTGCCTGCTGACGGGTTGACGGCGCTGAGCGGTCGGTGGGGCGCTGAGGGTGGTGTCGGCGGTGGTGCTTGAGCCGTCGGCGATGACGGCGCGGAGTCGGACTTGGGCGCCTGGCGGCGAAGGCGGCTTGGGTGTGGGGTCGCCGGCGAACAGGTAGAAGCTTTGGCCGTCGCTGGTGGCGAAGTTGACGGCTTCCGCTGCTGGTGTTGAGGAGCGGGCTGTCGAGTCCTTGCGGCGGCGCCGAGTGATCCAGGGCGAGCTGGTCGGCGATCGTGTCCCAGCGGCCGCTGCCGGTGAGTGTCGAGAGCTCGAGTTGGGTGACGGTGCGTGCGCCGCTGCCGGCTTCGACGGTGACCTTGAAGGTCGCGTCGAGCGGCGCCGTCGGCGGGCGGTCAGCCCGTTGCCCTTACCGACCCGGTCGCGCAGCTTGCCCTCGTAGCGCAACGACAACGACGGCGGCGGCGGCGTGACCAGGAACGCGCCCGGCAAGGTTGCGCTTTCCCCGGAGGCGTTCGTGACCGTCACGTCGCGCGGCACCGAGCGCTGCGTCGTCGGCGATCACGACCGTCGCCGCCAGCTCGGTCGCGGACACCGTGCTCGTCTGCTGGACGGTGACTCCGGCTCCGAAGCTCACACTCGTTCCGGGGCCGAAGTTGATCCGGTGACGGTGACCGTCAACTGCTCTCCTGCACCACCGCTGTTCGGCGTGACCGCCTCGAGGAACGGCTGTCTCCGGCAGCAGCCGGGCGAGAGCGGCGAGCAACTGGATCCGCGGCTTGGTGACGCCGTTTCGGACGTCGGTGATCGGCTTCCCGGACTGCTGCAGGGCGGCGAGGACCGTATCGACGCTCGCGTCGGGTGCGGCCTGCTTGAGCGCCGCCCAGGCACCGGCGACGTGCGGAGCGGCCATCGACGTGCCCTGGAACGAGGCGTAGCCGCCTCCCGGCACGGACGACTGGATCGGGTCGCCGGGGGCGAACAGCGAGAGGAACGGCGTGACGTTCGAGAAGTAGGAGACGCCGTCCGTCTTCGTCGTCGAGGCGACGCTCACCGCCGAGGAGATGCAGGCGGGCGCGCTCATGCTGCTCGGCGAGCCGTCGTTCCCCGAGGCGACGACGGACGCGATCCCCACCGACCTGAGGTTGTCGATGATCGGCTTGTACGGCTGGAGGTCGCACGTCGACGAGAAGCTGCCCTCGCCGAGGCTCATGTTCGCGCTCGCAAACGAGTGCTGGTCGCGGAGCAGGTACACGCGCTCGAGGCCGGCGATCACGTCGGAGCTCCAGCCCGCGACGCAGGGCGCGAAGAAGCCGCAGTCCTGGAATCGGTCGAACCGGGAGAACACCTGGATCGCCATGACCGAGGCGCCCTTGGCAACGCCCGAGAACGTCCGTCCCGCGGGAGCGCCGTTGCCGGCCGCGATTCCCGCAACGTGCGTCCCGTGGTCGCACCCGAAGAGCGCGAGCGGGCAGTTGACTCCCGCCCCCGGACCGACCTGTTCCTCCTGGCCGTTCGGACAGAGCGTCGTGCTCTGTGGACTGACGTTGCTCGAGTAGCACGCTCCTCGACGACCTTCCCTGAAAGGAACGGGTGGCCTGAATCGACGCCCGTATCGAGGACGGCCACGACCTCGCCTGTCCCGTCGAAGCCCTGAGCCCAGAGTCGGTCGCCCTGGACGAGCGGGACGCTGGTGCCGAGCGAGGGGTAGACGATGTCGTCCTCGACGACTCGATAGACCAGGCCGGGCGCAGCTTCGAGCTCGCTCAGGGCGTCAGGCCCGACTTCGAGTGCGACGAGGGGGACGGTCGAGAAGCGACGGGTGACCCGGTGCTGCTTCGAGTCGAGGCGCGCGAGGACGCGCGTTCTCCTTGTCCTTGATGTCCCGACGCTGGGCGGTCGCCGTTCGCGCGGTCGAGCCGTCCTTCGGAGACGAACGCTCCGCGCGCGAGGCGCAGCTCGACGAGCACGCGCGCCGTGCCTTCTGCCTGCACTCGGCTCTGAAGGCCCGCCGAGACGAGCACCGCAGGAGCGGCCGACGATCCCGCCGAAGGCAGGACGGCCGACGCTTGCACGCCCGCGAGCACGACGCAGAGTCCGGCTGTCGCCGTGATCCGCCCGACGAGGGAGCTCATGCGGCGAGGTCTCGCCGACGAGCCGCCAGACAGTTGCAATCCGCTCCGGTGCCGCCCGGTCGCAGGCATGCGTCCCCCTCTTGTCACAATTCGCGACGTGGCCGGAGCGTAATCAGCCTCCCCGCGCATTTCAAGGGCAAGAAGCGTCCGGACCAAATCGGTGCCGCTGTCCGGGCTTCGTCGCCCGCCGCCATGCCCGGCGTCTCGCCGACCTCAGACCTTTCCGGCCGCTCGCCACCTCGCGCCAGATTCGCTTCAGCTCCCACGCCGTCATCGCCACGGAGTCCTCGGCGCTGGCCTTGCCGAGCGAGACGCGGGCGAACATGTACGGGACGAGGTTGCGCGTCAGCGCCTCCATGACCGGCGGCGTTCGCGGTTCCCGGGTAGCCCGGGTTGCGCGTGTGCTCGAGCGCGACGGTCGTGAGGATCGAGTACTTCCCCTTGGGCTACGTGCGGGTCTGCCGCCGCGACCTTGTAGAGATCGGCCGGCGCGGAACGCTCCGGGGAAGCTCGGGAACGAGAACAGGCCCGAAGCGACGGTCGCCTGGCGGGCGTCGACGCAGAGGTCGGCGAGGAACCGACGTGCGATGTCGGGGCTCTTCGCGAACTTCCAGATCGAGTACACGCTCGTGTACTGCCCGAGCGCCAGCCGTGCCCGCGGGCCGGCCGGGACCGGCCAGATCCACAGGTCGTTCGCGAAGGGCAGCTCGAGGTTCTCCGCAGTGCGGACGGCAGAGATCGCGTTCATCACGAGCGACCCCTCGCCCGAGAGCAGGAACTGGTTGTTCGAGGCCGGGTTCCAGCGAGAAGACGCGCGCGTCCTGCCCGCTCTTCCAGAGGTCGGCGACGAACCGCACCGCCTCGACCGTCGCCCGCGCGTCGATCGCGGGGACGTTGCCCTCGGTCTGCAGGAACGAGCCGAAGCACATGAGGAGGCTCGTGAGCGCGACGTTCGAGTCGAGCTCCCCCGACTGCCCGATCCCGACGGGGTGACCGAGCTCGCGCAGCTTCGGTGCGGCGGTCTGACGTGGTCCCAGCTCGCCGGCGACTCCCCGATCGACTCCCACAGGTCGCGCCGCCAGAGGGTCGGGCTCGGCACGAAGGCATCCGAGATGCCGAAGTACCGCCTCGTCTTCGGGTTGTACGTGCTGCGCTTCCCGAGGTCGCCGTACCGCCCGATCGCGCCTTCGACCTCGGCGACGACGTCGGCGTGGTCGAGGACGTCGTCCTCGTACGCCGCCGGCGGCGAAAGGAAGCCGAAGATGTCGTGTCCTCGTCCGGCCTTCGCCTCGGAGGCTGCAAGCGCCGGCAGACGCGTGTAGGGGACGCGGTCGATCTCGACGGCGACGTCGTTCCGCTCGCCCCACCGGGCCGCCCATGCGTTCGAGCCACGCGTCGTACGCGGGAACGACATGCTCCCACTGGACGATCGAGAGCGTGCCCTTCAGCGCCCGGCCGGCGAAGCGCATCGGCCCCGCGAACGAGGTGGGGACGACGCCGCCGCCGACGACCAGCGCGGCCCCGCCGACCCCCGCACGGCGCAGGAGCTCCGACCGCGTCAGGCCGCTGCTCGCACGTCGTGTGCGCCTCGTCGCCATGTCACGCCACCGGCGGTGTCGTCGTGAGGGCGAAGACCGCGTAGCGCGGCACGGCGACCTGCGAGCGTGCCCGACGCGTCGGTGTTCAGGCGGCCGACCTCGCGATTCTCGACCGGTCCCGTCGCCGTTCCACAGCACGAGCCGGAAGGACGTGTTCGGCGGCAGCCCGCCGATGGTGTACGGGACGAGCTCCGAAGACGTCGTCCCGACGATGCCGCCCCGGGTGTCGAGCCCGAGGACGGTGACGTCGCCTGCCGGCGAGACGTAGCCCGTCAGCACCTTCGTCGGCGACGTCCCGGCTGCGCGGACGACGTCCACGATGCGCCCTCCGCGGGGCTCGGTGGCGGACGTCATGAGCTGCAGGAGCCGGTAGACGGGCCGGGCGGGCCAGCCCTGGGCGCCGGGGCCGAGGGCCGAGTGATCCTGCGTCCCCGCGTCGTACTTCGCGGCATACAGGTCCCACTTGATCGTGCCGTTGAAGCCGAGCTGGGCGGCTCGGATCATGAACCAGGCGTGCTGGAAGGCACTGAGCGTCGTCTGCGACATCCCTGTCCCATCCGGCCACGAGCCCGGCTGGAAGCCGTCCTCGCCCTCGAAGGTCGGAACGCCGCGCACCCCGAACTCCGTCACGAAGAGGGGTCGTCGCTTCTCGGCCGGAATGACGCTGAAGATCGTCCTGACCTCGGCTGCGAGCCGACGGTCGATCTTGGCGGCGTCCCAGAACTCCCAGTAGATGTGCACCGACCAGGCGTCGAGCAGGTCGCCCATGTTGTCCGCGAGGTAGGTGAACCACTGCGCCTGCGACTGGCCGAGCGGGCTCGTCGTGCCGAGCAGGTCGCCGCCCATGAAGTGGACGCGGTTGCGCACTCCCCGCGCACGGAGCTCGGCCTCGAGGAGGCGGTACACCTGCTCGTATTGCACGAGCGTGATGCGGGTGGAGTTCGGCTCGTTGAAGAGCGTCACCCAGAGCTCGCCGATCCCGAGCGCCGTGATCCGCTCCGCCAGGACGTCTGCGAAGCGGGACATGTTGGCGAGGGCGAAGGGGACACCGCTTCCCTGCCACGTGACGTTGATCCGCGCGCCCGACCGATGCGCAAGGGCGACGGTTCGGGCGAAGGAGGCCATCCGGTCGTCGAGCGTCCACGCGGTCGTGTTGAAGAAGATGCGGACGAGCGGAGCGCGGAACGACAGCACCTCGCGCTCGAGCGCGGCCAGGTTCGACGGCGGGCCGCTGATGTCTGCGTACAGGTGCTGGTTGAGCTGGACGCCGAACCCGTCGAAGGAGCCGATCCCGCGGGTCGGCGAGAACGTGAACTCGGTCTCGGACGCCGCGGCCTGCGCCGCCCGTCCGTCTCCGGCTCGCATCCCGGCTCCCGCGAGCATGGCGACGATCACGACCGCGACGCCCAGGCCCAGCCGGCGCCGCCGCGTCACGCGGCCTTCGAGCGCGCTTCGCTGGAACCACCGATCGAGATGCGACACTCCGGAACTCCTTGTGACCGCAGGGCTGCGGAACGCCCGAAAGGTCGCCGATGTCGCCAATCTCCGGCTAACGATTCGCTCTCAGGCTGCGCGCTCAACGGCGCGGGGCGCTGCTCGCGGTCGAGCGGATCGCCGCGCCGCGACGACCGGCGTGTAAGAGTCCGGCCATGACCACCGGGCAGGGCACCGAAGCGCCGCCCGCGTCGCCGGTCACGATCGAGGGCCGACTCGACGCCGACCTGAGCCGGTGGCTCTGGGTCGTCAAGTGGCTCCTCGCGATCCCGCATTACGTCGTGCTTGCGTTCCTGTGGCTCGCGTTCCTCGTGCTGACCGTCGTGGCGTTCTTCGCGATCCTCGTCACGGGGCGGTATCCGCGGGGGATCTTCGACTTCAACGTCGGCGTCCTCCGCTGGACGTGGCGGGTCGCCTTCTACTCCTACGGCGCCCTGGGCACCGACCGGTACCCGCCGTTCACGCTCCACGAGGCGCCCGACTACCCGGCGACGCTTGGACGTCGAGTACCCCGAGCACCTCTCGCGCGGCCTCGTGCTCGTCAAGTGGTGGCTCCTGGCGATCCCGCAGTACCTGCTGGTCGGGATCATGGTCGGCGGCGGGTCTTTCGCCGCATCGAGGACGGACGACTGGCAGTGGGGCGGCGTTGGCGGGCGGCCTCGTCGGCCTGCTCGTCCTCATCGCCGGGTCTCGCGCTCGTCTTCACGGGGCGCTATCCCGGCGGGATCTTCGACTTCGTGCTCGGGCTCGACCGCTGGGTCGCGCGCGTCGTGGCGTACGCGGGCCTGATGACGGACCGGTATCCACCCTTCCGTCTGGATCAGGGTGGCACCGAGCCCCGCGCAGCCGGGCCGGCCGGCGTCGAGACCCTGCCCGTGGCCGAGGTCACCGCTCCAGCGGCGGAACGCGGACGTGGCGGACGCATCGTGCTGCTCGTCCTCGGCAGCATCGCGGCGCTCTTCGCGTTCGCGACGCTCGCCGGAGGATGCGCGCTCGTCGCCATCGACCAGACCCAGCGCGACGACGACGGCTTCCTCATGTCCCCGAGCGAGGAGCTCTCGACCCCGACGTACGCGATCGTCTCGGAGAGCGCGGAGCTCGACACGGGCGGGGCGGAGTGGGCGCTCGACACGTTCCTCGGCACGGTCCGCATCCGGAGCGAGAGCGAGCGGCCGGTCTTCGTCGGGATCGCGCGCAGGATCGACGTCGAGCGATACCTCGGCAACGTCGAGCGGGACGCCGTCTCGGACTTCGACGGCGACCCTCGCTACGAGCGGGCACCGGGCGAAGCACCGCAAGGTGAGCCCGGCGCGCAGACATTCTGGGTCGCGACCGCCTCCGGCACGGGCGAGCAGACGCTCGAGTGGGAGCCCGAGGAGGGCTTCTGGCAGGTCGTCCTCATGAACGAGGACGGCTCGCGCGGCGTGTCGTCGGAGGTCTCGATCGGCGCCGAGCTCGACTCGGTGCTCTGGGTCGGGCTCGGGCTGCTCGGCGTCGGCGCGCTGCTCGCCGCCCTGGCGGCGCTCGCTGTCACCGCCGGGATCCGCCGCGGCCGGCGGCCGGGGCCGGAGCCTCAGGGCGCGACGTAGCGCGAACCGAGCGTCTTCGCGAGCGTCCGGTGCGCGGCCGAGGTGCCGACGAGCGTCGAGCGCCCCGGGTCGACTCCGTGCGAGCGGGCAAACGCGAGAAGCAGCCCGGGAAGCGGCGGGCGGCACCAGCAGATCGGGGCGCCGCCGCCGTGGGAGCAGACGACCGGCTCGACAGAGGCCACGACGGCCGACAGCTCGATGACGGCCTCCTGGAGGTCGGCGGCCGATCCTTCCGGGCGCCAGTCGAAGACGAGGTGTGGAGCGGACGGATCGGCCTGCGCGACGGCGTCCCTCCATCCCGGCTCGCGCATCGCGGAGGCTGCGACGAACACCGCGCCGCGTGTCGACGGCGCCGACGGCGTCCTCGTGAACGCGACCCGCTCGACGGAGACGAATCCCTCGTCGTCCGCCGGCGGCTCGAGCTCGCGCAAGGCCCGCATCTGGGACGTCGGCGCGAGCAGGCCCGGCTCCCGGCGTCCTGACGCGCGCAGCTCGTCCGGGGCCGGGAGCCGTCCGAACCGATCGAGCAGCCGCTCGACGAGGTTCGCCTGCGCCTGGGCGAGCGGCGTGTCGATCCAGATGCAGCGGACGCTCGCACCGTGTCTGCCGGCTGCGTCGACGACGTCGCGCCGCGCCGCGCGCGTGAGGTACGTGTTGTCGAGCACCACCCGAGTCGCGCCGGACGCGAGCGTCGCGTCGAGCTCGTCGGCGAGCGCCCGGAGCGTGCCTCCGCGCTCGTCGCGGTTCAGCCGGACGTAGCCGCGCGCGACGTGCTCCGCCGCGATCCGGCTCTTGCCGGCGCCGGGAATGCCCATCACCAGGACGACGTCCGTGTCCGCCCGGATCCTCGAGGGCATCGAGCGGTCTGGGCGACGGGGCCCGAACGCTTCCGCGAGGAGCGCCCGGTCATCGTCGCTCAACGCGAGCGCCGCGGCACGGGCGGCCGACCGCGCGGTCTCCGGGCGCCGGGCCCCCGGAATCGCGACGACGCCGGGCGCGAGACCGAGGAGCCAGGCGAGCGCGACCTCCTCCGGATGCACGTCGAGCCGGTGTGCGATCGCGACGAGCTCCGCGCGGCGCGCCAACCCGGCCGCGCGCCGCGGGCCGCCGAGCGGCGAGTGCGCGATCACCACGATCCCGGCCTCGCGACACCGCTCGACGACGCCTCCGCGGATCGCCCGGTCGTCGAGCAGGCTCAACGAGATCTCGACCGCGGCGACCGGTGCGAGCTCGAGCGCCTCGTCGAGCTGTCGGCGATTGACGTTCGACACCCCGACGCCGCGGACGAGCTCCTCGTCGACGAGCCGCGCCAGGGCTCGGACCGACGTCCGCCACGGCGTCCGCGGATCGGGCGCGTGGGTCAGGTAGAGGTCGATCGGAAGGCCGTCGAGCGACGCGAGGCTCGCCTCGCAGTCGGCGCGGACGGCCTTTGCCCGTCCGTCGGGCGTCCATGCGCTGCCGACCCGCCGCATGCCGCCCTTCGTCACGATCCGCGCTTCTGCCCCGGCGCCGCTGCGGCGGAGCCCGCGGGCGAGCAGCCGCTCGTTGTGGCCGAGCTCCCGTTCGCCGTGGCCGTACGACCGTGCGGTGTCGAAGACCGTGATGCCGGCCTCGGCGGCGGCGGCGATCGTGTCGAGCGCACGCTCCTCGTCGCGGTCCGGGTCCGTCGAGAGGCGCATGCAGCCGAGGCCGATGCGGAGCTCCGAGGGGCCAAGCCATCCGGGCGCGTTCAGGACGCGGAGGCTACGCAGATTGCGGTCGCGTTGCGGCTCCCGCGGCCGAGCGGTCCCGGCGATGCCGTTGGTACGCTTCGCGTCCTATGGAGGGCCTGGGCCTCTACCTGCTTTTCCTCATCCCGCCGCTGATCATCGGCTTCGCCGTCCAGCACTGGCTGAAGAAGACCGTCGCGGCGAACATGCAGGTCCCCGTCGCGAGCGGCCTGTCGGGCGCGGACGTCGCGCGGCAGATCCTCGACCGGAACGGGCTCCACGACGTCCCTGTCGAGACGTCGCCCGGCGGCCCGCTCTCGGACCACTACGACCCCCGCCACAAGTCCGTGCACCTCTCAGAGCCGGTGTACGGCGGCCGCTCCGTGGCGTCGACCGCGATTGCGGCGCACGAGGTCGGGCACGCGATCCAGCACGCGAAGGCCTACGGCCCGTTCCGGGCGCGTGCCGCGCTCTGGCCGGTCGTCTCGTTCGCGTCGAACGCGTGGTTCTTCCTGCTGCTGATCGGGATGTTCGCCCAGGTGCTGGGTCTGATCCAGCTCGCGATCCTGCTCTTCGCGGTGGTCGTGCTGTTCCAGCTCGTGACGCTTCCGGTCGAGTTCGACGCCTCGCGTCGCGCCCTCGCCCAGGTGAACGACCTCGGGCTCCTGGGGTCGAGCGAGTCGCAGGGTGCGCGCAAGGTGCTCACCGCAGCCGCGATGACCTACGTCGCAGCCGCGCTCGCTGCCCTGACGCAGCTCGCGTACTACGCGATGATCTTCCTCGGCAACCGGGACTAGGTCCCAAGACATGCGGGTCATCGCGCTGATCGTGCGCGCGGGCGCGGTCGTGGTCGTGGCCGGGTTTCTGTTCTCGCTCGTGGTGGACGGCGGAGACGAGGCCGTCGTCACCGC
Source organism: uncultured Actinomycetes bacterium (assembly GCA_963814565.1). Classification (GTDB taxonomy): domain Bacteria; phylum Actinomycetota; class Thermoleophilia; order Gaiellales; family Gaiellaceae; genus Gaiella. The sequence continues at coordinate 18,372 of CAWFDO010000003.1, forward strand.
GCAGGCGGAGCCGGCGCCGGTCGAGACGACGCCGCCGCCCAAGCCGACCGCCGCCGCGGCCGAGCCGAAGGCTCCGCCGGGCGTGGTCACGATCGCGGCGACCGGCGACATCGACATGGGGTCGGCGCCGAACGGCGGCCGCTCGCTCTTCTCCGACGTCCAGGCCGACCTCGCCGGCGACGTCGTGCTCGGCAACCTCGAGGGCACCCTCTCCTCCGACGGGACGCCGCCCGCGTACGCGGCGCGGCTTCTCGACGCCGGGTTCACCGTGCTGAACCTCGCGAACGACCACACGTACGACTTCGGCTCGAGTGGGCTGCAGCAGACGATCGCGACGCTCGACACCGCCGGGCTGCTGCACACCGGCCGCCCGGGCGAGGTGACGATCCAGCGCGTCGGGCAGATCCGGGTCGCGCTGGTCGGATTCTCCACCTACCCGTGGACCGCCTCCGTCACCGACGTCGCACGGGCGAAGACGGCTCGTCCGGCAGGCGTCGCGGCGAGCGGACGTCGTGATCGTGTCGATGCACGCCGGCGCCGAGGGGGCCGGCCACCAGCACGTTCGTCCCGGAACGGAGCGCTACCGCGGCGAGAACCGTGGCGACGTCGTCCGGTTCGCCCACGGTGTCGTCGACGCGGGCGCCGACCTCGTCGTCGGCCACGGGCCGCGCGTCCTCCGCGGGATGGAGTGGTATCGGGGCCGCCTGATCGCCTACTCGCTCGGGAGCCTGGCCGCCTACGAGGCGGGCTCGCTCGACGGCCCGCTCGCAACGAGCGCGATCCTGCGTGTGATCCTGCGTGGCGACGGGACGTTCGAGACCGGCAGGCTCGTCCCCACGAAGCTCGTCGGGCCCGGGATCCCCGCGCTCGACCGGACCGAGGCCGCCCACGGCGTCGTCCGGGAGCTCTCACGTGACGACTTCGGCGCGCGCGGGGTGAACGTGACACCCGACGGCGTGGTCACGCGGTAGTCGCCGCTCAGCCCTTCGTGAACACCCAGTCGTTGGCGCGCGCCTGCATGTGGCATTGCGTGCAGAGCGACCCCCGCGCCAGCACGTCGTAGCGGCCGCCGTCGAGCGTGTACTCGACCCACTGCCAGCGGCCCTGCACCTTGCGCATGACCGCGACCTGGGCCGCGAGGCCCTTCGCGCCCGGGTCGGCGATCGACTTCACGATCACCGTGCCGTTCGGAAAGCGCCTGTTCGCCGCCCGGGGCCTGCTCGCGTAGACGTTCTTGATCCCGTTGTGCGCCCCGGGCGTCGTGATCGGCCGCCTGTTCAGCTTGCGCCACCCCGTGTAGCCGTCCGTGAATGCGGGAAGACCGTTCTTCGTGGCCGTCGCGGTGGCAGCAACGGTGAGCCCCGCTCCGGCGAGGAGCACGACGGACACGGTTGCGACGAGCGTCCGCACGGCTGCGATCATCGCTCGTCGCACCCGTCCCGGCCACGACGGTTTCCTTAAATCGTCTCCGCCCCGAGGTCGTTTGCGCCCGCCTGTCCGGTCATGCCAGACTGGACGAGAGGCGGTCGGAGCGTCGTGAACGAGCTCGTCACACCCCGCACGAAAGCGGCAGCGGAGTCACGTGCTGCCCGCCGGGGGCTGCGCGTCCTCGCCATCGAGGCGCTCGGCCCGTTGACCGTCCTCGGCGGGATCGTGTGGGCGTTCGCGCAGCCGTATCGCGTCACGTTCTTCTATCCGGACGGGAAGGGCATCTGGGAGTGGCTCGTCCAGCCGCCGCTTCTCGTCGTGCTCGTCGGGCTCCTGTTCTCCCTGGTCGTCGCACCGGGGGTGGTCGACGACCTCGAGCAGCGCGAGCACGGAGATGCTGCCCCGGGCTGAAATCGCGCACTGGCTGTTCGCGGCCGGGTTCCTGTTCTTCGCCCTCGTCCTCCTGGCGGAGGCGATCGTCGGTCCCGACGTCTTCCGGCGCCGCGCGTGGAGGGCGCACCTCTGGCCGAGCCTGCTGCTCTTCGCCGGGCTCTGGCTCTGGGTGATCGCCATCTTCTCGACGTTCTCGACGCTCCACCTCCTCGCGCACGCGGTCTGGGCGCAGGCGGCGACGGCCGCGGGCGCGGTGCAGCTCGCGGTCGTTCGCGGACGGCTCGTGTCGCCCTACTGGTCGCTCGTGATCGCCGCTGGGCTGGTCGTCTCGGGCGCGTCGTTCCTGATCCACGAGCAGAACGGCTGGCTCTTCGCCCGCTCGGCGTTCCTCCATCACACGATCGGCTGGACGATGGTCATCGCCGCCGTCTTCCCGCTCGGCGCTGCCTTCCGCCCGCGGCGCTCGGTGTGGGCGTACGGGTTCGCGGCGACGTGGGTCGCAATCGCCGTGATGCTGTTCTCGGACCGTGACGTGGCGCCGATCTTCGGGCACCTGTCCGAGCTCGCAGGTGGGGTGCCCGTCCCGTGAGGCGTGCGCTCGTCGCGGTGCTGCTCCTGGCGCTCGTCGTGCCCGGCGTCGCCGGTGCGCACGCGACGCTCCTGCGAGCGACGCCCGCCGAGCAAGGTCGCGTCGAGGTCGCGCCCACCGAGATCCGGCTCGCGTTCGACCAGTCCGTCACGGCGCCGCCCGATGCGATCGTCGTCCTCGCGGCGGACGGGCGCCGTCTCTCCGGCACGGTCAGCCAATCCGCCCGCGGGACCGCGATCCAGGTCCCCGTCGAGGGCCTCGTCCGGGGCGAGGCCTACACCGTGCGCTGGCGGGAGCTCTCCGCCGACGGGCACGTCGGCATCGGCGTCTACACCTTCGGCGTCGGCGTCGACCCACCGCCGCCGACCGAGGCGGTCGGCGCCTCCGGGATGACGTGGCGCGACGACGTCGCGCGCTGGGCCCTGTTCGCCTCCCTCGCGCTGCTCGTGGGCGTCGTCGGCATCCGGCTGCTCGTGCTTCCCCGGACCGTCGATCCGCGCGTCGAGCGGCGCGTTCACCTACTCGGGACGCTCGGGGCGGTCGCGGCCGTCAATGCGGGGATCGTCGGGTTCGTGATCCGGTCCGCCAACGCGCTCCAGGTCTCGGGCGTCGACCTCCTGTACGCCGACCTCTCGCCGTTCGCGGAGTCGACCCGCTTCGGCAACGCGTTCCTCATCACGACGCTCGGGTTCGGGGCGTGCCTCACGATCCTCGCCGTGGCGTGGGTGCTCGACCGGCCCGGTCTGAGATGGCCCGCGTTCCTCCTCGCCCTCGCGCTCGTCTGGAGCTACCCGCTCTCGGGTCACCAGGCGACCGAGCCGAACGCGTCGGTGGTCGGACAGGTGGCCGACTGGGTGCATCTCGTCACGGCGATGCTCTGGGTCGGAGGCGTCCTCACCCTCGCGGTGGTCGTCTGGCCGCTGGCGCCCGACCTGCGGCGTACCGCGTTCCTCCGCTTCTCGCGGATCGCGCTCGGGCTCGTCGCGGCACTCGTCGTCGCCGGCACGGTCGTCGCGATCGAGCGACTCCCGGCCGTGTCGGACCTCTGGGAGACGTCGTACGGGCAGATCCTGCTCGCGAAGGTCGCCCTCGTGCTGGTCGCGCTCGCGTGGGGCGGGATCCACCACACGTTCGTCCGTCCGCGGCTCGAACGGGGCGAGCGCACGCCCGGAGTGGGGCGCAGCCTGCTCGGCGAGAGCGCGGTCGCGATGGCGGTGCTGCTCGTCGCCGCGGTGCTCGTGAACGGGGCGCCGCCTCCCGTCGAGACGGACGCAGGCGAGGCAGCTCCCACGCGTACCGCACCGGGCTGAGCCGCGGCCACCGCTAGCGTTCCGCCCCGTGCTCGTCGCGATCTCCGGCGGCGCGGGCTTCCTCGGCCTGCACCTCGCCCGACGCCTGATCGGCGACGGGCACGACGTGCGCATCCTCGACCTCGCACCGCTCGACGATCCCCGGCTCGACGGGCAGGTCGAGGAGCTCGAGGGCGACGTGCGGCTCGCCGCCGACGCGCGGCGGCTCGTCGCGGGCGCCGATGTCCTCGTCCACGCCGCGGCGGCGCTGCCGATCCAGGTGACACGCGACGCGATCCGGTCGGTGAACGTCGAGGGGACAGCGGTCACGCTCGGCGCCGCGCTCGAGGCGGGCGTCCGTCGGGTCGTCGTGATCTCGTCGACCGCGGTCTACGGCGTCCCCGAGACCCACCCGATCCACGAGGACGACCCGCTCGTCGGCGTCGGCCACTACGGCGCGTCGAAGATCGAGGCGGAGGAGCTCTGCGGCGCGTTCGGGCGACGCGGGCTCGACACGGTCATCGTGCGACCGAAGACGTTCGTCGGCCCGGAGCGGCTCGGGGTGTTCGAGATCCTCTTCGACTGGATCCGCGAGGGACGCCGGATCCCGATCCTCGGTGACGGAACGAACCGGTACCAGCTCCTTGCCGTCGAGGATCTCGTCGAGGCCGTCGTGCGCTGCCTCGACGCTCCCGTGACCGGCGAGGCGCTCAACGTCGGCGCAGCGCGGTTCGGCACGGTGCGCGAGGATCTCGAGGCGCTGGCCGAGCACGCCGGCTCGGGGTCGCGGCTCCGTCCCGTCCCCGCGCGGCCCGCCGAGCTGGCGCTACGCGGGCTCGAGCTCGCGCGGCTCTCGCCGCTCGCGGAGTGGCACTACCGGACGGCGCACAAGGACTCCTTCGTCTCGATCGACAAGGCGCAGACGCTGCTGGGCTGGGAGCCTCGCCTGTCGAACGCCGAGACGCTCTGCGCGACGTACGACTGGTACCTCGCGCATCGTGCCGAGCTCGGCGCCGCCGGGACGACGCACCGCGTGCCGTGGGACCAGCGCGCGCTCGGCGTGCTTCGCCGGCTCTCGTAGACCGGTCGCGACGTCAGCGCGCGGCGAGCGCGCGGACCGCGGCCGCGATGTCCGCCGGCCCCGGCAGCGTCGCCTGCTCGAGGTCCTTCTGGTACGGCATCGGATGCGACGGGGCGCCGACCCGGACGACCGGCGCGTCGAGCTCCCAGAAGCAGTGCTCGGCGATCTGCGACGCGATCTCGCCGCCGAAGCCGCCGAACCGCACCGCCTCGTGGGCGACGACGACGCGGCTCGTCTTCGCCACGGATGCCATGATCGCCTCGGTGTCGAGCGGCACGAGCGTCCGCGGATCGAGCACCTCGACGTCGATCCCTTCCGCCTCGAGCTCGCGCGCAGCGCGCAGCGCATGCCCCACCGTGGCGCCGAGCGCGACGACCGTGACGTCGCTGCCCTTGCGGGCGACGCGCGCGCTGCCGAGCTCGACGGCGTAGCGCTCGACCGGCACGGGCTCCGGCTCGCCGAAGAAGAGGAGCTTCTGCTCGAGGAAGATGACCGGGTTGTCGTCGCGGATCGCCGCCGCGAGGAGGCCCTTCGCGTCGTACGGCCGGGACGGCATCACGACGACGAGTCCCGGAATGTGCGCGAACAGCGCCTCGAGGCTCTGCGAGTGCTGCGCGCCGAGCCGGACGCCACCGCCCGACACCATCCGGAGGACGAGGGGCATCGATGCGGCGCCGCCGGTCATGAACCGGAGCTTCGCGGCCTGGTTGACGATCTGGTCGAAGGCGACCGCGGCGAAGTCGGAGAACTGGAGCTCGATCACGGGCCGGAGCCCGGTGAGCGCGGCGCCGATCCCGCAGCCGACGAAGCCGCTCTCGGTGAGCGGCGTGTCCCGGATCCGGTCGGCGCCGTACCTCTCGTAGAGGCCTTCCGTCGCCCGGAAGACGCCGCCGACCGCGCCGATGTCCTCGCCCATCACGATCACGTCCGGGTCGGCGTCCAGCTCGAGCTCGAGCGCCTCGCGGATCGCCGCCACGAAGCCGAGCGGCCGGTCGCCGTCGGCGGGCGGCACGGGATGGCTTCGATGCGCGGCGAGCACCGACGGGAGCAGGTCGCCGGGATCGGCGTCCTCGTCGGCGAGCGCCTCCTGGATCGCGGTCTCCACCTCGACCTCGACCTCCTGCCGGATGGCCGCGGCTCCGTCGTCGTCGAGGACGCCGGAGGCGCGAAGCGCCTGCTCGAGCTGGGGGATCGGGTCGCGCGGCTCCCACTCCTCGAGCACCGCCGGGTCGCGCACGTCCGGCAGGTTCGCGCGCATCGAGTGCTGCATGCGCCGGAACGTCTTCATCTCGAGGAAGGACGGGCCCTCGCCGTCCCGCGCCGCGGCGAGCGCCCGCGCCACCGCGTGCTCCACCGCCAGCAGGTCGTTGCCGTCGACGACCTCGCCGTAGAGCCCGTAGCCGGCAGCACGGCCGGCGAGATCCTCGACCGCGCGTTGGGTCCGCCAGCCGGCGGAGAGAGCGAACTGGTTGTTCTCGCAGACGAAGACCACCGGGAGCTTCCAGGTCGCCGCGAGGTTCATCCCCTCGTGCGCCGCACCCTGCCCCGCCGCACCGTCCCCGAAGAACGCGACGCACGCCCGGCCCGACCCGCGGAGCTGCGCGGTCAGCGCAGCGCCACACGCATGGGGGATGCCGGCGCCGACGATGCCGTTGCAGCCGAGGATGTCGAGGGAGAGGTCGGCGATGTGCATCGAGCCGCCGAGCCCCTTGCAGTAGCCCGTCCGCTTGCCGAACATCTCAGCCATCATCCGCCGGAGATCGGCGCCGGCGGCGATGAGATGGCCGTGCGAGCGGTGGTGCCCGACGAGGTAGTCGCCCTCCTGCATGACGCCCGCCGCGCCGACCGCGATCGCCTCCTGCCCGACGCAGCTGTGCGCGGTGCCGACGATCACGCCCTCCTGGAAGAGCTCCGCTGCGCGCTCCTCGAACACGCGGATCAGGAGCATCAGGCGGTACTGGTCGACGAGGGGGCGTCGGCTCGCCGGGCGGGTCTGCACGAGGTCGGTCACGAGGCGGCCGCCGGCGGCCGCTGATGGAACTCGACGATGTACCCGTCGGGGTCGAGTGAATAGAGGCTCTTCCCGCCCTTGTTCGGGCCGCCCGTCATCTCGACCGGTCGGTCGGAGCGGAAGCGGACCCCGCTCGACTGCAGGTCGGTGAAGAGCGCGTCGATCGACCGGACGAACATGCAGAAGTGACCGGTGCCGTGCCGGGAGGGCTCGGTCGCTCCCGACCGGGTCTCGCAGCCCTTGTACTCGAGCAGCTCGACGTCGAGGTCGCTGCCGGGAACCCGCAGCATCGCCACCTCGATGGCGCTCGCCTCGGGCACACCGACGATCTCGAGGATCTCGGGCTCCTCGAAGACGCGGCGCCAGAGCAGCTCGAGGCCGAGCAGGTCTCGGTAGAACGCGAGCGAGCGGTCCATGTCGGACACGGTGATCCCCGCGTGGCGCGCCCCCGTGATCGTCCAACCCGCCGAGCGCTCCATTCTGCGCGATGCTACTTCCCGACCGGCTCCCGACGAACGAGAACGGAGGACGACGTGCTGCTGGACGGTCGAGTCGCATTCGTGACCGGGGTGGGAAGCGGCATCGGCCGCGCCGTCGCCGAGCGCTTCGCACGTGAGGGGGCGCGCATCGCAGGGTTCGACCGCGTCCGTGCTGCGGGAGACGAGGTCACGGCCGCGCTCGAGGCCTCGGGCTCCGAGCGACCGCTGTTCGTGGAGGGCGACGTGCGCAATCCGGAGGAAGTCGAGCGCGCGGTCGCGGAGGTCACCTCGGAGACGGGCAGGATCGACGTCCTCGTGACCTGCGCCGGCGTCCGGGAGATCGGCGACGTCTACACCTTGCCCGCCGAGGAGTGGGAGAACGTCCTCGCCGTCAATCTGAGCGGGGTGTTCTACTCCTGCCAGTCCGTCGCCCGCCGGATGCGGGAGACCGGGGGAGGGGCGATCGTCAACCTCTCGTCGGTGGGCGGGTTGATCGGCCTGTCGCACCGGCCGGCCTACACCGCCGCGAAGCACGGTGTCGTCGGCCTGACGAAGAGCCTCGCGCGCGACCTCGCGTCGGCCGGGATCCGCGTCAACGCCATCTGCCCCGGGGTGATCCGGACACCACTGACCGAGCAGTACTTCGATGACGACTCCTTCGAGGACGAGCTCGCGCACAGCGTCCCGCTCGGCCGCTACGGGGTCACGGACGACGTGGCGAGCGCCGCGCTCTACCTCGCGAGCGAGCTGTCGTCGTACGTCAGCGGGATCGCCCTCACCGTCGACGGCGGCTGGCTGGCCGAGAAGAGCTTCGTCTCGGGCGGGGCGTCGGGCTCGAGCTTCCTCGCAGGCCGGGAGACGACCGGCGCGGCCGAAGGCGAGACCGCGCTCTAAGGTGCCCGGCGTGCGCGACCTGCTCGACTACCGCCCCGAGTTCCCGATCCTCGAGCACACGACCTACCTGATCAACCACTCTCTCGCGGCGATGCCGCGGAAGGCGGAGGAGCGACTCGCCGAGTACGCGCGGATGTGGAGCGAGCGCGGGATCCGCTCGTGGCGCGAGGGCTGGTGGACGATGCCGATGACGGTCGGCGACCAGATCGGCAGGATCGTCGGGGCGCCTGCCGGGTCGACGGTGATGCACCAGAACGTCGCGATCGCCGAGGCCGTCGTCCTCTCGTGCTTCCTTCCGATCGACCCCGGTCGAAACCGTGTCGTCTACGAGCGGGGGAACTTCCCGTCGGTTCGCTACCTCTACCAGGCGCATCCGGACCTCGACGTCGTCGTCTGCGAGGACGACGCCGCGATCGTCGATGCGATCGACGAGCGGACGCTGCTCGTGCCGATCAGCCACGTGCTCTTCAAGAGCGCCGAGATCCAGGACGTCGAGCCCATCGTCCGGCGTGCCCACGAGGTCGGTGCGCACGTGATCCTCGACTGCTACCAGTCCGCCGGGATCGTTCCGCTCGACGTGACGGCGCTCGACGTCGACTTCGCCGTCGGCGGCTCGGTGAAGTGGCTGTGCGGCGGCCCGGGCAACGGGTGGCTGTACGTCCGACCCGACCTCGCCGAGCGCCTCGAGCCGACCTACACCGGCTGGCAGGCGCACGAGACGCCGTTCGGCTTCGAGGAGGAGATGCGCTACGCGAGCGGCGCTGCGCGCTTTCTGACCGGGACCCCGAACGTGCCGGCGCACTACGCCGGGACGGCGGGCTACGACCTGATCGAGGAGATCGGCGTGGACCGGATCCGTGCCAACTCGCTCCGTCAGACGCAGCTGCTCGTCGAGCTCGCCGACAGGGCGGGGTTCGAGATCCGGAGCCCGCGGTCGCCCGAGCGCCGCGGCGGCGCGGTGATCGTCAACGTCCCGGAGTTCGCAGCGGTGCACAAGGAGCTGACGGAGCGGCAGATCCTCTGCGACTTCCGTCCCGACGCGGGCATCCGTCTCGGGCCGCACTACTACAACACGGACGACGAGATCCGCTTCGTCGTCGAGCAGGTCGGCGAGATCCTCGAGACGGGCGCCTACGAGCGCCACCTCGGCACCGTGGCGACGCACTGATCTCGTTCGCGAGCAGGATTCCGCTCTCGCGAAATCCTGCCGCTCGGATCCCCGCCTGCGGCGCGGCACATCCCTGAATGCGTCCGCTGTCGCGGTCGCGGCTGCGCTTGCCCCGGCAAGCGCAGCCGGACGGCGCCCGACGGTTTACGCTCCCACGGGTGAGCATCCGGGCTCGCGAGGAATCGTTCCTCAGCCGCATCGTCTCGACGGTCTCCTCGTCGCTCGAGCTGGACGAGGTGCTCGCCGCGGTCGTCCGGCTCCTGACCGACGCGAGCGCCGTGCACGCGTGCTTCGCCTACCTCGTCGAAGACGACGGGACGCGGCTCGTCCTCCGGGCGGCGTCGGAGCCGTATGCGCAGCTCGCCGGAAGGATCGAGCTGCCGAGGGGAGAGGGTCTGGCCTGGTGGGCGGCCGAGCATCGAGAGCCCGCGTTCGTACGCGAGAACCTGCTCGACGACCCCCGCGTCAAGTACGTCCCGGAGCTCGAGGAGGAGCAGTTCCAGTCGCTCCTCTCGGTCCCGATCCTGGGCCGGAGCGGCGATGTGATCGGGGTCATCTCCGCACACACGGAGGCGCCCCGCGAGTTCTCAGGCGACGAGGTCGACTTCATCGTCACGGCCGCCTCGCTCGTCGCCGGCGCGATCGAGAACGCCCGGCTCTACGGGGAGATGCAGCGCCGCGTCCACGAGCTCGAGGCGCTCACCGAGCTCGCCGAGGCGATCGCGCGAACGGAGGCGCTCGAGGAGCTCCTTCCCGCCGTCGCCCGCGAGGCGCGCCGCCTGCTCGAGGCCGAGGCGTGCCACGTGTACCTGATCGAGCGCGGGGGAGACGACCTCCGGCTGCGTCACTCGCACCCGGTCGGGTCGAGCGCCCGCTCGACGATCCCGCTCGCCGAGCTCGGCCCGGAGCTGTCCACCCGAGCCCGGCGGGGACGCGTCTCCGTGCCCCTCGTCGCCGACGACGAGCTCCTCGGGCTGGTCGTCGCCGACGCGACGCGCCGCGTCGAGCTCGCCCGCGCGATCGCCGGGCAGGTGGCCGTCGGGATCAAGAAGGTGCGCCTGATCGAGCGCCTCACGGAGCGGAATCTCATCGCTGACTTCTTCGACCAGCTCGCGCAGGGCCGCTCCGGAGCAGAGCTCGACGGTCGTGCGGCCCGGCTCGGGTGCGACCTCGCGCAACCCCATGTCGTGGTCATGGCCGAGCCGCCCGACGAGCGGCTCGAGTCAGCGCTCGCCTCCGAGCTGCCCGGCACGATCGTGTACCGCGGCGACGACGCGATCCGCGCGCTCGTGCCCGTCGCCCGCCGCGGCGCCGAGGCGGTCCTCTCGACCGCGCGATCGATCCAGGGCGCGGTGTCCACGTCGCGCATCGGGCTCTCGAGCACCTGCTCCGAGCCCGCGGCGTACCTCGACGGCTTCGAGGAGGCGCGTCACGCGCTCACCGGCGCCGCCCTCCTCGGTCGGCAACCGCACGTCGTCGCCTACGACGAGCTCGGCGCACACAAGTACCTGCTTCGAATCGCGGATGGGGGTGCGATCCGGGACGCGACCATCGACGCCGTCGGTCGCCTCGCGGCCTACGACGAGCAGCGGCAGACGCAGCTCCTCCAGACCCTCGAGGAGTTCCTGCGCCGCCGCGGCAACATCAGCGCGACCGCGGAGGCGCTGTTCGTGCACCCGAACACGCTGCGCCAGCGCCTGCGGCGCATCGGCGAACTCACCGACCTCGACCTGCGGGCCGACGACTGGCTCGAGATCGAGATCGCGGTGAAGCTCGTGCGCCTGCGACGGGCGTCCGCGATGGACACAGCCGAGCCGTAGCGAGTGTCCATTCTCGACCTGTGAACCCCGCCGAGAGGCGTGGTACAACCGTGCACCCGAGCCGACGAGGAGCGTGTCACCGTGCCCGAGAACGAGCGTCTCGAGAAGATCCGGAAGGACGTCGCCGACCGCGGGATCGAGTTCTTCTTCGCCCAGTTCGTCGACCTGCACGCACGCCCGAGCGCGAAGCTGATCCCGGCCGCCCACCTCGACGACCTGGTCAACGACGGCGCCGGGTTCGCCGGCTTCGCGGCAGGCGACATCGGCCAGGTGCCGAGCGACCCCGACATCGCCGCGATCCCCGACCTCGACAGCTTCACGCCGGTCCCCTTCGAGCCGACCGTCGCCCGGTTCGCCTGCGACATCACGGTCGACGGCGAGCCGTGGCCGTACGACCCGCGCACGATTCTCAAGAACCAGCTCGCCCGCGCACGCGAGGCCGGGTTCGAGTTCAAGATCGGCCTCGAGCTCGAGTACTTCCTCCTCCGTCGCGGCGACGACGGGGGGCTGGAGCTCGCGGACCCGCTCGACGACCTCGAGAAGCCCTGTTACGACCTCCGCGGCCTCACGCGGAACTACGACTTCCTGACGACGGTCTCCCGCTACGTGAACGAGCTCGGATGGGGGAACTACGCCAACGACCACGAGGATGCGAACGGGCAGTTCGAGCAGAACTTCACGTACGACGACGCGCTCGTCAGCTGCGACCGCGCGATCTTCTTCCGCTACATGGTGCACACGCTCGCACAGCGGCAGGGGCTGCTCGCGACCTTCATGCCGAAGCCGTTCACGCACCTCACGGGGAACGGCTGTCACTTCCACATGTCGCTCTGGCGAGACGGCGACAACGCGTTCCTCGACGAGGACGACCCGCGCGGCCTCGGCCTCTCGGAAGCCGCGTACCACTTCGTGGGCGGTCTCAAGGCGCACGCCCGCGCCTCGTCGGCGCTGACGGCGCCGACCGTCAACTCGTACAAGCGGCTGAAGCTCGGCTCGACGGCCTCGGGCGCCACGTGGTCGCCCGTCTGGATCTCGTACGGCTACAACAACCGCACGCAGATGCTGCGGATCCCGGGGCCGGGGCGGATCGAGGACCGCACCATCGACGGGTCGTGCAACCCGTACCTCGCCGCGACGGCGGTCCTTGCCGCGGGTCTCGACGGGATCGAGCGGAAGCTCGACCCCGGCGAGCCGAACACCGAGAACCTCTACACGGTCTCGATCGACGAGCTGCGCTCACGCGGCCTCGAGGCGCTCCCGGCGACGTTGGGCGAGGCCATCGGCGAGCTCGAGCGCGATGACGTCCTGCGCGCCGCGCTCGGCAGTGGCCGCGACGAGGACGTCGTCGATTGGATCGCCCGCATCAAGCGCGACGAGTGGCACCGCTACCACGAGCAGGTGACCGACTGGGAGGTCCGCGAGTACCTCACGCGCTTCTGAGCTTGCTCGCGAAGCAGGGACCCGCGGGAGCGGGTTCCTGCCGCCGATCCCCGCCTTCGGCGGGGCACATCCCTGAAGGCTCCCGCTTCGCGGGCCGCGACTGCCCTGGACGCACATGTGAGATTGCTACATACCGAAGCCGTCTTTTCTAGTGATTCCGGCCCAAAGGGCGTAATCACATGGAGGTAGTCTCCACACCGATGTGCGGGATCGTCGGGCTGTTCGCGAAGTCGAGCGACGTCGAGGCACGGCTCGGCGCCGACCTCGCGGCGATGCTCGTCCAGCTCTCCGACCGCGGGCCCGACAGCGCCGGCGTGGCGTTCTACCGCGACGAGGCGCCGTCCGGGTCGACGAAGGTCACGCTGTACTCGCCCGACCCGAGCGAGGACTGGGATGCGGTCGCGCAGGCGTTGCGCGACGGGCTCGGCGGCGCCGGCGAGCCGGCCGTGCGCGCGACGCACGCGTGCATCGTCGTCGAGGCCGACGCCGACGAGGCGGAGCGCTGGGCACGCGAGCAGCGGCCCGACCTGCGCGTCATGAGCGCGGGTCGCGCGATCGAGGTCTACAAGGAGGTCGGTCGCCCCGAGGCGTTCGCACGCCAGTTCGCGCTCGACGACGTCCGCGGCACGCATGCCCTCGGCCACACGCGGATGGCGACCGAGAGCCGCGTCACGACGGAGGCGTCGCACCCCTTCTCGACCGGTCTCGACGTGTGCCTCGTCCACAACGGATCGCTCTCGAACCACAACCGGCTGCGGCTCGCGCTGCGCCGCGAGGGGATCCCGTTCCGGACGGACAACGACACGGAGGTGGCCGCCGGCTACCTCGCGTGGCGGATGCGCGAGGGTGCGTCGCTCGAGCAGGCGCTCGAGGGCTGCCTCGACGACCTCGACGGCTTCTACACCTTCCTCGTGGGCACCGCCGACGGGTTCGCGGTGCTCCGCGACCCGATCGCGTGCAAGCCCGCGGTGCTCGCGGAGACGGACGACTGGGTGGCGATGGCGTCCGAGGTCCGCGCGATCGCCGTCCTGCCGGGTGCCGAGGAGGCGCGCGTGTGGGAGCCGAGCCCGGGCGTCGTCTACGCCTGGGAGCGGGTCGCCGCGTGACCGCGGTGACCGCCACGCCGGTCGAGACGGCCGAGACGATCGACCTGGCGGTGACGCCGCTTCGCGAGCTCAACCAGCGGCTCCATGACGTCGCGCGTGCGGGGACGGGCCCGCGTCGCTGGCGCGTCCTCCATCCGAACGGCGCGCACGCGCTCGCGTGCGGCCTCGACGCCGATGTCGAGGTCGAGATCGAGGGGCACGCCGGCTACTACTGCGCAGGCATGAACCAGCGGGCAAGCGTCCACGTGCGGGGGAGCGCCGGCACGGGCGTCGCCGAGAACATGATGTCCGGCCGTGTGGTGGTGGACGGCAACGCGAGCCAGTCGGCCGGCGCAACGGCGCACGGCGGCCTCCTCGTGATCCACGGGGATGCCTCCGCGCGCTGTGCGATCTCGCTGAAGGGCGCGGACGTCGTCGTCCGCGGCTCGGTCGGGCACCTGAGCGCATTCATGGCGCAGACCGGCCGGCTCGTCGTCTGCGGCGACGCGGGCGAGGCGCTCGGCGACTCGATCTACGAGGCACGGCTCTACGTCGCCGGCGACGTCGCCGCGCCCGGGGCAGACTGCATCGAGAAGGAGGTGCGCGCCGAGCACGTCGACGAGGTGCGCGACCTCCTCGTGCAGGCGGGGATCGGCGACGTCGATCCCGCGTCGTTTCGCCGCTACGGCTCCGCACGCCGCCTCTACAACTTCCACGTCGACAACGCGTACTAGTGCGCTGATGGCGGCGGTCGACGATCTGACCAACGCGCAGCGCGGCCTGCGCGAGTCGTACCTCTACGACCGCGCCGCGATCGCCGAGATCCAGCGCGCCGCGCGCGAGGGGATCTACGACATCCGCGGCTTCGGCGCGAAGCGGCGGTTGCCGCACTTCGACGACCTGCTCGTCCTCGGCGCGAGCATCTCGCGGTACCCGCTCGAGGGGTATCGCGAGCGCTGCGCGACGAACGTGACGCTCGGCACGCGGTACGCGTCGAAGCCGCTCGAGCTGAAGATCCCGGTGACGATCGCCGGGATGAGCTTCGGGGCGCTCTCCGCACCGGCGAAGGAGGCGCTCGGCCGTGGCGCAACCGAGGCCGGCACCTCGACGACGACGGGCGACGGAGGCATGACGCCGGAGGAGCGCGAGCACTCGGAGACGCTCGTCTACCAGCTTCTCCCCTCGCGCTACGGGATGAACCCCGACGACCTCCGGCGCGCCGACGCGATCGAGGTCGTGGTGGGGCAGGGCGCGAAGCCCGGTGGCGGCGGCATGCTGCTCGGTCACAAGATCTCCGACCGCGTCGCGGAGATGCGCGACCTGCCGCAGGGCATCGACCAGCGGAGCGCCTCGCGCCACCCCGACTGGACGGGCCCGGACGATCTCGAGATCAAGCTCCACGAGCTCCGCGAGATCACCGACTGGGAGAAGCCGATCTTCGTGAAGGTCGGCGCCACGCGGACGTACTTCGACGTCCAGCTCGCGGTGAAGGCGGGCGCCGACGTGATCGTCGTCGACGGGATGCAGGGCGGCACCGCCGCGACGCAGGATGTCTTCATCGAGCACGTCGGGATCCCGACGCTCCCGGCGGTCAAGCTCGCGGTCGACGCGTTGCAGGAGCTCGGAATGCACCGTCAGGTGCAGCTCGTCGTGTCCGGCGGCATCCGTTCAGGAGCGGACGTCGCGAAGGCGCTCGCGCTCGGGGCGGACGCCGTGTCGATCGGCGTCGCGGCGCTGATCGCGCTCGGTGACAACGCGCCCGAGCTCGCGGGCGAGTACCGGCAGATCGGGAGCGCCGCGGGGTTCTACGACGACTGGCAGGCCGGTCGCGACCCCGCCGGCATCTCGACGCAGGACGACGAGCTCGCTGCGCGGTTCGACCCCGTCCTCGGCGGCCGCCGGCTCGCGAACTACCTCCGCGTCCTGACGCTCGAGACGCAGACGCTCGCCCGCGCGTGCGGGAAGTCGCACGTCCACAACATGGAGCCCGAGGACCTCGTCGCGCTGACGATCGAGGCGTCGCTGATGACGGGCGTTCCACTCGCGGGGATGCAGCGCTCGCTCGTCGACGAGATCGCCGAGCGGGTCGCGGCCCGCCTGCAGGACTGACTCCCCCCTTCGGGGCACGTCCCGAAGTCCGGGCCGACCTACCGTCGGGGCATGCGCCCGCTCGCCGTCCTGTCCGTGCTCGCCGTGGTCGTCACGGTCGTCGCCGTCTCGGGACCCGCGACCGCTGCCTCGTCGCCGGGCTCCGGCTCGCCCTCCTGCCTTCGCGGCAACTGGGTCGCGACCCAGGGTGAGACGCGGCGGGTCATGCGCGCGCTCGTCCCCGGCGGGCTGTTCACGTCGTACGGCCGCCTCTACATGACCTTCCGGAGCGGCGCGTTCCAGTACGGCTCGACCGGGCTCGTCCTCGAGACGAACCTCGGTGACGCGACGATGACCGCGAGAGCACGCTTCTTCACCCTGGCGCCGTACACCGCGCGCGCCGGGCTGCTGACGATCCGGGCGGGGGAGTCCACGGTCGAGTACGGCCCGATGAGCGGGACGAAGGACGGGCGCACCTACACCGTCCCGGGCCCGCCCACGCGGACGACCTCGACGCCGGGCGGGTCGACGCCGTTCCAGTGCCGCGGCTCGACGCTCCGGGTGCGGCTGCCGCGGGTCGCGGCGCTCGACTGGATCACGCTGCGCCGCGGCGCGGTCTAGCCCGGCACCCAGCCGAGCTCCGCCGAGATCGCCCGGGCCCGTTCGAGCAGTGGCGCGACCGCGGCGCGTACCTCGCCCTCCCCGAAGCGCGCCGTCGGGCCCTGGAGCGCGACGATCGCGGCGAGGGCGCCGGTCGAGGACCACACCGGTGCGGCGACCGCCGCCAGGCCCGGCTCGCGCTCCTCGAACGCCTCGGCGTAGCCCTGCGCCCGCACGCGCTCGATCTCCCGCGGAGAGCGCCTTCGCGCTGGTGATCGTCCGCGGCGTGTACGCGCGGAGCGGACCGCGCGGGAGGGGGCGGTCGGTGAAGGCGAGCATCACCTTCCCGGCCGAGGTCGCATGCGCGATCGACGGGCGGCCGAGCTGCGTCACGTGCTGGATGAAGTGCGCGCTCGGCACGAAGTCGACCGTGACCGCGTCCTCCTCGCCGGGCACGTGGAGCGTCGCGGTCTCGCCGGTGATCCGCACGAGCTCCTCGAGGTGGGGGCGAGCGATGCGGCGGACGTCGAGGCGTGCGAGGACGGCGTTCGCAAGCCGGACGACGTGGATCCCGAGGCGGTACCGCCCGGACTCGCCGTCCTGCTCGACGAGACCGGTCGCGGCGAGCGTGCCGAGCTGCCGCGACACGGTGCTGGCCGGAAGGCCCGTGCGTCGTGCGAGCTCGTTCGTGCCGATCTCGCCGGCGTCCGCGAGGGCGTCGAGGATCGCGACCGCGCGACTCGACGCCTCGATCCGGCCGCTCGACGGTTGACGACGACGCGCCACGGTGGTTGGATATCGTTGCGAACGGCGACACGCCGTTGCGCTGAGCGCAACATACACGGTATGGCTCTCCTCGTCACCTGCCCGAACTGCGGCCCACGTGAGGTGCAGGAGCTCCGCTGCGCCGGGGAGTCCACGAAGCGGCCCGTGACGACGCCGACCCAGCGCGAGCTCAACGACTACGTCTACGTCCGCGACAACGAGTGGGGCTTCCAGCGCGAGTGGTGGTTCTGCCGCGTGTGCGAGGAGTGGTTCCTCGCCGAGCGGCACACGTACACCAACGAGGTGAAGCGCACGTGGCATCCGGAGCCCGCGTGACCCGGCTCCCCGCGCATCCCGGCGAGCTGATCGACCGCTCGCAGGAGCTGACGTTCACGTACGACGGCAAGCCCGTCCACGCGTACGCGGGCGACACGATCGCCTCGGCGCTCTACGCCTCGGGTCGCAGGATCTTCTCGCGGAGCTTCAAGTACCACCGCCCGCGCGGCCTCCAGTGCTGCTCCGGCCACTGCGCGAACTGCCAGATGACCGTCGACGGGCAGCCGAACATCCGTGTCTGCGTCACGCCCGTCCGCGAGGGCGCCGTCGTGTCCGGCCAGAACTTCATCGGCTCGCTCGACCGCGACCTGATGCGGGTGACCGACAAGCTCGGCGGGCCGTTCACGCCGCCCGGCTTCTACTACAAGACGTTCATCCGGCCGCGGAAGCTCTGGCCGCTCTACGAGAAGGTCCTGCGCGGCGCGGCCGGCCTCGGGAAGCTCGATCCCGACGGGGCGCGCAGCGAGCGCGTCGAGGTCGTCCACGAGCACGCCGACGTCCTCGTGATCGGCGGCGGTCAGGCAGGGCTCGAGGCGGCGACGTCGGCCGCGAGCGAGCGGCAACCGCGTGATCCTCGTGGACGAGGGCCCTGCCGTCGGCGGCTCGCTCCTCGCCGACCGCGCAGGAAGCACGCGCGCGGCCGAGCTCCGACAGGCGTGCGCTCGACGCCGGCGTCGAGCTCCTCGCGCCCGCGATCGCGATCGGGCTCTTCGAGTACGGCTTCGTGCCGGTGGCCCACGGCGACACGCTCGTCAAGATCCGCGCCGACCGTGTCGTCGTCGCGGCCGGCGTCGTCGAGCAGCCGCTCGTCTTCCCCGGCAACGACCTCGTCGGCGTGATGCTCCCCGACGGCGCGCGGCGCCTCGTCAACCTGTGGTCGATCAAGCCGGCGGAGCGCGCGGTCGTGGTGACGGCGGACGACCGTGGCCTCGCGGCCGCGTCCGACCTGGAGGCGGCGGGCGTCGACGTCGTGGGCGTCGTCGACCTCCGCGAGGGACAGCCCCCGAACATCGAGGCTCGCGGCCGCCGCTCGCGCGTCGAGTCCGTCGCGATCAACGGCCGCGTCACGGCCTGCGACCTCCTCGTCATGTCGGGGAGCCCGCAGCCGAACTACAAGCTCCTCGCCCAGGCCGGCGCACGGGTCGTCTACGACGGGGCGCGCGGCGTCTTCGTGCCGACCGACCTCCCGGCGGACGTCGAGGCGGTCGGCGCCGCCGCCGGGGACGTCGGCGAGCCGGCCGTCCCGGATCCCGTCCTCGGCTACCAGGGCGACAAGTGCTTCGTCTGCTTCTGCGAGGACCAGACGACGAAGGACCTGAAGTACGCGATCGCGGAGGGCTTCGACTCGATCGAGCTCTCGAAGCGGTACACGACGGTGACGATGGGGCCGTGCCAGGGACGGCTCTGCCACGTGAACTCGATCCGCGTCTACGCGAAGGCGACGGGTCTGGACGAGAACACGATCGGGACGACGACCGCCCGGCCGCCGCACTCGCCGATCACGCTCGGCCTCCTCGCCGGCCGCCCGCAGGAGCCGGTGAAGCGGACGTCGCTGCACCACCGCCACGAGGAGCACGGCGCCACGATGATGTGGACGGGCGCCTGGAAGCGCCCGCACTCCTACGGGCCCGACGCCGGGGCCGAGGCACGGCACGTCCACGAGGCCGTCGGGCTGATCGACGTCTCGACCCTCGGCAAGATCCTCGTCACGGGCCCCGAGGCAGGCGCGTTCCTCGACCGCGTCTACCCGAACCGCTTCTCCGACCTGAAGGTCGGGCGCATCCGCTACGGCGTGCTCACGGGCGACGCGGGCCGGATCATGGACGACGGGACCGTCGCGCGCCTCGACGACGAGACGTTCTACGTGACGACGACGTCGACCGGTGCGGACGGCGTCTACCAGTGGTTCACGTGGTGGAACGCGGTCTGGTTCATGGACGTCCGGTTCGTCCAGCTCACCGGATCCGTCGCCGCGGTGAACGTCGCCGGCCCGCAGGCCCGCGAGCTGATGACGCGCGTCTCGAGCGACGACTTCTCGAACGAGGGGCTCGGGTACCTCGACGCGCGGCACGTGCGTGTCGCCGGCGTCCCCTGCCTCGCGCTCCGGATCGGCTTCGTCGGCGAGCTCGGGTACGAGCTCCACTTCCCGAGCGCCGCACGCCGAGCACGTCTGGGACGCGCTGCTCGAGCGCGGCGCGGACCTCGGCGCGGCGCCCTTCGGCCTCGAGCCGCAGCGGATCCTCCGGCTCGAGAAGGGCCACGTGATCGTCAGCCAGGACACCGACTCCGAGTCGAACCTCCTCGAGGCGGCGATGCCGTGGATCGTGAAGAACGACAAGGAGTTCGAGTGGGTCGGCAAGTGGGCGACCCAGCAGGTCGCCGATCGCGGGCTCCGGTGGATGCTCGTCGGGTTCGAGAGCCCGAGCGGCGCGATGCCGGTCGAGGGCGGGCAGGTGGTCGTCGACGGCGTCTCCGCCGGGCGCGTGACGTCCGTCCGGCACTCGGCCGTGCTCGGCAAGGTGATCGGGCTCGCGATCGTCCCGCAGCGAGCTCGCGGTCGAGGGAGCGCGGTTCGTCGTCCAGGTCGACGGCCGCCCGGTCGCGATGCGCGTCCATCTCGGGCCCTTCTTCGATCCCGCTGGAGAGAGGCTCAAGGCATGAGCGGCGCCCTCGACTTCCTGTCGCCCTCGCTCGCCCGGGACGAGGGCGGGTTCCACCCGGTGGCGCGCTCCGCCGCCGAACGGCTCTTCCGCGCTGCGGACGCGACGTTCGAGGAGCGCGACGGCTGGCTCGTCCCCACCCGGGTGCCCGGCGAAGCGCGAGCATCTCGCCCGGGTCGGGATCGCCGATCTCTCGCACCTCGGCACGCTCGACGTCCGCCCGGCGCCGCCTGCCGCCCTCCAGGGCGACGGCGTCACGACGTACCGCCTCTCGCCGAAGCGCGCGCTCGTCGTCTACCCGCAGTCCGCGCGCGCGGCCGTCGGGGAGCAGGTCGCCGGCGACGCGCTCGTCATCGACATGACCGCCGCGTACACGGTGCTCGCGCTGACCGGGCCCGGAGGCGCGCGCGCTCGTCTCCCGCCTGACCCATCTCCACCACTTCCCGTCGGGCGGCGAGGTCGCCCACGTCACGGCGCACGTCCTGCCGGCGGGCGCCGGGATACCGGGTCGTCGTCGCGCAGGAGCTCGGCCACTACGTCGCCGAGGTCGCTCTCGACTGCGCGACCGCGCTCGGCGGCGGGCTCGTCGGCGTCGACGCCCTGCCGCGGGAGGAGGCGCCGTGAAGGACATCTTCCTCCGAAGCGCGTGCTCCGGAGCCCCGACGCGCTCCGGCGGCACTACGACGTCGTGATCGTCGGCGGCGGCTCGCACGGCCTCGCGACGGCGTACTACCTCGCGCGGCACCACGGGATCACGAACGTCGCGATCCTCGAGAAGAGCTACATCGGCTCCGGGGCCGCCGGCCGGAACACGACCATCATCCGCGCGAACTACCGGACGCCCGAGGGCGCGGCGTTCTACAGCGAGAGCGTCGACGCTCTACGAGAAGCTCTCCGCCGAGCTCGACTTCAACCTCATGTTCTCGCAGCACGGGCACTTCACGCTCGCGCACTCCGACCGCTCGCTCGTCGTCCAGCACGAGCGGGCCGAGGTGAACAAGCTCCTCGGCATCTCGAGCCGCGTGATCGACCGGGACGAGGTGAAGCGGCTCTGCCCGCAGATCAACATCGGCGACGACGTGACGTGGCCGATCCACGGCGCGCTCTACCACCCGCCGGGCGGGATCATCCGCCACGACGCCGTCGTCTGGGGCTTCGCGAAGCAGGTCGGGCGCGCCGGCATCGACATCCACCAGGGCGTCGAGGTCACCGGCTTCGACGTCCGCGACGGCCGCTGCCACGGCGTCCGGACGACGAAGGGCGACATCTCCTGCGACGTCGTCGTGAGCGCGACGGCCGGCTGGTCGAGCCCGGTCGCGAAGCTCGCCGGGCTCCGCCTGCCGATCACGACCTCGATCCTGCAGGCGTTCGTCACCGAGCCCGTGAAGCCGTTCCTCGACAAGATCATCGTCTCGGCGCAGATGCACATCTACGTCTCGCAGACCGACCGCGGCGAGTTCCTGATCGGCGCCGAGGTCGAGCCCTACCCGACGTACTCGAACAAGGGCACCTTCCCGTTCGTCGAGTACGCGTCGCGCCACGTGCTCGAGCTGTTCCCGCAGCTGCACTCGACCCGGATCCTCCGCCACTGGACGGGTCTCTGCGACATGAGCCCGGACTACAGCCCGATCATGGGCGTCACCGAGGTCGACGGCTTCCTCGTCGACTGCGGGTGGGGGACGTACGGCTTCAAGGCGGCGCCGATCGTCGGGCGTCACGCTCGCCGAGCTGATCGCGAGCGGCAGGACGCCGGACCTGATCGAGCCGTTCCGGCTGGAGCGGTTCGCCACCGACACGCTCGTCTCCGAGCTCGCCGCGGCCGCCGTGAGCCATTGATCGTGATCGTGCTTCCGACTGATCCCACCCAGGAGGATTGATTCGTGCTCTCGAGCCTCGAGATCGCCCAGGCGGCAACGCTCCGCCCGATCGCAGACGTCGCTGCCGAGGCGGGCATCGAGCCCGACGAGCTCGAGCAGTACGGCCGGTACAAGGCGAAGGTCGACCTCTCGATCCTCGACCGGCTCGCCGACCGGCCCGACGCGAAGATCATCAACGTCACCGCGATCACCCCGACCCCCGCGGGGGAGGGGAAGACGACGACCTCGGTGTCGCTGACCCAGGGCCTCGGCGCGATCGGCCGCCGGCCGGTGCTCGCGCTCCGCGAGGCGTCGCTCGGCCCGGTGTTCGGCGTCAAGGGCGGAGCGGCGGGCGGCGGCTATGCGCAGGTCGTCCCGATGGAGGACCTGAACCTCCACTTCACGGGCGACCTCCACGCGATCACGGCGGCGAACAACCTCCTCGCGGCGCTCGTCGACGCGCACCTGCTGCACGGCAACGAGCTGGGCCTCGACCCGCTCTCGATCTCGTGGCGGCGCTGCATGGACATGAACGACCGCTCGCTGCGCGACGTCGTCACGGGTCTCGGCGGGCGCGTGAACGGCTACCCGCGCCAGACCGGGTTCGACATCACCGCCGCGAGCGAGATCATGGGCCTCGTCGCCGTCGCCCGCGACCTCGCCGACCTGCGCGAGCGCCTCGGCCGGATCACCGTCGGGCAGACCTTCGAGGGCGAGGCCGTCACCGCGGAGGACCTGCACGCCGCCGGCTCGCTGACCGTGCTGCTCAAGGACGCGATCAAGCCGAACCTCGTCCAGACGCTCGAGGGACAGCCGGCGTTCGTCCACTGCGGGCCGTTCGCGAACATCGCGCACGGCAACAACTCGCTCGTCGCCGACCGCGTCGGGCTCAAGCTCGGCGAGTACCTCGTCACCGAGTCCGGCTTCGCCTCGGACATGGGGATGGAGAAGTTCTTCGACATCACGTGCCGGATCGGCGACCTCCGGCCGAGCGCGGTCGTGCTCGTCGCGACCGTCCGCGCGCTCAAGCACCACGGCGGGAACATCGACGGCGGCACCGCGGAGATCGAGGAGGGCGCGGCCAACCTGGCGCGTCACATCGGGATCATCCGCCACTTCGGTCTCCAGGCCGTCGTCGGCGTGAACAAGTTCCCGACCGACACGCACGGAGGAGCTCGAGCTCGTCAAGCGGCTCGCGTCGAGCACGGCGCCTACGCGGCCGAGATCAACACGGCGTTCGAGGACGGCGGGCAAGGGCGCGGCGGCGCTCGCCGAGGCGGTCGTCGCCGCCGCGGACGAGCCGTCGGAGTTCCGCTTCGCGTACGCGTCGGACGCGCCGATCGCGGAGAAGATCCGCGCGATCGCGACGGACGTCTACGGCGCCGACGGAGTCTTCCTGCTCAAGACGGCGAAGGACAAGGCGGCCGCGTTCGAGGCCTCGGGGCTCGGCGACCTGCCGATCTGCATGGCGAAGACGCACCTCTCGCTCTCGCACGACGCGACGCTCTTGAACGCGCCGACCGGCTTCACCGTCACGGTGCGCGACCTGCGGCCCTACACCGGGGCGGGGTGGATCGTCGCGCTCTGCGGCGACATGCAGACGATGCCGGGCCTCGGGAAGACGCCCGCGGCGCACGCCATCGACATCGACGCGGACGGGAACACGGTCGGCCTGTTCTGAGCTTGCCCGCGAAGCGGAGATCCGCAGGAGCGTGCGTCGCAGCTCGCTCTCGCGCGCCCGGCGCCCGCGTGCTAGCGGCCGGTCAGCCCGAGCGCTGCCAGCGCGCGGCGCTGCCAGTCGGAGTGCTTGGCGCAGCAGCCGGGGCAGGTGCACACGCGCGCGTCGCGGACGGCCGGATGGTCGACGGTCGAGCCGGCCGGGAGCGGCGTCATGCCCCAGCTCGCGCTCGAGAGAAGGCCGTGCGCCTGCTTCCGGCTGCAGATCACGCAGTGGAGGTAGAGCGGCATGCTGAAAGCTAGGTCGACCTCGCTCCGCCCGGCGTCAACCCCAGGGCCCGATGAACGGGCCGTCGAGGTCGGTGAGGAGGATGACGACGACGATCACCGCGAACAGGATCGAGATGCCGATCATGACCGGCGCGACGCGCTTGTCCTCCTTCTGGAGCGGTGGGAAGTCGATCTGCTTGCCTGCCATCGTTCCTCCTCTCTAGGCGCCGGGGGGCGGCGGGCCCATCGCTTGCTTGAGCATCGCGGCCTGGCGGTCGAGCTTGCCGGACTCCAGCCGCACGAATGCGATGAGCGAGCCGATCATCAGGAGCACGCCGAGGATCGTGAGGATGATCGTGCCGGTGTCGCCCTCGACCCCGAACGTCCAGAAGGTCGTGATCTCCTCGCTCCACTCGTCGAACGGGAACGCGTCGAACATCGGTCACTCCCTCCTCACGAGCCTGCTCGCGTCGTCGCTCTGCCTGCCGTCACGGTGGCGTACCCGTCGAGCAGGATCGGGCCTGCCTCGAGCTCCTCGCCGTCCGGGCCGATGATGATCTCGGGCGCGCGCTCGAACTCGGGGTAGAAGTCCTGCTGGAACTCGGCCATGTCGAGGCCCTCGATCTCGACCTCGGGCGGGACCCGCAGGAGGTTCGCCTTCTTGAGGATCCAGCTGAACACGTACCCGGAGAGGAACCCGAGCGGGACGAAGGTGAGGATGCCCGATCAGCTGGCCGCCGAACGAGCTCTCGATGTTGTTGATCCCGGTCGGGTAGCCGCCGGCGAAGATCCCGACGAGGAAGATGCCGTAGAAGCCGCAGAAGCCGTGCACCGCGACGGCACCGACGGCGTCGTCGATCCGGAGCTTCTTCTCGATCCAGTTCCCGACCCAGACGCACGATCATGCCGCCGGTGAACGAGAGGAGGTAGGCGAGCGACGGGTGGTAGACGTCGGCGCCCGCGGACACCGAGATCACGCCCGCGAGACCGCCGGAGAGCGTCCAGAACGGGTCGCCCTTCGAGGCGAACCAGCCGCCCGTGAAGCCGCCGGCGAAGCCGAAGGTGATCACCATCGCGATCGTGCCGAGCGTCGTCGGGGAGAGGTAGATGCTGAGCCAGCCCGGGAAGGTCGTCGACTGGATCACCAGGCACGCGGCGTAGAACCCGTAGAAGCCCGTGAAGATCAGCATCAGCCCCATCAACGTCATGTGCGTGTTGTGGGGTCTGAAGGTCCGCGCGCGGCCGACGACGTCGTACTTGCCGATCCGCGGGCCGAGGTTCAGCAGCACGCCGAGCGTGAAGGCGCCGGCGACGCCGTGCACGACGGCCGGAGGCGATCGAGTCGTGGAAGCCGAAGCGGGTCGTCAGCCAGCCGCCGGAGCTCCAGCCCCAGGCGGCGTCGAGGATCCAGACGACCGAGCCGAGCATCACGGCGAGGAGCAGGAAGGCGGAGAGGCGGACGCGCTCGATGAGCGCGCCGGACATGATCGACGCCGTCGTCCACGAGAACAGGAGGAACGCGAGGAAGAAGACGAGGCTGACGTGGTCCTGGAGGTTCGGGCCCATCCCCTCGCTCCACGGCGCCGTGAGGCCGCAGAAGCCGGGGAAGGCGTCGGGCGAGTCGTGGCCGTTCTTCGGCCACCCCTCCTCCATGCAGCCGTAGATGTACCAGCCGAAGTAGTAGAAGGTCGGCGTGACGACGGCGATCGTGAGGATGTTCTTCATCGCCGTCGACATGATGTTCTTCCGCCGGCAGACCCCTGCCTCGTAGGCCATGAAGCCGGCGTGGATCAGCCACATGACGACGACGGTCCAGAAGTAGAACTGCTCCGTCAGGATCTGCGAGTCGAGCCGCTGCGCGTCCTGGAGCGCCTTGATCTGCTCCTCGACTGTCTCGGCGAGCACGAACACGGACGAGATCATTCGGCGCCCTCCTCAGGCCGCTCCGGGGCTTCGCGCGCAAACCTACGAGACGGCCAGACGGTGCTTCCATGTGGAGACCCGCCGAGGTTGCCCCCGCGTGTGGAGGTTTCCTACATAGCTCACGCAGGGCCTGACGTCGCCCGTCTGGCGTCGACGAGATAGACCTCGACCTGCGTCGGAACGCCGTTCGGGCCGTCGTCGACGAACGAGACGCCCCAGTACCCGCGCGCCGGGATCCCCTGCTGGATGAACCGGACCTGGTGGCGGTCCGGCGTGAACGAGACCTCGGCGCGCGCGATCTCGACCGCCTCCTCCGTCCGAGATCGGGCGGCTCTTCGCCTGGCAGCCGCGGACGTAGAGGAACGCCACCGCCAGGA
This sequence comes from uncultured Actinomycetes bacterium, assembly GCA_963814565.1. Classification (GTDB taxonomy): domain Bacteria; phylum Actinomycetota; class Thermoleophilia; order Gaiellales; family Gaiellaceae; genus Gaiella. Next base: position 44,601 of record CAWFDO010000003.1, read on the forward strand.
CGGCGAGGAGGACCGCGGCCCGGACGAGCCAGCTGTCCCTAGGGTCGCGCGGCTTCTCGGTGGCGGTAGTAGGCATAGCCTCGGAGGATCAGGTAGCCGACGAAGTGCGTGAGGAAGACGAGCAGGAGCCACCAGATCCACCAGCCGTAGTTGGGCCGGAGCTCGAGCAGCTCGACGACGGTCAGGTACAGGGCGAGCACGAGCGTGAGCAGGATGACCCACGGCGCGAAGCCGAGCAGGAGAACGATGATCACGACGTGATCCTCGCCGCCGCCCGGCCGCGCTGCAACCGGCGGGTCAGGACCAGGGGTACGGAGAGTTCGAGACCGGGTGGAGGTCCCCGGTCGCAAAGCGCTCGAAGCGGAACGGGTGGAGGAGCGGCGCGTGCTCGCCCATCAGCACCTTCGCGACCTCGCGTCCGACGCCGATCATCTTGTAGCCGTGGTTCGAGTCGAGGACCGCGTAGACGTTCGGCTTCACCCAGTCGAAGACGGGGAAGTTGTCCGCGGTGAACGCGCCGACACCACCCGAGCGGGCCATCTTGTAGTGATCGCGACACCCCTCGAAGCGCGCCATCGCGTGCGACAGCGCCGCGCACCACATGTCCGGGAAGTCGGGGTCGACGTCCGTGGTCGAGGGGTACGGGTCGAGCTCGATGTCGCCGTCGACCGTGAGCGGCGAGGCGCCGCCCTGCACGCCGTGGCGGTCGCGCTTGTAGTAGATGCCCCACAGCTCGTCGGTCACGAGGCGCCCGTCGTCCGTCGAGAGCGGTGCGTCCGTGTCGAGGTGGATCACCGGCGGTGCGCTCCCGTCCGCCGTGGCGAACGACAGCGGGTCGACGGCGATCTCGCCCTCCTGGAGGTTCCAGTACGTCCACATCGGCTGGTCGCGCGCGACGTCGCCCGACGGGGTGTGCACGTCGATCCGCTCGGGAAGCCCGAGCATCGACCAGAGCTTCGGCGCCCACGGCCCCGGCGCGACGACGACGTGCTCGCCGACCGCGATCCGGCCGCCGCTCGTCTCGACGGCGGCGACGGCGTCGTCTGCGCCGAGCTCGAAGCCCGTCACCTCGGTGTGCTCCAGGATCCGGACGCCTTCCGCGAGGCACTTGTCCCGGAGGCCCGCGACCGACTCGAGGTTGAAGGCGAAGCCGCCCTGGTGCTCGTGCAGGCACACGGTCACGCCCCTTGGCGCGCCAGTCGGGGAAGAGGCGCTTCATGTGGGCGTCGACCTCCGCCTCGCCGACGATCAGCTCCGAGCGGTAGCCGATCCGCTCCTGGCGCTCGAAGACGGCGACGAGGTCGGGCTCCTGCACCGCGGGGCCGAGCGCGATGTAGCCGACGCCGTTGTAGTGGTACGCCTCCGGATCGGACTCCCAGACCTCGACGCACGCCTGCATCAGCTCGCTCATCGCCGGCTGGAAGTAGTTGTTGCGGACGACGCCGCACGCGATCCCGGTGGCGCCCGCGCCGGGCGTCGCCTTGTCGAGGACGACGACGTCGCGGCCGGATCCGACGCCCCGCCGCTCGAGCTCGCACGCGAGGTGATACGCGGTCGAGAGCCCGTGCATCCCGGCACCGATCACGACGTAGGGTGATGCGGCGAGCTGACCCATGCGCGCCTCCGGAGCTGGTCGTCTATTGCCTCAGTGGCAATACCGTGTCAAAATCGGCCACACCGTAGCATGCCCCCCGCACCCCGACAAGCAGCCCGTCGCGTCGCAGCCGTCTCCCGCGCGCTCGCCGTGATGGACGCGCTCGCCGCAGGCGGCGAGCTCGGGACGAACGAGATCGCTCGCCGAACGGGCGTCAACGCGAGCACCGTCTCGCGGCTGCTCGCCACGCTCGCATCGAGCGGCTACGTCGACCAGGCGGCGAACGGCCGCTACCGGCTCGGCATCCGCCTCGTGCAGCTCGGGCAACGCCGTCGTCGACCGGCTCGACCTCCGTGAGCTTTCGCGGCCCGAGCTCGAGCGGCTCGTCGCCGACGTCGGCGAGACAGCGACGCTCTCGGTCGCCGGGGGCTACGAGGCGGTCACCGTCGACTTCGTCCAGAGCCCCTCGTCGGTCCAGGGCGTCGCGCAGCTCGGCCGGCCGAGCGTCGCGCATGCGACGGCAACCGGCAAGGTGCTGCTCGCGTTCGGGGGCATCGGGCTGCCGCCCGGCGCCGCTGCGTCGCTACACGGCGCGCACGATCGCCGACCCGCGCGCGCTCGCGCGGGAGATCGAGCGCGTCCGCTCCCGCGGCTGGGCGGACGCCGTCGGGGAGCGCGAGGAGGACCTCGCCGGGATCGCCGCCCCCGTCCGGGGAAGCCGCGGCGAGCTCGCGGCGATCATCGGCGTGCAGGGGCCGACCGCCCGTCTCGACGCGAAGGCTCGGGCGGCCGCCCTCGGGCCGCTGCTCGGCGTCCGCATCGGCACTGTCGCTACGGCTCGGCTGGGTCGAGGGCTAACGCGGTCCGTCGGTCGCCGACCAGACGAGACAGCCGGCATCGCGCTCGATCCGCCGCGTCGCCTTGCGGAGCCTGCGGGCGCGGATCCGCGACGGATCCGGTCCGAGGACGAGCAGGCCGGGCGCGCGCTCGGCCACGAGCTCGAGCAGCGCGTCGACGGGTCGCGGGGATCGCAGTCGCAGCCGCTCGACCTCGACACCGAGCGAGCGGGCGAGCTCCGCGGGCGCCCGAAGCGACTCCTCGACGTCCGGCGGCACGATCGTGTCGTAGCCGAGCACGAGCGCGCACGGCTGCAGGCTCGACTCGACGGCGTTGACGACGAGGAGCGGCTGACCGGTCTCGACCGCCGCGTCGACGGCGATCGCCGACGCCTCCGCGGTCAGCGGCGCCTCGAGCGTCGCGAGGAGGACGGGCCGGCTCGCCGAGCGCGCCGGCGCTCGAGGGACGACGCGTGCCGAGCGGTCGCGCAGCCGGAGCATCATTCCGGGTGCAGCTCCCACCTCGGCGCGTCTCCCGCGGCCCGCCGGACGCGTCGTCGCCAGAACGGCATGTAGAGGAACATCCACGCGGCCGCGACGACCAGGCCGGCGAAGAGGAACGCGCTGTCGACGAACAGCACGAGCGGGACGAAGACCACGAGCACGAGCGCGCCGAAGCCGACGACCTCCAGCTCGAGGCGGCGCATCCGGCGACGGCGCCCGTCGTAGGCGTCCGCCGGGATCTGGGCCGTGTTCCAGCGCCGCCCGCACGACGGGCACGTCCACGTCTCGCCGTAGGCGACGTGACCCGACTCTCCGCACTCGCAGCCGATCCGGATCGGAGGAGGCTTGGCCACGCCGGGATTCTACGACTGCCGCGCCAACGGACCATTGCCGCAGTGGAAACGGTATTGCGGAAATCGTTGAATCCGTCGGCGGACGCTGTTATACGTCGCGCGTGGGCGCACTCCGCGCGAGTCTCTCCCGGGAGGTCGATGGTGGCTGAGGCAGTCGTCGAGGAACGTCAGCTCCTCAAGAAGCTTCGCTGGTACGACGGGTTCGTCATCGCTCTTGCAACCCCCGGGTTCCTCCTGGGGTCGCTCGGCTACTCCGTCGGCGACCTCGGCGGCTGGGGCTCGGTGCTCCTCTGGGGCATCTCCGCGGGGCTCGCGTTCTTCATCATGACCCTCTACACCGAGATGGCCGCGATGTTCCCGGACAAGCCGGGCGGCTTCCCGTTGTACGCGCACGAGGGGTGGCGAAAGCACTTCGCCCTCGTCGGCCCGGTGGCGACGTTCGGCTACTGGCTCGGCTGGTCGGTCGTGCTCTCGTTCCTCGGCATCTTCATCGGCCAGATCATCCAGGGCGCGTGGTTCCCGGGCGAGCCGGCCGGCACACCGATCGACCCCGACAACAACTACTTCCAGATCCTCGACGTCGGAGTCGGACTGCCCCATCTCATCGCGGCCGCGCTGATCGTCTGCGTCTGGCTCTTCAACATCTACGGCGTCCGCGTGGGCGTCCGGTTCGCGTACCTCGCCGGCGCTCTCCTGATGATCCCGCTCTTCTGCTTCATGTTCCTGCCGTTCATCAACGGCGACTGGTCGAGCGACAACATGACGTGGGGCGCGCTCGACGGCACCGTGGGCTCGGGCGAGGACGAAGTCTCGCTCTCGACCTGGGAGGTCGTCCGCCTCTCGATCGTCTGGCTCTGGATCATGTCGTGGTCGTCGTGGGGCGTCGACACGTGCGCGACCTTCGCGCCCGAGTACAAGGACACGGTCAACGACACGCGCCTCGCCCTGCGCTCCGCCTGCATCTTCACGTTCGTCGTCTACATCATGCTGCCCCTGGGCCTCGTGGGCGGGGTCGGCGAGGAGACGGTCGCCGCGTTCGACTACGTCGGCGCGCTCGAGCAGCTGACGGGCTCGGAGAGCCTGACGAACTTCTTCGTCGTCGTCATCTGCATGAGCTTCCTGATCTCGATGAACACCGCCACCGCCGACGGCGGCCGGGCGCTGTACGGGATCGCGCGCGACCACATGACGGTCAAGCAGCTCTACCACCTGAACAGGCACCACGTGCCGGCACGCGCCATGACGATCGACATGGTGCTCAACATCTGCTTCGTGTTCCTGATCGGGAACCTCTTCGGCATCCTCGCCGCGAGCAACATCGGCTACGTCCTCGCGCACTTCTTTGCGATCACGGGCTTCATCCTGCTCCGGCGCGACCGACCGAACTGGCCACGCCCGATCCACCTGAGCGCTGTCTGGGTGCCGATCGCCTACGTGCTCGCCGTGATCGTCGGGGTGTTCACGGTGGTCGGCGTGGGCTGGTTCCAGACGTCGGCCGGCGGCTACGGGGGCACGAAGGAGAAGGTCATCGGCTTCTCCGTGCTCGCGATCTCGATCCTGCTGTTCTTCTTCCGCCGGATCGTCCAGGACAAGCAGCCGGTCCACCTGCGCGAGCAGGTGAACGCCGTGCCCGACGCGCGCGAGCAGGCGCTGATCGACGCGCAGATGCAGGTCGCGCCCTGAGCCCAGCCTGGCGGTCCGCGACCCAGAAGACGGGTCCCGGACCGCCGTAATCCCTTCCGTTCTGCCGCTCGATCTGTACGGTCTGAGAGCGGTCACGAGGCCGTCATTTGCCGAAAGGGGGCAACGTGGCCACGAAGAGCAAGCCAAGAGGCCTGAACGACGAGCAGCTCCTCTCATTGATGGCGCTGATCAAGGACTCGGACAGCGTCGAGCTGAAGCTCACCCTTCCCGAGGAGGCGCACCGCTCGGTGATCACGGCGCTCGGGCTCGACCCGCTCGAGGCCGAGATCAGGCAGGTGTTCTTCTTCGACACGCCCGACCTTGCGCTGAACGAGAGCGGGCTCGTGGTTCGGGCGCGCCGCGCCCAGCGGAAGGGCGACGACACGGTGGTGAAGCTGCGGCCCGTCGTGCCCGGCGACCTTCCCGACCGGATCCGCGAGTCGGCCGCGTTCTCCGTCGAGGTGGACGCGATGCCCGGCGGCTTCGTCTGCTCGGGGTCGATGAAGGGGGTTCCGCGCAAGGCACCCGTGCGGGACGTCGTCGTCCAGGGGCAGCAGCTCCGGAAGCTGTTCTCGAAGGAGCAGCGGGCGTTCTACGAGGAGCACGCGCCGGACGGGATCGCGCTCGACGACTTGACGACGCTCGGTCCGATCTTCGTGCTCAAGCTGCGCCTCTTCCCGGAGGCATTCGGACGCAAGATGGTCGCGGAGATGTGGCTCTACCCGGACGGCTCGCGGGTCCTCGAGCTGTCGACCAAGTGCGTGCCGTCGGAGGCGTTCCAGGTCGCGGCCGAGACGCGGGCGTTCCTCGCAGAGCGTGGAGTGAGCTCGGAGGGCGAGCAGGAGACGAAGACCCGGAAGGCGCTCGAGTTCTTCGCGGCTGCCATGCAGCCTGCCGCCGGCCCGAACGAGGCCGAGGGCGGGGCAGAGTCCGCGGTGTGAGCTCGGGAGCCGTCGAGGTCGCGAACGATCGCATCCGGGCGCACGCCGAGCGCGTCGTCACGGGCGAGCTCGGCCGCGGCGCGCTTGCGCTCTCCTTCGAGGAGAGCAGTGCCACGTCCGCCGAGGTGCTCGTGGAAGGCCACAGCTTCTACCCGCGCATCCTCGAGGACATCGCGTCGGCGACGTCGTCGGTGCACGTCAACCAGTTCGGCTTCCGCCCAGGGGTCGTCGGCGACGAGTTCGCCGAGGTCCTGCTCGCGAAGGCGGCCGAGGGCGTGCCCGTGCGGCTCGTGGTCGACCGGCAGGGCTCCGACCCGCAGGGGGGCTCGAGCGCCTTCTACGAGCGTCTCTGGTCGGGTGGCATCGAGATCTGTGTCGTGCGCGCGACGAAGCCGCGTGCGGCCGCCGGGCCGCTCGGTCGCGGCGGTGCGACGCGGTGGAACGTCATGGGCCTCGGGCACATCGACCACCGGAAGGTCGTCGTCGTCGACGGGCAGATCGGCTGGGTCGGTGGCGCCGGGATCGAGGACCACTTCCAGGACGGGCGCTTCCACGATGTGTTCGTCCGGGTCACCGGCTCTGTCGTCGCGCAGCTGCAGCTCGTCTTCCTCGCGAGCTTCCGCTGGCTCGGTGGGGCGGTGCCTGCCGAGTCGCTCGACGCGCTGTTCCCCTCGCTCGAGGCGGGGGACGTGCCCGTGCGGGTCCTCCACAACGCTCCGGGGCGCTTCCGGCCGATCACCCAGGCGATCGCGCGCACGCTCGAGACCGCGCGCGAGACGCTCGACGTCGTCAACCCCTACGTCACCGACCGCGGCATGATCCGGCGGATCGAGGCTGCAGCCCGCCGCGGCGTCCAGGTGCGTCTGTTCGTCCCGGAGAACGCGAACAACTGGGCGTGCGCGGCCGCACAGCAGTTCCACCACGCGACGCTGCTCGACGCCGGCGTCCGCATCCTGGGGTACCCGACGATGCTGCACGCGAAGGCGTTCGTCCGCGACGGCGAGGAGCTGCTGGTCGGCACCTGCAACCTCGAGGCGTGGAGCCTCAAGCGGTTCTTCGAGATCGACCTCCACCTCCGCTCACCGGCGGTCGCAGCCCAGTTCGACGAGCGGTTCAGCCGGCCCGCCGAGGCGGTCTCGACCCCCGGCCGAGCGCTCGAGGGGACCAAGGAACGCGCGCGGGGAGCCTTCTTCGCCGCGATCTCGCCGCTGCTCTGAGCGGCGAGCGCTCGCCCCCGCGGTCAGTGACCCGCGGGACGCTCCCAGCCCTCGAGCACGGGCGCCGTCCAGTCGGTGCCGACCGTGCGCGAGCCGGCAACCCAGGAGCCGAGCTCGGGCTGGGGAAACTTGCAGTGGATCGCCTTCAGCTGGATCCCGTACGAGTTGCCCGACGTGAGGTGCGTCATCAGCACCTTGCGGGCGAGCTCGTCCTCGCGTCCGGCGGGGACCTCGAAGTAGATCTTGAGGAACGCGTTCGAGTAGCGGTCGAACACCGCCGGCACGCCGTCCTCCTCGAGGAGCGTCACGTCCTCGAGCCAGTTGAGGTCCTCACCGGGCGTCAGCGCATCGAGGTCGATGCCGTCGACGAGCGCGATGTCCTCCTGGTACGGGAAGCGCCTGCCCGCGAGGTACTCGGCGTCGATCGACTTGATCTTCTCGGGCTCCGCGTAGGCGAGCTCGTGGCCGCTCATCGGTGTTCCTTCCGGTGATGCGACCACGCTCCTCGCGCAGGAGACGCAAGCCAGGCTAGGACGCAGGGAGCGCCCATATCAGGAGATATGGGCGCGACCGAGGACGACGCATGGCGCCGCGGATCGTGCGCGAGGGGCCTGGAGTGCATCGCCGGAAGGAGCACCTAGTCGACCGCCCTCAGCTCGGCGATCTCGGCGGCCTGGCCTGCGACGAGCTCCTCCTCGGCCTTGATCGCGAGGAGGCGCTTCACCTCGCCGAGGATGTCACGCTCGGTCTGCCCCACGGTGTACGTCGTTCCCGCGAGCGGGACGCGCGCCATCGCCGAGGCCTCCATCGTCAGCGCGGCGAGATCCTCCGGCTCGAGCGAGTGCACGTTCGTCTTGCCGCACGCACGCGCGAGCATCTGGAGCTCCATCGTGAGCGCTGTCAGGAAGTTGTAGACCCGCTCCGACGCCTCCTCGACGACGAGCCGCTTGCGCAACTCCGGATCCTGTGTCGCGACGCCGACGGGGCAGCGGCCGGTGTGGCAGTGGTAGCACTGCCCGGCAGGCACGCCGACCGACCCCTCGTAGTCGGTGACGCCCGGGATCTCCTTGTTGCAGTTGAGCGCCATCAGCGCCGAGTGGCCGATCGCGACGGCTTTCGCGCCGAGCGCCAGGCACTTGGCGACGTCGCCGCCGTTGCGGATCCCGCCCGCCACGACGAGGTCGATCTCGTCGGCGAGCCCCACGTCCTCGAGCGCGCGGCGCGCCTCGGGGATCGCCGCCATCAGCGGGATGCCCGTCTCCTCGGTCGCGACGTGCGGCCCGGCGCCCGTGCCGCCCTCGGCGCCGTCGAGGTAGATGATGTCCGGACCGCACTTTGCCGCCATGCGGACGTCGTCGTAGACGCGCGACGCGCCGAGCTTGAGCTGGATCGGCACCTGGTAGTCGGTCGCCTCGCGGATCTCCTGGATCTTCAGCGAGAGGTCGTCGGGGCCGAGCCAGTCGGGGTGTCGGGCGGGCGAGCGCTGGTCGATCCCCGCAGGGAGCGAGCGCATCTCGGCGACCTGCTCGGTCACCTTCTGCCCCATCAGGTGCCCGCCGAGGCCGACCTTGCAGCCCTGGCCGATGAAGAACTCGACCGCGTCCGCGAGCATCAGGTGGTGCGGGTTGAACCCGTACCGGCTCTGGATGCACTGGTAGTACCACTTCGTCGAGTAGTCGCGCTCCGGCGGGATCATCCCGCCTTCGCCCGAGCACGTCGCCGTGCCGGCCATCGAGGCACCCTTCGCGAGCGCCATCTTCGCCTCGAGCGAGAGCGCGCCGAAGCTCATTCCCGTGATGTAGATCGGGATGTCGAGCTCGATCGGCTTCTTCGCGAAGCGGGCCCCGAGCACCGTCGTCGTGTCGCACTTCTCGCGGTAGCCCTCGATCACGAAGCGCGTCAGCGTGCCCGGGAGGAAGACGAGCTCGTCCCAGTGCGGGATCTTCTTGAAGATCGAGAAGCCGCGCATGCGGTAGCGGCCGAGCTCGGCCTTCATGTGGATGTCGTTGACGACCTCGGGCGTGAAGATGCGGCTCCGCCCGAGGACCTCGCGTTGACCGGGTGTGTCGTCAGCCACTCAAATCACCAGTTTCTTCTCGGAAGGCTCGAGCGAGTCGTAGTTGTAGAGGACCTTCCCGCACACGAACTTCTGGAGCTCGGGCGGGGAGCCGAGCCCGTGGATCCGGAACTTCCGCTCGACGAACTCGGTGTCGGCGTCGGTCCACTCGCCGGGGACGCAGTCGATCCCGAGCGACTTCACCTTCCCGCCGACGTAGATCGTGCCGTCGTACATCGAGTCGCCGAGCCCCGGGCCGACGTTCCCGAGGATGATCTGGCGGCCGCGCTGCATCATGAACGCGTTCATCGAGCCGGCGTCGCCGCAGACGATGATCGTCCCGCCCTTCTGGTCGATCCCCGTCCGTGCACCGACCCGGCCCTTGACGACCAGGTCGCCGCCGCGCATCGCCGCGCCGGTCAGCGAGCCGGCGTTCGAGTGGACCACGACGACGCCGCTCATCATGTTCTCGCACGACGACCAGCCGACCCGGCCCTTGACGTGGATCTCGGGGCCGTCGATCAGGCCGCAGCCGAAGTAGCCGAGGCTGCCCTCGAACGTGATCCGGCAGCGCGCGAGGATGCCGACCCCGAGGGAGTGGCGGGCCTGCGGGTTCTGGACGACCACGTCCGTGACGCCCTCCTCGTAGATCAGCCTGCGGAGCTCGAGGTTGATCAGCCGCGTGGTCAGGTCCTTCGCGTCGAACGTCGCGACGCCGGCGTCGTCGAGCGTCGCGGTGCGCGGCGCTTCCGCGTGCGGCTCGGCGAGCCCGCGTGCGTCGTAGGAGATGCTGCTCATCGCTTCCAGACGAGCACTTCGCGCTCGAACGGGTCGTACGTCTCGATCTCGTGGTCGACGATCTGGCGGATCGCGATCTCCTCGGAGGCGACCGCCGTCAGGTCGTCCGCCTCGTAGAGAACGAGCGGCTTGGCGGCGAGCTCGTCCTTGGCGACGCCCAGCGCGTCGTCCGTCACGGCGATGTACGTGAACACGCCGTCGAGGTCGTCCAGCGACCGGTGCATCGCTTCCTCGAGCGTGTCGCCCTCGCCCATCTTCTCGGCGAGGTAGACGGCGATGATCTCGGAGTCGCACTCGGACATGAAGCGGTGCCCGGAGCGCTCGAGCCGGCGGCGCCACATGAAGTAGTTCGTCAACTGGCCGTTGTGCACGACGGCGACGTCCGAGAACGGATACGCCCAGTACGGGTGCGCGCCCGCGATATCCACCTCGGACTCGGTTGCCATCCGGACGTGGCCGATCGCGTGCGTCCCGGTGAACGCGTCGAGGCCGTACTGCCCGCCCACCGTCTCGGCATCGCCGAGGTCCTTGACGATCTCGAGCGAGCGACCGAGGGAGAGCACCTCGGCTTCGGGAATGTCCTCGACGAGGTCGGCGAGCAGCTTCAGGTCGCCGTCGTAGTCGAACGAGACGCGGAACGCGTACGGCGTCTCCTCCTCGACTTCGTGCACCTTTGCGCCGAGGCGCCCGAGCCGCGTCTCGACCTCGCGGCGGTGCACCCGCAGACGCTCCGTGAAGCCGAAGTCCCGCGGCGTGTTCGCGTCGGCGAGCTTGTAGCGCATCACGAGCGAGCCGTTCTCGGATGCGCCGTAGAGCGCGTAGCCGGTCGAGTCCGGGCCGCGGTGCTTCATGGACTGGAGCATCCGGGTCATCTCGGCCCCGACCGGGTGGATGCCGTCCTTGTAGATGATCCCGGCTATCCCGCACATGGCAGTCCCCCTACGACGTTCTGCCCGTCACGGCAGAACGTCCAGGTACTCCTCGACGTCCCAGTCGCTGACGGTGGCGCAGTAGCGTTCCCACTCGTCGCGCTTGTAGTGCATGAAGACACGATAGAGGTCGCCCGGCATCGCGCCGCGGATCACGTCGTCCGCCTCGAGCGCGTCGAGGGCGTCGCCGAACGTCATCGGGATCTTCTTGACTTCCTTGCCGGCCGACATCGCCTCGTAGATGTTCCGCTCCTCCGGCTCGCCCGGGTCGAGCTTCCGCTCGATCCCGTCCGCCATCGCGGCGATGAGCACCGCCATCGAGAGGTAGGGGTTGACCGCCGAGTCGACCGAGCGGTACTCGAACCGTCCCGGCGCGGAGACGCGGAGCGCAGTCGTGCGGTTCTGGTACCCCCAGTCCGCGAAGACGGGCGCCCAGAAGCCCGTGTCCCAGAGACGCCTGTAGGAGTTGACCGTCGACGCCGTCACCGCGGTGAGCGCGCCGAGATGCTCGAGGATCCCGCCGATCGCGTGGAGCCCGGTCTGGCTCGGCCTCTGGCGGTCGTCCGTGTCCGGGTCGAAGGCGTTGCGGTCGCCCTCCCACAGCGAGATGTTGTGGTGGCAGCCGTTCGCCGAGACGCCCATGAACGGCTTCGGCATGAAGCACGGGAAGGCGCCGAGCTCGCGGCCCACCTGGCGGCAGATCTGGCGGTACGTCGAGAGGTTGTCCGCGGTGAGCTCCGCCCGGTCGAAGTTGAAGTTGAGCTCGATCTGGCCGGGCGCGTCCTCGTGATCGCCCTGGATCATGTCCAGGCCCATGGCCTGGCCGTACTCGATCACCTTGTGGATGATCGGCTGGAGCTCGGAGAACTGGTCGATGTGGTAGCAGTAGGGCTTCGTGACGCCTTTCACGTCGGGCGTCCCGTCCTCCTTGAGCGTGAGCCACATCATCTCCGGCTCGGTCCCGGCCCGGAGGTGGAGCCCCGTCGTCGCCTCGAAGTCGGCCTGCATGCGCTTGAGGTTCGCGCGGCTGTCCGAGGTCAGCCAGGCGCCCGGATCCTCGCGCTCCTCGCGGTTCCGGAAGCACTGGCACCAGACCCGGGCGACCTTCGAGTCCCACGGGAGCGGCATGAACGTCTCGGGCTCGGGGATGCCGACGAGCTCGGCCGCCTCGGGCCCGTAGCCGATGTACTCGCCGTGCCGGTCGACGAAGAGGTTCGCCGTCGCGCCGTAGACGAGCTGGAATCCCTTCTCGGCGATCGTCTCCCAGTGGTGCGCGGGGACGCCCTTGCCCATGATCCGGCCCGTCACCGACGGGAACTGGAAGTAGATGTAGGTGATCCCCTCGCGGTCTATCCGCTCGCGGACTCGACGGACTCCGTCCTCACGCCCTTCGGCCGAGACGAACGCTTCGAGATCGGTCGCCACCACGGCCTCCTCGTCGACTGGTCGCGCTTCCCGGCCTCCCGGGCTCGAGCGGAAGTATCTATGCGTCCGCCGGAAAACGTGTCAAGCAACCGTTGCCCGGGGCGCAACGGGGTATCCGCTGGCGGTGCACCTCTGCCTCTCGCGGACGCGGGAGCACGCCGGTCTCGGTGCTACGGTCGGTCGCGTGAGGCAGTACCTCGACCTGCTCGAACGGGTGCTCGAGGACGGGGCCCGGAAGGACGACCGGACCGGCACCGGGACCCTCAGCGTGTTCGGGGCGCAGATGCGGTTCGACCTCGCGGACGGCTTCCCGCTCGTGACGACGAAGAAGGTGCACGTCCACTCGGTGGTCGGTGAGCTCCTCTGGTTCGTGCGCGGCGATGCGAACGTGCGGTGGCTCCAGGAGCACGGCATCACGATCTGGGACGAGTGGGCCGACGAGAACGGCGACCTCGGGCCCGTCTACGGACGCCAGTGGCGGTCGTGGCCCGCGCCGGACGGCCGGCACGTCGATCAGCTCGCCACCGTGATCGAGGGGATCCGGCGCGACCCCGACTCGCGCCGCCACATCGTCAGCGCGTGGAACGTCGGCGACCTGCCGGCGATGGCCCTCGCACCCTGCCATGCCCTGTTCCAGTTCTACGTCGCGGAAGGCCGGCTCTCGTGCCAGCTCTACCAGCGCTCGGCCGACCTGTTCCTCGGCGTCCCGTTCAACATCGCGTCGTACGCGCTGCTCACGCACATGGTCGCTCAGGTGACCGACCTCGAGCCGGGCGACTTCGTCCACACGCTCGGGGACGCCCATCTCTATCTCAACCACGTGGACCAGGCGCGGGAGCAGCTGACCCGCGAGCCGCGCGCCCTGCCGACGCTCGAGCTCGACCCTGCATGCCGCTCGATCGACGACTTCGGGTTCGACTCGGTCACGGTCGTCGGCTACGACCCGCACCCGGCCATCAAGGCGCCGATCGCGGTCTAGAGGCTTGATGCGAGATCCGAGCACGCACGGATGGTGGCCTGCACACGGCGCCTCGCGGCCGTCTCGCTCGACATCCAGGCAACCAGCCTGCACGCCGATCGAGCCGACCACGCTGCTTGGTGCAGGCCATCCCCGTACGCACTCCGATCTCACATCAAGCCTCAGATGCCCGTGACGATCCTCGCCGCCGTGGCGCGCAACGGCGTGATCGGGGTGGACGGCGGCCTCCCCTGGCATCTCCCCGACGAGCTGGCGCTCTTCAAGGAGCTGACGCTCGGCCACGTCCTCGTCATGGGCCGGCGGACGTACGAGGCCGTCGGCCGGCCGCTTCCGGGTCGCACGACCGTCGTGGTCACGCGGCAGCCGGACTGGGCGGCGGAGGCCGAGGGCGTGCTGCGCGCGGAGAGCGTGGAGCAGGCGCTCGCAATGGCGAACGAGATCGACGACGAGGTCTTCGTCGCCGGCGGGGCGCAGGTCTACGCGGAGGCGCTCCCCGTCGCCGATCGCCTGGCGCTGACGCTGGTCGAGGCCGAGCCGGAAGGGGACACGCTGTTCCCCGAGGTCGACTGGTCGCAATGGCGCGAGACGGCGCGCCGCCCCGGCACGGGCTGGACGCACGTGACGTACGAGCGCGCGCGAGACTACGTGCCTGAGTGACGTTCAGGCCCCGGCGGCCGGCGCCGGGCCGACGACCTGGAGACCGAACCTCTCGTACAGCGCGCCGACCTGGCTCATGTCCGGAGGACCGGGCTGCATGGTGGCTACCAGCTCGGCGAACGCGGCGAAAAACGTCTCGAACCCGGCCGGAGCGGGGATGCCGAGGAGCCGCACCGGGGCGGCGGTTGCGTTCCAGTGCGTGTGCACGACGCCCTGCGGGATGTGCACGAACGACCCGGCCGGCGCCTCGACGGTGCGCTCGCCGATCCGGAAGGTGAGCGTGCCTTCGAGCACGTAGTAGTTCTCCGCCTCCCGCGTGTTCACGTGGAGCGGCGTCCCGCTCGAGTGCGGGGCCAGCGCGGCCTCGATCACCGAGAGCGCCGCGCCCGTCTCGTCTCCCGCCGCCTTGATCGTGTACGTGTCCCCGAAGAGCGAGGTGGTCTCGCCTTCTCCGGGCAGACGGACGACGCCTCCATCGGTTGACTCGGTCACCTGTGCCTCCTTCGCTCGACCCCGGGCGCGGACGATCCTAGACCGTGAGGGCGACGGGCGGCACGCGCTTCGGTAGCGTCCCCGCTGTGAACGGCTCCGGCGAGATCCTGACCCAGGAGCAGCGCGAAGCGCTCGAGACCGAGCTCGCGGAGCTCCAGGGGCCGCGGCGGGCGGCTGCGATCGAGGCGATCGCGACGGCACGATCGTTCGGCGACCTCTCCGAGAACTTCGAGTACCACGCCGCGAAGAACGACCAGGGTCTCCTCGAGGCGCGGATCGCGAAGCTCCGCGAGCGGCTGCGGACTGCCGTCGTCGTCGAGCACGACACCGACGACCACGTCGGGCCCGGGTCGATCGTCGAGCTGCACGACGAGGACGGTGAGGCGATGGAGGTCACGATCTCCGCGGTCGGCGGGGTCTCGACCGACTCGCCGCTCGGGCGCGCGTTGATGGGCACGGGGGTGGGCGACGTCGTCGACGTCGAGGCGCCGAGCGGGTCCTGGAAGGCGCGCGTCGTCGCCATCCGGCGCGGATAGCACGGGCTCGCCGCGTAGCGCGCCCCGAAAAACCCGCAATTTGCGAAAGTCGTCCCTGCCCGCACGCTTGCGCCGTGCGGGTGGCATGTCTAGATTCTCGCCATCTGAGCCGGCGGGCCTTCGGGTTTGCCGGCTCAGTGTTTTTCTGCGGGCGTCCTCCGGTGTCCCCACGGATTCACGGTGGCACGGCGCCTCGACACCGTCGCGGATCTAGGTCGTCAGCACGCGGTCCTCGCTCCCGGTGGGGACGACGACCCAGCCGTCGAACTCGCTCAGCTTGAACGGAGCGTTGAGCGGCACGGTCGTCTCGTCGCCGGCGACGAGGAACGCACCGCACGGCGCCGCGAGCTCGCCGCCGCGCGTCAGCCACAGCTCGTACGAGCCGGGCGCGAGACCCGACACCCGGATCTCCATCGGCCAGTTGCCCGCCTCGTCCTTCGCGAACAGCGCCAGCTCTGCGGTCGCGCCGCCGTCCCCGCTCATCGCGAGCGTCTCCACGGGCGCCGCGTCAGGCCCGCCCGCGGCGAGGTAGCCCACGCCGAAGAGGGCGACGGCCGCGATCACCGCGGCAGCGAGGGCCGTGTAGCGATACCGGCGCGGGAACGGGAGCACGCGGGCGGACGGCGGCTCCGCCGCACGGGCCAGCGAGGGCGGCAGCTCCGGCGGGGGCCCCGCCTGCTCCAGCAGCGCGTGCACGCGCTGGAGACGCTCGAGCTCGTCCG
Organism: uncultured Actinomycetes bacterium; assembly: GCA_963814565.1. Lineage (GTDB taxonomy): Bacteria > Actinomycetota > Thermoleophilia > Gaiellales > Gaiellaceae > Gaiella. The sequence goes on from CAWFDO010000003.1 coordinate 60,323, forward strand.
GCTCGACGTCGGCGCCGATGAGGTCGCGCAGGTCGCGAGGCTCGCTCATCAGAGCTCACCGTCCAGCTCGTCGGCGAGCCGGCGGAGCGCAGACCGGGTGCGCGTCTTCACGGTTCCCAGCGGGATGCTGAGGTACTCGGCGATCTCGCTCTGCGAGAGACCGCCCCAGTACGCCAGCTCGACGAGAGAGCGCTCCTGCTCGGGCAGGACCTCGAGGGCACGATGGACGCGCCATGCGACCCAGCCCTGCTCCACGGCGTCGTCGGGCCCCGGCTCCTGTGCGGCGATCTCCGGCGCCTCGTCGACCGGGGGCTCGCGGCGGCGGCGCAGCCCGTCGACGATGGCGTTCCGGGCGACCGTGTAGAGCCACGACGTCGCCTCGCCCCGCGACGGGTCGAACCGCGACGCCGAGCGCCAGATGCTCGCGAAGGTGTCCTGGGTCGCGTCCTCGGCCCGGCCCCGGTCGCCGATCCGCCGGAGGGCGATCCCGAGCACCGAGCGGGCATAGCGGCGATGGAGCTCCTCGAAGGCGATCCGGTCGCCTCCGGCGACGTCGGCGATCAGCTCCGCGTCGGTGCGGCCGTCGGCGGTCACGCGGCGGATGCTCGCGTCTCGCCTGCTCGAGGGCAAGTCGATCCGGACAGCGACCGCCGCGTCCACATCCGAACTACGTGTGGAGGCGTCGCGCGGATTCGACGCGGACGTGTCGGTCGCCTCCGTGGACATGCGCCGTTCGGACATGGCTTCGTGCCTGACACCCCTTCACGCCTTCGAGGCCCCGAGCCGGGCGGACGGCATCGCTGTCGCCGCCCGCCCAGGGGCCAGCTCAACCGGCGGCGTCGTACCTCGCGCCGACGACGTCCCAGTTGACGACGTTCCACCAGGCGGCGAGGTAATCGGGTCGCCGGTTCTGGTAGTTGAGGTAGTAGGCGTGCTCCCAGACGTCCACGCCGAGTACCGGGTGTTGCCCGTCCATCACCGGCGAGTCCTGGTTGGGCGTCGAGGTGACCGACAGCCCGTCGCCGTCGCGGACGACCCACGACCAGCCCGAGCCGAACCGCTTGACGCCCGCGTCGTTGACGGCCGCCTTCAGGGCGTCGAGCCCGCCGAACCCGTCGACCGCGGCCGCGAGGGCGCCTGCCGGCTCCGTGGCGCCGCCCGGCGCCATGATCTCCCAGAACAGCGTGTGGTTCGCGTGGCCGCCGCCGTTGTTGCGCACGGCGGTGCGCTTGTCCTCGGGAACCTGACCGAGGTTTGCGATGAGCTGCTCGACGGGCTGGTCGTCGAGACCGGTTCCCTCGAGCGCCGCATTCAGGTTCGTGACGTACGCGGCGTGGTGCTTGTCGTGGTGGATCTCCATCGTCCGCGCGTCGATGTGCGGCTCGAGCGCATCGAACGCGTAGCCGAGGTCGGGGACGGTGTACGCCATGGGTTTCTCCTTCGATCGCTTGCGACGAGCCAAGGATATGCTCCGGCCGGTCCCGTTCCGCCGCAGCGAGGAGTGTCATGCCGCCGTTCGAGGAGATCTCGCCCCGCCCGCTCGACCCGAGGCTCCTCCAGCTGTCGGGCATCTCCCGCGCGTCGGTCGAGGCGCACTACCGCCTGTACCAGGGATATGTCGGGAAGCGGAACGAGATCCTCGCGGCGCTCCAGGGCGTCGACCTCGAGCAGGCGAACCAGGTCTACTCGGAGCTGCGCGCGCTGAAGGTCGACCTGACGTTCGCGATCGGGGGAATCAAGAACCACGAGCTGTACTTCGCGCACCTCGGCGGCCCGGGCGGCGACCCCGACGGCGCGTTCGGCGCGCTCGTCGAGCGCGACTTCGGGTCGGTCGAAGCGTGGCGGCGCGACCTGAAGGCGACGGGGATCGCTGGTCGTGGGTGGGCCTGGACCGCATTCGACTGGGACGAGCAGCGCCTGTTCACCTACCTCGGCGACGCGCAGAACACGTTCGCGGTCTGGAACGCGACCCCACTCGTCGCGCTCGACGTCTACGAGCATGCGTACTTCCTCGATTACCAGACCGATCGCGCGTCCTACATCGACGCGTTCTTCGAGAACCTCGACTGGGACGTCGTGAACGGCTGGATCTCGACGTACCGCATCCCGGCGCCGTAGGTCGGCGACCCGCCGGTCGGCAGGCGTAGGCTTCGTATCCGTGACGGACGTCGCGATCGTCCTCGCGGGCTACCTGCTCGGCTCCGTCCCCTTCGGCTACGTCATCCCGCGGCTGGTCCGGGGAGAGGACGTCCGCGAGCGCGGAAGCGGCAACGTCGGCGCGACGAACGTGTGGCGGGTCTACGGCCGGTCGCTCGGCGTCCCGGTCGCGTTGCTCGACGTCGCGAAGGGATTCGTCCCGGCTGCGCTCGGGCTCTGGCTCGGCGGCGACTGGGTCGGCGTCCTCGCGGGCGCCGCCGCGATGGTCGGGCATGCCCGCCCGGTCTTCCTCGGGTTCTCGAAGGGCGGCAAGATGGTGGCGACCGCGGGCGGGGTCGCGTTCGCGCTCGCGCCGCTCGCAGCCGCCTGCTGCCTCGTCCTCTGGCTCGTCAGCTTCGCGTTGTTCCGCTACGCGTCGGTCTCGTCGATGCTCGCGGCCGTGGCGTTGCCCGTGCTCTGCTACGCGTTCGGGGCCTCGTGGCCGATCGTGGCGTTCATGTCGGTCGCGGCGCTCGGCGTCCTCGCGCTGCACCGGCAGAACGTCCGTCGGCTGCTCGCGGGGACCGAACCGCGGTTCACCCGCGCGGCCGCGCCCTGATTGACACCGTCTCGGGTCGCCGCGAGGATCCGGCCCGGAGGGGGACTTCGCGAGGAAGGGGTCGGATGAGGCGGTTCGGGCTGCGGGGCGTCGGCGTCCTCGTCGTCGCGGGGGCGCTCGCCGCGGCGTTCGCGCAGGCGTCGTACGCCGCACCGTGGTGCGGTAGTCCGAGCGTCCAGGACCGGGTGCCGGCGGTGGCAGGCCGGACGATCCGTGTCGTCTACGTGATCCCCTCCGACGGCGCCGACCGCACCGCGGAGCTCGCGCCCCGGATCAGCGCGGACGTGGACGAGATCGCGGCCTGGTGGAGGACGCAGGACGGCGAGCGGGAGCCCCGCTTCGACCGTGCCGCGTTCCCCTGCGGGCCGCAGGCCGACATCGTCACGCTGCGGCTCACCGGCTCCGCCGCGGCCCTCGCTCCCGGCAACACCCGGTTCGAGCGGATCGCGCGCGCGGTCGAGGCGCCGACCGGCTACACGGGCTACGAGAAGCACCTCGTCTACTACGACGGCCCCACGGACAACGATCGCACTTGCGGGCAGGGAGGAGGAACCGCGGACGGCGCCGGCATCGCGATCGTCTACCTCTCGGCCTGCTCGGGCGTCCCGACGGCGCCCGTCGCGGCGCACGAGCTGTTACACGCGTTCGGTGCGCTTGCCGCGAGCGGGCCGCCGAATGCCTGTCCCGACACGCCCGGGCACCCGTGCGACAGCGACAGGGACCTCCTGTATCCGTTCGCCGACACCACGCCGCTCGGCTCGCTCATCCTCGACTTCGGGCGGAACGACTACTACGGCCACGCCGGCGGCTGGTTCGACGCCCAGGACTCCCTGTGGCTGCGGCTCGTCACACGTCAGGTGCCTCTGACGATCGGCATCGCCGGACCGGGATCCGTCGAGAGCGACATCCCCGGCGTCGAGTGCTCGGCGACCTGTACGACCGAGTGGGACGCCGGCACGTCGGTCTCGCTCGAGGCGTTCGCCGGCGAGGGACAGCGTTTCGTGCGCTGGTCGGGCGCCTGCACGGGGACACTCCGGTGCGAGGTCGCGCTCTCGGCGGCGGCCTCCGTCGGGGTGCTGTTCGCCCCTGCGCGGTTCGGGGTCGTCGTCTCGCTGGCGGGACGCGGCGCGGTCACCGGCGCCGGGGCGCCGTGCCTCGCTGCGCGGTGCGCGCGCCAGGCGACCTCGTACACGCCGCTCCGCCTCAGGGCGACGTCGGCGAAGGGCTGGCGCTTTGTCGGGTGGAGCGGCGCGTGCAGCGGGCGCAGCGCGGCCTGCACGCTGCCGATGACGAAGGCGAGCGCCGTCCGGGCGCGGTTCCTGAAGAAGCCGTAGAGGCTTGATGCGAAATACGAGCACGCACGGATGGTGGCCTGCACGCGGCGCATCGCGGCCGTCTCGCTCGACATCCAGGCAACCAGCCTGCACGCCGACCGAGCCGACCACGCTGCTTGGTGCAGGCCATCCCCGCACGCACTCCTATTCCGCATCAAGCCTCTAGCCGACAGGATCGAGCCAGGCCGCGAGCGTCGTCTGCGGCCCGGGTGGGCTGCCGGCGAGCTCCGCCCGCAGCTCGCCGATCCGCCCGAACCGCTCGGCGACGACGTCGTGGTCGTGGATCGTCTCGAGGTTGAGCTGGCGCGAGAGCACGAAGTCGTCGTCGGAAAGCCCCGCGTACGTGTCGAGGAGCCCCTTCAGCGCGACACGGACCGAGTCCTCGACGAAGCGGGGCCGCAGGTGCGCGTGCTCGACGACGAACAGCTCGTCGGGCCGCTTCAGGAGCTCGTAGACGGGAGCGCTCATCGACTCCTCGACGATCGTCACGAGCTCCTCGGCGTCGAGCTCCTCGACCGTCCCGACCAGGAGCGTCCCACGGCCGCGCTGGTTGTGCGTCGCGATGGGCACGAGGTCGAGGATGCGATCGACCTCGTCGCCGTCGTAGCCGGCCTCCGCCAGCCGCTCGGCGGCGCGTCCGCGGACGAGGCCCTGCGCGCAGGGGCAGGCGTTGATCCCGGTCGCCTCGACGCCGACGACGCGGCGGGACCGCGTGGGTGTGGCCGCCGCGATCCCGATCAGCGAGATCATCTCCTGCGTCACGAGGTCGGTCACGGGCGTCCGCCGCCGCAGCGGCCAGCGCGCGACGATCCGCACCTCCGCACGCAGCGCGCCCTGCCGCTCGACGATCTGCGAGGCGAGCCGGTCGGCCAGCACCTCGACGAGGAGCCCCTCGCCGAGCACGGCCTCGTCGATCGCCTCGTCGAAGAGCTCCGGGAACCGCGACATGTGGACACCCTTCTGGCCGCGCTCGAGGTCGACGGTGCAATCGATCTCGGCGGCCATCAGGATCTCCTGCTCGCCTCGGCGGATCCGGATCGCCTTCTGCACGCCCGAGACGCCCGCCCGCGAGAGCGCGATCTCCACCGGCGGGGCGGATGCCTGCATGTCGCCGACGAGCGGGAGGTCCATCGCAGCCACGCTACCTCAGCGCAACAGGCGTGAGAGCCTGCGGTCCTTCAGGATCCGGCCGCCCGTCTGGCACGCGGGGCAGTACGTGATCGTGTGCTCCTCGAAGTCGACGCGATGCAGGGTCTCGCCGCACCGCGGGCACGGATCGCCGAAGTGGCCGTGGATGCGGTACACCCGGTCGTCGCCCTTGCCCGCGAGGCGCAGCTCGAGCGCGCGGCCGAGGTCGTCGTGGATCGCCGTCGCGAGCGTCTCGACCTCGTCGTCGCCGAGATCGGTCGAGAGCCGGAACGGCGAGAGTCGCGACTCCCAGAGGATCTCGTTCGCGTGGGCGCGACCGATGCCGGCGAGCGCCCGCTGGTCGCGGAGCAGCGGGTGGAGCTGGCGTCGCTCTCGGCGGAGGATCTCGCCCAGCACCGTTGCATCCAGTTCGAGCGCGTCGGGTCCGAGATGGGCAAGCTCGTCGTCGAGCTGCTCCGGGGTCACGAGCCACACCCCGGCGCGCTTCTTCTTGCCCGCCTCGGTGAGCAGCAGCTCGCCTCCGTCCGCGAAGCGGACCTGGAACATCGGCTTCGCCGGCCCTTTCTTGCCCGCGGGCAGGTAGCGGAGCCTCCCGGCGCTCATGAGGTGCACGCGCAGCACGAGCTCGCCGTCGGCCGTGGGGAAGAGGAGGTTCTTCCCGCGCCGGCGGCTCCCCTCGAGGCTCCGCCCCGCGAGCGCACTCGGCGGCGGGTCGAACGACTTGAGCGTCGCGATATGGCCCGGTCGCGCGGTCTCGATCGGCGCACGCGAGACGAGCGGATCGAGCTCGCGGACCCATGCCTCGACCTCTGGCAGCTCGGGCATGCGCTCAGAGTAGGGAACCGGACGCCCGCAGCGTGCGGCGGGTCTGCGCGCGTGCTTGACACGCTCTTGCGACAGGCAGACGCTCGGGCCGGAGACGAGCGGGTCGAGGGCGCCCGATGGGGCTCCGCGAGTCGGATGGCTCACCGAGGACCGGGTGGAGATGTGATCCCTGGAGATCGTGACGACGACGACGTCAGCGGCCGGCAGCGCGATCGCCGGAGCGCCGCCGTCCGGCTCGTCGCCGAGCTGCTCGTGGTCGGCCTACTCGTCGTCGGAGCCGTCGCGCTGGTCGCCGTCGAGGGGACGAGGGCCGCGCACGACCTGCGCGAGCTGCTCATGCGGCTCAGCCCGTTGCGCGCCGTCGTCGTCGCGCTCGTCGTCGGCGTCGTCTGCGCACTGTTGCTCGCCCGGCCGCGTAGACCGTCCTCGGCGGATCGCGGACGGCGAGGCGCGGGTCACGTCCCGGTGGTCGCGCTGCTCGGGCTCGTCGTCGTCGCGGCAGCGACGTTTCGGCTTGCTTCTGGGCCGCGCTGCCACGGAGCCGCGCGTCCTCGGCGACGAGCTCGTGTACTCGGGCCTCGCGAAGGGCTTCGCACTGGAGGGGCGACCGCTCCTCCGTGGCGAGCTCGACCTCGCGCACAGCGTGCTCTACCCGCTGCTCATAGCCCCCGCGCACGTCTTCGGCGGCGACGGGGCACGCGCGTTCGAGGCGACGAAGGCGGTCAACGCGGTCGTGGTGGCATTCGCCGCCGTCCCCGCCTACCTCCTTGCCAGGCGCGTCGTCACACCGCTCTTTGCCCTCGCGGTCGCGCTTCTCGTCGCATTCGCGCCGTGGACGGCGTACGCCTCGCTCGTGATGACCGAGTCGCTGTTCCTGCCGGCGTTCACGACGTTCGTCCTCCTGCTCGCGCGGATGCTCGAGCGTCCGACGGTCGGCCGTCAGCTCGCCGTCCTGGCATGCCTTCCGCTTCTCGTCGGGATCCGCCCCCAGGGCGTCGTGCTCGTGGGCGCCGTCGCCGGCGCGGTCGCGATCAACGGGCTCCGGGCGCCGCCCTTCCGCCGGACGCTTCTCGTGTACCGGCCGCTGCTCGCCGGCCTCGCGGTCGGGGTCGTTGCGTCGGTCATCTCGGTCGCCTCCGGCAAGGACGCTCCGGGAGCGGTCTCCGGCGGCGTCCTCGAGGCGCTGCTCGATCCGGTGGGGCTTCTGACGTGGTCGTCGTGGAACGTCGCGGTGTACGGGCTCGCCCTCGGAGTCGTCGCGCTCGCCCTCTATCCCGTTCGCGCTCGCACGCCTTCTCCGGACCCCGGTCGAGCGCGATCGGGCGACCGGAATCGCGCTGCTCACGAGCTCGTTCGCGCTGCTGCTGTCGGTGGCTGCGGTGTCGGCGTCACCCGTACGGGCTCGGCGTTCTCCACGAGCGCTATCTCTTCTATCTCACGCCTCTCGTTCTCGTCGGCCTCGCGTACTGGCTCGAGACCGGCCGCGGGCTGTCCGGTCGTGCGCTCGGGTCGCCGGGCTCGCGTGATTGCGGTCGCAGCCAGCCTCCCGGCCGACCGGTCGCACGGGCGAACAACGTCGACAGCCCGACCGCCGCGTGGCTGAGCGCTCTCCACCAGGAACTCCCGGAAGTACCGACGAGGGTGCTCGTCGTCGCCCTCGCCGTCCTCGGCGTCGTCGTCCTCGTCCTCTTCCGCGGCAGGTTCGCGCCGTTCGTCGCCGTTGCGCTCGCGTTCACGATCGCCGTCGCGACACTCGACTACTCGGGGCCTTCGCACCCGGAACGGAGCGGCAGCTCGCCTGGGTCGATCGGGCGCTTCCCGGCGACGCGACGGCGTCGCTCGTCCACCTCGGGTACTCGCGATCCGACCAGCCCTGTTCGGGATCCGCGGACTACGAGCAGCAGGGCCTCACCGTCCTCACCGAGTTCTTCAGCACGCGCGTCGACCGGGTGCTCCATCTCGGAAGCGAGAACATCGGGCGCGACAACCTCGCATCACCTGGGCTCACGGTCGGCGACGGCGGCGTCGTGCTCGACGACCGCGGCCGGCCGTTCGCCCCGACGCACGCGGTGCTCGACTCGCGTCAGCCAGTCGTGGGAAGAAGGCTCGCTCGCCTCGACCTCGCCGACCTCGGCTCGCAGTACCAGTCAGGGTCGTCGCTCACGCTCTGGAAGGTCGAGCCCCCGCTCCGCTTCCTCGTGCATGCACAGCCGCTGCCGCCGCGGGCGGACGGTAGGGAATGCTGACGGCTCAGACTCTGCCCGGTCGTCTCGCGCTCGGGCGCTAGGCTGCCGCGCCGTGGAGCCCCTTGTCGTCGAGGTGACGCGCGGAGACGTCGTCGAGGCGCGGCACGTCGTTCACGCGGTCGCCGTCCGCGACGGTCGGGTCGCGCTCGCGGCGGGCGACCCGGGGCTTCTCACATACCTGCGCTCGTCGGCGAAGCCGCTCCAGGCGCTGCCCGTCGTCCGTGCCCGACCGGACCTCGACGACCGGCAGGTGGCGCTCGTCTGCGCCTCGCACGGAGCGTCGCCCGAGCAGCTCGCAGTGGTTCGCGGGATCCTCGCGGCGGCGCCGGCCATCGAGGACGACCTCGAGTGCGGCGTCGGCGCGGAGCGGATCGAGCACAACTGCTCCGGCAAGCACGCCGGTCTCCTCGCGCTGTGTCGAGCAGCGGGCTGGCCGATCGACGGCTACTTCCTCCCCGTCCACCCGTGCCAGAGCGCGATGCTCCAGGAGGTCGCGGCAGCAGCCGAGGTCGACCCAGCGTCGATCCGGACCGGTGTCGACGGCTGTGGTGTCCCGACCTTTGCGCTGCCGCTGGAGCGATGCGCTCACGCGTTCGCCCGCCTCGCGTGCCTCGACGGCGGGGACCGGGTCGTGCGCGCGATGCGCGCGCAGCCTGAGCTCCTCGAGGGGCCGGTCGGCTCCGACGTGCTCCTCATGCGCACGCTCGACGGCTGGGTCGCGAAGGGCGGGGCGGAGGGCCTCATGTGCGCGGCCTCCCGGGACGGCCTCGGTCTCGCGATCAAGGTCGCCGACGGCTCCTTCCGGGCGATCGTGCCGGTCCTCGCCTGGATGCTCGAGCGGCTCGGCGTGGACGCCTCCGGGATCCCCCTCCCGGACGTCCGGAGCAGCCGTGGGGAGGTGGTCGGGACGCTCCAGATCGTCCCGCCCGCGACGGGGTGAGGCGCCACGAAAATAATCGAGGATCGACTATCTGTTCCCTTCCCAAACTGCGAACGCATGTATACGATGCGGCGCCTAGAAGGGTCTGAGCCGGGGCGAAGGTGGCCCGGCTCAATGCGTTCCGAGGGTCTGTCTCCGTCAACCGCCAGGCTGAAAGCGAGGTCCATGCTCTCCGTCGATATCGCCCTTCCGGACGTAGACGAGCTGCACAAGCTCGTCGAGCAGGGCCAGGAGAAAGGCTTCCTGACGTACGACGAGATCACGAAGTCGTTGGAGGACGTCGATCTCACGAAAGAGCAGCTCGAGGAGTTCACGACCTACCTCATCGACCACTCGATCGAGCTGGTCGAAGGGGAACAGCACAAGACGCTGCCGCACGAGCAGCCGATCGTCCCGCCCGAGGAGACGGCCGCCCCGAAGCTCGACCTGACGGTCGAGCCGTCGCTCGACTCGCTCCGGCTGTACCTCCGGGAGATCGGCAAGGTGCCGCTGCTGACGGCCGACCAGGAGGTGTCGCTCGCGAAGCGGATCGAGCGGGGCGACATGCTCGCCAAGCAGCACATGATCGAGGCGAACCTCCGGCTCGTGGTCTCGATCGCCAAGGGGTACCTGGGTCGAGGTCTCTCGTTCCTCGATCTCATCCAGGAGGGGTCTCTCGGCCTGATCCGAGCCGTCGAGAAGTTCGACTACCGCAAGGGCTTCAAGTTCTCGACGTATGCGACCTGGTGGATCCGCCAGGCCGTGACGCGGGCGATCGCGGACAAGGCGCGGACGATCCGCATCCCGGTCCACATGGTCGAGAAGCTCAACAAGGTGGTTCACATCGAGCGTCAGCTCGTCCAGCGGCTCGGCCGCGAGCCGAGGCCCGAGGAGATCGCGGAGGAGCTCGAGATGTCGACCGACGAGGTGCGCGAGATCCTCCGCATGGCGCAGCTCCCGGTCTCGCTCGAGAAGCCGATCGGCGAGGAGGAGGACTCCTCGCTCGGTGACTTCGTGCCCGACGACCAGGCGGAGTCGCCGTTCGACAAGGCCTCGCTGTCGCTCCGGCGCGAGGACATCGAGGCGGCGCTCGGCTCCCTTCCCGAGCGGGACCGGAAGGTGATCGAGCTCCGGTTCGGGCTCCTCGGCGAGGCGCCCTGCACGCTCGAGGAGGTGGGTCGCGCGTTCGGCGTGACCCGCGAGCGGATCAGGCAGATCGAGAACAACACCCTGAAGCGCCTCGAGACCCTGCCCGAGGCGCAGCCGCTGCGTGACTGTGTCTGAAAGCTGAGTGGCGCCCGGCCCCGCCGGGCGCCACGACGCACATCAGGCCGCGAGGTGCCCCGCATCCGCGAGCGCGCGGAGGGCGGCCTCGCGCACGTCCGAGCCGAGCTGGCTGACGTCGGCGTCGAGCGGGGCCGACGCACTGACCGTGAGCAGCACGACGTTTCCGGTGACGTCCCCCACGAGCACCTTCGCGCCCTGGCGGTGTAGGCCCTCGACCGCGTCGACGGCGCGAAGGACGGTCGCGCGGGCATCGCCGAGCGGGGCGTCGAGACGGACGGGGAGGTTCGCCGTCACGATCCGACGCGGGTCGCGGATCGTCCGGTTCACGACCGCACTGCTCGCGAGCTGCGTGTTCGGCACGAAGACACGGCGCTCGTCGTCCGTGACGAGCGCGGTGTAGATCATGTTGATCTGCTCGACAAAGCCGGTGTGCTCGCCGATCGTCACACGGTCGCCGATCCGAACGGGCTGCGTGAAGGCGACGAGCACTCCCGCACCGAGGTTCCCGAGCGGCGTGCTCAGGGCAAGGCCGGCGATCAGGGCGATCACGGCGCTCGATGCGAGCATCGCGCGCGCGATGTCCTCCGTCATCGGGAAGATCGACAGCACGTTCCAGATGCCGATCGTCGAGATGAGCACGATCGTCAGCCGCCTCAGGAAGCTGAAGGTCGTCCGACGCCGGGCGACGACCGCCGGGTCCGCGTCCGCCTGCCGCCTCTCCCAGGCGTCGTACATCCGGCCGAGCACCCACCGCACGGCCACGAGCACCGCGAGCCAAATGGCGGCGGTGACCAGGGCGCGTACCCACCGTTCGTCCATCTCGCGGACGAGTTCGGCGTAACGCCGCCGGTGCCTCTAGATGGTTGATTCCGGATAGGCGTGTGCGTGGGGATGGCTGTGACCGAGCCTGGTGCGGGGAGCGGTCGCGGCGCATATCGGGTGATACGGGTCGTGGCCGATCGTCGCGCCAGGCGATGTGTCACAGCCACCAGCCACGTGTGCGGCTATCCGGAATCAGCCATCTAAAGCGTCAGATGGTTGGCTCGCGCACGGGCTCGCGCTCGAGCTGGAACGCTGCGTGCAGGCCCCGCACCGCGTCCGGGATCCGGTCGCGGGCGATCATGCAGGAGATCTTGATCGGCGAGGTCGAGATCATCTCGAGGTTGATCCCGAGCTCCGCGAGCGTGCGGAACATCGTCGCCGCGACGCCGGGGTGCGAGCGCATGCCGGCGCCGATCAGCGAGACCTTGCCGAGCCGCTCGTTCACCTCGACGTCGTACTCGCCGAGCTCCGCCTGGGTCGACTCGATCGCCCGCCGCGTGGCCGTGACGTCCTCCGCCGGCACGGAGAACGACATCTCGGCCCTTCCGTGGACGACGTTCTGGATGATCGTGTCGACGTTGACGTGCGCGGTGGCGGCGGCGTCGAAGATCATCGCCGCCACGCCGGGGCGGTCGGGGATCCCCGTCAGCGTGAACACGACGTCCGTCTCCGAGTGCGTCACGGCCGAGACGATCGGCTGCTCCATTCCCTCTGCGTCCTGCACCCAGGTTCCCTCCTCGTCCGAGAACGTCGAGCGCGCGTGGATGCGCACTCCGTGGTTGCGTGCGAGCTCGACCGAGCGGAGCATCAGCACCTTCGCGCCGGAGGCCGCCATCTCGAGCATCTCGTCGTACGAGACGACGGCCAGCTTGCGCGCCTCCGGCACGATCCGCGGGTCGGCGGTGTAGACGCCGGCGACGTCCGAGTAGATCTCACAGGCGCCGCCGAGCGCAGCGGCGAGGGCCACCGCGGTCGCGTCGGTGCCGCCGCGGCCGAGCGTCGTGATCTCCATCGTGTCGCGCGAGAAGCCCTGGAACCCTGCGACGAGGACGATCTTCCCCTGTTCGAGCGCGCTGCGGATCCGGTCGCCACGGATCTCGCGGATCTTCGCCTTGCCGTGCGCCGAGTCCGTGACGATCCCGGCCTGCGAGCCGGTGTAGGAGACCGCCTCCTCGCCGAGGTCGTGAATCGCCATCGCGACGAGGGCGCAGGCGATGCGCTCTCCGGTGGAGAGCAGCATGTCGAGCTCGCGCGGGTTGGGCGCCGGCGAGACCTCCCCCGCAAGCGCGAGGAGCGAGTCGGTCGACTTCCCCATCGCGGACACGGTGCCCACCACGTTCAGGCCGCGGCGCTTGGCAGCCACGAACCGCGTCGCGACGTGCCGCACCTTGTCCGCGTCGGCGACGGAGGAGCCGCCGAACTTCATCACGACGGTGTCGACGGCGGGCGGCGTCATCGCAGCCAGTGTATGGCGGGTCGCCTCTACGAGACGAGGCCCGGCCTGCGGTACGGCCGGAGACCGGGCGGGACGGGAATGCCCGAGCGGAGCGTCGGGTCGGCAACGGGCTCGAGCGCCTGGACGACGAGAGGGAGGTGTCCGGCCCAGACGTCGAGGTCGGCATCGGGCGTGTCGCCGTCCTCCGGGCCGCCGACACGGATCTTCGCCGACGCCTCGTCGAGCGGCAGCGAGAGGACCGAGGTCGCCCTGAGCTCCTTGCGCGTCGGCTGCCGTGCCTCGTCCCAGCGCCCCGGGAGGAGCTTCTCGGTGAACGCCTCGAGCGCCACCAGCTTCTCCTCGGGCTCGTCGACCGGCGTCGCCGTGCCGAGGACGACCACCGAGCGGTAGTTCATCGAGTGCTCGAAGACCGACCGGGCGAGCACGATCCCGTCCAGCAGCGTCACGGTGACGCACGCGCGGATCCCCGTCGCGAGGCCGCGCAGCGTGCGGCTCGCGGCCGAGCCGTGGACGTACACCCGGTCTCCGAGTCGCGCGTGGAGGGTCGGGATCACGAACGGCTGATCCTCGTGGACGAAGCCGAGGTGGGCGACGAGCCCGGCGTCGAGCACCTCGTCGATCGCGCCCCGGTCGTAGACACCGCGCTCCGGCAGCCGTCGGACGCGCGTCCGGTTCGACGCCGCCGGATGAGCGCGCTTCGGAGTCATGGGCGCAAGCGTACGGGACCGACCGGGTGCGGCAGGCGAGCCTCGACCCCGTGAACACCAGGCATAGTGCTTCCACGTGGCCGCCCGCGCCTCCCTGGTGCGGCCGCCACGCCCGAATACGACACGAGGAGGGGCAGTGACTCGCATGAGGTCGACGATCGGCGTCGCGGTCGCGGTCGCGGGCATGGCGCCGGCGGGGCTCACCGTCAAGTGACCGGACGGCGACCGGGGCCGGTGTGCCGCGCGCCCGGCCGCCGCTACTGGCCGAAGCACGGTCGACGCGCTACAACCGTTGACGTGAGCGGGGCGAACACCTGGCTGGACACGATCGGGCGCATCTTCAGCGCGATCCCGGACCTCGCGTCCCCGCGTGAGGTGCAGACGGCGCTCCGGGAGATCCTCGACGACCCGGGCCTCCATCTCTACTGGTGGGACTGGGAGCGCCGGCGCTACGTCGACGTCGGCGGTCTCGTCGCGGAGCCGGCGCCGGTCCCCGGCGCGATGGTGACTCCGATCGAGTACCCGACGCGGAAGATCGGCGCGATGCTGCATCGCCGCCGCCTGCTCGAGGCACCGGAGTTCCTCGGCTCGTTCGTCCCGATGATCCGCATCGCGATGGAGCGGGACCGCCTCCACCGCGATCTCGTCGCCAAGCTCGAGCAGCTCCGGGCGTCCCGCCTGCGGATCGTGCGCGCCGGGGACGAGGAGCGGCGGCGCCTCGAGCGCAACCTGCACGACGGCGCCCAGCAGCGGCTCACCGCCTCGCTGTTCCCGCTGCGCGCGCTCCGCGAGAAGGCCGCGGGCGACCCGGAGCTCGAGGCGCTCGTCAACGGCGCGCTCGCGGAGCTCGAGGGGGCGCTCGCGGATCTCCGCGAGCTCGCGCGCGGCCTGCATCCCCCGCTCCTCGCGCGCGAGGGGCTCGCCGCCGCACTCCAGGCGGGGGCAAACCGCTCCACCGTCCCCGTCGAGCTCGACCTGCGGCTGCCCGAGCGGCTCTCACCGGAGCTCGAGGCGGCCGCGTACTACGTCTGCGCCGAAGCCGCCACGAACACGACCAAGCACGCGCGGGCCTCAAAGGTGTGGCTGAGCGCCGTCCACGACAACGGGACACTGACGGTGGTCGTCCGCGACGACGGGGTGGGCGGAGCGTGCGTGGAATGCGGCGAGGACCAGGCGACAGGGCTCGGGGGGCTGAAGGACCGCGTCGAGGCCCTCGGAGGCGTGCTCGACGTCGTCAGCCCCGAGGGGGCAGGCACGTTGCTGACGGCGACCTTCCCGCTGCGCTAGGCACCGGGCTCCTGCGCTTCGTTCACAGCTCCATCACAGTGCTTGCGTAGCCTGCCGCGATGCGCCGCACGCCCGTTCGCCTCGTGCTGGTGCTCGCCTGCGCGCTCGCGGCGCTCGCGCTTCCCTCGACCGGCGCGGCGCAGGACGTCACCGGCGTCCCGCAGGTGCCGTCGCTCGAGCCGGAGAAGACGCAGGCCCTCTGGGAGAAGCTGACCCGGCGGACCGAGTTCCGCCCGCTCGAGGCGCAGCAGTGCCGTCCGCTCCGGGCGGTGTTCTACGCCTCCGGCGACTGGCTGCGCCTCGCCACGACCCTCGCGGCGAAGGCGTCCCCCTGCGCGCAGTACTACATCTCGGTGCCGCCCGTCGTCGCGGACAAGACGCGGCAGCGGCCCGGCCAGGCGGAGCGCATCCGCGCGCTCGGCCCGGCCTTCCATGCGCTCGCCGAGATCCACCTGACGACCTGGCAGAAGTGGGTCGCGAGCACGGGGTCGACCTGGTACCAGGCCGGCGTCGACGCGCGGCGCAAGATGGCGGCCGCGGGCTTCGACGTCGCCGTGGGGGACAGCTGGGCGATCAACGAGGTCACGTCCGCGATGCGACGGGGCGACGGCTCGAGCCGCGCGAACCTGCGCGAGTTCCTGCGGGGACTCTATGACGCCGGCGGCGAGGGGCCGCCGACCAAGGGCGTCGTCTGGATCGTCGGGATCGGCCAGCAGGTGCCGGCGGTCGGTACCTACAAGGCCCGAACGCAGGAGTGGCTCCAGGATTCGGCCTTCTGGTCCGAGGTGAACGCGTACGTGAGCGACTGGTCGCAGGAGGTGTACGGCGACGTCCGCAGCTACGCCGCCCCCGGCACGGCGACGACGGCCCGCCGCGAGGCGCTCGTCGAGTACCTGCGCCACGCCGACCTCCTCGCGGGGGCGGGCGGTGCCGCGTCCGGCACGGCGAACGCGTTCTTCGACGCGACCGCGAGCCCGCTCGCGAACGCGGCGTTCCAGTGGGACTTCGGGTTCGGCTACACGCTCGTCGAGCAGGACCTGATGCAGCACTTCGTGTCCGCGCAGGTCTACGCGCTCCGGAACCACAGCGTGCGCTCGGGGCGGCCGAGCGACCACTGGGGCTTCGCCTGGTCGCCGCGCAACTCCTCGTCGCTTCCCGCTGTCGACTGGGCGGCGATGACCGGAGCGGTCCTCGACCGGCTTGCGACGGCGATCCGGGACTCCGCGGTCGAGACACCCGCCGACCCGGGCGTCCGCGCCTGCGGGCCGAACGGGCGGAACCTCTGGTGCGCGGGCGACCTCGACGGCGCCCGCCTCACCGACAACTGGCGCGCCTTCCGCGCCTGGTCGCCGACGACGCTCGCGTTCGTCTCGACGCCGCCGTCGGTCATCGCTGGAGCGGTGTCGGGCCCGATCGCCGTCCAGGCCCAGGTCGCCGGCGTCGCAGCGCGTCCTGCGGCTCCGGTCGTGGCGATGCTCGCCTCGTCGTCGCCGACCGGCACGTTCTCGACGAGCTCCACCGGGCCGTTCACCCCCACGGTGAGCGTGACGCTTCCGGCCGGCGCCTTCGCGACGGCGCAGGTCTTCTACCAGGACACCACGACCGGGATCCCCACGATCACGGCGTCCGGCGCAGGAGTGACGGCGGCGACGCGGAGCCTCGCGGTCACCGGCGCCGCGCCGATCGCGATGCGGCTCGACCCGCCATCGGTGAAGGTGACGACCGGGGCGACCACGGCGTTCAACGCGATCGGGCGCGACCAGCTCGGGAACGAGTTCCCGGTCTCGGCGACGTGGACGCTCGCGCCGGGCACGCCCGGCACGGTGACGCCCGCGACGGGCCCGACGGTCACCTTCACGGCGGCGCAGCGCCCCGGCACCGGCACGGTCACCGCGACGATCGCGACGACGACCGGCACGCTCACGGCCTCGGCCGCCGTCACGGTCGCGCCACCGCCCGTCGTCCGCGTGCCGGCGATCCGCTACGGCGTGGCGAGCCGCCGCCTCCACGTGTACGTCACGGTCGTCGACGCGGCCGGCCGGCGCGTGAACGACGCCGCCCTCACCGTCTGGCTCTACCGGCAGGGGAAGGTCTACGCACGGGCCGCCGGGCGCACGGTGGGAGGTCGCATGACCTTCGACCGGCCGGCATCGATCGGCACCTATCGCACGAGGGTCACGCGGGTCGTCGCGACGGGCCTCGCGTGGGACCGCGTCACGCCTGCGAACAGCTTCACGAAGCGGCCTGCGCGACGCTGACGTGGCGGCGGTCCGCCCGCCGCACGCCCCACTTCACGTATGGAAGAATCGAGCTGTGGGAGGCGTCTGGACCTCCAGGCGCCCCGCCGGTCGCGATTGGGGGAGACCGGTCCCGCGGCGGGCACTGTTCGACATCAGGAGGACTGCAGATGACGCTCACAATCGGCGACACGGCACCCGACTTCGAGGCGGAGACCACGGAAGGGAAGATCTCGTTCCACGACTGGATCGGGGACTCGTGGGCCGTGCTGTTCTCGCACCCGAAGGACTTCACCCCCGTGTGCACGACCGAGCTCGGCTACATGGCGAGCATCAAGCCGGAGTTCGAGAGCCGGAACGTCAAGGTGATCGGGCTCTCCGTCGACTCGACGAGCGACCACGAAGGGTGGGCGCGTGACATCGAGGAGACCCAGGGCACAGCGCCCAACTACCCGATCATCGGTGACGCCGACTTCGCGATCTCGAAGCTCTACGGGATGCTCGGCGCGGACGTGTCCGGCGATCCCAAGGATCGGACCGCCGCCGACAACCAGACCGTCCGCAACGTCTACGTGATCGGCCCGGACAAGAAGGTGAAGCTCGTCCTCGTCTACCCGATGACGACGGGTCGCAACTTCGACGAGGTGCTGCGCGTGATCGACTCGCTCCAGCTCACCGCCGGCCACCGGGTCTCGACGCCCGCGAACTGGAAGCAGGGCGACGACGTGATCATCGCCGGCTCCGTCTCGAACGACGAGGCGAAGGAGATCTGGCCCGACGGCTGGGAGGAGCCGAAGCCCTACATCCGGATCGTCCCGCAGCCGCGCTGAGTTCTCCGCACGGCGGGATTCCGCAGGAGCGGAATCCCGCCGCGGGGGTCCCCGCCTGCGGCACGTCCGTCCCCGAGGGTGACCCGCTTCGCGCGGGCCTCGAGTGCCGCGCGGCCCCGGTGGCTTCGTCGGCCCGACGGGCGGTGCGAACCAATCCGCGCGCCGTCTCGTACCCCTGAGGTCAACACACGATGACCCAAAGGGGAGGATGAATGTCCAAGGTGCTTCTTCACCCGCGGGGGGTCGCGATCGTGGCGGCGGCCGCCGGGATCGCTCTCTGTCTCGTTCTCATGGTCGTGGCGTCCGCCGATGCACGCCGCCAGGCGACTGCCATCGGCCTGATCGCCACCATGAACGCGCCGTCCGAGGTCCCCGCACCGACGGGCGACGTCTCCGCGGCACGTGGTGCCTTCACGGCGACGGCGAGCCAGGACGGCACCGGTGCAGGGCTCGACTGGTCGATGACCTTCGGTGGGCTCACCGGTGCAGCCACGGCCGCGCACATCCACGTCGCGCCGCGCGGGCAGCCCGGCCCGGTCGTGGTTCCCCTCTGCGCGCCGTGCACGAGCCCGGCGAGCGGCACGGCCGCCGTCGACGCCACCGTGCTGGCGGCGCTCCAGACCGGCGGCGCCTACGTGAACGTCCACACGGACAGAAACCGGGCCGGGGAGATCCGCGGTCAGGTGGGCGTCTCCGCTCCCCTCCGCACCGCCCTCACCGCCCGGAGGGAGGTCCCGAAGCCGACCGGCAACGTCGGGCGTGCCACCGGCTCCTTCATCGCAACCTTCACGACCGAGGGGACGACCGGCGCCGTCACGTGGCGGGTCACGTTCGCGCGCCTGACCGGGCCGGCGCTGGCCGCGCACATCCACGTCGGCCGGGCCGGACGTGCCGGCCCTGTCGCGGTTCCGCTCTGCGGGCCCTGCCGGAACGGCCAGCGCGGGACTGCGGTCGTGAACGCGGCGACTCTCGCCGCGCTCGAGGCGGGCCGTGGCTACGTGAACATCCACACGCGGCGAAACCCCGCCGGCGAGATCCGGGGGCAGCTCCCCGCTGCGGCGCTCCGGATCACCCCGTAGCGGATTCCCGGCGAATCGGGCGCCCGGTCGAAGGCCGGGCGCCCGATGTGGCGAAGTACGGTCTTCCGCCCCTTGCCGGCTGTCGCTCCTGCGTAGCATGGCCTCGATGCAGCGCGGATCCGCCGTCGTCGGTGCCGCCGAGCTCGAGGGCCAGTTCGAGCTCGTGCGGCGGGAGCTGATCGCCCACTGCTACCGCATGCTCGCCTCGCCGTTCGAGGCCGAGGACGCGGTGCAGGAGACGTTCATCCGCGCCTGGAAGGCGATCGACCGCTTCGAGGGGCGTGCCGCGCTCCGGTCGTGGCTCTACCGCATCGCGACGAATGTCTGCCTCGACATGCTCTCGAGCCGCGAGCGGCGGGCGCGCCCGATGGATCTCGGGCCGGCGCGGGAGCCGATCGTCGAGAACCTGAGCACCAGGCCGGAGGTGACGTGGATCCAGCCGGTGCCCGACGGGCTCGTCCTGCCCGAGGGGGATCCGGCGGACGTCGCCGTGGCGCGCGAGTCGGTCCGGCTCGCGTTCGTCGCCGCCCTCCAGCACCTGCCGCCGCGGCAGCGCGCCGTGCTGCTCCTCTGCGAGGTGCTCCGGTGGCAGGCGAGCGAGGTCGCGGAGCTGCTCGAGACGAGCGTCGCGTCCGTCAACAGCGCCCTCCAGCGCGCACGGGCGACGCTCGGCGAGCAGACGCTCGACGCGGGGGAGCCGGTCGATACGCTCGACGAGTCCGACCGCGAGCTCCTGGGCCGCTATGTCGAGGCGTTCGAGCAGTACGACATCGAGGCGCTCACGGCGCTCATCCAGGAGGATGCGACGCAGTCGATGCCGCCGTTCGACCTGTGGCTCTCCGGCCGCGACGACATCTTCCGGTGGTGGTTCGGCCCCGGCATCGGCTGCCAGGGCTCCCGCGTGATCCCCACGTTCGCCGCCAACGGCTCACCGGCATTCGGTCAGTACAAGCCCGCCGAGGACGGCGGCTACGACCCGTGGGCGCTGCAGGTGCTCGAGCTCGAGGACGGGAGGATCAAGGAGCTGACGTTCTTCCTCGAGACGGACACCCTCTTCCCGCTGTTCGGCCTGCCGCCGCGCATCGAGCCCTGAGCGCTACGACGGCAGCACGGCTGTCAGCCCCATGAACTCGACGAGCGCGCGCAGCTCGTGCGACGCGTTCTGCAGGCGCACCGTGCAGTCGTGCCGCCGCGCGCCGCGTTGGAGCTGTGCGAGCGCGTCGACCGTGACGGCATCCGGTACGACCCCGGCGACGTCGCAGTACGCCACGTCCGCCCCGCTCGAGGCGAGGAGGGCGCACACGCGCGCGCAGAGGCCCGGGAGGTCGTCACGACCGAGCGGGCCCCGGACGGCGAACGTGACGGTCCGCGGTTCGGTCGTGGCCATCACTCGATAGACGGCGCCGACGCCCGGGAATCATCGGCCGGGTGCGGTTGTCCGCACCCTCCGACGGCAGCCGGCCCCACTGCGGAGCCCGGACGGCGGTCGGCACCCTCGAGAGGCATGCCTTTTCCGATGAGTTCCGACGGCTCACGTCGTCCAAGCCTCGAAACCGACTGCGGAAGCGCCGAAAGGATGCCTCGATGACCATCTCCGATCCCCGCACCCGTTGGCTCGCACTCCTCGTCCTCTGCCTCGGGGACCTGATGATCGTCCTCGACGGGACGATCGTGAACGTCGCGCTCCCGTCGATCCGCGACGACCTCGGCTTCTCGCAGGAGTCGCTGGCGTGGGTGGTCAACGCCTACCTGCTCACGTTCGGTGGCTTCCTCCTCCTCGGCGGGCGCCTCGGCGACCTCTTCGGACACCGTCGGCTGTTCCTGATCGGGATCACGATCTTCACGTTCGCGTCTCTCGCCTGCGGCCTTGCGAGCTCGCAGGGCCAGCTCGTCGCCGCCCGTGCCGTGCAGGGGATCGGAGGCGCAGTCGTCTCGGCAGTCGCGCTGTCGCTGATCATGACCCTGTTCGTCGAGCCGGCGGAGCGGGCGAAGGCGATGGGCGTCTTCGGCTTCGTCCTCTCGGGAGGCGGCACCGCCGGCGTGCTGCTCGGCGGCGTCATCACCGACGCGCTCAACTGGCACTGGATCTTCCTCGTCAACCTCCCGGTCGGCGTGGCGGTCTTCGCGCTGGCGCTCGCGCTCATCCCCGGCGGCTCCGGCCACGCCACGGGACGCGTCGACATCGCCGGCGCCGTCACGGTGACCGCCTCGCTGATGCTCGCGGTCTACGCGATCGTCAACGGGAACGAGGAGGGCTGGACGTCGCTCCAGACGCTCGGGATGCTCGGCGTCGCGGCAGCCCTGCTCGGCGTCTTCCTCGTGCTCGAATCCCGGATGTCGTCGCCGCTGATGCCGCTCGGCATCTTCCGGAACCGGAACGTCTCGACGGCAAACGTCGTCGGCGTTCTGATGGCTGCCGGGATGTTCGCCTACTTCTTCATGTCGGCGCTGTACCTGCAGGAGGTGCTCGAGTACACGCCGTTCGAGGTCGGGATCGCGTATCTCCCCTCGATGGTGGTCTGGGGCGGCTCGTCGCTCTTCCTCTCCGACCGGCTCGTGATGCGTTTCGGGATCAAGCCGCCGCTCATCGCCGGGCTCGGGCTCATGGCGGTCGGGCTGCTCCTGCTCGTCCGCACGCCGGTCGACGGAAACTTCCTCGTCGACGTCCTGCCCGCGACGCTCGCGGTCGGCCTCGGCGCCGGGATCGGGTTCAACCCGCTCCTGCTCGCGGCGATGAGCGGCGTTGCCCCGACCGAGGCGGGCCTCGCCTCCGGCGTCGTCAACACCGCGTTCATGATGGGCGGCGCGCTCGGGCTGGCTCTGCTCGCGAGCGTCGCCGCGTCCCGCACGGACAGCCTGGAGGCGTCAGGCGAGAGCGCGGTCGCGGCGCTGAACGGCGGCTACCACGTCGCCTACGTCCTGGGCACGATCTTCGTCGTCGCCTCGGGGGTCGTCGCCGCGCTGCTCCTCCGGCCGGAGACGTCACCCGCGGGCGCCCACGGGCACGGCGAGCCGGTGCGCGAAGCCGCGACCGAGGCAGGCTAGGCCGCGCCCTCGACCGGCCGGAGCAGGTCGCTCCGGCCGGTCTCCCTCGTCATCACCCGATGCTCGGCGGGACGAGCACGGTGTCGATCGCGTGGATCACCCCGTTCGTCGCCTTGACGTCGGCGACGATCACCCGGGACGAGCCGTTCAGGGTCAGCTTGCCGCCCTTGAGCGACAGCGCGATCTTCTCGCCTTGCACCGTCGGGACGGACGCGTTCTTCTTCGCTGCCGCGACGGCGGCCATGCTCGGGACGCGCTTCGAGAGGACGTGGTACGTGAGGACCTTCGTCAGGAGCGCCTTGTCGCTCGTGACCGCGGCGAACGTTTCCGGCGCCGCCTTCTCGAGCTTCGCGAACGCCGCGTTGGTCGGCGCGAAGACGGTGAACGAGCCCTTGCCCGAGAGCGTCTTCACGAGGCCGGCCTGCTTGACGAGCGCGACGAGCGTCGAGAACCGCTTGTCGCCCGCCGCGACCGCGACGATCGACTTGGACGACGCGGCCGACGTCGTCGGGGCGGCGGTCGAGCCCGCAGCGACCGTTCCGTACACGAGCGCTGCGAGGACGACGAGGACGTATGCCTTTCGCATGGATCTCTCCGTTCCGTCGAAGGATAGGACGCGGGTGGTACGGACGACCGGCGTACCTGGATCACGACGACGCGCCCGTGTGATCGGATCGACCGCTGCGGCCGTATCTCCAGGCGATGAGCGTGTGCGCGCATGCGATAGTTGGCTCGGTGCCCGAGGACGCCGAGCACGACGAGCACGACGAGCACGACGAGGACGTCGAGCTCGTCCGTCGCGTCGCGGCCCGCGACGCCGACGCGCTCCGCGCGCTGTACGACCGGTACGGCTCGATGGTCTACGGCCTCGCGTACCGGGTCGTCCGCGACCGACAGCTCGCGGAGGACTGCACGCAGGAGGTGTTCGTCTCCGTCTGGCGGAGCGCGTCGCGCTTCGATCCCGGTCGCGCACGGCTGTCCACGTGGCTCTTCGCGATCGCCCGGAACACCGCCGTCGACGCCGTGCGCCGACGGACGTCGCGGCCCGTCGAGCTCCTCGAGGAGGATCAGCGAGCCGACGAGTCCCCGGGCACCGCGGAGCTCGTCGCGACGGCCGACCAGGGTGAGCGGGTCGCGGCGGCGATGGCGGAGCTTCCCGGTCCGCAGCTCGAGGCGCTCGGGCTCGCATACTTCGAGGGGCTGTCACACGCCGAGATCGCGGAGCGCCTCGATGTCCCCCTCGGGACGGTCAAGGGCCGCATCCGGCTCGCGCTCGACCGGCTCCGTGAGCTGGCGCCCAAGTACGCATTCGACGCGGGGAGCGAGCGATGACCGACGAGCCCCGCGATCTCCTCGCCGGCGAGGCCCTCGACGCGCTGTCCCGCGAGGACCGCGGGCGGCTCGAGCACGAGCTCGCCGTCGACCCGGGACTTGCCGCGGAGCGTGACGCATATCGGGCCACGGTCGCCGCCCTCGACGCCGGCGTTGCGCGCGTGCAGCCGCCGGACGGGCTGTTCGATCGCATCCTCGGCGAGCTCGAGGAGACGCCGGAGAGCGAGCCTCGGCCCGCGCCTCGGCCCGCTTCCGAGCGGCGGTGGCGCTGGTGGCCACGACTCGCGGTGGTCGGCGCCGCAGCGGTGCTCGTGGTCGGGGTGTCGCTCGTGACACGCGACGACGCCGCGTCGCCGGCGGCCCGCGCGGACGTCGCCGGCACGGCGGAGTTCCCCGAGGTGCGGGGCGCAGCGACGCTCTTCTCGCCCGACGCGCCCGGCGGCACGGTCTCGGTCGAGCTCGAGAACCTCCCCGAGCCGCCCGCCGGCAGTCACTACGAGGTGTGGGTGCTCCGCGAGGAGGCAGGCGAGGCGATGGAGGCCGTGGGCTCGTTCACGCCGGACGGGAGCAGGGCGGAGCTCGAGCTTCCCCTGCCGGGACCGGGTCTCTACCGAGCGGTTGACGTGTCGGTCGAACCGGACGGCGGCTCGCCTGAGCACTCGGGCGTGAGCCTCGCAGGCGGGGCGTTCGGCCCCGTCTAGCACCGCTCAGGCCCCGCGCCGCGCGCGGAACGCGGCGACGGCCTCGTGGTGGTCGACGATCGGCGCTGGGTACGACGGCGCGAGCAGCCCGGGGGAGAGCGGGTCGGGGACGACGGCGAGCTCGGGCACCCAACGACGGACGTACTCCCCGTCCGGGTCGAGCCGCTTCGCCTGGGCGGTCGGGTTGAACACGCGATTGGGTCGCGTGTCGACCCCGGTGCCGGCCACCCACTGCCAGTTGCCGATGTTCTGGGCAACGTCGCCGTCGAGGAGCAGGTCGAAGTAGTGTCGCGCGCCCTCGCGCCAGTCGATGCCGAGATCCTTGACGAGGAACGAGGCGGTGACGAGCCGGGCCCTGTTGTGCATCCAGCCCTCGGTCCGGAGCTGGCGCATGCCGGCATCGACGAGCGGGTACCCGGTGAGGCCGTCCTTCCACGCAGCGAGCGCGTCGGCGTCGTCGACCCAGCGGTCGCCGCGGGGGCGGAGGTCGTCGACCTGCGTCCGTGGCTTCGCCCAGAGGAGCTGGCCGTAGAAGTCCCGCCAGCAGAGCTGCCGGACGAACGCCGCGGCGCCGCGCGCCGCGGCGCGATTCGCCAGCTCGCGGGCGGAGATGCACCCGAAGTGGAGGTACGGGGAGAGGCGGGACGTCCCGTCGCCCGCGAGGTCGTCGTGCATCCGCTCGTACGCGCCGGCGTCGGCCCGCAGCCAGGCCAGCATCCGCTTCCGCCCCGCGGCCTCGCCGCCCGGGAAGCCGTCGGATCCAGCGGCCGCGCGCTTCCGCGGCTCGCCGGGCGCACCGGGCAGACGCAGCCTGCGGGGCGCGCCGAGGTCGTCGCCTCGTGGAGAGGCGCACCACGCGCGGTGATAGGGCGAGAACACCTCGTAGTGGTCGCGCCCGGTCGGCGCGACCGCGCCGGGAGGGACGACGAAGGAGCCGTCCACGAGCCGCAGGTCGACCTCATGCGCGAGGCGGCGCTCGCGCTCGCGGGCGTAGGCGCTCACATCTGCCGTCGCGAAAACCGCGTCGGCCCCGACTCGGCGCACCGCCGCCACCGTCTCCGCAGCGACGTCACCGCGGCGAACGTCGAGCGCCCCGCCGATCCGCCGGAGCGACTCGTCGAGGTCGGCGAGGCACTCGTCGAGAAAGGCGCGCCGGCCGGCGGCAGCGCCGTAGCGCGTCTCGCGAATGCCGTCGTCGTGGACGAAGAGCGCGTGCACCCGCTCGGCTGCGTCGAGCGCGGCCCGGAGCATCGGGTTGTCGTGCAGTCGAAGGTCGCGGGTGAAGAGGGCGACGGCGGTTCGCACGGGACGGGTGGTACCTCCCTGGATCTCGACAGATCGTCTAATATATCCTCTATTCAATGTCGAATAATCTCACGATCGCCCAGCTCGCCGGCGCCACGGGCGTGAGCAGCGCGACGCTCCGTGCCTGGGAGGAGCGACACGACTTCCCCCGGCCCCGGCGGCTCGAGGGCGGCCACCGGCGCTACGACCCGGCCGATGTGGATGCGATCCGGGCGGTCGTCGCCGAACGGGCGTCCGGCGCGACGCTCCGCGGCGCGATCGAGCGCGTGCTGACCCGGCCGTCGCTGCTCGGCGACTCCGTGTTCGCCGCGCTCCGGCGCGGCCCACTGGGCGCCACGGAGGTCTCGAAGCCGACGATGGTCGCGCTCAGCCATGCGCTCGAGGACGAGCTCTCGCTCCGCGCCGAGCCGGGCGTGCTGGTCGGCGCGTTCCAGGAGCGGCGGTTCTTCGCCGAGGCCGAGCCGCGCTGGCGCGCGCTCGCGCGGGGCGCCCGGCTGACGGTCGTGTTCGCGGACTTCCGGCGGCCGCAGGGCGACGGCTCGGAGCGGCCGGCGCGCGTGCCGATCGCCCCCGGCGCATCGCTCGAACGCGAGTGGGTCGTCGTCCATGTCGCCGCGCGAACGTCCGCCGTCCTCGTCGGACGCCAGCTGCCACAAGGAGAACGTCGGAGTGCCCCGCGCTTCGAGGTCGTCTGGAGCCTCGACCCGCGCGTCGCGCACGGCGTCGTCGCACATGCGGCACGCCTGGCGCAGGCGGCGGCCCCGAAGGTCGCGCCTCGGCTCGTCGCGGCGCTCGAGGAGGTATCCGCCGGGAGCGTCGTCGACGTGTCCTTCGCGACCGCGCTCGCCGGTCGCGCGCTCGCCCATCTCGATCGGAGGATCACCGAGTGCGCGTAGCGGTGGCCGGCTCGTCCGGACTGATCGGCTCGGCGCTCGTCCCGGCGCTCCGCGATGCGGGCCACGACGTCCTGCGCATCGTTCGGGGCGAGGCCGCGTCCGTCGACGAGGTGGCCTGGGATCCCGCGACCGGCACGATCGACGAGGACGCGCTCCGCGACGTCGGCGCGATCGTGAACCTCGCCGGTGCCAACATCGGCCAGCGGTGGACGCGCGAGACGCAGCAGCGCATCCGGGACTCGCGTGTGGACGGCACGCGACTGCTCGCGGAGACCGCCGCACGCATCGAGCCTCGGCCGGCGCTGCTCCTCGCCTCCGCCGTCGGTTATTACGGCCAGCGCGGCGACGAGGAGCTGACGGAGCAGTCTGCCCCCGGTGACGGGTTCCTCCCCGACGTCGTCTCGGCGTGGGAGGCGGCGGCCGACCCGGCCCGGGCCGCGGGGGCCCGCGTCGTCCATTTCCGGCAGGGCGTCGTGCTCTCGAAGGACGGCGGTGCCCTGGCGCGGATGCTGCTTCCCTTCCGAGCCGGGGTCGGCGGCCGCGTCGGCAGCGGCTCCCAGTGGTGGAGCTGGATCGCGCGCGACGACGTCGTCGCGGCCTACGTCCATGCCCTCGAGCATCCGCTCGAGGGCGTCTACAACCTCACGGCCTCGGGTGTCGTCCGGAACAGGGACTTCGTCGACGCGCTCGGACGCGCCTTGCACCGTCCGACGATCTTCCCCTTGCCGGGCTTCGCGGTGAAGCTCGCGTTCGGCGAGATGGGCGAGGAGATGCTCCTCGGCGGGCAGCGCGCGCTGCCGGAGCGCCTCCAGGACGCGCGCTTCCCGTTCGAGCACCCGGAGCTCGAGGGCGCGCTCGCGCACGTCCTCCGCTAGGTCGAGTCGGCCTGCGCGGAGAGGCGACGCCGCTCGAGCTGCGCCTCGGACGGACGGCGGACGTTCCAGACGAGACCGAGCCGCTCGAGCCCGCGGATGACGAGCCAGGAGACGTCGACCTGGCCGGGCAGAAGGCCGTGCCGCGCCGAGGACGGGAAGGCGTGGTGGTTGTTGTGCCAGCCCTCGCCGAGGACGAGCACCGCGACGAGCCAGTTGTTCCGGGACTCGTCCCGGGACAGGAAGTCCTTGCGCCCGAACATGTGGCAGATCGAGTTCACGGCGAACGTCGCGTGCTGGTAGGCGAAGATCCGGATCAGGCCTCCCCAGACGAGACCGGCCAGGCCCGCGCTGAGTGTGCCGCCGACGATGTAGCCGACGGCGAACGGGATCCCGAGCGTGAGCACGACCCAGAGAAGGTAGAGGCGGTCGATCGCGCGGACGAGCCGGTCGTCGTAGAGGTCGCGGCCGTAGACGCGCCCCTGCTCCATCCCGAGGTTCGAGAACATCCAGCCCACATGTGCGTGCACGAAGCCCCGGATCGAGCCGAGGATGCCGTCGCCGTGGCCGACGTGCGGGGAGTGCGGGTCGCCGTCGACGTCGGAGAGCGCGTGGTGCTTCCGGTGATCGGTGACCCACTGGGTGATCGGCCCTTGCATCGTCATGCAGCCGAGGATCCCGAGCGTCGCCTTCAGGGCGGGGCTCGTGTCGAAGCCCCGGTGCGTGAAGTACCGGTGGAACCCGATCGTCGTTCCCACGGCGCAGAGGAGGTACATGCCGAGGAGCAGCAGGAGATCGACGGGGTGGAACGCGACGCCCCAGAGGAGCCCCATGGCAGAGAGCAGGCCGAGCGGCGGGACGACGACGGCGACGAGCGTCACCACCTGGCTGATCCGGCTGGTGACCGGACGGACCGTGCCGACGGGCACGCGCGTGATCTCGGGCGTCGAGCTCATCCCTGCAGTTTCGTCATGTGGCCCATTCTGGATCACACGGTCGCGATGCATCCGATTCGCCGCGCGGGACGAACAAGCCGTGATGCGCGTCGCCGTCATCGGTGCGGGAGTCAGCGGCCTCGGGGCCGCGTACCTCCTCGCGCGTGCACACGACGTCACCGTTTTCGACCGCGCCGAACGGGCCGGCGGCCACGTCCGCACCGTGCGACACGGCGGCCTCGCGCTCGACACGGGTTTTCTCGTCCACAACGAGCCCAACTATCCGCTTCTGACGAAACTCTTTCGCGAGCTCGGCATCCGGGTACAGCCGGCGGAGATGTCGTTCTCGGTCAGCTGCGGCGCCTGCGGGCTCGAGTGGTCGGGGCGACGGCCGTTCGCGCAGCCGCGACGTATCGTCGACCCCGGCTTCGTATCGCTCCTCGCCGAGATCGCCCGCTGGCTGCGCACGGCTCGACGATCGCTGGACGAGCGGGACTACGAGTCGACCACCCTGGACGAGTACGTGCGGGAGCGGCGCTACTCCGAGCGGTTCCGGACGCACTTCCTCGTCCCGCTGACCTCGGCGCTCTGGTCGACCGCGCCGGACCGAGTGCTCGACTTCCCCGCCGCCTACGCGATCCGGTTCTTCGACGGTCACGGCATGCTCGGGTTCGGCCGCCGCCGCTGGCGCTCGGTGACGGGGGGCGCCGGCACGTACGTCCGGCTGATGGTCGAGTCGCTTACGGGCAGCGTGCGGCTCGGGCTCGGCGTCCGCTCGCTCCGCCGTGACGTGGACGGTGTCGAGCTGCGAACCGACGACGGCGAGGCGCACCGGTTCGATCGAGTGGTCGTCGCCGTCCACGCCGACCAGGCGCTGCGACTGCTGGAGGACCCGAGCTCGGAGGAGCAGCACGTGCTCGGTCCCTGGCGGTCGACCGCGAACGACGTCGTGCTCCACACCGACGAGCGG
Source organism: uncultured Actinomycetes bacterium (assembly GCA_963814565.1). GTDB lineage: Bacteria > Actinomycetota > Thermoleophilia > Gaiellales > Gaiellaceae > Gaiella. The sequence continues at coordinate 89,312 of CAWFDO010000003.1, forward strand.
TTCCTCCCGCGGGCCGTCGGGGCGCGCGCGTCGTGGAACTACCGGCTCGGGGCCGAAGCACGGCCGACGGTGACCTACTACCTGAACCGCCTCCAGCGCCTCGAGAGCGACGAGCACTGGTGCGTGACGCTCAACCGCACCGCCGAGATCGACCCGGCGCAGATCGTCGAGCGCTTCGTCGACGAGCACCCGATCTACACCGTCGAGAGCCTCGCCGCGCAGCGCGCACTCCCCGGGCTGTCGGGCCGCCGGCATACCCACTACGCGGGCGCGTACCACGGGGTCGGCTTCCACGAGGACGGCCTCGCCTCGGGCGTCCGCGCGGCGGCCGAGCTCGGGGTCGTCTGGTGAGGTCTGCGCTCTACACGGGCACGCTCGTCCACGTCCGGCGCGAGCCGCGGCGGAACGCGTTCCGGTATCCGCTGGCGCAGTTCCTCCTCGACCTCGACGAGCTCCCCGACCTCGACGAGGAACTGCGCCTGCTCTCGGTCAACCGGCCGAACGTCGTGACGCTACGCGACCGCGACCACTTCGCCGGCGACGACACGCCGCTCAAGGAGAGCGTCGTCGCCTTCTGCGCCGAGCACGGTCACGCGGTTCACCGCGTCCTCACCCTTACCCAGTTGCGCGTCTTCGGCTACGTGTTCAACCCCGTCACGTTCCACTGGTGCTACGCGGTCGACGGGACGCTCTCGTGCATGGTGGCGGAGCTGAACAACACGTTCGGCGAGCGACTGCCGCAGCTGCTCGAGGGACCGGGGCTTCGGTACGAGTCTCGAAAGCGGCTCCACGTCTCACCGTTCTTCGGGCTCGACCAGACCTACGAGTACGCGTTCTCCGAGCCCGGAGCGGAGGTCTGGGCTCGGATGCACGTCCGGGAGGGCGAACGGCGGCCGCTCACCGCGGTGCTCCACGCGCGCCGGAGGGAGCTGACGAATGCGTCGCTCGCCCGCTTTCTCACGCGATATCCCCTGATGCCGGTGCAGGTGATCGGCCGCATCCACTGGCAGGCCGCGAAGCTCCGGGCGAAGCGCGTGCCGTTCCACCACAAGCCGCCCTTCGTCCCGGGGATCGGCTCGGTCCGCCGATGAGCACCGCCGGTCACGCGGTCTCGCAGCCACCATCACGGTCGCCCGCGGTGGCGCGCCTCGCGCGCCCGGTGATCGAGTGGGCGCTCGCCGGGATCGAGAGCGGCGCGCTCGAGCTGCGGCTGCCGGACGGATCGCGGCGGCTCTTCGGGGTCGGCGAGCCGGTGCGCGTCGACGTCCTGGACGAGCGGGTCTTTTCGCGCATCACGACCCGCGGCGGCATCGGGCTGGGTGAGGGGTACACCGCCGGGGAGTGGCGTGCGGACGATCTCGTCGGGCTGTTCGAGCTCCTGCTCGCGAATGCCGAGGCTGGTCGCGAGCGGCATCCGCGGCTGACCCGACTCCTCCAGTCGCGCCCCCGGCCGAACCGCCGGCAGGGCCTCTTCGCCGCCCGGCGGAACATCGCCGCACACTACGACCTCGGCAACGAGCTCTTCCGCCTGTTCCTCGATCCCACCATGACGTACTCGTGCGCGCTCTTCGAGGAGGACGCCGGCTCGCTCGAGGACGCCCAGCTGCGCAAGCTCCGGCGCGTCTGCGACCGGCTCGCGCTCCGGCGGGGCGACCGCGTGCTCGAGGTCGGGTGCGGCTGGGGCTCGTTCGCGCTCGTCGCCGCGGGCGAGTACGGGGCGCACGTCACCGGTCTCACGCTCTCCTCGGCGCAGGCGGGACTCGCGCGCGAGCGGATCGCCGCCGCCGGTCTCCAGGATCGCGTCACGATCCGGGAGGAGGACTATCGCGTGCACCGCGGCTCGTACACGAAGGTGGCGTCCATCGAGATGATCGAGGCGATCGGAGAGCGGCAGTTCCCAGAGTTCTTCGCCTCCCTGGACCGGTTCCTCGAGCCCGGTGGGATCGCGTGTGTGCAGTCGATCCTGGTGCCGGACGAGCGATATCCGCGGTACCGGCGCTCACCTGACTGGATCGAGCGGCACGTGTTCCCCGGCTGCCTGATCCCGTCGCTTTCCGCCCTCACCGCGTCGATGGCACGGGCGTCGCGGCTGACCGTTGCAGGGCTCGAGGAGATGGGTGTGCACTACGCCGAGACGCTGCGCTGCTGGCGCGAGCGGTTCCATGCTTCTATCGACGAGGTTCGCGTGCTCGGCTACGACGAGCGTTTCGTCCGCACGTGGGACTTCTACCTCGCCTTCTGCGAGGCGGCCTTCCGGGCACGTTGGCTCCGCGACGCCCAGATCGTGCTCACCCGATGAGCTGGTGGGCCCTTCTCCTGCTCGGCTGGGCCGTCGCCGCGGTGATGCAGCTCGCGCTCTACGTCGTCCAGTTGCGCACCGGCAAGGCAACGATCGTCGACGCCGGCTGGGCCGCCAGTCTCGTCGCGATCGCCCTGCTTTACGCGGTGCTCGGGGGAGGCGAGCGAGAGCACCGGATCCTCGTCGCGGTGATGGCGACGCTCGCTTTCGGGCGGCTGACGATCCACGTCCTGCGCCGCGTCGGAGGAGACGAGGACCCGCGCTACCGTCAGCTGCGGGAGCGCTGGCGGGCGCGCGGCAACGAGCAGGTCCGGTTCTTCGTCTTCTTCCAGGCGCAGGCGTTCGTCGCGGTCCTTCTCTCGCTCCCGTTCCTCGCCGCGGCCTTCAACGATCACGACGGGATCGAGGTGCTGGAGTGGCTCGGGGTCGCCGTGTGGCTCGTCGGCGCGACCGTCGAGGGCGTCGCCGATCGCCAGCTGACGGCGTTCCGCCGCGACCCCGCCAACCGCGGCACAGTCGTCGACACCGGGCTCTGGCGCTACTCGCGTCACCCGAACTACTTCGGCCAGTGGCTCACCTGGTGCGGGTACGCGCTCGTTGGGCTGGCGGCGCCCTGGGGCTGGGTCGGGCTGGTCTCACCTGCGCTGATGCTCTACCTGATCCTGTTCGTGACGGGCGTGCCGCCGCTCGAGGAGCGGCTGCTCGAGTCGCGGGGCGACGCCTACCGGCGCTACCAGCAGCGGACGAGCGCGTTCGTTCCTCTTCCCCCGCGGGCAGCGTCGTGATCGAGCACCTCCCGGATCCGCTGGTGCGCGCTGCGATCCGCGTCAACTGCCTTCGGCGGCTCGCGCGCGAGCGGGTCGGTGGCGCCGGGAGGCAGCGCGAGTTCCTGCACGAGTTGCGTGCCGCGCCGATCGCCGTTGCGGTCGAGAAGGCGAACGAGCAGCACTACGAGGTACCCGCGGAGTTCTTCCGGCTCGTTCTCGGGCCTCGGCTGAAGTACTCCTGCTGCCTCTGGGGGCCCGGGGTCTTCGGACTCGCCGAGGCGGAGGACGCGATGCTCGCGCTGACGTGCGAGCGCGCGGCGATCGAGGACGGGATGCGGATCCTCGACCTCGGCTGCGGCTGGGGCTCGCTCACCTTCTGGCTCGCCGAGCGGTACCCGCGGGCCGAGGTACTCGCGGTCTCGAACTCGACGGTCCAGCGCGCGACGATCGTCGGTGAGGCGGAGCGCCGGGGCCTCTCGAACGTCGACGCGATCGTCGCCGACGCGAACGACTTCGATCCGGGCCGCCGGTTCGACCGGATCGTCTCGGTGGAGATGCTCGAGCACGCGCGGAACTATCCGGCGCTGCTCGGCCGCGTCGCGTCGTGGCTCGAGCCGGACGGCCGGCTGTTCGTCCACGTCTTCGCGCACCGCCGCTTCGCCTACGCGTACCGGGGCGGCTGGCTCGCGCGCAACTTCTTCACCGGCGGGACGATGCCCTCCGACGCCCTGCTGCCCTCGCTCGCCGAGGAGCTCCGGCTCGAGGGCAGCTGGCGCATCGACGGTCGTCACTACGCGCTCACGGCAGAGGCCTGGCTCGCGCGACTCGATGCATCGCGCGACGAGGTGCTCGCCGTCCTCACAGCAGAGTACGGAGCAGAGGCACGGAGGCGGCTCCAGATGTGGCGCGTCTTCCTCATGGCCTGCGCCGAGCTGTGGGACTTTCGCGGCGGCGCGGAGTGGGGCGTCTCCCACTACCGCTTCGCTCGTTGAGACCCCGAGATCGTGCGCTACACGCGGTCCGGTGGTCGGTGGGCGAGCGCTGCCCGAGCTCCTTCGTCGAACGGGGTCGGGCCGACGGCGACGAGTCGCAACTCGACACCCCGCGCGCTCGTTCGAGCCCGCTCCTAGGCGACGCCGCGCTCGCCGACGACCAGCGCGCGCAGGCTCTCGTGCTCCTCGCGGCAGGCGGGGCAGCCGTCGAGGTGGGCGCGCAGGCCCGGGATCGCCGCGTCGGCATCCACGCCCGCGAGCTCGAGCTCGACGTAGCGGTCGAGCTCGTCGAAGCACGTGTCGCAGCCCACCTCGGGCCCTGCCGGGCCGAGGAGTCGGTGGAGCAGCAGCGTCGTGTCCTGGTTCATCAGCCTTCCTCCGGCTCGAAGGACGCGTGGCCGCACTCCTCGAGGTGCCGGCGCAGCTTGCGCCGCGCGTCGTGCAGGGCCTTGTAGAGCGCTCCGCGGGTCGTATCGAGGTGGTCCGCGAGGACGTCGATCGGGACGCCGTTCACCGCCAGCGCGAGGAGGACCTGTCGCTGGTGGGACGTGAGGGCGTTCGCGATCCCGTCCTCGACCGCGTGCAAGACCTCCCGTTGCTCGACCTCCGCCTCGGGACCGGCGCCGGCGGTCGAGAGCAGGCTCCAGGCCTCGGGCTCGAGCGGCACCTCGCGTCCCTGCCAGGCACGCTTGCGGAGCTTCACCGCCGCCTCCAGCAGGGCGAACTTGTAGACCCAGGTCGTGAAGCGGCTCGCGCCGCGGAAGTCGTCGAGGCGGCGGAGCACGCTCATCAGCGCGTCGTCGGCCGCCTCGACGGCGATGTCCTCGAGCTCGTTCCCACGGATGTGGGGGAGCATCTGCTTGCGGCGCCCGACCTCGAACCGCGCAGCCCGCACGAGCAGCGCGTGAAGCCGTGCGACCGCCTCGTCCCGCTCCCGGCCGTGGGCGCGGAGCGCGCGGAGCCACTCGCGCGACTCGGCGTCGAGGGCGGGCGCCGCCGGAGCGAGCGAGCCGCTGGATGGGTGTGTTCCGGCACCGTGGTCCACGGGCGCGATCGTGCGAAGGCTAACCGCGCTCATGCCTCGTTTGTTTCCGGCGGCGTCCGGTCCTTACCTCACTGGAACCGATCGGGGAACTGGGCGACGATGCCGTCGGACAGCATGTCCGCCATGTGGAGGATCTGACGGTGCGTGCGGTCGTACGCGCGGACGTCCGCCGCCCAGTCGCGCTTCAGGCGGGCGACGACCTCGGCCGTCGTGAGACCGAGATGGGCGCGCATCATCGACTTCATCGCGGCGGGCTTCCAGCTCTTCGGGTTGGCGCGGGAGAGGAATGCCGCGATCTCGTCCGCATTCCGGTTCCAGCGCGCCTGCTGCGACGCCAGGGCGTCGGCGTCGCCCTTCTTCGCAGCCGCGATCACGTCGGCCGCGATCAGGATGTGCTCCCGCAGGAGCGCCGTGAGCTGTCTCCCCGCGGCGGCGCCGTAGAACGGCTTGACCGCGTTCCCGAGGTCTGTCTGGTTGCGAAGCAGCCTGCCGACGGTCGCGTCCGTGTCCGGCGCATCGGTCGTCAGGCTGATGATCGCGAGGCGCGTCCACGTGACGTGGTCCTCCCACAGGCGGCGCATCTCCTGGCGCAGCGCGAGCTCTGCCCCGGAGACCTCCGCCGGCGACGCGGCCTGACGTGTGTGGTCGTGCGCCTCGGCCGGACGGCCGAAGAGCACGAGAGCGGCAAGCGCACCGACGACCGCGAGGAGCATCGTCGGGCGAAGCGGAAGTGCTCGGGTGGACTGCATCTCCCCTCCTCACTTGGATCTCGAAGAGTGGGTGGCGCGCGGGCGCCGTTCCTTACGAGAGCTACGAGCCCGCAGTGCGGGCGACGCGCGTCGACTTCATCCAGTCGGGCTACCGCTCGACGGCCGCGACCCGGATCCCGAGCGCGACGAGCACGATCCCGGTCAACGCGTCGAGCACGCGTCGCATCGGCCCGCCAAGGACGGCGCGTAGACGGTGGACCGTGACGGCATAGAGCGACAGCCAGGCGAGCGTCATCGCGCAGAAGAGGAAGCCGAGCGCGAGGAAGCCTGCGAAACCGGCGTGCCCGCCCTGAGCGAACTGCGGCAGGAGGCTCGCGAAGAAGAGCGCGATCTTCGGATTGCCGAGGTTCGAGACGACGCCCTGGCGCAGGGCCCGCCCCGGCGTGATCTCCGGTCCGCGCCCGAGCTCCGGCCGCCACGGCCGCCGGCGCATCGCGGCGTAGAGCGACTGCGCGCCGAGATAGACGAGGTAGGCGGCGCCCGCGAGCTTGAGCGCGCGGAACGCCGGCTCCGACGCGCTGAGCAGCGTCACCACGCCGGCGCCGGCCGCGACGGTCCAGGTCGCGAGCCCGAGCGCGACCCCTGCGGCCGTCGCGATCCCGCCACGGCGGCCGCCCGACAGCGTGTTCCGAATCGTGAGCGCCGTGTCCTGCCCGGGCGTGCAGATGACGACGACCGACACGGCGACGAACGCGGCGAGGCTCTCGACGGCTGCGCGGACGCCCTCGTCGCGGAAGGTCGGCGGGAGCCGGATGTCGACGATGGCGATATCCGGCTTCTCCGTCGCGATCACGCGGAGGAGGGCGTCCCCGTCCTCGACCGCTGCGATCACGTCGAAGCCGTTGTCGCGGAGCAGCCGCGTCAACCCGTCGCGAAGCAGCGCGAGATCCTCGGCGATCACGACCCGCATGGCAGCTCCGCTCTCACGGTAGTCGGGCCTCCGGTCGGGCTCGCGACGCGGAGCGACCCGTCGAGCGCCTCGACGCGCGGCGGAGCCCGATCAGGCCACTGCCGCCCGGGTCGGCGCCGCCGCTGCCGTCGTCACGCACCTCGGCGACGAGCGTTCCATCGTCGACGTGCACCGCGATCGCGACGCTTCTCGCGTTCGCGTACTTGCCGGCGTTCGCCAGCGCCTCTGCGACGACGAAGTAGGCGGCGGTCTCGACCGGCGGCCGCGGCCGCTCCGCGAGGTCGACGTCGACGTCGACGCGCAGCGGGGTGCGCGCGACGAGTGCCCGGATCGCGGCGTCGAGGCCGCGGTCGGTGAGGATCGGCGGGTGGATTCCGCGCGCGAGGTCGCGGAGCTCCTCGAGCGCCTCTCGGGCGCCGGAACGGGCTTCCTGCAGGAGCCGGCGCGCGCCCTCGGGATCGGTGGCGAGCTTCTCCTCGGCCATCCCGATGCTCATGCCGAGAGCGACGAGCCGGGCCTGAGCGCCGTCGTGGAGGTCGCGTTCGATTCGGCGGAGCTCCGTCTCCTGCACGTCGACCGCGCCGGCGCGCGTCGCCTCGAGCGTCTCGATCCGATGGCTCCGGGCGTACTCGCGGCGCGAGAAGACGACCGCCGCGTGGACGCCCGCGAGGATGCCGAGCGCGAGCAGCGACCCAACCCGGCCAGAAGTAGCCGCGATCGGAAAGCAGCCACTGGACGACGAGGTAGAGCCAGACCAGCAGCCGAGACGCCGAGGTGGATCGCCAGCGCGCGGCTGTCGCCCGTCCTCCGCTCGATCTCGGGCCGCCGAGCAGGACGATCCACCAGAGATGCGACCGCGAGCGCGAGCGCGGGCGCGGAGATCGGCCAGTGCCGGCCAGAAGTACCCCGCGGGTGGTGAGCGCCCAGACGACGGTCAGCAGCAGGCCGAGGAGACCGGCCGGAACCGTCGTCGAGGAACGAGGGCTCGGCGGAGACGCAGCTCCGTTTCCGGACTCATCTCCGTAGCGTCGCCGCCGACGAGGCCGAACGCAATCGTCGGCGCATCTAGCGCAGCTCCGAGGCCGGCTGCGCCGGAGCTCCGCCCTCGAGCCGGATCCGCGGAAGCCAGCGGAGCCAGCGGGCAGGTACCAGTTCCACTCGCCGAGGAGCTTCATCGTGGCGGGGAGCACGACGCCCGGACGATGGTCGCGTCGATCAGCACCGCCGCCGCGAGCCCGACGCCGAACTGCTTCATCATGATCAGCGACAGCGTCCCGAAGATCGAGAACACGAACACCATCACGAGCGCGGCGCTCGTCACGACGCTCGCGGTCGACTTGATCCCGTGCGCGATCGCCTCGTCGGTCCTCATGCCGCCGTCGTAGGCCTCGCGGATCCGGCTCAGGATGAACACGTGGTAGTCCATCGAGAGCCCGAAGAGGATCACGAACAGGAACACGGGCAGCCAGACCATCACCCCGTCGGTGTAGTCGAAGCCGAGAAGCCCCTGCCCCCAGCCGTGCTGGAACACGAGTACGAGGACACCGTATGCGGCGGCCACGGAGAGCAGGTTGAGCACGATCGCCTTGACCGCGATCACGATCGATCGGAACGAGACGAGGAGGAGCAGGAACGCGAACGCGAGCACGAAGCCGAAGACGAGCGGCGCCGTGCCACGGAGCGCGTCGTCGAAGTCCTTCGCGAACGCTGTCTCTCCGGTGATCCTGCCGTGACGCCGGGGAGCCCGCCGACGGTCGTCGGGACGATCTCGTCGCGCAGCGTCGCAACCGCGTCGTATGACGCGTCGTCGTTCCCGGCCCCCGCGAGGGGAAGCTCGATTCGCGCCACGGTGCGGCGTCGTTCACCTCGACGGCGACCGGCTCGTGGGCGGCGCCGCTCGCGACGGCTCGGCGCGTGAGCTCGCCGATCGCGACTTCGACGTCCGGGTCGTCGACCGACGGAGCTTCGACGACCGCGATCGCGGGCGCCTGCTCGCCGGGGAACGCCGTCTGCGAGCCGGTCGTAGACCTGCACCGTCTCGAGCCTCTTCGGCAACGCCTCGACGCCCGGCTCGACGGTGTTCATCTGGAGCGCAGGGACGGCGAGCGCGACGAGGATCGCCGCCGAGGCGATCGCCGAGATCAGCGGGCGTCGCAAGACGCGGTCGAGCGTCCAGTTCCAGAACCGCCCGCCGTCCGGCCGCGGCAGCCGATGCAGGAAGGGCACCCGGAGTCGGTTGACGTTGTCGCCGAGCCGCGCGAGCAGCGCGGGGAGGACGGTCAGCGAGCCGAGCACGGCGATCGCGACCACCATGATCGTCGCGAGGGCGAACGAGCCGAAGGTCGGATCGCCGGTGAGGAACATGCCGGCCATCGCGACTATCACCGTAAGGCCCGAGACGAGGACAGCACGACCCGACGTCGCGGCGGCGGCCTCGAGCGCAGCGCTCTCGCTGCGCCCGGCGGCCCGTTCCTCGCGCTCGCGCTTCAGATAGAAGAGCGAGTAGTCGACGCCGACGGCCAGCCCGATCAGGAGGACGACGGCGCTGACGTTCTCGTCCACGGGCCACACGTGACTCGGGACGGACAGCAACCCCATCGTCGCGATCACGGCCGTCAGCGCGAGAAGGAGCGGGATGCCCGCGGCGACGAGCGCGCCGAACGCGAGCACGAGGACCACGAGCGTCACCGGCAACGAGAGGAGACCGGCGCGTTCCAGGTCACTGCCCACCATCTCGGTGATCTGCTCGTCGGCCGTCGTCTCCCCGAAGCTGCCGACGAAGAAGTCGGGGTGCGCGGACTTGCGCCTCAGTCGACGGTCGCGACGACGGGGCCGATCCGCTCCGCTGCGGTGTCGGGATCGCCGCGGATGTCGAACCGGATCACGGCCGAGCGGCCGTCCGGCGAGACCTGCTCCGCGTGCGCGGGCTGGAGCGGGTCGCGGAGGCGGGTGACGACGCCCGTCGTGCGAAGACGTGCGACGACGTCGTCGACGGCCGCGACGAACGCGGCGTCCTTCACGGTCAGCGCCTCGCTCTCGACGAGGACGCTCTCCTCCGCCGGGCGGACAAAAGCGTCGGTCCAGGATCGTCGCCATGCGGCCCGACTCGCCGGGCGCCGCGCCGTCGTCGCCGAGCTGCTTCGTCCCGACGGCGCCGCCGATCGCGACGGACGCGACGACGAAGGCGAGCCAGCCGAAGAATCGCGGTCTTCCAGTGCGCGGCGCTCCAGCGCCCTGCGCGTGCGGCAAGATTGCGGTTCATCCGAGGGTCCTCTCGCTCGAATTGCACCGATGCATCGAGGCTGCCCTCGCCCTCGGGCCTGGACAATGGCGCCAGCGGGCGTCCGACCCTGGGGCTAGCCCCCGTACCGCAGGTACGGCTCGCGGCCCGACACGTCAGTCGTCGAGGTCCTCGACGTCGATCGACCAGCGGCGCGAGCGGACGCCGAGGACGACCGCCCGCGTCACCGACTTCGACCCGAAGCGCTCGCGGACGCGGTCGACGGCGGTGTCGAGCGCCATGTCGGCATCGTCGAACGGCAAGACGAGCTGTCGCGGCAGGTCGTCGTCGAGGTTCGCGACCGCGACGCCGACGAGGGTCAGGCCCCGCTCGGCGACCAGCGGCCGGGCGGCGGCGAAGAGCTCCTGAATGGTCGCGAGGAGCGTCGCGGTGTGTGCGGTCGGCCGCGCCAGGGTGCGTGAGCGCGTCGCGCGTGAGAAGTCGTCGAAGCGCAGCCGCAGGACGACCGTCCGTCCGACGCGACGTGCGCGGCGGAGACGCCGGGCGACGCCGTCGACGAGCGCGATCAGGATCGCGTCGATCTCCTCCGGCGGGCGGCGCCCCCGGCCGAGCGCGCACTGGGACCCGATCGAGCGACGCCGCCGACGCCGCAAGACGGGCCGGGGGTCGCGGTTGTGCGCGAGCGCGTGAAGGTGCCGCCCCGATGCGCGGCCGAGCATCCAGACGAGCGCCGGCTCCGGGATGCCCGCGACCTGGCCGACCGTCGTGATCCCGCGCCGTCGGAGCTTCTCCGCCGTCACGGGCCCGACGCCCCACAGGCGCTCGACCGGCAGCGGGTGGAGGAACTCGAGCTCGCCGTCGGCCGGGACCACGAGCAGGCCGTCCGGCTTCGCGACACCGCTCGCGACCTTGGCGAGGAACTTCGTACGGGCGACCCCGACGGTGATCGGTAGCCCCACCTCCTCGAGCACGGCGCGACGCAGCCGGATCGCGATCGTGCGCGGGGTGCCGGAGATCCGCTCGAGCCCACGGACGTCGATGAACGCCTCGTCGATCGAGATCCCCTCGACGACCGGGGAGGCGTCGTCGAAGACGCGGAAGACGGCCTTGCTCGCGTCGACGTATGCGCGGAACCGCGGCGGGACGACGACCGCGTGCGGGCAGAGCCGCCGCGCGCGTCTCTCGCCCATTGCCGTCTTCACGCCGAGGGCCTTTGCCTCGTAGCTTGCCGCGAGGACGATGCCGCCCCCCACGATCACCGGCCGGCCGCGCAGCCGCGGGTCGTCACGCTGCTCGACCGACGCGTAGAAGGAGTCGAGGTCGGCATGGAGAATCGACACGAACATATGTTCGCATACGTCGACACGCTCCGGCTCACTCCCTCAGGCGGCGCGTGGGCGTCAGTCCGATGCGGCTGCGAGCGCGAGCGCCGCCTGGGCCTCGATCCGAGCGAGGTCCTCGTCCGAGGTGGGCGCTGAGCGGCCGACGAGCTCGCTCCCGAGCGCGACGGCGACCGCCCCTGCTGCGAGGTACGCACCGATCTCGTCGATCCGCACTCCGCCGGTCGGGACGATCGAAACCGACGGGAACGGCCCGCGAAGCGCGCGGAGGTATCCCGGCCCGCCTGCCGAGGCAGGGAAGAGCTTCACGGCCCGCGTCCCCGCGGCGAGCGCCTGGACGAGCTCGGTCGCCGTGAAGACCCCGGGCAGCGGCTCGAGCCCGAGCGCAAGGGCGACCTCGATCACCTCGGGGACCAGAGCGGGACTGACGACGAAGCGCGCGCCGGCGTCGGCGCTCGCCCGGACCTGCTCCGCCGTCAGGACGGTCCCGACGCCGACCGCTCGCCCTGCGGCCGCTGCCTCCGAGACCGCGGCGAGCGCCCCGGGCGTGTCGATCGTCAGCTCGACCGTCTCGACGCCGCCTCGCACGAGTGCCTCCACCGTCCCGGCGAGGTCGCCTCCGGCGTGGAAGCGCACGATGGCGATCAGCGGCGTCGTCCCGATCGCGAACGGCTCGGACGCCATGCCGGCGACCATAGACGATCGGTCGAGTACGGTCGCCTCGTGGAGAACGGGCTGTTCGACCTGACCGGCCGGCGCGCCCTCGTGACCGGCGGCGGCAGCGGGCTCGGGCGCGGCATGGCGGCGGCGCTCGTCGGGGCGGGCGCAACCGTTGCGCTCGTCGGTCGCTCCGAGCGCGTCGAAGAGGCTGCGCGCGAGCTCGGAGGGGACGCCGTCCGGGCCGACCTCGCCGATCGGGTCGAGCTCCCTGTCGCGTTCGAGCGCGCCGTGGGGCTGCTCGGCGGGCTCGACATCCTCGTCACGGCGCACGGGACGACCCGGCGAGGGCCGGCGCTCGACCTCGACGCCGCGGCCTGGGACGACGTGCTCGCCACCAACCTCACGTCCGTCTTCGAGCTCTGCCGCCTGGCCGGCCGTCTCATGGTCGAAGCCCGGCGGGGCAAGATCGTCACCGTCGCTTCGATGCTGAGCTTCTCCGGCGGCTTCGAGGTCTCGCCGTACGCCGCGAGCAAGGGGGGCGTCGCCCAGCTGACGAGAGCGCTGGCGAACGAGTGGGCGCCGCACGGCGTCAACGTCAACGCGATCGCTCCCGGCTACTTCCGGACCGAGCTGACCGCGCCGATCTGGCGCGACGATCCGGAGCGGAGCGCCGAGATCGTCGGTCGCCTCCCGGCCGGGCGCTGGGGCGAGCCGGCGGACCTCGCCGGCGCCACGGTGTTCCTCGCCTCGGCCGCCTCCGACTACGTCCACGGCATCGTCCTGCCGGTCGACGGCGGCTGGCTCGCCCGTTAACCACCGTGGCCGTCCTCACCGTCGGCGAGACGATGGCGCTGCTCGACCCGCTCGGGGACGGCGTTCCCGAGCCCGGCACGCGCTTCACCCTGCGTTTCGCCGGCGCCGAGTCGAACTTCGCCGTCGCGCTCGCCCGCCTCGGCGTTCATGTCACGTGGATCTCGCGTCTCGGCCGGGACCCGTTCGGCGACCTGATCGAGGAGGGGCTGCGCGGGGAAGGCGTGAACGTGAGCCACGTCCGGCGCGACGAAGCGAGAACGGGCCTCTTCCTCAAGTGGCGAGGGGGCGAGGAGCGCGGGGTCGCCTACTACCGTGCCGGATCGGCCGCATCGCGCCTCGGGCCCGAGGACGTGCCGGACGAGGCACTCGAGGGCGTGCGGCTCGTGCATCTCACGGGGATCACGATGGCTATCTCGGGCACCGGTCGCGCCCTCGTCGTCGATCTCGCCCGTCGCGCACGGGAACGCGGGGCGATCGTGCTGTTCGACCCGAACTTCCGCCCGGCGCTCCCGGACACGCCGGAGGCCGCGGCGGAGCGGCAGCGGGACGTGCTGCCGTACATCGACTGGTACCTGACGGGCGAGAGCGAGGCGCGCCTGCTCTGGGGCGGCGAGCCGATCCCGGCGCGCACCGTCGTCCGCGTGGGCGCGCGCGGGGCCGTCGTCGACGGCGTCACCGTGGCGCCGGCGCGCGAGGTCGCGGTGGTGGACGAGATCGGAGCGGGCGACGCGTTCGCCGCCGGGTTCGCCTACGGCCTGCTCGAGGGCTGGGCGCCGACCGCGTGCGCGCACGCCGGGAACGTCCTCGCTGCGCGGGCGCTCGCCGGCACGGGCGACTGGGAGACGCTGCCCCGCCTCGCGGACGTCGCGCATGAGCTCGAACCAGGGCAGAGCTGAGAGAGAATGACGTCGTGGTGAGCGTCCACGACGTCGCGCCGGGCCTCTGGATCTGGCGCTGCGGGCACCCGGACTGGAAGCCCGGGCTGGCATGGTCGGAGGAGGTGACGTCGACGTGCGTCGCCTCGGGCGGCGAGGTGGCGCTGCTCGACCCGCTGGCTCCGCCGGACGGCGAGACCGAGGTGTGGGCGCGGCTCGACGCGAGCCCGCCGACCCTCGTTGTGATCCTCAAGCCGGACCACGTCCGCGACGTCGACGTCTTCGTGCGCCGCTTCGGCGCCCGCGCGTTCGGGCCGCACTGGTTCTGGCGCGACGACATCCCGGAGACGGAGCTCGAGGGCATCCAGCCGGGCGATGAGCTGCCCGGCGGGCTCGTCGCCCTCTACGACGGACGCGGCCGCGTCGAGACGCCGCTCTGGCTGCCGGAGCAGCGCGCGCTGGTCTTCGCGGACGGGATGACCGCGCCCGAGGGCGAGCTGCTCGTCTGGGCAACGCCCTGGCACGAGGAGCGGGCGCTCCCAGCGCTCCGCGCGCTGCTCGACCTCCCGTTCGAGCAGGTCATCGTCTCCCACGGCGCCCCGATCCACGATCGGGCCGCGTTCGAGCGCGCGCTCGAGCGGCCGCCGTACCGCGGCTGACGCGGGCTCAGATCCGCAGTTCGGGCGCGGTGCGCTCGCCGCCGGCGTCGCCCGTGTTCTGCGTCCCGAGCGGCTCGATCAGGAGGACATGCGCCTCCTCGTCGGCCTTCGGGCAGTGCTCGACCCCGCGCGGCACCACGAACAGCTCGCCCGGGCCGAGCTCCACGTCGCGATCGCGGAGCTGGATCGTCAGCCGCCCCGCGAGGACGAGGAAGAAGTCGTCGGTGTCGGGGTGCGAGTGCCACACGAACTCGCCCTGCACCTTGACGAGCTGGAGCTTGTAGTCGTTGAGCAGTCCGACGATCCTCGGGCTGAAGTGCTCGTCGAAGGTCGCGAGCTTGGCGGCGAGGTCAACCTTGTCGTCCACGTCCTCGACCGTACCCTCCACGGAGGGGCGAGACGTGTCGTTCCCCGCGTTAGGGTGGCGCCGTGACGACCGAGCCGTCGGTGACCGGGGAGCTCGAGAGGGCCCTCGCCGGGGTCGACAACCCGATCGAGCGGCTGAAGCTCCTCGGCGGGAACGACGAGGAGATCGCCCGGTACCTCGACACGATCGAGGTCACGAGCCCGCGGGAGCGCGAGATGCTGCGCGAGATCGCCCGCACGCGGCCGTTGGCCGACGTCGAGCGGTTCCCTCCCGCGCACCGCAACATGATCGAGGCACTCGAGTCCCTCGCCCGCCACGGCTACCACGGGACGGCCGCGGGGAGGCGCGCGGGCCCGATGCGGTGGCTGGTCCGCTGGAGCGTCCAGCTCGTCGCGCGCTACGTCGTCGTCTCGCACGTCCGCAACGTCTCCAAGCGGATGCGGAACCTCTACGTCCTCCGCGAGGCCCAGGCGCTACCGGTGAGCACGGAGCGGCTCGAGCTGAGGCGGGCGCGCAGGGACGGCGATCGCATCGTCGACGCCCTCGAGGCGCGGGAGCTGGGCGTGCCGACGTTCCTCGTCGCCGGTGCGATCGTGCCCGTCGTGGCGGCGATCGGCCGCGTCACCGGCGTCCTGCACTCGACCGCCTGGGGGACGGCGATCGGGGTCGCCGGGATGCTGATCGCGCTCGCCGCCTCGTGGGTGATCCTCCGGGGATCGGCGCTCGCCTCGCGTCGCATTCGCCTCGCGACGACGGGGCCGGCGCGCGCCCTCTGGGACGCGATCGGCTGGTGCGGCAACCCTCCGCGCGATCAGACGCGGACGTTCGTGATCGTCTCGCTCAGCCTCACGATCGGCGCCTGGATCATCGTCCCGATCCTGGTGGCGATCGCGCTCACGACATGAGACGCGACCCCGCGTAGACTCGCGCGCATGTGGCGGAGGTACTGGAACCGGCCGCTCGGCTCGAAGGTGATCCTGCTCGGTAGCATCGCGCTCCTCATCGAGATGCTCGCGCCGTGGCAGCGCGTGTGCCAGACGACGAGCGACGGCTCCATCTGCGGCTGGGTGACGGCCTACGAGGGGTCGAACTTCGGCCTCTACGCGGCCCTCATCGCGGTTGCCATCGTCGTCTGGGAGCTGCTCCCGATCCTCTTCCCGGGGCTCTCGATGCGGGGCTGGCCGACGGCCGTGGTCACGGCCGTCCTCTCCGTCGCCCTTGTCGTCTGCGTGCTCGTGAAGATGATCATCGACAACGAGTTCCAGCAGATCTGGGCGTGGATCGGCCTGGCCATCGCCCTCGCGATCATGCTCACGGCGCTCATTCGCGTCCGCTTCCGCTGGGAGACGCGCGATGTGCGCCCGCCGGGTGACGCGGGCTCGTCCAGCGGAACGCCGGTGCCGCCGGACACGCCCGACGCGTCGTCCTAGCCCGACACACCGGCCGGGGGCGAGATAGGGGTCGCAGATGGGGGAGACCCCCGACGCCGTTTTTCCCGGTGCGCGCGATCGTGGCGTCATGACAACCATCGATCACATCTCCGTCGCCGCCGGCCTTCGCGCCTGCGGCTTCGTCGGCCGCGTCGTCGAGCCGACCGATTCCGAGTACGACACCGCCCGCGCCGGCTGGAACGGGGCGATCGACCGTCGCCCTGCCGCGGTTGCCTACGCGACGGACGCGGACGACGTCGCCGCCGCGATCCGCGCCGCCCGCGCCGAGGGGCTTCCGTTCACCGTCAGGGCCGGCGCGCACTCGGTCTCCGGCCGCTCCGTTCGCGACGGTGCGCTCTGCATCGACCTGCGGGCGCTGAACCGCGTCGAGGTCGACGCCGAGAGCGCGATCGTCCGGGTCGGCGGCGGCGCCCTGCTCGGCGAGCTCGACGCCGTGACGCAGGAGCACGGGCTCGCCGTCCCGGCCGGCCAGATCTCGCACACGGGCGTCGGAGGTCTGACGCTCGGCGGCGGCATCGGCTGGCTCATGCGGCGGCACGGCCTCACGATCGACTCGCTGCGCGCAGTCGACGTCGTGCTCGCCGACGGACAGCAGGTGCGCGCGAGCGCGACGGAGCATCCCGACCTCTTCTGGGCACTGCGAGGCGGCGGCGGCGACTTCGGCGTCGTCACCCGCTTCGAGTTCCAGGCGCATCCGGTCGGGCCGATCGTGCTCGCCGGGGTGCTCGTCTACCCGTGGGACCGCGCGCGCGAGGCGCTCCGCGCCAGCCGGGCGCTGATGGACGGCGCCCGGGACGAGCTGACGCTGTTCGACGTCCTGCTCACCGCGCCGCCCGCAGAGCCGTTCCCGCCGGACCTCCAGGGACAGCGCGTCGCCGTGATCGGCGTCGCGTGGTGCGGCGATCTCGAGGAGGGCGAGCGCGTGCTGGGCCCGCTCCGCGCGTCGTGCCCGCCGGCGCTCGACCTCGTCGGTCCCATGCCGTACGTCGCCCTCCAGTCGATGCTCGACGCAACGGCGCCGCACGGGTGGCACTTCTACGACCGGCAGCACTACCTCCCGGAGGTGAGCGACGAGTTCATCGACGCGGTCGTCGACGGATTCGAGTCCGTCCCGACGCCGCAGGCGCACATCGTCACGTCCTGGCTCGGCGGCGCCGTCGACCGCGTCGCCCCGGGTGAGACGGCCTTCGGCCACCGCGGCGCGAGGGCGCTCACCTGGATCATCGGCTGCTCGGTCGACGATCCGGTCGACCCGGTGCGCGACTGGGTGCGCAGCGTCTGGGACGACACCGCCGCCTTCGCCACCGGCGGCGTCTACGTCAACGCCCTCGACCTCGACCGCTCCGTTCGCGACGCCTACGCGGACGACGTCTGGGACCGGCTCGTCGCGGTCAAGCGCCGGTACGACCCGGACGGCGTCTTCTCCGGCAACGGGATCGGAGCCGGCTGATCACGACATGCCCTGGCGCACGGCGTGCGCGGCCGCCTCGGCGCGGCTGCGCACGCCGAGCTTCGCGAGGACGCGCCCGACGTGGTGCTCCGCGGTCTTCGGGGCGATCACGAGCCGTTCCGCGATCTCGGCGTTCGACAGCCCCGCCGCGACGAGGCCCAGGACCTCGCGCTCGCGCGCCGTGAGCTCGTCGCGCTCGCCGCGGGTCGCGGTGCGGCCCGAGGCGCCGAGCTCCCGCAGGAGGGCCGCGGCCCGGTCGGCGTCCGTTCGGGCACCGAGCTCCTCGAAGGAGTCGCGCGCAGTGCGCGCCGTCGGGAGCGCAAGTGGCGAGCCGCTCGTCGCCTGGACGCGCGCGAGTGCGAGCCGCGCCCGGGCGGCCTCGAGCGGGTAGTGCAGCGTCGAGAAGCGCACGACGGCGTCCTCGAGCGCATCCGTGGCTGCTGCGAGGTCGCCGGCGGCCGCGGCCGCGCGCCCGTCGAGGAGAGCTGCCTCGGCGGCGAGGTCGTCTCGACCTGCCGAGGCGGCGACATCGTGCAGCCTCTCAGCGGTCGATTTCGCACCCTCGATGTCGCCGGTTGCGAGCGCGACTGCCCCTCGGAGTGCGAGCAGCCCACCTTCGTCAGCGTGCGGTCGCCGGTCGAGCAACGCCTGCGCGTACGCGAGGTCGCCGCGCTCGACCGACAGCTCCACGAGCGGCGCGATGGCAGCGGGCTCGTCGTCGAGCCCGTCGAGCAGCGTCGCGGCGTCCTCCATCCGGCCCTGCCGCAGACGAAGCCCGGCGAGCACGGCGAGCGGCAGCGCCCGCCCTCCCTGCTTGCTGCGGTTGGGTCGGCGTCCGAGCGCATCGGCGAGGACGTCGTCGGCGCGCTCCCAGTCTCCTGCGCGGACGAGGACACCGGCGTAGATCCCGCGACACCACGACTGGACGGGGATGAAGCGCCGCCGCTCCGTGAACTCGACGACGGCCGCGCACCATTCCGCGGCTCGATGCAGGTCGGCGAGGCTCTCGCAGACGACGAGCGTCGTACAGCATGCGTCGCCGCACGCGAGCGGGTCGCTCGTCTCGCTGCCGAGGGCGATGGTCATCGCCTCGTCGAGCAGGACGACTCCATCCTCGACGTCGCCCTGCCGGACGACGGCGCGGCCGAGTTGCGCGAGCGCCATGCACTCGACGTCAGGGTCGGACAGCGCATGAGCAACCTCGAGCGCCGCTCGCGCATGCCGTTCGGCGACGACGGGATCCGCCGCGCGCTTCGCCTCCTCGATCTCCAGCCAGCCCAGCTCCGGGACGGTGCCGGCCTCGGCGAGCAGCCGACGCGCGCGAGCGAGCCAACCGGCAGCCGCCGCTTGCTGACCGTCGATCCGGTGCTCCCCGGCGAGGTAGGTGGCGATCAGGCCTGCGCGGCGTGAGTCTCCACGGCGGCGAAACACCGCGTACGCCTCCCGGCGGCGGTCGATCGCCTCCTCGCGCCGGCCGAGCCACCAGAGGGACTGGCCGAGGCCGTCCTGCGCGTCCGGGTCGTCGGGGTCGTCCTCGAGCGCCGCGGAGAACGCGGACCGCGCCGCCTCCCAGTCGGCCTGCGCGAAGAGCTCCCACCCCGTCCCCATCGGCGAGCAGACTATTCTCGCGGCCGCTCAGGTGGCGGCGCGGGCCGTCCGTGGGCGAAGATCGGGCCATGCAGCTCGGCACGCCCGGAACGCCCGTCAGCCGGATCGCCCAGGCCTACCCCGACCGGGTCGAGGTGCGCGGCCGCGACCTGACCGGCGACCTGATGGGCAGGCTCGGCTTCACCGAGTACTTCCACCTGCTCCTCACCGGCCGCGAGCCGACGGATGAGCAGCGCTTCTTCCTCGACGTCCTGCTCGTCTCGATCGCCGAGCACGGGATGATGCCGACCAACGTCGCGGCCCGGATGACGCTCGCCGCCGACCCGGGCTCGCTGCAGGGAGCGGTCGCGGCGGGGATCCTCGGATGCGGGCCCGTCGTGCTCGGCACCGCGGAGGAGTGTGCCCGGCTGCTGGACGACGCGCAGGAGCAGGTGGCCGGGGGGCGCACGCCCGCCGCCGTCGCCGAGGACGTCGCGCGCGGCATCCGTGCGAGCGGCGGGAAGATGCCCGGGTTCGGGCATCCCGTGCACAAGCCGCTCGACCCGCGGGCCGAGCGCATCCTCGCGCTCGCCGACGAGCGCGGCGTCGCCGGCCCGCACGTGCTCACGGCGCGGTGCCTCCGCGACGCCGTCGCCGCGGCATGGGGAAAGCCGCTCACCATGAACGTGTCGCTTCCGATCGCAGCGGTGCTGCTCGATCTCGGCTTCCCGTCGTCGACGGTCAAGGCGATCCCGATCCTCGCGCGCACGGCAGGGCTCCTCGCGCACCTCGCGGAGGAGCGGCAGCAGCCGCTCGGCTTCCTCATGGCGGCGCACGCGGAGGAGGCGATCGCGTACGAGCCTCCCGACGACGCGTCCGGGTGATGCTCGAGCCTGAGGTCGAGGCTCGCCCGTGGGACGAGCAGCTCGCGCTCGACGATGCCGCCTACCGCACCCAGCTCGAGTACCTCCTCGACCGGTCTGCCTTCTACCGCCGGAAGCTCGCCGCCGCCGGCGTCGCGGCGGCGAGAGACGCGGGCGGTCTCGCCGACGTCGGGCAGCTCCCGCTCACCGAGAAGCACGAGCTCCGTGAGACCGTCTCGCCGGACGACCCGATCGGCGAGCACCTGTGCGCGACGCCCGACGAGATCGTCCGGATCTACTCGACGAGCGGCACGACGGGGACGCCCAGCTACGTCCCGCTGACGGCCGGCGACCTCGCGAACTGGATCACCGGATCGGCGCGCAGCTACGCCGCGTCGGGTGTGACGGCCGGTCAGCGGATCGTCTCGACCTACAACGCCGGGCCGTTCGTCGCGGGCGCCGCGCTGGCCTCGTTCGACCGCATCGGCCTCTGTCACGTCCCCGTCGGCACGGCGAGCACCGAGCGGCTCGTGCGGGCGATCGAGCTGCTGCGCCCGGAGGCGGCCGTGCTCACCCCCTCGTACGCCGCGCACCTCGTGGAGTGGGCGGCCGAGCGAGGCATCTCTCTCGCGGGCTCGAGCGTCGAGCGCGTCCTCGTCGCGGGCGAGCCCGGCGGCGGTGAGCCGGCCTTCCGCGCGACGCTCGAGGAGGGCTGGGGCGCGCGGGTGACCGAGGCGATGGGGATCGGCGACATCGGCGTGTCGCTCTTCGGCGAGTGCGAGCAGCAGGACGGCATGCACCTCGGTGCGCGCGACTTCGTCCACGCGGAGCTGGTCGACTCCGAGACCGGGGCCGCCCGCGCGCTCCACGAAGGCGGCGGCGGCGAGCTCGTGCTCACGCATCTCCGACACCGCGCCGCGCCGCTGCTCCGCTTCCGGACGCGCGACCACGTCGAGGTTCGGACCGACCCGTGCGCCTGCGGGCGGACGAGCCCGCGCATCCGCTGCGTCGGGCGGACCGACGACATGCTGATCGTGCGCGGCGTCAACGTCTTCCCGACGGCGGTCCGCGAGGTGGTCGCCGCATTCGCCCCGCGGGTCAGCGGCCGTATCGTCGTCGTCGCCGAGCGGCCGGGTGTGAAGCAGGATCCGCCGCTTCCGGTCCGGATCGAGCTCGCGCAGGGAGCGGTCGCCGACGAGGAGCTCGCGGCGGCGATCCGTGCGAGACTCCGCGACGTGCTCGTCGTCACCACCCGGGTCGAACTGGCGCCGTGGGGGAGCCTCGAGCGCAGCGAGTACAAGTCGACGCTCCTCGACCGGAAACGCCGATGAAGAAGCTCCAGACACAGGGCGTCCACCACATCACGATCGTCGGTGCCGACCGGCAGACCTCGATCGACTTCTGGGAGGGCCTGCTCGGCATGCCGTTCGTCTTCGAGCAGCCGAACCTCGACAACGCGGCCGAGAGCCACCTGTACTTCGACCCCGGCGACGGTCGGCTCGTCACGGTCTTCACGAACGAGGAGCGCGTGCCCGACCCGAACCTGGTGTCGCGCGAGCCCGGCAACGTCCAGCACCTCGCGTTCGCGCTCTCGCAGGCGACGTTCCGCCAGGCGGTCGAACGCCTCGACGAGCGCGGGATCCGGCACTCCGGCGTCAAGGACCGCGGCTTCATGGACTCGATCTACTTCGACGACCCGCTCGGCCTGCTCATCGAGCTCGCGTCGTACCGGTTCGAGCCGCCCTTCGGGTACACGCACTCCGACGTCCTGCTCGAGGCCCACCACCTGCGCGTGAAGCGGGGCGACTACAACATCGACACGGCGCACCTGGCGGACGCGATCGAGGCGCTCGTCCTGCGCTCCCGGTCCTCGCTCTCCGACGACCGCTCGCCGAAGAACCCCTACCGCACGTGATCGGGAGGATCACATGGCCAACACGCTGAGCATCCTCAAGCCGAGCGTCAACAACCTGACAACCCGCATCTTCGTCCGCGCCGCGGGGCTCGAGTTCGACGAGGTGGACGTCTGGGGGAAGAAGTCGACACCGGAGTTCCTCGCCAAGGGCCCCGCCGACCTCACGCCGCTGCTCGAGGAGGAGGGGCTGCCGAAGGGCGCTCTCTGGGAGAGCTGCGCGATCATGCAGTACCTCTGCAACCGGCACGGCCTCGACCGCCTCTACCCGACCGAGCCCGGGCGAGCGGGCGATGGTGGACAGCGCGATGTTCTACCTCGTCGGGACGCTCTACCCGCTCCTCGCGCGCGCGACGTACCCGGTACTCGGGTTCCCGCAGTACGCCGGGGAGGTCGCGACGTCCGAGGCGGACGACGCGATGAAGGCGAAGGCACAGCAGGACGCCGAGGCGGCGCTTGCCGGACCGCTCGAGGTCTACCGCGCGTTCTTCCTCGACGGGCGGCAGTTCATCGGCGGCGACACGCCCTCGATCGCCGACATCCGCTTCGCCGCGTCGCTCGAGTTCCTGCGCGCGATCGACTACCCGTTCCCCGCGTGGGCCGAGGAGTACATGGGGGCGATCGAGGAGGCACTGGGGGAGGCGTACAGCGAGCCCGCGGCGGACGTGCGCGGGTACGTCGACTCCGTGAAGGGGCAGTCGTCCTGACGTGATCCGGGTCGGCATCGCCGGTGTCACCGGCTGGACGGGGCGCGCGATCGCCGACGCGGTCGAGTCGGCGGAGGATCTCGAGCTCGTCTTCGGCGTCTCGCGCTCCGATCCCGCGCGTTTCTCGACGGTCGCGGAGGCGCTCGACGAGGTGCAGGCCGACGTGCTCGTCGACTACACCCATGCAGAGGTCGTGGGGCAGAACGTCCGCGCCGCCGTCGAGCACGGCGTCGGCGTCGTCGTCGGCTCGAGCGGGCTCTCCGCCTCCGACTACGAGGAGATCGACGCGCTCGCCCGCGAGCGCGAGGTGGGAGTCGTCGCCGCCGGCAACTTCTCGCTGAGCGCGGCCCTCGTGCTCCGCTTCGCCGCCGAGGCGGCCCGGCACCTCGAGCGGTGGGAGATCGTCGACTACGCGAGCGCGACGAAGCCGGATGCGCCGAGCGGGACCGCGCGGGAGATCGCAGAGCGGCTGCGGGAGGTGCGGGCGCCTGTCGTCGACGTCCCGCTCGACGACGTGCTCGGCGCGGTCGAGGCCCGCGGGGCGGCGATCGCCGGGACGCAGGTGCACTCGCTGCGACTGCCGGGCTTCGTCGTCTCGACGGAGGTGCTCTTCGCGGCGACGGGCGAGCGGTTGACCCTGCGCCACGACGCCGGCGACAGCCCTGCGCCGTACGTGGCCGGGACGCTCCTCGCGATCCGCGCCGTCCCGGGGCTCGTGGGCCTGACCCGCGGGCTCGACCGGTTGCTGCCCGACTGAGCGAAAAGGCGGCCGTCTCGCGATCAGGCCCGCTGGGCGCCTGCGCGACGCGAGATGGGGCTACGATCTATGCCGGCGCCGGAGGGCGCCGCCGGGTTCGCGGGCAGGACCGAGTCCACCTCCGCATGTCGGATCGAACATCGTGACGATCTCCTCGGGCCTGGCACGCGAACTCGTGGCCGAAGCAGGGAGACGTCATGCCTGATCTGCCCGCTCGCCCCGACCTCGCGCAACTGCGACACCAGGCCAAGGACCTGCTGCGCGCCGCGCAGGGCGGCGACCTCGCCGCCGCGGAGCGCATCCGAGCCGTCTCCGAACGGCTGACGCTCACCGCCGCCCAGCTCGCGCTCGCCCGCGAGTACGGCTTCGCGAGCTGGACGAAGCTGAAGGTCGAGGTCGAGCGGCGCGAGATCCTCGACGACCGTGACATCGACCGGCTGGCCGCGCTGCTCGCCGACGAGCCCAGGCTCGCGACGTCGGCGATGGAGCACTGGTGCGACCATCCGAAGGGCGCGTCGCCGCTCTCGTACGTCGCGATGCTGCGCTACGACACCTCGCGGGGAGCGTGGCGCGATGTCCCGGGAACGGGGGCGGTCGCCCGGGCGCTCCTGGCCGCGGGAGCGCCGGTGAACGGCGAGCCGGGCGAGCCGGAGACACCGCTGATCACGGCGGCGAGCTATGGCGACGCCGCCGTCGCGCAGGCCCTGATCGAGGCGGGCGCCGACGTCGACGCCACGTCGTCGCCCGACTCGGGCGGCGTCCCCGGCGGGACAGCCCTCCTGCATGCCGCGGTGTTCGGCATGACCGACGTCGTCGACGTGCTCGTCGCGGCAGGCGCCCGGATCGAAAGCGTCGAGGTCGCGGCCGCCGCCGGTGACGTCGAGGGCTTGCTCACCGCCGAGACGTCGGCCGACGCGCTGATCCGTGCGCTGGTGATGGCTTCCGACCACCAGCGGCTCGACGTGATCGATCGCCTCGTCGCAGACGGGGTCCCCGTCGACGGCGTCGACCCGGTCTGGGGCGGGCACCCGCTCCGTGTGGCTGCGGCGAACGGCCGTCCCGCGAGTGTTCGCCGCCTGCTCGACCACGGCGCCGACCCCTCGCTTCGAGACGATGCGGGCCACACGCCGCTCGACCTGTGCCGGGCGGCCCGCCCGTCCTCCGGCAGCTCCGAGCACGACGAGGTCGAAGCGCTCCTCGCTCCGCTCACATCTCCGGGTCGGGGATCGGCGCCGGCGTCGCGCTCCCGCAGCGGCGGGCTTCCGGAGGGCGAGGCCGTGACCTTCGAGATCGTCGGGACCGACCTCCCGGGCCGGAGTTGCGGGCCCGGCCTCGAGGGGAGGATGTACGACAACGTCCACGTCGGGCTCTGGAGCCGCTCCGGTCCCGTCGAGCTCGTCCGCGGTGATGCCGCCGTCGCGCGCTGGCGGTTCCAGGCATCGGTTCGTCGGGACGAGGACGGCCTGGACATCCGCGGGCCGTTCGTCGCGGGACGGCGGGGCGAGCGCTCTCTCGGCCTCGTCTGGGGCACCCTCGGCGACGACGACGGCTTCGACGTCTTCCGGGCCGCCAAGCTCCGGCTCTCGGATCTCGATCCCGTCCTCGTCACGCGCGTGCTCGAGGGCGGGGGGCGTCTCGTATGCAGCCTCGGCCTCACCGACGAGCAGGGCCACCCGCGCTGCGCGAGCGTGCGGCCGCCGTCGATCACCTGGTCGCTCGAGGCAGCAACGGAGTAGCCGCTCGCCGGTGTGCGCGATGAGTCGCGCGCCGTGGGTCGATTCCACCCGCTGATCGAGTCGACGACCGACTCTCATGGCGCAGCCCGAAGCGCGCCCCATAGCGTTGGGGGATGCGAGGCTCGATGACGGCGCGCGGCTGGATCCTCTTCGCCGCGATGTGCGTCATCTGGGGCGTCCCGTACCTGCTGATCAAGGTCGCGGTGGAGGACGTGAGCCCGTCGATGCTCGTGCTCGCCCGCACCGGCATCGCGGCGCTGCTGCTGGTGCCCATCGCGGCGGTGCGGAACGAGCTTCGCGTCCTCCTCCCGCACTGGCGGCCGGTGCTCGCCTTCGCCGGAATCGAGATCGCGCTGCCGTGGGTGCTCCTCGGCTCGGCGGAGACGCGCATCTCGAGCTCGCTCACCGCGCTCCTGATCGCCGCCGTCCCGCTCGTCGGCACCGGCATCGCCCTGGTCACCGTCCCGCGCGAGCGCCTGACGCTCGACCGTGCGCTCGGGCTTGCCCTTGGGCTCGCGGGGGTCGCGGCGATCGTGGGGCTCGGGATCGAGGGCGCGAGCGGGGTCGCGATCGTCCAGGTCCTGCTGGTCGCGGTCTGCTATGCGGTCGGCCCCGTGATCCTCCAGCGCTGGCTCTCCGACCTGCCGCCGCTCGGCGTGATCGCGGCGTCGCTCGCGGTCAGCGCTCTTGTCTACGTGCCGATCACCGCCGTGGCGGGCGCAGGCAGCGCCCCGTCCGCCGACGCGCTCGCGTCCATCCTCGTGCTGGCGATCGTCTGCACGGCGGTCGCCTTCCTCGTCTTCTTCGCGCTGATCGCCGAGATCGGGCCCGTTCGGGCGACGGTCATCACGTACGTCAACCCCGCGGTTGCGGCGGTGCTCGGCGTCCTCGTGCTCGGGGAGGACTTCACGGTCGGGATGGGCATCGGCTTCGTCCTCGTGCTCGCGGGCTCGGTGCTCGCGACACGGCCGCTACAGGTGCGCGAGCTCCCGGGCAGCGCCTCGCTCGAGCCGGCTCCGACGGATCGCTAGCGGCGAGGGCCGGGTCGAGCCCGGCCCTCGCCTCAGCGACGTGTCGCCTCAGGCGGTCGCGCCGGCCGTCGTGCTCACGCCGAGGGCGGTCGCGAGCATGATCTCGCCGATCCGCGCCTCCTTGAGCTGGATCCGGTCGGCGATGTTCTCCGCGATCCATTCGGCCGTGGTCGCGTTCGCCGCCTCGGCGGCCTCCGCGGTGTCCCACGCGCTGAACGAGATCACCTCGCCGTCGCTCTCGGCGAGCGAATAGGACTTGAATCCCGGCTGCGCCTGGAGGATGGGGAGCATCCCCTCTTCCGCCATGCGGGCAAGCTCGTTCGCGTCGCCCGAGTACGAGTACCTCGCGAAACGACCGTGCATGGAGCCTCCCGTCCGGCCGCCGCATCGTCGCGTGGCTTGTCCACGCCAGCCGGCGGCCCTGGTGGCCCCAGCGTTGCACATCTCTCGCGGGGGTGTCGCTTGGCGGTGGGGCCTTGGGCAGGGGAGACTGAGGGCGTGGTGACGGTCGACGACGTCCGTGCGTTCGCGATCACGCTTCCGCGCTCGACAGAGGCGTTCGTGCAGGGTCGGATCAAGTTCCGCATCGGCCGGATCGTGTACCTGGCGTTCTCGCGCGACGAGACGCTCATGGGCTTCGGCTTCCCACAGGGAATGGCGCGAGGCGCTCGTCGAGTCGGAGCCCGACAGGTTCATGCTGCCCCGGGAGTCCGACCTCCGTTACAACTGGGCGGTCGTCCGGCTCGCGGCGCTCGACGAGCCCGAGATGCGAGAGCTCGTGCTCGACGCCTGGCAGATGTGCGTCCCACAGAAGGTTGTGGACGCGTACGCGCGCTCCCACGCCGACGACTGACGAGGCCGGCTCAGCCCTCGAGGTCTGCCTGCCGTCGCTCGAGGAAGCGTCGCTCCTCCTCTCCGTGGACGAGCTCGAGCGCGCGGTCGTACGAGGCGCGGGCGTCCTCGACACGGCCGAGCCGACGCAGCAGCTCGGCGCGGGTCGCATGGACGTAGTGGTAGCGGTCGAGCTCGAGGCGATCGACGAGCGCGAGCGCGGCCTCGATGTCCCCGGCCTCCGCCATCGCTGCTGCCTGGTTCAACGCCACGACGTCGGAGCCCGTCCGTCGGGCAAGCTCGCCGTAGAGCGCCGCGATCTGCGACCAGTCCTGGGGATCCTCGACGTGGAGCACAGCGATCGCCGCCTGCAGGACATAGGCGTCGCGGCCGCCCAGCGCGAGCGCGCGGTCGAGTGCCTTCTGCCCACCGGCGATCTGCTCGTCGTCCCACAGCGACCGGTCCTGCTCACCGAGGAGGACGATGGTGCCGTCGGCGAAGCGCGCATCGCGACGGGCGTCGTTCACCAGCATGAGAGCGAGGAGTCCGTGCACCTCCGGCTCGTCGGGCATCAGCTCGGCGAGCGCGCGGCCGAGCCGGATCGCCTCGGTCGCGAGCTCGCCGCGGCCGCCGTACCCCTCGTTGAAGATCAGGTACACGACGGCCAGCACCGCCGCGAGGCGGTCGGAGAGCAGGTGCGGCGGAGGCACACGGAACGGGATCCCGGCCGCCTTGATCTTCCGCTTCGCACGGACAAGCCGCTTCGCCATCGTCTCGTCGGGAACGAGGAACGCGCGTGCGATCTCGTCCGTTGTGAGCCCGCCGAGCGCCCGCAGCGTGAGCGCGACCTGGGCGTCGAGCGCCAGGGAAGGGTGGCAACAGGTGAAGATCAGCTCGAGGCGCTCGTCGGGGATCGTCGTCTCGTCCACCTCGTCCTCCGTGGCCTCCGCGACGTCGAGGAGGCGGGTCTTGGTCGCGAGCGTGCGCTCGCGCCGGATGCGGTCGATCGCTCGGTTTCGGGCCGTCGTGACGAGCCAGGCGCGCGGGCTCGTCGGGACGCCCTCGCGCGGCCAGCGCTCCGCCGCGATCGCAAACGCCTCCTGAGCGGCCTCCTCGGCGAGATCGAAGTCGCCGAGGAAGCCGATCAGGGCGGCGAGGACGCGTCCCCACTCGTCGCGGAAGATCTGGTCCAGCACTACTCCGCCAGCGGGCGCACCTCGATCGCGCCGCCCATCGAGGCGGCCGGGATGCGCGACGCGAGCTCGATCGCTGTGTCGAGGTCGTCGGCCTCGACGAAGAGGTAGCCGCCGAGTGCCTCCTTGACAGCGACGAACGGCCCATCGGTCGTGAGCGTGCGGCCGTCCTCGACCCGGACCGTCGTCGCGAGCTCCGGCGGCTGCATCCGGACGCCGGGTGTCACGCCGGGAGTCTGGTTGATCGATCCGTACGCCGCATAGACGGCCTGCCGCTCGTCCTCCGACAGCCGGTCCCATGCGTCGGACCCGGGCGTCGGGGTATCGCCTTGGTGGATCAGGAGCATGTACTTCACGATGTCCTCCTCTCGTTGGGACGGTGTTGCGTCGAAGACGAACGGGACCAGCGGAAGAGGACACCCTAGGCATCGACGGGCCGGCTCAGGGATCCCTGGCGCGAAGCAGGGCGTAGCCGACGGCGAGGGCCGCGAGCGCCCAGGCGAACGCGACCCCAAGACCCTCCCACGGTCCGATGGGCATGCCCTGGCGGCCGTCGAACGGTGCCAGCATCCGGTCGGTGGTCGACTGGATCGCCATCCCCGCGAGCGGCGTGAGCTGCTCGATCTTCGTGCGGATGTGCTCCGGGAAGGCGCCGAGGAAGAGGAACGGGGCAAAGATCAGCCCGATGCTCGTGGCGATCGTCGCGCCCGAGTGCCGCACGATCGCGCCGACGCCGAGCGCGAGCAAGGCGTAGGCCGTGAGAAGCAGGGCGGTGCCGACGACGGCGCGCGGGACGCCGGGATCCGTCAACGACACCGGCGGGTAGGCCGGCGTGACGTAGCCGCCGTCCCGGAGGAGCGGCTGCGCGACCAGGAACGCGGCGATCGAGGTGACGAGCGCGAGCGGAAAGGTCACGAGCGAGAGCACGAGGGCCTTCGCGAGGAGAACACGGAGCCGGCTCTGCGTCGCCGTGAACGTCGTGCGGATCATCCCCGTTCCGAACTCGCCTGTGATCAGCGAGGCCCCGGCGACCACGACGGCGAGCTGCGCGAAGACGACGCCGGTCAGGGCGTTCTGGACGACGTCGTCGTCTCCCGCGACCACGGCGTTGGTCTCGGACTCGGCCGCGAAGAAGGCTGTCATCCCGACCATCAGCACGCCCGTCGTCGTCAAGGCGACGATGGTCCCCCGCTGGGTGCGGAGCTTCAGCCACTCGGAGCGGAGGACGGCCGTCACGAGCGCGTGCTCTCCGTGGGCAGCGCGCCGGAGACGTGCTCGGCGGCGCCGCGCGTGAGCTGGAAGTACGCCTCCTCGAGCGTCGCCCGGGTCGACACGAGCCCGTCGAGGGGCACCCGGTGTGCGGCAAGCAGTTCCGCCACCTCGGCGGCCGGCATGCCCTCGACTACGACACGGTCCCGTCCGTTCGAGATCACCGTGGCGCCGGCGTTCGCCAGCACGGTCATCGCGGCGGGCGCCGCGGGTGTCTGCACCTCGACGCGGTCGTCGGAGGCGGCCGAGATGAGCTCGGCGACCGACAGGTCCGCGAGGAGCCGGCCGCGGCCGATCACGATCAGGTGGTCGGCCGTGCCTTCGAGCTCGCCCATGAGGTGGCTCGACACGAAGACGGTGCGACCTTCCGCAGCCAGGGCGCGGAGCGTCTCCCGTATCCACTGGATTCCCTCGGGGTCGAGGCCGATCGTCGGCTCGTCGAGGATGAGGATCGGGGGATCGCCGAGGAGCGCGGCGGCCACGCCGAGGCGCTGGCGCATCCCGAGGGAGAGTGCGCGGGCGCGTCTGCGTCGCGCGCCAGAGAGCCCGACGAGGTGCAGGACGTGATCCACCCGGTCGAGCGGGATCCGGTTGCTCCGGGCGAGCCAGCGCAGGTGGTTCCGCGCCGACCGGCTCGGGTGGAGCGCACCGGCGTCGAGGAGCGCCCCGACGATCGTGAGCGGGCGCTCGATCGACGCGTACCGCCGCCCCGCGACGAGCGCCTCACCGTCGTCCGCGGCCGCGAGGCCGAGCAGGAGCTGCATCGTGGTCGTCTTGCCCGCGCCGTTCGGCCCGACGAAGCCGGTGACCTGGCCCGGCCGGATCGCGAGGGAGAGGCCGTCGACCGCGAGCGTTCGACCGTAGCGCTTCGTGAGGCGGCGGGTCTCGATCGTCAGGTCCACGGCTTCGACGGTACGGCGGCTCCGGCACGACGGCGTCGCGCGGGAGCGGTGTCTTTCGTCCGCCACGCGCCGGTGATTCGCAGGGCCGTCCTCCCCCGCGCGAGGGAGGCGGAAGATGGCGGGCACGCGCGACGCGGAGTGGAGCGACGGTCGCGACAATGCCTGCCATGGAGCTCGTCCGGGAGGGTCAGCGCGCGTTCGTCGTGGCGCAGCGCGTGTTCTCGGGACGGGACGGCCGGATCGCCCTGACGCTCGCCCTCGCCGTCGTCGCGGCGCTGGAGGCGAGCATCTACACCCCCGACGTCGACGAGGGCTTCCCGTTCGAGCAGCAGGGGGACACGGCTCTGGCAGTCACGTTCAACGTGCTCGCGGTCGCGCCGCTCCTGATCGCCTCCCGCTTCCCGCTCCTCGCGGCCGGCGCGACCTCGTTCTGCGTCCTCGTGCTGCTCGGCGCCCCGGAGGCGTCGTTGACGCTCACCGCGATCGGCGTCCTCCTCTACCTGGCCGGCCACCTCGTTGCCCGACGCGGCCTCGTGTACGGGGCCGCGCTCGCGCTGCCGTTTTTCTTCAACGCCGCGGTCCCGTTCGACGGCCGATCCGCGCGGCTCTCGAGCGTGGCGCCCTTCCTCCTCGTCGTCGGGGCGGTGATCGTCGGCGAGTCGACGCGGCGGCGGACGGAGATCGTGGACGCGCTCTCCGCGACGCAGCAGAGGATGGCGATGAGCGAGCGCGAGCAGACCGCTATGGAGGAGCGCGCCCGGATCGCCCGCGAGCTGCACGACATCGTCGCCCACCACCTCTCCGTGATCGCGGTACAGAGCGAGACCGCGCGACTGACCTCACCGCGCCTCTCGGCGGACGCCCGGGGCCGGTTCGAGGCGATCGCCGTGACGGCCCGCGACGCGCTCACCGAGACCCGGCGCCTGCTCGGCGTGCTGCGCGAGGACGTGGCCGGCGAGGCCGACCGCTCGCCGCAGCCCGGGCTCGACCAGCTCCCGGAGCTCGTCGACACCGCGCGCGACGCAGGCACGCGGATCCGCCTCATCATGCAGGGGAAGGCCGTCGTGCTGCCCGCGGGCATCGACCTCGCCGCGTACCGGATCGTCCAGGAGGCGCTGACCAACGCCCGCCGCCATGCGCCGGGAGCGGACGTCGACGTCGAGGTCTCGTACGGCGAGGACACCCTGCTTCTCCGCGTACGCGACCACGGCCCCGGCCTCCCGGACGGCGAGCTCACGGCCGGGCACGGGCTCGTGGGGATGCGCGACCGCGCGACGATCGCCGGCGGGACGTTCTCCTGCGGGGCAGCCGAGGGCGGCGGGTTCGTCGTCGAGGTCACGCTCCCGACGTCGGGGACGACGGCGTGATCCGCGCCATCGTCGCCGACGATCAGGAGATCGTTCGGGCCGGGTTCTCGGCGCTGCTCGAGACGCAGAAGGACATCACGGTCGTGGGGGCGGCCGCGGACGGCGCCGAGGCGGTGCGGCTCAGCGTCGAGCACCGCCCCGACGTCGTGTTGATGGACGTGCGGATGCCTGTGATGGACGGGATCGAGGCGACGCGGGTGATCTGCGCGGGCGCGGAGGAGCCGCTCCCGCGCATCCTCATCCTGACGACGTTCGACCTCGACGAGTACGTCTACGACGCCCTGCACGCCGGGGCAAGCGGCTTCCTGTTGAAGGACGTGCCGGCCGAGACGCTGTTCGAGGCGGTGCGGGTCATCGCGGCGGGAGACGCCCTCCTCGCACCGGCGATCACGCGGCGCCTGATCGCGGAGTTCGCGCGGCTCCGCCCACGCCGCGAGCTCCGGGCGGAGGAGCTGTCGGTCCTGACACCGCGCGAGAAGGAGATCCTCGGCCTGCTCGCCGAGGGCCTCTCGAATCACGAGATCGCCGAGCGCCTCGTCCTGAGCGACGAGACCGTCAAGACCCACGTCAGCCACGTGCTGCGCAAGCTCGGCCTCCGCGACCGCGCGCAGGCCGTGGTCGTCGCGTACGAGTCGGGCCTCGTCGTCCCGCGCGCCTAGAGCTTCAGAGCTTCTTGTAGAAGACCGTGGTCGCGCGGAGCCCGCCGCGCGGCTGGATCGAATAGTCCGGGATCTCGCCCACGCGGCTCCAGCCCATCCGGGCGTAGAGGCGCTCCGCGTCGCTGCCGGTGTTCGTGTCGAGGACGAGCAGCGTCTTGCCGCAGTCGCGCGCCGTCTCCTCGGCCGCCTCGAGGAGCGCCGCTCCGAGACCGCGTCGTCGCGCACGGCGATGAACGAGCATCTTGGACAGATCGGCGCGGTGCGGCTGGTTCTCGGGCTGAGCGAGCACGAGCTGGACCGTGCCGACGATGCCGGCGTCATCCTCCGCAACCAGTAGTGCCCGCCGCCCCGCGGCAACGTCGTCGGCCACGCCGCGCCAGAACTCCTGCGCCCGGGCGGGCTCGAGGGGGTGGAGGAAGCTGACGCCCGCGTCGCTGTCGATCGCGTCGACAAGGATGCCCGCGAGCGCCTCGATCTGCGCGTCGCCGACCGCGTCGAGCCGCCGGATCGCCGTCCCGACAGCCGTGCTCATCTCAGCCTCGTCCATCTCTCCGACGCATGATCGTGCAGTCGGCGCCTCGCTGCCCGGGGATCCGTTTGAAGTATTCCTATATAGGTATATAATGGCAGCATGGCACGAGCGGCGACGACGACGGACGCGTTCAACGCGGTCGCCGAGCCCCGGCGGAGGCAGATCCTCGACGTCCTCGCCGAGGGTGAGCGACCCGTGAACGACCTCGTTCGGCTCCTCGGGTTGGCCCAGCCGCAGGTCTCGAAGCATCTGCGGGTGCTCCGCGAAGTGGGGGCGGTCGACGTACGTGACGAAGGACGGCAACGGCTGTACTCGCTGAACGGCCGGGCGCTCAAGCCGATCCACGACTGGGTGAAGGGCTACGAGCGCATCTGGACGGAGCGATTCGACGCGCTCGACCGCGTCCTCGACGAGCTCGAGCGAAAGGAGGAAGACGATGACGACCACGAGTAGCCGCTCGGCGACCGTGACCCTCCCGACCGACGAGGAGATCCTCATCACGCGGGAGTTCGATGCACCGAAGCACCTCGTCTACCGTGCGTACACCGAGCCCGATCTCGTCCGGCGCTGGTGGCACGCGAGGCGCGGCACGATGACGGTGGTCGAGATCGACCTCCGCGTCGGCGGCGCATGGCGCTATGCGATGGTCGCCGACGGTGGCCAGGAGGTCGCCTTCCACGGCACCTACCGCGAGATCGTCCCGGACGAGCGGATCGTCACCACGGAGGTGTACGAGGGCGTGCCGGAGCCGGAGCCCGGCGAGGAGGTCGTCGACACCGTGACGCTCGCGGAGGCGAACGGGCGGACGAGGCTCACGATCCTCGTCGCGTGCCCGAGCCGCGAGGTGCGGGACATGATCGTCGCCTCGGGCATGGAGGACGGGTTGCAGGACGCGCTCGCTCTCCTCGACGAGCTCGCCGGCTCGCTGCGCTGACGAGGGCTAGACGGTGGCCAGGAGGCGATCGAGCGGCCGCGGCACGCGGGTGAGGTCGAGCGCCTCCACCAGGAGCGTGGCGTAGCGGATCTTCCGGTTCCACATGAAGGCCCGGAGCTGCTCCTCGCGTGTCAGGCCGCGCTTCTCGGGCTGCTTCTGGAACGTGCGGAACGAGGAGGTCTCGCCCTCGGCCTCGATGACCCGCTCCACGGCGCCGGGGCCGAGCGAGCGGGTCAGCTCGTCCTCCAGGTCGACGTCGCAGACATAGAAGCCGAGCGCCTCCATGCCGCGGCGGGTGAGGTCGGCGCCGAGGCCGGCGCGCTCGAGCGCCCGGCGGACGTACGGCTCCTCACCGGCGTCGCAGAGGCCCGCGAGCCGCAGGCCGAGCCCGCGTGGGCCGAACCGCTCGAGGCAGGCTCCGATCGCCTGCGCGCCGCCCATCTCGACGACGACCACGCCTTCGGCGGCGAGATCGCGCCCGAGTCGCCTTGCAAGCGCCTCGAGCGCATGCTGGTCGCTTGCCCCCTCGACGAGGACGACGGTCCGGGCCTCGGTCACCCGGGAAGTGTGACGTGCCTCAGCGCGACGACGTCGGCGGGCAGAGCAGCGCCGCCTCGTCGGGGGGCTCGCCCGTGAGCGCGCCCCCGTGCACCGAGACGACCGCGACGCGCTCCCCGTCCTCGGTCGCACGCACGAGCGTCGCGTAGTCGAGGATCCCGCCGTCGTGGCCCCAGGCGCGCCCGCATGCGATGTCGTTCGAGAAGATGCCGTGCCCGCTCGCGAACCCGGAGCCCGGATCGACGACGATCCGCTCCTTCATCTCTGCGAGCGAGCTCTCGGAGAGCACATCGCCCGAGAGGAGCGCCGAGAAGAAGCGCGAGAGGTCGCGCGTGGTCGAGACGAGCCCACCGGCGGCCCAGGGCACGTTGGGGTTCTCACCCGCGTCGTCCAGCCCCTGGACCTGTCGCGTCCTCGGCAGCTCGGTGTCGTCGAGCCCCAGCGGCTCGAGGATCCGCTCCTCGAGCTCCCGCTGGTACGTCTCGCCGGTGAGCCTCTCGATGACGAGCCCGAGCGCGATGTAGTTCGTGTTCGAGTAGCCCCATTCGGCGCCGGGCTTGAAGGCCATCGGCTGCGACGCCGCGTAGCGGAGCGTGTCGATGGGGCGGGTCGACGGGGAGCGGCTCGCCTGGTCCAGCCACGCCGGGAACTCGGTGATGTCGGCGAGCCCGGAGCGATGCGCGAGCAGATGGCGGATCGTGATCACGTTTCCGCTCGGCGCGACGCCCGGCAGGTGGCGTTCGAGCGTGTCGTCCAGGCGGAGGCGGCCCTCCTCCACGAGCTGGAGCACGATCGCCGCGGTGAACGTCTTCGTCACGCTCCCGATCCGGAACTGCTCGTCGGGGCGGGCCCGTCGGCGTCCGGCGGTCGCCTCGTACTCCCGGCCGTCGTCGGAGACGAAGACGATCACGCGATCGCCGCCGGCGTCGGCGATCTGACGCGCGAACCGCCCGACGGGCGGCGCGGGGGCGTCCGGCTCGTCGCCCGTGCACCCGACGAGCCCAAGGGCCAGCGCCGCCACGAGCAGCCGCGCGGCGGCCCTGCGGGCCGACCCGACCGGGGTCACGTCGGAGAGACGTCGTGGGCGTACGGCTCCGTCACTCGCCGAACGTTACGTCGAACACGTCCCGGTGTACGCGAAGGGCTGAGCGTCGGTCGGAGCCCCGGTGAGCCCCCGGTGGGACCGCGGTGACCGGGCGCGGGGACCCTGCACGGGAGGGTGTAGCCTCGACCCGCGACCGATGGAATTCCGCCTCCTGGGCCCGCTCGAAGTCGTCGACGGCGCCACCTCGCTGCCGATCGCGGCGCGCAAGCAGCGGGCGCTGCTCGCCGTGCTGCTCCTGGACGCGAACCGAACGGTCTCGCGCGAGCGGATCGTCGACGACCTGTGGGGCGACGCCGTCCCCGACTCGGCGCGGAAGATGGTGCAGACCTACGTCTCGCAGCTCCGCAGGGTGCTCCCCGAGCCGCGCTTGCACACGCGTCCCCCCGGGTACGCGCTCGAGCTCGAGGCGGACGAGCTCGATCTCGACCGCTTCGAGCGGCTCGTTGCCGACGGCCGTGCCGCGCTTTCCGGCGGCCGGCCCGGCGACGCGGCCGACGTCATCCAGTGCGCTCTGGCGCTGTGGCGCGGACCTGCGTTGGCCGAGTTCTCGGAGCCCTTCGCCCGACACGAGGCCGCCCGCCTCGAGGAGCTCCGGCTGACCGCGCTGGAGTGGCGCATCGAGGCCGACCTTGCGGTCGGCCGCGACGCCGACGTGGTCGGCGAGCTCGAGGCGCTCGTCCCGAATCACCCCCTCCGCGAGCGCCTCCGCTCCCAGCAGATGCTCGCCCTCTACCGCGCCGGTCACCCGGCCGAGGCGCTCGCAAGCTACGAGTCGTTCCGGCGCGAGCTCGCCGACCAGCGCGGGAACGAGCCGAGTCCGGCGCTGAAGGACCTCGAGCGCCGCATGCTCGTCCAGGACCCCCGCCTCGAGCGTCCGTCGACGGGGCCGGAGGCGGTCGCGCCGCCCGCGGTGTTGCCCGTCGCGCCGCGTGCGAGCCGCACCGCGCTCGTCGGCCGCGAGGCCGAGCTCGCGGGGGTCCGAGAGTTCCTCTCGGCAGGGGAACCGACGGCGCTCGTGCTCGTCGGCGGCCCCGGCATCGGGAAGACGTCGCTCTGGGAGGCGGGCGTCGACGCAGCCCGCGAGCACGGGCTTCGCGTCCTCGCGGCACGACCGACCGACGCCGAGGCCCAGCACTCGTTCGCGACGCTGATCGATCTGCTCGACGGGATCGCTTCGAACGAGCTCGGCGGCCTCCCGGCCCCCCAGCTGCACGCGCTCGAGGTCGCGCTCCTCCGCGCGGCGCCGACGGGGCCGCCGCCCGAGGGGCCGGCGATCTCGGTCGGCTTCCTCGGCGCCCTGCGCACGCTTGCCGCCCGGCAGCCCCTCCTCGTCGCGATCGACGACATCCAGTGGCTCGATCGCCCGTCTGCCGACGCGCTGGCATACGCGGCGCGTCGGCTCGAGGGCGTCCCCGTCCGCTTCCTCCTCGCGGCGCGATCGGAGGGACAGCCGGCCCTCGAGGCGGCACTCGGGCCGGGCGGGCTCGCACGGCTCGAGGTGGAGCCGTTGAGCATGGGCGCCCTGCGCCGTGTCCTCGCGGAGCGGCTCGGCCTCGATCTCCCCCGGAAGCTCGTCCGTCGGATCGCCGACACGACGCTCGGCAACCCGCTCTTCGCGCTCGAGGTCGGCCGCACGCTCGCGGAGGGAGGGCCGCTCGACACCGTCGACGACTTGCCCCTGCCCGACTCGGTGGAGGAGCTCCTCGGCACGCGGGTCGCGCGGCTCCGGCCGCCGGTCCGGAGGCTCCTGCTCGCCGTCGCGCTCACGGCCGACCCCCGGCTCTCGCAGCTCACCGCGATCGCGGGGACGGACGCGCTCGACGACGCCGTGGACGCGGGCGTGCTGGTGATCGACGGCGACCGCGTCCGCCCATCCCATCCACTGGTTGCCGCCGCGGCGGTCAAGCGGTCTCGCGCGCGAGACCGGCGGGAGCTCCACACGGCGCTCGCGGAGTCGACGGCGGACGACGAGCTTCGCGTGCTTCACCTGGCGCTCGCCACCGAGCTGCCCGACTCCGAGCTTGCGAGCCGGGTGGCTGCGGCTGCCCGCGACGCGTCCGCGCGCGGCCGCGCGACGGCGGACGCCGTTGTCCTCGGCGAGCACGCGCTGCGGCTCACGCCGGCCGGCGCGCCGGAGCGCATCGAGCGCGTGTTCGAGCTGGGCCGGTATCTCGAGGTCGCGGGCGAGCGGCAGCGTGTCACCGACCTGATCGGCCCCGAGCTGGAGTCGCTTTCCGACGGCCCGCAGCGCGTGAGGGCCCACCTGCTCCTCGCAGGGGGCACCGTCTCCGACAACGACGAGATCCAGGCCCACCTCGAGGCGGCGCTCGCCGCGGCCGGGACCGTCGCGAGAGCCCGCGCGCCCGTGCTCGCGGAGATGGCCGAGAACGTCGCGGCCGTTCGTGTCGAACGGGTGCAGGAGGCCGAGGGCTGGGCGCTCGAGGCGCTGCGCGCGTCGCGTCGCGCAGGGCCGGACGCCGAGCGCGTCGCGCTCTACGCCCTCGCGTGGACGCGCAGCATGAGCGGAAACCCCATCGACGATCTGTGCGAGCGCTTCCGCGGGGCCTCGAACGATGCCTTCTACATCGCGCAGTCACCCGAGCGGATCGCGGGTCAGCGGCTCGTCTGGCGGGGGGAGATCGGACCGGCGCGAGAGGCGCTGACGCGGCTCATGGTGATGGCAGACCAGCGCGGCGAGCCCTCGTCGTACGCGCTCCAGCGGCTCCACCTGTGCGAGCTCGAGCTACGCACCGGCGGCTGGGACGAGGCCGAGCGGCTGCTCGACGAGTGGTCGGAGTTCTCCGAGCGCGAGCTGCTGCTCTGGCCGATGTACGAGCGCTGCCGCGCGCTCCTTGCCGCCGGTCGCGGAGACGCGGGCGAGGCGGAGCGCTGGGCGACCGAGGCGATCGCGCTTGCGGAGCGGACGGGGAACCGATGGGACATGCTCGAAGCGCTCCGCGCACGGGGTGTGGCCGCTCTCCTCTCGCACGAAGCGGCCCGTGCGGCCGACAGCCTGCGCACCGTCTGGGTGAGGACGGAGCGGGAAGGCGTGAACGACCCGGGCACGTACCCGGTCGCGCCGGATCTCGTCGAGGCGCTCGTCGAGGCCGGCGACCTCGAGGAGGCACGCGCGGTGACCGTGCGGCTGGCGGCGCTCTCGGAGCAGCAGGAGCATCCCTGGGGACTCGCGGGCGCGCGGCGCTGCGCGGCGCTCGTCCGGCTTGCGGGCGCCTACGACGAGCGCGCGGCGGAGGAGCTGCGCGTGGCGGCCGCCGCCTACGGCGCCCTCGGCCTGCCCTTCGAGCGCGCCCGGTCGCTCCTCGCCCTCGGACGGGCTCAGCGGCGGGCGAAGAAGTGGGGCACGGCACGGGAGTCGCTGACCCGTTCCGCCGCGGCCTTCGACCGGCTCGGCTCGCCGGGCTGGGCCGACGACGCGCGCTCGGAGCTCCAGCGGGTGGGGGCGCGACGCGCCTCGCCGGCGGGCGAGCTGACGCCCGCCGAGCGCCGCGTCGCGGAGCTCGCCGCGGACGGGCTCGCGAACAAGGAGATCGCGCAGGCGCTCGTCGTGACCGTCAACACGGTCGAGTTCCACCTGCGGAACGTGTACGCGAAGCTCGGCGTCCGCTCGCGCGCCCGGCTCGCGGCGCTTCTCGTGACCGCCGGCCGGGGGGATTAAGACTCGGGGTCTCCGTGGTTTCGCCCACGGGCGCACGCCCGTACCGTCGGGCGCATGGCCGAGTTCCTCGTTGAGTTTCACGTCTCCCGCACGGATCCCGACGCTGTCGGCCGTGACGCGGAGCGTGCGCGCATCGCGTCCGCGGACCTGACGCGGGAGGGAACGCCGGTCCGGTTCCTGCGCTCGATCTTCGTCCCCGAGGACGAGACGTGCCTGTTCCTGTTCGAGGCGGGTGCGGTCGACGTCGTTCGAGAGGCCGCGCGGCGCGCGGAGCTTTCGTTCGAGCACGTCGCCGAGACCGTCCTGGACGACGAGACCATGGAGGTCTGACAATGACTGTTGCAACCATCGATGCGCCCGACCTCGACGCCGTGAAGCAGCGGCAGCAGGTGATGTGGGCGAGCGGCGACTTCCACGCCGTGGCGACGCTCATCCAGCCCGTCGCGGAGGCGCTCGCCGACGCGGTCGACGTGCAGGCGGGGTGGAGCGTCCTCGACGTCGCGACCGGCAGCGGCAACGCGGCCATCGCCGCGGCGCGCTGCGGCGCGGACGTCATCGGGATCGACTACGTCCCGGCGCTCCTCGAGCGCGGCCGGCTCCGCGCCGAGGCGGAGGGCGTGCAGATCGAGCTGGTCGAGGGGGACGCCGAGGCGATCCCGTTCGTCGACCGGAGCTTCGACGCGGTGCTGTCGGTGTTCGGCTCGATGTTCGCTCCGAACCAGCGGAAGGCGGCGAGCGAGCTCGCGCGCGTCTGCCGCCCGGGCGGCCGGATCGGTCTCGCGACCTGGACGCCCGACGGCTTCATCGGCGAGATGCTGAAGGTCGTCACGGCGCACGTCCCGCCGCCGCCGGGCGTCGCGTCGCCGCTTCTCTGGGGCACGGAGTCGCACCTGCGGGAGCTGTTCGGCGACACGATCTCCGAGCTCCGGACGACGGAGCGGACGTTCACGTTCCGCTTCCGCTCGGCCGAGGCGTTCGTCGACTACTTCCGCACCTACTACGGGCCGACGCTGAAGGCGTTCGAGGCCGCCGGTGCCGCGGGTAGGGACGGCCTCTTCGCCGACCTCGTCGCGCTCGCCGGGCGGTACGCCGGTACGAGCGCAGGTCCGGTCGCGATCCCCTCGACCTGGCTCGAGACGATCGCGATCCGCAGCGTGTAGACCTGGGAGAGGTGAGCGGTCTCCGCAGCCGAACGGGCGGAGGCCGCTCGCGTGTCAGAATGCCGCGAATGGCCGAGAAGCACCAGGTCCGGATCGAGTACTGCGTCCCCTGAGGCGCGCGGACGAACGCCACCGGTCTGGTGGCGCGGCTGCTCGAGGAGTGGGAGGACGACGAGATCGGCGCGATCGAGGTCGTGGCCGGCGTCGGCGGCATCTTCGACGTGCACCTCGACGATGAGCTCGTGTTCACGAAGTCGATGCTCGGGCGCTACCCCGACCCGGACGACGTCGTGCCGCTCATCCGCGAACGCCTCGACGCCTGACGATCATTCCACCTCCACCTGGCTGCGCCGTCAGCTGACCGCGACGCGGTAGGCGAGGAGCAGCGAGCCCGCCTCGGTGCGCCTGCTGTCGAGCAGCTCGAGCGTCCGCATGCCTGCCTCGTCGGTCCCATCGAAGAGCTTGCGTCCCGTGTGCGCGAGGGTCGAGGCGACGACCAGCCGGAGCTCGTCCACGAGGCCGGCCGAGAGCAGCGAGCGTGCCAGCTCGATGCTTCCGTGGATGCCGATGTCGCCCCCTTCCTGCCGCTTCAGGTCGGTGACGTAGTCGACGAGCGGCCGGTCGGCGACGACCGTGCTCGTCCACTCCCCGGCGAGGGGCGACGAGGTGAAGACGTGCTTCCGCGTCGTGTTGACGAACGTCGCGAACGGCTCGAAGTCCGACGACGGCCAGTAGTCGACCCAGTAGTCGTACGTGCCACGGCCGAGGAGGATGTCGTCCTGCGTCGCGATGACGGCTCCGAGGTTCTCGAAGAGCTCG
Source organism: uncultured Actinomycetes bacterium (assembly GCA_963814565.1). Lineage (GTDB taxonomy): Bacteria > Actinomycetota > Thermoleophilia > Gaiellales > Gaiellaceae > Gaiella. Next base: position 130,549 of record CAWFDO010000003.1, read on the forward strand.
CGTCCGCCGTCGAACATCCAGTCGCTCGGCTCCTCCGCCACGCCGTCGAGCGACAGGAGCTGGTAGAGCACGACCTTCCGCATCTCCGTCTCCCCGGTCACGCTTGCGGCCGGTAGTGAAGGTAGACGACCCCGTTGTCGTACGACTCGTTCGCCTCGAGCGACAGCTTCCGCGCGGCCGCGCCTTCGGGGAAGAGCCGTGGGCCCTCGCCGCGGGTGAGCGGGTAGACGAAGAGGTGGAGCCCGTCGATCAGGCCGTCGTCGAGCATCGCGCGGACGAGTGTGCCGCTCCCGCTCACGTAGAGGTCGCCGTCGACGTCGTCCTTCAGGCTGCGGATCGCCTCGGCGTCGTACGGCCCGACGATCTCGGAGTTCCGCCAGGTCGCTTCGGTGAGCGTCCCGGAGACGACGTACTTCGTCGTGTCGTTGAAGAACGGCGCGCCGGGGTCGTCCTCGACGGTCCGGACCGACCAGGCGGGCTCGAACATCTCGTAGGTCGTGCGCCCGAGCAGGATTCCCTTGCTGCGGGCGGTCATCGCGCCGATGGCCTCGCCCATCTCGGGAAGGAAGCCGTACTCGAATGTCCACACCGGCGCGTCGATCACGCCGTCGGCGCTGATGAACTCGTGCACGTGGATCTCGCCCATTGCTCGGCCCTCCGTCTCGTGGTGGTGGGGTGTAGACCGCTGCGCGGCAGCTGACTCATCGGGCGCCGAGCGCGGGCCGAGTCATTCGCCGGCGCCCGCGCCCGAACGCCTTCTCGCCACCTGGTCGCCCGACAGACGCTGGAACGCCGTCCGCCGCAACTGCCCGCGGCGATGAGGGCGGCCTACGAGACTTCGTGTTCCGACCGAGCGCGAGCCTGATTGCGTTTCGTCTGGAGATCCTGAGCGTCACGTCGCTTTTGCTGCGCCAGCTGCTTGACGAGCATGCCGTGGAGCTCGACGAGCGCCGAAGGCGACTCACTGTCGAGCACGGCCACGATGCGCTCCCGGTCGGCGATCGTCAGCGCGACGATGGAGTTCTTGTTCGTGACAGCCCGGTCGAGCTTCGCTGCGAGCTCACCGTCGAGCATCACGGCGAGCTGGCGCACCTGGTCGGCGCGGAGAGTCGTGCCGGCGACGATCACCGGTCGCTGTGCTCGACCACGAGCGTGCAGACGAAGCGCGCCGTCCCGCCGACATCTTCGCGGCGGACCAACCACTCCACGCCACGGATGTCGTACGTCTCCCCGTCGACGAGCAAGCGCCCGTCGATCTGGGGTTCCCCCTCCGAGTCGTTGTAGCGATGCTCGATCCGGTCCCTTTCGCCGTCACTGCGAAAGACGAGCTGGAAGCGCGACATGACCTTTCCTCCTTTCGCTCTACCGGCGCGATGGCCGGGAGCGGTCAGAGCGGAGGAAGAGTGGATCGCTTGTCTCGAATTGTACTCGTCGACTCCGGGCCGAGTCTCGCGCGCTCGGCCTAGTCTCGACGGAGAGCGGCCCGCAGCTCGTCGAAGCTCTCTGGCCCGTCGTCCAGGATGCGGAGGAGCTGGTTGCGCTCGCGTGTGCTGAGGCTCAGCTCGGCGCGGTCCAGGTCGACCGCGAAGCCGATGCGGGAGGACAGCTCGAGCTCCCCGATTCGATGCAGGCGAAGCGCGAGCATCGCAACGGCGGCAAGAGGCACCTGTGTCCCGGCGATGAGCATCACATCGCATGTGCCCGTCCTGCCGTCTCGCAAACCGGTCGACTCGCGCGGCTTGGTCGAACGTGACGGGCAGGGAGCGGGATTTCAGGCGCCGGGCACAGCCCACCGCGTTGTTCACGAGCGCGCCGATCTTTGCCGGCGTCGGCAACGGGGCCGTCAAGCGTCGCCTGTCACGGATGCCCCAGCCTCGATCGGTTGCTCGCACCCGGCGGCGACCGTAGCGTCCGCATCTCGCGTCGCACCATTCGGCCGGGATTCCGTTCTCAGCCTCGCTCGACAAGCTCCTTGAGGCCGGTCAGCATCTTCTGCCAGTTGTCTCGCGAGTGCTCGGCGTCGTCCTCGCTTGCATTGTTGTCCTGGCTCAACGAGACGCGCGTCCGATCTCCCTGCTCCTCGAGCTCGTACAGGAGCGTGTGGTAGTTCGCCGGGAGATCCTCCTTGCCGCTCAACGGGCTGAAGTGCGTCACCTTCAGCCGCTTCTCGGGCTCGATGTCGAGGATCTCTCCCTTGTCCTCGTACTTCTTTCCTTCGTACTCGCCCTTCCACACGATGGGACTGCCGGGTTCCCAGTCTGTCTCGACGTGAGAGCCGAACATGTACTGCTCGATCTGCTCTGGATCGGTCAGAGCTGTCCAGACTCGCTTGGCCGGAGCCTTGACGTCGATTTCTGCGGTGGCAACGTGATCGGCCATCCTAAACCTCCCATTTCGATCTGCCGATTCGCTACCCCGCAAGACCCGCAGGCCAAACGCGATGACGGTCCGAGTCGGCCCCGCGCCGGTGGATTCCGGCGTGCGTCGGTGACGGCTGTCCTCGAGGGCGGCGACTACAGATCACGGATCTGAACGGACAGCTATTGACCGCAACCGCACGTGCCCTACGGTTTGTCGCATGGACGACCAGTACGTCGACGTCTACATCGACTCGCGACCGCGGGGATACACCTACATGCGCAGCGGCAGGCTCGCCGAAGCCATCAAGCTGAATCGGTCGCCGACCGACGGTCGTCCCCACGGCGGGGCGTGCGCCCACCCCTCGCCGCAAGAAGTCTTCGCCTACGCGCGCGTTCTCGAGGTCCACTGGCCGATCGCGTTCTGCAACGACTGCCTCGCAATCCTCGAAGGACGCGATCCGTTCGGCTTTCGGGATGCGCTCCAATCGAGCGGCGCAGTCACCCTCGACGACGTCATCGCCCGGAAGTGGGCAAACGAATGGCCCAAGGATGGGAAGCCTCAGGCGAAGCGACCGCCGGTCGGTCTCGCGTGGCCGAAGACCGCCTAGCCGTCGTGGTCGAGGCCGTCGTTCAGACCGGTTGAGTCACGGTCGCTCGGCCGAGCGGTGTGGCACTTGCGTGCCAGCCGCACGTCCAGGATCGGCGCGGGGATCTGAGAGGTCGTCAACCGGGGACCTAGACCTCCGGTGAGCAGGAATTAGCTACTCGGCTGGCCCTGCCCTCGCTACTGTCCGGGCATTCGTGGGCCGCGAGAGCGTGGCCCCGAGGGGGACAGGGGGAAAGGCGTGGAGGTAACTCTCTTGGCAGTGACGCTGTCGCTGCTCACGGCCGCGGGCACCCAGGCGCTTCTGGTGTCTGGTCGAAGGCGACGTCTCGTGACGCGCCTGTTCCGTGACCACGTACGCAGCGGCCACCGCTGGTTCAACGTGCTCGCCGTCGAGGCGGGTTGCGGCGAACGCCATTCCCGCACTTGACGCGGCTACCGAGACTCATGGGGGGAACGATGAAGAGACCACTGGTTCTGACGCGGCCGAGGCTGACGGGCGAGCAGGCCGAGCGCCTGGCCACGGTGCTGCTGCGGCGGGCAGGCGCGACGAGCGAGATCGAGCAGCGACGGATGCGATGCGAAGTCTGGACGCACATCGAGGAGCGCTACGAGATCGTCACGGAGGTCGCACAGGCGGCGTAGGCCGGCCTTCGGGCGCGGGCGGGTCGTTCGACGAAACACCTACCATCGAAGGACCCGACCATGCCGTATGCGATCCGACAACTCGACGCATCAACATGGGACGCCTTCGCTGAGCTCGTCGAGCGCAACAACGGGGTTTACGGTGGCTGCTGGTGCATCGGCTATCACCCCGAGTGCGGAGAGAAGGGAATCGACTATCGCGAGGCCAAGGAGGACCGCGTCCGTACGGGCCGCGCACATGCCGCGCTCGTGATCGACGAGAACGGCGCTGCCCAGGGCTGGTGCCAGTACGGCAGCCCGGAGGAGCTCCCGGGCATCAAGCACAAGCGTGAGTACGACAAGGACGCTCCGCCGCGGCCGGATTGGCGGATCACCTGCATCTTCGTCGACAAGAGGCATCGCGGTCAGGGCATCGCCCGGGCAGGCCTGGAGGGGGCGCTCGCCCAGATCGCCCGTCTCGGCGGCGGCCTCGTCGAGGCCATCCCGGAGATGACCGCCGGTCGCGAGGCACAGGGCCGCTTCCTCTTCAGCGCGACCGTCGAGCTCTTCGAGCAGTACGGCTTCACCCGGGGTCGCCGCGTCGGCAAGCACGCCTGGATCGTGAGCAAGGCGGTCGAGCCACTCTGAGTATCTAGGTACGTCGGCCTCGGGCGAGGCCCGGCTCGGCTGGCGGCACGAGCGGAGAAGGCCCGCGTGACCTCGGACCTTCTCCGCTGCCGGCGCTACGGTCGGTCCGGGATCTGCTCGACTTCAAGCCTCGTACCTTGTGCAGTGCCTCGCAGCCCCCCGACCACGAGGTTTCCCGACGGGTCACGCTGCTCGGAGATCGATACAGCGGAAAACGTCTGGCCGTCCTGTGCGACTCGGACGGTCGCGTTCACCTTCTGCGTGCCCAGAAACGCCCCGGTCTGCGGATTGAATCTGAAGAAGATCCTCGTGACCGAGAAGAGATACGGGCCGATCCGCTCCCACACTCCGTGTGACGCACCGCGAAGCGCCGGCGGGGCGGCCGCGCTCTCCACGGTCGTGCCGTCACCGGCGAATGTCGCCAGAACGCGTCCCGGCGGCTGCCCCGGCAGGGACAGCGTTACGTCCCACGTGCCGACGAGCGCGTATCCCGCACCCGCCTTGCGCGGGGTCTTCGCCGCGGATGCGGACACAGCTGCGGTAGCGACCACGACCGTCAGCGCGAGCATCGCGGTCGCCGCGACGACTGCTCTCTTCCTATCCATCACTGCTCCTCCTTTCGATCGTCGTATCGAGCCGTGATCGACTCGTCCGGGTTGAAGACGTCGACGGTTCGGCGCCAGGAGCCGTCGGTGACCTGGGCGTGGAGGGCGAGATAGGTGCCGCGATCGACAATCCGCCCATGGCGAGCGATCCTGGCCGCGACGGCGTACCGACCGATCTCGATGACCTTGCCGGCCACAGCCGCGAACAGCTGACCTTCGAACGTGACCGTCGAGAGTCCAAGGGCAATTCCTGCGCGCCAGTAGGCCTCGATCTCGGTCCGCCCTCGAAGCAGCTCGCCCGCAGGCGCGAGCACTCTCGCGTCGTCGGCATACAGGCAGGCCGCGCTCGACGCGTCACCGTGTTCGAGCGAACGCATGAGCCTGGACGTGGCCTGCTGGATCTCGCCTTCCATGAGACCAGACGGTCGCCGACTCGGGTTACAAGCTCGTTACACGCACTCGTGCACTCGCGCCGAAGAGCTACGACGCAGCGGTAGGCGGCGCCAGGGTGCGCGTCTCGGTCAGCACCTCGTCAAGGCGCAGGCGGCGACCCTCATCGAGGGCCGTGGCCACTTCGTCGCCGCAGAGAGTGCGGCGTATCGCCTCCAATGCGTCTTCGCGGGCCTCGGCCTCTGCCGGCAGCAGCACGCCGCTGCCCCGCCGCAGTTCGTCTGCCGCTCCCAGCAGGCGTGCACCCCGAACCGGGTCGTTCCAGCCGGCGGCCACAACGGCGAGCCCGTAGCAGCAGATTGCGGGGACCCCCGAAAAACCGAGGCTATTCGCGTAGTCGAGTGCTTCGCTGAGTTGGCTCCAGGCGTCCTCCAGCCGCGCCTCGTGCGCCGCTCCCAGGCCGAGCCTGCTGAGCGCGAGGGCCATGCCTTCCTGGTCCTCGATAGCGCGCGAGAGCTCGAGTGAACGGCCTCCGATCTCCCGGAGATCGCCGTACCTCCGAGTGTGCAGAGCCGTCTCGGCGAGGATGAACAGAGCTATCGCCTCTAGACGCGTGCTGTCCAAGCGCCGTGCGATGTCTACCGCCTCGTCGCAGTGCGCGCGGGCGCGGTCGTATTCACCTGCGAGACCTGCGATGGTCGTCAGGACGTTCAGGCACGTCACGACGGCGCGGTCGGGCCCGTTCTCGTGGGCGGCCGCGATTCCCTCCTCCGCGAACGATTGCGCACGTTCGAACTCGCCCGCAAGCCGCGCCAGCAGGGCAGCTGCCGCAAGACCCTGGACACGAATGGAAGATGAGTCGGGTGGCGTGCATACGAGAGCTTCCTCGAGCCAGTCAAGGCCCTGACGCACGTAGCCGCGGATGAGCCAGTAGGGGCGCAGCTCGACCGCGAGCGGCAGCGCCAAGTCCGACTCGTTGGCGACCGCCCACTGCACGGCGGCGTGCATATTCTCGCGCTCGGCGTCGAGCAGTGCCAAGCCCGCTCTCTGCTCTCGTGGCACGAAACGGACGTGGTCGGGACTGGCCTGGCGCGCGACCTGGAGGAAGTGCTTCGCATGGCCGCGCCGGACCAGATCCACCGCGCCGCCTTCCTCGAGTCGTTCGGCCGCGTACTCTCGGATCGTGTCGAGGAGCCGGTAACGCGTCGCTCCTCTGTGATCCTGGGCAACGACGAGCGAGGATGTCACCAGCTGTAGGACGAGTTCCAGGGCGCGGGCCTCGTCGCCGTCCAGGCAGATCGCGGCGACTGCGGCAAGTGAGAAGCCTCCGGCAAACACGGAGAGGCCTTCGAGCAGCGCCCGCTCGTCAGTCGAGAGAAGGTCGTAGCTCCAGTCGATTGTGGTCCGGAGCGTCTGGTGACGCGGGTCGGCAAGGCGGCCCCATGAGCGGAGAAAGCGAAGGCGATCATCGAGGCCGGCCGCGATCTCGTCGAGGGAGAGCGCCTTCGCACGCGCGGCGGCGAGCTCGATCGCGAGCGGAAGACCGTCGAGCTCGCGGCAGATCCGCGCCACGGTCATCGCGCCAGTGCCGTCCGCTGCAAGCTCTCGGCGCACAGCGCGTCCACGTGCGAGGAACAGATGGACGGAAGCGAACTCCTCTACCTCGTCGGCCGGCACGTCGTGACCCGGCGTCGGGAGCGGTTCGACTGTGTAATCGACCTCACCCGAGACACCGAGGGCGATTCGGCTCGTCGCCAAGACCCGAACATGGCTGCACGCGCGAAGGACGTGGTACGCGAGCTCGCCACAGGCCATCGCAAGGTGCTCGCAGTTGTCGACGACGAGCAGCAACTCCTCGCTCCGAAGGTGGTCCAGGAGTGCGTCGAGTGCGGAGACGTCCGGCCGCTCGACAACGCCGAGCACTTGCGCGACCGCCGTCGGTACGCGGCCGCTGTCAGCGTGAGCCGTCATGTCGACCAGCCAGACGCCACCGGTCCAGGCTCCGACCTGCCGGGCGGCCGTCTCCAGCGCCAACCGGGTCTTGCCGGCGCCGCCGACGCCGGTCAGCGTGACGAGCCGGTGCTCTCGCAGCAACCCCTCGAGCTCGACCAACTCCTGCTCACGACCGACGAAGCTCGTCAGCTGTGCTGGGAGGTTGTGCCGTTCCTCGGCAGGCGCCGGACGAGCGATCTCGTGGCGCAGCACCGCGCGCTCGAGAGCTCGCAGCTCCTCGCTCGGCTGGAGGCCGAGCTCTTCGGCGAGGAACGTTCGGGCCCGCTGGTACGCGGCGAGTGCCTCTGCCTCACGCTCCGAGCGATAGAGGGCCATTACTAGCTGGCGCCAGAGGCGCTCGCGGAGCGGTTCCTCTGCGACGAGCCGCTCGAGCTCCGGGACGACCGCGACGTGGCGGCCCAGCGAGAGCTCAGCCTCGATGCGCTCTTCCACGCAAACGAGACGGAGCTCTTCAAGGCGTCGGGCCTCCTGCGCGAGGACGCCGCCGTCCCCGACATCGGCGAGCGCCGCCCCGCGCCACAGGGCGAGCGCGGCGCCTAGACGTTCCGCGGCGAGCCCAGCGGCGCCGCGAGCGAGTGCTCTGTGGCCCTCGCCGAGGAGTCGTTCGAACCGGCGTACGTCGATCCGATCGTCTTCGACCTCGAGGGCGTAGCCGGGAGGACGCGCGGAGAGCTGGTCCACGCCGAGCGAGGTGCGCAGTCGAGAGACGTATACGCGTAGCGCGCCCTCGGCGCCGGGCGGCGGCATCTCAGGCCAAAGAGCGTCGATCAACCGGTCGGTCGAGACGGGCCTCCCGGGCTCGAGCAGCAGCACCGCGAGCAGCGAGCGCTGTCGTCGACCGCCCAGTCGCAGCGAGTGCCCATTCCGCACGACTTCTACCGGCCCGAGGAGCCGGAACTCGGTGGCCGCGATAGCAGGGTTCGCCACGGCGCTTGCACCTATAGTCGGAAGCCGTCACGGAGTGCAAGGTCCCTGACCCGGCGTTGGCGGCGGTGATGACGCGCGAGCGCCGCCTGTTCACGCAGGCTCGCCGGCGCGAGGGCTCACCCCGAGCGGCTGCGCGAGACGGGGCGCAGGGTTCAGGGGCTTAGACTCGGCTCGTGGTGAGCTGCCCTTCTTGCGGCAGAGCAATAGGGAAAGGGCTTAGCAGGCGCTGGAGATCACGTGAGTGGGTTCACCCCGTCCATCCAGATGATCACGCGCGAGAACTGCCCGGCTTCGTTCACGGTGAAGAAGTTGCAGTTGTGCATCTCGGTCGTTGCCCCTGCGACCAGATCGACGTCCTGCTCGGTCGCCACGGTTCCGGCTTCGACGTCGACGACCAGATTGGTCACCGTGTGAACCATCGACTCCCATTCCGCGAAGAAGTCGACGAACATCCGGCGAATCTCCTCGGCTCCGGTGAACGTCACGTGAGCCGTCTGAACGGTCAACGTCGCGTCGTCGGCGAAGTGAGCGAGGACGGCATCTGGATCGAGGGCGTCCACGGCCTTGAAGTACGAGAGAGGCTTCTCACCGATCGTTCGGTCGGGCGTTCTTGTCGCGTGTTCGCTCATGAGCTCCGGGCTCTCCTCTCGGTGTCGAGATCGCGTCGGGCTAGTCCCACCCCGCACGACGATAGAGCACTCGCGTGCCCCGATGAAAGGGCGGGTGCGGACGCAATCATCAGCTGAGCACAGGGCTGTCGCGCGACATGCAACCCCGGGCGGCCCGATAACTCGCGAGTCGTGCCACGCTAGGCGAGAACGGGCGTTGCCATTCCAGACGAACCCGAGGGGGGATATTTGTCTAGAAGGGCGAGGAGTGGTGATTTCGCAGAGAAAAGACGGGCCCCGGTCTGTTGTCACGTCTGACCACTAGCGGCGAAGCGGCGGTGACGAGCGCGTGAGCACCGGCTCCCAGCGGGCGGGGCGACGACCCTCACGCGCTCGCCAGACGAACCGGCCTTCCCAGGTGACTGCGCGACCGTCTGGAAGATCGTGGCACCCGGTGCCGTCACCCCAGGCGACACGCCGTGCGGTGACAATGAACCTCGGCCACGTGACGAGGAAGCTGCTGAACCCGCACACTCCGTAGGCTTCGCCCATCGGATCGCGGTCGAGTGCCGCACCGTCGTCCGTGCCGTGAATGCGGGTGCGGAACTGTGGGCCGATCGAGACAAACCCGCTGCGCGGGTTGGGGAGCCAGGTGCAGCCGTGAGGGATGAGGTAGACGTGGTGGATGCTGCCCACCGGAGAACTGCTTCCAGACCAACATCCGGGCGCATGTGCCGCAGCTGGCGCACTGGACGCGGCAGCGGCCAGAACGGCCACCGTGAGCGCCAGCACAAGCCGCGTGCATTCCACGGTCGTCGTATCTTGCCGCGAACACCACGAGGCGTGCTGTTGTTCCCTCTAGTAGATGCGCGGCTCCCAGCAGCTGTGTAGTTCACAAGGCGGGACGTCGGGTACGGAGGACGGCTCTGTCGGCGACCGGGATCCCCTGCGAGCCAGATGCTTGCGACCGTCCCATTCTCCAGGGGCACCAAGGGCCGCGGTAGCGCCACGAGTATCGCCACGAGAGACGCCGGTGTCGGGCTCGTCCCCGCGACATCCGGCAGCGGTTTGTCGATTCGCGATGGGTTTTGTGTTTGACGACGGTCGTACTCATGGTCGTTCCGTTTCATCGAAAGCGAGAGGAGCACCATGACGAAGCAGCTCGATCACCAGGCTCTGGTGGACTTCACCAGTCGATGGTTCGCGCTCTGGACCGAAGCCGATCCGCAAGCTCGGTCAAGGCAGGTCGCCGGCCTGTGGGCACCCGCTGGTGCGCAGGTACTGGTGGACCCGCCCCAGGAGGTGCGGGAAGCGGTCACCGCGTTGGCATTCCCCGTGCCTCGTCTCGAGGTGCGCGGCCACGACGAGATCGACCGTCGGGTGACCCAGGCGTACTCCCTGTTCATCGAGCCCGGCGAGTACACCTTCAAGGCCACCGGCGATGGGGATGCCGTGCTCCTCGCACCCGCTCTCATCGGGTTGGGGTGGGAGATGGTCACCGTCGCGGACCGGACGGTCGCCGGGAGCGGCTACGACGTGCTCGTACTCGATGACGACGGCCGCATCCTGCTGGACCACCAACACATCCTGAGCTGAACCGAGGTCGTCAACTCGTGAAGCTTGACCGAGCAACGGTGTGTCTACCCATAAAGAATCGCCAGGCATCCCACGCGTTCTACACGGCCCTCGGGTTCGTGACCGTGGGCGAGTTGGGTGACGATGGGCTACCCGAGCCCCTGCAGTTCGAGATCAGCGTCGGCTTGCGTGTGATGCTGATTCCGTCGCGCGGTTTCGGGTGGGTGATCGGTGATCGCAAGCGATCGCCGCGGAATACGCATGAGTGTCTGGTCGTGATCGGGTTGCGATGCCGCTGTCGACAAGCTGATGCGTTGCGCGCAGGACGCCGGCGCCGAGATCATCGTCGAAGCGGGAGAACAAACATGGGGATACACCGGCACCTTCGCCGACCCCGACGGCCACATGTGGCAGGTCGGCCGTGCTGACGGCTTCCTAACTCGATAGGGGGCCCGGGCGAAAATCCTGAGAATTGATGTATGCAGGCCGCGGGCCCATACGACCGTGAGCGCGACGATGGGCCACTCCAACCCGGCCTTCACGCTCGCCTGCTACGGGCGCGACCCCCGCGACACGGAGACGATGGTCGCGGACTTTCTCGCCCGCGCAGCGGCCGTCGGATCACCTGCCTAGAACCTGCCTAGCGCTCACGACGTCGTGAAAGAGAGCGTCGACCCTCAACAACAGCCCCGAATTACCGGGGCTTTTCTGTAGAGCCCTCTGACGGACTCGAACCGTCGACCCCCTCCTTACCATGGAGGCTGCGGTTTGTTGCTACGTGGGCTGCGAAGCGGCTTGATAAAGCGCTTTCCCGCAATTCGCGTGGTCCTGCGCTTGCGTCCACCCTTCGTCGAGGGGCCCTGAACTGCCTCGGAATTCCCCAAACCTGTCCCCACGACCTGTCCGGCAAGTTGCGACGCTGCGCAGCAGCCGGACGTCGACTCAGACGGTAACGCGTAAGAACGTTCCCGCGGGCACCGGCCGCCCGCGAGGCCCGAGTCAGTCGGGCTCACATGTACCGGCTCGTCCGCGAGGGGCGTCGTGCCAGCGATCGCGTCGGGGAGGAGACCGGCCCTCTGCGCGTCGTCGCCGCCCGCTCCGCAACAGGTTGTACGCCGACGAGCTTCCCCTCACAGGTAGTCGTGTGGCTCCGAGCTCCGGCGACGGCTTCCCGGTCGCCGCGGGGCTCGGGGCATGCAATCGATTCTGGTCAGGGATCCATCGTCAGGGCCACCACGTCGAAGACCCGGACCGGTCGGGCGAAGCCCTTGAGCGCGAGGTCGGGCAGGGGCTCGGTGCGAACCAGACGCTCGGTCTCCGCGTGCACCCGTTGCGTGATGAGGATCTGCCCACCCGCCGCCTCGGCGCACAGACGGGCCGCGAGGTTGGTCACAGGACCGATCGCCGCGTAGTCGAAGCGCCCCTCGAAGCCGATCGTGCCCAGCGTGGCGTAGCCCTGCGCGATGCCCACGCCGAGCTCGAGGTCGTAGCCGCGACGGCCCCACGCACCCAGGAGCTCGCCTACCCGCGCCCTCATCGCGACAGCCATCCGCACGGCCCGCTCGGCGGGGTCGTCGACACGGCACCGGATCGTTGAAGAAGACCATGATCCCGTCGCCGGTGAAGCGCTCGAGCGTGCCCTCGAATCGGAAGATCAGCTCGCCGATCACGGCGTGGTACTCGCGCAACACCGCCATCACGTCCTCGGGATCGGCCGTCTCGGCGAACGGCGTGTAGCCGCGCAGGTCGCAGAAGACGACCGTCACCTCGCGGCGGTGACTCTGGAGGAGCCCTTCGTCGCCCGACGCGACGAGCTCGGCCAGCTGCGGCGAGAGGAACCGCCGCAGCCGGCCGACCCGCTCGAGCTCGTCCACCTGTTCGGCGACCCGCTGCTCGAGCTCGCGGTTCCACGCGGCGAGCTGCGCTGCCTGCTCCTGCACGGTGTCGTGAAGGTCCTTGATGCGCAGCATGGAGTGCACTCGCGCGACGAGCGCCGAGTGGTCGACGGGCTTGGTCAGGTACTCGTCCGCGCCGGCCTCGAGCCCGGCGACGACGTCCTTCGCCTCGGCCTTGGCGGTGACCATGACGACCGGCGTGAATGGCAGGGACGGATCGGCCTTGAGCCTGCGGCAGGCCTCGATGCCGTCGAGCCTCGGCATCATCACGTCGAGCAGGACCAGGTCGGGCAGGTGCTCCCGCGCGGCCGCCAGCGCCTCCTCGCCGTCGCATGCGGTGAGCACTTCGTAGCCATGGGCGGCCAGCCTCGTGTGCAGGATGTCCACGTTCGTCGCGTTGTCGTCGGCGACGAGGATGAGCGGCGGCGTCCTCACGGCTCGAGCGGCCCGCCGGGTTCCGACCTTGACCGACGGTGCGTCGCGGGCAACCACTCGCGGATCAGGGCCAGGAGGGCACGCGGGCTGAACGGCTTGGCGACGTACCCGTCGCAGCCCGCCTCCCGTGCCCGCACGTCATCGCCGCTCAGCGCGTACGAGGTCACGGCGATGATCGGGATCTCGCGCAACCCGGTCATCGTCTTGATCTGCCGCGTCGCCTCGTAGCCGTCGATCCCGGGCAGCTGGATGTCCATGAGGATCAGGTCGGGCCGCAGCGCCGCGGCCAGCGCGACACCCGTCTCGCCGGTGTATGCCTCGTGCACCTCGTGGCCGGCGCTCGTGAGGAGGTCGCGCATGATGCGGCGGTTGTCTTCGTTGTCTTCGATCACGAGGATGCGCGCCGAGGTTTCGGCACTCATGCGTCGACCTGACGCTCGACGTGAACCGGCAGCGTGAAGGCGAAGGTCGAGCCGCTGCCGATGTGCGACTCGACCCAGACACGTCCTCCGTGGAAGCCGACGATGCGCTTGACGATGGCGAGGCCGAGGCCGGTGCCGCCTTTCGCCCGCGTGGCCGAGTTGTCCAGCTGCTGGAACTCGCGGAAGAGCTTCGCCTGGTCGCCCTCGGAGATCCCCGGTCCGGTGTCGCGCACGGAAACCACGAACGCGTCGTCGTCGACCGTCGCGTGGACGGCGACTTCACCGGCGTCCGTGAACTTGATGGCATTGCCGACGAGATTGACGAGGACCTGGCTGATCCGCCGCTCGTCCCCTCTGCCTCTCGGCAGATCAGGGGCGAGCGCCGCGCGCAGAGCAAGACCCTTCTCCGCCGCAAGCGGCTCGAGCGCGGCGTAGACCGTCTGAACGACGTCCTCGAGCGAGTACTCCTGGAGCGAGAGCGTGAGCTGCCCCGCCTCCATCTTGGAGACGTCGAGCACGTCGTTGATGAGCTCAAGAAGGTGACGTCCGCTCGCGTCCACGCGCTCGAGGACCTCGCGGATCCGCGCCGGCACCTCGCCGTAGATCCCGTCGATGATGAGCTCGCTGTACCCCAGGATCGCGTTCAGGGGCGTGCGCAGCTCGTGGCTCATGTTGGCGAGGAACTGCGTCTTGTGCCGGCTCGCGATCTCGAGCTGGCGACTCTTGTCCTCGAGCTCGGTGTAGAGCCGCGCATTCTCGATCGCCAGCACGGACTGCGTTGCGAGCCGCTCGAGGAGCTCCGCGGCGCCGTCGGCGAAGCGGCCGGGTGACTCCTTGCGCACGATGAGGCCGCCCACGATCCGCCCCTCACGGAGCAGCGGCACGGCGAGCAACGCCAGGTAGCCCGCGCGCTCCATCACCCGGCTCAGCGGGTCGATCGTCTCCTCGCGGATATCGGGTATCTCGACCGGTACCCCGCGCAGCGCGGCCCGTCCGACGACGGTTTCGTCAAGCGCGAGGCGCGAGCCGTGAATCGCCGCCGTGAGTTCCTCGCTGAGGCCGTGGGCAGCCCGCAGCCGGAATTCCTCCGCCTGCGCGTCGAACTCGTAGATCGAGCCCACGTCCGCACCCGAGAGCTCGACCGCGTGGCTCACGATGGTGTGCAGCACCTCCGCAACGTCGAGGCTCGAGCCCACCGCCTGGCTGATCTCGCCCAAGGCCTCGAGCTCCTCGACGGAGCGCGCCAGCGCGGCGGTTCCGGCCTTGAGCTCCTGGAGGAGACGCGCGTTCTCGACCGCGATCACCACCTGGTGGGCGAACGTCTCGAGCAGTCGGATCTCGGATTGCGTGAACGGGCGGACGTCGGTCCGACGGATCAGGATCGCTCCGATCGGAGCTCCTTCGCGGAGGAGCGGCGTCGCGAGTGTCGTGCGCTGCCCGCTGCGCTCGTGCCACGCCCGGCCGATCGGGAACTCCTCCTCGCTCTCGGCAGCGAGGTCGTGGATGTGCACCGTCCGCCGGTCGGTCACCGCGCGGCCGACCACCGCGCCGCGAGAGACGGGCACGTCGAGTCCGCCGGGCCCGCCGGGCAGCGGGCCGTGATGGGCCTCGGGCCGCAGCGTGTCGCCGTCGAGCCGGTAGATGAGAGCATCCTGGGAGCGACACAGCCGGGCGGCGCTCGCCGCGACGGTCCTGAGCACCGATGCGAGCTCTGCCGGCGATTCGCTGATCGCGCGCAGGATCTCCTCGGTGGCAGCCTGCTGTTCCGCCGTCTCGACACGCGCACGCTCGGACGCAGCGAGCCTCGCCACGAGCTCGGCGCGCTCTGCGAAGTCCGAACCACCTGCGTCAGTGTCTCGCTCCGTCATGCCTGGCAACTGTCCCGACCTCGGTGTAGCCCGGCGTCCACCCAGAGCTCAGGAAAATGGTGCTTCCCGCAGCGACGGCACCTGTAAGCCTCCTCGGAGTCACGCCGCTTGTTCGTCCGACTCACGACAACCACATTTCCGCTTGGGACAACGGGACGTGCTCCTGAGCAGAAACCTCAGACAGATAGCTCGTCGCAGAAGTCACAGCGCCAGGATGGCCCGGTTGCGGAGGCGAGTCAAACGGTCTCTGTGGTCTGCCCGAGGCGACTCGACGTCGTTCGGCTCGCCCTGGCGGCGCGT
>CAWFDO010000004.1:0-29648 GCA_963814565.1 uncultured Actinomycetes bacterium
TGAAGGGGTCCCCGGTTCGAGTCCGGGCGTCGGCTTCAGCACTCATGCGAGGTTGCGGTCGCTCCCGGGATAGCCGACCCAGGCGGCAACGACTTGTGGCAACGTCACCTGTGGGACCTGCGGACAGCGCCCTCCGGCCTGGGGGACGGCTATCAGCTAGCCGACACGGAGATCCGGCTCAGATACGAGCGGCCCCCGGGAGAGGACCGCCGCGTCAGAGAACAGAAGCTCGGTAACGGCGATAGAGACGGCAAAAGTATGCGAACGCCAGCGCGCCCAGAATGACGACGAACGCCTCCGAGCCTGGTAGCGCGTAGTCCTCCGGAAGCTCGAGTATCCAGTTGGACACCGAGTCGAACACGCCTGGCTCGTCGTCGTTCTCGTTGTGTCCGTAGACGTCCACAGACTGACTCTACGTCGTCGGACGCTACGCGGAGCATTTTCTGGGAACGAGCGCGAATCGGATCGAACGCCGTAGGTCGCGCAGCCTCGCGCAGGCAACGGCAGCGAAACGTCGAAGGTCTCCGCACGATGTGGCCGTTCAGAAGGAAGCGCAGGCAGCAAGTGATGCTCGCGAAGCCCGACTCGGGACGGGGCGAGCTTGCCCCGTCGCAGTTGCGTCACCTGCAGGCGTACGGCTGGGATCGCTCAGGAGGCCACGACCCCGTCGCATTTCTCGATTCGCTTCCCGCCGACAACGCCGCGCCCAAGCTCACGGATCGGCTCGGCGACTGAAGCCGGCGGATCGGTGAGCGCCGACACGATGACGATCCGGGACGGCGCGGGACAGGCGTCGACGCCGTCCTCGCGCCGCGCCAGCGCACGTCTCAGACCTTCCCGGCCGCCTTCCACTTGCGCCAGATCCGCTTCAGCTCCCACGCCGTCATCGCGACCGAGTCCTCTGCGCTCGCCTTGCCGAGCGACACCCGCGCGAACATGTACGGAACGAGGTTGCGCGCCAGCGCCTCCATGACGGCGGCGTTCGCGGTTCCCGGGAATCCGGCGTTCCGCGTGTGCTCGAGCGCGACGGTCGTGAGCGTCGAGTACTTCCCCTTGGGCTCGTGCGGGTCGACGGCGGCGACCTTGTAGAGATCGGCCGGCCGGAACGCCCCGGGGAAGCTCGGGAACGAGAACAGGCCCGAGGCGACGGTCGCCTGTCGCGCGTCGATGCAGAGATCGGCGAGGAACCGGCGCGCGATGTCCGCGCTCTGCGAGAACTTCCAGATCGAGTACACGCTCGTGTACTGGCCGAGCGCCAGTCTGGCGCTCGGGCCGGCCGGGACCGGCCAGATCCAGAGGTCGTTCGCGAAGGGCAGCTCGAGGGTCTCGGCGGTGCGAACAGCGGAGATCGCGTTCATCACGAGCGACCCCTCACCCGACAGCAGGAACTGGTTGTTGGAGGCGGGGTTCCAGGAGAAGACGCGCGCGTCCTGCCCGCTCTTCCAGAGCTCGGCGACGAACCGCACCGCGTCCACAGTCGCCTGCGTGGCGATCGCGGGCACGTTGCCCTCGGTCTGCAGGAACGAGCCGAAGCACATGAGGAGGCTCGTGAGCGCGACGTTCGAGTCGAGCTCCCCCGACTGCCCGATCCCGATCGGGTGACCCAGCTCGCGGAGCTTCGGTGCGGCCGTCCTGACGTCGTCCCAGCTCGCCGGCGACGCCCCGATCGACTCCCACACGTCGTGCCGCCACAGCGTCGGGCTCGGCACGAACGCATCCGAGATGCCGAAGTACCGCCTCGTCTTCGGGTTGTAGGTACTGCGCTTCCCGAGGTCGCCGTACCGGCCGATCGCGCCTTCGACCTCGGCGACGACGTCGGTGTGGTCGAGGACGTCGTCCTCGTATGCGGCCGGCGGGGACAGGAAGCCGAAGATGTCATGTCCCCGACCGGCCTTCGCCTCGGCGGCCGCGAGCGTCGGGAGGCGCGTGTAGGGGACGCGGTCGATCTCCACCGCGACGTCGTTCCGCTGACCCCACCGGGCCGCCCATGCGTTCAGCCATGCGTCGTACGCGGGAACGACATGCTCCCATTGCACGATCGTGAGCGTGCCCTTGAGCGCGCGGCCGGAGAAGCGCAGCGGCCCCGCGAGCGAGGTGGGCACGATGCCTCCGCCGACGACCAGTGCCGCCCCGCCGACCCCTGCACGCCGCAGCAGCGCCGACCGCGTGAGGCCGCGCTCGCCCCGCACCTCAGCCCGTTGCCCCGTCTCCGTCGTCATGACACGGGCGGTGTCGTCGTCAGGGCGAAGACCGCGTTTCGCGGCACGGCAAGCTGCAGCGTTCCCGAAGGATCGGTGCTCAGGCGACCGACCTCGCGGTTCTGACCGGTCCCGTCGGCGTTCCACAGCACGAGCCGGAAGGAGGTGTTCGGCGCGAGCCCACCGATCGTGTAGGGGACGAGCTCGGCAGACGTCGTCCCGACCATGCCGCCCCGGGTGTCGAGCCCGAGAACGGTGACGTCGCCGGCCGGCGAGACGTAGCCCGTCAGCACCTTCGTGGGCGACGTCCCGGCGGCGGCCACGACGTCCACGATGCGCCCGCCGCGAGGCTCCGTCGCGGACGTCATGAGCTGCAGGACCCGGTACACGGGCCGGGCGGGCCAGCCCTGGGCACCCGGGCCGAGGGCCGAGTGATCCTGCGTCCCGACGTCGTACTTCGCCGCGTACAGGTCCCACTTGATCGTGCCGTTGAAGCCCAGCTGGGCGGAGCGGATCATGAACCACGCGTGCTGGAAGGCGCTCAGGGTCGTCTGCGACATCCCCGTCCCGTCCGGCCACGAGCCCGGCTGGAAGCCGTCCTCTCCCTCGAAGGTCGGCACGCCGCGCACCCCGAACTCCGTCACGAAGAGCGGCCGCCGCTTCTCGGCCGGGATCACGCTGAAGATCGTCCGGACCTCGGCTGCCAGGCGGCGGTCGATCTTGGCGGCGTCCCAGAACTCCCAGTAGACGTGCACCGACCAGCCGTCCAGCAGGTCGCCCATGTTGTCAGCCATGTAGATGAACCACTGGGCCTGGGACTGGCCGAGCGGGCTCGTCGTGCCGAGCAGGTCGCCACCCATGAAATGGACGCGGTCGCGCACGCCCCGTGCGCGAAGCTCGGCGTCGAGGACGCGGTACACCTGCTCGTATTGCGCGAGTGTGATCCGCGTCGAGTTCGGCTCGTTGAAGAGCGTCACCCAGAGCTCGCCGATCCCGAGCGCCGTGATCCGCTCGGTCGAGCACGTCGGCGAAGCGCGACATGTTCGCGAGCGCGAACGGGACGCCGCTTCCCTGCCAGGTGATGTTGATCCGCGAGCCCGACCGATGAGCGAGGGCGACCGTCCGCTCGAACGACCCCATCCGGTCGCCCAGCGTCCACGCGGTCGTGTTGAAGAAGATGCGGACGAGCGGCGCCCGGAATGCCACGACCTCGCGCTCGAGCGCGGCGAGGTTCGAGGGCGGGCCGCTGATGTCCGCGTACAGGTGCTGGTTGAGCTGCACGCCGAACCCGTCGAAACGTCCGATGCCGCGGGTCGGCGAGAAGACGAGCTCGGGCTCGGAGGCAGTTGCCTGCGCCCGCCCGTCTCCGGCGCGCATCCCGGTGGCAGCGAGCATGGCGACGATCACGGCGCTGAGGCACAGGCACATTTGTCGCCGGGTCACGCGCCGGCGCCGTGCATCTCCGTCGCTCCGCTCCCCGGAAC
Source organism: uncultured Actinomycetes bacterium (assembly GCA_963814565.1). GTDB lineage: Bacteria > Actinomycetota > Thermoleophilia > Gaiellales > Gaiellaceae > Gaiella. Next base: position 3,683 of record CAWFDO010000004.1, read on the forward strand.
CACGGATCCCGTCCATTCCCGGCGCGACGTGTAGGCGCGACACTCGGAGCCTCCTTCCGACCTGAGATCTGCGAACGCCCGGAAGATCGCCGGTGCCGCCAACTTCGCGCTAACGATTTGCTCTCAGACGCGCGGGCTACCCCGGGTCCCCGTTCCCCGACGCGCGGCAACGCCGTTCGTGTCACAGTTCTCACGTGAGCATCGGCCACAGCACCGACGCGCCGACGCCCTCGCCCGTTCGCATAGAGGGCAGGCTCGAGGCCGACCTGAGCCGGTGGCTCTGGCTCGTCAAGTGGCTGCTCGCGATCCCGCACTACGTCGTGCTTGCCTTCCTGTGGCTCGCGTTCTTCGTGCTGACGGTGGTCGCGTTCTTCGCGATCCTCGTCACCGGCCGGTTTCCGCGCGGCATCTTCGACTTCAACGTTGGCGTGCTCCGCTGGACGTGGCGGGTCGCGTTCTATTCGTACGGCGCGCTCGGCACCGACCGGTACCCGCCCTTCACGCTGCACGACGCGCCGGACTACCCGGCGACGCTGGACGTCGAGTACCCGGGGCAGCTCTCGCGCGGCCTCGTGCTCGTCAAGTGGTGGCTGCTCGCGATCCCGCAGTACCTCCTCGTCGGGATCATGGTCGGCGGGGGGTCGTTCGCCGCCTCGAGGACGGACGACTGGGAGTGGGGCGGCTTCGGCGGCGGGCTCGTCGGCCTCCTCGTCCTGTTCGCGGGCGTCGCGCTCCTCTTCACCGGCCGCTACCCCGGCGGCATCTTCGACGTCGTCCTCGGGCTCGACCGCTGGGTGGCGCGGGTCGTGGCGTACGCGGGTCTGATGACGGACCGGTACCCGCCCTTCCGCCTCGACCAGGGCGGCACCGAGCCCGGCGGCACTGCGCATCCCGTCGTCGCGGCCGAGCCGACGTTTGCGGCGACCGCGCCTGCGGCGGAAGGGGGGCGTGGCGGGCGGATCGTGCTGCTCGTCCTCGGCAGCATCGCGGCGCTGTTCGCGTTCGCGGCCCTTGCCGGCGGCTGTGCGCTCGTCGCCATCGACCAGACACAGCGCGACGACGACGGCTTCCTCATGTCTCCGAGCGAGGAGCTCTCGACCCCGACGTACGCGATCGTCTCGGAGAGCGCGGAGCTCGACACGAGCGGCGCGGAGTGGGCGCTCGACACGTTCCTCGGGACCGTTCGCATCCGGAGCGAGAGCGAGCGGCCGGTCTTCATCGGGATCGCGCGCCGGGTCGACGTCGAGCGCTACCTCGGCAGCGTCGAGCGGGACGCCGTCTCCGACTTCGACGGCGATCCACGCTACGAGCGCGAGCCCGGCGTGGCTCCGGAGGGGCCGCCCGGCGAGCAGACGTTCTGGGTCGCGAGCGCCTCCGGCACGGGGGAGCAGACGCTCGAGTGGGAGCCCGAGGACGGCTTCTGGCAGGCCGTCCTCATGAACGAGGACGCGTCACGCGGCGTGTCCTCGGAGGTCTCGATCGGCGCGGAGCTCGACTCGGTGCTCTGGATCGGGCTCGCGCTGCTCGGCGTCGGCGCGCTGCTCGCCGGCGGGGCGGCGCTCGCCGTCACGGCCGGCATCCGGCGTGGTCGGCGTCCCGAGCCGCGGGAGCCTCAGGGCTCGACGTAGCGCGCGCCGAGCGTGGCCGCGAGGGTCCGGTGCGCGGCGGACGTGCCGACGAGCGTCGAGGAGGCCGGATCGACGCCGTGTGCGCGGGCGAATGCGAGCAGCAGCCCGGGAAGCGGTGGTCGGCACCAGCAGATCGGAGCGCCGCCGCCGTGCGGGCAGACGGCCGGCTCGGCGAAGGCGACGACGGCCGCGAGGTCGGAGACGGCCTGGTCGAGGTCGCCGGGTGACCCGTCGGGTCGCCAGTCGAAGACGAGATGCGCGGCGTCAGGGTCGGCCTGCGCGACGACCGCTCTCCATCCCGGCTCGCGCATCGCCGAGGCCGCGACGAAGACTCCGCCCTGGCTCGACGGCGGCGACGGCGTCCGGACGAACACGACCCGCTCGACGGAGGCGAACCCCTCGTCGTCCGCCGGTGGCTCGAGCTCCCGCAGCGCGCGCATCTGGGACGTCGGCGCGAGCACTCCCGGCTCGCGGCGGCCCCGTTCGCGGAGCTCTTCGGGGGACGGCAGCCGTCCGAAGCGGTCGAGCAGCCGCTCGACGAGATTCACCTGTGCCTGCGCGAGCGGCGTGTCGATCCAGATGCAGCGGACGCGCGCGCCGTGTCGCGCCGCCGCCTCGACCACGTCGCTCCTCGTCGCCCGCGTGAGGTACGTGTTGTCGAGCACGATCCGCGGCGCACCGGACGCGACGGTTTCGTCGAGCTCTGCGGCGAGCGCCCGGAGCGTGCCGCCGCGCTCGTCGCGGTTCAGGCGGACGTATCCGCGCGCGACATGATCTGCCGCGAGCCGGCTCTTGCCTGCGCCGGGGATGCCCATCACGAGGACGACGTCCGTGTCGGCTCGCGCGGGCGCGGGTGTCGCAGGGGGAGTACGACGCGGCCCGAATGCGTCCGCCAGGGCCGCCAGGTCATCGTCGCTCAGCGCGAGCGTCGCCGCGCGGGCGGCCGAGCGCGCGGTCTCCGGCCGTCGAGCCCCCGGGATTGCCACGACGCCCGGTGCCAGGCCGACGAGCCAGGCGAGCGCTACCTCCTCCGGTGTCGCGCCGAGCCGACTCGCGATCGCGACGAGCTCGGGTCGGCGTGCCAGCCGGGCCGCCCGCCGCGGGCCGCCGAGCGGCGAGTGCGCGATCAGCGCCAACCCCGCCTCGTGGCACCGCTCGACGACGCCTCCCCGGATCGCCTGGTCGTCGAGGAGGCTCAGCGACACCTCGGCCGCGGCGAGCGGTGCGAGCTCGAGCGCCTCGTCGAGCTGCCGGCGGTTGACGTTCGACACACCGACGCCGCGGACGAGGCCCTCCTCGACGAGGCGGGCCAGGGCGCGGACCGACGTCCGCCAGGGAGTCCGAGGATCGGGTGCGTGGATCAGGTAGAGGTCGACCGGAAGGCCGTCGAGCGACGCGAGGCTCGCCTCGCAGTCGGCGCGGATCGCCTTCGCGCGACCGTCGGGCGCCCAGGCGCTCCCGACCCGACGCATGCCGCCCTTCGTGACGATCCGCGAGCCCGCCTCCGCCCTGATTCGACGAAGCGCGCGGGCAAGCAGCCGCTCGTTGTGGCCGAGCTCGTGCTCGCCGTGGCCGTAGGCACGGGCGGTGTCGAAGACCGTGATGCCGGCCTCTGCTGCCGCCGCGATCGTCGCGAGCGCGCGCTCCTCATCGCGGTCGGGATCCGTCGAGAGGCGCATGCAGCCGAGACCGATGCGGAGCTCCGACGGGGCAGGCCATCCAGGGGATCTCAGGGTCTGGAGCGTATTCGCCTCGGGAACCGGCCGACGGCGTACGGTGTAGGGGCGACATGAGAGGCCGTCTGCTCGGCTGTCTTGCGCTCACCATCGCGCTGATCGCGGTGCCGACGGCGGCCGCGAAGTTCCGCATGACGCTCGTGCTGGGGAAGAGCTCGCCCGCTGCGGGCCAGCCGTTCACCGTGTCGCTCCGCACCGACGTCGAGCTGCCGGCGGAGCACGATCTGCTGCTCGTCGCGGTCGCCCCGGGCCGGATCCGATCCGACGTCCTCGGCGCCGTCACCGGAGCGTCGAGCCTCACGACCGCGGTTGTGCCACGCGACGGGTTCGCGATCGAGCTGCACCGCGTCCGAGCCGACCGCTGGAGGGGCATCGCGCGCCTTCCACGCAAGGGCCGCTGGCAGCTCGTCGTGCCGAACTGGGGCCCGGAGGGATACGCGATCCCGCCGCCGCTCGTCCGCTTCGTCGTCGTCCGGTAGCCGTTTCGGCCATCCGCCGGGGCCGGTGTTGCGGTCTCGTTGCGGGCGTCGCGAGCGCTCGAAGGGGTCGGATGCCGTTGGTACGCTTCGCGTCACATGGAAGGCCTCGGTCTCTATCTCCTCTTCCTCATTCCGCCGCTGATCATCGGCTTTGCCGTCCAGCACTGGCTGAAGAAGACCGTCGCAGCGAACATGCAGGTGCCCGTCGCAAACGGCCTGTCCGGCGCCGAGATCGCGCGCCAGATCCTCGACCGGAACGGGCTTCATGACGTTCCCGTGGAGATCTCGCCCGGCGGCCCGCTCTCGGACCACTACGACCCGCGCCACAAGTCCGTGCACCTGTCCGAGCCGGTGTACGGCGGCCGCTCGGTCGCGTCGACGGCGATCGCGGCACACGAGGTCGGCCATGCGATCCAGCACGACAAGGCGTACGCCCCGTTCCGGGCGCGCTCGGCCCTCTGGCCGGTCGTATCGTTCGCATCGAATGCCTGGTTCTTCCTCCTCCTGATCGGCATGTTCGCCCAGGTGCTGGGGCTGATCCAGCTTGCGATCCTGCTCTTCGCGGTGGTCGTGCTCTTCCAGCTCGTGACCCTGCCCGTCGAGTTCGACGCCTCGCGTCGGGCCCTCGCCCAGGTGAACGACCTGGGACTCCTCGCCCGGAGCGAGTCGCAGGGCGCTCGCAAGGTGCTCACCGCTGCCGCGATGACGTACGTCGCAGCCGCGCTCGCTGCTCTCACGCAGCTCGCGTACTACGCGATGATCTTCCTCGGCAACCGGGACTAACCCCCAGCCATGCGGGTCATCGCGCTGATCGTGCGCGCGGGCGCGGTCGTGGTCGTCGCCGGGTTCCTGTTCTCGCTCGTGATAGACGGTGGGGACGAGCCGGTCGTCGCGGCCCCGTCCGAGCCGGCGGTAGTCGAGACGGCCCCGCCGCCGAAGCCGACCGCCGCTCGGCCGAAGGTCCCGCCGGGCGTGGTCACGATCGCAGCGACCGGCGACGTCGTCATGGGCTCGGCCCCGAACGGCGGTCGGTCGCTCTTCTCCGACGTCCAGGCGGACCTCGCGGGCGATGTCGTCCTCGGCAACCTGGAGGGAACCCTCTCGACGGGCGGGGACTCGGCATGCGGCGCCGGAAGCGCCGATTGCCAGGCGTTCCAGACGCCCCCGTCGTACGCGAGCCGGCTCCTCGACGCGGGGTTCACCGTGATGAACCTCGCGAACGACCACGCCTACGACTTCGGCGCGAGCGGGCTCCAGCAGACGATCTCGGCGCTCGACACCGTCGGGCTACGGCACACGGGTCGCCCGGGCCAGGTGACGATCCAGCGCGTCGGGCAGATCCGCGTCGCACTCGTCGGGTTCTCCTCCTATCCGTGGACGGCGTCCGTGACCGACGTCGCGCGGGCAAAGCGGCTCGTTCGCCAGGCGTCGCGCCGGGCGGACGTCGTGATCGTGTCGATGCACGCCGGCGCCGAGGGGGCCGACCGCCAGCACGTCAGCCCCGGCATGGAGCGCTACCGCGGCGAGAACCGCGGCGACGTCGTCCGGTTCGCCCGGGGCGCCGTCGACGCGGGCGCCGACCTCGTCGTCGGCCACGGACCGCGCGTATTGCGCGGGATGGAGTGGTACCGGGGTCGTCTGATCGCCTACTCGCTCGGGAGCCTCGCCGCGCACGAGGCGCGCCCGCTCGAGGGCCCACTCTCGACCGGTGCGATCCTGCGGGTGATCCTGCGTGGCGACGGGACGTTCGAGACGGGCAGGCTCGTCCCGACGCGGCTCGTCGGGCCCGGCGTCCCCGCGCTCGACCGGACCGAGGCGGCCCACGGCGTCGTGCGGCAGCTCTCACGCGAGGACTTCGGTGCGCGCGGGGTCAGTGTGTCGCGCGACGGCGTCATCACGCCGTAGCGCCTCAGCCCTTCGTGAAGACCCAGTCGTTCGCGCGCGCCTGCATGTGGCAGGACGAGCAGAGCGACCCCTTCGCGAGGACGCCGTAGCGGCCGCCGTCGAGCTCCCACTCCACCCACTGCCAGCGGCCGTTCACCTTGCGCATCGCGGCGACCTGCTTCGCGAGCCCCTTCGCGCCGGGCTCGGCAATCGACTTGACGACCACGGTGCCGTTCGGGAACTTCTTGTTCTTCCCGCGCGGGCGGCTCGCGTAGACGTTCTTGATCCCGTTGTGAGCCCCCGGCGCCGTGACCGGGCGCTTGTTCAGCTTGCGCCACTTGGCGTAGCCGTCCGTGTACGCGGGTAGGCCGTTCTTCGTCGACGCCGCCGTCGCGGCGACGGAGAGGCCGGCGCCGACGGCGAGCACGACCGCGACGAGGGCGACGAGCGCGCGCATCGCCTGGATCTTTCCTGCTCCCCGTGCGCTCCGCTACGACGGAATCCTTAAATCGCTTACGTGCCGGGCAGGTTTGCGCCCGCCGGTCCGGCCGTGCCAGACTGGACGGGAGGCAACAGCACCGTCGTGAACGAGCTCGTCACACCCCGCACGAAGGCAGCCGAGGAGTCGCGGGCAGCCCGGCAGGGTCTGCGCGTGCTCGCGGTCGAGGCGCTCGGCCCGCTGACCGTCCTCGGCGGGATCGTGTGGGCGTTCGCGCAGCCGTACCGCGTGACGTTCTTCTATCCGGACGGCAAGGGCGTCTGGGAGTGGCTCGTCCAGCCGCCGCTCCTCGTCGTGCTCGTCGGGCTTCTGTTCGCCCTGGTCGTCGCGCCGGGAGTGGTCGACGACCTCGAGCAGCGCGAGCACGGAGATGCTGCCGCGGGCTGAGATCGCCCACTGGCTCTTCGCAGCCGGGTTCCTCTTCTTCGCGCTCGTCCTCCTGGCGGAGGCGATCGTCGGCCCCGATGTGTTCCGGCGTCGTGCCTGGAGGGCGCACCTCTGGCCGAGCCTGCTGCTCTTCGCCGGGCTCTGGCTCTGGGTGATCGCGATCTTCTCCACGTTCTCGACGCTCCACCTCCTCGCGCACGCCGTCTGGGCGCAGGCGGCGACCGCCGCGGGCGCGGTGCAGCTCGCGGTCGTTCGCGGGAGGCTCGTGTCGTCCTACTGGTCGCTCGTCGTCGCAGCCGGGCTGGTCGTCTCCGGCGCGTCGTTCCTGATCCACGAGCAGAACGGCTGGCTCTTCGCCCGCTCCGCGTTCCTCCACCACACCATCGGCTGGACGTTCGTCATCGCCGCCGTGTTCCCGCTGGGCGCCGCCTTCCGCCCCCGGCGGTCGGTGTGGGCGTACGGGTTCGCAGCGACGTGGATCGCGGTCGCGGTGATGCTGTTCTCCCACCGGGACGTGGCCCCGATCTTCGGGCACCTTTCCGAGCTCGCCGGCGGGGTGCCCACCCCGTGAGACGAACCCTCCTCGCATCGGTGCTGGTGGTGCTCGCCGTCCCCGGGGTCGCCGGTGCGCACGCGACGCTGATGCGAGCAACCCCCGCCGAGCAGGGGCGGGTCGAGGTCGTGCCCACCGAGATTCGGCTCGCGTTCGACCAGTCCGTCACGGCGCCGCCGGACGCGATCGTCGTGCTCGCCGCCGACGGGCGCCGCCTCTCCGGCACGGTCCACCAGTCCGCGCGCGGGACCGTGATCCACGTCCCGGTCGAGGGGCTCGTTCGGGGCGCGGCCTACACCGTGCGCTGGCGCGAGCTCTCCGCCGACGGGCACGTCGGAACCGGCGTCTTCACCTTCGGCGTCGGCGTCGACCCCCCGCCGCCGACCGAAGCGGTCGGCGCCGCCGGGATGACGTGGCGCGACGACGTCGCACGTTGGGCGTTGTTCGCCTCCCTCGCGCTGCTCGTCGGCGTCGTCGGCATCCGCCTGCTCGTGCTGCCACGGGTCGTCGATCCCCGCGTCGAGCGGCGTGTTCACCTGCTCGGAACGCTCGGGGCGGTCGCGGCCGTCAACGCGGGGATCGCCGGGTTCGTGATCCGCTCCGCCAACGCGCTCCAGGTCTCGGGCGTCGATCTCCTCTACGCCGACCTCTCGCCGTTCGCGGAGTCGACCCGCTTCGGCATCGCGTTCCTCGTCACGACGCTCGGCTTCGGGGTGTGCCTGACGATCCTCGCCCTGGCCTGGGCGCTCGACCGGCCGGGGCTCAGGTGGCCCGCGTTCCTCCTCACGCTCGCGCTCGTCTGGAGCTATCCGCTCTCCGGGCACCAGGCGACCGAGCCCAACGCGTCGGTGGTCGGGCAGGTCGCCGACTGGGTGCATCTCGTCACCGCGATGCTGTGGGTCGGCGGCGTGCTGACGCTCGCCGTGGTCGTCTGGCCGCTCGCGCCCGACATGCGCCGCGTCGCCTTCCTCCGCTTCTCGCGCATCGCGATCGGGCTCGTCGCGGCGCTGGTGGTGGCGGGCACCGTGGTCGCGATCGAGCGGCTGCCCACCGTCTCCGACCTCTGGGAGACCTCGTACGGGCAGATCCTGCTCGTGAAGATCGGCCTCGTACTGGTCGCCCTCGCGTGGGGCGGTCTCCACCACACGTTCGTCCGCCCGCGGCTCGAGCGGGGCGAGCGCACGCCCGGAGTCGGGCGCAGCCTGCTGGGCGAGAGCGTGGTCGCGATGGCCGTGCTGCTCATCGCCGCCGTGCTCGTCAACGGGGCGCCGCCTCCCGTCGCGTCGGACGCGGGCGAGGCTGCCCCCGGGCGCACGGTGCCGGGCTGAGCACGGGCGTCATCTAGCGTTCCGCCCCGTGCTCGTCGCGATCTCCGGCGGCGCGGGCTTCCTCGGCCTGCACCTCGCCCGACGCCTGATCGGTGACGGGCACGAGGTGCGCGTCCTCGATCTCGCGCCGCTAGACGATCCTGCGCTCGACGGGCGGGTCGAGGAGCTCCACGGCGACGTGCGGCTTGCCGCCGACGCACGTCGCCTCGTCGGCGGCGCCGACGTGCTCGTCCATGCCGCGGCGGCGCTGCCGATCCAGGTGACGCGCGAGGCGATCCGGTCGGTGAACGTCGAGGGAACGGCCGTCACGCTCGGCGCCGCGCTCGACGCCGGCGTCCGTCGCGTCGTGCTCATCTCCTCGACCGCGGTCTACGGCGTCCCCGAGACGCACCCGATCAACGAGGACGACCCGCTCGTAGGCGTGGGGCACTACGGCGCCTCGAAGATCGAGGCGGAGGAGCTCTGTGCCGCGTACGGGCGGCGCGGGCTCGACAGTGTGATCGTGCGGCCGAAGACGTTCGTCGGGCCGGAGCGTCTCGGCGTGTTCGAGATCCTCTTCGACTGGATCCGCGAGGGGCGCCGCATCCCGATCCTCGGGGACGGGACGAACCGGTATCAGCTCCTCGCCGTCGAGGATCTCGTCGAGGCCGTTGTCCGCTGCCTCGACGCCCCCGTGGCCGGGGAGGCCCTCAACGTGGGGGCGGCCCGGTTCCGCACCGTGCGCGAGGATCTCGAGGCGCTCGCCGACCACGCCGGGTCCGGGTCACGGCTCAGACCCGTTCCTGCGCGGCCGGCCGAGCTGGCGCTGCGCGGCCTCGAGCTCGCGCGGCTCTCGCCGCTTGCGGAGTGGCACTACCGGACGGCCCACCGCGACTCCTACGTCTCGATCGAGAGAGCGAGGGCGCTGCTCGGTTGGGAGCCGCGCCTCTCGAACGCCGAGACGCTCTGCGCTACCTACGACTGGTACCTCGCGCATCGCTCGGAGCTCGGTGCCGCCGGCACGACCCACCGCGTGCCGTGGGACCAGCGGGCGCTCGGCGTGCTCCGCCGCCTCTCGTAGCCGCGACGCTCAACGCTCGGTGACCGCTCGTACCGCGGCCGCGATGTCCGCCGGGCCCGGCAGCGTCGCGAGCTCGAGGTCCTTCTGGTACGGCATCGGGTGCGACGGGGCGCCGATCCGCACGACAGGTGCGTCGAGCTCCCAGAAGCAGTGCTCCGCGATCTGCGAGGCGATCTCGCCTCCGAAGCCGCCGAACCGGACGGCCTCGTGGGCGACGACGACGCGGCTCGTCTTTGCGACGGACGCGGCGATCGCATCGGTGTCGAGGGGCACGAGCGTCCGCGGATCGAGCACCTCCACGTCGATCCCCTCCGCCTCCAGCTCGCGCGCCGCGCGGAGCGCATGTCCGACCATCGCTCCCAGAGCGACGACCGTGACGTCGTTGCCCGCACGGGCGACCCGTGCCTTGCCGAGCTCGACGGCGTATCGCTCGACCGGCACGGGCTCCGGCTCGCCGAAGAAGAGGAGCTTCTGCTCGAGGAACACGACGGGGTTGTCGTCCCGGATCGCGGCCGCGAGGAGGCCCTTCGCGTCGTAGGGGCGGGACGGCATCACGACGACGAGCCCCGGGATGTGCGCGAAGAGCGCCTCGAGGCTCTGCGAGTGCTGGGCGCCGAGCCGGACGCCGCCCCCCGACACCATTCGCAGCACGAGCGGCATCGTTGCGGCGCCGCCGGTCATGAAGCGGAGCTTGGCGGCCTGATTGACGATCTGGTCGAACGCGACCGCCGCGAAGTCGGAGAACTGGAGCTCGATGACCGGGCGGAGGCCGGTGAGCGCCGCGCCGATCCCGCAGCCGACGAACCCGCTCTCGGTCAGTGGGGTGTCCCGGATCCGCTCGCCGCCGTAGCGCTCGAAGAGGCCTTCGGTCGCGCGGAAGATGCCGCCGACGGCGCCGACGTCCTCGCCCATGACGATCACATCGGGGTCGGCTTCGAGCTCGAGCTCGAGGGCCTCGCGGATCGCGGCCACGAAGCCGAGCTGACGCTCGCCGTCGGCGGGGGGCGCGGGATGGCTCCGATGGACGGCGAAGACCGACGGCAGCAGGTCGTCGGGATCGGCGTCCTCGTCTGCGAGCGCCGTTGCGATCGCGGCCTCCACCTCACCCTCGACCTCCCGCCGGATGGCAGCGAGGCCTCCGTCGTCGAAGGCGCCCGCCTCGCGCAGCGCGCGCTCGAGGTGCGGGATCGGATCGCGCGGCTCCCACTCCTCGAGCACCGCGGGGTCGCGCACGTCCGGCAGGTTGGCGCGCATCGAGTGCTGCATGCGCCGGAAGGTCTTCATCTCGAGGAAGGAGGGGCCGTCGCCGTCCCGTGCCGCCGCGAGCGCGGACGCCACGGCGTCCTCGACGGCCACGAGGTCGTTGCCGTCGACGACCTCGCCGCGCATGCCGTAGCCGGCCGCGCGGCCGGCGAGATCCTCGACAGCGCGCTGCGTGCGCCAGCCGGCGGAGAGGGCGAACTGGTTGTTCTCGCAGATGAAGACCACCGGGAGCTTCCATGTCGCGGCGAGGTTCATCCCCTCGTGGGCCGCGCCCTGGCCGGCGGCGCCGTCCCCGAAGAACGCGATGCACGCCCGGCCGGATCCACGGAGCTTTGCCGTGAGCGCTGCACCGCACGCGTGCGGGATACCGGCGCCGACGATGCCGTTGCAGCCGAGGATGTCGAGCGAGAGGTCGGCGATGTGCATCGAGCCGCCGAGCCCTTTGCAGTAGCCCGTGCGCTTGCCGAACATCTCGGCCATCATCCGCCGGAGATCGGCGCCGGCCGCGATGAGGTGGCCGTGCGAGCGATGGTGGCCGACGAGGTAGTCGCCGTCCTGCATGACGCCCGCGGCACCGACGGCGATCGCCTCCTGCCCGACGCAGCTGTGCGCGGTGCCGAGGATCACGCCCTGCTGGAAGAGCTCCGCCGCGCGCTCCTCGAAGACGCGGATCAAGAGCATCAGGCGGTATCGCTCGACGAGCGGACGCCGGCTCGCCGGGCGGGCCTGCAGGAGGTCGCTCACGTCACGAGGCGGCCGGGCTCCATTCTGCGCGATGCTACTTCGCGACCGGTGCCCACGAACGAGAACGGAGGACGACGTGCTGCTGGACGGTCGAGTCGCATTCGTGACCGGGGTCGGAAGCGGGATCGGCCGCGCCGTCGCCGAGCGCTTCGCCCTTGAGGGGGCGCGGATCGCAGGCTTCGACCGCGTGCGTGCAGCAGGCGACGATGTGAGGGCGGCGTTGGCGGCCGCGGGCTCCGACCGGCCGCTCTTCGTCGAGGGCGACGTGCGAGATCCGGATGACGTCGAGCGCGCCGTCGCGGAGGTCGTCGCGGAGACGGGCCGGATCGACGTCCTCGTCACCTGCGCCGGGGTACGCGAGATCGGCGACGTCTACACGTTGCCCCCAGATGAGTGGGAGAACGTCCTCGCCGTCAACCTCAGCGGCGTCTTCTACTGCTGCCAGTCCGTGGCCCGCCGGATGAGGGAGACCGGGGGAGGGGCGATCGTCAACCTCTCGTCGGTGGGTGGGTTGATCGGCCTGTCGCACCGCCCGGCCTACACCGCCGCAAAGCACGGTGTCGTCGGGCTGACGAAGAGCCTCGCCCGCGACCTGGCGCCAGCCGGGATCCGGGTCAACGCCATCTGCCCCGGCGTGATCCGCACGCCGCTGACGGAGCAGTACTTCGACGACCCCTCCTTCGAGGACGAGCTCGCGCACAGCGTCCCGCTCGGGCGCTACGGCATCGCCGACGACGTTGCGAGCGCCGCGCTCTACCTCGCGAGCCACCTGTCGTCGTACGTGAGCGGGATCGCCCTCACCGTCGACGGCGGCTGGCTGGCGGAGAAGAGCTTTGTCTCGGGCGACGCGTCCGGGTCGAGCTTTCTCACAGGGCGCCAGACGTCCGACCGGGCCGAGGGGGAGGAGGCGCCCTGAGGGTGCCCGGCATGCGCGACCTGCTCGACTACCGCTCCGAGTTCCCGATCCTCGAGCACACGACGTACCTCATCAACCACTCGCTGGCGGCGATGCCCCGGAAGGCCGAGGAGCGGCTCGCCGAGTACGCGCGAATGTGGAGCGAGCGCGGCATCCGCTCCTGGCGCGAGGGCTGGTGGACGATGCCGATGACGGTCGGCGACCAGATCGGCCGGATCGTCGGGGCGCCCGCCGGGTCGACCGTGATGCACCAGAACGTCGCGATCGCCGAGGCCGTCGTCCTCTCGTGCTTCCTTCCCATCGACCCCGGCCGGAACCGTGTCGTCTACGAGCGGGGGAACTTTCCCTCGGTGCGCTACCTGTACCAGGCGCACCCGGACCTCGAGGTCGTCGTCTGCGAGGACGACTCCGCGATCGTCGACGCGATCGACGAGCGGACGCTGCTCGTGCCGATCAGCCACGTGCTCTTCAAGACCGCCGAGATCCAGGACGTCGAGCCGATCGTCCGGCGGGCGCACGAGGTCGGCGCGCACGTGATCCTCGACTGCTACCAGTCCGCCGGGATCGTCCCGCTCGACGTGACGGCGCTCGGTGTCGACTTCGCGGTCGGCGGCTCGGTGAAGTGGCTCTGCGGCGGCCCGGGCAACGGCTGGCTGTACGTGCGGCCCGACCTGGCCGAGCGACTCGAGCCGACCTACACCGGCTGGCAGGCCCACGAGACGCCGTTCGGCTTCGAGGAGGAGATGCGGTACGCGACCGGCGCCGCGCGCTTCCTCACCGGGACGCCGAACGTGCCGGCGCACTACGCCGGGACGGCGGGCTACGACCTGATCGAGGAGATCGGCGTCGACCGGATCCGAGGCAACTCGCTCCGCCAGACGCAGCTCCTCATCGACCTCGCCGATCGGGCAGGGTTCGACATCCGGAGCCCGCGATCGCCCGAGCGCCGCGGCGGCGCGGCCATCGTCCACGTCCCGGACTTCCCTGCCGTGCACGCGGAGCTGACCGAGCGGCAGATCCTCTGTGACTTCCGCCCCGACGCGGGCATCCGGCTCGGGCCGCACTACTACAACACGGACGACGAGATCCGCTTCGTCGTCGAGCAGATCGGCGAGATCCTCGAGACAGGCGCCCACGAGCGGCACCTCGGCGTGGTCGCCGAGCACTGATGCCTGTTCGCACGCGGGGAGCCACGGAGCGTATTCCCGCCGCTCGATCCCGCCTTCGGCGGGCAGATCCCTGAAGGCGTCGCCGCCGCGCACCGCACGACCAGCGGTGCGGTCGCTGAGCATGCCGTCGACGTGGACGGCGGGCACAGAGCGCGCCGGGCTCCTCGGCTTCCTCGTCGGTGCCGCCGGGATGTTCGCGTCGATGTACTCGACGCAGGCGATCCTCCCCGAGCTCTCCCGCGACTTCGACGTGTCGCCCTCCCGGGCGGGGCTGACGGTCTCCGTCGTCGTCCTGGCGGTCGCGATCGGCGCATGGCTCTGGGGGCCGGTGTCGGATCGGATCGGAAGGCCGCGCGCGATCCGCGCCGCCGCCTGGCTGCTCGTCGCGCCGAGTCTCGGCGTCGCGCTCGCGCCGACGTTCGAGCTGCTGCTCGCGTGCCGCGTGCTCCAGGGCCTCTGCATGCCGGGGCTCCTCGTCGCGGGCGCGCCGTACCTCTTCGAGGCGTTCGTGCCTCGCGTTGGTACGCGCGTGATGGCGTGGTACGTCTCGGCGCTCGTGTGCGGCGGGCTCGTCGGCCGCGTCGGCGTCGCCCTCGCGGCGGGCGTCATCGGTTGGCGGCCCGCCGTCGGCCTCCTCGCGCTCGCGCCGCTCGGCGCGGCGCTCGCGATGCGAAGAGGGCTGCCTCCCGTCGACCCGCCCGAGCGCAGCGGTCGGGTGCTCCGGAGTCTGATGAACCCTGCGCTCCTGGCGGTCGCCGCCGCCGGCGGCGCGCTCTTCTTCACCTTCGTCGGGACGTTCACCTACGTGACCTTCCGCCTCGAGGAGGCGCCGTTCTCCCTCGACCCCACGACGGCCAGCCTCGTCTTCGTCCTGTGGGTGATCGCCGCGCTCGGGCCGGCCGTCGGCCGCCTCGCTCAGCGGCTGGGATGGCGGCGCCTGGCGGCTGCGGCGATCGCATTGGCGACGGCGGGCCTCTGCCTGACTGCGATCGAGTCCCTCGTGCCGGTCGTCATCGGCCTCGCGTGCGTGGCGGCGGCGATGTTCGGCGGCTACACGGCGACGCAGCTCGGCGTCGGGGACGTGGCGCGAACCGACCGCGGCGCGGCGAGCGCGCTCTACTTCAGCGCGTACTACGGGGCCGGTGCGCTCGGTGCCTACCTGCCGGGCCTCGCCTGGGAGGCGTGGGGCTGGCACGGCGTGACGGCGCTCGGTCTCGCGGCGCTCGGCCTCTCCGCCGTCGCGCTGGCGGTGGTGAGCCGAAGCCGGACGCCGGCCGTCTAGGGCGCTTGTGACGATGAGTCACAAGCTTTCCCGCCGCGACGGTTTACGCTCTCACGGGTGAGCACCCGCGCCCGGGAGGACTCGTTCCTCACACGCATCGTCTCGACCGTCTCCTCGTCGCTCGAGCTGGACGAGGTGCTCGCGGCGGTCGTGCGGCTGCTGACCGATGCGAGCGCCGTGCACGCGTGCTTCGTCTACCTCGTCGAGGACGACGGGACGCGTCTCGTGCTCCGGGCCGCCTCGGAGCCGTACGCGCAGCTCGCCGGGCAGATCGAGCTGCCGAAGGGCGAGGGTCTCGCGTGGTGGGCGGCCGAGCATCGCGAGCCCGCCTTCGTGCGCGAGAACCTGCTGGACGACCCGCGCGCCAAGTACGTCCCGGAGCTCGAGGAGGAGCGCTTCCAGTCGCTGCTCTCCGTCCCGATCCAGGGGCGCAGCGGCGATGTGATCGGCGTCATCTCCGCGCACACCGAGGCACCGCGCGAGTTCTCGGCCGACGAGGTCGACTTCATCGTCACCGCCGCATCGCTCGTCGCGGCCGCGATCGAGAACGCCCGGCTCTACGGAGAGATGCAGCGCCGCGTCCACGAGCTCGAGGCGCTCACCGAGCTCGCCGAGGCGATCGCGCGAACCGAGGCACTCGAGGAGCTCCTTCCCGCGGTCGCCGGCGGGGCACGGCGCCTGCTCGAGGCCGAGGCGTGCCACGTCTACCTGATCGAGCGCGGTGGAGACGACCTCCGGCTTCGTCATTCGCACCCGGTGGGGTCGAGCGCCCGCTCGACGATCCCGCTCGCAGAGCTCGGCCCGGAGCTGTCCACCCGGGCCCGGCGGGGGCGCGTCTCCGTGCCCCTCGTGGCGGACGACGAGCTGCTCGGCCTGATCGTCGCCGACGCGACGCGGCGCGTCGAGCTCGCCCGCGCGATCGCCGGGCAGGTCGCGGTGGGGATCAAGAAGGTGCGCCTGATCGACCGCCTGACGGAGCGGAACCTCATCGCGGACTTCTTCGACCAGCTTGCACGGGGCCGCGCCGGCGCGGAGCTCGACGGTCGTGCGGCGCGACTCGGCTGCGACCTCGCGCAGCCCCACGTCGTTGTCATGGCCGAGCCGCCGGACGAGCGACTCGAGTCGGCGCTCGCCTCGGAGCTGCCCGGAACCATCGTGCACCGCGGCGACGATGCGATCCGCGCGCTCGTACCCGTCGCCCGACGTGGCGCCGAGGCGATCCTCGCGTCCGCGCGATCGATCCAGGCGGACGTGGGAACGGCGCGCATCGGGCTCTCGAGCACCTGCTCCGAGCCGGCGGCGTACGTCGGCGGCTTCGAGGAGGCCCGCCACGCGCTCACCGGCGCGGCCGTCCTCGGTCGGCAACCCCGCGTCGTGTCCTACGACGAGCTCGGCGCCCACAAGTACCTGCTTCGGATCGCGGACGGCGGTGCCATCCGGGACGCGACCATCGACGCCGTCGGTCGCCTCGCCGCCTACGACGAGCAGCGGCAGACGCAGCTCCTCCAGACCCTCGAGGAGCTCCTGCGGCGACGCGGCAACATCAGCGCGACCGCAGAGGCGCTGTTCGTCCATCCGAACACGCTGCGCCAGCGCCTGCGGCGGATCGGCGAGCTCACCGACCTCGACCTCCGGGCCGACGACTGGCTCGAGATCGAGATCGCGGTCAAGCTGGTGCGGCTGCGGCGGGCGTCCGCGATGGACACAGCCGAGCCGTAGCGAGTGTCGATTTTCGACCTGTGAACGCCGCCGGGCGGCGTGGTACAACCGTGCACCGAGCCGACGAGGAGCGTGTCACCGTGCCCGAAAACGAGCGTCTCGAGAAGATCCGGAAGGATGTCGCCGACCGCGGGATCGAGTTCTTCTTCGCCCAGTTCGTCGACCTCCACGCACGCCCGAGCGCGAAGCTGATCCCGGCTGCCTACCTCGACGACCTGGTCGACGACGGCGCCGGGTTCGCCGGCTTCGCGGCGGGCGACATCGGCCAGGCGCCGAGCGACCCCGACATCGCCGCGATCCCCGACCTCGACAGCTTCACCCCGGTCCCCTTCGAGCCGACCGTCGCCCGGTTCGCCTGCGACATCACCGTCGAGGGCGAGCCGTGGCCCTACGACCCGCGCACGATTCTCAAGAACCAGCTCTCCCGGGCGCGCGAGGCGGGCTTCGAGTTCAAGATCGGCCTCGAGCTCGAGTACTTCCTCCTACGCCGCGGCGCGGACGGCGGGCTGGAGCTCGCGGACCCGCTCGACGACCTCGAGAAGCCCTGCTACGACCTCCGCGGCCTCACGCGGAACTACGACTTCTTGACGACGGTCTCCCGCTACGTGAACGAGCTCGGATGGGGCAACTACGCGAACGACCACGAGGATGCGAACGGGCAGTTCGAGCAGAACTTCACCTACGACGACGCCCTCGTCAGCTGCGACCGCGCGATCTTCTTCCGCTACATGGTGCACACGCTCGCGCAGCGCCTGGGGCTGCTCGCGACGTTCATGCCGAAGCCGTTCACGCACCTCACGGGCAACGGCTGCCACTTCCACATGTCGCTCTGGCGGGACGGCGACAACGCGTTCCTGGACGAGAACGACCCGCGCGGGCTCGGCCTCTCGGAGACGGCGTACCACTTCGTCGGCGGGCTCAAGGCACACGCCCGCGCGTCGTCCGCGCTCACCGCGCCGACGGTCAACTCGTACAAGCGGCTGAAGCTCGGCTCGACGACCTCGGGCGCCACCTGGTCGCCCGTCTGGATCTCGTACGGCTACAACAACCGCACGCAGATGCTGCGGATCCCGGGGCCGGGCCGCGTCGAGGACCGCACCATCGACGGGTCGTGCAACCCCTACCTCGCCGCCACGGCAGTGCTCGCTGCGGGGCTCGACGGGATCGAGCGGCAGCTCGACCCGGGCGAG
Organism: uncultured Actinomycetes bacterium; assembly: GCA_963814565.1. Classification (GTDB taxonomy): domain Bacteria; phylum Actinomycetota; class Thermoleophilia; order Gaiellales; family Gaiellaceae; genus Gaiella. The sequence continues at coordinate 21,520 of CAWFDO010000004.1, forward strand.
CCGAATACCGAGAATCTCTACACGGCCTCGATCGACGAGCTGCGCTCGCGCGGGCTCGAGGCGCTCCCCGCGACGCTCGGCGAGGCCGTCGGCGAGCTCGAGCGCGACGACGTCCTGCGCGCCGCGCTCGGCCGCGGCCGCGACGAGGACGTCGTCGACTGGATCGTCCGCATCAAGCGCGACGAGTGGCACCGCTACCACGAGCAGGTGACCGACTGGGAGGTCCGCGAGTACCTCACGCGCTTCTAGCGACGTATGTCCGGATAGGACACATAGCGACCCTATTTTCCAGGCGTTTCGGCGCATTACGGCCAAATGACGTGGAGCTAAGCTCCATACATGTGTGGGATCGTCGGGCTGTTCGCGAAATCGAGCGACGTCGAGGCGCGGCTCGGGGCCGACCTCGCGGCGATGCTCGTCCAGCTCTCGGACCGCGGGCCTGACAGCGCCGGCGTGGCGTTCTACCGGGACGAGGTGCCGCCCGGGTCGACGAAGCTCACGCTGTACTCGCCCGACCCGAACGAGGAGTGGGGCGCGGTCGCGCGAGCGCTGCACGACGGGCTCGGTGGCGCGGGCGAGCCGGAAGTGCGCGCGACGCACGCGTGCATCGTCGTCGAGGCCGATGCCGACGAGACGGAGCGCTGGGCACGCGAGCAGCGGCCCGACCTGCGCGTCATGAGCGCGGGGCGCGCCATCGAGGTCTACAAGGAGGTGGGCCGCCCCGAGGAGTTCGCACGCCAGTTCGCGCTCGACGACGTCCGCGGCACGCACGCCCTCGGCCACACGCGGATGGCGACCGAGAGCCGCGTCACGACGGAGGCGTCGCACCCGTTCTCGACCGGTCTCGACGTGTGCCTCGTTCACAACGGGTCGCTCTCGAACCACAACCGGCTACGGCTGGCGCTGCGCCGCGAGGGGATCCCGTTCCGGACGGACAACGACACGGAGGTGGCCGCCGGTTACCTCGCCTGGCGCATGCGGGAGGGCGCGTCGCTGGAGCAGGCGCTCGAGGGCTGCCTCGACGACCTGGACGGGTTCTACACCTTCCTCGTCGGCACGGCCGAGGGGTTCGCGGTGCTCCGCGACCCGATCGCGTGCAAGCCGGCGGTGCTCGCGGAGACGGACGACTGGGTGGCGATGGCGTCCGAGGTCCGGGCGATCGCCGTCCTACCGGGCGCCGAGGAGGCACGCCTCTGGGAGCCGAGCCCGGGCGTCGTCTACGCCTGGGAGCGGGTCGCTGCGTGAGCGCGGTGACCGCCACGCCCGTCGAGACGGCGGAGACGATCGACCTCGCCGTGACGCCGCTCCGCGAGCTCAACGAGCGTCTCCACGACGTCGCGCGAACCGGGTCGGGCCCGCGCCGCTGGCGCGTCCTCCATCCGAACGGCGCGCATGCGCTCGCCTGCGGCCTGGACGCCGATCTCGAGGTCGAGATCGAGGGCCACGCCGGCTACTACTGCGCGGGCATGAACCAGCGCGCGATCGTCCACGTCCGCGGGAGCGCCGGAACGGGCGTCGCCGAGAACATGATGTCCGGCCGGGTCGTCGTGGACGGCAACGCGAGCCAGTCGGCAGGCGCCACGGCACACGGCGGCATTCTCGTGATCCACGGCGACGCCTCCGCACGGTGTGCCATCTCCCTCAAGGGCGCGGACGTCGTCGTCCGAGGCTCGGTCGGGCACCTGAGCGCGTTCATGGCGCAGACCGGCCGGCTCGTCGTCTGCGGCGACGCGGGGGAGGCGTTGGGCGACTCGATCTACGAGGCGCGGCTCTACGTCGCGGGTGAGGTCGCGGCGCTCGGGGCCGACTGCGTCGAGAAGGAGCTCCGCTCCGAGCACGCGGACGAGGTGCGCGACCTCCTTGTGCAGGCGGGGATCGACGACGTCGACCCTGCGTCGTTTCGCCGCTACGGCTCCGCGCGCCGCCTCTACAACTTCCACATCGACAACGCGTACTGATGACCTCGGTCGACGAGGGCCACACCCACGCGCAGCGCGGCCTCCGCGAGTCGTACCTCTACGACCGCGCCACCATTGCCGAGATCCAGCGCGCCGCCCGCGAGGGGATCTACGACATCCGCGGGTTCGGCGCGAAGAGGCGGCTGCCGCATTTCGACGACCTGCTCGTCCTCGGGGCGAGCATCTCGCGGTATCCGCTCGAGGGCTATCGCGAGCGGTGCGCGACGAACGTGACGCTCGGCACCCGGTTCGCGTCGAAGCCGCTCGAGCTCCGCATCCCGGTCACGATCGCCGGGATGAGCTTCGGGGCGCTCTCCGCACCGGCGAAGGAGGCGCTCGGCCGGGGAGCGACCGAGGTCGGCACCTCGACGACCACCGGCGACGGGGGCATGACGCCGGAGGAGCGGGAGCACTCCGAGACGCTCGTGTACCAGCTCCTCCCCTCGCGCTACGGGATGAACCCCGACGACCTGCGGCGCGCCGACGCGATCGAGGTCGTGGTGGGGCAGGGGGCCAAGCCCGGGGGCGGTGGGATGCTCCTCGGGCACAAGATCTCCGACCGGGTCGCCGAGATGCGCGACCTGCCGCAGGGCATCGACCAGCGGAGCGCATCGCGCCATCCGGACTGGACGGGCCCGGACGACCTCGAGATCAAGCTGCACGAGCTCCGCGAGATCACGGACTGGGAGAAGCCGATCTTCGTGAAGGTCGGCGCGACACGGACGTACTTCGACGTCCAGCTCGCAGTGAAGGCGGGCGCCGACGTGATCGTCGTCGACGGCATGCAGGGCGGCACCGCCGCGACGCAGGACGTCTTCATCGAGCACGTCGGGATCCCGACGCTCCCCGCGGTGAAGCTCGCGGTCGATGCGCTGCAGGAGCTCGGGATGCACCGTCAGGTGCAGCTCGTCGTCTCCGGCGGCATCCGGACCGGGGCAGATGTCGCGAAGGCGCTCGCGCTCGGAGCGGACGCCGTGTCGATCGGCGTCGCGGCGCTGATCGCGCTCGGCGACAACGCACCGGAGCTCGAGGACGAGTATCGGCAGATCGGCAGCGCCGCGGGGTTCTACGACGACTGGCAGGCAGGCCGCGACCCCGCGGGCATCTCGACGCAGGACGACGAGCTCGCTGCCCGCTTCGACCCGGTTCTCGGCGGCCGCCGGCTGGCGAACTACCTCCGCGTCCTGACCCTGGAGACCCAGACGCTCGCCCGCGCGTGCGGAAAGTCGCACGTCCACAACATGGAGCCCGAGGACCTCGTCGCGTTGACCATCGAGGCGTCGCTGATGACCGGCGTCCCGCTCGCGGGGATGCAGCGCTCGCTCGTCGACGAGATCGCCGAGCGGGTCGCAGTGCGGATCGCGCCCGGCGGAGCGGACGCCTAGCTCTCGCCGCCAGAGCTCCCCCGTTCGGGGCATCGCTCCGTCGTTCCTCCCGGTTACCGTCGGTGCATGGGCCGGTCCACGAGCCTGATCGCCGCCATCGGCGCATCGCTCGTCGTGGCGACCCTGCTTGCGCTTCTCGCGTCGCTCGTCGTCCCGGTGACCGCGACCGCGGCATCCTCACCGGGCTCCGGCGTGCCGTCATGCCTCCGCGGCAACTGGGTCGCGTCCCAGGGCGAGACGCGCCGCGTCATGCGCGCGCTCGTTCCCGGCGGCCTCTTCACGTCCTACGGGCGCCTCTACATGGTGTTTCGCGACGGAGCCTTCCAGTACGGATCGACCGGGCTCGTGCTCGAGTCGAACATCGGCGACGCAGTCCTCACCGCGCGGGCACGGTTCTTCTCGCTGGCCCCGTACACCGCCCGCACCGGGCAGCTGACGACGCGCGCGGGCGAGTCGACGATCGAGTACGGGCCGATGAGTGGGACGAAGGACGGACGGACCCATACCGTCGCCGGCCCACCGACCCGGACGACGCGGATCCCCGGAGGCACGACCCCGTTCCAGTGCCGCGGAAACGCGCTCAAGGTGCAGATGCCCCGCTTCGCCGCGCTCAACTGGGTCACGCTGACCCGCGGCACCGCCTAGCGCTCACGCTCCCCAGCCGAGCGACACCGAGATCATCCCTGCGCGCTCGAGGAGCGGTGCGACCGCGGCGCGTACCTCGGCCTCGCCGAAGCGCGCGGTCGGGCCCTGAAGGGCGACGATCGCGGCGAGCACGCCGGCGGACGACCACACCGGTGCCGCAACGGCGGCGAGCCCCGGCTCGCGCTCCTCGAACGCCTCGGCGTACCCCTGCTCGCGGACCCGCTCGATCTCGGCGGCGAGCGCCTTCCCGCTCGTGATCGTCCGCGGCGTATAGGCGCGGAGCGGGCCGCGCGGGAGCCGCCGGTCCGTGAATGCGAGCATCACCTTCCCCGCCGACGTCGCGTGGGCGATCGACGGGCGCCCGAGCTGCGACACATGCTGGACGAAGTGCGCGCTCGGGACGAAGTCGACGGTGACCGCGTCCTCCTCGCCGGGCACGTGCAGCGTCGCCGTCTCGCCCGTGATCCGCACGAGCTCCTCGAGGTGGGGCCGAGCGATGCGGCGAACGTCGAGCCGTGCGAGAACGGCGTTCGCAAGCCGGACGATGTGGATCCCGAGGCGGTATAGCCCCGACTCGCCGTCCTGCTCGACGAGGCCGGCCGCTGCGAGGGTGCCGAGCTGGCGCGACACGCTGCTCGCGGGAAGAGCCGTGCGCCGTGCCAGCTCGTTCGTCCCGATCTCCCCGGCGTCCGCGAGGGCGTCGAGGATCGCGACCGCGCGGCTCGAAGCCTCGATCCGGCCGCTCGACGGTTGACGACGACGCGCCACGATGGTTGGATACATGTTGCGAACGGCGACACGCCGTTGCGCTGGACGCAACATACACGCAATGTCCCTTCTCGTCACCTGTCCGAACTGCGGCCCGCGCGAGGTGCACGAGCTGCGCTGCGCGGGAGAGTCCACGAAGCGGCCCGTGACGACGCCCACCCAGCGCGAGCTCAACGACTACGTCTACGTCCGCGACAACGAGTGGGGCGTTCAGCGCGAGTGGTGGTTCTGCCGCGTGTGCGAGGAGTGGTTCCTCGCCGAGCGGCACACGTACACCAACGAGGTCAGTCGCACCTGGCACCCGGAGCCCGCGTGACCCGGCTTCCGCCGCATCCCGGCGAGCTGATCGACCGGGCGTCCGAGCTCCAGTTCGTCTTCGACGGGAAGCCGGTCCGCGCGTACGCCGGCGACACGATCGGCTCGGCGCTCTACGCCTCGGGTCGCAGGATCTTCTCGCGGAGCTTCAAGTACCACCGTCCGCGCGGCCTCCAGTGCTGCTCGGGACACTGCGCGAACTGCCAGATGACCGTCGACGGGCAGCCGAACGTCCGCGTCTGCGTCACGCCCGTCCGCGAAGGTGCGGTCGTGAGCGGGCAGAACTTCATGGGCTCGCTCGACCGCGACCTGATGCGGGTCACCGACAAGCTCGGCGGGCCGTTCACGCCGCCGGGCTTCTATTACAAGACGTTCATCCGGCCGCGGAAGCTCTGGCCGCTCTACGAGAAGGTCCTTCGCGGGGTGGCCGGCCTCGGGAAGCTCGACCCGAACGGCGCGCGCGGTGAGCGCGTCGAGGTCGTCCACGAGCACGCCGACGTCGTCGTGATCGGCGGCGGTCAGGCAGGCCTCGAAGCGGCGACGTCGGCCGCGAGGAGCGGTAACCGGGTGATCCTCGTCGACGAGGGCCCGGCCGTCGGAGGCGCGCTGCTCGCCGACCGCGCGGGTACCACGCGGGCCGCCGAGCTCCGGCAGGCGGCGGTCGACACCGGGGTCGAGATGCTCGCGCCCGCGATTGCGATCGGGCTGTTCGAGTACGGCTTCGTCCCCGTCGCCTACGGCGACACGCTGGTCAAGATTCGCGCCGGCCGCGTCGTGGTCGCGGCGGGCATCGTGGAGCAGCCGCTCGTCTTCCCCGGCAACGACCTCGTCGGCGTGATGCTGCCCGACGGCGTGCGACGCCTCGTGAACCTGTGGTCGATCAAGCCGGCGGAGCGCGCGGTCGTGCTGACGGCAGACGACCGTGGCCTCGCGGCCGCGAGCGACCTCGAGGCGGCGGGCGTCGACGTGGTGGGCGTCCTCGACCTCCGCGAGGGCCAGCCCCCCAACCTCGAGGCTCGCGGCCGCCGCTCACGCGTGGAGTCCGTCGCGATCAACGGCCGCGTCACGGCCTGCGACCTCCTCGTCATGTCGGGCAGCCCTCAGCCGAACTACAAGCTCCTCGCCCAGGCCGGCGCGCGGGTCGTCTACGACGGGGCGCGCGGCGTCTTCGTCCCGACCGACCTCCCGGCACACGTCGAGGCGGTCGGCGCTGCCGCCGGTGACGTCGGTGAGCCGGCCGTCCCGGATCCCGTCCTCGGCTACCAGGGCGACAAGTGCTTCGTCTGCTTCTGCGAGGACCAGACCACCAAGGACCTGAAGTACGCGATCGCGGAGGGATTCGACTCGATCGAGCTCTCGAAGCGGTACACGACGGTGACGATGGGCCCCTGCCAGGGGCGGCTCTGCCACGTGAACTCGATCCGGGTGTACGCGAAGACGACGGGGCTGGACGAGAACACGATCGGGACGACGACCGCCAGGCCGCCGCACTCGCCGATCACGCTCGGCCTCCTCGCGGGACGCCCGCACGAGCCGGTGAAGCGGACGTCGCTGCACGGCCGCCACGAGGAGCTCGGGGCCACGATGATGTGGACAGGCGCCTGGAAGCGTCCGCACTCCTACGGGCCCGACGCCGGGGCCGAGGCGAAGCACGTCCACGAGGCCGTCGGCCTGATCGACGTCTCCACCCTCGGCAAGATCCTCGTCACGGGCCCCGAGGCGGGCGCGTTCCTCGACCGTGTCTACCCGAACCGGTTCTCCGACCTGAAGGTCGGGCGCATCCGCTACGGCGTGCTCACGGGCGACGCGGGGCGGATCATGGACGACGGCACCGTCGCCCGCCTCGACGACGAGACCTACTACGTGACGACGACGTCCACCGGGGCGGACGCCGTCTACCAGTGGTTCACCTGGTGGAACGCGGTCTGGTTCATGGACGTCCGGTTCGTGCAGCTCACGGGTTCCGTCGCGGCGGTGAACGTCGCCGGCCCCCGTGCGCGCGACCTGATGACGCGTCTCTCGAGCGACGACTTCTCGAACGAGGGTCTTGCCTACCTCGACGCACGGCACGTGCGGGTCGCCGGCGTCCCCTGCCTCGCGCTCAGGATCGGGTTCGTCGGCGAGCTCGGCTACGAGCTCCACTTTCCGAGCGCCCAGGCCGAGCACGTCTGGGACGCGCTCCTGGAGCACGGCGCGGATCTCGGCGCGGCGCCCTTCGGCCTCGAGCCGCAGCGGGTCCTCCGGCTCGAGAAGGGCCACGTGATCGTGAGCCAGGACACCGACTCCGAGTCGAACCTGCTCGAGGCGGCGATGCCCTGGATCGTGAAGAACGACAAGGAGTTCGAGTGGGTCGGCAAATGGGCGACCCAGCAGGTCGCCGATCGCGGGCTCCGGTGGATGCTCGTCGGGTTCGAGAGCCCGAGCGGCGCGATGCCCGTCGAGGGCGGGCAGGTGATCGTCGACGGCGTCTCGGCCGGGCGCGTGACGTCCGTGCGGCACTCGGCCGTGCTCGGCAGGGTCATCGGCCTCGCGATCGTCCCGCACGAGCTCGCTGTCGAGGGCGCGCGGTTCGTCGTCCAGGTCGACGGGCGGCCCGTGGCCATGCGCGTCCACCTCGGGCCCTTCTTCGACCCTGCGGGAGAGCGGCTCAAGGCATGACCGGCACTCTCGACTTCCTCTCGCCGTCGCTCGCCCGGGACGAAGGCGGGTTCCACCCGGTGGCGCGGTCCGCGGCTGACCGGCTTTTCCGCGCTGCGGACGCCACGTTCGAGGAACGGGACGGCTGGCTCGTCCCCACCCGGGTGCCCGGCGAGCGTGAGCATGTCGCCCGGGTCGGGATCGCCGACCTCTCGCACCTCGGCACGCTCGACGTCCGCCCGGCGCCCCCTGCCGACCTCGAGGGGGGCGGCGTCACGACGTACCGCCTCTCGCCACGGCGCGCGCTCGTCCTCTACCCGCAGTCGGCGCGCGCAGGAGTCGGGGAGCAGGTCGCCGCCGATGCTCTCGTCATCGACATGACCGCCGCCTACACGGTGCTCGCGCTGACCGGGCCCGAGGC
>CAWFDO010000005.1:0-61642 GCA_963814565.1 uncultured Actinomycetes bacterium
ACGACTTGCCCGCCGGGCTGTTCGAACTTCGGAACGCGCTTCGGACGACGTCGACATCACGAGCGCCTGAACAGACAACGAAGAGGCTGCGCGAGAGACTCGGTGTGAGCCTCCCGCGCAGCGATGCAAGCCCGCGCAGGCCCCCACCTTCCGCCTGGGGTACGCCGTTGCCGGCACTCGGCATCCGGACTCGCCTTCTCCACGGTAGGTGCCGGCGGCGGCGCCGTACAGGACGCGATTGGGTCAAACGACAGGGTCAGGCCGTAGACGCTGCGACGAGCTCGAGCTGCGGGGCGACACCTCTGCCAGGAGCACGTCTGCGGCAGCGCGAAGGCGCGATTGACCTGTTCGTGTCAATGACAGCATGTCTGAGCGGCCGTATCGTCGATCAAGTCATGAGACTCCCGGATCTGCTTGTCGTCTCGACCCCGATCATGCTGCTGTTGGTCTCGCTCGCCTGGCGAGGCATCCCGACGCTGATCGCGTGGCGGCGGGAGCGGAAGTACCAGGCCGAGTGGTACCGGACGTTTGGCAGGGAGCACCTCTGGCGGCAGCGGGAAGGGCTCTAGTTGACCTGTTCGTGTCAATGACAGGGCATCTGGCCTGCCGTAACGTCGTCACGTAGGACGACCGACAACGTCAAATCCGTCGAGACGCGCGTTTCAGCGGCGTCGCATCTCGGTCGGACGTTGTGCGGTCTCAAGAGACGAAGGGAAGACGAATGTCGCACAAGGCCATCACGGTTGACGCGCCCGATTGGGGCACCAATGTGGCTCGCGGTCGGCGCGAGTTAACCGGCGTCAATCTCGAACTGCTCGCCTGCTTGGCGGGATGCGTCGCTTTCTGGGTATTGGTCGCCCTGACCGTCTACTGGTTGATCTAGCGACGTTCTTGCTCGAGGAGTGTCCCGAGGAGCTGCTCGAGCTGCGGGCGACGCTGCTGCAGGAGCACGTCTGGCGGCAGCGCCAGGGTCTTCAGGAGACGAGCGGCGTGTCGCTCGGGCTCTCCCCCCCGCCGAGGTGGAGAGCCCAGTCGATGGGGCCGCTACGACGCTGCGGTCTGGTCGTTCCTGCCGAAGACGGCGAGCGCGAGAATCACGAGCCCGATCCCCGTCAGCACCAGCGCGATCCCTACAACGATGCCGAACAGCGCGATCTGCTCAGCCATGTAGGACACGTTGAGCGCGGTCGAGAGCGCGGTTTCGGTCACCCACGTGTTCCGAGCTGCGTTGGCTACCGGCTTGCCGTCCTCATCTTTCAGTGCCGCAGCTTCGTCGCTCGTCCCTGCGGGATTGCTCGGGTCGTCCGCGGACACGAAGCGTCCCATCTCTGCATACGTGAGTCCCCCCGACGACTCGAGCGCATGGATGCGCATGTACTGCGCGAAGCAGCGGGCCTCCTCGCCCGTGTCGATCTCCTCCTCCGCTACATCGCAGTCGGGGATCTCGACGTCCTCGAGCCCTGCCTCCTGCACACCTGGCGCGATCCCCTCGGGGCTCATGTCCGGCGAGCCGACGATCTTCTCCGCCGAGAGCTCGTCCTGCACGGTCATGCGCGAATCGATGCTGAGCCAGAGCGACCCGATACCAAAAAGGATCAGGACGATGCCAGCCACGAGGCCGCCGAACTTGAGAAGCCGGCCACGCTCCATCTCGCACCCCTTTTCGTCGGTTGGCCGGGCGAGCCTACTAAGCACCAGCCCACACTCGCCTCGCCGACCGTTCTCTTTGTTTCAGACCGGTGAACCCTCCGCCGGGACAGACCGGTTCGTCCGCAGCGCACGGTCTCTAGCTCCGGCGGTGGCTTCGTTCCTTCGCGAGCAGCGCCCGGAGCGGGTCGGTGCCGAACACGGCGCCGGACGTGCCCCGACCGACGGCAGGAATGCCCCGTAGCCGTCTCGGGTCGCCGGCCGCGGTCGCACCGGCGGCTATCGCGGTCTCCTCGTCGCCGGCCTCGGCCAGGATCCGCTCGATCCCGGGGCCGCGCCCGCGTTCGGGCAACGAAGGGGCCAACAGGTCGACCCGTCCGCGCGGAAGAAGTCGTGCCGGCCGGGTGCGGTCGAGGAAGGCGCTCGATCACGCACCCGGCCGCGGACACGGCGGAATCGCCCGCGGCGCCGACGGGTTGTGCCCGCAGGCTTGCAAAAAGCCCGCAAGCAGCTTACGTTTGGCCGGGGGAAGGAGATTGGGGATGGGGGTTCGTTGGGCTACGTTGTGGCGCGAGTCGGAGTCCGGCCAGACGATGGCCGAGTACGCCGTCGTCGTCGCCGGGATCGCGGCGCTGTGCGCGCTGGCCGCCCTGTTTCTCAGCGGTGCGATCGGGGGCCATGTCAGAGCGACTGCAGAGGTTGCAGGGCAGCCGCATGTGGCTCCGTTCGAGCCTCCGGCGACGCCGCCGGTACTCACCTGGCCGACGACGCTCGACGAATGCGCGAATGGCGGCTGGCGTAGCTTCGCCCAGTTCGACACCGAAGCCGAGTGCAACGACTACGTCAGCGGCTTGACGCCCTAGCGGCTTGACGTCTCGATCACGGCGGCTTGACGTCTCGATCACGTTCGCGCCGAGCCTGACATCCCCTCAGGCCGGGGGTCGCGCGTCATTCTCCGGGGCGCTCTGGCCGCCGGGCGGATCTGTGGTCTGCGCCGACGCATCGTCGGCGGCGGGAGGTGAGTCGAGAAGCTCGGCAGCAGCGTGCTTTTCCGGCCCATCCCAACCGTAGGCCTGCAGGTCTCGCAGCTGCGACGGCAGGAGCTCGCCCCGTCCCGGGTCGGCCTCGACGGGCGGTGCCGGCTGCTTGGGTTTCCTCCGGAACGGCCACATATGCGGGACTTTTCAGGAACTCGGTCGGCGGCTCCGCTCCAGCGTCTAGCCATGACTAGACCCTCTGGGAGTTCCAGCAGGGCCGGAGCTACCGACGATAGTTGATGTGATGGGCGAACGCACCGCATCTGACACCGCTGCGACCGAGGCCGGTCGCCCGGAGACGCCGACGGCATCGCGCAGAAAGCGGCGTTGGGGGCGCGCCGACTCCGTCAAGGCGCTCGTCCTGACCGCGCTCTTCGTGCTGATGGTCGCAAGCGCGGTCAGGAGTGAGACAGACCTGCTCCCCGCAGTGGTGCTCGCGACGTTCTGGACGGTGCTCCTTGCGGTCGTCTGGGAGCTCGCCGCCCGAGCGCTCGCGCAGGTCCGCCGCGGCCCAGACGCCACTCGCTGACCGACGCAGGTCGCGAACGCGGTGCGTCGGAAGACGGTGCGTGCACCGGTTGCCGTGTTTTGTCCGCCGCTCGTCGGGTAGAAGCCCGGGGGGAGGTGCGGTGGCCTGTTCGGGAGGCGGCGGTCCTCGGCACGTGAACTCCATCCCGGGGAAACGTTGGCTGCCCACGGCCCCGCGCCTCCCTTTTCCGGTGGCGGCTCACGAGCTCCGGGCGTGCCTCTCGGCTGGACGCCATGGCGCCCGGTCCCCTCACCGGAACGCCGTCAGCCTCGAGGCGTGACCGCAGTCGGAGCCGCCGCCTGCGTTCTGGCCCTATCGCGCGACGGCTAAACGCCGCACCAAGTCGGTCGAACTAGCCCCGCGGTCACCGATCACTGGCCCTGGGTCTAGGACGTGACACGAGGCGCGCGTGCAATCTCCCTGGCGGGGGAAAGCACGGGGGGACGGACGAGCCGGGGGGCGGTGCGGCGCCGCCCCCCTTCTTCACGTGCGGTTCTGCCGTGCGCGTTCCGCGGACCGGCAGGACGCCTGGTCGGCGTGGGATCCGCCCGGGAGGGCAACCGGCCGGATCGCCACGCCGAACCAGGGTCGACCCCGGGTCCCGGCTACCCGTTGGCGACTCCCGAGGAACGTCGTTCCGGTTTGCGGCCACGCCGTGATGGGCACACCTCGGCCATGGCGACCGACATCCCGCTTCCGCCGTCACCCGAGCCGCCGATCCCGACGCCCGACCCGCTGCCGGCGCCCGATCCCGTTCCGCCCGACGAGCCGGATCCGGTTCCGCCGCCGATCATCTGACCGGGTCATCCGACGGCGCGCGACTCACGGCCGCGCCGGGTGCCACGTTCAGGTGTACGTGGCCGCGGCCTCCGGGCGCCAGTCGAACTCGCGAGCGGCGCAGACGGGGCACATGATCGCGATGCTCGTCGGCTCGACTCGGTCGGGATCCTCACCGGAGAATGCGGCCCAGGACCGCCCGAGCTGGTCGCTCACGCACCCGCACTCGTCGCACCGGAGCACGGCGGGATGCTAACCGCGTCGCGGCTCGTCGAAGGAACCGTCACGTCGAGGCAGTACTTCGTTCGTGCGGCCCGTCCTCATTGGGCCGCCGTGGGTGGGGTGGGAGCCCTGCCTCGAAGGTCGGCCGCGGGTCGCCGTTGCCCCCTCCCCTGAGGTGCGGCGGCCCCGGCCGCCCTCTCGCGCGGGACGCGCTTCCACCGGTGCACGGGGCCGAATGAGGGGGCCCCGCCGAGCGGGGCCCCGTCGCGTACGGCGCAACCTGAGGTCAGGCGAGGGGGGGCCCGCCTGGGGGGAGAGGAGTCGCGCCGCGAGATTCGTATCTGTTCCACATCCGGTGCTCGAATGCGAGAGAATTGGCCACCCCAGCGAAAGGAAACGGCGGAAAATGGACAAGTTCAAGGAGCTCACGACGGGCGCCAAGCTCGTTCTGGGAGCGACGGTCGCATTCCTGATCGTCTCGTTCTTCGAGTGGTTCGAAGTGAGCGGCGACCTCGGTGAAGCCGTCGAGGCGTTCGCCGGCGACAACGGCGTCAGCATGTGGAACGGGGTGGGCTACATCGCGGGCCTCCTGGCGATCGCATTGATCGTCTGGCAGGCGCTGCGGCTCGCCAACATCGAACTGGAGCTCGGCATCACGCCGGCGATGATCACGGCGGCTCTCGCCGCGCTGCTGCTGATCTTCACGTTCATCCGCTGGATCGACGCTCCTTCGGCGTTCGACCGGACGATCTGGGCGTGGCTGGGACTGGCGCTCGCGATTCTCATCGCGGTCGGCGCGTGGATGAACATGCAGGCCTCGGGTGAGAGCCTTTCGGACATCCGTGCATCCGTCGCGGGCGCCGCTGCGGCGGCCAAGGGTGCCGTCGATCGCGACGATCAGCCGGCGCCGGCCGCGGCGGCACCGCCCGCGGCGGCACCACCCGCGACCCCGGACGCACCACCGCCGGCATCCGTCGAGCCGACCGTCGAGCCGCCGGCAGCGCCCGAGAGCGACGACGCACCCAGAGCTTCCTGACGGCTCCGACCGGGTCGCCTCGTCGCGTTCGAGGCGAGGCGACCCGGCTACACTCAGGGCGATGACCGAGATCGGCACGCTGCGCGTCAAGACCGGCCTCGCCGAGATGCTCAAGGGCGGCGTGATCATGGACGTCGTCGACGCGGAGCAGGCGCGGATCGCCGAGGAGGCCGGTGCCTGCGCGGTGATGGCGCTCGAGCGCGTCCCGGCCGACATCCGGCGCGACGGCGGGGTCGCCCGCATGTCCGATCCGCAGAGGATCCGCGAGATCCAGGAGACCGTCTCGATCCCGGTGATGGCGAAGTGCCGCATCGGGCACTTCGTCGAGGCGCAGATCCTCGAGGCGCTCGAGATCGACTACATCGACGAGTCCGAGGTGCTGACGCCCGCGGACGTCGAGCACCACGTCGACAAGCACGCATTCACCGTGCCGTTCGTCTGCGGCGCGACGAACCTGGGCGAGGCGCTCCGCCGCATCGCCGAGGGCGCCGCGATGATCCGCACGAAGGGCGAGGCGGGCACCGGGGACATCGTCAACGCCGTCACCCACATGCGATCCGTGTTCGGTGCGATCAGGCAGCTCCAGGGCCTGCGCGAGGAGGAGCTCTACGCGGCCGCGAAGGAGCACCGCGCGCCGTTCGAGCTCGTCCGCTGGGTCGCCGAGAACGGGAAGCTGCCTGTCGTGACGTTCACCGCGGGTGGGATCGCGACGCCTGCGGACGCGGCGCTCTGCATGCAGCTCGGAGCGGACGGAGTGTTCGTGGGCTCCGGGATCTTCAAGTCGGGGCGCGACCTCGTGCTCGACCACGACGGCTGGCTGGAGGACGTCTCACGTCGCGCCAAGGCGGTCGTCGAGGCGACGACCCACTACGCCGACCCGAAGATCCTCGCCGACGTGTCGGCCGGGCTGGGCGCCCCGATGGTGGGAATCTCCGCGAGCACGCTCGCCGAGGGCGAGCGGCTCGAAGTGCGCGGCTGGTAGCGCGCGTCGCCGCCTAGGGAACGACGAAGCCGACCAGCGCCCCGAGCGCGATCGCGACCAGCGAGAACGCGCCGAAGGACGTGACGCGCGCGAGGACGGCGCCGTAGTCGATCGATCCGTCTCGCCGCCGCACGCACCTGAGTATCCGGATCGTCGGGCTCCCGTCGTTCCCTCTATCGAGGGATCCTGAGGCCGCATCTAGACTTGGAAACGTGACCGGACCTGCCCTACGCATCGGCGTCCTCGCCCTGCAGGGGGCGTTTCGCGAGCATGCCCGGGCGCTCCGGCGGGCCGGTGCGGAGGTCGTCGAGGTGCGCCTTCCGGAGCAGCTCGAGGGGCTGGACGGGCTCGTCGTCCCGGGCGGCGAGTCGACGACGATCGCGAAGCTGGCGGCGCAGTACGGCCTCGACGACGCGATCCGCGCCTTCGGACGACCGATCTTCGGCACGTGCGCGGGGATGATCCTCCTCGACCGCGCGCACCTCGGGCTGGCGGACATCGAGGTCGCGCGCAACGCCTACGGCCGCCAGGTGGCGAGCTTCGAGGCGGACCTCGTGCTCGTGGGCGAGGACGAGCCGTTCCGCGGCGTGTTCATCCGCGCCCCGCGGGTTCGTGACGTCGGCCCCGGCGTCGAGGTGCTGGCCGAGCACGACGGTGAGCCGGTGCTCCTCCGCGACGGGGCAATCCTCGTCGGGACGTTCCACCCGGAGCTGACCGACGATCCCCGGGTCCACGAACGGTTTCTCGAGCTGGTCACGGAGGCGACGAGTGTCAGGGCATAGCAAGTGGTCGACGATCAAGCACAAGAAGGGCGCGGCCGACGCGAAGCGCGGGAAGCTCTTCTCGAAGCTCTCGCGCGCGATCATGGTCGCAGCGAAGGAGGGCGGCGCCGACCCGGAGTCCAACCTCGCCCTCCAGAACGCGGTCGAGAAGGCGCGGTCGTACTCGATGCCGAAGGACAACATCGAGCGCGCGATCGCCAAGGGCGCCGGTGAAGGAACCGACGGCTCGAGCTTCGAGACCGTCGTCTACGAGGGCTACGGCCCCGAGGGCGTTGCCGTGATCGTCGAGGCGCTCACGGACAACCGGAACCGCACCGCCGCCGAGGTGAGGCACCTCTTCTCGAAGCACGGCGGGAACCTCGGCGCGACGGGCGCGGTCGCCTGGCAGTTCGAGCGGCGAGGCGTCGTGCTGGTTGCGGGCGAGGGGGTCGACGAGGACGAGCTCGTGCTTGCCGCCGCCGACGGTGGGGCCGACGACGTCGAGCGGGACGGCGAGACGTACGTCGTCTCCTCGACGCCGGACGAGCTCACCCGCGTGCGCGAGGCGCTCGAGGGCGCGGGGTATGCGCTCGAGTCGGTAGGGCTCCAGATGGTGCCGAAGACGACGGTCGCGATCGCCGAGGAGACGACAGCGAAGCAGGTCGTCAGGCTCGTCGAAGGGCTCGAGGACAACGACGACGTGCAGGACGTGTACGCGAACTTCGACATCCCCGAGGCGGTGCTGGAGGCGGCCGCCTCGTGAGCCAGACGGTGCCCGGCTTCAGCCCGGCACCGTGCTCGGTGCGATGTGGAGCCCGCCGCGGCGCCGGTGGACGGTGACGCAGCGGAGACCGTCCGGCCCGGCTACGACGCTCCGTCGAGCGCCGCGCGGCACCACCGCCAGCATCCCGGGTCGGAGCGCATGCTCGTCGCCGTCGACGACGAGCGTGCCCGACCCCGCGAGGCAGACGATCGCGACGTCGCGCTCCGCGTTGACGTGCGACGGCTGCCCCTCGCCCTCGCGCCAGACGAGGAGCGTCGCGTTCAGATCCTCGCTCTCCATGCCCCAGGCCGGCCCCCGCCCGGCAATCGTGGTCAGGTCGACGAGCTCCACGCGCTGACCGTAGCCGTCCGAAGCCCTGCGTACCCTCGGGCCGTGAAGGTCCTCGGCATCGATCCAGGGACGGCTGCGTGCGGATACGGGATCGTCCACGTAAGCGACGGGCGCCTCCGGGCCCTCGCCCACGGGTGCTGGACAACCGGCGCGCGGGAGCGCCCGGAGCATCGGCTCAGGACGATCTTCGACGGGGTCGGCGAGCTCATTGCGGAGCACGAGCCGGACGCCGTCGCCCTGGAGGAGTCGTTCGTCGGTGCCGACGCCCGCATCGCGCTCTTCGTCGGACAGGCACGCGGCGCCGCGCTCGTCGCGGCCGCCACGCGGGGAGTCGCGTGCACCGAGTACGCGCCGGCGCGCGTGAAGCAGGCGGTGTGCGGCTACGGCAGGGCGGACAAGGGCCAGGTCTCCCGCATGGTCCGGATGCTGCTCTCGCTCTCCACGGAGCCGCCGACGTCGCACGAGGCCGATGCGCTCGCGGTGGCGATCTGCCACGTCTCGATGCCGCCGCTCGCACGCATCGCCTCGTGAGAGGAGGGGAGAGATGATCGCGCGACTCAGAGGGCGCCCCGCAGCACGGACGAGCGACGGGCTCGTCCTCGACGTGAACGGCGTCGGCTACCTCGTCGCCGCGACGCCGTCCGTCCTCCGGCGCGCCGGCGCAGGGTCCGAGCTCACGGTGGAGACGTACCTCCACGTCCGCGAGGACGCGCTCCAGCTCTACGGATTCGCCGACGCAGAGGAGCGCGAGCTCTTCGTCCACCTGCTCACCGTGAGCGGGATCGGCCCCAAGGTCGCCCTCGCCGTCGTGTCGGGGTCGCCGCCCGGCGAGCTCCGCAAGGCAATTGCGCTCGGCGACCACGCACGCTTCCAGGCGATCCCCGGGATCGGGAAGAAGACGGCGGAGCGGATCGTCCTCGAGCTCCGCGAGAAGCTCGGTTCCGTGTCGGACGCGGGTCTCGCCGCCGTCGCCGAATCGCCCGGCCACCTCGTCGCGCGCGACGCGCTCGTCGAGCTGGGCTACACGCTCGTCGACGCGGAGCGCGCGCTCGCCGAGGTCGATCCCGAGCTTCCGCCCGAGGAGCGCGTCAAGCTCGCTCTCAGGGGCGCCGCGGCGTGAGCCAGTTCCTCGCGCCCGCGCTCCGGCCCGACGAGGACGAGGCGGAGCGCTCGCTTCGCCCGAGGCGCCTCGACGACTTCGTCGGCCAGGAACGGGTCAAGGAGCAGCTGCGGATCGCGCTCGAGGCGGCCCGTGGCCGCGACGACGCGCTCGACCACGTGCTGCTCGCCGGGCCGCCGGGCCTCGGCAAGACGACGCTCGCCCAGATCGTCCGCGAGGAGCTCGGCGTCGGCCTGCGCACCGTCGCTGGCCCGGCGCTCGAGAAGAAGGACATCGCGGCGATCCTGACGGCGCTCGAGCCGCGCGACGTCCTGTTCATCGACGAGATCCACCGGCTGAACCGGGCGGCCGAGGAGATCCTCTACCCGGCGCTCGAGGACTTCAGGCTCGACATCGTCTTCGGCCAGGGTGCCGCAGCGCGCACGCTGACGCTCGACCTGCCCCCGTTCACCCTCGTCGGGGCGACGACGCGCACCGGGCTTCTCACGACACCGCTCCGCGACCGGTTCGGGATGACGTTCCGCCTCGGTTACTACGACCCCGGCCAGCTGGCGACGATCGTGCGACGCTCGGCGCGGATCCTCGAGGTCGAGATCGCCGACGACGCCGCCGACGAGATCGCCTCGCGCTCGCGCGGCACGCCGCGCATCTCCAACCGGATCCTCCGCCGCGTCCGGGACGTCGCGGAGGTGCGGCACCAGGGCGCGATCACCTCGGACGTCGCGCGGGAGGCGCTCGAGCTCCACGAGGTCGACGAGCGTGGGCTCGAGCGGATCGACCGCGAGCTGCTCGAGGCGATCGCATTCAAGTTCGGCGGCGGCCCCGTCGGCCTCTCGACGATCGCCGTGGCCCTCGGCGAGGAGACCGACACGATCGAGGACGTCTACGAGCCGTACCTGCTCCAGCTCGGCTTCCTGCAGCGCACCCCTCGCGGTCGGGTGATCACCGACCTCGGGCGCGCCCACCTCGGGACGAGCCGCGACGAAAGCAGCCTCTTCTGAGCAACCAGCTCTGGACACCGGGGATGCCGGGCCCGCTGGAGGAGCTCGTGAAGCGGATCGAGCGACGCGTCGAGCGGTTCAAGGAGGAGCACGGGCTCGCCGAGGTCGGGGTGACGATCGAGCTCGTGGACGGGTCGTTGTACCGGCTCAGGACGCTCGCCGCGGAGCCGGGCTTCGGCTTCGTCAGCTTCTGCCCGCACGGGGAGGAGCCAGAGGAGGTCATCGTCCCGCTCGGAGCGCTCCGCGAGATCCGGCTCGGCGTGCCGGAGCCCGAGCAGGCCGTCGGGTTCGCGGGGGCGGAGTCAGTCATCTAGCGCCGGTACTGCAGCGGATGCCAGGACGGCGTGGGGGCGAGCTCCAGGAGCGCCCGACCGCCCTGCGGCTCCGCGTACGCGAACTCGCCGCTGTCGTCGTCCCAGGCGACCTCGAGCAGGCCTTCCTTCACACGATGGTCGAGGTACGCGCCGCGAAAGACGAGCTTGCGTAGCCAGTAGACGAGCGACTCGCCGTCGACGAGCGCGATCCGCTCCCAGTGCCGGACGAGGTACGACCCGAGCGGGCTACGCGGCTCCGCGATGCGCCCGTCGGCCGCAAGCTCGACGAGGTCACCGACCTCCTCCTCGTCGAGGTCATTGGACGCGACGAGGCCGAGCCGGACGGCCGCGGCAGCGACGCGCTCCTCGAAGTCCCGCTCGCCGAAGGAGAAGTGGTAGCCGAGGAACTCGAGCGCGTAGGCGTCGCCCGACGAGTAGTTCGCGGCGTCCTCGCGCATGTCTCGCAGGCTAGCCTGCGGATGTGAAGGACCACCGACTCCTCGCCGGCGCGATCGTCGCCGTGCTCGCGATCTGGCTGGTCGGCACCGCGGTGACGAGGTATTCGCTCGAGCAGATGGCGTTCTTCGCGCCGATCGCCGTGTGCGTGCTCGGTGCGACCGTCGCGGTCGTGATGCTCTGGGTGAAGGTGATCATCCAGCTGCGCCGCGAGCGACGAGAGCGGAGGGCGTAAGTCCAGGAGCAGGTGTCGGACCGCGGTCCGACACCGCCTCTAGGTGTCCGACTTCAGTCGGATACCGGCTCTTCATCGCTACCGCGACGCTGTCCGACCTCGTCCGTACCTTCGACGGACGATGCAGGACGGCCGCTGGATCACCCGACCGTGCGACTGGACGAGGGTCGAGGCGCTCGCCGCAGAGCTCGAGGTGAGCGAGACGATGGCCACGGTGCTCGTCCGCCGCGGGCTCGACGACCTCGTGGAGGCGCGCGCGTTCCTCGCCGCGGACGACCCCCGTCACGACCCGCTGTCGCTGGGCGACATGGCCGCCGCAGTCGACCGGATCCGCGCCGCGGTCGCCGCAGGAGAGCGCATCTGCGTGCACGGCGACTACGACGTCGACGGGATCTCGGCGACCGCCGTCTGCGTCCTCGTCCTGCGGGAGCTCGGCGCGACCGTCGACTGGCGCCTGCCGAGCAGGTTCGACGAGGGCTACGGCCTCGCGCTCGAGACGATCGAGCAGCTCGCCGCGGACGGGGTCGACCTCGTGGTCACGGTCGACTGCGGCATCACCGCCGTGGCCGAGGTCGCTCGGGCGCGGGAGCTCGGGCTCGACGTGATCGTCACCGACCACCACCGCCCGGCCGATGCCCTGCCCGACTGCCTCGTCGTCGCGACGCGCCCGTCCGACTACCCGTGCCCCGACCTCTGCGGGACCGGGGTCGTCCACACGCTGGCCCGCGCGCTGCTCGGAGACGATCACCCGGCACTCGCGCGGATGCTCGACCTCGTCGCACTCGCGACCATCGCCGACGTCGTCCCGCTCATCGACGAGAACCGTGCGCTCGCCGCCCGCGGATTGCTCACGCTCGCGCGGACGAGCCGTCCCGGCCTCCAGGCGCTGATGCGCTCGGCCCGCGTCGACCCAGCAGCAGTCGACGCGACGGCGGTCGGCTTCCGGCTCGCGCCGCGGATCAACGCCGCCGGCCGGCTCGGGCGACCCGACCTGGCGCTCGAGCTCCTTCTCACCGACGACGCCGACGAGGCGGAGCGGCTCGCCGCACAGCTCGAGGACCTGAACCGTGAGCGGCAGGGGGTCGAAGAGCGGATCCTGCGCGAGGCCGTCGCGCTGGTCGAGTCCTGGTCGCCGGCCGAGCGGCAGCGTCGCGGCTACGTCCTCTGGGACGAGACGTGGCACGAGGGTGTGAACGGGATCGTCGCCTCGAGGCTGGTCGAGCGGTTCAACCGGCCGGTGGTGCTGATCGCCGGGAGCGCGACGGGCTGGAAGGGATCGGGCCGCTCGATCGCGGCGTTCGACCTCCACGGCGCGCTCGGTGCGTGCGCCTCCCATCTCGAGCGCTTCGGCGGGCACCGAGCCGCCGCCGGGCTGTCGGTCGAGACGGAGCAGCTGGAGCCGTTCCGCGAGGCGTTCGCCGCGCACGCCGACGCAGTCCTGACCGATGTGGACCTGCGCCCGGTGACCGCGATCGACGCGATCGTGCCGGCGCGCGCGCTCACGCTCGAGCTGGCGGAGGAGCTCGACCGCCTCGCGCCGTTCGGGCTCGGCAACCCGGAGCCGACGCTGCTGGTCGCGAGCGTCGAGGCGGTCGCGCCGAGCACCGTCGGGGAGGGCAAGCATCTCCGCTTCCGTATCCGCCAGCACGAGCGCGACGGCGGTTCGGCGATCGCCTTCGGGCTCGGCAGAGATCTCGACCGGCTCCAGCGGCCCGGCCGCTACGACGTCGCGTTCAGGCTGAAGGAGAACCGCTGGAACGGGACGGTCGCCCCGCAGCTCGTCGTCCGCCGCGTGTTCGACGCGGCGATGACGTACGACGAGCTCCGCACCTGGCTCGCCGCGCAGTGGCGTGCCGGAGAGGCGGCCTGGACGCCCGACGCGCGTGCGATCTTCGCGGAGCTCGGGCTTGCCGGCGGAACCGCGCGGCGCGAGCTCCTCGAGTCGGAGTCCTTCCGCGCCCTGCTCGAGCGCGGCGTGCTCGAGCTGCCCGAAGCGGCGTAGGACGCGCCTCAGATGATTGATTCCGGATAGGCGTGTGCGTGGGGATGGCTGTGACCGAGCCTGGTGCGGGGAGCGGCCACGGCGCATATCGGGTGATACGTGTCGTGGCCGATCGTCGCGCCAGGCGATGTGTCACGGCCACCAGCCATGTGTGCGGCTATTCGGAATCAATCATCTACGCCTCGCCGTCGTAGTACGCGAGCGTCTCCCGTCGCATCATCAGGACGTCGCGGTCGTCGCCCGGCCAGATCCCGACCTTGCCGCTGTCCGGGTAGAAGGCGATCGCGGGCTTCTCCTTCGTCGAGAGCATCACGACGCGCGCGGTCTCGTCGCCGAGGCACGTCACCTTGTGCGCGCCGTCGGGCCCCGGCGGGAAGCAGACGAGGTCTCCCGTGCCGAGCTCGGTCTCGCCGCTGTCGTGGCGGACGGTCACGCGACCCTCGAGGACGAGAAGCCACTCCTCGTCCGGGTACTCGTAGTGGTACGGGCAGATGCTCTGCCCGGGCGGCAGCTCGTAGAGGGACGCGCCCATCTTCGCCGCACCCAGCGCCGGACCGAACCGGGCCATCCCGGCGCGGTAGCCCTCCGGGTCGGTGTCGTCGTACTCGGGAACCAGCTCGCGGTAGTTGACGCGCCGCAGATCGGCCACGGGCCGATCATAGGCGGAAGGCCGAAGGCCTCGTCCTACCGACGTGCCGAGGCCGCGAGGTGAATGAGCATTCGCCGCAACCGACGACGCTCGAGGTAATCGAGAAAGAGCCGCATGACGTTCTATCGGTTCGAGGCGGCCTCCTCCGTACCTCCCCGAAGGAGGGAAGTCGAACGTGCGCCCCGTACACTGAGCAGATGACGGTCGTCAGCGCCGGGCGGGAGCACGAGAGCCTCGTCGAGGAGCTGATCGCGAGCGTCGAGACGTACAACCCCGGCGTCGACCGCGAGCTGATCCGCCGGGCGTTCGAGTATGCGGAGGAGCGCCATCGCGGGCAGGTGCGCCGGTCCGGCGAGGAGTTCATCCACCACCCCTGGGGTGTCGCCCGCGTCTGCGCGGAGCTCCACCTCGACGAGCAGACGATCGCCGCCGCCCTTCTGCACGACGTCGTCGAGGACACCGACACCGACCTCGACGAGGTGCGCGCCGAGTTCGGCCCCGACATCGCACAGCTGGTCGAGGGCGTCACCAAGCTGACCCGGATCCAGTTCTCGAGCCGCGAGCAGGCCGAGGCGGAGAACTACCGGAAGATGATCGTCGCGATGGCCCAGGACGTCCGGGTCATCCTGATCAAGCTCGCCGATCGACTCCACAACATGCGGACGATCGAGTACCTCGGCAAGCAGAAGCAGGTGCAGAAGGCGAAGGAGACCATCGAGGTCTATGCGCCGCTCGCGCACCGGCTCGGCATCCACGCGTTGAAGTGGGAGCTCGAGGACCTCTCGTTCCAGATCCTCCACCCGCGCAAGTACGCCGAGATCAAGGCGATGGTCGCCGACCGGCGCGCCGACCGGGAGGCGCAGGTCGAGCAGGCGACGACGATCCTCGGCCTCGAGCTGGAGAAGGCCGACATCCCGGCCGTGATCCTCGGACGGGCGAAGCACTTCTACTCGATCTACGACAAGATGGCCAAGAAGGGTCGCGAGTTCAACGAGATCTACGACCTGACGGCGATGCGCGTGATCGTCGAGCGCTCCGGCGAGGAGGGGACGCGCGACTGCTACGGCGCCCTGGGGATCCTCCACTCGCTCTGGAAGCCGATGCCGGGGCGGTTCAAGGACTTCATCGCGATGCCGAAGCTGAACCGCTACCGGTCGCTGCACACGACGGTGATCGGGCCGTCCGGGCGGCCGCTCGAGATCCAGGTGCGGACGCGGGAGATGCACGAGGAGGCCGAGCTCGGCGTCGCCGCCCACTGGCTCTACAAGCGCGGCCGTGCCGGGAAGCAGGACGACGAGTGGCTGACCTGGGTGCGCACGCTCATGGACTGGCAGGGCGACGAGCAGGACGCGACGGAGTACATGCGGACGCTCCGAACCGACCTCTTCGACGACGAGGTGTACGTCTTCACGCCGAAGGGCGAGGTCAAGACGCTGCCCTCGGGAGCGACCCCGATCGACTTCGCGTACGCCGTCCACACGGACGTCGGCCACCGGACGGTCGGCGCCAAGGTGAACGGCCGGATCGTCCCGCTCCACTATCGCCTCAAGAACGGCGACTTCGTCGAGATCCTGACGTCGAAGTCGGGGCGGGGGCCGTCACGCGACTGGATGTCGCTGGCGGCCTCGTCGCGCGCCCGCAACAAGATCCGCCAGTGGTTCCAGCGCGAGACGAAGGGCGAGACCGAGCAGAAGGGCCGCGACGCGCTCGACCAGGCGCTCAAGGCGCAGAACCTGCCGTACCGCAAGCTCCAGGGCTCGCGCGTGCTCGCCTCGGTGATCCGCGAGATGGGCTACAAGAAGGCCGAGGACTTCTACCTGGCGCTCGGCTCGGGCAAGGTCGGCACCGGCCAGGTCGTCAACAAGCTGCTCCAGCGTCTCAAGACCGAGCAGGTCGCCGACGAGCCGGCCGTCACGACGAAGCCCACAGGGCACAAGCGGACGGTCACGGGGGAGTCGCTCGGCGTCGTCGTCCCGGGGGTCGAGGACGTCCTCGTCCGGCTTGCCAAGTGCTGTACGCCCGTGCCCGGCGACCCGATCGAGGGGTACATCTCACTCGGCCGCGGGATCACGATCCACCGCTCGGACTGTCCGAACGTCCGGGCGCTGATGCGCAACCCCGAGCGGTTCACGCCCGTCGAGTGGGATAGCGGCGCGACGTCGTCCAGCTTCCGCGTGCAGATCTCCGTCGGGGCGTGGGACCGGGCGCGCCTGCTGGAGGACGTCGCCCGGACGTTCTCCGAGCACGGCGCGAACATCGTCGCCTACGGCGGCGCCGTCGAGGACGGCATGGCGCGCAACTGGTACACGGCCGAGCTCGGCGACGTGAAGGACCTCCGCTCGCTGATCAATGCGCTTCGGAAGCTCGACGGCGTCGTCGACGCCCTGCGGCAGACGCCGGGCGGGTAGCTCAGGTCTCGAGGAGCCTGTCGCGCACCGAGGCGAGGTCGTCGTCGGCCGCGAACAACTCGCGGAGGTCGTCGTCGGCCGCGACCCAGTCGCGGATGCGCGGCTCGATCGCCTCCGCACGGCGAAGCGTCGCGAGCGCCTCGTCGTCGCGGCCGGCGAGCGCCTGCCAGCAGGCGATCGAGAACAGCACCCCGACGTGCTCCGGGAAGCGCTCGAGCGCCTCGTCGAGCAACGCGAGCGCCGCGTCGCTGTCCATCGTGGGCCGAAAGCGCTCGGCCTCGAAATACCATTCCCACGCGGACGGCGTGTATGCCTCTCCCGGCTTGCCTCCGATCGCGAGCACGACGGTGTTCGTCTCCTCCGCGCGCGCGTAGCGCCTCACCGATGGGTCACCGAGGTGGACGATCGTCCCTGCGGGGGCGTCGTGCTCCTCGTCGTCGAGCGTGAACGTCGCCCGTCCGGAGACGACGACGTACACCTCCTCGTGCCCCAGCCGCTCTTCCGAGTGCGCCTCGATGACGTCCTCGCCCGGGCCTGCGACATACGCGTTCGTCCCGAACGCCTCGATGCCGAGCGTCCGACGCAGCGGCTTCCAGTTGACGCCTGCGGCCAGGATCGGCTCGAGCTCGTCCAGGCGAAGCGTCTGCCAGCCGTTCGCCTTCATGTCACGAGCGTATCGCGGCCGGGAACGCGATCGGCGCCGGCGGTGTAGAAGGAGTCGGTGGAGAGCCGGCCACCGGACGAATCGACGCTCGTCGCGCGCGCCCGCCGCGGCGAGGCAGCCGCCTACGAGGAGCTCGTGCGCATGCATCAGGCCATCGCGTTCCGCGTCGCGCTGGTGAACGCCGGCGACCGTGCCGACGCGGAGGAGGCCGTGCAGGACGGGTTCGTCAAGGCGTACCGCGCGCTCGGCCGCTTTCGGGAGGGTGCGCCGTTCCGTCCGTGGCTGCTGCGGATCGTCGCGAACGAGGCGCGCAACCGGCGCCGGTCCGCGGGGCGGCGGGCCGGGATGACGCTGCGCGTCGCGGGGGCTGCGGCCTCGGGGGACGCGGCTCCGTCCCCCGAGGCGGCCGTCCTCGACGGCGAGCGGCGCAGCGAGTTGCTCGACGCAATCGGGCGGCTCGACGACCGCGACCGGGACGTCCTCGTCCACCGGTTCCTCGTCGGTCTCGACGAGCAGGAGACCGCCGAGGCGCTCGGGATCCGACGCGGGACCGTGAAGTCGAGGACCTCGCGGGCGCTCGACCGCCTCCGCGCGGAGCTACCGGAGGAGGCGTCGTGACGCCGCTCGAGCGCGAGCTACAGGCGCTGTCGAGCGCGCTCGACTGGCCCGACCCGCCGGACCTCGCGGGGCGCGTCGTCGCCCGCACGGCGGACGGGCGACCGCGGCCGGTCGTGCGCCGGCGCCTCGCCCTCGCGCTCGCGGTCGTCCTCGCGGCGCTCGTGGCCGTGCTCGCCGTTCCGCCTGCGCGGACGGCCGTGTTCGAGTGGCTCGGGATCGGCGGCGCGCAGATCATCCAGGTGGACGACCTGCCGTCGCTCTCTCCGACCCCCGGGCTCGAGATCCTCGGCGACCGCGTGACGCTCGACCAGGCGCGGGCGCGGGCGGGCTTCGCCTTCGCGGATCCGCCCGACGACGAGCCGGCGCCCGACGAGATCCTGCTCGCGCCCGGCACGCGCGTCACGTACGTCTGGCGCGACGGCGCTCGCGTGCGGCTCCTGCTCACACAGTTCCCCGGCGACGCGACCGAGCCGGGCCTCGTCAAGAAGCTCGTGTCGTCGGCGACGCAGACCGAACTGCTCGACATCGACGGTCATCGAGCCCTGTGGCTCGAGGGCGGTCCGCACGCCGTGCTCTTCGTCGCGCCCGACGGCAACGTCGGGGACGACCTGGGCTGGCTCGCAGGCAACACGTTGCTCGTCGAGAACGACGGCGTGACCGTGCGAATCGAGGCTCAGGTCGATCGAGACGACGCGATCCAGATCGCCCGCTCGCTGCTCGGCTGAGCGTTCCCTCGATCGAGGGAGCATCCCTCGTTCGAGGGGGGTACCTCGTTCGCGGGATACGCATCCCTGAAACGAGGGATGGTCACCACTCCTCGAGGGTGAGTAGAACGCGACTGGGGGAGGGGAAGCCGTGCCGCGCCCGTCCGGTTTGCCGGGCGGGCGCGCCGGCCTGCCCGGTGCGCCCCCGGCGCGCGCTCCCCCGGTCGAAGCGCTGCGCCTCGGCATGGCGCCGGAACGGCGAGTACAGTGCTCCCGAGGTAGGCCGATGAGCCAGCTGACGTTCGACGAGAGCCTCGTCGAGCAGCTCGAGGCGCTGTACCGGACCGGCGACATCCTCCGCCGCCGGGCGCTCGTGTACGACGCACTCGGCGCCCGACCCGGAGACGCGATTCTCGACGCGGGGTGCGGGCCGGGGTTCTACGTCTCCGAGCTTCTCGAGCAGGTCGGCGAAGGCGGCTCGGTCACAGGTGTCGACGTGAGCCCGCAGATGCTCGGCGTCGCTGCGAGGCGGTCGGCCGGTCGACCCAACGTCACCTTCGCCGAGGCGGCGGTCACGCAGCTGCCTCAGAGGACGAGAGCTTCGATCGCGCGATCTGCGTCCAGGTCCTCGAGTACGTGCCCGACGTGGAACGCGCGTCGCGCGAGCTGCGTCGCGTTCTGCGACCGGGTGGGCGGGTCGTGCTGTGGGACGTCGACTGGTCGACGGTCTCGTGGCACTCAGACGACCCGGACCGCATGCAGCGCGTCCTGCGGGCGTGGGACGACCACCTCGCGCATCCGAGCCTGCCGCGTGTCCTCGCCGCCCACCTCGGGAGCGCCGGATTCACGGACGTCGAGGTGCAAGGCCACAGCTTCGTGGCCGCCGAGTACACGCAGGACGCGTACGGCGTCGCGACGATCCCGGTCGTCGAGCGCTACGTCGCCGGCCACGAGGCGGTCGGCCCGGAGGTTGCCGCGGCATGGTCGCAGGAGCAGCGCGCGCTCGGAGAGCGCGGTGCGTTCTTCTTCGCGTGCCTCCAGTTCGCGGTCGCTGCAGTCGTCCCGCCGGCTGACCCCGGTCCTGAGCTCGGCCCCCGGACTACTCCACGAGGTCGGCGCCCTCGAAGGCGCGAATCGGCTCCCGCACGGGGTCGGGGATCGGCGTCGGGCGACGGGTCTCGAGGTCGATGAGCACCAGCGTCTGCGTGGCGGTGACCATGAGCGTGTCGTCGGGCAGGCGGAGTGCGCAGAGGTCGTACGAGACGCTCGTCCGGCCGAGCCGCTGGACCCGGACGAAGCACTCGAGCAGGTCGTCGAACCGCGCGGGCGCGTGGTACTCGACGTCCGAGGCGCGCATGACGAACTGCGCTCCGTCGATGCCGAGGCCGCCGAGGTGCCGGTGGTACTCGGTTCGCGCGTGGTCGAAGTACGGCAGGTACCGGCCGTAGTAGACGACGCCCTGCGCGTCCGTGTCCGAGAACCAGACCCGCGTGAGCGCCGAGTACTTGTACGGCAGGCGGCGATCCGTGACCCGCCCGAGCTCCGGGGCCTCCGCGGTCACCTATTCGCCGACCGGGCCGCGGGTCAGCGCCGTCAACGGCTCGTTGACCTGGAAGATCTTCGCCCGGATGTCGGTGACGCCGAAGCCCTCGAGCCGCGTCGTGTGCTCCTCGACGTATGCGAGCGCGCTCTCCTCGTCGTCGAAGAGGTAGATGCCGCCGCCGGTCTCCTCGCTCTCGTTCTCGGTCCAGATCTTCCAGTGCAGGCCGGGAGCGCGGCCGATGATCGTGGCGAGGTCGCTGGAAGGCGACCGCCATCTCGTCGCCCCACGGGCCCTTCATCGGGAAGTCGAACTGCACGAGTGTCGGCATCGGTTCCTCCTGTCAGGATCGGATCAGGTCGAGGACCTCGTCCCGCTTCGACTCCATCAGCGGCTCGGAGAGCGCTTCGAGGTTCATGCGCAGGAGCGGCTCGGTGTTCGACGGCCGGACGTTGAAGTGCCACTCGTCGAAGTCGACGGACACCCCGTCGAGGTGGGAGACGCGCGCTCCCTCGGCTGCGTAGTGCTCCTCCAGCTCGCGGAGCTTGAGCGAGACGTCCGCGACCGGAGTGTTGATCTCCCCGGTGATGAAGTACCGCTCGCGGAAGGGTGCGAGCAGCTCCGAGAGCGGCCGGCGCGCGCGGGAGAGCACTCCGAGCATGACGAGGAACGGGACGACGCCGGTGTCGGCCTGTGTGAAGTCGCGGAAGTAGTAGTGCGCGGAGACCTCGCCCGCGAAGAGCGCGTCCTCCTCGCGCATGCGGTGCTTGATGAACGCGTGCCCGACCCGGTTGACGAGCGGAATCCCACCCGCGTCCTCGATCGTACGCGGCACGGCCCAGCTCGCGCGGACGTCGTAGATCACCTTCGCGCCCGGCTCCTTCGCCAGCATCGCCTGCGCGAGCAGCGCCGTGACGAAGTCGCCGGGGACGAACTCGCCGGCGTCGTCGACGAAGAAGCAGCGGTCGGCGTCGCCGTCGTACGCGACACCGAGGTCGGCGCCCTCGGAGCGCGTCCGCTCGACGATGAACGCGCGGTTCTCCGGGAGGAGCGGGTTCGGCTCGTGGTTCGGGAACGAGCCGTCCGGCTCGAAGAAGCACTCGACGACGTCGAGCTGTGGGAGGCGAGCGAGAACCGGCGTGAGCATCGTCCCGGCCATGCCGTTCGCGGCGTCGACGACGACGCGGAGCGGGCGTACGGCCTCCTCGTCGACGAAGGACAGCACCTTCGAGACGAAGCCGTCCCAGACGTCCGTCGGGGAGACGCCACCGCGTCGCTCGACGTCGCCGAACGAGCCGTCTGCGCGCTTCCGGACCTCCTCGAGACCCGAGTCGCCGCCGACGGGCAGCGCGCCGGCACGGACGATCTTCATGCCCGTGTACTCCTTCGGGTTGTGCGACGCGGTGACGCACACGCCTCCGTCCAGCCCGAGCTCGCCGACCGCGTAGTAGACCATCTCGGTTCCGACGAGCCCGAGGTCGAGGACGTCGGCACCGCCGTCCGCGGCACCTTCGATCAACGCCGCCGCCATCGTCGGCGCGGCGAGGCGCATGTCGCGTCCGACCGCGATCCGCCGCGGCGCGAACTCCTCGACGAACGCTCGCCCGATCCGGTACGCCCCGTCCTCGTCGAGCTCCGTCGGGTGGATCCCGCGGACGTCGTACGCCTTGAAGACCTTCGGGTCGAGCACGTCGCGGATGCTAGAGGCTCGCTGTTCGGCGCCGGGCCGTGAGGTGCGGAAAACCGCCTCGCGTAGGCACCGGACGCGACCCTAGACTCCGTCCATGGAGCGCAAGCTCGCGACGGCGCTGTTCGTCGATCTCGTCGACTCCACCGCGCTCGTCGCCGGAAGCGACCCGGAGGTCGTCCGGCGGCGTGTGACGGCGTTCTTCGACCGCGCGGCTGCGCACATCGCCGCGTACGGCGGGACGGTCGAGAAGTTCGCCGGGGACGCGGTCGTCGCCGTGTTCGGCGTCCCGATCGCGCACGAGGACGACGCGGAGCGCGCGGTTCGGGCGGCAGTCGCGATCCTCGAGACCGGGAAGGGAGA
Source organism: uncultured Actinomycetes bacterium (assembly GCA_963814565.1). Lineage (GTDB taxonomy): Bacteria > Actinomycetota > Thermoleophilia > Gaiellales > Gaiellaceae > Gaiella. The sequence goes on from CAWFDO010000005.1 coordinate 21,867, forward strand.
CCTGCCGGTGCGCATCGGGATCGAAGCGGGCGAGGTCGTCGCGGAGACGGGCGACTCGACGTTCGCCACCGGAGAGGCGCTGAACGTCGCGGCGCGTCTCCAGCAGAGCGCTGAGCCCGGCGAGATCCTGATCGGCCCGACCGCCTACGGGCTCGCGGCCGGCAGCGTGACCGTCGAGCCGGTCGGCGATCGCGCCCTGAAGGGGCTCAACGGCTCGATCGAGGTGCGGCGCGTGGTCTGCGCCGACCGCCCGGCCGGACGTCCGATCAGCGTGGCGGCCCCGTACGTCGGCCGCGAGGAGGAGCTCGATCTGCTCGGCAACGTCTTCGCCCGGGTCGTCCGCGACCGGCGCGCGCAGCTCGTCACGATCTTCGGCGATCCCGGGATCGGCAAGAGCCGGCTCGCGCAGGAGTTCTTCGCGGGCCTCGAGCGTACGAGTGTCCTCACGGGACGGTGCGCGCCGTTCGGAGAAGGCATCGCATACCGGCCACTCGCGGAGATGGTGCAGGCCGCGGCGGGGATCTCCGACGACGACTCCCCGGAGGAGGCGATCGAGAAGCTGCGGGAGGCGTGCACGAGCGACGCGGTCGCGGACCTGCTCGGGCTCGCGTCCGGCGTGCTCGACAACGTCTCCGGCAGCCGCCGCGGGCTCGAGATCGCCTGGGCCGCGCACGAGTGGGCGACGAGCTTCGCCGAGGCGCAGCCGCTCGTGCTCGGCTTCGAGGACGTCCAGTGGGCGGAGGAGCCGCTCCTCGACCTGATCGAGCACCTCGCGGACCGGATCGACGACGCGCCGGTGCTGATCGTCTGCCTCGCGCGCCCCGAGCTGCTCGACGCGCGGCCGGGCTGGGGCGGTGGCAGGCGGCGGTCGATCACGATCGAGCTGGCCCCGCTCGCCGATTCCGAGACGGCGTCGCTCGTCGACGCGCTCGTCGAGGGTGCAGCCCTTCCCGAGGGGCTGCGGAGCGTCCTCCTCGACAAGACCGAGGGCAACCCGCTGTTCGTCGAGGAGACCGTCCGGATGCTCGTCGAGCAGGGCGAGGGCGCCGCGGTGCGGATCCCGGACACCCTGCAGGCGCTCATCGCGGCGCGGATCGACACGTTGCCCCCCGACTCGCGCTCGGTGCTCCGCCACGGCGCGCTGATCGGCCGGGTGTTCTGGCGCGGCGCGATCGCCGAGCTCGACTCCGAGCTCGACGCCGACGTCGCGCTCACGGATCTCGTCGACCGGCAGCTGTTGACCCGGGAGCCGATCTCCGCCGTGACGGGCGAGGTGGCGTACCGGTTCCGGCACGTCCTGATCCGGGACGTCGCCTACGGCGGGCTCGCGAAGAGCGTCCGCGCGAGCCTGCACCGCACGTTCGCCGAATGGCTCCGCACCCGTCCGGACGACCTCGTGGAGACGCAGGCGTTCCACCTGGAGCGTGCCGCCTCGCTCCTCGCGGAGCTCGACGGTCGCGTCCCCGACGACCTCCGCGCGGAGGCCGCGTCCGCCCTCGAGCACGCGGGGCGACGGGCCCTCGAGCGGGAGGCAAACCGCAGGGCGCGCAGGCTGCTGCTGCGCTCGATCGAGCTCGAGCCGAGCCTCACCCGCCGCTACTGCGCCGCTCGGGCTGCATGGCGCCTGTGGGAGCTTCCTGCGGCCGCCGTCGAGATGGAGGCCGTGCGCGAGCAGGCGCGCGAGGCGGGAGACCGGACGACCGAGGGTCTCGCGCTCGTTCAGATCGCAGAGATCGGGCTGAACCGGAACGCAGAGGTCGAGCAGGCGCGAACGCTCGGGCGCGAGGCGATCGAGCTGCTCGCCGACGCCCCGGGCGACGCGCGGTCGGAGGCGCTTTCGCTGCTCTCGAACGTCGGCTGGTGGGAGGGCGACCTCTCGAGCGTCGAGCGCTACACGCGCGACGCGCTCGACATCGCCCGCGAGGCCGGGCGCGCGGACCTCGAGAGCCTGGCGCTCGGCGAGCTCGCCGCAGCCCACCTCCAGCGGCTCGAGCTGGGGAAGGCCGAGGAGATCCTGTCGGCGGCGGCCGCGCTCGCCGATTCGAGCGGGAGCCTCTCGGCCTCCGCCTGGGTGTCCCGCATCCGGGGCTCGATCCACCTCCGGCGTGGCCGGTTCGACGAGGCGGCGGACGCGTTTCGCACCGCGAGCGAGCTCTTCGAAGAGATCGGCGCTGCCTCCGACGCCGGGCGAACCCAGCAGCTCGAGGGCGTCGCCGTCTGGCAGGGCGGCGATCCCGACCGCGCCGAGCAGATCCTCCGTGAGGCCGTCCGCCAGCTGCTCTCCCTCGAGGAGCGCGCGAAGGTGATCGAGGCGCAGCGGACGCTTGCCGAGATAGTCCTTGCCAAGGGACACGTGGAGGAGGCCGAGCGATGGGCTCTCTCCGCGGTCGCGACCGTCGGGATGCAGGACATGATGTCGCGCTCGAACGTCCGCATGGTGCTCGGGCTCGTGCGCGCGGCACAGGGCCGGGACGAGGAGGCCGAGCTGCTCCTGCGGGAGGCGATCGATGCGCTGGCGGAGACCGACTACCGCAACGTCGAGCCCGAGCCGCTGGCGGCGTATGCGCGGTTCCTGCGCGAGCGCGGCCGCGACGACGAGGCGGACGCGATCGAGAGCCGGCTCGACGCGCTGCTTCAGCCGGAGAGCGCAGCCCGGATCATCTGACTCGACTCCTCGTCGGGCGACTCCGAGATCACCGTGGCGGGCCGGTCGAACGCCTCGAGCGCGTCGCGCAGCGGATCCGCGCGCAGCGTGCCGTCTCCGTAGGGAAGGTGCTTGGTCTCGTTGCGGTTCGCGAACGCGATGTCCGAGAAGTGGATGTGGAACGGCGCGCCGGGCTCGAGGACGGTGTCCGCAAGGGCGAGGGCCTCGCGGAAGCGCTCGGCCTCGAGAAACGCTCCGTCGCTCGTCGCGTGCATGTGGGCGAAGTCGACGACCGGCCGGACCCAGCCGGCCCGCCGGCTGATCTCGACGCAGTCGTCGAGCGAGCCGAGGTCCCGCACGCGACCCATCACCTCGATCCCGAACGGCACCGCACGGTCCTTGCCCTCGAGCCGCTCACGGACGATCGCGAGTTGCCCGACGACCGAGTCGATCGCGTCCTCGCGGCTCCTGCCGAGCAGGAAGCCCGGGTGGAAGACGACGACCTCGGCCCCGCAGGTGGCGGCGATCCCGGCGCTCCGGTCGAGGGCGCCGAGCGCGGACGACCACTTGCGCCCGCTCGCCTCGAGGTGCCCGACCCACCCGAACAGCGGGGCGTGGACGGACAGCGCGATGTCGTTCTCCCGGGCGAGCTCGCCGAAGCGCTCCGCCCACGGATAGTCCATCCAGAAGCCCGACTCGAAGTCGATCTCGCACGCGTCGTAGCCGCGCTCGCGCACGATCGCGATCGCCTCCTCGGGGCTCTCCCGCGCGGGCACGCGCGCCGGGCCGACGCGGATCCGGGCCATTCGACGACTCTACTCCCGAGGGGGTCTGACCCCGGGTCGGACCCCACGAAGAGTGCCGGCCGGCGGGCCTTGGTCTCGTGGAGGATCGCCACCTGCGGAGCGGGTCGCCGAAGTACCTGCAAAAGTGGCATGTCGTCCGACGGGGTCCGTAGCCTCGTTGGCATGCAGCCCACGCGGATCGACCTTCTCGAGCTCGACATCGATCTCCGCCTCACGGACCTCTGGCGCGAGGCCGCGGAGATCGGCGAATGGAACCTCGAGGTCGTCTCGGCGTTCATGCGCGCGGCGTACGGCAAGGGATACTGCGACGCGCTCACCGAGGATGCGCCGGGATCGCTCTGCCTCGAGCACGGGTACGACGTGCCCAAGCGGCGCTTGCACGACGCTGCCGAGGCGTAGGCCTCCGCCGCGAAGCGATACGCAGCTCAACCCTGCGAGTCGTGGGGCTCGACTTGTTCACCTCGGGTTCAGCGGTCGTCTCTAGACTGTCGATGTGGCACGGACGTCTTCTTCTCCTGCCCGGCTCGTGATTGCGCTCTCCGTCGCCGGAGTCCTCGCGATCTTCCTCCTCTACACCTCCCTCGCAGGTGGCGGGACGCCGTCCGTCTCCCCGAGCGAGCTCGCGTCGAAGACCGGTGAGGTGTCGCTGGCAGGGCGCGTCGTCGGTGCCCCGACCGGCGATCCGCACGGGGCCGGGATGCGCTTCGTGCTCGAGGACATCGAGGGCGCGCACAAGCAGCGCGTCACGGTGCTCTACAAGGGATCCGTGCCCGACCTCTTCCGCACCGGGCGCGACGTCGTCGTGACGGGGACGCAGGGGACGGGCGGGCTCTTCATGACGACGCCCGGGTCGATGATCACGAAGTGCCCGTCGAAGTACCAGGCCGCCGACTCGTCCGCGTGAGCTGATGGCCGAGCTCGGCCGCGCGGCGCTCCTCGTCACCCTCGGGCTCTCGGTCTACGCCCTCGTCGCGGGAGGGCTCGCCGCGTGGCGCGGCAAGCGGCGGCTCGCGCACTCGGCGCGGAACGCGCTCCTCGCCTCGTTCTTCTCGACGCTGGTGGCGTCCGTCGTCCTCGTCACGGGCTTCGTCCGGGACGACTTCTCGCTCGCCTACGTCGCGGGCCACTCGAGCGAGGCGCTGCCGCTGCAGTACAAGATCTCGGCCTTCTGGGGCGGGCAGGAGGGGTCGCTGCTCCTCTGGCTCCTGGTGCTCACCGGCTACGCGGCGCTCGCCGTCTGGTTCGCGCGCAAGCGGGCTCGCGACCTCGTCGTGTGGGTCACCCCGGTCTTCGGCGGGATCGCCGTCGGGTTCACGTGGCTGCTGGTCGCGGTCTCGAGCCCGTTCGAGACGATCGCCGCGCCCGCGGACGGCAACGGGCTGAACCCGAGCCTCCAGAACCCGTACATGGTCGCCCACCCGGTGTTCCTCTACCTCGGGTACGTCGGCCTCGCCGTCCCGTTCGCATTCGCGATGGGCGCACTCCTCTCGGGACGGACGGACGAGCGGTGGATCGTGGCGACGCGCCGCTGGACGATCGTCGCGTGGACCGCGCTCGGGATCGGGCAGCTCCTCGGTGCCCACTGGGCATACGAGGAGGTGGGGTGGGGCGGCTACTACGCCTGGGATCCGGTCGAGAACGCGGCGCTGATCCCGTGGCTCGCGGCGACGGCGTTCCTCCACTCCGTGATGATCCAGGAGAAGCGCGGGATGCTCCGCGTCTGGAACGTGACGCTCGTGAGTCTCGCGTTCTGCCTCTCGCTCTTCGGGACGTTCCTCACGCGGTCGGGCGTCGTGAGCTCGATCCACTCGTTCACCCAGAGCGCGATCGGGCCGTGGTTCCTCGGCTTCATCGTTGTCGCCGTCGCCTTCGCAACGGCGATGATCTGGCTCCGGCTGCCGCAGCTCCGCACGACGGCCAAGCTCGAGTCGCTCGTGTCTCGCGAGGCGGCGTTCCTCTACAACAACCTCCTGCTCGTGGCGCTCTGCCTGACGATCCTCTGGGGGACGGCATGGCCCATCGTCTCGGAGGCGGTGCGCGGCGAGTCCGTCGTGGTGGGTCGCCCCTACTTCGACTTCTTCCTGCGGATCTTCGGACTGCCGCTTCTCCTCCTGATGGGGATCGGCCCGCTCGTCGCATGGCGGCGCGCGTCGCTCGCCGGCCTCGCGAGGGCGGTCGCATGGCCCGCGGGCATCGCCCTCGCGACGGGAGTCGTGCTCGTCGCGCTCGGGGCCGGATCGTCGATCCCGGGACTCATCGCGTACACGTTCGCGGCGTTCGTGCTCGCCGCGATCGTCGTCGAGTTCGTGCGCGGGACGGCCGCCCGGCGCGCCCTCACCGGCGAGGCGATCCCGACGGCCTTCGGGCGGCTCGTGGGGCGAAACCGCCGACGGTACGGAGGCTACGTCGTCCACGCCGCGGTCGTCCTTCTGGCGATCGGCGTGGCGGGGTCGAGCGCCTACGACTCCGTGGCCGAGGGCAGGCTCGCGCGTGGCGAGTCGCTCGCGGTGGGGGGCTACACGCTCACCTACCGCGAGCTCACCGAGCGCGACGGCCCGAACGCGACCGAGATCCGGGCCGTGCTGGACGTCCGACGCGAAGGGGACGATCTGGGGACGATCGCCGCGGGAAAAAATGCGTACAGCGTCGAGCAACAGGTGTCGAACGAGGTCGGGATCCGCTCGGACCTCCTCACGGGCGAGGATCTCTTCGTGATCGCCGAGCAGGTCCGGGATGACGGGACGGTCGTCTTCCGCGTGTTCGTCAAGCCGCTCGTCAACCTCATCTGGCTCGCCGGCATCGTGTTCGTGCTCGGGGCGCTGATCGCGCTCTGGCCCGACGCACGGGAGGAGCGGAGGCTCGCGACGCGGTATGCCCGCGCCGAGGAGGGCTCCGAGACGCCCGCCATCACATGAGCGGCTGGTTCCTGCTTGCGGCGGCGCTCGCCGCCGGGACGGTCGTGGTCGTCGCGCTGCCCTTCCTGCGTGAGCCGGCACCGGCATCGGACGCGCTGCACGAGCTCGACGCCCGTGAGCGCGAGCAGCTCGAGGCCGAGGAGGAGCGGGATCGCGCGCTCGCGGCGCTCAAGGAGCTCGAGGCCGACCACCGGGCCGGCCGGCTCTCGGACGAGGATTACCGGAGCGTCGTCGGCCCGCTCCGGCGGGAGGCGGCGCAGGCGCTTCGGACGCTCGACCGGCTCGAGGCAGGGACGGCGCGCGCGGAGGCGAAGAGCGCATGATGGTTCGTCGCGCCGGCCTCGTGACCGCGGCCGCAGCCGCGCTGCTCGTCGCGACGCTCGGCGCCACGGGAAGCGCGGCGGGCGATCCGGGGACGGAGAAGGCCCGCGTCGACGGCGAGATCGGCCGGCTCCGCGACCGAGCTGCGTCGGCCGAGCAACAGGCGGGCGTGCTCACGGAGGAGCTCAGCGCCGTCGCCGGGCGCGTGCGCGAGCTCCAGGCCGGGGTCGACGCGCAGCAGGTGCGCCTCTCCGTGCTCGAAGGACAGCTCTCGCAGGCACGCGCGCGGCTCGCGACCCTCGACCGGACGATCGCGACGCAGACAGCGCGCCTCGAGCGGCTCCGCGGGGAGTACCGCATCGCCCTCTCGCGGCTCGAGGAACGCCTGCGCTACCTCTACATGACCGACGGCCCCGACGTGCTCTCGTTCATCGTCGGGACGTCGTCGTTCACCGACATCCTCGACAACCTCGAGCTTCTCTCGCGGATCGGGCGGCAGGACAAGCGCATCGCGACGCAGGTCAGGGAAGCGCGCGACGGCGTCGCCGAGGCGCGGAGGGAGACCCGGGCGGCGCGGACGGAGCAGGCGCGCGTCGAGGCGTTCGCCGCCTCCGCCGCGTCGGAGCAGCGAGGCGTCGTGACGCGTCTCGTGGCGAGCCGCGACGCGCTCGTCGTGGCGCAACGCGACAAGTCCACGACCCTCGCCTCGATCGAGGACGATCAGACGGACATCCACGGCGAGATCGAAGACCTCGAGGCGCAGAGCGCCGCGCTCGCCGCACAGATCCGCCGGGCGCAGCAGCCCTCCACGCCGTCGTCTCCGTCGACGCCGCCGGTCGTCCAGCCCATCGGCAACGGAGTGCTCGGCTGGCCGGTGTCGGGCCCCGTCGTCAGCGGGTTCGGGATGCGCGGAGGACGCATGCACGAGGGGATAGACATCATCTGCTCGACCGGGACCCCGGTGGTCGCCTCGGGCGCCGGCACCGTGATCTGGGCGGGCTGGCGCGGTGGATATGGCAATCTCGTCGTCGTCGACCACGGCGGCGGCCTCTCGACCGCCTACGCGCACAACTCCGCGTTCGCGTCGTCCGTGGGCCAGTCCGTCGCGCGCGGGCAGGTCATCGCGTACGCGGGCACCACCGGCGACTCGAGCGGCCCGCACGTCCACTTCGAGGTACGCGTGAACGGCACGGCAGTGGATCCGCTCGGCTACCTCTGATACCGCGCGCCGACTACGCGGCGTCGATCGCCGCGGGCAACTCGTCCGCGAGCACGAGGTGGAGGTCGGGCAGCGCGCGCCAGCGCTCGTCGAGGCCGAGCCCGTAGCCGGCGAACAGCTCGTCGGGGACGGTGAAGCCGATGTGGTCGAGAGGGATGTCGTCCACCAGCCGCCGGTACGGGCGGTCGAGGAGCGTTACTGCGGAGAGGCTCGCAGGGCCCCTCTCGGCGAAGGAGCGCATGAGGAAGCCGAGCGTGAGGCCCGTGTCGACGACGTCCTCGACGAGGAGCACGTCCCGGCCCTCGAGCGGCGCGTCGAGATCCTTTAGGAGCCGGACGCCGCCCCCGCCGCGGCCGCTGCCGTACGGCGCGAGCTCGATGACGTCGAGCTCGTGGTCGAGCGGCAACGCGCGTGAGAGGTCGGCGAGGAACACGGTGCTCGACTTGAGCGGCGCGACGAGCAGGGGACAACGGCCTGCGTACGCTGCTGCGATCGCCGCCGCGAGCTCGGCGACGCGGCCTGCGATCTCCGCCCTGTCGAGATAGACCTCGCCGATCGGTTGTCCCTGCGCGCGCAGGCGCTCGGCGGCCGTATGCCTCACGAGGCGATCCGGAGCCGGTAGCGCTGGGCGAGGCGCTCGATGTCGCGCCGGTAGAACAGCTTCACGTTGACGTCGGGGTAGAGCCGCCGCACCTCTCGGAGCTTCCGGTTCTTGCGCGTGACGAGCGACTGCTTCATCACGGTGACCTCGATGTAGAGGTTCTGCTCCGGGAGATAGAAGTCGGGCGTGAACGCGCTCGTGACGCGTCCCTCCGCGTCACGTTCCAGCACGAACGAGCGCGGCTCGTACTCCCAGGGGATCCCGTACCAGTCGAGAATGCGGGCACACTCGAGCTCCGCGCCGTTGACGAAGCGAGGCGGCTCGGAGCCACGATATGCCTGGAACGGAAAGGATTCCGGGTTGGGCGCCGGCACCTCTTCGAGGGTACCGACGCCCTCGGACGGCCCTTGTTCGCGAGCGGGAATCCGCAGGAGCGGTTTTCCGCCGCTCGGATCTCCGCCTGCGGCGGGGCACATCCCTGAAGGCGCCTGCTTGCGCGGTGCAAAGCCTCGACGGGGCACCGTACACTGCGCCTCGATGGCCCCCGCCGCACGGCCGTTTCGCATCGCCCACCTCTCGGACCTCCACTGCGGAGGGACGTACTTCGAGCCGAACCTGCTCGAGCGCGCCATCTCCGAGGTGAACGAGCTCCGTCCCGACATGGTGATCTGCACCGGCGACCTGACGACGTTCGGCTTCAAGCACGAGTACCAGATGGCCCGCTCGTACCTCGACCGGATCCACTGTGACTCGTTCGTCGTCATTCCCGGGAACCACGACGCCCGGAACGTCGGCTACGTCCACTTCGAAGACCTCTTCGGCGAGCGGAGCAGCGTGCTGCGCAAGGACGGCGTGACGGTCGTCGCCGTCGACTCGACGGAGCCCGACCTCGATCACGGGCAGATCGGACGGGGACGCTACGGCTGGATCGAGGAGCAGTTCGCCGCGGAGCCGGCGCACCTCCGGATCTTCGTCCTCCACCACCACCTGCTCCCGGTTCCCGGGACAGGGCGCGAGCGGAACGTCGTCTACGACGCCGGTGACGCGCTCGAGTGCCTGCTGCGGGCCGGCGTGCACCTCGTGCTCTCCGGTCACAAGCACGTGCCGTACGCGTGGCGGCTCGAGAATCTCTTCGTCGTGAACACCGGGACGGTTTCGTCGCTGCGATTGCGGGGCAACACGAGACCCTGTTACAACGTGATCGAGGTCAACGGGCACCACGTCTCGATCTCGCGTCGGCACCCGTTTCACGGGGAGGAGCGCATCATCCAGTTCTCCACCGAGACCTTCGAGTACGAGAAGTACACCGCCCGGATCGAGCGGGAGGTGACGACGCGGGGATGAGCATGCCGCGCCGTGCTATCGCGATCGTCGACGGCGAGCACTACCCGCCCGTCGTGCGCTCGGCCCTCGAGGAGATCGACGACCTCGTCGTCGCTGCGGTGCTCATCGGCGGCACCGAGAAGCTCCGCGCCGACGTCGACGGGTACGGCGTGCCGCTCGTGCCGACGCTCGAGGAGGCGGTGGCGCACCACCGGCCGGACGTCGTCCTCGACCTGTCCGATGAGCCGGTGCTCGGTCCAGTCGAGCGGCTCGCGCTCGCCGGTCGCGTCCTCGCGCTCGGGGTCCCGTACGAGGGCCCGGACTTCCGCTTCGTTCCCCCGCCGATGGAGCCCGTCGACGTGCCGACGCTCGCGGTGATCGGGACCGGGAAGCGCGTGGGGAAGACGGCGGTGACGGGCCATGTCGCTCGCTTGCTCGCGCGGTCGCGCGAGGTCGTCGTCGTCGCGATGGGGCGCGGCGGGCCACCCGAGCCGGAGACCGTGCGCGTCCGGCCGACCGTCGACTCCCTGCTCGAGCTGTCCCGCGGGGGCCGGCACGCGGCCTCGGACCATCTCGAGACGGCCGTCGTCGCCGGGGTCGTGACCGTCGGGTGCCGCCGCTGCGGTGGCGGGCTCGCGGGCGCCGTCGCCGTGTCGAACGTCCTGGAGGGCGTCGCGGTCGCCCGGTCGTTGTCTCCGGACCTGGTCGTGCTCGACGGAAGCGGCGCCGCCCTGCCGCCGGTTGCCGCGGGGAGGCGGCTCCTCGTCACGTCGGCCGCGCAGCCGGTGGCCATCGCCGCGGGATACCTGAACGCCTACCGCGCGCGCATCGCGGACCTCGTGCTCGTGACCATGGCCGAGCCCGACTCGGGCCATGCGGCGCTCGCGGACGCCATGCGCGCCAACGTCCGGGCCGAGACGCCGGTTGTCCGGGCTGTCCTGCGACCCCGACCGCTCGAGCCGGTCGCCGGCGAGCGCATCGCCTTCTTCTGCACCGCCCCTCCGAGCGCGCACGGTCCGCTCGCGCGCCATCTGGAGGAGATGCACGGGGCACGCGTGATGTTCATGTCCGGCAGCCTTGCCGATCGGGCACGCCTCCGCGACGACCTCGCCCTGACGGCCGCGGACGTCTTCGTCGTCGAGCTGAAAGCGGCGGCGGTCGACGTCGTCGTGGAGGAGGCGCGCCGCCGCGGCGTCCGCGTGGTGCTCGCGGCGAACGACGTGCTTCCGATGGCCGGCGAGCCGTCGCTCGACGCGGAGCTCGAGCGGCTTGCGGCGGAGGCGATCGTGCACGCCCCGCAGGTCGTCCGGTGAGCGAGCGGCGCTACCTCGCGCCGCTGCCGCTCGGCGGCGACGACGGGCTGCCCTGGTCGAAGGGGCTCATGGCGCGCGCGCTCGCGGCCACGGGGCTGACCGTGACCAGGGCCTATGACCTGGCGCGTCGCGCCGACGCCGATCTCGCGACGCGCGGCTCGGACCGGCTCGATCTCGATCGGTTCGGCGAGCTCGCCGCCGAGGTGCTGGGCGAGGCGGAGGGCGGCCGCACGATGCGGCGCCTGCGCCGGCTCCATGCGCTCCGCCAGCTCGACATCCCGATCATCCTCCTCGTCGGCGGCGCGACCGGGACGGGGAAGTCCACGATCGCGACGGAGACCGCGCACCGGCTCGGGATCACCCGAGTGACGTCCACGGACTTCATCCGGCAGACGATGCGCGCGTTCTTCTCCCCGGCGTTCATGCCGTCGGTCCACTACTCGAGCTTCGAGGCGGGCCTCGGCCTGTCGAAGGCGGAGGAGGACGAGACGGGCGACGCGCGCCTGCTCGGCTTCCTCGACCAGGTGCGGCACGTCCTCGTCGGCGTCGAGGCGGCGATCGACCGCTCGCTCGCGGAGGGCTGGTCGATGGTGCTCGAGGGCGTTCACCTCGTGCCGGGCATGGTCGAGGTCGACCGCGAGCGCGCAATCGTCGTGCAGTGCCTCGTCTCGATCGACGACGAGGATCTCCACCGCAGCCACTTCTGGGTGCGCGACTACGCCACCGAGGGGCTTCGGCCGCTCGAGAAGTACATCGACGGGATGCCCGAGATCCGCTTCATCCAGGACGCGCTGATCGATCGTGCGCAGCGCTGCGACGTGCCGGTGATCGTGAACACGACCCTCGACCAGGCGATGGGTGAGGTTCTCGACCTGGTGCTCTCGTCCGCCGACCGGCTCGTTCGCGCCTAGCCGGTCGATCGGCGATTGCGCGAGCCGGATGACACCGCAGGCGCGGCGCCGGGCGCAACCATCTAGCCTGCTCCTCACATGGCGGACTGCATGTGCACGCGCTACGCGCGGGCGACGGAGTGGGCCGCGCTCGCGGGCGCGCGTTGGCTCGGCCGGGCGGACGAGGAGGCCGCCGAGGAGGCCGCCGCGAACGGGATGAAGGCCGCCCTCGACCAGATGCCGGTCGACGGGCGGATCGTGATCGGCTCGCGCACCGGTGAGGCGCTCTCACCGGGCGGAAAGATCGGTGCAGGCGGCGATCGCGTCGACCTCGCGCTCGACCCGATCGAGGGACGTGGAGTGGTCGCGCGAGGCGGCGTCGGAGCGATCGCGATGCTCGCAGTCGCGCCCGAGGGCGCGCTCCTCCCGCTCCCCGACATGTACATGCGCACAATTGCGGTCGGCCCCCGCGCTCGTGGGGTGATCGACCTCGACCGGCCCGTCGCCGAGAACGTTCAAGCCGTCGCAGAGAGCTTCGACCGCCAGCCGATCGACATCACGGCGCTCGTGCTCGACCGTCCGCGGCACCACGACCTCGTCGAGGAGCTCCGGGCGGCCGGGACGCGGATCAAGCTGATCGGCGACGGCACGGTGACCGCTTCGATCTCCGCCGCGATCCGCGGCACGAACGACCATCTCTCGATCGGGATCGGCGGGACGCGCCAGGCAGTTCTCTCCGCGGCCGCCCTTCGCTGCCTCGGCGGCGGCCTCCAGGCGCAGCTCTGGCCCACCAGCCGCTCGCAGATCGAGGCAGCCCGCGAGCTCGGCGTCGAGGATACGACGCAGGTCTTCACCCAGGACGACCTCGCACGGGGAGACGTGATCGTGGTCGCGACCGGAGTCACCAACGGCGACCTGCTGCGCGGCGTCCGCTTCCTCGCCGACTCCGCGCGGACGCACTCGCTGATCATGTGCATGCGCTGCAACTGGGTCCGCTTCGACGACGGAATCCACTTCTTCGCCCGCGAGCGGCGCGAAGAGGTTCGCTTGCTGGGCTAGCCGAAGCCGAGGATGAACTTCGCGTCGTCCGACATGCGGTCGGGCGTCCAGGGCGGGTCGAAGGTCAGCTCGACCTCGACCTGCTCCACGCCCGGCAGCGATGCGACGGCGTCGTGGATGTTCTCCTGGATCATCGGCCCGGCGGGGCACCCCATCGACGTGAGCGAGTGGATGATCTTGATGTGCGGGCCGTCGATCTCCGCGTCGTAGTAGAGGCCCAGCTCGACGATGTCCATCCCGAGCTCCGGGTCCTCGACGGTGTGCAGCGCCTCGACGACGTCGTCCTTGGTGACCATGGGCGTACCGTAGCGGTTGGCCCTCGTCCGGCTCAGCCGGGGCCGGTGCCGTTCGTCGACGGCACCGGGACGCGCGCGAACGAGGAGCTGACCTCGACCGGGCGGCCCTCCGTCGCGGAGGCGACGATCGCATCGAGGATCTCGACGACGTGGGCCGCATGCGCGCCGGTGGCGCGGTGAGGACGATGCTCGGCGATGGCGCTCGAGAGCTCGGCGATCGCCCGGCCCCAGTCCGTCCCCGGGTAGGCGTGGGGGAGGAGAACCGGCTCGGGCGAGTGGTCGTTTCGCGCCAACTCGATGGCCGCGTCGAAGTACTGCCAGCTCGAGAGGAACAGCGAGCCGTCGTCGCCGTGGAACTCGATCCCGCGCTGCTTCGAGTGCTGCATCACGTAGAAGCTCGTCGTCAGCCGGACGACGGGGCCGTCCTCGAGCTCGACGACGGCGACGCCGAAGTCCGGAGCGCCGACCGTGAACGGCTCCCCGCTTGCCGTCAGGCGATCCGGCATCAGGACGGTTCCGAACGCCGTCACCCGCCGCGCGGGGCCGAACATCGCGGTGAGGATCGTCAGCGGGTAGACGCCGACGTCGGCCAGCGGCCCGATCCGGTAGAACGGCTCCGGCCGCGGGTGCCAGCTCTCGATCCGGCCCCAGTTGACCTCGGCGTACGCGACGCGGACGGTGCCGATCGCGCCCGACGCGATGAGCCGCCACGCCTCCTCCTGCGCGTCGCCCATGAACGTGATCGGCGAGCACGAGAGGCGTACACCGCGGGCGTCGGCGAGCTCGACGAGTGAGCGGGCCTCCCCGTAGCTCGCTGCGAGCGGCTTCTCGCTGTGCACGTGCTTGCCGGCCTCGAGCGCCGCCGTCGTCACCTCGGCGTGGACGCCGTGGGACGTGAGGTTCACGATCGCGTCGACGGCGCCGTCGGCGAGCACGTCGTCGAGCGACGGGTAGTGGACTCCCCCGAACCGCTGCACGAACTCGGCGCTCAGCGCCCGGTCGACGTCGGTCGCACCGGCGATCTCGATCGCGGGGTATGCCCCGATCGTCTCGCCGTACGGGCCGGAGATGTTGCCGCAGCCGACCACCGCGACGCGTAGCGCGCCGTTTCGCATCACTCGCCTCCTGTTGCTCGTTCCAGGTGCGCCTGGAGCGCCTCGCGCATCCGGACGCATTCGGTCGTTGGATCACGGTCGTAGGGCTCGTGCTCGACCGACAACGCGCCGTCGTAGCCCGACGCGAGGAGGGCGTCGACGCACCCCTCGATGTCGACGCAGCCCGTGCCGTGGGCGCACGTGACGTGCTCGCCGGGACGCTCGACGTCCTTCAGGTGGACGTGGAACAGCCGCTCGCGCAGGTCACCCACCGCGCGGACGGCGTCGTAGCCGTGCGTTGCGAACCAGCCGGTGTCGATCGTCGCGCCAAGGACGTCGGCGTCGTCGCCGATGAGCTCGATGACCTGCGACGGTTCGTGCTCGGGATGGTTCTCGTAGCCGAAGCGGACACCGTGGTCGCGGAGGACCGCCGCCGCGCCGGGAAGATCCGTACGCAGCACGTCGCCCATCCCGCCGAGGAGGTCGACGTCCAGCGCCGTGGCGAGACCGCACGCCGAGTCGAGCTCGGCGGCGGTGCTGCCGAAGTTGCCGGCGAGGCTCACCACGCGGAGCCCGTGGTCGTCGAGCGCGGTCCGTGCGAGCTGCACGTGCTCGGGCGTCGCCCAGCGCCAGTTGAGGTGCGCGGTCCAGAGATCGAGCGCGTCGAAGCCTGCGCCCGCGATCGTCTCGAGCACCGTGCGAAAGCGCCCATCGAACGTCTCCAGCGGGGCGAATGCCTCGTTCGTCGCCTCGTCGAACGGTCCCCAGTCGTCCGCTGCGCCGTAGCCGAGCGCGGCGGAGACGTAGTTCGCGCTCATGAACGAGAGCGTGAGTGGTGCAACGGCGGTCTCGGGTGTGGTCATCGTCTCCTCATATCGCCACGAAGTGGTCGTCGTCGATCGGCTGGAGCGGCCCGTCGGCTGCGTCGTCGAGTGACGCCGGCGCCTCGACCGCGCCCGCGCCCCACTTCTCCGAGAGATGCGGGACGGACGTCAGGAGCATCTGCGTGTACGGGTGGGCAGGGCGCTCGAACACCTTCCGGGTAGGACCCATCTCGACGACGCGACCGCGGCGGAGAATGATCGTTCGGTCGGAGATGTAGTTGCCGAGCGCCAGATCGTGGGTGACGAAGAGGACGCCGAGGCCCCGCGCCCTGAGGTCGCCGAGCAGGTTGAGCACGTCGATCCGGGTCGAGGCGTCGAGCATGCTGATGATCTCGTCCGCGACGAGGAAGCGAAGCTCGAGCATGAGGGCGCGCGCGATGAGGAGGCGCTGCAGCTGCCCACCGCTCAGCTGGTGCGGGTACTTGCCGAGCACGTCGGCCGACTCGAGCCCGACCGCCTCGAGCGAGCCGCGTACCTTCGTCTTCCAGTCCCCGTCGCTCATGCCGGGGAGGTAGTTCGCACGGATCATCCCGAGCACGCGATCGACCTTGAACACCGGGTTGTAGGAGCTGAACGGGTCCTGGAAGATCCCCTGGACGCTCCCGTAGTAGGCGCGCACGTCGGTACGACCCAGTGTCGCCACGTCCCGACCGTCCACCGTGACCGCGCCCGCGGTTGCACGTGTGAGGCGGAGCACCATGCGGCCGACGGTCGTCTTGCCACTGCCGCTCTCTCCGATCAGCGACACGATCTCGCCCTGCTCGACGCCGAAGGTGACGTCCGAGACGGCCGTGAACGCGGCCCGTCCGAAGACACCCGTCCGGAACACCTTCGTGACGCCGTCGAGCCGGAGCATCAGGCAGCCGCCTTCCAGCACGCGACGTAGCGTCCGGGAGCGACCTCGGTGAACGGCGGCTCCTCGGCGCACTTGTCGAATGCGAGCGGACAGCGGGCCCGGAACCGGCAGCCCTTCGGCGGATTGAGGAGGGAGGGGGGCCGGCCGGGGATGCCCGTCAGCCGCTTCTCGGAGAAGCGCACTCCGACCTCGGGGAGCGAGGCGAGCAGGAGCTGCGTGTACGGATGCCTCGGGGATGCCGTGAGCTCGGCCGCCGGCGCCTTCTCCACGAGCTTGCCGGCGTACATCACGAGGATCGTGTCGGCGATCTGGTACAGGACCGACAGGTCGTGGGTGATGACGATCGTGCTCTTCACGAACCCACGGTCGCGGAACTCGACGAGCATCTCGGCGACGGCCTTCTGCGTGGAGACGTCGAGTGCCGAGGTCAGCTCGTCCGCGATCAGGAGGGAGGGGTTCAGGAGCGTCGACAGCACCATCACGACCCGCTGCTTCATCCCGCCCGACAGCTCGATCGGATACCGGTCGAGGACCTCGTCTCCCAGGCCGACGAGCGCCAGGCGACGGCTGAGCTCGGTGAACGTCTCGTCGTACGAGACTCCTCGTGCTGCGAGCAGCTCCGAGATCATGCGCCCGACCTTGCGGATGGGGTTGAGCGCGCTCATCGCGTACTGCGGGACGATCGAGACCTCGCGGAAGCGGTACTCGTTCATCGCCCGGTCGTTTTCGATCGGCATGCGGACGCCGTCGAGCGTCACGGTTCCCTCGACCACGCGCATGCGGCCGTCCAGCCGGATGAGGCTCTTCCCGAGGGTCGATTTCCCGCAGCCGGACTCCCCGGCGATCCCCATGATCTCGCCGTCCGCGACGCCGAACGTGACCCCGTCGAGGGCCTTCACGTCACCGCGCAGCGTCCGGTAGTACACGCGGAGGTTGTCGACGGCGAGGGTCACGTGCGACGCAGCCTCGGGTTGAACACCTCGTCGAGCCCCACGTTCATGATGTAGAGCCCGCCGACGACGGCGGTGATCCCGATGCCCGGCGGGATGAACCACCACCACATGCCGAGCTGGAGCGCCGCGTTCGAGACGGCGCTGTTCATCATCAGCCCGAGCGACATCACCTGCGAGGGGCCGAGCCCGAGGAAGTCGAGCGTCGCGGCGGTCAGCACGGACCCGCCGAAGAGCAGGATGAACGTGAGGAAGAGGTACGAGCTCATGTTCGGGGCGATCTCCCGGACGATGACCTTGACCGTCCCCTGCCCGGAGAGGCGCGCGAGGCTCACGAAGTCGCGGGAGCCGAGCGAGAACGTCTGCGCCCGGATCGCCCTCGCCGCCCAGGGCCAGGAGGTCAGCCCGATGAGGAGCGCCTCGGAGAGAAGGCTTCCGACGCTGAGGTAGGCGGACACGATGATCAGCACGGCGAGCGTCGGGATGACGAGGACGATGTTGGTGAGCATGCTCAACACCTCGTCGATCACGCCGCCGAGGTATCCGCTGATGAAGCCGATCGCCATGCCCAGGACAGCCGCGACCGCGGCGGCGAGCGCGCCGACGATGAAGCTCGACCGCAGCCCGTACACGAACTGCGCGTAGACGTCCTGACCGGGGGAAGTCGTGCCGAGCCAGTGGGCACGTGAGGGCGGTTCGCCCAGTGGATAGCCGAACTCGAACGGCGTCGCATCCGTCAGCCAGGGACCGACGATCGCGAGCGCGAGGAAGGACAGGACGACGCCGAGCCCGATGACGAGCTTGGCATTGCGAAACGCGAAGTGCAGGATCTCGGAGCGCGTGCCGCGCGGTCCGCCGTCCTCGCCGTAGACGCCGCCCTCGCCAGCCATCGCGACCTCGGGGGTCGCGATCAGGTCCGCCTGCTGTCCTGCCGCGGCCATCTACGACCCCTGGATCCCCGCGCGCGTCCGCGGATCGACGATGACGTAGAGGATGTCCACGATGAAGTTGGCGATCAGGACGCCGATGATGATGAACAGGAAAAGCCCCTGCATGAGGAAGTAGTCGCGGTTCTGCAGCGCCGTGATGATGAGGGTCCCGATCCCCGGATAGCCGAAGACGATCTCCGTCACGAGAGCGCCGCCGACGACCGCGCCGAGCGCGAGCGCGAGGCCCGACATCTGGGGCAGGACGGCGTTGCCGTACGCGTACTTGCGCACGAGCTTGGGGGGCGCACCGAGCGCCTGGAGGTAGTTGGTGTACTCCGACTCGAGCTCGTAGATGATGAGATTCCGCATCCCGATCGCCCACCCGCCGAACGAGACGAGGAACAGCGTCAGGAACGGCAAGAACCAGTGGGCCAGGAAGCTCTTGACGAACTCCCACGACCACTCCGGCTGGATCGAGAAGTCATAGGCGCCCGAGACGGGGAAGATGCCCCACTTGAACGCGAGGAAGTAGGCGAGCACGAGCGCGAGCCAGACGTACGGCGTCGCCGTGAGGATGTAGGAGACGGGGAGCGCAGTGTTGTCGAGCACCTTGCGCCGAGCCGCCATCGCCCCGACGCGGTTGCCCAGGATGTAGCTGAGGACGATCGCCGGCACGAGGAGCGCGAGCGTGTAGGGAAGTGCGGCCCAGATCAGCTCGCTGACCCGCGAGCCGACGTAGGCGATGCTCGGGCCGAGGTCGCCGTGGAGCAGTCCGCGCCAGAAGTTCAGGTACTGCTGCCAGAGCGGCTGGTCGAGCCCGAAGGACTCGGTGAAGTAGCCGTGGAGCTCCTCGGAGGCCGTGGGGTCTGCCTGGATCCGGCTGATGAGGCCGTCGATCGGGTTGCCCGGCATCAGGCGCGGGATCGCCCAGTCGATCGTCACCGCGACGAAGAAGGTGAGGAAGTAGAGGAGGCTCTTGCGGGCGAGATAGCGGGTCACCGGGTCTCCATCGCTTTGGTGCAGGGTCCAGGCGTCGCGGGCGGGCGCCGGCGACACGCCCCGTGGGGCGTGTCGCCGGATGCCGTGCCTTCAGCACATGGCGTGAGCTCGGCTACTTCGCTCGCGGCTTGAGGCGAGCGAGGGCGTCGATGCCCGTCATGTTGAGGTACCCGTTCCACACGCTCGGGGTCGTCTGCAGCCCCGCGCCCGTGGACTTCGGGAAGTTCGTCCAGTACGTCGTGTTGTACTGGGACCACATCCCGTTGTACCAGAGCGGAATCGCAGGGAGATCCTCGAGGATGTACTTCTGGATCTGCCCGTGGATCTGCTTCTGCCGTGCGATGTTGCTCGGCTTCACCTTGTTGAGCGCGAGCGTCAGAGCCCAGGGCTTCGGCCCAGCGGAGGTGAACCGCGAGTAGTTCGCGAACGTCTGCGTCTCCGCCACCGGGAGGTGGAAGAGGTAGTCGTAGTACGTGTACGGCGTCGGGCCGAGCTGCTTGTCGTTGTTGATGACGAGGTCGAACTTGCCCGAGTTGCGCTCGTCCACGAGCCCGTTGAAGTCGGGGTACGCGGGGGTGATCCTGATCCCCGCGTCCTTGGTGCTGGCCGCGATGATCTGGATCGCCGTCATCCAGTCCGACCAGCCGTTCGGGACGATCAGCCGGAGGTTGATCTGCCCGCCGTTCTTGTTCTCGACGAAGCCGTCGCCGTTGGTGTCCCGGTATCCGTTCGCCGCGAGCAGCGCCTTCGCGCCCGCGATGTTGTACTTGAACCCGAGCTTCGCCACCTGGGCCTTGTCGATCCACTTGTTCCAGGTCGGAAGCAGGCCGGTCGGGTTCGCCTTCGCGACGATGTTCCCGTAGTCGGCCGTCACGATCTGGTTGATGTTGATCGACATCGCGAGGGCCCGCCGGAACGCGGCGTCGTTGAGCGGTGCCTTGGTCGTGTTCGGGACCAGCCAGGCGGTGTTCGCCGAGAGCATGTACGGCGCCTTCGAGTAGTAGGTCTCGATCCTGCCGCCGATCTGCTTGTCGATCCCCGGGAAGAAGTTGTTCGAGAGGTCGATGTCGTTCTTCAGGAAGTTCTGCAGCGACGCGGTGTTCTGGGTGTTGTGGATGTCGACGATGTACTGCATCGGCATCCGCATGCCGAGTGCCTTCGTCGCCCACCAGCCGGCTCGCCGGTTCCACTGGAGCGTGCCGGACGTGCCCTTGCCGGCGCCGTACTTGAACGGCCCGGTGCCGACGAAGTACTTGTCGGTGTTGCCGGTCGTGATCTCCTTGGCGCTGTAGTTCTTCCAGACGTGCGCCGGGACGATGCCGAACGAGAAGATGTTCGTCGCCCAGTCGAGGTAGTTGGGCTGGCCCTTGAAGCGGAAGCTGACGACGCTTCCCTTGACGGTGATCGCCTGGAGGCCGGTCTTCCACATCGTCGAGAGCTCGGAGCCCTCGAGCTTTCCGGTCTCGAACGTGAACTTCACGTCCGCGCCCGTGAACGGCTTGCCGTCATTCCAGGTCACGCCCTTACGGAGCGTCACGACGTACGAGTTGCCGACCCACTTCCCGCTCGTGGCGAG
The DNA here is from genome assembly GCA_963814565.1 of uncultured Actinomycetes bacterium. Lineage (GTDB taxonomy): Bacteria > Actinomycetota > Thermoleophilia > Gaiellales > Gaiellaceae > Gaiella. Next base: position 42,542 of record CAWFDO010000005.1, read on the forward strand.
CCACGGGATGTAGCGGTCCTTGAGCGGGTCGTAGCGGAAGAGGGTCTCGTAGAGCAGCCCGACCGTGCCGGTCGCGTTGCCGCTCGTCCGCAGCGGGTTGAACTGTGCGAACGGCCCCCAGGCCGTCCCGGATGTGTAGAGGGTCGCTGCCCGCGGAAGCGCGTTGGCCTTCGAGCTCGACGCACCGGCGGTCACCGTGAGCGTCGAGAGCGCAAGCGCAGCGATGAGAGTGACCACGCCGAGGGCGACGGTGGTCTTCTTCCTCTCGACTGCCATCTCCATGTTCCTCCTAGTCGGGGTTCCGAACGAAGAATCGGTGTGGTGGCGGCAGCGTGCCGCCCCGTTCAGGTCGCGTCGTGCGTCGGCCGCAGGTTTGACGTCGGCATCCCTCCCTTCGTTAGGGGGGAGGCAGCGAGCGCGAGGCTGATCGGCTCGTGCCGCCCGTCGCCGTCGGCCGCCGGCCGGGCGAGACTGAACGCCGCCGCGCCGCGTGGCGCGAGGATGAGAGGCCACGTCGTCCCGTCGCCGGTCGCGTGCAGGTCGACCGGCTGGAGCGAGACGGCGGACGAGGAGCAGTTGACGAGCACGGCGACGTCACGTGCCTGACCCCGGACGACTCCGGCGAGAACCTGCGGGTCGTCGACGCGCACGTGGCGCTCGACGCCGGCGAGGGCGGCCAGCGCCGAGTAGATGCGCCACGTGTTCTCGGGGTTCGCCCAGGGTGTCCGGGCCGCCATGTGCTCGAGGGGATACGTGCAGAGGACGGTCTGTCCGGCGCCGACGCGGTGGCGCAGGAGCGCCGGTCGGCCGTAGCTGTCGATCGCCACGATGTCGGCGCCCCGGGGCTCGACCGGGAGGTGGGCGCGCGCCGACGGCTCGCCCGAGACCGTGAAGGAAAGGCGTGTCCCCGCCGTGAGCTCGCCGAGGTCGGCGACCAGCTCGAGCACGACCTCGTCGTCCTCTATCGGGTCGATGAGCCCGTACCGGAGCCGGTGCTCGACTCCGAAGAGCTCGGGCAGCCAGGAAAGCCACGGGCCGCGCTGGTTCGTGGTCGAGCCCGCGAAGTACGAGAGGTAGAGCGTGGCACCCTCGTGCACGAGGGTGCGAAGCCGGTCGATCCCGGGGCCGGTCAGCAGCTTGGCGCACGGGGCGATGAGCAGTCGTGCGTCGGTCTCGAGCCCGTCGAGCTCGCGGACGAGGCCGACAGGCAGGTCCGCCTCGCGTGAGGCAACGTACGCCTGCAGGAGCTGGTCACGAATGTCCCTGCGATAGGCAGGGTCGGTGAACGGGAGCTCGCGCTCGAAGTGCTCGGGCACGACGATTGCCGCGCCGCGCCGCTCGGGTGCCCAGTCCTCGGGAAGCTCGCGGACGAGGGACGAGAACTCGCGCATGGCCGCGAGCGTCGACTTCGGGCGCCCGGTCGAGTCCGTGAGGCCGAAGTGGAGCTCGAAGACGTGGTGGCGATACGGGTCCTCGTCACGGAGTCCGTCGTAGTCGGAGTTGTTCCAGGCGAGCCAGCCGCGGGCGCCGGCGAGCAGGGTCGTGTGCAGCACCTGCCGGTAGTACGCCGCCGCGTTCTCGTCGGACGCGAAGTCGGACGTGACGCCGAACTCCTCGAGGACGACCGGCTTCCCGAAGCCGCCCGCCAGCTCGCATGCGAACGCGGGGGAGAGCAGCTGGCGCAGCTCGTCGTCCTGCATCGGGTACGAATGCGGTCCCACGAAGTCGATGAGCGGCGCGAGCCGCCGGAGCGAATACCCGTTGTCCGCGCCGGTCACCTCGATGCCCCAGGCGCCGTCGCCGAGCGAGATGGGGTGGCGCGCGCCGGTCGACCGGACGGCCTGGACGACGATCCGCGCCCAGGCAGTGATCTCCTCGACCGAGCCGGGCCCGCCGTACAGCGGCATCTCGTTCGAGACGAGCCAGCCGCAGATCGCCGGGTGGTCACCGAAGCGCTGCGCGATCTCGGCTGCGAACCAGGCCTGCTGGGCGACCATCCAGACGTCGCGGTGGAGATCGCGCTCCTGCCGCCAGGCCGGGTCCCAGTTCTCGCCGGACATGTGACCGACGAGGAATGTGGGGATGGTCCGCATCCCGGCCTCGACGTGCGCGTCGAGGAAGTCCCCGAATCGCGCGGCGACGTCCTCGTCGATCGTCTCGGGGTGGGGAACGAAGTCGGGCCAGAAGCAGAACGAGCGCGTCACGTCGAGGCCGTGCGCTGCGAGCACCGCGAGCTCCTCGCGGACGATGGAGGCGTCGTAGCGGGCCCACATGCGAGGGCCGCCCGACCGCGACCAGAAGTTGGCGCCGAGCCAGGGGAGCGACATGGCGTGCTCGCTCGAGTGGCTCATCTGCGCGCCGGTCGGCGGCGTCATCGCCGTGCCCGGGGTCGACATCGACTCCGCATACCACGGCAGCCAATCACTTACACGGTTAAGTGTCAAGGGTTGGTTACTCGGTTAAGCAACCGCTGCCACGTTGTCTCGGCCGCCTCGGCCGGACGGAGACGTCAGCGTCCGGAGCGGCGGGAGCGGCTGCCGGCAGGCGGTGCCGTGCTGCCACGCGGCGTCAGCACTGCGCGCGGCGCCTCGAGATCGTCGGCGGGGTGACCGTCGATCACGGCGAGAAGCTGGCGCGTGCCGAGTGCCCCGAACTCCGCGATGTCGCGCGACAGGGTGGTGATCGGGGGGTGCACGACCTGGCAGAGAAGCGAGTCGTCCCAGGCCACGATCGAGAGCTCGTCCGGGACCGAGACGCCCATCTGCTGCGCAGCTCCGGCCCCCGCGACCGCGAGGACGTCGCTGTCGAAGGCGATCGCGGTCGGCGGCTCGGGATCGGTGAGGAGCTCACGCGTCGCGCGGGCGCCGCTCTCCGGCGAGTAGTCGGTCGGGATCACCCGCGCGGAGAGACCGAGGTCCCGCGCGGCGTCCGCGAACGCCTCCGTGCGCATTGCGCTGTGCACGAAGCCCTCCACGCCCGCGACGCGGGCGATTCGCTCGTGCCCGAGGGCGGCGAGATAGCGCACCAGCTCTACGACGGCTGCGCCCTCGTCGTGCCACACCGAGCCGAGCCGACCGTCGCCCAGAGGGCCCCCGACGACCACGGCCGGGAGACCGAGCTCGGCGAGCGAGGCGATTCTCGGATCGTCCTCCCGGAGGTCGAGCAGGAGCACGCCGTCGACGCGGTGCTCCGCCCACCAGCGGCGGTACACCTTCACCTCGCTCTCGACATCGGTCGCGAGCTGGAGGGTGAGGGCGATCGAGCGCGCGGACAGCTCGGACTCGACGCCCGCAAGGAACTCCGGGAAGAAGCCCTCGACCGCGAGGGTGCGCGCAGGACGCGCGAGAACGAGCCCGCACGCGTTCGCGCGCGACGCCGAGAGCGAGCGAGCGGCGCTGTTCGGGCGCCAGCCGAGCTCGTCGGCGATCCGCAGGATGCGCTCGCGCGTGCTGTCGGCCAGCCCGGGACGGTCGTTGAGCGCGTATGACACTGCGCCCTTCGAGACGCCGGCCTCGCGCGCGATGTCCTTGATCGTGACCCTGCGTCCCGGCTGCGGGGAGGTGGCCATCCCGACGTTATACCGGTTAAGGAGACGGAAGTGAAGCGGCTCTCGCTGTATCGGTTAAGTGCCGACGCGAACGAACGCCGACCAGGAGCGCTCACGGCAGACGGGCATCACGACCCGTCGGGCATGACCAGCACGATCTTCCCCAGTTGCTCTCCCGCCTCGAGGCGCTCGTGGGCGGCGGCGATCTCGGAGAGGGGGTACGTGCGGTCGACGTGCACGCGGGCGCGGCCGGAGCGGACGAGGTCGTAGGCGCCGACGAAGTCCTCGCGCGTCCCCATCGTCGAGCCCATCACGTCGAGTTGCTTCCACCAGACGCGGTGGAGTTGCGCCGGCGGGTTCGGCCCGCTGGTGGCGCCGCAGACGACGATCCGTCCTGCGGGCCGTACGGCGGCGAGCGAGCGTGCCCAGGTCGCGTCTCCGACCGTCTCGATCACCACGTCCGCGCCGTTGCCGGTCGCCTCCTTGACCGCCGCCACGACGTCGCCGTCCTCGTGGTTGACCGTGACGTCGGCGCCCCAGCCCCGCGCGATCTCGAGCTTCGGGGTGCTCCCGGAGGTGACGATCGTCCGGAGGCCGAGGGCGCGGCAGATCTCGAACGCGGCGGTCGCGACGCCGCCGCCGATCCCCCAGATCAGCGCCCACTCGCCTTCGGCCACCTTCGCGCGCGTGACGAGCATCCGGTACGCCGTCTCGTAGACGAGCGGGAACGCGGCCCCGACCTCGAACGAGAGCGCGTCGTCGAGCGGGAACACCTGCGCCGCGTCGATCGCGATCAGCTCGGCGTGGGTGCCGTCGAAGTGCTCGCCGACGACGGTGATCCTCTCGCCGTGGTCGATCCCGGGGTTGAGCACGACCCGGTCGCCGGCGGCGAGCCCCGACACCCCGTCGCCGAGCGCCTCGACCACGCCCGCCCCGTCCGCACCGAGGATGCGCGGCTTCGGGACGGAGGGAAGCCCCTTGCGGACCCAGACGTCGAGGTGGTTGAGCGACGCCGCGCGAATCCGGACGAGCACCTCGCCGGGGCCTGCGACGGGGTCGGGCACCTCCTCGACCCGGAGGACGTCCGGGGCGCCGTCCTCGTGGATCCGGGCGGCCAGCATGGCACGATCCTACGGATGAGGCCGACCATCACCGCCGACGAGCTGCGCCGGGCCGCCGCGGAGCTCGACCTCGACGTGATCGGCGCCGCCCCGGCGGCGCCCTACGAGGACACCGAGCGGCACATCCTCGAGCGGCGGGAGCGCGGTCTCTTCGGCGTCATGCGGTTCACGATGGCGCGCCCCGAGGTGTCGTGCCATCCGGAGACGCTGCTGGACGGCGCGCGAACGGTGATCTCGGCGGCGCTCTGCTACTGGGCCGAAGGCCCGGAGCCCGGCCCCGCGGAGGGACGGCTGGCGCGCTACGCCTGGCGCGACCACTACGCGCTGCTGCGCGAGCGGCTCGACGCGCTCGGGAGGCGGCTCGGCGGGTCGTACCGCGTGCTCGTCGACGCGAACCATCACGTCGACCGCGCGGGAGCCGAGCGCTCGGGCGTCGGGTTCATCGGCAAGAACACGATGCTCATCACCCGCACGCACGGATCCTGGGTCGTGCTCGGGACGCTCGTCACGGACGTCGACGTCGAGACGACTCCCACGCTGCCTCCGGGATGCGGCTCCTGCACGCTCTGCATCGACGCCTGCCCGACCGACGCGCTCCACGAGCCCGGCGTGCTCGACGCGACGAGGTGCCTCGCCTACTGGACGCAGACGCCGGGTGAGATGCCGGACGACGTCATGGACTCACTCGACGATCGCGTCTACGGGTGCGACATCTGCCAGGACGTCTGCCCGTGGAACCGGGGGGTGGAGAAGCGCCGGGCGGGAGAGACGCTCGGGGACGACGCCCAGCCGGTGATCTCGCTCGCCGACTGGCTCACGCGCGACGGCAATGAGCTGATCGACGAGCTCGAGCGACTGTACGTCCCGAAGAACGACCCGCGTTGGCTCCGCCGGAACGCCCTCGTCGCTCTCGGGAACGTGGGGCAACCCGGTGACGAACAACACGTCGCCTCCGCCGTCCACGACCCCGACGAGTCCCTTCGCGCCGTTGCCGCGCGTGCGGCTTCGCGCATCGCGGAGCGCTCGAAATGAGCGATCGCGAGCGGCTCGAGATCGTCGCCCACGAGCTGCGGAGCCCGGTCGCGGCCCTGGCCGCGCTCCTCGACGCGCTCCCGACCGTTCCGAGGCCCGCGCGCCGGCGTGTCGTCGACCTCGCGGTCGCGGCGGGGAGGGACATCGCGCGGATCTGCGGAGACGCGGACCTCTTCTCGCTGCGACCCGAGCGCATCGATCTCGTCTCGCTCGTCGCAGGATTCGCGTCGGACGACGTGGTCGTCTCCGTCAACGGTGAGCCGGCGGTCGACGGGGACCCGACGAGGCTCCGTCAGGTGCTCGGGAACCTCGTCGGGAACGGGCTGCGCCACGGGTCGTCCGTCGCGATCGACGTCGCGCAGCGCGACGGAAGCGTCGTCCTCGACATCTCGGACGACGGGCCGGGCGTCGAGCCCGGGATCGACCCGTTCGCGCGGGGGTCGAGCGACGCAGGGTCTACCGGGATCGGCCTGTGGCTTTCGCGGCGGATCGCCGAGGCGCACGGGGGCTCGCTCGACCTCGTGCGGAGCGGCGGGGCCGGCGCCCGCTTCAGGCTCGCTCTGCCGTCCGCTTCCGCCGCGCGCTGAGCCCGAGCTCGCTCTGGAGCGCACGGGCACGCTGCACGATCGCGCGACGCATCGCCGCGGGCTCGAGGACGACGGTCTCGCCGCGGTCGGAGAGAACCTCCGAAAGGAGCCACTCCTCCGTCTTGAACGTGACCTCCGAGAGCGCGGCCTTGTCGGTGAGCTGCTTGGCTCCGCGCTCCAGCTTCCAGCGGGCGATCGCGGGCGCGTGCCAGAGCCGCGCGATGGCCGGCTCCGCCAGGTAGTTCGGATCGAATCCCTGTCGCGGCTCGAACCGGTCGGTCGTGAGCCGCGCGGAGCGCATCCGGTCGAGCCGGTACGTCCGCGGGCCGTCGACGGTGCGATCCCAGGTGTGCACGCGCCAGAACGGGAGCTCCCGCTCGATCGTGTACGGCTCGACGAGCCGCGTCGTCGGCTCCTCCCCGCCCTCCTTGAGGTACTCGACCTCGACGAGACGGCGCTTCTCAGCGCCCTGCGAGAGCGTCTTCACGAGCGCTTCCTCGTCGTCAGCGGCGCGGCTCGCGGGCGTGGGGGCGAGGTCGAACTGGCCGAAGGTCTCCTCGAGCTTGCGGCGGACGCGATCGAGCGGCGTGTGCGCGTCCGCGGCGATCGTCGCGCCGACGTACTCGATCGCGAGACGGATCGCGCGCGCCTCGAGGGGGGTCAGCTTCGGCGGCTTGCGGAAGACGTCGCCGTAGAGCTCCTTGTCGACGCGGACGCCGCCGGTGGCCTCGTCGACCTCGGCGTACACCGTGTAGCAGCCGCCCCCGAAGTTGACGAGGTTGAGCAGCGAGAGCGTCTCCTGCAGCTCCTCCCGGGGGATCGAGAAGCGCTCGGCGAGCTCGTCAGCGACGAGCATCGCGCGCTTCTCGTCGCCGCACGAGGCGAGCAGGTGCGCGAGGAGCGCCTGGAGCACACCGAACCGCTCGGGGGCGACCGGTCCGGCCGGCTGCCGCTCGACGGCCGGCCGCGCCTCGACGCGGCGCTCCCGCGCAGGCTCGGTCGCGGCGCCGGTGTGACGGTCGCGAAGGGTGCGAAGCGCGTCGGCGACCTCGTCGCGGAGCTCGGGCGGCTCGAGCGGGATCGCCCGCCCGTTCTGCCGGAGGATCCAGGAGACGAGCGGGCCGAGCGTCGCGTAGCGCGTCTCGAAGACACCGTCCTCGACGGTCCCGGCGTCGGCGAGCGTGCGATGCACCCACCAGGCGGTGTCGTCCTGGACCTCGACTCGCGCCGTGCCGGCGATCGGGCCGATCTGCCAGGGCCGTGCGATCCGGTGCGCCTCGACGTCGAACTCCTCGGGCTGCCGGAAGTCCCGCTCGCGACGCGTCGCGAAGCGGATGTCCGAGCGGACCCGGGAGACGCGGAACGTCCGGGTCGCGTCGCGGTCGAGGTCGTGGCCGACGACGTACCAGACGCCTTCGTCGAGCCGCAGGGCGTACGGGTTCAGCCGACGCTCGGTCTCGCGCTCGCGGCTCGGCGACCAGTAGCGAAACTGGATCGTGCGCTGCTTCGAGATCGCCGCCTCGAGCTTCGAGAGGCGGGCGGCGAGCTCGGGCGAATAGTCGGGCGCCGTGACGCGAACGCGCTCGGCGGTGTCCGTCGGCGCGTGCCGGAAGCCGGGGCGGCCGAGCGCGAGGTTCTGGAGCGCGAGCCGCAGCGGCTCGGCGTACGCGAACTTCCCCTCGAGGGTGTAGAGCGCCGTCTGGAGCGCCGCGAGCTCGTCCTCGTCGAGATCGAGCTCGTCCAGGAAGTAGTGCTCGGAGCGGAGGGTGTAGAGCTCCTCGCCCGTGAACTCGTCGCGCTGCGAGGTGAGAGGGATGCCGAGCGCTGTCAGCTCGGCGCGGTCGGAGTAGAACCGGCGCGCAAACGCCTCGTCCGACATCTCGGAGTAGCCCTCGACGTTCCCCTTCACGTCCCGCGCGGTGAGCGGCCGTCGCTCCGCCATCAGGAAGGCGACCAGCGAGAGCTGACGGATCAGCTTGTCCGCGTCATGCGACATCGAAGGCCTACCCTACCGCCGGGCTTCTTTTCACGGGTTGCCGCGGAACTGCCGGCTACGCGACCGCGGCCGCGCGAGCGGAGAGGGTCGTCCGCTCGAGGTGCTGGTGCGACGGGCAGTAGTCGCGGCCCGGCAGCGGCGTCCGCTGGCAGGCCTTGCCCTTGCGCGTCGTCGCCTTGCACCGCGCGACGCCGCCGTCGAGCAGGCCGGCCTCGAGCTGCGCCTCGATGAACCCGACCGCCGCGTTGACGCCCTGACGCACCGCCCAGGCGACATGCGCCTGCGCGGTGATCGGGAAGTACCGGCGGATGTCCTGGAAGAGGGCACGATCGGGGCGCGAGAAGTAGTGCGGATCCTGCGCCAGGCGCGCCATCGTCTCCTCGCACTCGCACAGCACGGCACGGCGGTACTCGAGGCGGGTCGGACGGTCGACGTACGGATCGATCAGGTCCTTGACCGAGCGGTAGATGACCCGCGAGTACTGATACATGCACGACTGCAACTGCGCGAGGTTTGCCTCCACCGGATCCGTCTCCCGTCCGTCGTTCGCGTCGGCCACCGGCTCGAAAGCGGGGCCCGATCGCCGGTTGAGGGCGAGTCTACCCGGTTCCGGCGCGTGTTACAAACTCGGTCACGATCGTTGTCTGAAAAGAATACGGACGACGGGGTCGGTCAGGGCTCGATCCGCTGGACGCGCGCGCCCTTGACGGCCACGCGGGCCCTGCGCAGGGAGCCGGTCGCCTCCGCCTCGCTCGCGTAGCGACCGGAGAAGGTCATCCAGTAGCCGGGGCGGAGGCTCGCGAACTGCGACGAGTCGAGCACGCCGACCGTGCGGAGCCCGCTGACGCGTGCCTGCTGCGCGACCGCGACGGCCTCGTCGCGTCCCTTCGGCTTCGGGACGGACACGAGGACGATCGTCCAACCGCTCGCGCTGCGCGGCCACTGAGCGAGGCGGGCGCGTGGGGCGGTCGGGGTCGTGACGCTTCCGCCGGTCGCCGTCACGACCGGCTCCGGCCCGTTCCCGTCGTCGACGGCCGCGAACGCGACACCGGCGCCGGCAACGGCGACGCAGGCGAGCCCGGCGACGCGCAGGCGGAGGTTCCGGGTGTCGGTCGGGAGCGGGCCGAGGCGCGCCCGTCCGGGCAGGCGCAGACCGCACTCGAGGCAGTACTCCTGGAGCCCGGCGACGGCGCCGCCGCAGCGGGGGCACACGGCCTCCGCCGTACCCGTCACGCGGCGGTGTCCTCGCCGGGCGTCGTCGTCGTCGTCGTCGAGCGCGCGCCCGCAGCTCGGGCAGTAGCGCGCGCCGATCAGGACCGGCGCGCCGCACGCGCAGATCGCGCGCTGCCGTCGCCGGAGGCCCGCGCCGGAGACGATCGCGTCGATCTCCGACACGCGTGCCTCGATCGCGACGAGCTCGGCGCAGCGCTCGACGACGAGAACCTCGTTGAACTGGTCGCGGCGGTACATCTCGAGCGTCAGCCCGCCGAGATCACGCAGCCGGTCCTCCCGGAGGAGGAGCAGCGCACGACGCTCGCGCCGGAGGTCGCTCGCCGCGGGCGCGGGAGGCTTGCGACTGAAGAGGGCCACCGGGTGAGGATAGTCGCGACCGCGGCCTACAACTGGACGACGACGAGCCGCTCCTCCGTCATCTCGCGGACCGCCCAGGCCGGGCCTTCGCGGGTGTTGCCGGAGTCCTTGACGCCGCCGTAGGGCATCTGGTCGGCACGGAACGTCGGCGCCTCGTTGACCGTCACGCCGCCGAACTCGAGCCGGCGTGACGCCTCGAGCGCCGTCCGGAGGCTCGACGTGAAGACGCCGGCCTGAAGCCCGTACCGGGTGGCGTTGGCGGCGTCGATCGCTTCCTCGAGCGTGTCGTACGGCTGCAGCGTGCAGACCGGGCCGAACGCCTCGTCGCACGCAGAGCTTCGCGTCGGACGCCGGGCCCTCGACGACGGTGGGGAGGAGGAGGTCGCCCTCGAGCCGGCCGCCGGTCAGGATCGTCGCGCCGCCTTGCCGCGCCTCCTCGATCCAGGTCAGCACGCGGTCCCGCTCCGACGGCGAGATGAGCGGGCCGACGTCGGTTGCCTCGTCCGACGGGTCGCCGGTCACCAGCGCCTCCACGCGGGGCACGAAGGCGGCGCGGAACGCGTCGTAGGCGTCCCGCTGGACGTAGATCCGCTGTACCGAGATGCAGCTCTGCCCGGCGAACGAGAACGCGTTCGCGGCGCAGCGCGCGGCGGCGTCCTCCACGTCGGCGTCCGCCTCGACGATCACGGGCGTCGCGTTCCCGAGCTCCAGGTTCACGCGCTTCCGCGGCGCCCGCTCGCGGAGCTTCCAGCCGACGCCGGCCGAGCCCGTGAACGTGATCAGCGTGACCCGCTCGTCCTCGACGAGGACGTCGCCGATGTCCGAGGCCGGGCCGACGAGGACGTTGAGCCAGCCGGGCGGGAGCCCCGCCTCGTGCTCGAGCTCCGCGAGGAGGAGCGCGGAGAGCGGCGTCTGCGAGGCCGGCTTCAGCACGACTGCGCACCCGGCTGCGAGCGCGGGCGCGATCTTGTGCGCGACGAGGTTCAGCGGGAAGTTGAACGGGCTGATCGCGCCGACGACACCGATCGGGATGCGCTGCGTGAAGGCCAGCTTGCCCTCCCCGGCCTGGGAGGCATCCATGGGCACCATCTCACCGGCAAGCGTTCGCGCCTCGACCGCGGCCATCGTGAACGTCGACATCGCGCGCGCGACCTCGACGCGGGCGGCCTTCAGCGGCTTCCCGGCCTCTGCCGTGATCTGACGCGCGACCTCGTCGGCCCGCTTGCCCAGCGCGCCCGCCACGCGGACGAGGATCTCCGCCCGCTTGTGCGCGGGGAGGGGCTCCCGCATCGCGCGCTCTGCCGCGTCGACTGCGGCGCGCGCCTCGGCCGCTCCCGCTTTCGCGACGCGTGCGACGAGCGACCCGTCGAAGGGAGAGGAGACCTCGACCCATTCGCCGGTCTCGATCCACCGGCCGTCGAGGAGCAGCTTCCGTTCCGACGTCGCCGTGGTGGTCATCGCGTGAGTCTACGCCCGGCGCTGCGAGACTCCCTGCGTGGACGCGAGGAGCGCCTCGTTCCCGATCGGTGCCTCGGCGACGCTCGCGGAGCTGGAGGGCGCCGACCCGCATGCGCTGCTCGACCGGCTGCGCGGGCCCGAGCCGGTTTCCTGGCTGCCGGCGCTCGACGGCTGGCTCGTCACGCGCCGTGACCTCGCGCTCGCCGTCATGCGCGACGCCGAGACCTTCACCGTCGACGACCCGCGCTTCTCGACGGCGCAGGTCGTCGGGCCGAGCATGCTGTCGCTCGACGGCGCGGAGCACGAGCGGCATCGGGCTCCGTTCGCGCACGCGTTCCGCCTCGGCCCGGTGAACGAGCGGTTCACGGAGCTCGTCGAGGAGCAGTGCGAGCGATTGCTCGACCGGATCGCCGGCCGGGGGGCGGCAGACCTGCGGATGGACCTCAGCGGCCCCCTCTCCGTCGCGGCGATGGCCGCCGCGCTCGGGCTCGACGACCTGCCGGCCGACGTGCCGCTCGCCTGGTACGGCGCGATCGTCGGCGCGGTGACGGACATCACGGCCGGCCGCGAGCCGTCGCCGGAGGGCGCCGCCGCGTTCGCCGCGCTCGGGCGCGCGCTCGAGCCGGTGCTCGAGCGGGAGCCGGTCGCGACGTTGCTCGGCGCGGCGGCGCGCGGAGCGGGCGCGCTCGATCGCGGCGAGGTCGTCTCGAATGCCGCCGTCCTGCTCTTCGGCGGGATCGAGACGACCGACGGGATGATCGCGAACGCGCTCTGGCACGTCCTGTCGCGCGACGTCGCGCCGCAGATGCTGATCGAGCGGCCTGAGCTCGCGGCGAACGTCGTCGAGGAGTCCCTCCGGCTCGAGCCGGCGGCGGCCGTCGTGGACCGGTACGCGACGCGGGACGTCGAGCTCGCCGGCGCGACGATCGGCCGACGCGAGCTCGTGCGCGTCTCCCTTTCGGCCGCGAATCGCGACCCGGCCGTCTTCGTGGAGCCGCACCGATTCGCCCCCGACCGCGAGAACGCGAAGCTCCAGGCGGCGTTCGCGCACGGGCCGCACGTCTGCCTCGGAATGCACCTCGCCCGACTCGAGGCGCGGATCGCGCTCGTCCGCGCGCTCGAGCGGCTCCCCGGGCTCCGGCTCGACCCCGACGGGGACGGCGCGCCGACCGGGCTCGTCTTCCGCAAGCCGGCGGCGCTGCGCGTGCTGTTTTCCCCTTCGACGGTGGTACCGTGACCGCCATGAACGACGCACTCATCATCGACGCCGTCCGCACCCCGATCGGCCGCCGGAACGGCGCCCTCGCCGGCGTCCGCGCCGAGGAGCTCGCCGCCCAGGTCCTGAACGGGCTCGTCTCGCGTCACGACCTCGAGCCGGGCGAGATCGAGGACGTCCAGATGGGGTGCGTCAGCCAGGTCGGCGAGCAGGCTCTGAACGTCGCGCGCATGTCGGCGCTCGTGGCCGGCTGGCCCGAGACGGTGTGCGGCACGACGATCGACCGCCAGTGCGGGTCGTCGATGCAGGCCGCGTTCAGCGCGTCGTCCGCGATCCAGGCGGGGCACCTCGACGTCGTCGTCGCCGCGGGCGTCGAGTCGATGTCGCGCGTGCCGATGGGATCGAACCTCACCGTGAACGGCTTCGAGGGCTTCTCTCCGAAGCTGTACGAGCACTGGGAGGTCGTGCCGCAGGGCATCTCCGCCGAGGTCATCGCCGACGAGTGGGACCTCACCCGCGAGGACCTCGACGAGTACTCCTACGAGTCCCACCGGCGCGCGATCGCCGCGATCGACGAGGGCCGCTTCGAGCGCGAGATCGTCCCCGTCGAGACCGGGGCGGGTGGCGCGGCCGTGCTCGTCGCGGTCGACGAGAACCCCCGTCGCGACACGTCGCTCGAGAAGCTCGCGACGCTCAAGCCGGCCTTCAAGGACGACGGCAAGGTCACCGCCGGCAACTCGAGCGCGATCGTCGACGGAGCCGCCGCGATGCTCGTCACGAGCGAGGCCGCCGCCGGGCGGCTCGGGCTCGAGCCGCGCGGCCGGTTCGTGTCGTTCGGGATCGCCGGCGTCGACCCGTACCGCATGCTCCACGGGAACCCGCTCGCGTGCGAGCGCGCGCTCGCCAGGGCCGGCCTCGGGTGGGACGACATCGCCGTGATCGAGGTCAACGAGGCGTTCGCGTCCGTCGTCCTCCAGTTCCTGAAGGACACCGGGCTACACGAGCGCTGGCAGGCCGGCGACGTGAACCCGAACGGCAGCGGGATCTCGCTCGGTCACCCCCTCGGCGCGACCGGCGCCCGCATCACCGCGACGCTGCTCGCGGAGCTCGAACGGCGCGAGGAGCGCTACGGCGTCGCCTCGATGTGCATCGGGCAGGGCCAGGCAATCGCCGCCGTCGTCGAGCGCCTGTGATCGCGGCCGTGGGGCCGCGTCCCACGGTTCTCGCCCTCTAAAGACTCGGGCCATCCGTGGTTTCGCCCGGTGAGGACCCGTCGTACGGTCGACGGGATCCACCCGAAAGCGAGACAAGGAGAGTTCCGATGAGACGTCTACCACTCGTGCTGTCCGCGACCGCGCTCGTCGTCGCGGTCTTCGGCTCGACACCGGTCGGCCATGCGGTCGGCTCGGCGATCCCGCAGTTCGCGAAATCCGCCGGGTACGCGAAGCAGGCGGGCAACGCGTCCGCTCTGAACGGCATCAAGGCATCGAAGCAGCCACGACCCGGCCTGCTCCTCCCACTGGGGGCCGACGGCCGGTTTCCCGCGACCGTGGGTGCGATCGGCCCTGTCGGGCCGAAGGGCGACAGGGGGGACAAGGGCGAGACCGGTGCGGCAGGACCGAAGGGGGCCGTCGGTGCCACCGGTCCCGCCGGCGCACGCGGCCCCGCCGGTCCGGCCGGGCCGAGCGGCGTCAGCGGCTGGCAGTACCTCGTCTCCGAGGGCAAGGCGATCAAGGCAGGCGATTTCCTGACGTGGGGGGTCAACTGCCCGAGCGGCAAGAAAGCGCTCGGGGGCGGCGTGGCGGTGCCGTACCCGCACTACCGGTCGCGCGTCGCCCAGAGCGCGCCGGGCGGTGCGGCCGCCACCGGATGGGTCGTCACGGTGGTCAACGACTACCCGTCGGCGTCGATCTCCGCCTACGCGTGGGTGATCTGCGCGTCGGTGTCGTAGGGGATCATTGCGGGGTCGCGGCCGGCTCGCGTGTCGGCCGCGACCTACGGCTCGACGAGGTCGCGCTCGATGTCCGCGCTGACGTCACGCGCGATCTCGATGAACGCGCGGGCGGCCGGCGACCGGTGCCGGTCGCGGTGCCACACGACCGCCACCTGCCTGCGGGGGACCTTCGGCACCAGGCGGAGCACCTTGACGCGGTCGTCGCCGGGCGCAATCGCGAGGAGCGGCGTGAGCGCGGCACCGAAGCCGGAGGCGACGAGGCCCTGGACGGTGCCGTTGTCGTCGGAGCGGAAGGCGTAGCGGATGTCGTATCCACGGTCGCCGAGCTCGCGCTCCACGACGACGCCGCTCGCGCACGTGTTCGAGCCGATCAGCGGCTGGTCGCCGAGATCGTCCATCGACGCGGACGAGCGCGAGGCAAGCGGGCTCTCGGCCGGGACGAGCAACACGTACGGGTCGCTCATCAGCTCGAGCATGTCGAAGGGCCCGTCGGGGAGCGGGGGGCTGCAGAATGCGAGATCGAGCTCGCCCGACTCGATCAGGCCGTACAGCTCGGGATCGGTGGCCGGCTCGGACAGTCCCAGCTCGATCCCGGGCCAGTCGGTCATGAACCGCCGCATCACCTCGGGGAGCACGCGCGCGCCGACCGACTGGTACGTCCCGACGCGCAGCGCTCCCGTCTCGCCGGCGCGCAGCGCGGCGATGTCGGCGCGGGCGGCGTCGAGCCGCGCGACGATCGCCTCGGCGTGTCGGAGCAGCACCTCGCCCGCATCGGTGAGCGAGACGGCACGCGGGCCGCCGGGCCGTTCGACGAGCGTCTCGCCGACGATCCTCTCGAGCGTCGCGATCTGCTGGCTGACGGCGGACTGCGTGTAGCCGAGCCGGTCGGCGGCGCGACCGAACGACCCCTCGCGCGAGACCGCGTCCAGGGCCGCGAAGTGGCGGACCTCGACGCCGAGCCATTGATCAGGTTTTGTGATCGTTTGCATGACTACCTCGACTTGTCCTAATAGTACCTGCGCAGCCATGCTTCCGACATGGCAATCGCAGTCATCGTCTTCCTGCTCGTCATCGGGCCGTTGGCGCTCCTCGCGGGGCGCGACTCGCGGATCGACGACGTCGACAGGCGCCGGAACTACCAGGGCTGAGATCCCGGGTGCCCGCGACCGTGGCGGCTTCGGCGACCGCCGCCGCGGCGCTCGAACGGCTCGAGGGGCTCACGGGCCGGTAGATTCCGCCGCCGTGGCGGCGCAGCGGATCGGTGTCGTCGGCCTCGGCGCCATGGGCGCCGGCATTGCGCAGGTGGCGATCGAGGCCGGCTTCGACGTCGTCGGTCGTGAGGTGACGGCCGAGCTCGGCGACGCCGCCGCCGGGAAGATCGGTCACTTCCTCACCCGCAAGGTGGAGAAGGGCCAGCGCACGCAGGACGAGCGCGACGCCGCGGTGGCGCGTCTCGCGACGACGACCGAGCTCGCGGCGCTCGCGGATTGCGACCTCGTGATCGAGGCGATCGTCGAGGAGCTCGATGCCAAACGGACGCTCTTCGCCGAGCTCGAGAGGCTCTGCCGCGCCGATGCCGTGCTCGCGACGAACACCTCGGCGCTGTCGGTGACGGAGATCGCCTCCGCGACGTCGTCGCCCGAGCGCGTGGTCGGCATGCACTACTTCAACCCGGCGCCGCTGATGCCACTCGTCGAGGTCGTTCGCGCGGAGCTGTCTTCGGACGATGCGGTCGCGACGGCCCTCGACGTCGTGGAGCGGATGGGCAAGGTCGCCGTGCCGTGCCACGACACGCCCGGCTTCGTGGTCAACCGGATCCTGATCCCGCTCCTCAACGACTGTGTCCGGGTCATCGACGAGTCGCGCGTCACGCCCGAGTCGCTCGACGCCGCGATGACGAACGGCGCGGGGTGGCCGATGGGGCCGTGCACGCTGCTCGACCTCGTCGGGATCGACGTGCACGTCCACGCCTCCGAGGCGCTCTTCGACAAGCTCCGCGAGCCGCGCATGGCAGCGCCGCCGCGGCTCGTGGCAATGCGCAACGCCGGCCTGCTCGGACGGAAGTCCGGGCGCGGCTTCTACTCCTACAGCTGAGGCTCCTCCGCCCGTTCGCGCTCGTCGATCGGAACGCCCAGCCGGCCGGCGACGGTGGGGACGAGCGTGCCCTGGACGACGACCGAGAACAGCACGACGACAAAGACGATCCCGTAGATCTCCGCGGAGTAGTCCGTCCCCCCGACAACGGCCAGCGAGGCGAGCAGGATCGGCACGGCGCCCTTCAGGCCGCACCACACGATGAACGCCCGCTCGCCGTGTGACAGGCGCGTCGCCGCGAGGAGCGGCCACGTGACGAGAGGGCGCACGACGAACCCGAGAAGGACCGCAAGCACGAGGCCGCGCCACCAGAGCCCCTCGTCGGCGATGAACGTGAGATCGATCGTCAGGCCGAGCGCAACGAACGCCGCCAGCTCACCGAGGTCTCCCAGGGCGCCGTTGAACACGCGCACGGCGCGCCGCGCGGGGTAGCGCAGGTCGCCCACGAGGATGCCCGCCACGAAGACGGCGAGGAACCCGGAGCCGTGGAGGACGCCGGCGAGCCCGTAGACGGCGCCCGCGGCGATGATCACCGCGAGAGGGTAGAGCGTCCTGTCGGGAAGCGGAACGAAGCGGATCACCCCGGTGATCGCGAGGGCGCCTGCCACCCCAACGGCGAGGCCGACACCCATCTCGACGAGGAACTCACCGATCACGAGCGAGCCGAACGAGCCGTGGTCGCTGGTCGCGAGCTCGACCAGCCCGATCATCAACGCGATGCCGACCGGGTCGTTGAAGCCCGACTCGCCCTCGAGGATCGTTCCCGAGCGGCCCTCGACCTCCTTGCCGGCGAGCACGGAGAACGTGACGGCCGGGTCGGTGGGGGCGAGCGCCGCGCCGATCAGGCCCGAGACCGTCCAGGAGAGGTCGAAGAGCATGTGAGCCGCGACGGCGAGGAGCGCCGCCGTGGCGAAGGTGCCGACGAGGCCGAGCGAGAGGATGGGGAACGCCGAGCGGCGGAAGCGGCGGAAGCCGATCTTCTGCCCGCCCTCGAACAGGATCACGATCAGGGCGAGCGTCGCGATCCGCTGCACGTCCTCGAACGTCAGGATCGTCGCCAGGCGGTCGATCGCGTCGGAGGCGACGGCGGCGACGACGAGCAGGAGCCCCGCGGTCGGGATCGAGAGGCGCCCCGCGACGACGCGGATGCCGAGCGCGAGTGAGAGCCCGCCGCAGACGACGAGGATGACCTTGGCGAACTCGGCGACGTCGTCCATGGAGCGGCATCTTGCATGCCCGGCCGGGCGTCCACGCCCGTGCGGCTTACACTTTCCTTACGCGAGACTCACCCGTCACCCACGCACCGTCCGGATACTGCGTGCACGCATGCGTCTCGTGCTCGCCTCTCTCGCCGTGCTCGCCGTCGCCGTCCCCCTCGGGACCGCCGCGACACGCCCCATCGGCTCCCTCTCCGTCGAGGACGGCCGCGGGGCGGTCACGCTCCGCGGGAAGGGCATCGTGATCGGCCGTCTCGAACGAGGTGAGGTGCAGATCGTCGATCTCTCGCCGCTCGACCAGTGGAGCCCCCGGCTGAACGGCGTGCCGCGCGGCCGGACCGTCTGGATGCGCGGCAAGGACGTCAACTTCTACGTGCCGGGCGGTCGCTACAAGGTCACGGTCACCGGTACCGGCTTCTCGATCTCGGCACGGGGCCAGGGGGTCGCAACCATCGACGGGACGGCCGACCTGAACGGTGCGACCGGCACGTACGCCGTCGGCGACGGTGACCTGGCGCCGATCCCGGACGAGCCGGTCACGATCCAGTACGGTGCACCACTCGTCGTGAAGCCGTCCGTGAAGGCGGAGTAGCCATGAGCGCCCCCCAGTCGGTCCTCGTCGTCGAGGACGAGCAGTCGATCGCCTCGTTCGTCTCCCTCTACCTCAAGAACGCGGGGTACGCCGTGCGCGCCGTCGGCACGGGCTCCGGCGCGCTGAATGCGGTCGCGGCCGAGATGCCGTCGCTCATCGTGCTCGACCTCAACCTGCCCGACATGGACGGGATCGAGATCTGCCGCCGGATCCGCAAGAACTCCGACGTGCCGATCCTCATGCTCACCGCCCGCGACGAGGACGTCGACAAGATCATCGGGCTCGAGGTCGGCGCGGACGACTACCTCACGAAGCCGTTCAACCCGCGCGAGCTCGTGGCGCGCGTCAAGAGCGTGCTCCGCCGGGCGACCTCCGACCGCCGGATCGACGAGGGCAACGAGCTCCGCCACGGCGACCTCCACATCCACTCCGGCCGCCGCGAGGTGCTCGTCGGCGACCAGGAGATCCAGCTCGCGCCGAAGGAGTTCGACCTGCTCTGGGAGCTGCTCGACCACCGCGGCATCGTCCTCACCCGCGACCAGCTGCTGGAGCGCGTGTGGGGGTACACGTTCGCCGGAGACACGCGGACGGTGGACGTCCACGTCCGGCAGATCCGGCGCAAGCTCGGCGACGCGTCGCCGATCGTCACGGTGTGGGGGGTCGGCTACAAGGTCGCCTCCGATCGCGCAACGGCACC
>CAWFDO010000006.1:0-195948 GCA_963814565.1 uncultured Actinomycetes bacterium
CGAGCGGCTGGCGATGTACCTGGCGATGCACGACGCCGAGGACGCGCACCTGGCGTTGCTGGGCCAGCTCATCGACGAGGATTGGCGAAACGGGACCATGGGCAGGTGCTGCGCGGGCGGCGCTCGGGGGCATCGCCGATCGCCTGGAGAAGCTGCTGCGCGAGGAGGGGCAGGCGCTGGCGGCCTTGAAGGGCAAGGCGACCGGCAACCTGTCGCGGCTCGACGCAATGTCCGGGCGCCACATCACCGAGCTGGAGAACGACGTGCTGCTGCTGGACGATTTGATTGGGCGGCAGCGGCTGGAGGACCTCGCCAGCCTGGGCAAAGAGCTGACCGATTCGCACCAGCGGCTGAAGGACCTGCTGGAGCGCTACAAGAAGACGAAAGACGAGGCGCTGCGGCGACAGCTGGAACGCGAGGCGCGCGAGCTGCGCGCCCGCATCGCGGACCTGGCGCAGAAGATCGCGGCGGTGCAGGACGACGTCGCCGACGAGTGGCGGAACCTGCCCGACATGAAATCGCTGGCCGACCAGGCGCGCAAGCTGGACGACCTGCTCGAGAAGGGCAACGAGGCGGATCTGGACAAGGCGCTGGCGCAGCTGGGCAACGACCTCGGCGACCTGCGCAAGATGCTCGATCAGAACGCCGAGAGCTTCGGCTCCGAGCGCTTCCCGCAGGAGAACCGCGTCGTCGCCGAGCTGATGAAGAAGATCAGCGACATCGAAGGCGACCAGCGCGCGCTGCACAAGGAGACGCAGGCGATCGCGGACAAGCAGGAGGCGGAGATCCAGCGCCGGCTCAAGGGCCAGATGGACGAGTTCATCAAGAAGGAGATCGAGAAGGTCGAGAAGCTCAAGCAGCGCCTGGGCGGCGTGCCGTCGGGCAGCTCCCAGGGATCCCTGGCGGAGGAGCTCGAACGGGCGCGCGACAGCGTGCGACAGCTGCGGCGCCTGCTCGGTGAACGCGACCTGGCTGAGGCGAAGGGCGAGGCGGAGCGGGCGGAGGGGAGCCTGGAGCGCGCCACCGAGCAGCTGGACGCGATGGCGGACGCGCGGCGGGTCAAGCGCCCGAACGCCGAGCCCGAGAAGGACAAGCGCGCGGAGGCGGTCGCCGAGGCGCGCGCGCTGGCGCAGGAGGTCGCGGACGACCTGGCCAAGCTGCTGCCCAAGCCGTCGGACATGTTGTCGCCGCAGGATCGCGAGGCGGGACGCGGGCAGGCGGAGCGGCAAGGCGCGATCGGCAAGCGCACCGAAGACGTCGCCGGCGAGGCGATGCGGCGCCTGGGCAAGATGCCGGGCATGGAGAAGGCCGAGGGCGAGCTGAAGGGCGCGGCCGCGCGCATGCGCCAGGCGCAGGAGATGCTTCGCCGCGACGAGTCCAAGGGGGCCGCCACGGCGGAGCGCGACGCCGCCGAACGGCTGGCCAAGCTGCGTGATTCGATGCAGGAGCGGCCGATGGGCGGCAGCCGCCAGCCGCACGAGCCGGTCCGCATCCCGGGCGCCGACGAATCGAGCGCGCCGCGCGCCTGGCGCCAGGAGCTGCTGGACGCGATGAAGGAAAAAGCCCCCGAACGCTTCCGCGACGAGGTCCGCCGCTACTACGAGGAGCTGGTGAGATGATCGGCGATGTCGGCTCAGACGGCCTGCCCTCTCCCCGACCCTCTCCCGCAAGCGGGAGAGGGAGGTCGGAATCCGGTCCCCTCGCCCCGCGCAGCAGGGAGAGGGGTCTCCGACTCATGGTTGCCGCGGGCCTCGTGCTGCTCGCCGCCTCCCCCGCGCACGCGCAACCCGCCCACGACGTCGGGTGAGGCGCGGCGCATCGATCAGCTGCTCGACACCTGGCAGTTCCGCGAAGCGGAGACGGCGCTGACAGCGCTCAAGAAGTCGTCGCCCTCGGCTCCCGAGACCTCGTACCTGGACGGCTACGACAGGTTCCTGCGCGGCGACTACGACGGCGCCGTCAACGCGCTGGCCATCGCCGTGCAGGCGGTGCCGCAGAACCCGGACGTCAAGATGCTGGCGGACCTGGCGCGCGAGGCGCGCGACGCCGTCAAGGATCACAAGGAAGAGCGCTCCGACCACGTCATCATTCGCTACGCGCCCGAAGACGCGGTGCTGGTTCCCTACGCGCGCGAGGCGCTCGAGGCGGCGTACAAGACGCTGCACGACGACCTGGGCTTCGACGCGGAGATGCCGATCCGGGTCGAGCTGTACCGCAGCCCGGCCAATCTGGCCGCGGTGTCGTCGCTGTCGCAAGCGGAGGTGGCGCGCACCGGCACGATCGCGCTGTGCAAGTGGGCGCGGCTGATGGTGACCACGCCGCGCGCGCTGGCCTACGGTTATCCGTGGCTGGACACCATCAGCCACGAGCTCGTGCACTACGCGGTGTCGACGCTGACCGGCGACCGCGCGCCGGTCTGGCTGCAGGAGGGGCTGGCCAAGTTCCTCGAGCGCCGCTGGCGCGAGCCCCCCGGCGGCCGCATCCCGCCTGCGATGGAGCACCTGCTGGCCAAGGCGCTGCGCTCGGGAAAGTTGCTCAGCTTCGAGGCGATGCACCCGTCGATGGCGAAGCTGCCGTCGGCCGAAGACGCGACGCTGGCGTTCGCCGAGGTCGCCAACGCCATCGCCTACCTGCACGACAAGGGGGGCATGCCGGCGCTGCGCGTCGCGCTCAAGCGCGTCGCCTCCGGCGAAGACGCGCGCGCGGCGGTGGCGGGGGCCGCCGGCGTCCCGTGGCCCGAGTTCGAACGCGGCTGGAAGGCGTTCATGACCGCGCAGCACTACAAGACGTTCCCGGCCATCGACATCGCGACCACCCACATCCGCAAGCCGGGCGCGATCGCGTCCGGCCGCAAGCCCGCGGAGGAAGACGCGCTGTCGGCGGCGCTGAAGGCGGGGCAACCCTACCGCCACCTGCGGCTGGGCAACATGCTGCTGCGCCGTGACCGGCCGCGCGCCGCCGTCGCCGAATACGAAAAGGGCGCGAAGGCCATCGCCAGCGGGAACGCGACACGCGGCGACCCGTCGGCGAGCTGGGTGTTCCCGGGTCAAGCTTGGGCGCACGTACCTCGCGCTCGGCGAGCCGGATTGCGCGCTCAAGGCGCTGGCCCCCGTGCAGGCGCTGCACCCGGACCTGCCCTGGCCCAACCTGATCGCGGGTGAGGCGCTGGTCGCCAGGGAAAGCCCCAGGCGGCGATCGCGCCCCTGCGCGCGGCGCTGGCCACGAATCCGTTCGACCCGCGCGTTCACTGCGCGCTGGCCGCGGCCTACGTCGATCTGCCGGTCGCCGACCGCCCGCCCGCCGCGGTGCTGGCCCGCGAGCAGAAGTTCTGCAAGAGCCTGTCCGAAGGCGAGTAAGTAAGGAAGGGCCTCGGGCTTCGGGCTTCTGAGCTCAGAGAAGTTCTACGCCCCCTGTCCGGCTCAACAAGGTGTTTCCTCCCGAGGCCCGAGGCCTGAGGCCTGAGGCCCGCCCCCCCTCAGGCCTCGTCCGTACGCCGTAAGTTGACGCCACCCCAGGCGCCTTGATACTGGGGGCCGTCAAAACACGTAATTAATTCACGGACATCCACAAACTCGCGAGGTGTCGGAATGAAGCTGATGCAGAAATCGATCGTGTCGTTGTTCGGTGGTCTTCTCGTTGTCGGGCTGGGCGCCACGGCGCAGGCGCAGGAATCGTCCCCGCCACCGACGGAGCCTCCTCCCCCGGCTGCCACCCGCCACAGTAGCGGCAGCGGCAGCGGCGGCGGTGGCGCCGGCATCGGCGTCGGCGCCTCCCAGTTCCTTTCGGGCGCCGGCATCGGCATCGGCGTTGGTCAGTTCGTCTACGATCAGTCGATTGGCATATCGAGGGCTTCCTCGGCTTCGCCAGCAGCGAGGTCGGCGGCGGCGATTGGCTGACCACCGTCGTGTTCGGCGCGGGCGGCTGGTACCACCTGCACTCGGGCCAGTCGAGTGACTTCTCGCTCGGTGGTCTCATCGCGGTGAACACAAACTCGGGCCCGGGGACTCCACGACCGTCACGGCGTTCGAGCCGGGCGCGCTCGCGCGCGCGTTCGTCACGCCGAACGTCGCAGCGCACGCGCGCGTCGGTCTGGCCGTCAACTTCGGCGACACCGGCAGCGGTGGCACCGAGGTGTCGCTGCAGGGCCAGGTCATTGGCGCCTTCGGCTTCACCTACTTCTTCCGGTAGGCCGCCAGCAAGAGTAGGTCTCCCGCCTACACACACCGCACAGCCCGCGCGAGCCTTTTTGGGCGCGCGGCAGGCAACCCCCGAAACGCATGCCGCATTCGGGCTCACGCATATGCTTGCGTGCGCGCTGGTCACCGCCGCCTGCGCAGGCACAAAACCTAACGCAACGACGACGGGCGGTGGCACGCACCGAGCGGCTGGCTCCGGCGGCCGCCTCGGCGGCCGCGGGGCGACACCGGCACCGGCGGGCGCATCACTACCGGCGGCACCACGGGCGCCGGCGGCATGTGCGTGCCGTCGAGTTGCTGCACGCCGCCCGGCGGCCGGTACGGCGTCATCGGCGCCGGTTGCCCCGGACAGAAGCTGGAATGTGGGGCGTGCCCCGGCGACGGCATGTGCGAGGAGGGGCTGTGCGTCATGGGCGCGTCGTGCACGCCCATTACCTGCGGCACCTTCTGCGGCACGATCTCGGCGACGGCTGCGGGCGCAAGCTCGACTGCACAGCCGCCTGCGCCAGCGGCGAGCAGTGCCGCAACTGCATCTGCGTCGACCCCGGCTGCGTTCCCCTGACCTGCGCCGCCGCCGGCAACCTCCGCTACTGCGGCATGATCGGCGACAACTGCGGCGGCACGCTGGACTGCGGCACGTGCCCGAACGGCGGCACCTGCGGCGGCACCGGCGGCATCCCGAACGTCTGCAACGACCCGACTTGCGTGCGCACGTCGTGCACGCCGATGGGCGGCCAGTACTGCGGCGTGATCGGCAACTGCGGGCGCACCGAAGGACCGCGCCTGCATGAACGGCATGGCGTGCCCGACGACGTGCTGCTGACGTCTGCCCGGGGCTCGATGACGACGGTGCCGCCGACGTGTGCGGGCGCTACGAAGACGACGATTAGTGGCGCGGCTGACGACCCCGCCGGCGTCAACCCGCTCTACAACGTCATCGTCTATTCCCCAGCGGACCGCTGCCGGCGCTCGCCGACGGCGTCAGCTGCGAGCGCTGTGGCGCCCAGGTGGTCGCGCCGCTGGCGTCCGCGCTGACCGACACGCAGGGGCGCTTCACGCTGACCCTGGAGCCGGTGCCGTCGACGACCAACGTCCCGCTGGTCATGCAGGTCGGCAAGTGGCGCCGGACATCATGATCCCGTCGCTGACGACGTGCGCCAACAACGCGCTCACCAACAAGGACCAGACGCGGCTGCCGCGAACCAAGGCCGAGGGCAGATCGCGCATCGCCGTGACGACGGGCATGTCCGACGCGCTCGAGTGCCTGGTCCGCCGCATCGGCGTCGCCGACAGCGAGTTCACCAACGACGCGGGCACCGGGCGGGTCCACCTGTACGCGGGCGGTGGCGGCGCGACGGCCTTCGCGGAGGCGGCAACTACGCGCCCGCGACTGCCCTGTGGTCCAACCGCACGAAGCTGGCGAACTACGACGTGGTCGTGATGTCGTGCGAGGGCAGCACAAGCGCCTACGTCGACCAGAAACCGCAGGCCAGCATCGACAACGTCGCCAACTACGCCAACTCGGGCGGCCGGCTGTTTCTCAGCCACCTTCACTCTCACTGGCTTCAGAAGAAGATGCCGGACTTCAGCGGCACGGCGACCTACGTCGGCAATATTGATCCGCCCGGCGACGTACGCGGTTACGCTGACGATCAACGACACGTTCCCGAAAGGTACGGCGCTGGCAGACTGGTTGGTCGGGGTGAACGCCAGCCCGACGCGTGGCTCTATTTCGCGCCAACGGCGCCGAGCACTCGGTGAAATGCCCGGTCAACCCGCCCACCACGGAGTGGATCTATCTCGCGCGCAACGCTGGGGAGGCACAGGGCCGGCGGGTCGTTGCAGTACCTGAGCTTCAACACGCCAGTAGGCGTACCGGAGGCCATGCAGTGTGGGAAGGCCGTGTTCACGGACATCCACATCAAATCCACGGTGGGGAGCACCGGCGGCGACATGGCAGGGGCCACGCGGTCGTTCCCGAGCGGCTGCAAGACAAACGAGATGTCGCCCCAGGCCAAGGCGCTCGAGTTCCTGCTGTTTGATCTGTCGTCGTGCGTGGAGCCGCCGACCGCGATGCCCCAGCCGCCGATCGTGCCGCCGCCAGGCACGCCGACGCAGCCGCCGCCTACCGTCGGCCGCCCGCCGATTCCGCCGCCGCCGCCCCCGCCGCCGCTGCCTCCGTATCCCAGGGTAGCCGTCGCAGCGGGCGCCAGCGGCAGCGTGAACGAGAAGCTGCGCCCCCCGCGCGGGGCGAGTCGACCCAGATCGACCCACCCTGGGCCTCGACCAGGCCCTTGGCGATGTACAGCCCCAGGCCGCGCCCCTTGCGCGCGGTCTCTTCCGCCTGCCAGATGCTCGAAGATGTGCTCGCGTCGCGCCGCCGGAACCCCGGGGCCCGTGTCCAGGATTGTGAACTGGGCGGACGTCTCCCGTTGTCGTTGCGCGGTGAGCCTGACCATTCCCCCCGCCGGTGTGAACTTGACCGCGTTGCCGAGCAGGTTCAGCAGCACCTGCACCACGCGTTGGCGATCGCAGCGCGCGACGAGCGCGCCCGCGGCCACGTCCCGCTCCAGGCTGACGCCCTTTTCAACCGCGATGGGTCCGATATCCGCAAGTACGTCATCGCAGATGCGCCTGACGTCGTGGCTGTCGAGGACGATATTGAGCCGAACGGCCTCTACACTCGCCAGGTCGAGCAGATCGTCGATCATGCGCTGCATTTGCTGCGTGCCGCGGCGGACGCGTTCGAGCTGATTCCACCCCTTGCGGCGCTCGGGGCCGTGCGCGCCGCGCAGCAACTGCTCGGTCGCAGAAGACGCCGGTGAGCAGGTTACGAAGGTCGTGCGACACGAACATGAGCAAATCGTCGCGGGCGCGGATCGCCCGCGCCTGGCCCTGCTTCAGCGCAGTGATGTCCGTGAGCGTCGTCTTGCATTCGGTGACCGTGCCGTCCACCGCGACGAACGGCGCGCTGACGACCTGAGCGGTTACAGTCGGGCGGCCCCGAATCGCGAACCGGACCTCCGCCTCCACGACCATGCGCTCGCCAACACACCGACTGACGTGGTCGCGCAACACGGGCCGGTCTGCAGGGACGACCAGCGTGCTCAAGGATTTGCCGATGAGGTCTCCACGTGCGATGCCGAACGACGCCGCGGCCGTCAGGTTGGTCTTCCAGATCTTGCACCGCGGGTCCAGCGTCACGTAGACCACGGGGGCAAGTTGTAGAGATGGGCGAGCCGTGTGCGCGACGCTTCCGGTTGCCGCTCTGACTGGCGCTGCCGAGCGACCCGCGCCGGGTGCGCCTTCACCCCGTAGCGAATCGGCGCCGGGCTCTGCTTCTTCATCGCTGGCTCCCACTTCCATGAACCTTGCCGGTTCCCTGTACTGCTCCCGGTAAGCCCGCGTTTACCGAGTGCCTGTATCGCGCGCGCGTCGCACAGGGTCAAGCCCCCCTTCCTGGATCCAGATCGGCGGCTATGCCATCAAACTATTTTCGCTGAGGCCCTTTGCTTGGCTGCGTTTGGTACAACATTGCGTAACCAAATGCAGCTCGGGGACTTACCTGAAGCCATCGTTGGCCCACCCGCGCCCCGCCTGCGCGCTCTGCCGCTCATCCTGCTGGTTGAGGACGACTTCGTCCTGCGGATGTCGCTGTCGGAGCTGCTGATGGCCGAAGGGTTTCGCGTCGAGTCCTGCGCCGACGGGCGAGACGCGTACCGCCGCCTGCACATGCAGCCGCGGCCCTGGACGTGATCCTGCTCGACATCATGCTTCCGCACCTGGACGGGCTGGAGCTTCGGGCGTTGCAAAGGAAGTCTGGTGCGATGGCCAACATCCCGGTCGTCGTGATCACGGCGACCATTTCAGCGACAGCAATGTCGAGGAGCTGGGACTTTCGACCAGGTTCAGCAAGCCCATCGACACGGACAGGCTGCTGACGACGCTGCGCGACCTCGTCCGGCCCGCGCCCAAGTAGCGCGGCGATCGCGGCGCCTGATCACTCGAGGCTGATCCGCAGCGTCACGCCCTGGGCGTCGCTGGCGTAGTGCCCCGCGCGGTCGGGCTGCCGGCCGCCGATCGCGATGTCGACGTCCCCGGACAGCGGCCTGCGCGCCCCGGCCTGGTCGACGAAGGTCAGCGCGTTGGCGGCCAGCGGCAGGCGAACCGTGCGGCGCTCGCCGGCCGCGAGCGCGACGCGCGTGAACGCAGCCAGCCAGCGGTGGGGCACGTACGCCGGGGCGCCGCGCGGAATCACATAGACCTGGACCACCTCGTCGCCGGCGCGCGCCCCGGTGTTCCCGACGTCGATGCTGACCGTGGCGAACGCGCCCGTGCGCGCGGCGGCGCCCGTGTAGCGGAACGACGTGTACGACAGCCCGTAGCCGAAACCGTACTGGGGCTGGCCCTCGAAGTACCGGTAGGTGCGGCCGCGCATCGCGTAGTCGGCGAACGGCGGCAGGTTGCTGGTCCAGCGATACAACGTCACTGGCAGTCGCGCCACCGCGCAGGTCGCAGGCCTCGTCGCGGAGATGCGGCGCGACCTCGAGGCGGCGTTCCCGGGAGACCCGGCGGAGTGGGCAGCGACCGCGGAGCTCCGCTACGGCGGCCAGAGCTGGGAGGTCGAGGTCGCGCTGTCGGAGAGGCCAAGTGACAATCTGTCACTTGCGGAGCTCGACCTCGACCTCGGCGCGCTTCGCGCCCGGTTCGAGGACGAGCACGAGCGGCTCTACGGCGTCCGCGGGCAGCCGGGGTCGCCGGTCGAGATTCGCGCGGTGCGGCTTGCCGCGCTCGGCGTCGCGCCCGACGGCGCCATGTCCATCGAGACCGTCGACGCGCGGCAGAGTGCCGGCGAGACACGCACCGTGTACACAGACGGGTCACTCGTCGTGGCGCCCGTGCGGACGCGCGCTTCGGTCGGCACCGAGCCAGAGCCGGGCCCGCTGCTCGTCGACGAGTACGACACGACCGTCGTCGTGCCGCCCGGCTGGTCGGCTCGCCGGGACGAGGCGACCGCGAGCCTCATCCTGGAGCGCACGGGATGAGCACGACCGCCGAGCGCCGCGTCGACCCGATCACGCTCCAGATCGTCGCGAATGCGCTCGCCTCGATCGCGGACGAGATGGCGACGACGATCTTCCGCACCGCGCACTCGACGGTCGTCCGCGACGGGATGGACTTCTCCGCCGCGATCCTCGACCCGCGTGGCGAGACGGTCGCGCAGGCCGTCACCGTCCCGTTCCACCTCGGCTCGCTGCCCGCCGCGATCGAGCGGCTCCTCGAGCACTACGGCGACCGCCTGGCGCCGGGCGACGTGTACCTCATGAACGACCCGTTCGACGGCGGCATCCACCTGCAGGACATGTTCCTCTTCAAGCCGGTCCACCACGAGGGCGAGCTGATCGGGTTCACGACGACGACCGCGCACCACGGCGACGTCGGAGGACGCCTCCCGGGGTCGAGCGCGTGCGACAACACCGAGATCTTCCAGGAGGGCATCCGGCTCCCGTGGCTCAGGCTGTACGCGGCCGGCGAGCCGGTCGAGGACGTCTTCAAGATCATCGAGGCGAACGTCCGCATCCCGCGGATGACCCTCGGCGACCTCGGCGCCCAGGTCGCCGCCTGCTCCGTCGCCGAGCGGGCGCTGCTCGGGCTCGCCGAGCGCCACGGCCAGGAGGCGCTCGCTGCGCTGATGACCGAGCTCGTCGACCACACGGAGCGGCTCGTCCGGCGCGAGATCGCGTCGTGGCCGGACGGGACGGCGACGTTCACCGACATCCTCGGCTCGGACGGGATCGACGTCGTCGACGTACCGATCACGGCGACCGTGACGATCGCCGGCGACGAGCTCATCGTCGACCTGACGGAGTCGTCCGCGATGGTGCGCGGGTCGCTCAACTCGACGCGGTCGTTCGTGCAGGCGTGCGTCTACCAGGCGGTGCGCTGTGCCCTCGAGGTGGACGTTCCGAACACCTCCGGCGCCTTCCGGCCCGTGAACGTGCTCACAAAGCCGGGGACGGTCTGCGAGGTGACGATGCCCGGCGCGTCGTCGATGCGTGGCGTGACCGGGTTCCGGGTCCTCGACGCGGTGAACGGAGCGCTCGCACAGCTGATCCCCGAACGCATCCCGGCGGCGGGCGAGGGCGGGAACACGCTCGCGATCTTCGGTGCCGAGCGACCCGAGGGCGGCCGGTTCGTCTACTACGAGCTCGTCGTCGGCACGTGGGGCGCGACCCCCGGCGCCGACGGGAACGACGGCGTCACGAACCCGGCCAGCCTCGCGGCGAACATCCCCGTGGAGGTCGCCGAGTCGGAGTTCCCGATCGTCGTCGAGCGCTACGGCCTCGTCCCCGACTCGGGCGGGCCCGGGCGCCACCGGGGCGGCCTCGCGATCGAGCGCGTCTGGCGGTGCCTGACGCCCGACACGTCGCTCGTCGTCCGCTCCGACCGAGCGAGCCGGCCGCCGTACGGGCTCGCCGGCGGGCTTCCAGGAGCGCCGTCCTCGAACGTCCTCGTCCGGCCGGACGGGAGCGAGGAGCCGCTGCCGCCGATGTTCTCGACGACGATCCAGGCCGGCGATGTCTACGTCCACCGCATCGCGGGCGGCGGCGGCTTCGGCGACCCGCTCGAGCGGGACCCGACGCTCGTGGCCGTCGACGTCGCAAATGGGAAGGTGTCGAGCAAGGCCGCGGCGGCTCGGTACGGCGTCGTCCTCGGGAGCGACGCCGTCGTCGACGCGGAGGGAACCGAGCGCCTGCGGGCGGAGAGGAGGAACGGACGCACGTGAGCGAGAGCGCAGACGCCGTCGTCATCGGCGGCGGGATCATCGGTGCGAGCACGGCCCACTTCCTCGCGAAGCTGGGGTACGGCGACGTCGTGCTCGTCGAGAAGCGGCGCCTCGCCCGCGGCTCGACGCAGTACTCCGCCGCCCACGTCCGCCAGCACTACACGAACGAGGTGGCGATTCGGCTCGCCGTTCGCGCGGCGGGGATGTTCGCGAGCGCCGAGGAGGCATTCGGCGGCGACGTCGGCTTCGTGCAGGACGGGTACATGGTGCTCGCGACGGCCGAGGACGCGCACGCGCTACGCGAGATCGTCCCGTTCCAGCAGGAGCTCGGCGTCCAGACCGGGTTCCTCACACCCGACGAGGTGATCTCCCGCTGGCCCGAGCTCGAGATCGAGGGCATCGAGCTCGCGTGCTTCGAGGAGACGTCCGGCTGGGCTGACCCGGTGCGTACGGTGGAGACCCTCGCAGCCTCGGCGTCGAGTCGGGGCCTGGACGTGCGCGAGGGATGCGAGGTGCTCGGCATCACGACCTCCGGCGGAGGCGTCACGGGGGTCGTCACGACCGAGGGCGAGATCGCCACCGGCGTCGTCGTCAACGCGGCCGGGCCGTGGGGAAACACGATCGGGAGGATGGTCGGCGTCGAGTACCCGATTCGCTTCAGCCGCGAGCACGAGGCGATCTTCCACGCGCCGAAGGGGTTCCGCGGACTGCCGGTCATGTCGGACTCCGCCCAGCAGCTCTACTTCCGCTCCTACGGACCGGACAAGGTGCTCGTCGGCGAGGGCTGGCCGAAGACGCCCGAGCCGGCCGACCCCGAGACGTACGACGCCGGCACCGACGACGCGCACCTCGCGCGGATGGTGCCGAGGCTCCTCCGGCGCGTCCCCGCGCTCCGGGCGACACTCGGCGAACCGGGCTACGGCGACGCCTATGTGACGGGGTACTCCGGGGTCTACGACATCACCGATGACTGGTACCCGCTCGTCGGCGAGGAGGAGGTCGGCGGCTACTACTCGGCGTTCGGTGGATCGGGGCACTGCTTCAAGCTCGGTCCGACGATCGGCGAGTCGCTCGCCCACGCCATTGCGGGTGTCGAGCCGCCGGTCGACATCTCGAGCCTCTCCGGCTCGCGCTTCGCCGAGGGCCGCTCCTTCAGCTCCGTCTGGGGGCCGGGGAACCGCGCGTGATGAGCCCTGCGAGACATGACCCGATCACGTTCGAGGTGATCAGGAACGCGCTCATCGCGGCGACCGACGAGATGGTGCTCACGCTCCGCCGGAGCGCGTACTCGACGAACATCAAGACCCGGGCCGACTTCTCCTGCGCGTTCTTCGACGCGCAGCTTCGCGCCGTGGCGCAGGGGTTCAACCAGCCGGTGCACCTCGGGTCGATGGTCGAGCAGACGCCGCGCGCCGTGCTCGACTACGGCCCCGGGAATCTCGGCCCCGGCGACGTGATCGTGACCAACGACCCGTACCCGAGCGGCGTCCACCTGAACGACGTGACGCTCGTCTCGCCGGTCTTCGTCGACGGCGATCTGCTCGGGTACGTCGCGAACCTCGCGCACCACGTGGACGTCGGCGGCGGCGCGCCCGCCTCGATCGGGGCGTTCCGCGAGGTGTTCCAGGAGGGCGTCATCATCCCGCCCGTCAGGATCGTGGAGGCGGGCGCGATCGTCGAGGACGTGTTCGCGCTGCTCCTCGCCCAGATCCGCTCGAAGCACGAGACCGCCGGCGACCTCCGTGCGCAGGTGGCGGCGAACGCGACGGGGGTACGCCGCATCCAGGCGCTCGCCGCGCGGCACGGTCGGGACACCGTCGTCGGCGTGATGGACGAGGTCCTCGCCTACACCGAGCGGCGTGCGCTCGCCGAGCTCGCGACGCTGCCGCACGGTGTGTTCGAGTCGGAGGGCCAGGTGGACACGGACGGCTACACCGACGACCCCGTGCGGCTGCGGGCCCGCGTCGAGATCGGCGAGGACGGGGTGCTGTTCGACCTCGAGGGCTGCGACCCGCAGCGCCGCGCCCCGGTCAACTCGACGTACGCACAGACGTTCTCGGCGTGCGCGTATGCGCTGAAATGCCTCGTCGACCCGGACCTGCCGGTCAACGACGGCTTCTACCGGCTTCTTCGCGTCGAGGCGCCGTCGGGGACGGTCGTCAACTGCACCTGGCCGTCGCCCGTCGTCGGCGGGTGGGAGACGCAGACCCGACTGGTCGACGTGATCTTCCGTGCGCTCCTCCCCGCGCTGCCCGAACGCCTGCCGGCGGGGACGAAGGCGATGATGTGCCATGCAGGCTTCGGCGGCGTCGACGCGGCGACCGGCGAGTACACGTGCTTCCTCGAGACGTTCGGCGGCGGCTACGGCGGCCGTGCCGGGAGCGATGGGCCGGACGCGGTGCAGACGCACGGCCAGAACACCGAGAACGCGCCGGTCGAGGAGACGGAGCGCGGGTACCCGGTGCGGATCGACCGGCTCTCGCTCGTCGAGGACTCGGACGGGCCGGGCCGGTTCCGGGGCGGGCTCGGCCTGCGCAAGGACTACCGCTTCGACCGGCCCCTGACGTTCACCGTCCTCGCGGACCGGACGAAGCAGGGGCCCTGGGGCGTGCTCGGCGGGGAGGCCGGCGCGCCGGCGCGGTTCGTGCTCGTGCGCGACGGCGTCGAGCAGGAGCTCAACCCGAAGAGCACCGTCGACCTGCTCGCGGGGGACGTCGTCAGCTACCGCACGTGCGGCGGCGGCGGCTACGGGCCTGCAGCGGAGCGCGATCCCGCGCGTGTGCTGCGCGACGTCCTCGAGGGGAAGGTGAGCTGCGAGCGAGCGCGGGACGTCTACCGGGTCGCGCTCGACCCGGAGACGCGGACGGTCGACGAGGAGGCCACCGCGACGCTGAGGAGCGTGGGCCTGTGACCGGGGTCGACCCGATCTCGTTCGAGGTCATCCGGAACGCGCTCGTCGCTGCGACCGACGAGATGGTCCTCGCGCTGAAGCGGAGCGCGTACTCGACCAATATCAAGACGCGCTCCGACTTCTCCTGCGCGTTCTTCGACGCCCGCCTGCGGCCCATCGCGCAGGGCTTCGCGCAGCCGGTGCACCTCGGCTCGATGGTGCAGCAGATCCCGCACGCGCTCCGCCGCTACGGGCCGGAACGGCTCGAACCCGGCGACATGGTGATCACGAACGACCCGTACCCGAGCGGCGTGCACCTGAACGACATCAGCCTCATCGCCCCCGTCCACCACGACGGCGAGCTCCTCGGCTACGTCGCGAACCTCGCCCACCACGTCGACGTCGGCGGTGGCGCGCCCGCGTCGATCGGCGCCTTCCGGGAGGTGTTCCAGGAAGGGGTCATCGTCCCGCCGATCCGCATCGTGAGCGGCGGCGCGATCGTCGACGACGTCTTCCGGCTGCTCCTGGCGCAGATCCGCTCGAAGCACGAGACGGCGGGCGACCTCCGCGCCCAGGTCGCGGCCAACACGACGGGCATCCGGCGCGTCCAGGCGCTCTTCGCCCGGCACGGGCGCGACACCGTCCTCGCGACGATCGACGAGCTCGTCGACTACACGGAGCGCAGGGCGCGCGCAGAGCTCGCCGAGCTTCCGCACGGGACGTTCGAGTCGGAGGGCACCGTCGACACCGACGGGTACACCGACGAGCCCGTTCGGCTCCGCGCCCGGATCGAGATCACCGCCGGCGGCGTTCACTTCGACCTCGCCGGCTGCGACCCGCAGCGCCGTGCCCCGGTCAACTCGACGTACGCACAGACGTTCTCGGCCTGCGCGTACGTCGTGAAGTGCCTGATCGACCCGGATCTCCCCGTGAACGAGGGCTTCTACCGCCTCGTCACGCTCGACGCGCCGGCCGGCACCGTCGTCAACTGCACGTGGCCCGCTCCGGTGGTCGGCGGCTGGGAGACCCAGACACGGCTGACGGACGTCATGTTTCGCGCCCTGCTGCCGGCGTTCCCGGACCGGCTGCCCGCGGGGACGAAGGCGATGATGGCCCAGGCGGGCTTCGGGAGCCTCGACGCCGAAGCCGGGAAGTACGTCTGCTTCTACGACACGTTCGCCGGCGGCTACGGCGGCCGTTCGACGAGCGACGGGCCCGACGCGGTGCAGGCGCACGGCCAGAACACCGAGAACGCGCCGATCGAGGAGACCGAGCTCAACTACCCGGTGCGGATCCCGACGCTCTCGCTCGTCGAGGACTCGGACGGCGCCGGCCGCTTCCGTGGCGGGCTCGGCCTGCGCAAGGACTACCTCTTCGATCGCCCGACGACGTTCACGATCCTCGCCGACCGCGACAAGACCGGCCCCGCGGGGGCGTTCGGCGCCGACGACGGTCGCAAGGCGGAGTACGTCCTCATCCGCGCGGGCATCGAGACGCGCCTCGGGTCGAAGACGACCGTCGACCTCGAGCCCGGCGACGTCGTCAGCTGCCGCACGTGCGGCGGTGGCGGGTACGGCCCGCCGGCGGAGCGGGATCCGGAGCGCGTCGCGCGCGACGTTCGCGAGGGAAAGGTGAGCGGCGCGCGTGCACGCGACGTGTATCGCGTCGCCGTCGTCGGCGGCGCGGTCGACGAGAACGAGACGAGCGTCCTCCGGAGGAGCGAATGAGCAGTCGGCTGGCGATCGACATCGGCGGCACGTTCACCGATGCCACCCTGATCGACGAGGAGAGCGGGGCGGTGTCGATCGCCAAGGTCCTCTCGACCCCGGCCGACCCGTCCCTCGGGTTCATGGCTGCGGCGGAGCGAATCCTCGCCGAGTCCGGCGTTGCGGCCGCGGACGTCCACTTCGTCGTGCATGCGACGACGGTCGCGACGAACGCGATCATCGAGGGCACGATCGCGCGCGGCGGCTTCGTCACGACCGAGGGCTTCCGCGACCTGCTCGAGATCCAGCGTCAGACCCGGCCGTCGCTCTACGACACGCGGTTCGAGAAGACGCAGCCGCTCGTGCCGCGGGACCGGGCCTTCGGCGTGCGCGAGCGGCTCGGGCCCGGCGGCGAGGTGCTGACGCCGCTCGACGAGCCGTCGGTGCGGGACGTCGCCGCCTCGCTCCGCAGGGCCGACGTCGAGACCGTGGCCGTCTGCCTGCTCCATGCCTACGTCGACCCCGCGCACGAGCGTCGCGTGGGCGAGATCCTCGCGGAGGAGCTGCCCGGCGTCCCGATCTCCCTCTCGTCCGACGTCGCGCCGGAGTTCCGCGAGTACCTGCGCGCCTCGACCACGGTGATCAACGCGGCGATCCGCCCGGTCGTCGCCCGCTACCTCGAGAACATCGAGCGACGTCTCGCGGCCGCGGGAGTCGCCGCGGAGCTCCTCGTGATGCAGTCGAGCGGCGGCGTGTTCGGCGCCGCGGCCGCCGCGCAGAAGCCGGTCTTCATGGTCGAGTCCGGGCCTGCGGCGGGCGTCATCGCGTCCGCGAACCTCGGCAGCGCGATCGGGAGCGACGACGTCATCTCCTTCGACATGGGCGGCACGACGGCGAAGGTCGGCCTGATCCAGGGCGGGAACCCGTCGGTGACGAAGGACTACTCGGTCGGCTCGCACGCGTCGGCCGGCGTCGGCGGCCTGTCGCTGTCGGGGTACCCCGTGCGCACGCCGGTGATCGACCTCGTCGAGATCGGGGCGGGAGGCGGGTCGATCGCGTGGGTGGACTCCGGCGGCATGCTCCGCGTCGGGCCGCGCAGCGCGGGCGCCGACCCGGGGCCGGTCTGCTACCGCCAGGGCGGCACCGAGCCGACCGTGACCGACGCGAACGTCGTGCTCGGCCGCCTCAACCCGGCGTACTTCCTGGGCGGCGAGATCGCGCTCGACGTCGAGGGCGCGCGCCGCGCCATCGCCGAGCGCTGTGCCGAGCCGCTCGGCCTCGACGTCGTCGAGGCGGCGAGTGGGATCGTCGAGATCGCGAACGCGGCAATGGTGAACGCGCTCCACCTGATCTCCGTGCAGCGCGGGTACGACCCGCGGGACTTCGTCCTCGTCGGCTTCGGGGGTGCAGGCCCCGTGCACGCGAACGCCATCCAGCGCGACTGCGAGGTGCCGACGCTCGTGATCCCACAGGCGCCGGGGATCTTCTCCGCGACCGGCCTGCTCGGGACCGACCTGAAGCGGGACTCGAGCGTCACGCTCCTGCGGCCGCTCGAGGACATCGACGTGGAGGAGATCGAGCGCGCGTTCGCCGACCTCGAGGAGACGGGCACCGCCGAGCTTGCGCGCGAGGGTCTGCCGCGCGAGCGGATCGCCTTCGTCCGGCAGGTCGACATGCGCTACGTCGGCCAGAGCTTCGAGCTCACGATCCCACTCGCTGACGGCGGGTTCGACGCCGCGCAGTCGGGGGCGCTCCGCGAGCGCTTCCACGCCGAGCACGACCGCGTCTACGGCTTCAGCGCCCCGTCCGAGCCGGTCGAGCTCGTCAGCCTCCGGCTGACGACGGTCGGGCGGATCGAGAAGCCTCCCCTCCGACGGCTCGAGCCCTCCGAGGCCACGCCGGCGCCGAAGGAGCGCCGGGAGGTGTTCTTCGCAGAGGCGGGTGGGTTCGTCGAATGCCCGATCCACGACCGCTACGCGCTCGGGGCCGGCGCCTCGCTCACCGGGCCGGCGGTGGTCGAGGAGCTCGACTCGACCGTCGTCGTCCACCCCGGGTTCGGCGCCCGAATCGACGACGTCGGCAACCTCGTCATCCGAAGGGAGCACGTGTGACCGCGTACGGCATCGTCCTCGCGAAGGACGTCATGGTGGAGATGCGGGACGGGATCCGGCTCGCCTCGGACATCTATCGCCCCGCCCGGGACGGGCAGCTCGTCGACGGCCGGTTCCCGACCATCCTGCTCCGCACCCCGTACGACAAGACCGACCGTCGGTACGTCGAGATCGCCGACTTCTTCACGCCCCGCGGGTATGCCGTCGTGCTGCAGGACATGCGAGACCGCTACCGCTCCGAGGGCACGGGCGACTACTACCACGTGGTGACGCCGCACACGGGCGAGGACGGCTACGACACGGTCGAGTGGATTGCGACCCGGCCGTGGTCGAACGGCCGAATCGGCATGGTCGGCAGCTCGTACGCGGGGATCACCCAGGTGCGGGCCGCGCTCGAGCGGCCGCCCCACCTGACCGCGATCTGGCCCGACGTCGTCCCGACGAACAGCTTCCACAACCAGTCGCGCGAGGGCGGCGCGATGCAGCAGCACATGTTCTGGGCGCTCTTCATCCACGCCCAGGACGCGCAGGACATCGCCGACGACCCCGCCAAGCAGGCGGATGTCTGGAACGACCTGCGCGACCTGCGGCAGCTGTTCCGGGCCGGGCCGCCGTGGGAGCGCGGCTCGACGTCCCTCCGTCACGTGCCGCCGCTCGAGCAGATGCTGATCGACTACTCGACACGCGGGGCCTACGACGAGTTCTGGCAGCGGGTGGAGAACGACTTCACGCGGCACTGGGACCAGCACGCGGACGTGCCCGGCACGTACTCGACGGGCTGGTACGACCCGTTCCCGGCGGCGGACTCCGAGTACTTCGCCGCGATGGCCGCGCAGAACGACGCGCCGCAGCGGCTCGTGATCGGCCCGTGGAGCCACGTCGGCATGCGCGGCGACTCGACGTTCTGCCACGACGTCGACTTCGGCCCGGAGAGCGTCTGGGGCGTGCAGCGGTACTTCGAGGAGCAGCTGGCGTTCTTCTCGCGCTGGCTCCCCGACGACGCCACGGGGCACCCGGCGGGCGAGGCGCCGGTGCGGATCTTCGTCATGGGCGGCGGCAGCGGGCGCAAGACGGCCGAGGGCAAGCTCGACCACGGCGGCCGGTGGCGCGAGGAGCGGGAGTGGCCGCTCGCGCGCGCCGTGCCGACCTCCTTCCACCTGCAGCCCGACGGAGGGCTGGCGACGGAGCCGGCAGCCGGCGGCGCGGATCCGCGGCGTTACACCTTCGATCCGGCGCACCCGGTGCCGACGATCGGCGGCCTGTACTGCTCGATCGGGGAGCTGCCGGCCGAGGGCGCCGGGATGGAGCAGGCCTGGGCGCGCCTCCTCAACCCGGTGCTCCGCCTGCGCGACCTCCTGACCCCGGGTCCGGCCGACCAGAAGGAGTCGCCGGCGTTCTTCGGCTCGGCCGAGCCCTACCCGCGGCTCTCCCGTCGGCCGGACGTGCTCGTCTACCAGACCGAGCCGCTGACCGACCCGATCGAGGTCACCGGTCCCGTGACGGTGCACCTGTGGGTCTCGACGAGCGCCCTCGACACGGATTTCACGGCAAAGCTCGTCGACGTCCACCCGGCGAACGAGGACTACCCCGAGGGCTACGACATGCTCCTCAACGACTCCGTGATCCGCTGCCGCTTCCGCGAGGGGTGGGAGCGGGAGGTGCCGATGGAGCCGGGTGCCGTCGTGCCGGTCACGATCACGCTGCCGCCGACGAGCAACCTCTTCGACGCCGGCCACCGCATCCGCCTCGACGTCTCCTCGTCGAACTGGCCGCGGCTCGACGTGAACCCGAACACCGGCGAGCCGATCGGGCGCCACACGCACACGCTCGTCGCCGAGCAGGCCGTGTACGCCGACGCCGAGCACCCGTCCCACGTCGTCCTGCCGGTGATCCCGCGCTGAGCGGCGCGACTCCGATCGAGCTCGACTGGCGCTTCGTCCCGGCGGGGCCCTTCGCCATGGGCAGCGACCCCGCCCTCGAGCACGCACCCGACACGGACGAGGCGCCCGGCCATGCGGTCGAGGTCGACGCGTTCCGGCTCGGTCGCACACCGGTGACGAACGCGCAGTACGGCGCATTCGTCCGGGCGACGGGGCAGTCGCCCCCCGCCGCCTGGCCGGGAGGGACGGTGGCGTCGGGGCGCGAGCTGCACCCCGTCACGTACGTCTCCTGGGAGGAGGCCGCCGCGTTCTGCCGCTGGGCGGGGGGCTTCCTCCCGACCGAGGCGCAGTGGGAACGCGCCGCCCGCGGCGACGACCGCCGCACCTGGCCGTGGGGCGACGACCCACCGCGACCCGCGCACGCCGCGCTCGAGCTCGGCGACACGCGCCCCGTCGGCGGGCGCTCTGCGGGGGCGGGCCCCTTCGGCCACCTCGATCTCGCGGGGAACGCCTGGGAGTGGACGTCGAGCCTCGACCAGCCGTACCCGTACGACCCGCGCGACGGTCGCGAGGGGGACGGCCCCGGCCGGCGCGTGGTGCGCGGTGGGGCGTTCGTCCACGCCGCGGGCGAGGCGCGCTGCTCGTACCGGCACGGGATGCTGCCGGGGACGGTCGACCACTACGTCGGCTTCCGGCTCGCCGCGGCGCCGGGTGTCGCCGTGGACGGGATCGAGCTCGTCGACGTGCCGGCCGGGGTCGTGTGGCTCGGGAACGACGCCCGCGGGTCGCAGGGCGCCGCGCCTCCCGACGAGGTGCCGCGGCACGCGTGCGAGGTCGAGGCAGTCGAGCTCACGGCGACACCCGTCACCAACGAGCAGTACGAGGCGTTCGTGTCCGCGACCGGGCGTCCCGCACCGATCCACTGGACCGAAGGCGCCGCTCCGGCGGGACTCGAACGCCATCCGGTGACACACGTCGACTGGCACGACGCATCGGCCTTCTGCGAGTGGGCCGAAGGGCGCCTGCCGACCGAGGCGGAGTGGGAGAAGGGCGCGCGAGGCACCGATGGTCGCCTCTACCCCTGGGGCGACGATCCGCCCGACGAGCGTCGGGCGCACGCAGGTCACGGCCTGAAACACGGGGCGACGACGACCGTAGGCTCGGCACCCGACGGCGCGTCGCCGTACGGTCTCCTCGACATGGCCGGGAACGTCTGGGAGTGGGTCTCGACCGCCTACCGGCCGTACCCGTACGACCCCGGCGACGGTCGTGAGGACCCGACGAGGGACGAGTCCCGCGTGCTTCGCGGCGGCTCGTTCGCGAGCCTCACCGCCGGGCACCTGCGCTGCGCCCGCCGGAGCGCGAGCCGGCCGGGCCGCCGCAGCGCCCACATCGGCTTCCGGGTCGCCCGGCCCGCCGCCGACCGGAGAAAGGACGACGGATGACCGACCGCGTTGATCCCGACCGCCTCCGCGACCTGACGCTCGAGCTCGTCGAGATCGAGAGCCCGACCGGCGACACCGCCGAGGTCGCGCACCGCTACGCGGATGTCCTGCGCGAGATCGGCCTCGAGGTCGAGGTGCTCGACGAGCGGTTCCCCGCGACGCCGCTCGTGGTCGGGCGCCTCCGTGGCGACACGCCCGGTCCGACGATCGTCCTCAACGGTCACCTCGACACGGTCCCGATCCCGCACGATCCGCCGCGCATCGAGGACGGCCGCGTCTGGGGTCGCGGAAGCGCCGACATGAAAGGGCCCGTGGCAGCCGCGACCGAGGCGGTACGAGTCGTCGCGGAGTCCGGCCGCTCGTTCCCCGGCGAGCTCGTGCTCGTCGCGATCGGCCTCCACGAGGCGCCCGGCGGTCGCGGCGAGGACCTGACCTGGCTGCTCGCCGAGCACGGCTTCACGGCGGACTACGCCGTCGTGTGCGAGCTCTCCGGAGACCGGCTCGTCGCAGCGCACATGGGGCAGGCGACGGTCGAGATCGAGATAACGCGCGAGGGGATGCCGACGCACGAGCTGCAGACGCCCGCCGGGACGCCGAACCCGGTCCTGGTCGCGGCGCGCGTGATCGAGGCCGTTCGCGCGCGAAACGACGAGCTCGCGGGCACCGAGCACCCCTGGGTCGGCGCCGAGACGTACTTCTTCGGCGAGGTCCACGGCGGCGACTTCTACAACCGCCACCCGGCGACGTGCCGACTCGTCGGAACGCGCCGGTGGGCGCCGGGGAACACGCTTGCGACGGTGCAGGCGGAGTACGACGCGCTCCTCGCCCCGGTCGCCGCCGAGTCCGGCTGCACGATCGATGTCCGGCTGAAGCTCGTGCGGGACGCGTACTCGATCGACCCGGAGCATCCCCTCGCTCTCGCGCTCCGCGAGGGCTACGAGGAGGCGACCGGGGAGGTGCTCGAGTCGACGGGCGTCAAGGTCGTCGCCGACGCCGCGATCTTCCAGGCGGTCGGCGGGATCCCGACCGTCTACCACGGGCCGCGGGGCGAGGGCGCGCACGCGGACGTCGAGTCGGTCGGCGTCGACGAGCTCGTCCGGTCGGCGCGGATCTACCTGGCGACGCTCGAACGCCTGTGGGCGGCCGTCTGACGCGGTGAGCGGAGCGACCTACGACGAGCTGCGCCGCTCGTTCCGTTGGCAGCTGCCGCCGGTCCTCAACCTCGGGGTGGAGGTGTGCGAGCGGCAGCCTCGTGGTGACCCTGCGATCCTGGTCACCGACGGCCGCGAGGTCACGCGCACCGTCACGTTCGGGGAGCTCGCCGACGACTCGAGCCGCCTCGCCAACGCGCTC
The DNA here is from genome assembly GCA_963814565.1 of uncultured Actinomycetes bacterium. Taxonomy (GTDB): domain Bacteria; phylum Actinomycetota; class Thermoleophilia; order Gaiellales; family Gaiellaceae; genus Gaiella. Next base: position 22,369 of record CAWFDO010000006.1, read on the forward strand.
CGCGGGCTCGGCGTCGGAACGGGCGACCGCGTCGGCATCGTCCTGCCGCAGCGCCCCGAGACGGCCGTCGCGCACCTCGCGGCGGCGAAGCTCGGCGCGATCGCGGTGCCGCTCAGCGTCCTGTTCGGCCCCGACGCGCTCGAGATGCGGCTCCGAGACGCCGAGGTCCGCGTCGTGCTCGGGGAGGGTGAGCCGCTGGAGCGGATCGCCGAGCTCGGGCTCGACGTGCCTCTCGTGGACGTCGACCGCGATCTCGAGCGACTGCTCTCGGACGCGTCGGCACGCTTCGAGCCGGTCGCCACGACACCGGACACGCCGGCATTGCTCGTCTACACCTCGGGCACGACCGGACCTCCCAAGGGCGCCCTGCACGGGCACCGGGTGCTCCCCGGCCACCTGCCCGGCTTCGAGCTCTCGCACGACCACTTTCCGCACGACGGTGACGTCATCTGGACACCGGCCGACTGGGCGTGGATCGGCGGCCTCTACGACGTGTTGATGCCGGCGCTCCGGCACGGCCGGCCCGTCGTCGCCTACCGCGGCGGGAAGTTCGATCCCGAGCGGGCCTTCGACCTGATGGGGCGGACGGGCGTCCGCAACGTCTTCATGCCGGCGACGGCGCTCCGGCTGATGCGGAGCCACGACCCGGGGACGCCCGTGTCCCTCCGCACCGTCGCGAGCGGCGGCGAGACCGTCGGCGTCGAGACCGCCGACTGGTGCCGGCACCGCCTCGGCGTCCGCCTCAACGAGTTCTACGGGCAGACCGAGGCAAACCTCCTCATCGGCAACTGCTGCTCCTGGGAGGCCCGACCCGGCTCGATGGGGTTGCCGTACCCCGGTCACGACGTGCGCGTCGTCGACGGCGAGGTCTGCGTGCGGGTGGACGGCGACCCCGTCGCGTTCCTCGGCTACTGGCGCAGCGAGGAGGCGACAGCGGCGAAGGTCCGCGACGGGTGGCTCCACACCGGCGACCAGGCGGAGCAGGACGAGGACGGCTACGTCTTCTTCGTCGGCCGTGACGACGACGTGATCTCGAGCGCGGGCCATCGCATCGGGCCGGGGCCGATCGAGGAATGCCTGATCCGCCATCCCGCCGTCTCGCTCGCCGCCGTGATCGGCATCCCCGACGAGACGCGCGGCGAGGTCGTCAAGGCCTTCGTCGTCGCCGCGCCGGGCGTCACCGTGACCGACGAGCTGACCCGCGAGCTCCAGGAGCTCGTCCGCGAACGGCTCTCCGCGTACGAGTACCCGCGCGCCGTCGCGTTCGTCGACGAGCTGCCGATGACGGTCACGGGGAAGATCCGCCGCGGCGAGCTGCGGCGGCTCGCCTCCGCCGCCGATCCCCGGTAGCCCTACGCGCCTCTGGCGCTCGCCGTCGACGGGGCTAGGGTGCGACGCATGGCGGGCGTCGACGGAGGCGGAGGAGGCAGGGCGAAGGAAGTCGTCGCGGTCGTCCTCGTCCTCGCGGCGTGCCTCGTGCTCGCGACGCTCGGCGTCGTTCCCCTGCTCGGGCTGCTCGCGTTCGCCGTCTTCGGCGTTGCGGCGCTGGTGGGACGCGTCGCTCCCGGCGGGCACCGCTGGATCGCAGTGGCCGGGCTCGGGCTCGCCCTCGCTGCGATCGTGTTCGCACTCGTGGCGCTCTCCGCGGCGGACGACCCATGGGCGGACCTCGTTCTCGTGATCTGGGTGCTCATCCTGGCGACGGCGGGCTGCGCGTGGGGCGTGGGGATCTGGGTCGGGCGCCGCTGGCGCAGACGACGTTCGCCCACACCGTTGACAGCGGCGGGCCGGTAGCGCCGAGAGCTAACGCACGACTCCGCCGGGGCGTGCCCCGGTCGGGGCACCGTCCTGCCAGACGCGCTCGCCCGCGACCCAGACGCCGACGACGCCGTCGGGTGCGCGGCGCGGGTCGTCGTACGTGGCCGTGTCGACGAAGCGCCCGGGGTCGAGCAGGACGAGGTCAGCGCGCAGCCCGGGCTCGATCCTCCCGCGGTCGGAGAGCCCGAGCAGATCGGCCGAGCGGGCCGTGAGCCGTGCAACAGCCTCCTCGACGGGCAAGAGCTTCTCCTGGATCGCGTACCGGCCGAGGAACCGCGCCGCCGTCCCCCAGAGCCTCGGGTGCGGGCGCGGCCCGAAGATCCCGTCCGAGCCGACGAGCTGGAGCGGATGGCGCGCGATCTCGCGGACGGCGTCCTCGCCGGCGTAGTGGAGGATCATCGTCACGTCGAGCCGCGACTCGACCAGCAGGTCGAGCGCGGCCTCGACGCCCGCTTGCAACGTTTCGTCACGAGCGAGCTCGGCGAGCGTCCGGCCGACGGCATCCTCGTTCGGCGGCGCGGCCGCGGCGATCGCGATCCGGTCGGCGCCGAGCGTGCCCAGGAGGTTCTCCCAGCCGGCGAGCCCTGCCGCAATGTCGGTCGCAATGCGTTCGCGGTCATCGGGGCGCGCAATGCGCTTCAGGGTCGCGTCTGCGCCTCCCTCCTGCGCCCAGCGAGGAAGGACGCTCGCGAGGAGCGTCGAGCCCGCGCCGTACGGGTACTGGTCGAACGTGACCGGCTGCTCCTCGCTCGCCTCCTCCAGCACTTCGAGCAGCCGCGGGATCATCCGCTCTTCGGCGAGCGCCTTCAGATGTGAGACGTGGAGCGGGGCGCCCGAGCGGCGCGCGACGGCGAGCATCTCGCCGATCGCGTCGAACAGGCCGGCGCCCTCGTTGCGGACGTGCGGAACGATCGGGATTCCGGCGGCAGCCGCTTCCTCGGAGACGGCGACCAGCTCGTCGGGCCGGGCGTGCGCCCCGGGGAGGTAGACGAGCCCGAACGACAGCATGCGCGCGCCCGCGTCGATCGCAGCCCGTACGTGCGCGCGCATCTCGCGCAGCTGCGCCGCCGTCGGGGCCACGTCGGCCGAGCCGACGACGAGATCGCGGATCGCGCCGTGCGCGGCAGACGAGACGAGAGACGTCGCGGGCCGCGCCCCGTCGAGCGCATCGAGGAACTCCTCGACGCTCTGCCACGCCCACTCGTCCGGGCCGGGTCCTTCGAGCGCGCGGAGGTAGTCGCGCCGGTCGCGCCACCGGTCCCGGGAGACGGGCGCAGGAGCGAGCCCGTCCGGGCAGATCACCTCGGTCGTGAAGCCCTGTGCGAGCTTCGGGACCTGCAGCGGGTCGATGAACGGCGAGAGCGCCGAGTGGGCGTGGAGGTCGAGGAAGCCGGGGCAGAGGAGCAGTCCGTCCCCGTCGACCACGTGCCCCGCCATCGGCGGGTCGTCCTTGTGACGAAAAGTCGCAAGCGGCTCGACGGCGACGATCTCTCCCCTCGCGACCGAGACGGCGCCGAGGAACGACGGGCCTCCGCCCGGGACGACCGTCGCTCCGTGGATGAGGAGGTCGAGCGTCATGTCGCGATCGCCGGACGGCGGAAGGCGGCGGCGGTGACCGCCATCCCGAGCCCGGTGAGAGCGAGGACGAGCCCGAAGCCGGTGAAGTCGAGCAGGACCGCGGCGAACACGAGCCCGAGGATGAAGCCGATCATCCCGAGGGTCATCACGATGATGCTGAGGAGCGCCTGCTGATCCTGTGCGATCTCGAGCGCCCGCGCGCCGTTGAGCGACGCGGCAGCCGTGCTGTTCGAGAGGAGGAGGGCGGCGACCAGGAGCGGGGCGATGACCGCCAGCGACGTTGGGACGAACAGCAGGAGCGCGGCACCCTGGACCGCGGACGCCGCGAGGAAGGCGGAGAACGGCCCCACGCGCCGCTGGGCTCCGCGCGTCACCGGGAGCGTCAGCACGACGACCACCACCATCCCGGCGATGAAGGCGGCGCTCGCCGCCACCTCGTCCAGTCCGAGGTGCTCGCGCAGGACGGCCGGAAGGATGCCGAGGGCGCTCCCCGCAAACACGTTCCAGGTGAGGTTCGCGAAGCCGATCCGGCGCAGCCGCCGGTTCGTCCGCAGCGAGTCGAAGGCGCGGGCGAGCGCGTCGATGTCGCGCCCGCGCTCGTACCCGCCACCGATCCGCGGCACCGGGACGAGCAGCGCGAGCGCGACGGCCTGCAGCACGCAGATCCCGACGAGCACCGCGTCGACGCCGCCGAGGCGGAAGAGGAGCAGGCCGAGGAAGGGGCTGCCGAAGAGCGCCGCCTGGTTGACCGTCGTCCGGACGGCGTGGGCCCGGAGGAGCCCCGCCCCCTGCGTCGTGTCGGCGATGCCCCGCATCAGGGCCGCCTCGGCGTAATTGCGCGAGACGCCCGCGACGGCGGCGGCCAGGAGGACGAGCCAGAACCAGTCCCGGCCCGTGAGGAGAAACAGGGGATAGAGGAGCGCGGCCGCGAGCGTCGCCGAGAGGGACAGCCGGAGGACGCGGAGCGGCGGCACGTTGTCCCCGGTCAGGCCGGCGGGGATTGCGGTGACGAGGAGCGGCACGTAGACGAAGGCCGTTGCGAGCGCCGCCTCGCGCGGCTCGTGCCCGAGCGCGAGCAGCATCCAGGGCAGGACGAACATGAACTGCCCCTGAGCAGCGGCGGAGAGGCTGTTCGCCGCCGTGATCGCGAGCGTGCGGCGCGGGACGCCGAGGCGTCTCATCGTGCCGCCGCCCAGCGCGCGAGCGCGTCGGTGAGCGCATCGCTGCAGGTCGCCGCGCCGCCGAACGGCACCCGCGCCCACCCCGGTGCCTGGAAGTGACGTCCCTCGACCGCGGGGATGCCCGCCGCGACGAGCGAGCCCGCGAGGTCGGGTCGACCGTCCGAGGCGAAGAGGAACGGCCCGCCGCCCGGCGGGACGAAGCGAAGGCCGGCGCGCTCTGCCTCGGCGCTCGCCACGGCGCGGTCGGCCGCCAGCCCCGCGTGGACGTCGTCGAGCCAGTCGCGCGGGCCGTCGAGCACCGCGGTCGCCGCCGCCTGCGCTGCGATGCCCACGCGCAGCACGTCCCACTCGAGGGCAGAAGCGACGCCGTCCACGAGCTCGCGAGGCCCCGCGACGGCGCCGATCCGGAGATGGGGCAGCGAGAGGCTCTTGCCGAGGCTCCGGACGAGCAGCGCGCGCTCGGCGACCGGGAAGGCGGACGCGAGCTCGGCGTCCCAGAGCGCTGCCTCGTAGGCCTCGTCGGTGACGAGGACGAGTCCGCGCCGCTCGGCCACGTCCGCGGCCGCCGCGACCTCCTCCGCAGAGGGGACCGCTCCCGTCGGGTTCCCGGGATTGCAGAGCAGGAGGGCGCGCGTCCGTGCGCCGACGGCGCGCTCGATCGCCTCGGCGTCCCACGCCCAGCCGTCCTCGACCGCGCCGGGGACGTAGACCGGGACGCCGCCCGCCGCCCGGATGGGGCCCTCGAAGAAGAAGCACGGCGCCGGCACGACGACCTCGTCGCCGGGCTCGAGCAGCGTGCGGAAGCAGAGCCCGAGCGCATGCATCGCGCCGTTCGTGACGACGAGCTCGTGCTCGGGGTCCACCGCCCGACCTGTCGCGCCGACGACGAGGGCGAGCCGTTCGCGGAGCTCCGGGAGCCCGCGCGGGTGCGGAGCAGGCGCAGCCGTCGCGAGGGCTCGGGCGACCGCATCGACGACGTGGGGCGGGAGCGCCGGCGCCGGCGTCCCGTGCAGCGGCACGACCGCGCCACCGGCCTCCCGTACCGCCCGAAGACGCTCGTCGGCGTCGTGGGTCGGGAATCTGCCGGTCAAGGGTGCTCAGGCTGGGACGACGGGGAGCAGCACGTGCGAGGGGTAGGCCGGTGTGTGGAGCACCGTCTGGTGGGCGACCTGCATCCGGGTTCCCGTGCCGACGTCCTCGCCGGTGTTGAGGTTCCGGGAGAAGCGGGGAAAGCTCGAGCTGGTCAGGTCGAGTCGGATCCGATGCCCGCGCCGGAAGACGTTCGCGACGGGGTAGAGGCGGATCCGGAACTCGGCGACCTCGCCCGGCTCCAGCAGCTCGACCGACTCCCCCTCGACGCTGCCGCGGTAGCGGGCGCGGATGATCCCCTCGGTGAGGAAGATCGACCGCCCGTCCGGGTACACGTCGCAGAGCCGCACCACGAAGTCCGTGTCGCGCGCCGACGACGCGGCGTAGAGCGTCATCTCGACGGGGCCGATCACCTCGAGGTCGTGGTCGAGCGACTGGCTCTCGTAGACGAGAACGTCGTCGCGCGCCTCGAGGACGCGCTGGTCGAGCGGCCCCGGGCGGATCGGCGTCTCGGCGCCCTGCGTCATCGTCAGCACCGAGTTGACGCCGCCGATCGTCGGTACGGGATCGGCGGGGTCGTAGTCGTAGCGGTCGGCCGGCTCGTCCGGCTGCGGTGGGTCGAGCGACAGCGTGCCGCTCTGCCGAAGGTGGAACGCGGTGGGGTCTGCACGGGCAAGCGGCCACTCCCGCTCGCCGCGCCACTCGTTTGCACCGAGGACGTACAGCTCTGCGGGCGGACGCTCGTCCCAGTCGTTCGCGACGTCCTTCAGGAAGCGGTCGTAGAAGACGAGCTCGTGGTCGCGGATCACGGTCAGCGCCGGCGAGAGGTCGACGTCGCCGCGGAACGTCTCGATCTCCTCCTCGTGCGACCACGGGCCGATGAGGACGCGGTTCGGGACGCGGTCGCCGATCGCTCCGAACGAGCGGAGGTGCGACCCGGAGTACGGATCGAACCATGCTCCTTGCTGGAAGATCGGCACGCGCACCTTCTCCGGCCGGTGGCGGAAGCCCTGCCAGTAGTCGTCGTTCACCTGGTGCTCCCACCACAGACGCCAGTAGTCCACCTTGCGCCCGATCGTCACCTCGTCGAGCTCGACGAGCGGCAGGTGCCCGAAGACCCGGTCGTTCAGGACGATGTCGCGCGCGCTCGGCCCCGTGATCAGCGCGATCGCGCTCGACCACAGCGCCGCCGCGCCGAGCGTCAGCGCGAGCTGGAACGCCCCGCCCGTCCAGTAGCCGTCCCAGAAGTAGTCGTCGTGGATCACCTGCGGGGCGATGCACTGGAGGTTCGGGTGGCCGAGATGAGCGAGCTGCCACTGGACGAGCCCGCCGTAGCTCCTTCCCCATGTCCCGATCCGGCCGTTCGACCATTGCTCGCCGGCTGCCCACGTCAGCGTGTCGTACGCGTCGGGACCGTCGTGCTCCCAGGCGGTGAACGTCCCGCCCGACTCGTAGCGGCCGCGGACGTCGACGACGACCGCTGCGTAGCCGCGCTGCGCGAACCAGACGCCCCAGGAGACGAACCGCTCCCGCGTCGACTCGTACGGCGTCCACTGGACGATCGTCGGCAGCCCGTTCGCCCCGAGCGGGAGGTAGACGTCGGCGGACAGCGTGACGCCGTCCCGCATCGGGACGCGCTGATCGTGGAGGAGCCGCACCTCGCGGCGCGGCTCGGATGGTCGCTCGCTCACGACACGACGGGCGCGGGCGCGGCCTCGGCAATGGGCGTGCCGGCGAAGTGGCACGCGGCGAGATGGGCCCCGCCGTGCTCGACGAGCGGCGGCTCGACCTCGGCGCAGATCTGCTGTGCGATCGGGCAGCGCGTGCGGAACCGGCAGCCGGAGGGCGGGTCGATCGGGCTCGGCACGTCGCCGGTGAGCACGATGCGCCGCTGCTTGCGGCCCGGGATGGGCTCCGGGTTCGCCGACAGGAGGGCCTGCGTGTACGGATGGAGCGGCCGCACGAAGAGATCCTCGGCCGTCGAGAGCTCGACGATCTTCCCGAGGTACATCACCGCGATCCGGTCCGAGAGGTAGCCCACGACGGCGAGGTCGTGGGCGACGAAGAGGTACGTCAGGTCGAACTCGCGCTTCAGCTCGACGAGCAGGTTGAGCACCTGGGACTGGATCGACACGTCGAGGGCCGAGACCGGCTCGTCCGCGACGATGAACTTCGGCTGCAGGACGAGCGAGCGGGCGAGGCCGATCCGCTGCCGCTGGCCGCCCGAGAACTGGTGCGGGTAGCGGTCGGCTGCCTCTCGCGGCAGGCCGACCCGCTCGAGCATGTCGAGCACCGCCTCGTGGCGCGCAGCCCGGTTGCCGAGCCCGTGGATCTTGAGCCCCTCACCGACGAGCTGCTTGACCGTCATCCGCGGGTCGAGCGAGCCGACCGAGTCCTGGAAGACGATCTGCATGTGGCGCCGGGCGGCCTTGAGGCCGGAGGCGCCGAGCCCCGTGATCTCCTCGCCGTCGAACCGCACGGTGCCCGAGGTCGGCTCGAGCAGCCGCAGCAGCGTCCGGCCGAGCGTCGACTTGCCGCACCCGGACTCGCCCACCAGCCCGAGGGTCTCGCCGCGGTAGACCTCGAGGTCGACGCCGTCGACCGCCTGCAGCTGTCCGACCGTGCGCTTGAGGATGCCCTTGCGGACGGCGAAGTACTTCGTCACGCCGCGGGCCTCGAGAAGCACGTCCGTCCTCACCGGCTCGCCCACGGGGATCTCCTCCGTCACGCTCAACCCGCCACCCGCGAGATGCCCGGGACGCGCCGCCCCTCGGTGCAGAGCCAGCACGCCGACTCCTGCGGCGGGACCGGGAGGAGCCGCGGGTCATCGGTGCGACAGCGGTCGAAGGCGTAGTCGCAGCGCGGCGCGAAGCGACAGCCGTCCGGCCAGTCGAGCGGGCTCGGCACCATCCCGCGAATCGCCTCGAGCGGCTGCGTGTACCGCATCCCGATGAGCGGGATCGACCGCAGCAGCGCCTCGGTGTACGGATGCTGCGGGTCCGCGAACACCTCGGCGACGGGGCCGCGCTCGACGATCCGGCCGGCGTACATCACCGCCACCTCGTCGACCATCTCGGCCACGACGCCGAGGTCGTGTGTGATGAGGAGGATCGACATGCCGAGCCGCTCGCGGAGATCCTTCATCAGCTCGAGGATCTGCGCCTGCACCGTCACGTCGAGTGCCGTGGTCGGCTCGTCGGCGATCAGGAGCTTGGGGTTGCAGGAGAGCGCCATCGCGATCATCACGCGCTGGCGCATGCCGCCGGACATCTGGTGCGGATAGTCGTTGACTCGCCTCTCCGCGGACGGGATCCCGACGAGCCGCATCATCTCGACGGCCCGCGCCATCGCGTCGCGCTTGCCGAGGCCCTGGTGGAGCGTCACCGCCTCGGCGATCTGGTTGCCCACGGTGAACACCGGGTTCAGCGAGGTCATCGGCTCCTGGAAGATCATCGAGATCTCGTTGCCGCGGATCCGGGACATCTCGTTCTCCGAGAGCTCGGCGAGGTCCCGTCCCTCGAACTCGATCCGCGAGCCCGCCTCCACCTGGCCGGGACGATCGACGAGCCGCATCACGGAGAGCGCCGTGACGGACTTGCCGCTGCCGGACTCGCCGACGAGGCCGAGCGTGGCGCCCGGCGCGAGTGCGAAGTCGACGCCGTCGACCGCCCTGAGCAGCCCTCGCGGCGTCCGGAAGAACGTCCGGAGCCCTTCGACGCGAAGCTGCGGCTCTGTCACGTGCCGGCGGCCTTCCTTCCGCCGCGCGCGCGCTTCGCGCCTGAGGTCGGCGGGCGCACGGCGATGTGCCGTTCGAGCTGGCGGATCATCACGTCGGGGTCGCGCGTCTGCAGGGCTTCGAGCAGCTCCCGGTGCTCGGCCACCATCGCCTCCAGGCTCTGGTTGCGGCCGTACCGGAGGAAGTAGCCGCGGATGCGAGGGAAGATGGTGCGCCAGACCTGGACGGTGTGGGGCTGCCCCGAGCTCGAGATGACGACGTCGTGGAAGCGCAGGTCGGCCTCGACGATCTTCTCCAGGTCGCCCGCCTTTGCCGCCTGCTCCATCACCCAGATCTGCTTGCCGAGCTCCGCGAAGTCCGCGTCCGTCATCCGCTCGGCGGCGTGCACGAAGCTGTACCGCTCGAGCGTCAGCCGGATCGGGATCAGGACCTCCTGCACCTCCTCGTCGGAGACGCCGAGCACGACGGCCCCGCGGTACGGGAACGACATCACGAGCCCCTCGTTCTCGAGCTGCCGCAGCGCCTCGCGCACCGGCCCCCGGCTCGTTCCGAGCTCTTCCGAGAGGCTCGTCTCGATCAGGCGCTCGCCGGGCTCGTAGCGGCCGGCCACGATCGCGCTGCGGAGAGACTCGACGACCTGCTGGCCGCGCGGGGGCGCCTTGATCAGCGGCGTGGACGCCCGCATTGGGCCCGCGCTCTCCCTCGGGGTGTCGCTCACGCTCGTCCCCTCACGCTTCCGGTCTGCCGTGATTGTCGACAATCACCGGATAGTTGACAATCGACCATCGCCGCGCAGTCTAGCGACCGCGGCCGTCGCGCGGCATCATCCCCGATCGCTGGGCTGCGTAGCAATTGTCGACAATCAAGGAATGGTTGACAATCGAGCATCGCGCGCCTAGTCTAGCCAGCCTCAGTGCAGATCACCAGTGTCACGACGACTGCGGTCCGCACGTCCATGCGCGAGCCGCTGACCTGGCCCGGCGGCGTCCGTCAGTCCGCCTCCGGGCTGGTCGTCGAGGTGCACACGGACGAGGGCGTCTCCGGCATCGGCGAGGCGCCGGGACCGACGCTTCCGACTATCCGGACCGTCATCGAGCAGGAGCTGACGCAGTTCCTCGTCGGGCAGGACCCGCTCCGCACCGAGTGGCTCGTGCACCGGATGGAGGAGTTCTCGCGCAACTGGAGCGGGATCGCCGCGTACGCGATCTCCGGGCTCGAGATCGCGCTCCTCGACCTCAAGGGGAAGGTCCTCGGCACACCCGTCGCGGAGCTGCTCGGCGGGTTCTGCCGCGATCGCGTGCCCGTCGTGGGCTACCTCTTCATCGACGAGCCCGAGATCAACGCGCGCAAGGCGAAGGCATTCGTCGACGCGGGCTACAGCGAGCTGAAGCTCAAGGTCGGACGGGACTTCGGAACCGATCACGACAGCATCGCGGCGATCCGCGACGCCGTCGGGCCGGACGTGAAGCTGCGGATCGACGCGAACATGATCTGGAGCGTCCCGGCCGCGATCAAGTGGATCCGCGGCCTCGAGCAGTTCGACCTCCAGTACGTCGAGCAGCCGGTTCCGGACTTCGACATCGCCGGCCTCGCGCAGGTGCGCCGGGCGGTCTCGGTGCCGATCGCGGCCGACGAGGCATGCACCGACGTGCGGTCGGCGCTCGAGCTCGTGAAGCAGGACGCGTGCGACGTGTTCGTCGTGTACCCCTCCGAGGCCGGCGGCCTCAGCCGTGCGCGTCAGATCGCGGCGATCGCCGAGGCCGCGGGCAAGTGGTGCGCGATCGGCAGCTGGGCGGAGCTCGGGCCGGCGACGGTCGCCAACGCACATCTCGTCGCCGCGACGACGACGTTCGCCTTCGCGAGCGACACGCACTACCCACTGCAGCTCGAGGACGTGCTCACGGAGCCGCTCGACCTGTCCGACGGGCTGCTCGCGGTGCCGCGGACCCCGGGTCTCGGCGTCGAGCTCGACCGTGAAGCAATGATGAAGCTCGCCAACCATCAGGTGCGCGAGTCCGTCTTTTACGACGACATCCATGGAGAGGCACCGAGGGTCGGTCAGATCCTCTGACGACCGTAGGGAAGGAGGGACACGTGTCAGACACTCCGACAACGGACACCCCGACCGGAGGAAGCGAGCTCAGTCGTCGTGACCTGCTCGTGAAGGCCGGTGTGGTCGGTGCCGGCGCCGTCGCGGCAGGCTCGGTCGCCGGCAAGGCGACGGCGGCTCCCAAGCGGATCGGGGCGACGCCGAAGAAGGGCGGGAAGATCACCTTCGCGCTCGAGCAGGACCCGGTGCACATCGCGCCGTTCGGCCCGATCCTCACCTCGAACCACTGGGGCAAGGAGCCGATGTACGAGTCCCTCGTCGAGTGGGACGCGAAGCTCAACATTCGCCCGGCGCTCGCGGAGAGCTGGAAGGTCGTCGACTCACGGACGGTCGACTTCACGCTCCGCCGCGGCGTCAGGTTCCACAACGGCAAGGAGGTCACGGCCGCCGACGTGAAGTACTCGGTCGAGGGCTGGCTCGCCCCGCCGCTTCCCGGAAGCGCCGCGACGCTCAACCAGATCCCGTCGATCGCGTCGGCCGAGGTGCGCTCCAAGTACGTCGTCCGCCTCAAGCTGACGAAGCCCGACGCGCGCCTGTTCGGCGTCCTCGCCTGGACGCGCTACACGGCGATCGTGCCGGAGGGCATGTACCAGCAGGTCAGCGCCGGCCGCGAGGGGATCGGCACCGGGCCGTTCCGCCTCGTCAGCTTCACGCCGGGGCAGGGGACCGAGTACGTCGCGTACCCGAACTACCGCAAGAAGGGACTGCCCTATCTGAACTCGCTCTCGCTGCCGACGATGCCGGACGAGCAGGCGCGGATCGCCGCGCTCCGGGCCGGTGCGATCGACGGAGCAACGCTGTCGCCCGACGGAGCGAGGTCGTTCCAGGGCAACAGCAACTTCGTCGTCCTCCGCGGTCTCACTGCGGCCTTCCGGGAGCTGCAGATGACGCAGAAGCTGGGCGAGGACAAGCCGTGGCACAACACGAAGGTGCGGCAGGCGGTCAACCATGCGATCAACCGCCAGGAGATCCTGGCCCGCGTCTACAACGGCTTCGGCGAGTACTCCGGGCACGTGCCGCCGGGGTACGGCCCCTGGCCGATCCCCGCGGCGGAGCTCCGGAACAACTACCTCAAGTTCGATCTCGCGAAGGCTCGGCGGCTGATGCGCGAGGCCGGCTTCGCGAACGGGTTCGAGGTGACGATGTCGACCTTCTCGACGCCGCTCGACTTCGGCCAGGTCGCGGCGGTCATCAAGGCACAGCTCGATCGGATCGGGATCGAGGTGAACATCAAGGCGGAGGAGCCGGGCACGTTCGCAGCGAACAACGGCGCCGGCCGGTTCGAGTGGGACCTGACGGCGCGCGGCATGCGGGGCGACGTGGACGGCTACACGTCCGAGTTCAACCCCGCGAACAACAACTACAAGGCGTGGTACCCGGCCTACAAGAACGTCAAGATGTGGCGGCTCGTCGGCAACGGGTCGATCACGCTCGACCAGGCAAAGCGCCTCAAGTTGTACAAGGACCTGCAGAGGATCCTGCTCACCGAGCAGCTCCAGTCGCCGCTCGTGGCGGTGACCAAGTTCCAGGTCTTCCGCAGGCGCGTCAAGAACATGTACGTCGCGTTCAGCGACTTCAACACCGGTCTCAAGACCGCGTGGGTGGAGTGAGGGAAGCGCTCACGCCCGACGACCGTTCCGGAGGGCCCCGCCCGTGCGGGGTCCTCCGGGCATTCTGAGGGCACATGCTCGGCTTCGCCGCCCGCCGCTTCCTGCTCGCGGTCCCGACGATCATCGGGATCTCGATCATCATCTTCCTGATGGTGCGCCTGATGCCGGGCGACATCGTCGACGTGCTGCTGGGCGGCGACGCGATCGCCACCGCGGAGCAGAAACAGCAGGCGCGTGAGCAACTCGGGCTCACCGGCTCGTATCCGGAGCAGTACTGGAGGTGGGCCAGCGGCGTCACCACGGGCGACTTCGGCGACTCCTACCGCAACGCCGAGCCTGTGTCGGACATCCTGCAGCGGGCGGTCCCGATCACGCTCGAGCTGATGATCCTCGCGCTCCTCATCGCGACCCTGATCGGCGTCCCGCTCGGCGTGATCTCGGCGGTGCGGCGCGACTCGGCCAGCGACTACGCGTCGCGGATCGGCGGGCTGGTCGGCATCAGCATCCCGAGCTTCTGGCTCGCCACGCTGCTCCTCCTCTTCACGTCACGCGCCTTCGGCTGGGTGCCGCCGATCACGTACGTGCCGTTCTTCGACGACCCGCTCTCGAACCTGAGCCAGTTCATCCTGCCGGCGATCTCGATCTCGGTCTTCACGCTGGCGATCGTGATGCGGATGGTGCGCGCCACGATGCTCGAGGTGCTGAGCCAGGACTACGTGCGCACCGCTCGCGCCAAGGGCACGAAGCACCGTGCCGTCGTCTACCGCCACGCGCTCCGGAACGCGCTGATCCCGGTGGTCACGATCGTCGGCTTCGAGATCGGCATCCTGATGGGCGGCGCCGCGATCGTGGAGATCATCTTCGGCCTCCCGGGCGTCGGCTACGTCCTCCTGAACGCGATCTTCAACCGCGACTACCCCGTCGTGCAGGGCGCAACGCTCCTCATCGCGGTCATCTTCGTCGTCGCCAACACGCTCGTGGACGTCGTCTACGGCTGGCTCGACCCGAGGATCTCGCAGGGATGAGCCCTCCGGAGCCCCGCGCCACCGATCAGCCCCTCCTCGCGGCCGAGGCCGTCGCAGACGCCTACGGGCACTGGAGCGCGATGCCGCGCCAGCGGCTCTCCTTCCTCGGGAAGTGGCGCAACCCGATCGGTCTCGTCGGCGCCGCGATCGTCGGCTTCAACCTGTTGGTCGCGCTGTTCGGCAAGTACATCTGGACGCTCGATCCCGACGCGCAGGACTCGGAGCGCCTGCTGGCGCCGACCTGGGCGCATCCGATGGGCACCGACGAGCTCGGGCGCGACGAGCTGGCGCGGATCATCCACGGCGCGCAGGTGTCGCTCCAGGTCGGGATCACCGCGGTCGGGATCGCTTTCGTGGCCGGGACCCTGCTCGGCCTTGCCGCGGGCTACTACAAGGGCTGGGTGGACGGCGTCCTGATGCGGCTCGTCGACCTGATGTTCGCGCTCCCCGGCCTCGTCCTCGCAATCGTGATCGCAGGGCTCCTCGGGCCGAGCAGGCGCAACGCGATGATCGCGATCGGGGTTGTCATCACGCCGGCGTTCGCACGCGTCATACGTGGAGCGGTGCTCGAGGTGATGGGGTTCCCGTACATCGAGTCGACGCGCGCGCTCGGGTCGTCGGGTCGCCGGATCATGACGCGGCATCTCCTTCCGAACATCGTCGCGCCGCTCACGGTGCTGGTGACCGTGTACCTCGGGACGGCGATCCTCGCCGAGGCGGCGCTCAGCTTCCTCGGCCTCGGGACGCAGCCCCCCGAGGCCTCGTGGGGCGGGATGCTGAACACCGCCCGCTCGTACATCGACCTCGCGTGGTGGCTCTCGGTGTTCCCGGGCGCCGCGATCATGCTCGTCGTCCTCGGCTTCAACTTCCTCGGCGACGGCCTCCGCGACATCCTCGACCCGCGGCTCGGTCCCAGCGTGGGCAGCCTCCCCGAGAAGAAGTAGGAGTGCCCGCGGACGTCCTGATCCGCGGCGGCTGGGTCGCCGACGGCGCCGGCAGCCCGCCGTTCCTCGGCGACGTGGCGATCGAGGACGGGCGCATCGCCGAAGTCGGCCGCCTGGCGCCCGAGGAGACCGCGGCACGCGTGATCGACGCCACGGGGAAGGTCGTCTGCCCCGGCTTCGTCGACCCGCACAGCCACTCGGACTTCTCGCTCCTCGCGAACCCCACCGCCGAGAGCACGATCCGGCAGGGCGTCACGACCGAGGTGGTCGGCAACTGCGGCTGGAGCTACGCGCCGGTCACCGACCACTCCCGCGAGTTCATGAGCGCCAGGCTGCACACGTTCGGCTACGACGGGCCGACGATCCCGTGGTCCTCGTTCGGCGAGCACCTGGAGTTCCTCTCCGGCGTCGGCCACTCTCCCAACCTCGCCTGGTTCGTCGGTCACAACGCGATCCGGCTCGCGGCCGGGGTTTCAGGGCCCGATCCGACCGAGGAGCAGTCCGCGAGGATGGACCGGTTCATGCGCGAGGCGATGGATGCCGGCGCGCTCGGCATGTCGACCGGGCTCGAGTTCAACCCCGGGCGTGAGGCGCGGATCGAGGAGCTGAAGCGGCTGAACGCGATCGCCGGCGAGTTCGACGGGATCTACACGAGTCACGTCCGAAACCGCGACTCCGGCATCCTCGACGCGATCGCCGAGTTTCTCGAGGTCGCGCGCACCGGCGGCCTCCGGGCCGAGATCTCCCACCTGAACGTCCGCCACAACACGAACGCACCGGAGCGGGGCTGGGAGCGGGCGGTCGAGATGATGGCGGCGGCGCGAGAGGACGGAATGGACGTCCTCGCGGATACGACGCCGTTCCTCGACGGCCTCGGCTCGCTGGCCGGGATCCTCCCGCCGTGGGTGGCGGCCGACGGCACCGACGCCGCGCTTGCGCGTCTCCGCGACCCCGACACGCGTGCGCGCCTGCGGAACGAGTGCGACCGCTACTGGCGGTTCATCCACAAGGGGGAGTGGGACCGCGTCCGGCTGCAGACGAGCGTGCAGCACCCCGAGTGGGACGGGCTCACCTTTGCCGAGATCTCCGATCTCAGCCCGGAAGGACCCGTGGGACTGCTACTTCGACGTGCTCGCGGACGCGGGCGATGCCTACGAGAGCATCATCGTCGTCGGGCGCCTCTTCACCGACGAGCACATGGCGGAGATGATCGCGCACCCGCTCTTCTGTCTCGGCGTCGACACCTTCACCGTCACCGAGGAGGGCCCCCTCGCGGACGCCCTGCGCCACCCGCTCGGATACTCGGGCCACATCCACTACCTCACCCACCATGTGCGCGCGAACGGCACGTTGCGGCTGGAGGAGGCGATCCGGAAGATGACGAGCATGCCGGCGGCGCACTTCGGCCTGTGGGACCGCGGGCTGCTCCGGGCGGGGTACGCGGCAGACGTCGTCGTCTTCGACTACGAGTCACTCGACGAGGTCTCGACGATCGACGACCCGCACCATTACGCGCGCGGCGTCGAGCACGTCCTCGTCAACGGCGTGCCGGTCGTCGACGGCGGCGAGCACACCGGCGCGCGCCCCGGGCGGCATCTATTGCGGGCTTGACATGGGCTGCGAGCACACCTGGATGCGGCCCTGCGCGCGGCGGATCGCGCCCGCCGCGGACGGCATCAAGGCACCCAGCCTTGACACCGTCCTCGTCGTGCACGCTCCTTGGCGCATGACCGCCCCAGTCGCACTCTCAACCCACGTCAAGCCCGCGCGAAAATGATCGATCTCCGCTCGGACCTGTGCACGGTCCCGACCGCGGAGATGTGGGAGGCGATGCGCGCGGCCGAGCTCGGCTGGGCGACGCTCGGCGAGGACACGTCGGTGAACGAGCTCTGCGAACGGGTCGCGGAGCTGCTCGGCAAGCCCGCAGGGCTCTGGGTGCCGACGTGCGGGATGGCGAACCTCGTCGCGCTCCTCACGTTCTGCGAGCGCGGCGACGCCGTCGTGCTCGAGTCCAGCTCCCACGTCCTCACGTCCGAGGCGATGGGGATCGTCGAGCTCGCGGGGCTCCAGCCGCGGTCGCTGTGGGCTGCCGACGGCCGGATGGACCCGACGGATGTGGACGACCTCGTCGCGCAGTCCGGGGCGATCCTGCTCGTGCTCGAGAACACGCACACGAGGGCAGGAGGCACGGTGCTCTCCGTCGAGGAGACCGAGGGCCTCGCGGACGCGGCGAGGCGGCACGACTGCCGGGTGCACATCGACGGCGCCCGGCTCGTGAACGCCGCCGTCGCGCTCGAGGTGCCGCTCGCGGCGCTCACGGAGCACGCGAACTCCGTCGCGTTCTCGCTCAACAAGGGGCTCTCCGCACCGATGGGCACCGTGCTCGCCGGGAGCGATGCCGTCGTCGACCGGGCGCGCACGATGCTCCATCGGCTCGGCGGCTCCACCGTGCACAAGGCCGGGATCGCGGCGGCGGCGGGTCTCGTCGCCCTCGACACGATGCTCGACCGGATCGGGGATGACCACCGCCGCGCCCGGGACCTCGGCGAGCGGCTCGCCGCGATCCCGGCCCTCCGCCTCGACCCGGAGGAGGTGGAGACGAACATCGTCCTCGTCGACGTCAGCGGGACGGGGCTCGCGTCGTACGAGCTCCTGCCGCTGCTCTACGCGGGAGGGGTGCAGGCAATGGAGCGAGACGCCGTGCGCATCCGGTTCGTCACGCACCGCCTGATCGCCGACGGGGACGTGGAGACGGCCGCCGCGGTCGTCGCGGACGTCGTCGAGCGCCACGCCGTGCCACCCGTCGAGCTTCCCGAGGTCGAGGGTCTCGACGAGCTCGAGCTCTAGGCCTGCGCGGCCACCGAACGGTCGCGCTCGGCGGCGACAACGCAGATCCCGATCGCGGCGACGAGCACCGCGACCGTGCCTGCGAACGCGAACGCCAGGCGCGTGCCTCCGGTCGCGACGAGGAAGCCCGCGATCAGCCCGCCGAGCGGCGCGCCGCCCTGGAAGGCGAAGAAGTAGAGGCTCGCCGCGCGCCCCCGCAGGTGCTCGGGCGCCGCCAGCTGGAGCGTCGCGAGCGCCGACGAGCCCCAGAGGACGTAGAAGACGCCGATCACGAAGAGGAGCGCGCACACGACGGCGAGCGAGTCCTGGGGTGCGAGCGCCAGCTGGAACGTGCCGAAGCCGGCCGCGCCGCCGAGGACGAGGAGCAGGCGCGCGCGACCGACCGTCGCGAGGATCAGCGCGCCGCACAGGGCACCGGCGCCGAACACCGAGGCGATGAGCCCGAAGACCTCGGCTCCCTCGCCGAGGGTCCGGCTCGCGAGCAGCGGCAGGAGCACGTCGAAGTTGAACGAGAAGGTGCTGACGAGGAGGACGGCGAGGAACGCGATCGTCACGCGTCGCGACCCGAAGGCGAAGCGGAACGTCTCGACGACACCCGCGAGGATGGACGTCCCTGCGCCTGCCTCGGTCGGCCGCGGTGCGATCCGCATCGCGGCGATCGCGCCGATCACGATCGCGTAGCTCACGGCGTTCGCCGCGAAGGCAACGCCCGCGCCCGCGGTGGCGACGACGATGCCGCCGAGTGCCGGTCCGACGATCCGCGCCGTCGTGCCGAGCCCCGAGCTGAGGCCGACGGCGTTCGGCAGGTCGTCCCGACCGACGATGCGGAAGACGAGCGTGTGCCGCGCGGGAGCGTCGAGCGCGAGCGCGATGCCCTGGACGAAGCCGAGTGCATACAGGTGCCAGGCCTCGATCGCGTCGGTCAGGGCGAGCACCGCGAGCACCGCCGCGATCACCATGAGCACGGTCTCGCAGGCGATCACCATCCGACGGAGGTCCACCCGGTCGGCGATCGCGCCGCCGACGAGGCCGAACGCCGTCACCGGCAGCGTCTGGACCAGGGCGAGCGCCCCGACAGCGATCGGCGAGCCCGTCAGCTCGAGGACCAGCCAGTACGCCGCGATCTGCTGCATCCAGGTGCCGATGAACGACACGGCGTTGCCCGCGAAGTAGAGGCGGTAGTCGCGGTGCCGCAGGCTGGCGAACGTGCGTCCGCCGAGCCGCGCGAGCATCACGGTGCGACGGGACAGCGCCTGTGTCGAATCAACACAAGCGCACGGCTCACAGCAGCGCTGCGCGGTCGATCGGCTGGCCGAGCACGAAGACGCAGTCGCCCTGCTCGGTCACGGGGATCGCCTTCGTCACGGCGACGAAGCCGTCGAGCGGCGCCTCGATCTCGATCGGTGGCCGGTCGGGCCGGTCGACGAACCACAGCCGCCCGACGGGCTGGCCGGCGGAGACGGGATCGCCGGGCTCGAGGAGCGCCTCGAAGAGGCCGTCCTCGGGCGAGAGGACGATGTTCGCCGGGTTCCGCCCGTCGAGGATGACGGCGGGGGGAAGGTCCAGCGAGGCGCGCGTCACGACCTCTCCCTCGAGGACCCCCACGTGGCGAAGGACGTTCTGGAGGCCGCTCCAGGCGAGCCGGTGGACGGGCGCCGGGACGCGGCCGCCGCCGCCGAGCTCGGTCGTGATCACGAGCTTCCCCTGGCTCTCGGCCTCCACCGGGAGCAGCCCGGTGCCGTTCACGTCGATGTAGAGGTAGTGCCAGTCGGAGTTCCAGGCCTCCATGCCCTCGAGCATCGCCCTGCGCTGGACGGGGTCGTCGACGACGTGCATGTGCGAGCACGGGATGAACCAGGCGCTGCGGCCGCCGGAGTGCATGTCGATCACGACGTCCGCCTGCGGGAAGAGCACGCGCGTCAGGAAGTCGGCCAGCTGCTCGTTCGGCGGCCCGTCGGGGCGTCCGGGGAACGAGCGGTTGAAGTTCGCCCCCGAGGGCCAGCTCCGGGTGTTCGCCTTCGACGCCTCGACGGAGAGCACCGGGATCACGATGACCCGGCCGGAGACCTGCTCCGGCTGGAGCCACTGCAGGAGGCGCATGGCTGCGACCTGGCCCTCGTACTCGTCGCCGTGGTTGCCGGCGAGCACCAGCACCGTCGGCCCGTCGCCGTTCGCCACCTGCGCGATGTGGACGAACGTGCTCGCCCAGCCGGCGGTGTTGTTGATCTTTGCGAGGGAGAGGTGGCCGACCTGCCTGCCGGTCGCGGCGAAGTCGATGGTGCAGCCGACCGGCGAGTCCGTCACGCGCGGGCGTCCAGGACGCGGGTCACGGCGGCCTCCGTCCCCTCGAGCAGCCGGTCGACGTCCTCGTCCGTGTGCGCGTACGAGAAGTGCGAGCGCTTGAGGTTGAGCGGCAACTCGAAGATGCCCTCGCTCATCAGCTCGCGGCGATAGCCGACGAAGAGGTCGACGTCGTTCCGCAGGAGGTCGTCGTACGAGACGACCGGTCCCTCGAGGAAGTACGTGACGAACACCGAGCCGAAGCCGCTCACGACGGCCGGGACGCCGAGCCGCTCGTACAGCGCTTCGAGCCCGGTGCGCGCCCGCTCGCCCAGCCGGAACACGTGCTCGTGCACGGGCTCGCGCTGGAGCTTGTCGACGGTGGCCAGGGCGGCCGCCGCCGTTGCCGGGTGGCCGTTGAACGTCCCGGCGAAGAACGCGGGCCGGCCCGGGGTCGTCGAGAACAGATCCATGAGCTCGGCCTTGCCGCCGAGCGCCGAGATGGGCCAGCCGTTCGCCATCGCCTTCCCGAGCGTCGTCAGGTCCGGCGTGACGCCGGCGATCGCCTGGTAGCCGCCGAGCCCGTGCCGAAAGCCGGTGATCACCTCGTCGAAGACCAGCACCGTCCCGTGCGCCGTCGCGAGCTCGCGCAGGCGCTCGAGGAACCCCGGCTGCGGCAGCACCGCCCCGATGTTGTGCGGGATCGGCTCGATGATGATCGCCGCGACGTCGTGGTCCGTGAGCGCTCGCTCGACGGCCGCCGCGTCGTTGAAGGGGACGACGATCGTCGCGTCCGCGACCTCGGGGAGGATGCCGCCGGAGAGCAGGTCCTTCGTCCCGACCTTCTCCGCCGGCGAGATGACGTTCATCGCGACCGCGTCGTGCCAGCCGTGGTAGCAGCCCTGGAACTTGAGGACGTGTCGCCGACCGGTGACCGTGCGCGCCAGACGCAGCGCGTGGAACGTCGCCTCGCTCCCGGTCGCCGTCAGCAGCACCTTCTCCAGCGACGGGACGGCGTCCACGAGGCGCTCGGCGAGCTCGATCTCGACGGGTGTCACCCCGACCCCCATCAGGTCGACCGAGCGTCCGGCGGCCGCCACCGCGCCGTCGACATCGGGGTCGTTGTGGCCCAGAAGCGGCGGCCCGAACGCGGCGTGATAGTCCGTGTACGTGGCGCCGTTCGCGTCGGTGAAGGTCGCTCCGCTCGTCGCGGTGACGACGAGGTCCTCGAGGCCGGGCACCCGGCGCTGGCCGCTGTTGACCCCGCCGGGGATGACCGCCGCTGCGCGCGCGGCCAGCTGCTCGGCGGCGAGCTCTGCGGCAGTTCTGAGGCTCATCCGGCCACCCTGAGCGACGCGACGACGTCCTCGTCGAGCGTGACGCCGATCCCGGGCGCGGTCGGCACCGCAATGCAGCCGTCGGCCTCGAGCGGGAGCCGCTCGACCGTGAGGGCGGTGTTGATCGGCGTCTCGGCCACGCAGTACTCCTGGTAGAGGGCGTCGGGCAGCACGGCGTTCACGTGGAGCGACGCCGCCTTGATGATGCCGCTCTTCCACGCGTGCGGCACCGTCGCGACGCCGTACTCGGCCGCGAGGGTGGCGATCCGCAGCGTCTCGGTGATGCCGCCGCACCGGGTCACGTCGGGCTGGACGAGGTCGACGTGGCCGCGCTCGATCAGCTCCCGGAAGCCCCAGCGCGTGACGTCCTGCTCGCCCGCGGCGATCGTCAGGTCGACCGCGTCGGCGAGCTCCGCGTACGCCTCGTACGCGTCCGGGACGAACGGCTCCTCGAGCCAGCCGATCCCGAGCTGCTCGAGCTCGCGCGCGACGCCGATCGCCTTCTGCGCGTCCTCCTCGTACCCGAGGCCGGCGTCGATCAGGATGTCGACCCCGTCGCCGCCGGCGTCCTTCGCCGCCGCGGCCAGCCGGACGTCGTGGTCGGCGTCTCGACCGAGGGGCCCCCAGCCGAGCTTGACGGCGGTGAAGCCCTGCTCGCGGAGCGCGGTGACGCGCTCGGCGGTCTCCTCGGGCGTGTCGGGCATCAGCATCGACGCGTACGCGCGCACGCGGTCGCGCCGGACCTCCCCGAGGAGCTCGCACACCGGCTTGCCGAGCGCCTTGCCGCGGATGTCCCAGAGCGCGATGTCGACGCCGCTGATCGCGTGGATCCCGATCCCGCGGCGGCCGACGTAGATCAGGCCGCGGTACATCGCGTCCCACGCGCCTTCGACGTCGAGCGGGTCGCGCCCGACGAGCGTCGAGCGGAGGCTGTGGGCGACGGCGTGGGAGCTGTCCTGGCGGATGAGAGCGGCGACGACGTCGGGGGCGGAGTCGACCTCGCCGATCCCGATGATGCCCTCGTCGGTGTGCACGAGGACGACGAGGTCGTCCTGGCTCCCGTCCGCGATCCCGTCGTCGACGGTCGCCTGTCGGAGGACGATCGCCTCGACGTCGGTGATCTGCACGCGACTCCTCCCGGGGAAGCTCGGCTGCGCTCTTGCCGGGCTCCCCGGCCGATTGTCGACTATAGCGAAATTGTCAACAATCCACTAACCTCCTCCGACGAGGCCGGCGACGCACATGAGCGACTCTCCGATCCGCTGCACGATCGACCTGGACGGGCCCGGCAAGCAGCTCGGGCACCTGCGGGTCCCGCGCTCCTCCAATACGAGCGGCTGGTCGAGTCTCACCGTCCCGATCGTCTCGGTCGCGAACGGCGACGGGCCGACCGCGGTCGTCATCGGCGGCGTCCACGGCGACGAGCCAGAGGGCCAGGTCGCCGCGATCAAGCTCGCACGAGAGCTCGAGCCGCAGGACGTCGCGGGCCGCGTGATCGTCATCCCGTGCCTCTCGCCCGAGGCCTCGCTCGCGTACACGAGGCTCTGGCCGTCGGGCGCGAACATGAACCGCTCGTTCCCGGGCAGCCCCGACGGCCCGGCGGACGAGCAGCTGGCGCACTTCCTCTCGACCGAGATCTTCCCGCGCTCTGAGGTCGTCGTCGACATCCACTCCGGCGGTCGCACCGGCCTCTGCCTGCCGTGGTCGGAGATGCACTGGGTCGAGGACGCCGATCAGCGGCGGCGCATGGTGGACGGGATGCTCGCGTGGAACACCGATTGGTGCTGCGTCTACATCGACATCGCCGGGACGGGCCTCCTCGTCGGGGAGGCGGAGCGTCAGGGCAAGACGGTGATCTCGACCGAGCTCGGAGGCGGCGGGCATGTGACCGCGGCGATCCACCGGCTCGCGGCCGACGGGCTCGCGAACGTCCTGCGCCACGAGGGCGTCCTCGCAGGCCAGGTCGTGACACGCGAAGAGCTCGGGCGGCCGGCGCCGACGCTCCTGATGGCCACGGACGAGGCCGACTACGTGCTCGCTCCGGAGTCGGGCCTCTTCGAGACGCTCGTCGACCTCGGGCAGGTCGTCGAGCCGGGCGAGCCGGTCGGGCGAAT
This sequence comes from uncultured Actinomycetes bacterium, assembly GCA_963814565.1. GTDB lineage: Bacteria > Actinomycetota > Thermoleophilia > Gaiellales > Gaiellaceae > Gaiella. The sequence goes on from CAWFDO010000006.1 coordinate 46,038, forward strand.
CCACTTCCTCGAGCGTCCGGATCGGCCGCCCGCGGTGATCGAGGCGCGAAACGGCGGGGTCGTGTGCGTCGTCCGCGCGATCGCGACGACCGACCAGGGCGACAACGTCGTCGTCACCGGCCGCGTCGTCGACCGCTCGGAGCTCGACTGACGTGCAGCGCTGCCGGGTGGCCGTCACGCAGGTCGATGTCCGTCATCTCGACGTCGAGCACAACCTCGAGACGCACCTCGCGCTCGTGGACGAGACGGCGGGTGCCGGTTGCGATCTCGTCGTCTTCCCCGAGTGCTCGGTCACGGGCCACAACGGCAGCCCCGAGGTGACCCGGAACGCGGAGCCGGCCGACGGCCGCATCTTCCAGGCGCTCGCCGGCCGGGCGACGGAGCGCGGCATCGTCGTCGGCTACGGCTTCTGCGAGCTCGACCGCGGCACGCACTACAACTCCTTCGCCCTCGTCGGCCGCGGCGGCCTGCTCGGCCTCCAGCGCAAGGTGCACGCCTCCGACGACGAGTTCTTCCGCTTCCGGCAGGCGTACGACTGGAACGTCGTCGACCTCGGCTTCTGCCGTGTGGGGACGGCGATCTGCCACGACAGCGACTTCTTCGAGAGCTGGCGCATCCTCGCGCTGAAGGGCGCGGAGCTGATTCTCTTGCCGCATGCGAATCGCACGATGCCGGCAGGCGGCGGCGAGCTGACCTTCGACGGCCGGGGTCGAGAGGAGGCGGTCGAGGCCCTCCTGCGGGCGCAGGAGGAGCTGCTCGACGCGTCGCCGACCCCGCCGCGGCTCCACGACGTGCTCGCGCGCGACAACGCTGTCTTCGCCGCGTTCTCCGACCAGGTCGGCTTCGACGGCCACTCGACCCACGTGGGCGGCGCCTACGTGCTCGGCCCCGACGGATCGCAGCTCGCGCGGTCGGCGGCCGGGACGGAGACTGCGTGGGTCGCGGCCGATCTCGATCCGGAGGCGCTCGTCCGTGCCCGTGAGAACCCCTGGTTCACGCTCCGCAAGCGCCGCCCCGAGACCTACGACGAGCTGGTCGCACGCCGATGACAAAGGAGGCCCGATGACCCTGACCGCGGGCGTCTCGCGCGTCGACATCACGCCGCCGTGCGGGCTGCCCCACGGCTGCTGGGCCGCCCGGAGCGGCCTCGCCGAGGGCGTTCACGACCCGATGCTCGGCCAGGCGCTCGTCCTCGACGACGGGCGCTCGCCGGTCGCGATCGTCGCCTGCGACCTCGTCTTCGCCGGCGCCGACCTCACCGCGGACGTGCGCCGGATCGTCGGGGAGCTGACCGGGATCGTGCCGGAGGCGGTCCTCGTCAACGCCGGGCACAACCACAGCGCGCCGAGCCTCTCCCGCGGCTCGTCGGTCGCGGGCCTGGTCGACGCGTCGGCCTTCGCGCGCTACGCCGAGGGGCTCGCGGAGCGGCTCGCCGGCGCGGTCTACGCCGCCTGGTGCGGACGCGTGCCCGCGCGCGTCGGCTGGGGAAGCGGCCGTGCGCCCGGCGTCACGGTGAACCGCGTCCGTCACGAGCGGCCGGTCGACGACGGCGTCCCGGTGCTGCGCGTCGACACGGCCGACGGCGCTCCGCTCGCGGTGGTCGCGTCGTTCGCCTGCCACGCGACGCTGATGGGCGGTCAGACCCTGCTCTGGAACGCCGACTTCCCGGGGCCGCTCCGGGTCGCCGTCGAGGACGCGATTCCGGGGACGGAGTGCATCTTCCTCTCGGGCTGCGCCGGGGACGTCGCCGGCTGGGACTACTGGTTCGGGAACCGCGACGCGAGCCCGCACTCGTACGAGAGGCGGGACGAGCTCGGTCGCGCGATCGCGGCGGCGGCGGTCGACGTCCACGGCGCGATCGAGCCGGTCGACGAGGCACGGCTGGGAGCGGCGTCGAAGCGGCTCGAGCTCCGCCGCCGCCGGATCCCGTGGGAGCTCGGCGAGCTCGAGAGCCGGCTGGCAGCCCTCGCGGCCGAGCCCGCCCCGGCGTTCCCCGAGCGCTGGCCCGACGACGTCCACACGGCGACCTCGGCCCAGGACTACCCGTCGCTCTACCAGCGCTCCGCGCTCGCGATGTACGCCGACATGGCCCGGCGGCCCGACGAGCCCGTGCCGGCGGAGATCCAGGCGCTCCGGATCGGTGACGCGGCGCTCGTCGCCAACCCGTTCGAGCTCTTCAACGAGTGCGGCGCCCGGATCCGGGACGCGAGCCCGTTCGCGACGACGTTCACGCTCGCGTACTCCAACGACTACGCCGGGTACCTCCCGGCGAGCGAGGACCTCGACCTGCTCGACGGCGTCTCGCTCGACGACCTGCTCGACCAGGACCGCTACCGCTGGGCGTACGGGATCACCAACTCGAACGTCGACCGCGGCGAGGCGGAGCGCCTGATCGACGAGAGCGCCGCACTGCTGGACCGGTTGGCATGAGGATCACCGGGGTCGAGGCGCACGTCTGCAACGCGCGGATGCGCAACTGGGTGTTCGTGCGCGTGCTCACCGACGAGGACGGGCTCTACGGCTGGGGGGAAGCGACGCTCGAATGGCACACGAGGGCCGTGGTGGGAGCCGTCGAGGATCTGGCGGAGCTTGTCGTCGGGGAGGATCCGACCAGGATCGAGCACCTCTGGCAGATGATGTTCCGGCAGCACTTCTGGCATGCGAGCGGGATCGTCCGCGCGACCGCCATGAGCGGCGTGGACATCGCCCTGTGGGACATTCTGGGCAAGGTGCACGGCGTGCCCTGCCACCGCCTCTGGGGCGGGCGCGTGCGGGACTACGTCCGCCTCTACGGCCACCTCGGCGGCGGCAGGATGGAGGACTTCTACGAAAGCGACGACCCGCAACGCTTCGCGGAGCTGGCGACCGCGATGGTCGAGCAGGGGTTCACGGCGTTCAAGTCGATGGCGGTGCCGCCGACGATGCCGCTGGAGGGACTGGTGCCCGTCCGCCACGCCCACCGCTGCGTCGCGGCGATGAGAGAGGCGGTCGGCGACGAGGTCGACGTGATGGTCGACTGCCATGCCCGCCCGAGCCCGCGCATGGGGCACCTCTTCGCCCACGCGCTCGAGGAGTTCGGCCTTTACTGGCTGGAGGAACCCTGCTGGCCGGAGCGCGCAGACGACATCGCCGCCATCCAGGCAGCTGTCGCGACCCCGATCGCAACGGGAGAGCGGCTCGTCGGCGTCCACGGCTTCCGGGAGCTCCTGGAGAAGAGCGCTTGCAGCGTCCTTCAGCCCGACATCACCCACTGCGGCGGTCTCACCGAGGCCCGGCGCATCGCCGCGCTCGCCGAGACGTACCGGGTCGCGTTGGCGCCTCACAATCCCCAGGGGCCCGTCTCGACGGCAGCTTCGATCGAGCTCGGCCTTGCAACGCCGGCCTACGTCATCTGCGAGGCGGTCACGACCGATGTTCCGTGGCGCTCCGAGGTCGCGCCGCCGTCGCATCGGATCGACCCCGACGGAATGAAGGCCTACCCGGGCGATCGACCGGGCCTCGGCGTCGAGATCGACCTCGACGTCGTGCGCCGGCACCCCTTCGCGCCTGAGCTCCCACAGCGCGTCTTCTACGCGGACGGCAGCGTCGGCGACTGGTAAGCAGTCCGGGGAGGTCCCGCCGCGCTCGGGAGGCGACCCACCGCTCGGCAGACGGCGGAGCCGCCCTCAGCGCTCGCGCGGCTCCCAGCCGAAGCGCCTCGACGCGACGGCGTAGCCCGCGACCCCCCACGCGACGAGCACCGCGACGGCGGTCGGGTCGCTCGAGAGCGGGTCGCCGCTCAGGTACGCCGCCTCGATCAGGTCGATGAGGTACGTGAGCGGGAGCACGTCGGCGATCACCTGGAGCACCTCCGGGTATCCCGAGGTCGGGCCGAACGAGCCGGAGAGGAACGCCATCGGGAGGATGATCAGGTTGACGACGGCCGAGGAGCCCTCGGCGGAGCGGATCACCGACGCGACGCCGAAGCCGAGCCCCGCGAACGCGATCCCGCCGAGCAGCAGCACCGGCACGACGGCGAGCCAGCTCTCGGCGCCCTGCGCGTCGTAGAGCGCCATTCCGAGCCCGACCGTGAGCAGCATCTGCAGGAAGAAGACGAGCAGGGTCGAGACGAGCACGGCGGCGAGGTACGTGGCGGCAGGCAGGGGCGTGGCGCGCAGGCGCTTGAGGATCCCGAGCTCCCGCCGGATCACGAGCGTGATCGCGAGGCCGCCGAACGCGGTGTTCGCGCAGCCGTACCCGAGCATCCCGACCAGCAGCCGGTCGGCCGCCGGTACGCCGTCGATCGTCCCGTCGTAGACCGCGCCGAGCAGGAGGAAGAGCATCGGCGGGAACACGAAGACGAACACCGCCGACTCGCGGTTGCGCCAGAACATGAGCTGCTGCATCCGCAGCTCGTGGACGAGCAGGCTCACGTGTCGTCTCCGTCGACGAGGTCGAGATAGACGTCCTCGAGCGTCGGCCGGCGCACCTCGAGCGCCTCCAGCTCACGGCCCTCCGCGACCGCCGCGGCGGTCAGCTCGGCGAGCAGCCGCGTCGGCTCGTCGGTCTCGACGACGACGTCGCGCCCGTCCTCCCGGTAGCGGATCTCGACCTTCGGCGCCACGCCGATCAGCTCGTGCGGGGTCCCGATGCGCACGAGCTGCTCCCTCGCGGATGACGGCGACGCGATCCGCGAGCTGCTGCGCCTCGTCGAGGTAGTGCGTCGTCAGGAGGATCGTCTTGCCGAGCGCGCGCAACGAGCGCACGAGCTCCCAGGCCGTCCGGCGCGCCGCCGGGTCGAAGCCGGTCGTCGGCTCGTCGAGGAAGACGAGGTCGGGATCGCCGACGAGCGCGACGCCGAGGTCGAGCCGGCGCTTCTGCCCGCCCGACAGCGTCTTCACCCGCGCGTCGCGCTTCTCGCCGAGCCCGACGAGCTCGATCACCTCGTCGACGTCGCGGGGCTGCTCGTAGTACCCGGCGAACATCCGGTGCACCTCGCGCACCGACAGCGTCGGTGGCAGCTCGGAGTGCTGGAGCACCACGCCGATCCGCGCCCGATGGGCGGCATCGGCCCGCCACGGGTCGACGCCGAGGACGTGCACCTCGCCGCCGTCGCGCGGCCGGTAGCCCTCCAGGATCTCGACCGTCGTCGTCTTGCCGGCGCCGTTCGGGCCCAGCAGGCCGAAGACCTCGCCGTGCCGGACGTCGAAGTCGATCCCGCGGACCGCCTCGACGCCGTCGTAGGACTTGCGGAGGCCCGCAACGCGGATCGCGGGCTCGGCGGCGCTCACTCGCGACGTCCCCTGGGTGGGGCGGGCGAAGGCGAGATCCTGTCCAGCCGACATATCTGGTAGATACAGTAGGATATCTCTGGCAGATATGTCAACTCTCACCCCCACCGCACGCGTCATCCTCGGCCTGGTCGCCTCGGGACCCCGCACGGGGTACGACGTCAAGAGGATCGCCGACAGCTCGACCCGCTTCTTTTGGGGCGCGAGCTACGGCCAGATCTACCCCGAGCTCCGACGCCTCGAGCGGCAGGGGCTGATCGAGTCGAGCGAGGAGCCGCGCGGCCGGGTGCGGCGCCGCGTGTACCGCATCACGCCCGCGGGGAAACGGGCCGTGCGCGAGTGGCTGCTCGACACCGAGACGGCGTTCGAGATCCGGGACGAGGGTCTGCTCCGGCTGTTCTTCAGCGACCTGCTTCGGCCGGAGGACGTCCTCGAGCTCGTCCGTCGCCGCCGGACCTGGTTCGAGCTCTCGGCGGTGTACTTCCGGGAGATCGGGGAGGAGCTCGACGTCCAGGACGACGAGGTGCTCCGCTACGGAGTCGAGTTGATGGAATGGAACGCCACCTGGTTCGCCCGCCTCGAGAAGCGACTCAGTCAGGGCTGAGCTCCAGACGTGCGACGCCCCCGGGCGGGAATCCGGGGTCGCGCCCCGTCACCGCCAGGGCGATCTCGGAGCAGTCGGGCTGGTGCCCGACGGTCGCGACGGGGCCGACGACGTCGTCGACCGCGCGTCGTAGCGCATCGACGGTCGCGCCCGGCGCGAGCAGCGGCTCGACGCGCACCTCGGCGCCCGTCTCCTCGGCGAGGAGCTCGGCGGTTCGACGCGCTCGGAGGAGCGGGCTCGTGAGGACGACCACCGGCCGGTCCGGCGAGGTGGCGAGCTGCCGGCCGAGCGCCCGCGCCTGGTCGACGCCCTGCGGGGTCAGCTCGCGAAGCTCGTCGGGCTCGCCCTCGGCGGCCGTCGCGTGGCGGCAGAGGTGCACGATGCGCATCGTCGCCGAGCATAGTCCGGTGTCCGTGCACGCTTGCCGCGTACGAGCCTGCCAGGACTTCTAAGGCGGTCGTAAGGAACGTTCGCTACAAGAAGGGGGTGGACGATCGCACGATCGGGCGCGCTGCGTTCCTGGGAGTGGTCGGCGCCGGCGTGGCGGGGCTGTTCCTCGGACGCGACGCGATGCGGCTCGCCGGGCGGCTCGTGCCCGACACCGTGGAGGCGATCGTGCCGACGTCGGGCTGGCGGATCTACACGATCGGGAGCGCGGTCCCGCGGATCGATCCGGCCGCGTACCGGCTGTCGATCGCAGGTGCGGTGGAGCGCCCGGTCACGTACACGCTCGACGACCTCCGGGCGCTGCCGCGGGCCGAGCAGGTCTCGGACTTCCACTGCGTCACCGGGTGGAGCGTCTACGACGTCCGGTGGACGGGCGTCCGCTTCCGCGACCTCCTCGCGGGCGCCGGCCTCCGCCCCGACGCGAAGGCGCTCCGCTTCGTGTCGGACGAGGTCCCGTACGACGACACGCTGTCGCTCCCGCAGGCGTTCGCGCACGACGCCCTCCTGGCGCTCGACCTCGACGGGAAGCCGCTCTCCGAGCCGCACGGTTTCCCCGCGCGGGTCGTGATGCCGCGGATGTACGGCTACAAGAGCGTCAAGTGGGTGACGCGCATCGAGGTGCAGACCCACACGAGTCACGTCGGCTACTGGGAGCAGCGCGGCTACGACGAGGACGCGTGGGTCGGGGGGTCGAACGGCCTGTGAGCGACGGCCCGATGGTGCGCCGGTTCGGCCCGACCGAGCGGGCGCTCCACTGGGTGCATGCCGGCGGCTTCCTCGCGATGCTCGCCACCGGCCTCGTCCTCTACCTGCCGGTCCTGTCGGAGGCGATCGCGCGCCGGAACCTCGTCAAGAACCTCCATCTCGGCTCGGCGATCGTCTGGGCCGTCGCGATCGTTCTCGTCCTCGCGTTCGGTGACCGGCGGCGACTTGCCGCCGACTGGCGCGAGGTCGAGACGCTCGATGCGGACGATCGCCGCTGGCTCCGCGGTCGACGCGCGCCTCAGGGGCGCTTCAACGCCGGCCAGAAGCTCAACACCCTGCTCACCGCGGCCTTCGCCCTGCTCTTCGTCGTCTCCGGATTCTTCCTCTGGCTCGGCGAGCGCGACCACCGCTTTCTCTTCGACGGCACGGGCACGGTCCACGAGATGCTGACGCTCGCCTCCGTCGTGCTGCTCGCCGGGCACCTCTATCTCGCGGTGATCCACCCGTCGACCCGGCACGCGCTCCGGGGCATGACGACCGGCGACGTCCGCGAGGACTGGGCGCGCGAGCACCACTCGAAGTGGGTCGAGGGCGACCGCGGGCTATAACCCGCCTGTGCCCTCGTACCGCTACGTCTTCGCCGACGTCTTCACCGACACGCCGCTCACGGGCAACCAGCTCGCCGTGTTCACCGACGCACGCGGCATGGACGACGCCACGATGCAGGCGCTCACCCGCGAGATCGGCTTCTCCGAGACCGTCTTCGTCCTCCCCCCGGAGCAGGGAGGGACGGCGCGGATCCGGATCTTCAACCCGGGCGTCGAGATGCGGTTCGCAGGGCATCCGACGCTCGGTGCGGCGTTCGTGCTCGGCGCGCCGCTCCAGCGCGGCGTCATCGAGCTCGAGACCCTCGCCGGGATCGTGCCGGTCACGCTCGAGCGCGACGAGTCGGGAGCGCTCGTGTTCGGCCGCATGCTGCAGCCCGTACCGCGTGTCGAGGCGGTCGAGGATCCCGACGGGGTGCTGGCGGCGATCGGCGCCGAGCGGTCGGCGCTGCCGATCGAGCTCTACGACAACGGCGCGCGCCACATCCTCGTCACGCTCGACGACCTGTCCGCGCTTGGCCGTCTGACCCGTGACGGCGAGGCGATCGCCGCGCTGGAGATCACCGGCATCAACGCATTCGCGGCGTCGGGCGACGGCTGGCGGAGCCGCATGTTCTGGGCGCACGGCGAGGACCCCGCGACGGGGTCGGCGGCCGGCCCGATCGCGTGCCATCTCGCGCGTCACGGCCACATCGCCTGGGGCGACGAGATCGTGATCACGCAGGGGGTCGAGATGGGGCGCCCCTCGACCCTCCACGCCCGCGCAGAGGGTGGGGACGGCCTCATCGACGCCGTCGAGGTCGGCGGCGCGGCGGTCGTCGTCGCGCGCGGCGAGTACCGCCTCCGCGGGTAGACGTCTACGCGGGCTGGAGCCGGCGGAGCAGCGCTTCGAGCTCGTCGTCGGATGGGACACGGCCGTCCGGCGTCAGGCCGTTGACGACCTGCGGGACGACTGCGGCCAGCACGTCCGCGGCCTCGTCCTCGGGGATCCCGGCCTCCTGCGCGAAGTGCCGGACCTCGTCGTCGCCCAGCCCCACGCGCATGTCGCTGCCGCTCACCTGCTCGTTGCCGCCGGTGGAGACCCAGGAATCGGCCTGGGCGCCCATGCCCTTCTGCTGGAACCCCTGAACGATCTTCTGGAGGCCGCCGCTCTTCAGCATCCCGATCACCACAGGCGCGAGCGCGCCGACGAGCGCGCCCATGTTCACGCCCCCTGTCTTCGCTCCTCCGCCGGCCCCCGACCCGCCGCCCCCGAGGAGGCCGCCAAGGAGATCGTCGAGCCCGCCGCTCGACCCGCTCGTTCCCTCCGACCCACCGCCACCGCCCAGCAGGCCCCCGAGGATGTCCTCCACGCCGCCGCCACCGCCACCGCTCTTCTTCGTCAGGCCGCCGATCAGGTCGTCAAGGCCGCTCATGCGCTCCTCCATCGGTCGCTGAGCCGAGATGGTTGCACAGGCACCGCGTCAGTCGACGAGTGCCACCGCCGTGATGCCCGGCAACTCGATCGACAGCGCGTGCCAGAAGCGGCCGCCGTCCCGCGAGACGTGGAGGCGCTCGGCGGTCGCATAGAGCACGACGTCGGGGTCGTCGGGCGAGATCGCGACGGCGGTCCCGGGCCCGAGTCCCGCACCCGCCTCGCGCCACGTCGTGCCGCCGTCGTTCGAGACGACGAGCGGCGGTCGGCGGTCGACGACCGCGACCACGGTTGAGCCGTGCGCCGCAGCCGCGACGACGAGCGGCAGGTCGAGCGCGAGGCTGGGTCGCTCGACGGACACGTCCGTGATCTCGACGACCTCGTCCTCGACGAGGTCCACCTCGGCGGTGCCGAGCGCGCACGCGACGAGCGCGTGCATCAGCCGCGGCTGATCAGGTCAGCGACCGTCTCCGACGCCCGCCGGGCGGCGGCGCCCGGGTCGAGCCCGCGCGCCCGTCCGTCGAGGTAGACGACCGAGAACGAGTCGCCGGCGCCGGTCGGATCGACCTCGCCACGGGTCGGAAAGGAGGGGATGTCGGCCACCGTGTCTCCCGCAATCACGCGGGCGCCTTGTGAGCCGAGTGTGAGAAGCACCTCGGCGGCCCCGAGAGCACGCAGCGGCTCGGTCTCGAGGCTCCCCGCGAGGATCGCGCCCTCCTCCTCGTTCACCTTGAGGACGGCGAGGTGCTCGAACGTGGATCGGTCGATCTCGTCGTCTCGCTGGAGCGGCCCGGTCTTGGCGCGTCGCAGGCTCCCCTGGGCGTCGAGCAGCAGCCGGTGGCCGTCGCGGGCGAGCGCCTCGACAGCCTCCGTCGGGAAGTGCGAGCGGAGGAGCCCGGCGATCTGTATCCACTCTGCGCCGTCGAGTGCCGCAGCAGCCCAGCCCGCGAGCTCGGACGTCGACCAGTCGTCGCCGACGGCGTCGACGTTCATGACGCGATGGTCTCCCTCGTAGTGGAAGCTGAACGCCGTCGTCTCCGTGGCGTCGACGCAGGTCACGGGCAGGCCGAGCGCCTCGAGCGGCGCGAGCGCGACGTCCCGGTCGGCGGCAGCACAGCGCGTCACGACGACCGCATCGGCGCCGACGTGCGCCGCAGCCCGCGCGCCCCAGTACACGCCCCCTCCCGGTCGCGGCGGGCCACCGGCGACGCGGTCGACGGCGAGGTTCCCGACGAGAGCGATCCTGCTCACGCGCGCACGGTATCGGGTCGCAGGCGACGGCTCGCAGCGCCGAGCGCGAGCGCAAGCGCGAACGACAGGGCAAAGCTCGGCAGCGTCGCTCCGATCCCCCACGCAGGCGGCTCCAGCCGCTGGACCTGCTCGACCCACCACTCTGGCCCGGTCGGGGAGAGCCACTGGTAGGCGGCGAAGCCTGCGAGCCAGGCGACGATCGGCCCAGCCCGGAACGGCACGGCGCCGAACACGTCGTCCCGCTCGTATCGCCGTCCGGCCGCAAGCCAGTCGGCGAGCAGCACGGCGAACAGTGGGACGAAGCACGAGCCGAGCAGGAACAGGAAGGACTGGAAGCTCGTCAACTCGAGCACGAGCGCCCCGACCGTGCCGAGCGTGGTCGTCAGCACGATGAGCAGGGGCTGCGACGCCCGCGGGAGGAGGTTCTGGAGCGAGACCGCGCCGGAGTACGCGTTCGCGAACGCCTCGTCCGTCTCGGCCACCGTCAGGGCGAGGAGCGCGAGGAGCGCAACGAGGCCGCCGGCCGCGACCGCCGCCGGAAGCGCAGCCGGGTCGCCGACGTCCCGGGTGAGGAGGACGACGGCACCGAGCGCGAGGAGGAGCGCGTCCGGGACGAGGTAGCCGAGGCCCGTTCCCCAGAACGCGCCGGTGCCGGTGCGCGCGAAGCGGGTGTAGTCGGCGGCCAGCGGGATCCACGAGACGGTGACTCCGACGACGATGTCGATCCCCTGCCAGGTCGAGAGCCCGCCCTCGCCGGGTCGGCTCCACGCGTCCTCGAGACCGCCCCCCGTCAGCGCCCACCAGGCGAGGTACGCGACGGCAATGGGGACGATCCAGATCGCGACCCGGCGGATCACGGTCCGCACGACGCCGATCGGCCCGAGCAGCCCGAGCACGAGCGCGGCCGCCCCGAAGATCAGGGTCCATGCCCAGCGTGCCTCGAAGCCGAGGAGCTCGTCGGACAGCGCCGCCGCAGCGGTCGCGATGACGAGGAGCTCGAACACGGTCCACCCGATGCACTGGACGACGTTGACCGCGGTCGGGAGGTACGAGCCCCGCTCGCCGAGCGGCGCGCGCAGGAGGACCATCGCGGGGACACGCGCCTGCGCGCCGATGGCGCCGGCGACCGCGAGCATCAGGTTCCCGACGAGGCAGCCGACGAGGATCGCCACGAGCGCGGCCGGCAGCGAGAGCGCGGGCACGAGGATCGCACCGGCGACGACGACGAGGAGCGACACGCCGAGGTTGCCCCAGAGGAGCGCGAGGTCGACCCCGCCCAGCACCCGCAGCCGTTCCGGGACGGGCTCGATGCCCCAGCTCGTCTCGCGCTCCCTCATGGCTCCCTGCCTGTGAGAGCGAACACGTCGACTGCCTCCGTCCGGCCCCGCACGGTGAGCGGGCCGCGGGGCTCGAGCCGTTCGGAGCCGGTCGCCGCGGTGGAGCCCGCGATGAGCGCCTCGCCCGGCCGTGCCTCGGCCTGGAGGCGCGCAGCCAGGTTCGTCGTGTCGCCGATCGCCGCGAAGCTCCGCTGGTCGGCGGTCCCGACGTGCCCCACCGCGGCCGGTCCGGTGGCCACGCCGGCGCGGAAGCGTGGCCAGCCGGGATTGCGTGCGGCCAGTGCCTCGGAGGCGCGTAGCAGCCCCCGTGCTGATCGGATCCCGCGCTCGGCGTGGTCCGGTTGGTCACCAACGGCGTTGAAAACGGCCATGACGGCGTCTCCCGCGAAGCGCTCGATCGTGGCTCCCTCGTCGAGGAGACCGGGGACCGCGGCGGCCCAGTACTCGTTCAGCATCTCGATGGACTTCCCCGGCGCGCTCTGCTCCGCCCAGCTCGTGAACCCCTCGAGATCGGCGAAGAGGATCGTCACCTCACGCTCCTCCCCGCCGAGCCGCGCCAGCCCGGGCTCCTCCTCGAGACCGACCGCGAGCTCGGGTGAAACGTACGGGCGGAACAGCTCCTCGATCCGGCGAACCTCGCGGGCGGAGCGCTCGAGGAGCGCAACCTCGTCGCCGCTGAGGCCCTGCCCGCGAAGCTCCTCCGCGACCTCGTCGAGCGGCTCGCCGGTCTCGAGCGCCCCGACCATTGCGCGCAACGCGTCGCCGGTCGTCGTGTCTACCTGCTCGAGCGTGCCGTCGAGGTAGAGGCCGCCGAACGCGGCGGTGACCGAGGCGGAGCGCCGGTACGACGCTCGCGCCGTCCAGGCGACGAGCGCGAACCCCGTGGCCATCAGGACGTGCCACTCCCACCAGGTGACGTGCCAGCTGCGCGAAAGCCCGATCGCCACGAGCGCCTCGGCGAGTAGCACCCATGCCGCGGCGAGCGCCGCCTGGAGCTGGTCGCGCCGGGTCCGGAAGAGCTCGAGGTAGCGCCACGCCGCGAACCCGAACAGCGCGACGCCGGGCGCGGCGACTGCGACGAGCGGCCCGTGAAGCTCCCCCTCGGGCGGCGGTCCGTCGAGCGGCGGGAGCTCCGCGAGCGAGACGACCGCCCACACGGCGAGCGCCGCGATCACGGCCACCCGCATCGCGCGCTCGTGCTCGACGATCCAGCCTGCGGTGCCGCGGGAGAGCGTCAGCGCCGACGTTGCGGCGAAGCAGCTCGCGAGGACTAGTCCGATGGGTGTCGCGATCACGAACCCGACGTTCCGCCCCTCGACGAGCGTCCCCGGCGTGGCGAGCGCGTGGAGCGCGAGGAAGCCCGCGGACACGAGGAACGCGAGCGAGACGAGGAACGCGCGCGCGTCCCGCCGCCGTCGCGCCGCCTCGCTCGCGGCGAGCCCGAGCACGACGTTGACGAGCGCCGTCAGGAAGATCAGCCAGAAGTGCGTCGGTCCGTGCTGCCAGTGAGCGTCCGCGGACGGGACGGCGAGGAGCAGGGCAAAGCCGACCAGCGGGAGCACCAGCGAGACGGCGGCGACGCTCACGACCTGCGAGCCTAGCCGTCGCTCGGGCGGCGCACGCGCCGCGCGACGACCGACGGGCTACGTCGCCAGCAGCTTCCGCAGCACGTACGGGAGGATCCCGCCGTGACGGACGTACTCCCGCTCGCGCGGCGTGTCGAGCCGGAGGGTCGCGTGGAACTCCCGCTCGTCGGCCCGCACCGTCACCTCGCGCGCCTCGCCGTTCTCCACGCCGGTGATCGAGAACTCCTCCCGGCCGGTCAGCCCGAGCGACTCGCGGCTCTCACCGGCGCGGAACTGCAGCGGGAGGATCCCCATCATCAGCAGGTTCGACCGGTGGATCCGCTCGTAGCTCTCGGCGATCACCGCACGCACGCCGAGGAGCTTCGGCCCCTTCGCCGCCCAGTCGCGCGACGAGCCGGAGCCGTACTCCTTGCCGGCGAGGACGATCGTCGGCACGCCCTCGGCGAGGTACCGCTCGGCCGCCTCGAAGATCGTCGCCTCGTCGCCCGAGGGGAGGTGCATCGTCCACGTGCCCTCCGAGCCCGGGACGAGCAGGTTCCGCATCCGCACGTTCGCGAACGTGCCGCGCACCATCACCTCGTGGTTCCCGCGGCGCGAGCCGTACGAGTTGAAGTCGCCGCGCTCGACGCCGTGCTCGACGAGGTACCGCCCGGCCGGCGCATCCGGCTTGATCGACCCGGCCGGCGAGATGTGGTCGGTCGTCACCGAGTCGCCGAGGGACACGAGGCAGCGCGCGCCGAGGACGTCCTCCACCTGTCCCGGCTCGCGCTCCATGCCGTCGAAGTACGGCGGCTGCCGCACGTAGGTCGACGAGTCCCCCCACGCGAAGAGCGATCCCTCCGGGACCGGCAGCTCGCGCCACTCCGGGTCACCCGTGTAGACGTCGGCGTAGTTGCGTTCGAACATCTCGCGCCCGATGGCGCTCTCGACCGTCGAGCGGACCTCGTCCGGCGACGGCCAAAGGTCGGCGAGGAACACCGGCTCGCCGCTCGCGTCGTGCCCGAGCGGCTCGGTCACGAGGTCGACGTCCATCCGCCCTGCGAGCGCGTAGGCGACGACGAGCGGCGGGCTCGCGAGGTAGTTCGCCTTGACCTCGGGGTGCACCCGCGCCTCGAAGTTCCGGTTCCCGGAGAGCACGGCGCACGCGACGAGATCGCCCTCCGCGATCGCGTTCGACACCGGCTCGGGCAGCGGCCCGGAGTTGCCGATGCAGGTCGTGCAGCCGTAGCCGACCGTGTGGAAGCCGAGGGCCTCGAGGTACGGGGTCAGGCCGGCGCGCTCGAAGTAGTCGCTGACGACCTTGGAGCCGGGCGCGAGGCTCGACTTCACCCAGCGCCGCCGGTCGAGGCCACGCTCGACGGCCTTCTTCGCCAGCAGCCCGGCAGCGACCATCACGGATGGGTTCGACGTGTTCGTGCACGACGTGATCGCGGCGATCACGACGGCGCCGTGATCGAGGCGGACGATCTCGCCGTCGAGCTCGCACTCGATGCCGCTGCGCGACGGGGCGACGGCGACCGGCGCCGCCTGCACGGCCTGCTCGCCCCGCGGCTCCTCCGAGCCCGGCTCCGTGTGGGCGGGCGGGTCGCTCGCGGGAAACGACTCGGCGATTGCCTCGTCGACGGCGCTCCCGTAGTCGACCCCGAAGGTCGGCAGCGCCTCGAGGAACGAGGCCTTCGCCGCCGAGAGCGCGATGCGGTCCTGCGGCCGGCGCGGCCCGGCGAGCGACGGCTCCACCGTGGAGAGGTCGAGCTCCACGATCTGCGAGTACGTCGCCGGCTCGCTCGGGTCGTGCCAGAGGAGGTTCTCCTTGCAGTACGCCTCGACAAGCTCGACGCGACCGTCATCGCGCGCGGTGAGGCGCAGGTAGCGCAGCGTCTCGTCGTCGACAGGGAAGAACCCGCAGGTCGCGCCGTACTCGGGCGACATGTTCCCGATCGTGGCGCGATCGGCGAGCGGAAGCCCCGCGAGGCCCTCGCCGAAGTACTCGACGAACTTCCCGACCACCCCGGTTGCGCGAAGGATCTGCGTCACCGTGAGCACGAGATCGGTCGCGGTCGCGCCCTCCGGCAGCTGACCGTGGAGGCGGAAGCCCACGACCTGCGGAACGAGCATCGAGATCGCCTCGCCGAGCATCGCTGCCTCGGCCTCGATGCCGCCGACGCCCCACCCGAGCACGCCGAGGCCGTTGACCATCGTCGTGTGGGAGTCCGTGCCGACGAGGGTGTCGGGGAACGCCTGCCCGTCGCGCGCCTCGACGACGCGGGCGAGGAACTCGAGGTTGACCTGGTGGCAGATCCCGGTGTTCGGCGGCACGACCTTGAGCGCGTCGAACGCGCCCTGGCCCCAGCGCAGGAACGCGTACCGCTCGCGGTTCCGCCGGAACTCGAGCTCGGCGTTACGCCGGATCGCGAGCCGGCTGGCGAAGTCGTCGACCTGCACCGAGTGGTCGATCACGAGCTCGGCGGGAATCAGCGGATCGATCATGTTCGGGTCGCCGCCGAAGCCGGCCATCGCGTCGCGCATCGCGGCGAGGTCGACGACGGCGGGCACGCCCGTGAAGTCCTGGAGCAGGACGCGGGCGGGGGCGAAGGTGATCTCGCTCGACGGCTCGGCCGTCGCGTTCCAGGCCGCCACCGCCTCGACGTCCGCGCGGGTGACGGTCGTGCCGTCCTCGCGGCGGAGCACGTTCTCGAGCAGGACGCGCAGCGTGTACGGCAGACGCGCAACGTCGTACCGGGACTGGAGCGCATCGAGCCGGAAGATCTCGTGGCGCGCGCCACCGACGGAGAGGGTCGACCGGGCTTCGAAGCTGTCGGGGTGCGTCATGATCCCTCCATCGTTTCTTTCAAAGGAACATGTATTTCTCTCAAGGGTACACGATTCCCAGATTGGGTCAACCGCCGATGTTTTCCGTGATCCGCGCGGCGCAGACGACGACGAGGCGTGCGAGCCGCTCCTCGTCGCCTCCGACGAAGCGCTGCGTGGGGACGCTGACGCCCACCTCCGCCACGACCTGGCCGCCCGGGCCGAAGACCGGCGCCGCGATGCCGACGCCGCCGAGCCGTCGCTCCTCCTGGCTGAACGCGTATCCGCGTTCGCGGACCTGCGCGAGCACGCGCTCCAGCTCCGCGGCGCTCGTGATCGTGTGCTCCGTTGCCGGCGCCAGCCGCGTCCTCTCGATCACGGCGCGCCGCTCGTCGTCGGGGAGGAACGCCATTATCGCGCGCCCGCTGGCGCCGGTGTGGAGGTCGCGCCACTCGTGGAGCTTGGACACGTAGCGAACCGGGGCGGCGCTCTCGACAACCGCGAGCACGTAGGTCTGGTGCCGGACCGGGTCGTAGAGCCCGAAGCTCACCGTCTCGCCGCTCGCCTCGGCGAGCTCCTGCAGGTGCGGGAGCGCGGCGCTTCGGATGGGATGCGTGCTCGAGGCGGTCCACGCGAGCCGCAGGAGCTCCGTGCCGACGTCGTACCCACCACCGGGATCGTCCTGCCGCA
The DNA here is from genome assembly GCA_963814565.1 of uncultured Actinomycetes bacterium. GTDB lineage: Bacteria > Actinomycetota > Thermoleophilia > Gaiellales > Gaiellaceae > Gaiella. The sequence goes on from CAWFDO010000006.1 coordinate 62,755, forward strand.
CGAGGCCCTCCTCCTCGAGGAGCCCGAGGAGCCGGTGGACCGTGCTCGGGCTCATCTCGACGCCCTTCGCGATCTCGCGCACGCCCCACGGCCCGTCGTCGCGGGGCGCCATCCAGAAGAGGATCCGGAAGGCGCGGCCCACCGGGTTCCGGGCGCCGCGTGCGGCCGTGACCTCCACGTCCCCGATTCTACGGCTGCCCCTGCGCCCTCAGGCCGCGTCGTCGCGGCGGCGCACGCGTTCGAGCCCGCGCTCGGTGAACGAGGGGGCCTCGATGTCGAAGTGGCGCTTCACCGCCTCGGCGTACGGCCGCGAGACGCGGCGCGCGTACGCGCCGAGCCCCTCGTCGCGCACGGGGGCGAGGTCCTCGCGATAGGGATCGAGCACGTGCTGGCGGCCGACGTGGCGGGCCGAGTTGAAGAACGCGAGTCCGACCCCGACCGACACTTCGAGCAGGCTCGTCCCCTCCCGCCGCGACGCCTCGCGGAGCCCGTCGAAGACCCCGGCGAGCTCGTCGGGGCCCGGGAGCGACGCCGCGTCGCGGCGGATGTCGTCGAACGACTGCCGGAGGGCGCGCACCTCGAGCGGCGGGATGTCGACGAGCCGGGCGCTCGTCCCCGACACGCCCTCGAGCGCGCCGAGCAGCTCGTCGACCGAGCCGGGCGACGAGCCCTCGGGCAGCACCCCTGCCCGTACGAGCTCCGCCACGAAGGCGTCGAGGTACACGCGCGAGCCGCGCGTCACGTCGGCGGCGGCGGCGAGGATCCAGAGCGGCGAGAACCCGAAGGCGGCGATCGAGCCGAGCTCGACCACGTTGCCGGCACCCTTCCGCAGCGCGAGCCGGCCGGGATCCGGCTCGAACTCGTCCTCGACCTTCACGCGCGCCTCGACGCCCCCGACGAGCTCGATCGTCACCCGGAGGAGGTTCCTCGCCGTCGCCTCGTAGAGCCGCGAGCTGCGGACGATGCGGGGAAGCGTCAGCACGAAGGTCTCGTGCAGCGTTCCGCCGAGGAGGGCAGCGATCGCGCGCACCAGCCGCTCGGGAAGGGACGCGAGGAAGGCTGTGGGAGGTCGTCTCACGATGAGGCCTTGTGCCGCCGGAACGCGCTCGGCACGCACGCTGCGTCGTCCTCGGTCGCCCCGATATAGGCCATATCGAGGCTCCCCTGCGTCCTAGCATCGCACGCGCCCAGCGCGCCCCGGCGACGAAGCTCATCGCGAGACGACCTCCCGGACCCCACGGTCGTTAGCATCATCACCGATGGCGACCGACGTGATCCGCGCGCTTCTCGAGGAGGCCTTCCCCGACGGGAGCGTCGACGTGCTCGACCGGACCGGCGGTGGAGACCACTTCCAGGTGAGCGTCCAGAGCGGGTCGTTCGAGGGGCTCTCGCTCGTCGAGCAGCACCGCCTCGTCAACCGGGCGCTGGCCGCGCCGCTCGCCGACGGCACCATCCACGAGCTCCGCATCACGACGAAGGGAACCGCATGACGCTTCGCGAGCAGATCCAGCAGGTGATCGACGACGAGCCCGTCGCGATCTTCATGAAGGGCACACCCGAGCAGCCGGCGTGCGGGAACTCGCTCCGAGCGCTCCAGGCGCTCTGGGGCGCAGGCGCGCCGATCACGGCGGTGAACGTCCTCCCGGACCCGCAGATCCGCCAGGAGCTCTCGGCGCTCTCCGACTGGCCCACGATCCCGCAGGTGTTCGTCAAGGGCGAGCTGATCGGCGGCGCGGACATCACCGAGGAGCTCTCCGCCTCCGGCGACCTGGCCCGGAAGCTCGACGACGCGCTCGGCGCCGAGCGCGAGCAGGTCGTAAAGACAGTCGCCGTCGGCTGAACGGCGCCTTAACGGCTCACAACCCGTGGTTCACGGGGCCGCGCCTATAACGAGGGCGTGAGCTTTCCCGAGCCTCCGACTCTCCCCGACGCGACCCCGGCCGCGCGCGGCCGGACCCTGTCCGCCGCCAAGCCGGTCGCCGCGCTGACCGCCGCCGCACTGCTCGGCGGCAGCGTGGCACTTGCCGGCGCCTGGGCGCTCGACGCATTCGACGACACCGACTCGGTCCTCGCCGCGACGCCGATCGTGCAGAGCTCGGGCGCTTCGGCGACCCGCGGCACACCGATCGACGTCGGCGAGATCTACCGGCGCAGCGGCCCCGGTGTCGTCCAGATCACGTCCACGTCGCAGGGCGACTCCGGGACGGACGCCTTCGGCAACGTCCAGCCGGGCCAGGCGCAGCGGGCGCTCGGCTCCGGCTTCGTGATCGACAAGGAAGGCCACATCGTCACGAACTACCACGTCGTCGAGGGCGGCTCCGAGATCGAGGTCAGCTTCTCGAACCAGGAGACCGTGAAGGCGACCGTCGTCGGCACCGATCCGTCCACCGATCTCGCGCTCCTCCAGGTCGAAGTCGACGCGCAGGGCCTGACCCCGCTCTCGCTCGCGGACTCGGATGCGGTGGAGGTCGGCGATCCCGTGGTCGCGATCGGCAACCCCTTCGGCCTCGAGCGCACCGTCACCTCCGGGATCGTGAGCGCGCTCCAGCGCCAGGTCCGCGCCCCCAACAACTTCACGATCGACCACGTCATCCAGACCGACGCGCCGATCAACAGTGGCAACTCCGGCGGACCCCTGATCGACGCGGCGGGTCGCGTGATCGGGGTCAACTCCCAGATCGAGACCGCGAACGGCAGCGGTGGGAACGTCGGGATCGGCTTCGCGGTCCCCTCCAACACCGTCAAGAGCGTCGTCGCGCAGCTGCTCGACGACGGGCAGGTCGATCGGGCCTACCTCGGCGTGACGCTCCAGGAGATCCAGCCCGAGGTGGCCTCCGTCCTGAAGCTCCCGGCCGACACCGGTGTGCTCGTCGGTGCCGTCCAGCAGGGCAGCCCCGCAGCGAAGGCCGGGATCGAGGGCGGCGAGACGCAGGTCGTGGTCGCAGGCCAGAGCTATCAGGTCGGCGGCGACATGGTTGTCGCGATCGACGGCAAGGACATCGCGTCGGTCGACGAGCTCCGCGAGGCGATCGCGGCGCACGAGCCCGGCGAGAGCGTCCGGGTGACGGTCGTCCGGGCCGACGGAGAGCGCCAGACGCTCACCGTGAAGCTCGGGCGCGTGCCCGACACGGCCGGCTAGAGCTTCCCGCGAAGCGCGCGGGCCGTCAGCTCGTAGCCGAGATCGATCAGCGCCTGCTTCGACTCGAGCGGCCATTCGAGGCCGGAGCGGAAGGTGGGATCGAGTGCGCGCTCGCCGGCGTCCCCCCGCACGATCGTGAGCGGGAGCGCGCGGTCGTGGCGGAACGGGAAGCGCGCGCTCGCAAAGCGCTCCTCCACCTCGGCGAGCGCCGCGCGCCGTCTCCAGGGAAGCGCGCTGCGTGCCACGGTCGCGAGCACGGCGTCGCGCAGCGACTTGAGCTCGTGGACAGACGCGTCCTTCTCGGCGGCCGAGCGCACCTCGAGCTCCGTGTTCCGCGCGACCGTCACCCGCATGAGCCGCATGATCATGTCGGCGAGGTGCGGGGGCTCGCCGCGCTCCTGCCGCTCCTCGGCGGAGCGGAGCTCGCCGATCAGCGCGCGGACCGGGGGAACGGCGCGGAAGGGCTCGAGCCTGCGCCGGAGGCGCTGAAGGTTCTCGGGCGACGACCGCGGCGCGCGCGAGACGTACCGGAAGCCGACGATCTGCTGGACGCCCGGGTTGTCGTAGGCGTGCCCGAGCGGGAAGTTCCGCACCCAGCCGCCGTCGGTGCCGATCACGTCCTCGACCCGCAACGGGAGGACGAGCGCGCTGATGGCGGCCGACGCCAGCATCGCCTGGGCCATGACGTCGGGCGGCGTCGAGCGGCTCGAGTAGGTCCGCTCGTACGCGTGGTGCTCGTCCAGATCGACGTCGCCGACGTCGGTGACGCACACGACCAGCTCGACCGGGGAGGCGGCGGCCTCCTCGGCCAGGGTCTCGATCGGCATGAGGCGCTCGGCGATCGTGTCCGGGAGCGCGTAGTCGTGCAGGCCGGTGAAGGGGAGCTGCCACAGCCGGTTCGGGCGGAACGTCTCATCGGGCCGGAGCTCGAGGACGAACTCCTCGAGCTCGTCCAGCCGGTCGCGAACGGCCATGAGGCCCGAGAGCGCCCCGGCCGACGTGCCGTAGACCCAGCCGAGCCGCTCCCAGAGCGGATCCTCCCGGAGTCGCCGGAGGAACCCGAGCTCCATCAGGAGCCCGTTCATGCCTCCCCCCGAGAGGACGATCGCGAGATCGCGGCCGTGCATCGCATCTATTGTGCTGTCGTGGAGCGCGAGGCAGTGGAGCGGGGCTACTCCGTGCTCGGGGACGACGAGCTCCTCGAGGACGAGTCGCTGTGGCGTGACGACGACGCCGGGGACCACATCGGCTGGTGGTGCGTCCGCACCGACCCGTTTCCGTGCCCGGCGGACGGCTGCCCGTTCGTCGCCGAGTTCATGACCGCCGCGCACCTCGTCCTCGTGTGGCAGGAGCGCGACGACCCGAACCTCCTCTGGCACGCGCAGCGCGCGAAGGAGGTCGGCCGGAACCCGCGCGTCGTCTCGTACGAGCCGCTGTTCGGCCCGAGCGCGTCGTACTACGCCTGGGAGGCCGCGGGCCGCCCGGTGCACGGCGTCAAGGGCAGGAAGCCCGTCTCCTCCTGACGCACTCAGGTTCGTAACCATCTATTCGATTTGACCGGTGACGTCGGCGCGGCTACGGTCGCCCGGTGACCGACGGCTTCCAGCCCGGTGGGCGCTCCCCGGCTCCGCCCCCGCTCGACCTCGTCCAGAACTTCGTCAACACCGAGATCCCGGACTGGGACCGGGACGACATCGCCACGCCGGAGGCGCTCGGCGTCTGGCTGGCCGAGCAGGGGCTTCTCGCCCGCGGCGCGCCGGTCGGGCCGCAGGCGGTCGCGGGGGCACACGCTCTCCGCGCCGCGCTCCGTGATCTCGCGCTCGCGAACACGCTCGGCCAGGCGCTCGAGCCCTCGCGCGAGCGCGAGATCGACGAGGCGCTCGCCCGCTTCCCGCTCTCGGTCCGGCTCGTCGCCGGAGCCCCCGTGCTCGCACCCGCAGGTGGGAGTGCCGACGGCGCGCTCGGGGCGGTCGTCGCCGTCGTCGCGGAGGCCCGGCTGCGCGGCGTCTGGGAGCGGATGAAGGCCTGCCGTCAGGAGAGCTGCGGCTGGCTCTTCTACGACGGCTCGCGCAACCGCTCGTCGAGCTGGTGCTCGATGCAGATCTGCGGCGGCCGTGAGAAGGCGCGCGCCTACCGCAGCCGCGCGGCGGGGAGGCCAACGTAGTGCGGAGCGCCTGGTACGTCGTCGGTCTCGCGCTCGGTCGCCTCCGTCGCCGCGACGGAGGCGCGCTGGTCGCAGCGCTCGGCATCGCCGCCGCCGCTGCCGTGCTCGCCGGCATTCTCGCGGGGGCGACCGTCGCGAAGGACCGTGGAGTCGCGCAGGACGTCGATCGCGTTCCCGCTTCCGCCCGTGCGGTGCGTGCCGTCTGGTTCGGCGTTCCCGCCGGCGCGGAGGAGCGCTGGCGCACGCTCGACCGTAGCGCTCGGCAGGCGCTCTCGGCTCTCCCCGTCGGTGAGCCGACCGCGGTCGCGCTCGTCCGCGAGAGCACCGTCGGCGGCCGGTTCGTCGGCCTCGCGGCTGTCGACGGCCTCGCGCCGCACGTCCTGCTCCGGACCGGCCGTCTGCCGCGGACGTGCACGGCAGAGCGCTGCGAGGTGCTGCGACTCCGGGGCGCCGGCGCGTTGCCCGACGTGCCGGGGCTGCGCGTGGTCGAGGTCGGCACCGCGGTGCTTCGCTCCGGCCTCCTCTTCGGGGACTTCCTCGCGCCCACCGACAACGCCCTCGCCGACGCGGCGCTCGCGCCAGCGCTGCGCGACGCCTCCCGGTACCACCGCCCGCCGCCGGCGCCGCTCGTCGTCGCCGAGGGCGTCGACGCGCTCGTCTCCTCACCGGTGCTGGCGCGGTCCTACCGGTCGTACGCGTGGGTGCAGGCGCTCGGCGCGGGCGCGCCGCGGCTCTGGCAGATCAACGACCTCGTCGACGGGGCCGACCGGGCGCGGACGTCCCTCGAGGCGCAGTCACCGTCGTGGGCGCTGACGCTTCCGACCGAGGAGCTCCGCACCGCGGAGCGCGACGCGACCGTCGCGGGACGCCGCCTGCTCCTCGTCGGCGGCGAGGCCGCGGCGCTCCTCGTCGCGTTCGCCGTCCTCGCCGCGGGCGCGCTCCGGCGCGACCTCGCGGCGGCCCGACGCCGGCTCACCTGGCACGGGGCGCGCCGCTGGCAGGGCGCCCTCCTCACCGGGACGGAGTGCGCCGCCGTCGGCTTCGGCGGCGCGCTCGTCGGCTGGATCGTCGGCGCCGCCGGTGGTGCCGTCGCCGCGGCGGCGGCGGATGCCCCCGTCGGGCCGGTGCTGGCGAAGAGCGTCCTTTCGCCGACCGGTCTGCTCCTGGGGCTCGCGACCGCGGTCGTCGCCGCCGCAGTGATCGGGGTGACGGTCTCGCTCGAGCCCGGCCGCCGGGGACGCCTCGGGCCGCTGGACCTCGCGGCGGTCGTCGCACTGCTCGTCGCCCTCGGAATCGTCATCAGCGGTGCCGTCGATCCCGACGAGCTCGCCTCGGGCGGCGCGGCCGCGGCGACGCTTCTCGTGCTCCCCGGCCTCGTCGCGTTCGCGGTCGCGGTCGCAGCCTCCCGCCTGCTGCCCGCAGTGGGGCGCCTGGCGGCGCGGCGGGGTCGAAAGGGAAGCGCCCGGCTCGCAGGCGTGTCGCTCGCGCGCTCGGCCGGCGCGGCCGGGATCGCGGCGGCGTTCCTCGCGCTCTCCGTAGCGCTCGCCGGCCTCGCCGAGGCCTACCGGTCGACGCTCCGAACGGGAGAGCGCGACCAGGCCGCCTTCGCCGTGCCGACAGACATCGTCGTCCGTGAGGACCTCCGTTCGCTGGTCACCGTCCTGCGCGCGGCGCCGCTCCCGCGGTACGCCGCGATCCCCGGCGTGGAAGACGTGCATCCGGTCACCCGGCTCACTGCAAGCGCCGGCCCTGCCGCCGCAGTCTCGGGCGTCACGGTGCTCGGCGTGCCTCCGGCGGCACTTCGTGCGGAGCCGCTCTGGCGCGACGAGTGGGGCGCATCGCGCGACGACGTGGCCGACGCGATCGAGCGCGACGGCCCGGACGAGCTCCGCGGGCCGATCCTTCGAGGCTCCGACCTCGCTCTCGAGGTCGGCCCCGGGCTCCTGTCGTTCCGGGCGCTGCTCGAGCAGCGTGACGGGCGGTTCCGGGCACTCGAGCTCGGCGCCGCAGATCCCGACCGTCCCTCGATGCTTCGGGCGCGTCTGCCGCGCGACGCGCAGGGGGCCCGGCTCGTGGGGCTCGAGCTCGTCGCGCCGCGCCTGCTCGACCGAGGTGCGGACGCCGGGATCGCCCTGCGCGGAGCCACCGCGCTTCGCCTCGTCGGGCTCTCGCTGAACGGCTGGATCGGCGAGGGCGGGGTCACCCCCGCGGGCCGCTCGACCGGCCCGGGGATGCAGGTGACGTACGCCGTAACCGCCCAGCGTCACGCTCGCGTGCGCCCGCGGCAGTCGACGGACGACGATCCGCCGACCGCCGTCGTGACGCGCGCGCTCGGCGACATCGCCGGCGGTGCCGGCGGGACGCTTCCGCTGCGGATCGGCGGGGAGACCGTCAACGTGGAGGTCGTCGAGGTGGTCGAGCGCATCCCCGGCACGTCGGGGGACGCGCTCGTCGCCGACCGTGACGCACTGGCCACCGCTGTCGACACGCGGGCGCCCGGCGCTGCGCCCGTCAGCGAGGTCTGGCTCGACGTTGCCGACGGAGAGCAGGAGCAGGTCGAGGCAGCGCTCGCGCGACGGCCCTTCGCCGTGCTCGAGAAGCGCTCGCGGGCGGCACTCGAGGCGGACGCCCGGCGAGACCCGCTCGGCCACGGCACGTTGCTCGCGCTCGGTGCGGCAGCTCTCGCAGCCCTCGCGCTGGCCGTGTGGGGCCTCGCTCTCGCGATCCGGTCGGACCTCCGCGACGACCGGGGCGACCTCGTCGACCTCGAGGCGCAGGGAGCGACGCCGACGCTGCTTCGGCGCGTCGTCACGACCCGGGCGACGCTCGTGGCCGTCGTCGGCGTCCTCGCCGGGATCGTGGGTGGAGTGCTCCTCGCGCGGCTCGTCACACGGGTCGTCTCGGTCACCGCACGCGCGAGCGCCCCCGAGCCGCCGCTCGTCACCACGGTCGACCCGCTCGTGCTCGTCGCCGCCGGTGTCGCGTTCGCCGTCGCCGCGGCGGCGCTCGTCCTGCTGACGACCCGCCGGGCGTTCTCCGAGCCTCGTGGCCCCGGGCGGATCGGAACGGGCGGATGACGCCGCTCGTCGACCTGCGGGAGGTCTTCGTCGTCCATCCGTCCGAGGACGGCGGCGTCGCTGCACTTCGCGGCTTGACGCTGGCGGTCGAGCGGGGCGAGCTGTGTGTCGTGCTCGGTCCGAGCGGGGCCGGGAAGTCGACGCTCGTCCGCGTCGTCGCAGGGCTCGAACGGCCGTCGGCCGGTCGCGCTGTGGTCGACGGGCTCGACGTCGGGTCGGCGCCCGGCCACGTCGTCGCACGTCACCGCGCGCGGGTCATCGGGTACGCAGACCAGCACTACTGGCGTGCGCTCTCGGCGGACCTCACCGCAGAGGCGCTCGTGGCGCTGCCGCTCGGCCTCCGCGGCGTCCCGGGCCCCGTGCGGACGCGTCGCGCCCGACAGCTGCTCGAGCGGGTCGATCTCCTGGATCGCGCGGGCGCGAGACCGGGTGAGCTGTCGGGCGGCGAGCAGCAGCGGATTGCGCTCTGCGCCGCGCTCGCGCCCTCGCCGGCGCTGCTCGTGGCCGATGAGCCGACCGGCGAGCTCGACGAGGGGACAGCCCGGAACGTCCTCGACCTGCTCGCCTCGCTCGCGCGCGAGGAGGGCGCCGCCGCCCTCGTCGTCAGCCACGATCCCGCATCGGCGGCGATCGCCGATCGCGTCGTCCACGTCCGCGACGGGCGGGTCGGCGAGGAACGCACCGGCGACGAGGAAACGATCGTCATCGGACGCGGCGGCTGGCTGCGCATCCCCGAGGAGTCGCTTCGGACAGCCGGCATCGGCGACCGGGCGATCGTCCGCGTCCGTCCCGGCGCCGTGGAGCTGCGTCCGACCGTCGGCGACGCCGTTGCCGCCGCCGTCGTGCACGAGGCGCCGCCGACCGCCGCCGGCGTGCTCGTCGAGGCGCGCGGCGTCACCAGGCGCTTCGGTCACGAGACGGCATTGGAGCACTTCGACGGCGTCTTCCCGCCCGGCACGTTCACCGTCGTCACCGGCCCCTCCGGCTCGGGCAAGTCCACGCTCCTCGCGCTGCTCGCCGGCCTCGACACGCCGGACGAGGGCGAGATCGTCGTCGACGGCGCCGTGCTCTCGGCGCTCGACCGTGACGAGCGCGCCGCGTTCCGCCGGGACCGGATCGGCGTCGTCGGCCAGATGCCGGGGCTCTCGGGCGTGCTGACGGCACGCGAGAACGTGGAGCTCGCGCTGACGCTCCGCGAGGTCGACGGGCTCGAGGCGCGCGAGCGGGCGATGGACGCCCTGGCGATCGTCGGCCTGGCCGATCACTCCGAGCGCCCGGTCGACCGGCTCTCCGCCGGTGAGCGCGAGCGCGTCGCGCTCGCTCGGGCGATCTCCGGTCGCCCCTCCGTGCTCGTCGCGGACGAGCCCACCGCGCGGCTCGACAGCCTCAACACCCTGGCCGTGGGCGGGCTCCTCGCCGATCTCGCGCGCGAGCACGGGACGACCGTGATCTGTGCCACCCACGACCCGATCCTCGTCACGCTCTCGGGGGCGGAGGTGGCGCTTCGGCGCATCATCTCTACCCCGGTACGATCGTCCTAGATGCCGAGCGCGACCGACACCGTCCAGGTCTCCGGCGTCCGCTGCGAGCGCTGCGTGATGCGACTCGCGACCGCTCTGGAGGGGCAGCCCGGCCTCGAGGCGGCGCACGCGACCCTGATGGGCGACGTGACGCTGACATGGGACGACGAGGTGACCTCGCGCGAAACGCTCGTCGGGACGCTTGCCGGCGCGGGTTTCCACGAGCGTGCGACCGCCTGACGGCTCACGGCCGTCGGGAATAGTCACGGCCCCGCGGCCGTTCACCCTCCCGTAACAGCGCTGCTACGGTGCCCCGGTGGGCGAGCCGGAGACGGCCGAGTCGGATGGAGCGCGTCGGGCCGCGATGGAAGCTCGCGACCGCGTCCGCTTCGAGGAGGAGGCTCTCGCGCTCGCCGACCAGGTCTACCGGGTGGCGCGACGGTTCGTCTCCACCCGCGAGGAAGCAGAGGATCTGGTGCAGGACACGTACGCGAGGGCATTCAGGAGCTGGCAGTCGTACACGCCGGGGACGAATCTTCGCGCGTGGCTCCTGCGGATCCTCACCAACCTCAACGTCGACCGCGGCCGGCGGCTCCAGCGGCGCCCCGACGAGACACCGCTCGAGGAGCACGACTACTACCTCGCGAACAGCATCGCGGAGACGGGCGGCGAGCAGGTGCTCGACCAGGACCGCGTCGTCGAGCGGCTCTCGCAGGACTCGATCGTGACGGCGCTGGCGTCGCTGCCCGACGACTTCCGCGACGTCGTCGTGCTCGTCGACATCGGTGACTTCAGCTACGCCGACGCGGCGCAGATCCTCGACATCCCCCTCGGTACCGTCATGTCGCGCCTGCATCGTGGGCGGCGACTCCTGAAGGCCAAGCTCGCGGAGGAGGCGGCGGCATGAGCGACTGCGACAAGTGCGAGAGGCTCCTCCAGGGGTACCTCGACCGCGAGCTGACCGTCGACGAGGTCACCGTCGCCGAGATGCACCTCGAAGGATGCGACTACTGCCGGCGCCGCTATCGCTTCGAGGAGTCGCTCCGCCAGTACGTGCGCACGACCGCCGTCGAGCGAATGCCCCCGGGCCTGATGGCGAAGCTCACGCAGCTCCGGTCGACCGAGCCCGGCACGACGCACTCGCTGTAGCGCGCGTCACACCCGCTGCAGGTGGGTGTCCTCGAACCGCGTCGGGTACTTGAGCCCGTAGCCGGCTGCGCGGTCGATCCCGATGTGGGCCGTCCACACGAGCCCGACCTGGACGGCCGCCTCGACGTCGGCGAGGACGCCGAGGGCGGCGAGCGGCACGGAGAGCGCGTACGTGTGGGCCGCGTCGTACACGACGGCCCCGACGCGCGGCCCCGCGGCATAGCCGACGAACGAGAGGTCGGGCGCCAGGGCGAGCACGAGCAGCAGCCACCAGGGGTAGCCCGCCCGGAAGTAGAGCGCGACGGCCGTCGCCGCAACCGCGGCGCCCTCGACGCGCAGGAGCAGGCGCGGCAGCCGGTCGATCACCCGGCGAGTCTACGGCGTCCGCCGGCTCAGAAGCCGGGCGGCAGGTCCGCCGGCGTGTCGACGTCGCCCGGCGCTCCGAGGTCGTCGCACGGGACGAGCCGCGGCGCCACGACGCGCAGGCCGTCGTCCGGGACGTCCACCCACGCGGACCGTGAGACGACGAGGGGGTGCCCGCGATGACCCTCGTACGAGGCGGCGACGACCGTGCCGCCGTGCGTCCGCCAGTCCTCGACGACGCGTGCAACCGCTCCGGGCGAGAGGTCTGGCCCGTCGGCCATGAGCACGACCGCAGCCTCGACGTCGTCGTCGAGCGCCTCGAGCCCGCAGCGGAGCGACGCGCCCGGGCCGCGCTCCCAGTCCGCGCAACGGACGACGCGGACGTCGCCTCGTAACACGTTGTTACAAAGCTCGTACGCGCCCTCGACGACCACGATCTCGTCGACCGGGCTCGCTGCCACGCGCTCGAGCACCCGGGGCAGGAGGAGGCGTTGCTTCGGCGCACCGAAGCGCGTTGCGGCGCCTGCGGCGAGCACGACCGCGGCGATGCGGCCCATCGGTCTCAGCTCGACGAGGCGGTGACGGACTCGACGACGATCGGCTGGAGCGGCTGCTCCGTCGCCGGATCGCCGAGCGTGCCGATCAACTCGACGACCTCGAGGCCGTCGGTGACCTCCCCGACGATCGCGTAGTCGGGCGGAAGGCCGACGTCCTCTCCGGTGACGACGAAGAACTGGCTGCCCGACGTGCCGGTCGGCTCGGCGGCGGTCTTCGCCATCGCGACGACCCCCTTGGAGTACCGGGCCGTCTGCGCCGGCGGGTCGACGGTCGAGTAGCCCGGCCCCCCGCTGCCCGACTGGGTCGGGTCGCCGCCCTGGATGACGAAGCCCGGGACGATGCGGTGGAAGATCGTGTCGTCGAAGAAGCCCTGCTCGGCGAGTGCGACGAGCGACGCGGCCGTCGCCGGCGCCGACGTCGTGTCCAGCGTCACGACGAACGCTCCGCACGACGTCTCGAACCTGAGTGTCCACGTCTTCTCCGGGTCGAGGCGTTCCGTCGGCTGGGTGGCACCGCCGTCGTCGCGCGGGGCAGGCGCCGCGACGTCCTCGCAGCCGCCGCCCGTCGTCGTGGTGCCCGTGGCGGCCGGGTCGGTGGTCTCCGGCGCGGCGCTCTCGTCGTCGCCGCACCCCGCGAGGAGCAGGACGAACGCGGCGATCGTGGCTCCGAGTACCGCTCGCATCGCCGGAGGGTAGTTGACGAGCGGTGAGCGGCGCCGGTACTGCTTGCGGCGTGGCACTCACGCTCGAGGTCAACGGCGAGACGCATATCGTCGACGCGCCGCCGACGCGGCGGCTCCTGACCGTCCTCCGCGACGACCTCGCGCTGACCGGCGCCAAGCTCGGCTGCGGCGAGGGCGCGTGCGGCGCATGTGCCGTCCTCCTCGACGGGCTTCCGGTCGCCTCGTGCCTCGTGCCCGCCGGGGCGGCCGAGGGGCGCGTGGTGACCACGATCGAGGGCCTTTCCCGCTCGGGCTCGTCGCTCCAGGAGGCGTTCGTCGCCGAGGACGCCTTGCAATGCGGCTTCTGCACGCCGGGCCAGATCGTCACCGCGACCGCGCTCCTGGCCGCCACTCCCGAGCCGACCCGCGAGGAGATCCGCACGGCGCTCGCGGGAAACATCTGCCGCTGCGGCGCGTATCCGAAGATCGAGCGCGCGATCCTCCGGGCGTCCGGACAGGTGGTCGCGTGAGGCCGCGCTTCGTTCGCACGCAGCGCGAGATGGAGGGTCGCTTCGAGGACGTCTGGGCGCTCGTCGACGAGGATGACGACCTCGAGACCTGGCCCGAGGAGGCCGAGCTCCAGGTCGTCGGCCGCCCCGCGACCCGCCTGGACGGGCCGCTTCGGACGAGCGGCGCCGCCCGCTACACCGTCGACATCGCGCTCCCGGGCATGCTCGAGGCACGCATCGTCCGGGCGCCCGTCGCACGCTGCCGCGTGACGAACCTCGACGTCGATGCCGCGCGGGCCATTGCGGGCGTCCGCGCGGTGCTCGGGCCGGACGGGCCGTTCACGATGGGCGGCGAGGCGGTCCTCACCGCCGAGCCGCACTGGGCGGGCGCTCCGGTCGCCGCCGTCGCCGCCGACACGCGGGACGCGCTGGCGGAGGGGATCGCTGCGCTCGCGCTCGAGTACGAGGCGCTCGCACCTCTCGACCTCGAGGCCGGCCTCGAGGAGCAGCGCTTCACGGAGGAGCCGCGCGAGACGATTCGTGGCGAGCCCGACGAGGCGATCGCAGGAGCCGAGGTGATCGTGGAACTGACCTGCGAGACACCTGCGCACGTCCAGACGCCGCTCGAGCCCCACGCGGCGGTCGCGCGCTGGGACGGCGACCGGCTCACCGCATGGGTCTCGACGCAGGGCATGTTCGACGCGCGGCGCGAGCTCGCTGCGCGGTTCGACCTTCCGACCGAGAGCGTCCGCGTGATCTCGGAGTTCATCGGCGGCGGCTTCGGCGCGAAGCAGGGCGCAGGCGTCGAGGCACTTCTCGCAGCCGAGCTCGCGCGGGCCGCCGGCCGGCCGGTGCGTCTCGCGCTGTCCCGCCACGAGGATCAGGTCGTGGGCGGACGGCGCTCGCGGACGCGCCAGACCGTCACCCTCGCCGCGAGCCGCGACGGGACGCTGCAGGCGATCGAGCTCGCCGCGGTGGTCGAGATGGGCGCGGGTGGCTGGATCTTCCCCGTCGCCGAGCCCGCCCTGGCCCTCTACGCGTGCGAGAACGTGCGGGCGATGGTCTTCCCCGTCCGGACGAGCCTGCGCGCCCAGAACGCGTTCCGCGCGCCCGGCGTCGTCGAGGGCGTGACCGTGCTCGACCAGGCGATGGACGAGCTCGCCGCGCAGCTCGGTCTCGACCCGCTGGAGCTGCGGCGGCTGAACCACGTCGACACCGACCAGGGGTCCGGCTTGCCGTACTCGAGCAAGCGGCTGCTCGCGTGCTACGACCGCGCCGCGGAGCTGGCCGGCTGGGCCGGCCGCGAGGCTCTCCCCGAGCCGGGCGCCGACGGGCTTCTCCGGGGGATGGGCTGCGCGACGCAGATCTGGTGGGGCGGCGGCGGGCCGCCTGCGCACGCGTCGATCCGTCTCGACGCCGATGGCCGCGCGCTCGTGACGACCGGCATCCAGGACATCGGCACCGGGACGCTCACGTCGGCCCGCATCGTCGCCGCGGAGGAGCTCGGGCTGCCGCTCGACCGCGTGGCGTCCCGCGGTGGCGACACGGGGCCGAACCTCTACGGCCCGGTCGCCGGGGGGTCGATGACGACGCCCGCAGTCCTGCCCGCCGTGCGGAGTGCCGCCGGGAAGGTCCGGCGGCAACTGCTCGGGCTCGCCGCCGACGTCTTCGAGATCGGCGTCGACGACCTCGTCGTGTCGGACGGTCGCATCCGCTCGAAGGACGGCGCCCTCGACGCTGACGTCGTCGAGGTGACGGCCAAGCTCGGGAACGCGACGATAGACGGCTCCGGCGCGCGCGGCCCCAACCCGGACGGGTTCCGGGTGAACACCTTCGGCTGCCAGATCGCCCAGGTGGCCGTGGATCCCGGGACCGGCGTCGTCACCGTGGAGCGGATCGTCGCCGTCCACGACGTCGGCCGCATCGTCAACCCGCTCGCCGCGTCCAGCCAGGTCGAAGGCGGCGTCATCCAGGGCATCGGCTACGCGCTCTCCGAGGAGCTGCTCGTCGACCCGACCACCGGGATCCCGGTCAACGGCCACCTCGACGACTACAAGGTGCCGACGATCGCCGACGTCCCCGAGATCGTGGTCGACTTCGTCGACCTGCCGGACACGAACCTGCCGAACCTCGGCGCGAAGGGGCTCGGCGAGCCGCCGATCGTTCCCACGGCCGCCGCGATCGCGAACGCGTTCGCGCATGCCACCGGGCGCCGCGCCGAGGCGCTCCCGCTCACCCCGGCCCGGGTGCTGGAGACGCTCGCGTGAGCGGCTACGCGCGCCCGGCGAGCCTCGACGAGGCGCTGAAGCTGCTGGCCTCGGACGACGCCGTGCCGATGGGCGGAGGAACCGATCTCGCCGGTCAGGTCGACCGCAACATCCGGGTGCCCGCGCTCCTCGTCGACCTCCGCGACTCGGGTCTCGGCGGAATCGACAAGGACGGGAGCGGCGTGCGGATCGGCGCCGCGGTGACGCTCGCCGAGCTCGCGGCCGCGCCGCTCGTCGCGTCGTACGCCGCCGTCGCGAGCGCGGCCGCAGCGGCTGCCTCGCCGCTCCTCCGCAACGTGGGCACGGTGGGTGGGAATCTCTGTCAGCACACGCGCTGCTGGTACTACCGCGGCGCCGAGTGGGACTGCTGGCTCGGAGGCGGCGACACCTGCTTCGCGCAGATCGGCGATCACCGCAAGCACGGGCTCGAGCCCGGCGACTGCATCTCCGCGCACCCCTCCGACCTCGCGCCCGCCCTCGCTGCGTGCGGCGCGACCGTCGAGCTGCGCGGCCGCCGCCGCACCCGGGAGCTGCCGCTCCTCGACCTGTACCGGCGCCCCACGGACGACGACCGCTCGCTCATCGTCCTTCGGCCGGGGGAGCTGGTCACGGGCATCCGGCTGCCGGCGCCGCCCGACGCCTCCGCCTACGAGCGCCTCGGCGAGCGCGCCG
Organism: uncultured Actinomycetes bacterium; assembly: GCA_963814565.1. Classification (GTDB taxonomy): domain Bacteria; phylum Actinomycetota; class Thermoleophilia; order Gaiellales; family Gaiellaceae; genus Gaiella. The sequence continues at coordinate 78,834 of CAWFDO010000006.1, forward strand.
CGTTCTCGTTCCCCCTCGTCTCGGTCGCGGCGGCCCGCCGCGGCGCGGAGACGCGCCTCGTCGCAGCCGGGGTCGCGAACATCCCCGTCGAGCTCGACCCGTCGGACCCGCTCGCCGGGCTCAAGGGGAGCCCGCAGTCGGCGTGGAAGCGCCGCGCGCTCTCGACGCTCGTCGAGCGGGCCGTCGAGCGCGCAGCCTAGCTCGGCGTCGTCACCGCGAGGACGCTCGCGAGGTGGACGAGCCGGAAGGCGCCGCGCTGGGCGCGCCGGCGGACCAGCTCGTCGTCCTCCGAGCCCGCGGCCAGCTCCCAGAGGTCGCGGGTCGCGACGAGGAGCTCGCGGATCTGGTCGGTCGCGTCCCGGTGGCCGTTCGAGCGCTCCTCGCAGGCGTTGAGCGCGAGTCCGATGACCCCGAACTCGTCCGACGGGTGCCGCATCCACAGCATCGCCGACGCCATCGTCAGGTACTGGTGGATCCGGAGGAACGTGACCGGATGCGAGAGCTCCGTGGCGCCCCGCGGCGCCGTCGGTGTCACTGGATCGAGCCCGTCCGCGATCCTTGCGCCCGTGTCGTGGAGCATCGCCCGGAGCTGTCGGTCGTCCAGCCCTGCCGCACGCGCTGTTCGCGTCGCGAGCAGGAGCGAGTTGGGCTGTCGGCCGTACGGGTAGTCCGACGCGTAGACGACCTGCTCGGGCGGGATCAGCCGGTAGAGGTCGAGCAGGTCGAGGGCGCTCCAGACGGATGTGTCGAAGAAGACCCCGGGCCGGCCGGCGAAGTTCCGCGCCATCGCGGCGAGGTCGACGATCCCCGCGTGGGCGATGATGAGCGCCGGCGGGCAGTGCCGGTCGAGGAGCCGCGCCAGCGAGTCCGCGATCGGCGGCAGGCCCCGGCCGCCATGGATGAGCACGGGGACGCGGCGCTCCGCGGCGAGGCCGAACACCGGCTCGAGCCGCGGATCGTCAGGGAGGAAGCGCTGCGCGCGAGGATGGAGCTTGATGCCGCCCGCGCCGAGGTCCAGGCACCGCCGGGCCTCCTCGACCGGCGTCTCGTCGAGATCGAGGCGAACGAACGGGACGATCTCGCCCGGCGCGGCGGCTCCGTGCGCGAGCGTGCGGTCGTTCGCCGCGGTGAACGCGGGATGGCGGTCGGGCTCGTCGAGGCAGAACGTGAACGAGCGCACGATCCCGTAGGCGCGCTGGATCGCGAGCAGCTCGTCTCTGTCGCCGGACATGCCGTCGATGTCCTCGCCGAGGTGGGTGTGGACGTCGACCACCTCGGTCCCGGGGGGTAGCTCGGCGAGCGCGAGCGCCGCGTACTGCTCGAGCAGGTCGTTCGCGCGGCCGATCGCGTCCACGGTCGGAGTCTACGACCGTGTCACTCGACGGCGGCCAGCACCCGGTCGACGAACGCGCCCTCGGGCACCGAGCCGGCCCAGGCGTAGCGTCCGTCGACGACGATCGCGGGCACGGCGTGGACGCCGTGCCGGTCCGCCTCGACCGCGAACTCGGACGCCTCGATCCCGGCCGCCCGGATGCGCGGCGACGCGAGCGCCAGCCTGTACGCCAGCAGCACGGCCGGCGGGCAGTGCGGTCAGGTCGGGGTGACGAAGACGTCGACGGTCACGTCGCGCTCGAGCGTCGCGAGGCGCTCGAGCGACGCGGCGGAGAGCGCCGGCTCCGCCCGTCCGGCCTCGAGGATCCCGTGGACGAGCGTCGTCAGCTCGTACCCGAGCGGCATCCCGAGGTACACGAGGCCCGGGCCGATCGTCGTGCGGGGCCAGGGACCGGGCTCATCGTGCTCGAGGACCGTCAGCGTCACCCGGTCCGACTCTGCGCATACGGCCTCGACGACGCGGTGCGTCTCCGCGCCGGTGTCGATCTCCCGTCCGCCGGCGGCAAGGAGCGTGACGGGCGTCGCGGTCGGGCCGAGCTCGAGCGTCACCTCGACGTCGCGCTCGATCATGGCCAGGACGTCCCGGACGGCCGCGGCGTCCCGCTCGCTCAGCCCACTCACGCCACGAGGGCGGCTTGCTTGTCCCGGAGGTACGCGAGGTACGGCTCGGGGTCGATCTCGGGCGAGCCGGTCAGCCGCTCGATCGTCTCCTTCGGCGTCAGCTTGCGGCCGAGGGAGTAGAGGTTGTCGCGGAGCCAGTCGGAGAGCGGTATCGCGTCGCCGGCGGCGAGCTGGTCGTCGAGATCGGGGAGCGCCTGCCGCACGACGCGCCAGAGCTGGAGCGAGATGACGTTGCCGAGGGCGTAGGTCGGGAAGTAACCGAGCCCTCCGCCCGACCAGTGGACGTCCTGGAGGACGCCGTCGGTGTCGCTCGGAACGTCGACGCCGAGGAACTCCTTCATCCGCGCGTTCCACACCTCGGGCAGGTCCTCGAGCGCGACGGTCCCCTCGATCAGCTCCTGCTCGAGCTCGAAGCGGAGGATGATGTGCAGGCTGTACGTCGTCTCGTCGGCGTCCACCCGGATGAGCCCCGGCTCCGCGCGGTTGATCGCGCGGACGAAGTCCTCCAGGTCGACGCCGCGGAGCGTGGGGAACGTCTCCTGCAGCGGCTCGTACCAGTGCTCCCAGAACGGCCGGCTCCGGCCGACGAGGTTCTCCCAGGTCCGGCTCTGCGACTCGTTGACGCCGAGCGACGGCGCGCTGTCGAGCGGTGTGCGGAGAAGCAAATCGGCGATCCCGTGCGCGTACAGCCCGTGCCCCGCTTCGTGAAGCGTCGACCAGACCGACTCGAGGTCGTCCGGCCGGTACCGCGTCGTCAGGCGGACGTCCCGGTTCGTGAAGGAGGTGCAGAACGGGTGCGCGGTCGGGTCGAGCCGCCAGGCCCCGCTCTCGAAGCCGAGCGTCGCGACGACACGCTCGGCGAAGGCGCGCTGCTCGTCCGGTGGGAAGGCGCCGCGGAGGAACGACGCGTCGACCTCGGGTGCCGACGCGACGATCTCGGTCAGCGCCGGCCGCAGCACCGCGAACACCTCGCGCACCTCGGTCGTCAGCATCCCGGGCTCGTAGTCGTCGAGGAGCGGGGTGTACGGGCTGTCCGACCACTCGAAGCACTCGATGTAGCGCCGCTTCAGCTCGACGTTCCTCCGGAGGTAGGGGAGGAACGACGGGAAGTCGTTCGCCCGGCGCGCCTCGACCCAGGCGTGGTGTCCGCGGGCGCCCTCCCGGGTCAGCTCCTCGCGGAGGTCCGTCGGGACGCGGCGTGCCTTCTCCCAGTCGCGTCGCGTGACGCGGACGAGGCTCCGATCGTCCGAGTCGTACGGGAGCGACTCGACGAGCGGCTCGGCAGCGTCGAGCAGCCGGCCGACCTCGTCGTCGACGAACCGCTCGTGCGCGATCCGGCCGAGCGTCGCGAGCTGGTCGGCGCGGGCGTCCGTGCCGCGCGGCGGCATCGTCACGCGTTGCTCCCAGCCGAGCACCCCGGCGGCGCGCCGCAGGTCGGCGCCCTCGGCCAGCCGTACGCGCAGCTCGTCGAGTGGGCCGCTCACCAGCCAGACCCTAGATGATTGATCCCGATCATCTCGCAGGACGACTCGGCGCCGTCGGCGGTTAGGCTGCGGGAATGCCGAACGTCCTCCTGGTCGGCGACTCCGTCCGCTCCTCCGAGCTGCGTCACGAGGTGTCCGTCGCGATCGGCGACGCCTTCCGCTACGTCGAGCTGGACGGGCGGCGGATCGCGGTCGTCTGGAGCGTCGAGGGCGATCGCATCACGGCAGTCGACCCGACGATCGAGATCGTGCCCGTCGAGACGTTCTCCTACGACGACCTCCTGCGGGACGGCGTCGACTACTACGAGATCTCGCCGACGCTCACGGTGCGCATCGCGCGCTCGCTGGGGCTCCGCGACGCAGTCGTTCCCGCGTCGTTCCCCCTCCGGCACGCGGACGCGCTCCGGGCCGACGGCGTCGAGCTGACGGTCGATCAGAGGCACTTCGACGATCGCCGCCGCCGCAAGACGCCGCGCCAGCTCGAAGGGATCACGATCGCGTCGCGGGCAGCGGAGGCCGGGATGGCGGCGATCGCAGCGCTCCTCGCCCGCTCCGAGCCGAGTGACGAGGGCCGGATCGCCGACCGCGAGCCGCTCACGTCGGAGCGTCTCAGGGCGGCCGCGATCGACGTGTTCGCGGCGCACGGATGCAGCGGCGATGACCTGATCGCCGCCCACGGCCCACAGGCGGCGGACGGCCACGACCACGGGTCCGGGCGGCTCGCCAACGACGATCACGTCGTCTGCGATCTCTTCCCGCGGCACGTCGACACCGGCTGCTTCTCGGACATGACGCGAACGTTCACCGTCGGCACGCCAGACCCGACGATCGTCGAGTGGCACGCGCTCTGCATGGAGGCCCTCGAGCTCTCGCGCGAGATGCTCGCCCCGGGGGTCGATGGGGCCGCGGTGCACCGGGCCGTCTCCTCGTTCTTCGAGGAGCACGGTCAGCCGACGGCGATCTCCGTCCCCGAGGGGACGGTGCTTCGCGACGGCTTCTACCACGGCCTCGGCCATGGGGTCGGGCTCGACGTCCACGAGTCCCCGGGTCTCGGCAAGGCCGGCCACGAGCTCGTCGCGGGCGACGTGGTGACGCTCGAGCCCGGCCTGTACCGGCACGGCTTCGGCGGCGTCCGCGTCGAGGACCTTCTGCTCGTCACCGAGGACGGCCCCGAGACGATCACCGACTTCCCGTACGGGCTCGACCCCGCGCTCGCGGCGCGAGCGGCTGCGCGATGACCGAGGGCGCGATCGAGACGCTGCTCGACGAGGAGCGGCGCTTCCCCCCTGACCCGGGCTTCGCCGCGCAGGCGAACGCCGGCCCGGGGATCTACGACCTGGAGCCGGATGCGTTCTGGGCCGAGCAGGCGCGCGAGCGGGTGACGTGGCTCGAGCCGTGGACGGCGCTCTCGGAGTGGGAGCTGCCGTATGCGAAGTGGTTTCTCGGCGGCAAGCTCAACGTTGCGCACAACTGCGTCGACCGCCACGTCGAGGCGGGGCTCGGCGACAGGGTCGCCTACCACTGGGAGGGCGAGCCCGGCGACACGCGCACGATCACCTACGCGGACCTCCAGAGGGACGTCGTGCGGATGGCGAACGCGCTCCGGGAGCTCGGCGTCTCGAAGGGGACGCGGGTGGCGATCTACATGGGGATGGTTCCGGAGCTCGCGATCGCGATGCTCGCGTGCACGCGGCTCGGCGCGCCGCACACCGTGGTCTTCGGCGGGTTCTCGGCCGACTCGCTCTCGGATCGCATGAACGACATGGGCTGCGAGGTGCTCGTCACGCAGGACGAGGCCTGGCGCCGCGGGTCGACGGTCCCGCTCAAGCGCACCGCCGACGAGGCGATGGCGGCCGCGCCGGGCGTCCATTCGTGCCTCGTCGTCCGCCGCACCGGCCACGAGGTGCCGATGACCGACGGCCGCGACCGCTGGTACCACGACCTCGAGGTCTCGGACGACCCGGCGACGTGCCCGTGCGAGCCGATGGACAGCGAGGACCTGCTGTTCCTCATGTACACGTCCGGCACCACGGCCAAGCCGAAGGGGATCGCGCACACGACCGGCGGCTACCTCGTGGGCGCCGCCGCGACCCATCACTACGTCTTCGACCTGAAGCCGGAGACGGACGTCTACTGGTGCGCGGCCGACATCGGCTGGATCACCGGCCACAGCTACATCGTCTACGGGCCGCTCTGCAACGCGACGACGTCGGTGCTCTACGAGGGGACGCCCGACTTCCCCGACAAGGAGCGCTGGTGGTCGATCGTCGAGCGCTACGGCGTGACGATCCTCTACACGGCGCCCACTGCGATCCGAGCGCACATGAAGTGGGGCCCGGAGCATGCCGCGAAGCACGAGCTGTCATCGCTGCGTCTGCTCGGCTCGGTCGGCGAGCCGATCAACCCCGAGGCGTGGATCTGGTACCACGAGCACATCGGCGGCAGGCGCTGCCCGATCGTCGACACGTGGTGGCAGACCGAGACGGGGATGATCCTCATCACGCCGCTCCCCGGCATCACGACGACGAAGCCCGGCTCGGCGACCCGGCCGTTCCCGGGCGTCGTCGCAGCCGTTGTCAACGAGCAGGGCGAGCGGGTCGAGCAGGGCGGCGGCTATCTCGTCCTCGAGCGCCCGTGGCCGGCGATGACGCGCGGGATCTTCGGCGACGACGCGCGCTACCGGGCGACGTACTGGGAGCGGTTCCCGGGGCTCTACTTCGCCGGCGACGGCGCGCGGATCGACGAGGACGGCGACTTCTGGCTCCTCGGGCGGGTCGACGACGTGATGAACGTCTCGGGGCACCGGATCTCGACGATCGAGGTCGAGTCGGCACTCGTCGACCACCAGCGCGTGGCCGAGGCGGCGGTCTGCGGGCGCTCGGACGCGACCACCGGCCAGGCGATCGTCGCCTACGTGACGCTCAAGGGCGGAGACGAGGGCTCGGTCGAGATGCTCGAGGAGCTCCGAAACCACGTTGCGGTCAAGATCGGCGCGATCGCCAAGCCCGCGAACATCGTCTTCACGCCCGAGCTGCCGAAGACCCGCTCGGGGAAGATCATGCGCAGGCTGCTCCGCGACGTCGCCGAGCACCGCCCGCTCGGCGACACGACGACGCTCGCCGACCCGACGGTCGTGGCCGAGATCGCCGACCGCGCCGTCGAGGCACCGACCGAGGACTGAGCGGGCGCTCTACCCGAGGGCGCGCGCGAACGCGGCGACGGTCCGGTCGATGTCCTCGGTCGTCGTCCGCCAGCCCGAGACGGAGAGCCGGATCGCCGCCCGACCGTCCCAGGTCGTGCCGCTCATCCAGGCCTCGCCGCTCGCCTGCACCGCGGCGAGCGCATCCTGCGTCGTCGCATCGTCCGCGAAGCGGAACAGCACCTGGTTCAGCACGACGTCGTTCAGCACCTCGCACCCGGGGAGCTCGACGATCCGCTCGGCGAAGCGGCGTGCGTGCGCGCAGCAGCGCTCGACGAGGTCGGCGACGCCCGACCGGCCGAGCTGCCTGATGGCCGCCCATACCGGCGCCGAGCGGGCGCGACGTGAGAACTCGGGGCTGTAGCCCATCGGGTCCCGGATCGCGGCCGAGTCGGAGACGGCGAGGTAGGGCGCCGCGTACTCCATCGCCGCCTCGTGGTGCTCGGGGTGGGCGCAGAGCGCGATCCCGCAGTCGTACGGGACGTTGAGCCACTTGTGGCCGTCTGTCGCCCACGAGTCCGCGCGCTCGTGCCCGTCCAGGTGGTGGCGCAGGCTCGGGCTCGCCGCCGCCCAGAGGCCGAACGCGCCGTCGACATGCACCCAGGCGCCGGCCGGGGCCGCGACCTCGATCACCGCGGCGAGGTCGTCGAACGCGCCCGTGCTCACCTCGCCCGCCTGCGCGCACACGATCGTCGGCGCGGCGTCGTCCACGACCCCGGAGAGCGCGGACACGTCCATCCGCCCCTGGGTGTCGGTGGGTACGACCACCTCCTGCTCCGCCCCGATGCCGAGGAGCCGCAGCGCGCGCGTCACCGTGACGTGGCGCTTGCCGCCGACGACGACGCGGAGCGGCGGCGCACCCGCGAGGCCACGCGCGGGGAGGTCCCAGCCGGCGCGCGCGTAGACGGCGTGCCGCGCGGCCGCGAGGCAGGTGACGTGCGCCATCTGGCACCCGGTGACGAATGCGAAGGACGAGTGCGACGGGAGCCCGAGGAGCTCGATCACCCATCGGCCGGCGACCGCCTCGAGCGCACAGGTGGCGGGTGTCGGCTCGGCGAGCCCGGTGTTCTGATCCCAGGTCGAGACGAGCCAGTCGGCGGCGATCGTCGACGGCATCGCCCCGCCGATGACGAAGCCGAAGAACCGACCGGAGCCCATCGCGGTGATTCCCGGCTCGAGCGTCGTTGCGAGCTCCTCGATCACCGCGTTCGGGTCGGACGGGCCCTCCGGAACCGGCGCGTCGAGCGCTGCGTGCATCTCGCGGTACGTCCGCTGCGGCGCGACGCCGCGCGTGTCGAGCGTCTCCAGGTAGTCGGCCGCGATCTCCGCCGTGCGGGTGAGAAGCTCGCGCTCGGTCACGACGCCGAGTCTACGTCCGGCCCTCGCGGCGAAGCGCCAGCGCGGTGAGCCCCGCGAGCGCCAGCGTCACGAGCCAGATCGGATCGGGCGCGGGCTGGAGCGCGGAGGGGATCTTCCAGTCGACCGTGCCGCGCTTCCAGAGCTGCTCGTTCCACGCGTCCTGGGTCATGTTCACGGCGCCGTAGGCGAAGGCGAGCGACACGTAGAGCCGCGTCACCGCCGCGAGGCGGCCTGCCGGGAGGCGCGGCCGGGAGAGGAGCAGCGCGCTTGCGACGATCAGTGCCCCCATGAAGCCGTGGTGCTGCCCCAGGTGCACCGCCGCGATCGTCGTCCCGTCCTGCTCGAGGCCCGGCCGCTCCATGATGAAGACGCCCTCTGGGAGGTAGAAGCCGAGGATCGCGGCGATCCAGGGGATCGAGATCAGGAGCGCGCCGATCGCCAGCGTGACGCGGAGGACGTCGAGCGGTAGCCGCGGAGCGAATCCCGTCCCGCCGCGCCGAGCGGCCGCGACGGTCAACGCGAGCGCGATCGCCACGCCTGCCGCCGGCGCGGCGTTGACCCAGCGGGCATCGAGGTCGTCCTGGTCGACGACCCCCGGCCAGGCCGTCACGGCGCAGAGCGCGATCGCCGGCCCGCCTGCCCACCACGCGGACGCCGGGAGCGCGGAGAGCGCGACGAGGGCGACCCCGATCGCGACGAGCGCGATCGGGAAGTTCAGCTCGACGACGACCCGCGAGAGCCCGCCGACGATGCCCTCGCGTGAGACGTGGTACGTCTCCTCGGGCGCGAGCCGCGAGTAGGTGACGAGCATCGCGAGCAGCACGAGCGTCCAGAGGCCCCAGGTGGCGAGCGCCTCGCCCTGGGTCGGCTCGACAGAGCTCATGTGCGCAGCCTATGCAGCGCTCGTGGCGAGTGTTACGATCGCCGACCTGCGGCGACCCGACGTCCGTCATCCGCGGGTTCGTGTCACCCACGTGGCCCCGGACGGCGACGTCGGCGCCGAAATCACGGCGAACTGGGGGTGGTTGTGGGTCTTCGACGGATCGTGCCAAGCATTGGCATGGCCCTCACCGGCGTCGTTCTGCTTGCGGTGACGGTCGCGGGAGTCGCGAGCGGAGCCGAGACGGCCACCACGCGCGTGCTCCGCCTCAACGCGAGCGACACGGCGATCGAGTTCCTCGACCCGGCGCTGAACTACGACTTCATCGGCTGGCGGCTCGAGTACCTCACGGGCGCTCGTCTCTTGGCGTACCCCGACAAGCCGGGGGCGGCGGGCGCGCGTCTCGTTCCCGAGGTCGCGACGTCGATGCCCCGCGTGAGTCGCGACGGTCGGACATACACGTTCGTCGTCCGACGGAATTTCCGCTTCTCGGACGGCTCCGCCGTCACGCCCAGGAGTTTCGTCCGCGCGATCGAGCGTGCGCTCCACCCGAAGATGCAGTCACCGGCCGCGAACTTCGTGTCCGACGTTGTCGGGGCGGCAGCGGTCCAGGCCGGCAAGCGGACGACGCCGTCCGGCGTCACGGTGCGGGGTGACACGCTCACAATTCGCCTCGTCCGACCGGCGCCCGATTTCCTTGCACGCGTCGCGATGGTGTTCTTCATCGCCGTCCCGGAGGACCTCCCCATCGACCCCCGGGGCGTGAAGACTCCGCCAGGGGCAGGCCCGTACTACGTCGCCGAGTTCTCGGGCTCGAAGCCGATCCTGATCAGGCGCAATCCGTACTACGGCGGAAGTCGTCCTCAGCGCTGGGACGAAATCATCCTCAACCAGAACGTCAATTCGCAGACGAGCTACCTGCAGGTGCGAAGGGGTGAGATCGACCTCGACATGGCCGGTCTCCCGCCGGCTGCGCACTCCGAACTCACGCGTCGGTACGGGATCAACAGAGGCCGGTACTTCGTCAACCCGGGCCTGATCAGCCAGTACATCGCGCTCAACACGTCGCGACCGCTGTTCAAGGACGTGAAGGCCCGACAGGCGGTCGCCTACGCGATCAACCGGACCTTCATGATGCGTGCGGCGGGCCTGAACGGCGGCGTCCCGAACGACCAGATCCTGCCGCCCGGTCTCCCCGGGTACCAGCCGGTCTCGATCTACCCGAACACGCCGGACGTTGCGAAAGCGAAGGCGCTGATGGCCGGAAAGACAGCGAAGGCCGTTCTCTACAGCGGCAATGACCCGATCTCGAAGGCTCAGTCGGAGATCATCCGTCAGAACCTCAAGGCGATCGGGATAGACGTCCAGGTGAAGCTCTTCACCTTCGCGGTGCAGATCAACAAGGCGGGGACCCGTGGCGAGCCATTCGACATGAACCTCACCGGCTGGTTCGCGGACTACCCCGATCCGTTCGACTTCATCAACGTTCTCCTCTCCGGCAAGTCGATCGCGAAGGCGAACAACATCAACACGGCGTATTTCGACGACCCGGTCTTCAACCGCAGGATGGAGAAGGCGCACCAGACGCGAGGGACCGCTGCGCGTCTTGCCGCGTATTCGAAGCTCGACCGGGACCTGACGCGGTCCGCGCCGTTCGTCGTCTACGGGAACTCGACCGTGCGGGAGTTCACCTCCGACCGGGTCGGGTGCTCGATGTACTCGGTACCTTCGGGCGGCCTCAACCTCGCGATGCTCTGCCCGAAGGCGAGGAAATAGCGGCCGACGTCAGACAGCGACGGTCTGCAGCCCGAGCTCGTCGAGGGCGGTGCGCGCGGCAACGTCACCGCCGTCGGCGAGTTCGCGGATCTTCCCGTAGAGCTCGACGGGCGCGTGAGGTACTGCGCGTGCGTCATCGCGCGGCGCGCCCGCGGCGGCTGCGATAGCGCATAGCGACGCGGCGACGCGGTCTCGTACCGCAGTCGGCGCGAAGGCTGGAGCCGAGCGCCTCGTTCACAACGACATGTGCAACGTCGACGGCCCCTGATATCGGGTGCGTGGGCCCGCTCCGCGGCAACGGCAACGGCCTCGATTCGGCTCAGGCCCTCCTCACGATGGCTCTGGCTCCCCGCCAAGTGCGCTTGCCTCGGCTATCGCCAGGTCGATCGCGGCCGGCGCGGAGAGTGATCTCCCGGCATCCCAGAGGCGGTCGAACTCCGCCTCGTCAACTTCGGCTCGGAGCGGGGCGAGCATCGACTCTTCGACGCGTTCGAGCACTGGTTCGCGTTGTATCCCACAGCTCTCGAACAGCGCGACCGCCGCAGACCAGAGCCGCGTCGCGGTCTCCGGTCGTGCGGCGGCCGCCAGGGCCGCCACTCCGAACAATGCCTCGGCCGGCATGAGCCGATTGCCCGGCGGCGCGGCGACGAGGCTCTCCCGGAAGCGAGTCGCCGCAGCCGCCGTCCGGCCGAGCGACAGCTCGATCCAACCGAGGTTGGCCAGGCAATTCTGGACAAGCTCGCGGTCGTCCGGGTCCACCAGCGCGAGCGCCTCCAGGAGTGGCGCTCGCGCGGCCTCGTAGTTCCCGATACGGATCTCCTGCCAGCCGAGGCTGGTCAGCGCCATCACGCGCATGCGAGGGTTGCCGCTCCCGCGTGCGACGCGAACGAAATCCCGCAGGATGCGTCCCGCCTCGTCGAGGTCGCCGCGATCGGCTGCCGCACGACCCACGGCGAGGAGGACGTACCCCCTGACCCAGGGCCGCTGGATCGTCTCGGACGCGTCGAGCGCCAGCTCGGCGGATCGCGTCGCGGAGGCCGCATCCCCGACGGAAGACGCCCACCACGCGAGACTCGCGTGCGTCAGCGCGACCGACTCCCGGTCCCCCAGCTCCTCGAAGATGGCCAGGGCCTCGGTGAGGTACCGGTGCTCGTGCTCCCGGTCGTCGAGGTACGACGCGAGGTCGCCCGCGCCCGGAGGACCCTGGCGCGCGTGGCGCGGTCGCCGATGTCGCTGGCCAGGCACGCGGCGAGGAGTGGCGTTCCTTCTTCGGCCCGGCCTCGGAACCACCAGTAGAACGTGAGATCGGCGGCCATGCCCGCGGCCCGGTCGCCGTCGCCGACATCGAGCTCTCGACGCAGCGCGAGGCGCCAGTTCGCAGCCTCGGCGTCCAGAATCGCCAGCCAGCGTTGCTGCTCGGGCCCCATGAGCGCAGCGTCAGCCTCGTGGACGAGCCTGGCGAAGTAGTCGAAATGCCGCTGCTCCGCCCCCTCGCCCTCCTCGGCCTCCGCGAGCCGCTCAAGCGCGAACTCGCGGATCGTCTCGAGCATCCAGAAGCGAGGCTCCGCCCCGTCGTCCAGCCGCTTGACCAGGCTCTTGTCGACGAGTGACTGGAGATCGTCGACCCCGGCCTCGCAGATCGCTTCGACGGCCGCGAGGGAGCATGCGCTGCGAAAGACGGAGATGCGTCGGAAGAGCGTCTGCTCGGCGGTGCTCAGCAGGTCGTGCGACCAGGCGATCGTCGCGCGGAGCGTCTGCTGACGCGGATCGACGTCACGCCCGCCCCGGAGCGAGTCGAGACGCTGCCCCAGTCGTTCCAGCAGCTCTCGCGGCCCGAGGAGCTTGAGTCGCGCCGCGGCCAGCTCGATGGCGAGGGGAAGACGGTCGAGTCGATCGACGAGCGCCGAGACCGCCTCGTCGCGCCCGAGCTCCACCGAGAGGTATCCGGCCCGCACGAGAAGCAGGTCGACGGCGTCGTCGTGCCCGAGCGGGTCGACCGGATGCTCGTGCTCCCCCTGGACGGCCAGCCGCTCACGACTCGTCACGAGCAGCCGCAGCGTCGGGCACGCGGCAACGAGATCCGCCACGACGACGGCCGCGTCCGGGAGCAGGTGCTCGAGGTTGTCGACAAGGAGCAGCGCACGCTTGCCGGCGAGCGCCCGCGCGATCGTCTCGACGGGTGATGCCTCCTCGCCCAGCTCGAGCGCACGCGCGATCGTGGCGGCCACGAGGCCGGGGTCACGGAGAGATGCGAGGGGCACCCACGTGACGCCGTCCGGGAAGTTGCCGGCCGCATCAGCGGCAGCCTGGATCGCGAGTCGGGTCTTGCCGGTGCCGCCGGGCCCCGTGAGGGTGAGCAGGCGGAGGTGGGGGTCCGCAAGCAGCCGGACGACCGTCTGGAGCTCGTGCGCGCGACCGACGAACGGGGTCGCGGGAACGGGGAGGCTCAGGCGATAGAGCGACTTGAGCGGCGGGTGCTCCTCGGTGCCGAGCTGGTGGATGCGCTCCGGTGCGTCGAAGTCCTTGAGGTGATGATTGCCGAGGTCCTTCAACTCGACGTCTCCGTCGAGGCGCTCTGCAGTCTCGCGAGAGAGCACTATCTGGCCGCCGTGGGCCGAGCTCATGATCCGCGCGGCGCGATGGACGTCGATGCCGACGTACTTGGGTGGGTCGAGCGTGGGCTCGCCGGTGTGGATCCCGACGCGGATCCGGATCGGGCCGCCGTGGAGCCCGCCCATCGCGTCGCTGACTGCCGACACCGCGGCCTGCGCGGTGGCGAAGGCGTAGAAGAAGGCGTCGCCCTCGTAGTCGACCTCGTAGCCGTCGTGCCGGGCGCAGGCGTCGCGGACGATGCGACGGTGCTCGGCGAGCGCCTCCCGGTAGGCGTCGACGCCGAGCTCCTCGAGCAGCCTGGTGGAGCCCTCGATGTCGGTGAACACCAGCGTCACCGTCCCCGACGGCTGCGCGACCGCAGTCATGCGCACGATTGTCGTGCGAGCGCGGCGGCGAGACAACTGCAGCCGGAGCCGCGTCGGTGCTACGGCGCCAGCAGCTTCTCGAACCGCTCGGGCTCGTCGAACGGCCCGATCAGCGCGAGGCGGAGGTCGCCGGCGAGGATGTCGCTCGCGACGCGCTGCACGTCGTCGAGCGTCACCGCGTCGAGGCCGGCGAGGACCTCCGCCGGCTCGACCGCGTTTCCCTCGAGCAGCTCGCGGCGCAAGCCCGAACATGATCGTCGCGTGCGGGCTCTCGAGGCCCAGGACGAAGCGGCCCTTGGCGTAGGAGCGGGCCTTCTCGAGCTCCTCGGCGGGCACCGGCTCAGCGACGATCCGGCGGAGCTCGGCGACGATCGTCTCGATCGACTCGTCGATCCGGCTCAGGTCGACGCCCGCCTGCGCGGCCAGCGTCCCCGCGTCGGCGTAGCTCGTGTTGCCGCAGAAGACGTAGTAGGCGAGGCCGCGGCGCTCGCGCACCTCGGTGAAGAGACGCGACGACATGCCGCCGCCGAGGACGGTCGAGAGGAGCTGAAGGACGTACCGGTCGGGTGGCCGTGCGGGTAGCTCCGGGTGCCGACGACGATGTGCGCCTGGTCGGACTGCTTCGTGTGGATCCGCACGGGGGCGCCGTTCGTCGGCAGCACGGCCGCGTCGGCGGCACCGGTCGCGCGGGAATCGATGTCGCCGAGAAGTCCCTCGAGGCGCGCGAGGACGTCGTCGCCGATCCGTCCGCCGAGGCCGACCACGGTGCGCTCCGGCCGGTACCAGCGGTCGAGGTAGCCGAGGAACGTGTCCCGCGTCGCGTCGCGCACCGTCTCCTCGGTGCCGATGATGTCCCAGCCGAGCGGCTGGTCGCCGTAGAGGTGCCGCTCCCAGACGTTGCCGATGTACGACCGTGGCGTGTCGGCGTACATGTTCATCTCCTCGACGATCACGCCCTTCTCGCGGTCGATCTCGTCCGCGTCGAAGCGCGAGTTGCGAAGCATGTCGACGAGAACGTCGAGTGCGACGTCGCGCGTCTCCGCGGCGCATTTGACGTAGTAGCCCGTCAGCTCCTTGCCCGTGAACGCGTTGAACTCGCCGCCGATCCCGTCGATCTCGGTGGCGATGTCGCGCGCCGTCGGCCGGCGCTCGGTGCCCTTGAAGAACATGTGCTCGGCGAAGTGGGCGATGCCGCTCTCCTCGCGGCGCTCGTAGCGCGACCCGGCGGCGAACATCACGAAGCACGACACCGACTGCGCGTGTGCCATCGGCGCGGTCAGCACGCGCGTGCCGTTCGAGAGCGTCGTCCGGTCGAACGTGGGCACGCGGCCATGGTATAGACGTGCCCATGGACGTTGGCCGTCTCACGCACGACGTCGCACTTGCGATCGTGCGGCACGTCGTCGAGCGGGCCGCTGGCCCCGTCTCGGTCGTTGTGACGGACGACCATGGCGAGGTCGTCGCCTCGCTGCGCATGGACGGCGCTGCGCTCGACACCGAGCTGAACGCCCGGCGCAAGGCCTACACCGCGGCGCGGAGCGACGCCACGACGACACGCACGCTCGCCGAGAAGGTCGCTGCCGCACCGACGGAGCTCGCGAGCTTCGACCCGTTCTTCTCGTTCTTTCTCGGCGGCGTCGCGCTGCTCGCCGACGGCGTGCGGATCGGTGCGGTCGGCGTGAGCGGCCAGCCGGGCGACGTCGACGAGCGTCTGGCGCTCGATGCGATCGTCGCAGCCGGGCTTCAGCGGCCCTCCTAGAGCAGCAGCGCGGCGCCGGCGGGCGAGGGCTCCCAAGTAACAGATTGTTACGGCCGCGCGACCCCACCAGGCGGCGAGCAGCTCCGCCTCTCGCTCGGGCGTGAGCCCGACGCCGTCCACGAGCCCGGCGTGCTCGAGGGTCGCGGCGACGGTCTCGTCGAGCGGGCGGCACGTCAGGCCTGCAGCGACAGCGCGGGACGTGTCGACCTCGAGGAAGCGCCTCCACTCCTCGTTCCGCGTGTCGACCCAGAGCGGAAGCTCCATCCACTCGCCGACCTCCGCGCCGGCGAGGAAGGCGTCGTCGACCTCGACGGCGCGGGACGCTCGAGGCGGTGACCCGCCTGGCGGCGTCGACCACCGCCCCCATCGTCGTCGGCCCCGTCGACGTTGAACGGCCCGGCGGGCCGCTCCTCGGCGGCACGGACGATCCAGGCGGCGAGGTCACGGACGTCGACGAGCTGCACCGGCCGCCACGCGGGCCCGGGGACGAGGACGTCCCCTCCGCGGGCGATCCGGTGGGGCCAGTACGTGAAGCGGCCGGTCGGGTCGTACGGGCCGACGATCAGCCCCGCCCGCACCTGGGTCGCCCGCCCCGGGAACGCCGTCTCGACCGCCTCCTCGCAGAGCGCCTTCAGCGCGCCGTAGTCCTTCCCGATGTCCTCCGAGCCCGGCTCGGTGAGCTGCGCCAGGCGCGAGCCCTCGTCGACGACGTCGGCGAACGACGCGTACACCGAGACGCTCGAGACGAAGACGTAGTGGCCGACCGCCTCCGAGAGGAGCTCGGCGCCGGCCGCGACGACGCGCGGCAGATAGCCGGACGTGTCGACGACCGCGTCCCATTCGTGTCCCCGGAGCCCGTCGAGCCCGCCGTCCCGGTCGCCCGCGATGCGCTCGAGCTCGGGGTGCAGCTCGGCGTTCGTCGAGCCGCGGTTGAAGAGCGTCACCTCGTGGCCCCGCTCGAGAGCGGCCTCGATCACCGCGCGTCCCAGGAACTTCGGGCCGCCGAGCAGGAGGAGCCTCACACGAGCTCCGCGATCCCGGCGAGCAGCCGGTCGACCTCCTCGGCCGTGTTGTAGTGGACGATGCCCGCGCGCACGGCGCCGTCCGACTCGTCCAGCCCGAGCCGGCGAATGGTCTCGAGCGCGTAGTAGTTGCCCCACCACACCGCGACGTCGCGCTCGGCGAGATGTTCGGCGACGGACTGCGCGCTCCGGCCGGGAGCACTGAAGCAGAACGTCGGCACGCGACCCTCCATCGTCTGTGACCCGTGGAGCGTCACGTCGGCGGGGAGCCCCGCGAGGAAGCGCGCGCCGAGGTCGTGCTCGTACGCCGTGATCGCCTCCCAGCCGAGCGAGTCGATGTAGTCGGCAGCAGCGACGAACCCTGCGAGGAGCTCGTGCTGGCAGGTGCCGAGCTCGAAGCGACGGCCGACGGGCTCGTCCGCGGACGGGCGAACCTTGTAGGGCCTGAAGCGGCGAAGCACCTCCTCGCGACCGAACGCCATCCCCATGTGCGGTCCGAAGAACTTGTACGGCGAGCAGATGAGCACGTCGCAGCCCCACGCGGCGACGTCGATCGGGCCGTGCGGCCCGTAGTGGACGGCGTCGACCCAGGCGAGCGCCCCGACCTCGTGGGCGAGCTCGACGACGCGCCTGATGTCCGGTGCGGTGCCCACGGAGTTCGCGGCGGCCGGGAACGCGACGACGCGGGTCCGGGGCGAGCGCTTCGCGGCGAGGTCGTCGAGGTCGAGCATGAGCTGGTCGTCGACGTCGACGAACTCGACGACGATCCCGATGTCGTCGGCGAGCGCGAGCCACGGCGCGACGTTGGCGTCGTGGTCGAGGCGCGTGACGAGCACCTCGTCGCCGGCCTCGAGCTCCCGCGCGAGCGCACGGGTCAGCAGGAAGTTGAGCGCCGTCATGCTCTGGCCGAAAGACACCTCGCCGGGGTCGCAACCCAGGAACGCGCCCGCGCGCTCGTGCGCCGTTGTGACGAGCGCGTCGGTGCGGCGCGACGTCTCGTACGGCGCCCCGACATTCGCGTTCGACTCGCGGAGGTACAGCGCGATCGCGTCGATCACCTCGTCCGGGCACTGCGTCCCACCGGGGCCGTCGAAGAAGGCGAGCCGCCGGTCGAGGGCCGTGTAGCGGGCCCGCACCGCCGCGACGTCGAGGAGCGTCGCGCTCACGCCACGTTCCACACGTACGACGGCGTCGCGATCAACGACGCGCCCACGAAGCAGTCGCGCTCGGCCTTCGCGAGCAGGTCGGCGATCGTGGCATCGTCGGGCTTCGGGTCGAACGAGACGTCCGCCTCGAACGCGATCTCGACGAACGCGAAGCGGCCGTCCGTCTCGCGCCGCGTGACGGTCCCGCGGACGGTGCTGCTCGAGGTCAGCGTGACACCGGCCCGGACGCAGTGGTAGCGAAGGCTCGTCAGGGTGCAGCGCGCAAGCCCGGCGAGGACAAGGTGTTCGGGTGTCCACGAGGCTTCCTCCGCCCCGGCGAGGACACCGCCGCCGCGGTCGCTCCGCGCGTCCCAGGTCGCATCGAGCGAGACCGCGTAGTCGAAGGACTTTGCGCGGCTGGACATGGCGGGAGCCTAGACGGACCGCGCCGTCCGGTCCGTCGCCTACGGTAGTGGCCCATGCAGCGGTTGCGGCCGTTGAACGAGCAGGAGTGCTATCTCCGGTGCTACGGCTGGGTGGGCGGCGACGACGCCGTGAGGGTCACGAAACCCGGAAGCGAGGCGCCCGAGGCGACGGCGGTGCTGACCGAGCGCATCCGGCTCGCGTTCGAGGCGCTGATCGACGACCGCGAGGCGGAAGCCGCCTGAGATGCATCCCGGCCGCCCTCCCGCAGCCCGGCCAAGTTACAACTCGTCACTTGGGAGCTCGCTCGGTCATCGCAAGCGCTGTCCCGGACGTGCTCGCACCGGATCTCGACGTCGTCTTCTGCGGCATCAACCCCGGCTTCCACTCCGACGCGAAGGCCGTCCACTTCGCCAACCCGCGCAACGACTTCTGGCGCCTGCTCCATGCCGCCGGGTTCACGCCGCGGCTCGTCGACCCGTCGGAGCAGCTCGAGGTGCTGCGGTACGGGATCGGGATCACGAACGCCGCGTACCGCACGACGCGCGGCTCGTCGGACCTCCGGAAGGGCGACTTTGCCGGGAGCGCCGAGCGCCTCGAGCGACTCGCGCTCGATGCTCCGACCGCGGGCGATCGGGTTCGTCGGCAAGGAGGCCTACCGCGGCCCGTTCGGCGGCCGGCCGCAGCACGGCCCGCAGGACGCGAAGCTCGGCGACACGCTCCTCTTCGTCCTGCCCTCGACCTCGCCCGCCAACGCCGCCGTCCCGTGGGACGAGCGGCTTCGGTGGTTCCGCTCGCTCCGCCTGCTCGTCCCGTGAGGCTCCGAACCGGCATCCGGGCGCTCGTCCTCGACCCCGACGAGCGGATCGCGCTCGTCCGATTCGACTTCTCCGACAGGTCCGTCTGGGCGGCGCCCGGCGGCGGGATCGAGGAGGGCGAGGACGACGCGGCCACCCTCGCGCGCGAGCTCCGCGAGGAGCTCGGGCTCGAGCTCGTCGAGCCGCTCGGAACGTGCGTGTGGGTGCGGACCCACGTGTTCCCGATGAGTGGGTGGGACGGCCAGACGGAGCGCTACTACCTCCTCCGGGCCCCGGCGTTCGCGATCCGCCCGGGGCTCTCGCTCGAGGAGCTTCGCGCCGAGGGACTCGGCGAGCTCCGCTGGTGGACGCTCGCCGAGCTGGACGCCGCCACAGGCGTCTTGTTCGCGCCGAGGCGCCTCCCGCTGCTGCTCCGCGAGCTGCTCCGGGACGGACCGCCCGCCGCGGCGCTCGACGTCGGCGTCTGAGCGGCAAGTGGCCCGAGCGCGCCCAGGACGTCGTCTGGACGGCGCGGGGCCGTGGACGATGGCCGCTTGCCAGCAGTCCGAAGAGGGGTCACGCTTCGCGCGATGACCGAACCGCCGACCGGCGCAGTCACCTTCCTCTTCACGGACATCGAGGGCTCCACGAGGCTGGTCAAGCACCTTCGCGAGGGCTACGGCGCCGTGCTGGCAGACCATCAGAGCTTGCTGCGCGGCGCGTTCGAGGCTCACCGCGGGTACGAGGTCGACACGCAGGGAGACTCCTTCTTCGTCGCGTTCGCGAGTGCGCGCGACGCGGTCCGCGCCGCGGTCGACGGGCAACGCGCGCTCGTGTCGCACGACTGGCCCGAGGGAGTCGAGATCAAGGTGCGCATGGGCCTTCACACGGGACAGGCCGTGGCCGCCAACGGGCGCTACACGGGTCTCGCCGTGCATCGCGCGGCGCGAATCGGGGCTGCCGGCCACGGCGGGCAGATCCTCGTCTCTCAGGCCACGCAGACGCTGCTCGAGGACGAGGAGGAGGACCTCCAGGTCCAGCTCGTGGACCTCGGTGAGCAGCGCCTGAAGGACCTCGACCGACCGGTCCGGCTCTACCAGGCGGCCGCCGCAGGGCTACCCGAGACGTTCCCACCCGTCCGGGGCGGCGCGGCGCCACCCTCTCACGCGGAGGCGGGCGCTGCGCCGTTCTGGAAGCGACGAGCGGTGCTCGCTCTGATACTCGGGCTGGTGGTCGCCGCCGGGATCGCCGCGGCCGTGGTCGCCCGAGGAGGCTCGGACGGCGGCCTCCGTGCGATCCAGCCGAACCACGTCGGCGTGATCGACCCGCAGACGAACACGATCGTCGCCGAGGTTCCGGTCGGGAACCAGCCCGGGCCGATCGCGGCAGGGGCGGGCTCGTTGTGGGTCGGCAACCTCCAGGATCGCACGCTGATGAAGATCGACCCCGCCCGGCGCTCGGAGACCGGGCTCACCACGCTTGCGAACCGAACGCCGACGGGCGTCGCGGTCGGACTCGGCGCGGTCTGGGTGGCGCACGGCGCGCGCGGTGACGTCTCTCGCGTCGATCCCCAGTTCGGGCAGGTCACGGATGTGACCTCGGCAGGTGGAGCGGCCTTCGGATCTCCGTACGGCAGCGTCGCGGTCGGTGCCGGGTCGGTGTGGTCCGTGTTCGCCGACGCGACGCTGGCGCGGCTCGACGCCGCCGGGACGCCCCTCGGACGCGGGCTGGCCGGATCGCTGCCGGCCGGCATCGCGGTCGCCGGCGACTCCGTCTGGGTGACGAACTCCGGCGACGCGACCGTCCAGCGGTTCAGCGTCAGGTCGTTCGCTGAGGGCCCGGTCAGGGTCTTCAACGTCGGGGAGCGCCCGACGGGAATCGCCTATGCGGAGGACGCCATCTGGGTCGCCTGTTCCGGCGACGACGTCGTCTGGCGAATCGACCCCGGCTCGGCAGCGACGCTGCCGATCCCGGTCGGGGACGGTCCGTCCGCGGTCGCAGCCGGCTCGGGGTCGGTCTGGGTGGCGAACGCGGCTGCGGGAACGGTCTCCCGGATCGACCCTCGGACGAACGCCGTCGTGGCGACGATCGACGTCGCAAACGCGCCTGCCGGGATCGCCGCCGCGGACGGCTACCTCTGGGTCACCGTCCAGGCTCCGTGACGCCCGGCTACTCGAGGCAGACCGCGGTCAGGTCGAGCGCGGGTCGCAAGACGATGCAGCCGACGCGCCGCGAGACGAGCGTTGGCTCGTTGAGCACGTCGACGACGGCAATCGGCGCGGAGTCGCGGGCGATCTGGACGTCGAGCGTCGAGTAAGCGCTCTGGCGCCCGACTCCCTGTGGGAGCCGGGCAGCCTGTCTCAACGGCCGGTCGTATGCGCTCGACGAGAAGCGCGCGAAGTTCGTCGCTCCGACGAACCGTCGGTCGAAGAGCAGGTTGATGTACGCGTACGGGTCGATGTAGCTCGGCGTCCACAGCCCGAACGCGATATCCCACGGCTCACCCGCGGTGGCCAGCTTGTTGAAGTACGCCGCGGACGCGCTGTGGATCGGGATGCCCCGTACCTCGACCTCCAGGCCGATCTCCGCGAGCTGTTGCTTCACGAGCTGTCCGATCGCCATCGGGAGCGGGCTGCTGTTGACATAGAAGACAGCCTTGGCGCTGCGCAGGCTTCCCTGCGCGAGCTCCTTCGCGCGGGCCAGGTTCGGGCGCTCGAGCGGATAGACGTCTGCGTCCCTGAACCCGGGCAGGCTCGGGGGCAGGTACTGATCGCTCGCGCGGCTCACATGCTGGCCGCCCGCGAGGACGAGCGCCCGGCGGTCGAGCGCGAAGTTGACCGCCTTCCGGAGCCGCGGATTGTCGCGGAACAGCGGCCGCGCGGAGTTGAACGCGAGGAGGCGCAGCGTCAGCCCCGGCCTGAGCTGGAGTTGCGAGCCGCGGTTGATCCCGTACTTCTCGACGAGCCCGAGCGCGGAATCGAAGTAGATCCCTGAGAGCGTGTGGCCCCAGTCCGCCTCTCCTCGATCGACACGTCGCAGCACCTCCTGTGGCGACGCGGCGCGGAGATCCACGTCGAAGCCGTCGACATGGTGAGGGCGCTTTCCGCCGTAGAACGGGTTCCGTTGCAGCACGACCCGCTCGCCTCGCCGGTAGTCGACGACGTAGTACGGCCCGGCCGCGGGAAATGCGCCGCGGCCTTCGGCGTCGATCGGCAGCGTGGGGGGCACGGCGCAGAAGAAGGTCGACGCCGTCCGGCTGGGAAAGTCCGGCGCGGGACGGGTGAGACGCACGACGAGCGTGTTCCCGCGCGCGACGACGCCGGAGGCAGTAGACGCCTTGCCTGCGACGACCTGCCCGGCACCGACGATGTCGCGAACGAACTGGAGGCCGGGCGACTTCATCTCGGGCGCGAGCATGCGGTTGATCGCGCGGGCAAACGCGCTCGCGCGCACCGGGCTCCCGTCGCTGAACCGGAACCCGTTGCGCAGCCGGAAGGTGAAGCTCCTGCGGTCGCGCGAGACCAACGGGAAATCGGCCGCGACCTCGGGCTGCAGGCGGAAACCTGCAGGCGGCGGCTTGTCCGGGTACGACATCAGCCGTGCGCACGTCGTGTCGAGGAGCGCCCAGCCGGGAGGGCTCGACGCGAGGGCAGGATCCATGGAGTCGATGCCGGAGGCGGCGTTGATGCTGATGCGGAAGATCCCGCCGTCGGCGACTGCAGCGCCGCGGCCGGGCGTGGCGCGGTCTGCCCCGATCGCGGTGAGACCGCCGACTGCCAGAGCGGCAACGAGAACGTGCAGCACCCGAGCCCCCATACCGCTCCTCCTCGGCGGAGATTTCGCGAGCCAGCGTACGACGCGGTGGTTCGGAAGACAAGACGCACGAGGACGCACGCCTCTTCCCTGCGCGCGACTCGTGGCGGCCGCTCGGGCACACTGCGGGGATGCGCGTCGTCGCCCTGCTGCGCGGGATCAACATCGGCCCGAACAAGCGGATCGCAATGGCCGACCTGCGAGCGATCGTCGAGTCGCTCGGGCACACCGACGTCGAGACCTACCTCCAGAGCGGCAACGTCCTATTCACGCCGAAGCGCCGGGGGAAGGATCTGGGGGAGCCGCTCAGCGTCGCGATCCGCGAGGCAACCGGCCACGACGTCGCGGTCGTCGTCCGCACAGGGGCCGAGCTCGCGCGCGTCGTCGAGGCGAACCCGTACCCCGTCGACGATCCGACAAGGGTCGTGGTTGCGTTCCTCGCCGACGCCGTCGACCTCGGCGATCTCGCGCTCGGGGACCTCTCCTCCTACCTGCCGGACGAGCTCACGATCTCCGGCCGCGAGCTCTATGTCAGCGTCCCGAACGGGCAGGGGAGATCGAAGCTGATGGAGGCGTTGACGAAGCGCTCGCTGCCGACGACCCTCACGGTGCGGAACTGGCGGACGGTGACGGCGCTGGCGGAGCTGGCCCGCTAGCCGCGCCAGCGATTGGTGATCGGCGTGCGCCAGTCGCGTCCGAACGCGCGCGGGCGCAGCTTCACACCGGGCGCGGCCTGGCGTCGCTTGTACTCCGCGCCGTCGACGAGCGCGAGCGTCTTCGCCACGATCTCCGGGTCGAACTGCTCCTCGAGCTCCTCGCGCGAGCGGTCGAGCTCGACGTATGCCTCGAGGAGCGGGTCGAGCACCTCGTAGGGCGGCAGCGACTGGTCGTCGCGTTGGCCCGCACGGAGCTCTGCGCTCGGCGGCCGCTCGATCGTGCTCACGGGGATGAGCTCCCGGCCCGCGCGCTCGTTCAGGTGCCGGGAGAGCCGCCAGACGTCGGTCTTGAAGACGTCTTTCAGGAGCGCGAACCCGCCGACCATGTCGCCGTAGATCGTCGCGTAGCCGACGGCCATCTCTGACTTGTTCCCCGTCGCGATCACGAGCCAGCCGTGCGTGTTGGAGAGCGCCATCAGCATCGTCGCGCGGATGCGTGCCTGGAGGTTCTCGGCGGCGAGGCCTTCGAGCCCTCCGAGCGCTTCGTGGTAGGCGGTGACGACTGCCTCGATCGGGATCTCGCGGAAGTCGACCCCGAGGTTCTCGCTCACGTCGCGCGCGTCGTCGCGGGTCGCGTCGGAGGAGAAGCGTGACGGCATCGAGACGGTGTGGACGCGCTCGGGGCCGAGCGCGTCGGCCGCGATCGCGGCCGTGAGCGCCGAGTCGATGCCTCCCGAGATCGAGATCACGACCTCCTGGAAGCCGTTCTTCTCGACGTAATCGCGAAGGCCGAGCCCGAGGGCGAGGCGAAGCTGTTCGAGCTCCGGGGCGAACGGCGCCGCCATCGCCGCGACGGTGTCCGAGACCTCGCGCGGGATCGGCAGCTCGAGCGTCGTCGCGACGGGCGAGCCGGCGCGCGAGCGCTCGAGCTCGCGGCGTCGGACGTCCCGCAGCCGCCGGCCCATCGCCTCGGTCGGGTCGACGTCGACGACGAGGAGGGCCTCCTCGAACCCCGGTGCGCGCGCGACGACCTCTCCCTCGTCGTCGAGCACGACGGAGTGGCCGTCGAAGACGAGCTCGTCCTGTCCGCCGACGAGGTTGCAGAACGCGACGTACGCGGCGTTGTCCCTGGCCCGCGTGACGAGCATCTCCTCGCGGTCCTCCGCCTTGCCGCCGTGGTACGGCGACGCCGAGAGGTTGACGAGGAGCGTCGCGCCCGCGAGCGCAAGATCGGTGGCCGGCGGGCCGGGCTGCCAGACGTCCTCGCAGATCGTGGGGCCCACCAGGACGTCGCCGAACCGGAGCAGCAGGAGCTCGCGGCCGGGGGCGAAGTAGCGGTGCTCGTCGAAGACGCCGTAGTTCGGGAGGAACTGCTTGCGGTAGACGCCCTGCACGGCGCCGCCTGCACACACGAACGCGGCGTTCGCGAGGTCGCGGTCGAACGCCGGTCCGCCGACGAGCGCCACGATGCCGTCGCAGGTCTGCGCCACCTCGTCCACCGCCTCGCGCGCCGCCCGGATGAACCCCGGCCGGAGGAGGAGGTCCTCGGGCGGGTAGCCGGTCACCGCGAGCTCGGGGAGGACGACGAGGTCCGCGGCGGCGCGCTTCGCCTCCTCGACGGCGGAGGAGATTCGCTCGACGTTGCCGGCGAGGTCGCCGACGACGACGTTCAGCTGCGCGAGCGCGACCCTCACCGACGCATCCTCGCCTGCCGCGGCGGAAGCCCGCACGGCCGAGGTTTTCGCCTCTCAGTCACAAACGTCACTCTACCTCGATGGCAGAGGGCACGGTGTCGATCGACCGGCGGTACCGCGGGCCGCGCATGTCCGCCAACGGCGGCTACGCGGCCGGCCTCCTCGGCTCGCGCCTCGGCGGCGCCGCACAGGTGACGCTCCGGGTCCCGCCGCCACTCGGGCGACCGCTGACGGTGCGGCGGGAGGGCGACCGGCTCCTGCTCGAGGACGGTGACGTGCTCGTCGCGGAAGCGACGCCCGGCGATCCGGACCTGGCCCCTCCGGCCCCGCCGGGTGTCGCCGTCGCGCAGGAGGCGTCTGCCGGCATCGGCGCCTGGGGGCCGCCGGCGTTCGCCGAGTGCTTCGTGTGCGGCGCACGCGACGACGGAAGCGGGCTCGGCATCCATCCCGGCGCCGTCCCGGGTCGCGACGGCCTCGTCGCCACGACCTGGGTTGCGCACGATGCGACCCCGGAGGTCGTGTGGGCGGCGATCGACTGCCCCGGCGCGTACGCCGTGGGCGACCCCAGCCGGGGCGAGATCGTCCTCGGCAGGATGACCGCGCGCGTCGACCGTCTCCCAGAGGAGGGAGAGAGCTGCGTCGTGGTCGGCTGGCCGCTCGGAGAGGACGGACGCAAGCTCTTCGCCGGGACGGCCCTCTACGGCGCGGCCGGCGACGTCCTCGCCGTCGCGCGCCAGGTGTGGATCCTCCCGCGCGACGCCTCCTGACTCAGGTGTTCCAGCTGCGGATCACCGGCGTCTCGCGCTCGTAGCCGAGCACCGAGATCGACCCGGTGTCGAGCCGGAACAGGCGGCCGTCCGGCGCGTCGAGGCCGAGCCAGCGCGCGGTGAGGACCCGGAGGGCGTGCGCGTGACCGAAGAGCAGGACGTCACCACCCGCGCCGCGGGCACGCTCGAGCACGCGGTCGGCGCGAGCACCGACTTCGTCGGCTGTGTCACCTGCGGGCGTCGGATGGTCCCAGACGGTCCAGTCCGGCACCGTGGCCCGGATCTCCTCCGTCGAGATGCCCTCGTACTCCCCGTACTGCCATTCGACGAGATCGGCGTCGACGACGGCGTCCGCGAAGCCGGCCAGCTCCGCCGTGCGGCGGGCACGCGAGCGCGGGCTCGTGAGCACGAGCGAGAACGAGCGTCCGGCGAGCCGGGAGCCGAGGTCGCGTGCCTGCTCGACGCCGCGTTCCGTCAGCGGCACGTCCGTGACCGAGGTGTGGAGCCAGTCGCGGCTCCAGGTCGTCTCCCCGTGACGTGCGAGCCAGATCTCGGGGCTCGGCTCGTGCATCGCGCGCTCAGCGGCTGGAGAGCGCGACGAGGATCCCACCGTCGTCGTCGTACGCCGGGAAGAGGTCGACGAGCACCGGCTTCACGAGCCCCGCGCGGGTCCGTACCTCGAGCTCCTGACCGAGGCGGCGCACGCCCCACTCGCGGACGAGCTCGAGCGGCCCGCTGTCCGACAGCGTGAGGGCGGAGGAGACGTCGCGTCCGATCAGGTCTGCTTCCCGGTAGCCGGTCAGCTCGAACACCCCTCGCCCGACGGCGAGCACGCGCGCGTCCCGGTCGCAGACCACGAACGCCGTCGACGGCGCCGGGTAGTAGTCCTCGAGCAGCTGGAAGAGGAAGCCGAAGCCGCAGTTGCGGCACTGGGGCGCGTTGCTCGTGAACCCCTCGTACCCGTCGACGTCGACGGAGCGCGTACGACAGTTCGGGCAGATGAAGACCGGCACCACTCGATCGTACGGACACACGTGTTGCGGCCGCGTAAACGGCTGTCCTGGGCGGCGAGTTAGCAGGTGCTAACATAGTAAGCACTAACAACGTGTGAGGTGGTGCAGATGCGGGCGAGGCTCGTGACGGAGGAAAACAAGCAGTGGTGGACGCTTGGGGCGGTCGCGTTCGGGCTGTTCATGATCATGCTCGACAACACCGTCGTCAACGTCGCGCTGCCGTCCATCCAGCGCGACCTCGGTGTCGGCCTCTCGGAGCTCGAGTGGATCGTCAGCGGGTACGCGCTCAGCTTCGCGGCGCTGATGCTGACCGGCGGCAAGCTCGCCGACGCCTACGGCCGTCGTCTGATCTTCGTCGTCGGGATCGCGGTCTTCACCGCAGCGTCCCTCGCCTGCGGCCTGTCGACGAGCGGCGAGATGCTCATCGCTGCGCGCGTGGCGCAGGGCGCCGGCGCGGCGCTGATGAACCCCGCCACCCTCTCGATCATCGCCGCAACCTTCCCGCCCAGGCAGCGGGGCACGGCGATCGGGATCTGGGCGGGCGTCTCCGCGCTCGCGCTTGCGATCGGCCCCCTCGTCGGCGGTCTCCTCACAGACCACGCGAGCTGGCACTGGATCTTCTTCGTCAACGTGCCGGTCGGGATCATCGGCATCGTCGCGAGCTTCCTCCTGATCGACGAGTCGCGCGACCCGACGCACCAGCGCCTCGACCTGCCGGGGCTCGTCACCTCAGCGGTCGGGCTGTTCGCGCTGACGTACGGGCTGATCGAGGCGAACACGTACGGATGGGGCTCCGCGCGCATCGTCGGCGCCTTCGCCGTCGCCGCGGTGTCGCTGCTGTCGTTCGTCGTGCTGGAGCGCCGGCAGCGTGCGCCGATGCTCGACCTGACGCTCTTCCGCAACCGGACGTACGTCGGAGCCAATCTCGTCGTCCTGCTCGTGGCGCTCGCGATGTTCGGCGTCTTCTTCTTCGTCTCGCTCTACATGCAGAACGTCCTCGGCTTCTCCGCCGTGCAGGCGGGCGCTGCGTTCCTGCCGATGACGATCCTCATCATCCTCGTCGCACCGTGGGCCGGACGCCTGTCCGACCGGTGGGGGTCACGTGGCCTGATGACCGCCGGGATGCTGCTCGTGTCGGGGCAGCTCATCTACTTCAGCCGGCTCGATGCCGACGCGACGTTCTGGACGCTGCTGCCCGGACTGCTGCTCGGTGGCGTCGGCATGGCAATGACCATGACGCCGAGCGCGGCCGCCGCGACGCGGGCCGTCCCGGTCGCCAAGTCGGGCGTCGGGTCGGCTGTCCTGAACGCCTTCCGCCAGGTTGGCGGGTCGATCGGGATCGCGCTGATGGGGGCCATCATGGCCGGCCAGCTCGCAACGCCTCCGACGATCGAGTCGTTCATGCGCGGCTTCGAGCGCTCACTGCTCGTCGCCGCCGGAATCGCGCTCGCCGGCGCGTTCGTCGCCGGGTGGCTGATCCGGCCGCACGAGAACGCGCGGGGCAAGGAGGACGAGGAGCCCGTCATCGTCGAGGCGGCCTGAGGCGATGAGCGAGACGCGACAGCCTGCGCGGCGGCTGCCGGCCGAGGAGCGCCGCGAGGCGATCGTCCGGGCGGCCCTTCGCGTCTTCACGTCGACGAGCTACGCGGGCGCGACGACGGCCGAGATCGCACGCGAGGCGGGTGTGACGGAGCCGGTGCTGTACCGGCACTTCGCGTCCAAGCGCGCCCTGTGGCTCGCGTGCCTCGACGTCGCCTGGGACGAGACGCGCGCCATGCTCCGGGAGAAGATTGCGACGTTCTCCGGGACCCCAGCCTCGGGCACGCGCTCGCCCTGGCGGAGCCCGCAGATGCCGAACCTCTGGATCCAGGGGCTGACGGAGGCGGGGGAGGATCCTGTCGTCCGCCGCGCGATCCGCCGGCACATGCGCGAGGTCCACGACTTCGTCGCCGACGAGATCCGGCGGGGGCAGGAGGCAGGCGCGATCCCGGCCGACCGCGACGCGAACGCCGAGGGCTGGGTGTTCATCGGAGGCGGGCTGCTGCGCTCTGTCGCGGACCGCCTCGGTGGTGTGCTGAGCGCAAGCGACCTCGAGGCGATCTCGCGCGAGCGGATCCGCTGGCTCACCGGCGGCTAGCCGCCGGTCCCCTCAGAACGGAATGCGGAGCAGCCAGAACGTCGCCATCCCGAGCGCGATCGCGAGGCCGAGATTCGCCGTCCGCCACGCCGCGAGCGCGGCCACGACGGCCGCCGCCACCCGGATCTCCCCCTCCCCGAAGCCTCCTTCCAGGGAGGGCGTCACCAGCGCCGCGAAGACGGCGATCGGGACGAAGTGGAGGAAGCGGAGCCAGAAGTCGGGAAGCTCGAAGCGCAACGCGAGCCCGGCGTAGCGCGAGCCGAACGTGACCGCCAGCATGCCGGCGACGGTGAGCCAGAACGTCACGCGACCTCCCGCGTGGCGTCGTCGAGCCGGATGTCGTCCGGCCGACCCCGCGTGAGCGAGGCGCCGAGCAGGCTTCCGGCGACGCCCGTGAGCAGGATCGGGAGACCGCCGGGCAGGCGCTCCGAGAGGACGTAGGCGAGCACTCCCGAGGCGAGGGCGACTGCGAGCTCGACACGCGTGCGGAGGAGCGGGACGAGGAGCGCGAGGAAGGCGAGCGGAAACACGAGATCGATGCCGAGCTCGGCGGGATCGGTGATCGCCGTGCCGGCGAGAGCCCCCGCGAGCGTTGCGGCGTTCCACGTGGCGAAGAGGCTCAGCTCTGCGCCGAGCAGGAACGCGAACGTCCGCTCCTCGCGCGCTGCGACGACCCCGAACGCCTCGTCGGTGAGGAAGTACGCGGCGGCCGGGCGGCGCCACCCGTGGAGCGGGATGCGCTGTCCAAGGGACAGTCCGTAGAGCACGTGCCGCACGTTGAGCAGGAACGTCGTCGAGACGATCTCGAGCGCGGCTGCTCCCGTCCCGAACAGCCCGACGGCGCTCACCTGCGCGCTTCCGGCGAACACGAGCACGGAAAGCGACTGCGTCTCGACGAGCGACAGGCCGGCGTCGCGCGCCAGGACGGCGTATACGAGGCCGAACGGGACGACGCCGAGCCAGAGCGGCATCATCGCGCGGAAACCGCCCACGAAGTGCGGCGGGATCCGTCGCGGCCTCATGCGCTCGATCCTAGGCGCGGGGTGTCCCCGGCCCGCGGGGCATATCGTTTCGGTCATGCGCGCGATCGCCTGTGCGATCCTCGCGGCCTCGGTCGTGATCCCGTCGGCGGCGGCGACAGGCACGGACACCCCCGCGGAGGCGAAGCGGGTCGTCCGCGCGTGGAGCGCCCGCCTCAACGCCTATGACAACGTCGGCGCCGCGCGGCTCTTCTCCCGTCCCGCGACGTTCGTGCAGGGCGGCGCCGCGCTACGGCTCGGGACGGCGGCCGACATCGCGCTCTGGCACCGGCTGCTGCCATGCGCCGGGAGGCTCGTCTCGATCACCGTGAAGGGTGAGCGGGCAACCGCGGTTTTCGTCCTCGTGAACGGCAAGAGCCGCCGCTGCGACGCGCCCGGAGTGAAAGCCGCGGCCGTCTTCGGGATCCGGGACGGAAAGATCCGCACCTGGACGCAGATCCCGGTGCCGCCGCAGGGCCCGGCCGCCTAGAGGCTTGGTGCCCGCCGGTGTCGCCGGGCGAACGTCCGACTACTCGACGAGGCTCAGCTCGATCGTCGCGGTGAAATCCTCGTCGCCGATCAGGCCGAAGTCGGCATCGGTCAGCGTGAACTTCTCCGCGACGATCGAGCCGCGAAGGACGGTGTTGTCGGAGCCGTCGATCAGGACGCGCCCGCACGGGTCGAAGATGATCCCGTCCCACGTGCCGTCTCCCGTGTCGACTCTGAGATTGGCGTTGGAGTCGCACGAGGGAGCGGGCGGATCGCCGCCGCCCGCTGACTCGTTCGGCACGTGGAAGAAGAGGAGATCCTTGGCGAACGCTTGAAGGTTCCTCACTCCACCGGAGCCGTTGTTCACGACGATCTGCTCGCGCGCGAGGACGGTGATCGTCCCCGTGACGTTCGTCGCGTTCAGGACGAACCTCCCCGTGGCGCAGTAGATCCCGGTCTCGATCGTGCCGGAGTGCGGGAGCTCGGCGGGCGTCGGTGCGATCGGGTCGCTGAAGACGATCTTGGCGTCGTTCACCGTGATCGTCCTGGCCTTGTAGCGGCAGTTGGTCGTCGTCGGCGGTGTTCGGCGTCGGCGCGTTCAGGTCGAAGCCGAACTCCGCCGCGCGGAACCAGACCGGCCAATTCATCGGGGCAACGGGATCGGGCCGGTGGTTGTTGGGGTCGGGACCGAACTGGACGGCGTTCTGGCTCGGATTGAGGCTCGGCGGGCACACCGGCAGCGGCGGTGGCGTCGCGTCTCGCCATCGCTGCGTGCCCTTGGCCGCCCAGAACCCCTGCTCAGGAGCTGCGCTCGTCGAGATCGACAGCCCGCCTTCGGAGTGGATCCAACCCTGGATGTCGATGTCCTGGCCGTTGAACTCCATCGATTCGCCGCCGTCGCCACGTGAGGCAGCGTGCTGTGGACGTAGATCGCCATCGTCCCGGGAATGCGCGTCTGATGCGCGACCGCTCTCCTCGAAACCTCGACACCCAGGAGCCCGACGATTCCGCCGAAGAACGTGCCGGCCGGGTGTCTCACCTCGACCTCGACCTCGGAGATCTCACCGTCGTAGGGGTAATCGACGCGATAGCACGGGGGACTCCCGCAGGGCGACGTGACCGTGTCCATGTTGCGCTTCACGTAGCCCGCGGCCTGCGAGACGACGCTCGCGTTGGCGGGATTTCCATTGATCGCGTTCGCCGCGGCCAGCGCTCCCGCGTCGGCCGTCGCCTGCACCTTCCGCTGCATGACGAACCAGTAGCCGACGTCGATCGCGATCGCGCCGACGGGAAGCAGGAGCAGCGGGACCATGACCGCGAAGAGGACCATGATCGCGCCGCCGTCGCGGCGGAGGCGGCCCAGGCGTCTCAGCACGTCGCCGTCCCCGCGTCGTAGCGCGTTCCATCCTGCTCGATCCGCATCGACGACTTGGCGGTGAGCGTCAGCGTCCCGACGCCGATGATCGGCACGAAGGAGAAGTCCGTCTTGACCGTCACCTCGACGGGGCTTCCTTTGGTCTTCGCGCCGCCGGCAGGGAACGCGACGGAGACCAAGGGGTGCAGGGACTGACCCGAGCACGCGATGTACTCCTGCAGCGATGGTGACGTGCACGGGGACTCCGGGCCCGTCCGCGGGCAGCCGGGGAAGTTGTTCACGACGGCGTAGCGCGCACCCTGGTTCGCGAGGCGGTGCATGTCATGCCACTGGTTGAGCGCGATGCCGAAGTAGATGATCCCCGCCGCGAGCAGGAGGAAGGGACCGACGATCAGCGCGAACTCGGTCATCGCCTGACCGTCTTCGTCGCGCCGGAGCGACGCCATCACTCGATGCATGGTACTCGTCCGGTTCTGACGGCAATCACGCCGTCGAAAATAGCGGATGCGTCGGGAGGGCCCTCTCGGCCGTGCGGCTTCGAGGGACTCCACAGCGCTGCTCCCTCGCGCAGCCGCTGGTCGTTCCTCGCAGGGCTTTGCCACCGCGACCGCGTCGCAAGCGCGAGCTGACCGCGCCGACGCAGGCGACCGTCAGGGTTGCCGGTGTCGGCGACGAGCCCCGGCGGCGAGGCTCTGTCACGATCGAGCAGGCGCCGCGACAGTGCGTGGCGTCGTCTCGTGCCCTGCCAGGAGCCGTCGCCGCTCGTAGATGACGAGCGCGATCGACCCGTTCACGACGCAGAGGTAGGCCGGGTACAGGAGCAGCCCGACGTCGACGTGAGCGACCGCACCAACTGCGAGCGCACCGCTGAGGCTCGCGAGGCCGAAGGTGGAGAGCGTTTCCGAGCCGGGGTCGCGATAGGTCTTCGGCATCATCATCGTCGCTGCGACGAGGTCGGCGACGATGACGCACACGGTGGCGACGATCGGCTCATCGGCGACCGCCCAGCCGGCAACCCCGATCGCCGCGATCGCGAACATGACACCGTCGACCGAGCTGAACCCGCCTTCGCCGCGGCGGATCGACAGAACGAAGACGCCGAGGGTGAGACCCGCCTGCGCGGCGGCCACGAGCACGCTCCACGAGGCGCCGTCCGAGTGCTGCGAGAGCGTCACGACAATCGCGAGGATCCCCCAGATCAACCACGTTCCGCGGTGGGGCCGCGTCGTTCCGCGCAGGATGTCGCGCACGTAGGGGATGGTGTCCGCGACCGCCACACCGACCGCGAGGATTCCGAAGACGGGCGCGAGCTCGCTCATGTCCGCTCCGCGGATCGTCGACCGCTCGCCACAAGAGCACGCTACGAGCCCATCCAGCCGCCGTCGTGCGCGGAGCTGACGCTGGGTGTGTCGCGTCAGTCATACATCGCGGATGCCGTCGCGGCCCGTTTGCCGTGAGCGGCGGTCGGCGTGGACGGCGGCGTCAGCTCACGGCGACCCAGACGAGCCCACCGGCGGTCACGACGTCCCGTGGCCTCGCACCGAGCTGGATCCGTTCGACGACGTCGTTGGAGCGAGGGTCGACACGGATCAGCGCATTTCGCTCTCCGTCCGTGATCCAGACCGAGCCCAGACCTGCGGCGACCGCCTCCGGCCGGCCGCCGAGCTCGATCGTGGTCGCGACTGCCGTCGTCTCGGGGTCGACTCGCGTGAGGACGCCGCGTCCGACGCGGCCCGTCCACTGGACGCCGGAGTCGGGCGCGGTCAGCGCCCAGACCGCTCCTTCGCCGACCGCCACCGACACCGCCAGGCCAGGGGACGGAAGCACGATCTCCAGATCCACCTGCATGGCCTCGTTGTCGACGCGACGGAGCAGCTGCTCCGCGACGAGCCACGCGGCGTCCGCGTCGAGAGCGAGCCCGGAGACGTCGCCTGGCAGCCGGTCGCGCATGCGCCCCGATTCCCGGTCGAGCGCGACG
Organism: uncultured Actinomycetes bacterium; assembly: GCA_963814565.1. Taxonomy (GTDB): domain Bacteria; phylum Actinomycetota; class Thermoleophilia; order Gaiellales; family Gaiellaceae; genus Gaiella. The sequence goes on from CAWFDO010000006.1 coordinate 112,610, forward strand.
AGGCTGCCGGGATGCCCGGCGCTCGCCGTGACCCAGACCGTGTCGTCGCCGACAGCGATGCCGTCGTCGGCCACGCCGAAGCTCGCCCCGCCGGCTCCGAGGAGCTGCGTGCCGGGCTCGAACGAGTCGAGCCGGAGCGGGGCCGCCTGGTCACCGGTGAACCGCGTGACCACGGTCGCGCCGGAGCGGCCCGCATGCACGACCCAGACCTCGTCGTCGATCGCCGCAACGTCGGCGACGACGCCGTCGAGCCGCGCGCTCCCGGTGAGCGCGCGGCGGCGGGCGTCGACCCGGTAGAGCGTCCGCTCGGTGGTGCTGAGCGCCCACAGCGTGTCGCTCGACGCGGCCAGGCGTGCCGCGGCTGCCCCGAGCGGCACCTGGGCGACGATCCGGCCTGTCGCGGGATCGATCGCGCCGATCGAGTTGGGGCTGAGCCCGGTCAAGCCCTTGGCGGCACTCCGGTCATCGAGCGCCAGGGCCAGGACACCTGCCACAGCCGCAAGAGCCACCGCGCCCAGTAGCACGAGCACCCCGCCGCGGCGGCGCATCGCAACGGCCTGGCGTCGCGCCGGCGGATCGAGACTTCGGTCCTGGGCCAGGATGGCTCGCTCGAGCTCCTGGAGGCCGCGGCCCGGATCGAGCCCGAGCTCGTCCCTGAGCCCGCGCCGGACGTCCCGGTAGGCGGCGAGCGCCTCCGCCTGGCGACCCGCGCGGTAGAGCGCGAGCATCAGCAGCTCCCGCAGCCGCTCCCGGAGCGGCTCCTGCCGCACGAGCGCCTCGAGCTCGGGAATGACCTCGGCGTGGCGCCCGAGCTCCAGGTCGGCGTCGATACGCTCCTCCAGGCACGTCAGCCGGAGCTCCTCGAGCCGGGCGGCCTCACCCCGAACGAATGCCTCGTCGGCCAGGTTCTCGAACGGCGCTCCGTGCCAGAGCGACAGAGCCTCCTCGAGCGCCTGCGCGGCTCGATCGGTCTTGCCCGTCTCTCGCAGCCGCCGACCCTCAGCGACGAGGTCCTCGAAGCGGCGTGCGTCGATACGACTCGGCTCGACCCGAAGCCGGTAGCCGCGGGCCTCGGTCGCGATCGTGACGTCGGCGCCTCCGTCCGCGAGGGCCTTTCGCAGCTCCGAGACGTGGTTCCGCACGATCTTCGCCGCGGTCGGCGGCGCGCCCGAGGGCCAGAGCTCGTCGACGATCCGGTCGGTCGAGACGCTCGCGTCTCGATGGATGAGGAGGAGGGCGAGGAGCGCGCGCTGCCTCCCGGCCGGCATGGCGATCGGCACGTTGGCTGTGAGCACCTCGACGGGGCCGAGAACGCGGAACTCCATCTCTCTCGACTGGACGTTTGCACCTGGGCGCCCGGTTGCCTAGGGCGCATGGCGGGCGGGTGGCGTGTCGATGGCCGGAGGATGGCCCGGAGATGGCGGCTCCGTGGACGTCGCACCCGATGCTCGAGCGGTCGATGCAACCGGCCGCGAGGCGGTCGAGACGAGCAAGAGGAGGCTCGAGATGAAGACACTCGCGATCACCCTCGTGCTGTGCGCCGCAACCACCGGCGTGGCGGCGGCGACGGCGTCGGCCGGCGACGGCACGGAGAACGCGATGGAGCGACTGATCCGGCAGGAGGACGCACGGCGGAACGACCCGCGGCTCGGCCTCGTGCAGGAGCGCGCAGCGGCGATTGCCGCCCGGCTCGAGCGGCATGCCGACGGTCGGGCCGGCGATCCGGCGCCGGTCACGAGGGCCGAGCCTGCCCCCAGCGTGGGACGCGGCTTCGACTGGCCGTCGGCGGCGGTCGGGATCGCCGCGACGACGGCGGCTTTCCTGCTGGCGTTCGGCCTCGCCATCGTCGCGCGCACGCAGCGCGCGATGCGGGCGTAGGCGCGGCCTCGCGCACCGTGCCACCGGGCCGGGCGTGAACAGGACACATCCAGTGAAGCCCTTGAACATCGTTGCCCTCGGACTCATGGTGGTCCTCGGCATCCTCATATCGGTAGGGAGCTACCTTGCTCTGACCGAGGATGTCGAACCCGCCTTACCGATCAGCGTGAAGTGGTATCCCCTTGGACACGGAGACCTATTACGGGGTCGGGGCCGACCTCGTCTGCTCGAGGAAGGGCAACCGCCCCGGGATCGGGGAGCAGGGCTACAAGGCCCGTGTCGGGGATGTCACGCTGATCCGATGTGTCGTCCGGAGATCGTCGTCCTGACCGAAGAGGACGAGGAGGGGCCGACGCCCGAAAGCGCCATGAATGCAGGGCTTGCGGCGTGGACAAAGGCTTCACACGGTGGACCGACAAGAAACGCCCCCGGCTGCGGCTTCCGGGGGCGTTTCAGATGAGGCGACCCCACATGGGGAACGTCGGTGGGAGCTCGTGACTCTGCGGCCCAGTCACGCTGTTCTCCGTTCCGGCGTCGATCCCGTCGGTGCGCCCCTGCACCGCCCTGGCGTCTGGGCTGGTGCTGGTGTGGCCTGACTGTATGGGCCCTGTCCGGAAAAGTCAAGTAGCTCAGTCAAGTGATCCCGGCTATGATTCGCTTCACCTTGTTGTCCCGTTCTCATCCAGGGGCTCACCCCATCGGGGGAGGACGCTCCGGGCAGGTGGCGGCTTGAGTGACATGGACATGCGCCACCCGGTCGTCACCGCCCGGTCCGTGACCGAGGTCAACTCCATCGGCGAGCGAGTTCGCGCGCTGCGGACCGCCGCCGGCCTGACCCAGACCGAGCTCGCCGGTGCGCGGTTCTCGAAGGAGTATCTGAGCCAGATCGAGCGGGGCAAGACACGCCCGACCGGCGAGACCGTCTCGTGGCTCGCGACGCGTCTCGGCGTCGACGAGCAGTACCTCGCGCACGGTGTTCCCGCGGACGTCCGTGCCCGGGTCGAGACGCTGCTCGCCCGTGCCGAGGCGCTGAGCGCGTCGCACGCCGACCGGGAAGCAGCCGAGGCATTCCGCGAGGCCCGCGAGGAGCTCGCATCGGTCGGCTCGCCTGACCTCGAGCTGCGCGCGCTGGCGGGGTTGGGTTGGTCGCTGCAGGAGGTCGGATCGGCGCGAGAGGCGATCGAGGTGCTGCAGGCGGCGCGTCAGCTGAGCGAGTCGCCCGCGTTCTCCGACGTGGATCGCGCCGACGTGCTCTTCCGGCTCGGCTGCAGTCGCTACCGGATCTCGAGCATCCCCACCGCGATCGCCCTCTTCGACGAGGCGCTCGCGCTCGCGGAGCGGACAGGGCTTCCCTGCGACCTGCTGAAGGCGCGCATCCTCGCGTGGCGCTCGCGCTGCCGCCGACGGCAGGCCGACTATGAGGCCGCGCGCGAGGACGTCGAGCGCGCGATCGAGCTCGCGCAGGCAATGGACGACCCGCGGGTCGTCGCCGGTACGTACTTCCAGGCCTCGCTCGTGGCCGAGAAGATGGGTCATTGGGTCCTCGCCCGCCAGTACGCGCAGCAGGCGAAGGCGATCTACCAGGACCTGAACGACGAGCGAAACACCGGTCGCCTGATGCTCAACCTGGGCGGCCTACAGCTCCTGCTCGGTCATCCCGAGCAGGCGATCGATCATCTGACGGCGTCGTTCGCGCTCGCCGTCGAGGCCGGCTCGCAGCCGGACGCCGCGCAGGCCCTGGGGAGCCTCGCGGCGGTGCACGAGCACCTCGGCGACTACGACGCGGCCGACGAGCATGCACGCAAGGCGCTCGCGCTCCTGGAAGGGCGCGAGGACTTTCTCGACGAGATCGGCCAGTCGAACCTGGTACTGGGCCGCTCGTTGCTGGAGCGGGGCCGCCTCGACGAGGCGGAGGAGTGCTTCCGGACCGCGGACTCTGCGTTCGAGCAGATGGAGTCCGTCGGGCACCGGACGGGGGCATGGGTAGCGCTGGGTGACCTGGCGGAGCGTCGGGGAGACGTCCGCGAGGCAGCGCGCTGGTACCGAAACGCCGCTGAGGCACTTGCTGTCGTCCGCTTCTGAGAAAGGAGGATCAAGGTGAGCAGAGCCCGGTTGACTCTTCTTCTCGTGAACGCCGCTCTCTTTGCTGCGTCGCTCGCGAAGTTCAGCGTCGCCCGCAGGACCTTCTCCGACGGCGATTAGCAGACCGTAGCGGCCCTCGCTGCGGCTACCTTGGGCCTGTGAGACGGTCTGCAGCTGCATGCCTCGTCGTCGCGCTGACGGCGCTCGGCGCCTCCGGTTGCGGAGGCTCGGGCGACGACGGCGCGACGACTGAGGCAGCCGCGACGACGCCCGCGGCGGAAGAGACGCTCGAGGCGCTGTGGCGCGCCCCGGGCGAGGACGTCGCCGTCGTGCCGGGCACGTCGGACCACCAGGTCGGCGCGAACCGGATCTCGTTCCTCGTCGTCGACAAGCAGGGCCGGGTCGTAGAGCGGCCGACGGCGCGCGTCTGGCTCGCGCGCGGCCTGAAGGAAGTGCCCTTCGCGGAGACGATCGCGCGACTCGAGCCGATCGGGGTGCCCGGCGGCGACAGTGCCGGCGTGGGAGGCATCTACGTCGCGACGATCACGACCCCGACCGCCGGCAAGTACTGGTTCATGGCCGAGCCGGTCGGAGGCAGGAAGATCCAGGCGCTCGGGAACGTCGTCGTCACGCGGGAGAGCACGGCGCCTTCGGTCGGCGACCGGGCGATCCCGTCGAAGACGCCGACGCTCGCGTCGACGGGCGGCGACCTGACTGCCCTCACGACGTCGAGGCGCCCGGACCGGGCGCTCTATCGAACCTCGGTGGCGCAGGCGATCGCGGCCAAGGAGCCGTTCGTCGTCGCGTTCGCGACCCCGCAGTTCTGCCAGACGCGCACGTGCGGGCCGACGGTGGATGTCGTCTCCGCGGTACGGAAGTCCCAGCCGGCGTCGGGCAAGGTCCAGTTCGTCCACGTCGAGGTGTACGCGGACAACGACCCCGCCAAGGGCGTGAACCGTTGGGTGAAGGAGTGGCGCCTGCCGACCGAGCCGTTCACGTACGTCGTCGACCGCACGGGCGTGATCCGCACCAAGCTCGAGGGCGCGTACTCGGTGGCCGAGCTCGAGCGCGCGGTCGCCGCGGTCCGCTGACCGCGGAGTGAGCCGGGATAGGCTGGCGCCGATGTCCCGCGTCCTCACGTCTCTGCCCGTCGGCGAGCGCATCGGGATCGCCTTCTCGGGCGGGCTCGACACGACCGTCGCGGTCGCCTGGATCCGCGAGAAGGGCGGGATCCCCTACGCGCTGACCGCCGACCTCGGACAGGCAGACGAGCCGGACGTGACGGGCGTGCCCGGTCGCGCGAAGGACGTGGGGGCGGAGGAGGCGATACTGGTCGACTGCAAGGCGCAGCTCGTCCACGAAGGGCTCGTGGCGCTGCAATGCGGGGCCTTCCACGTCTCGTCCGGCGGCAAGACGTACTTCAACACGACCCCGCTCGGACGCGCCGTCACCGGGACGATGCTCGTGCAGGCGATGCGCGACCACGGCGTCGACGTCTGGGGCGACGGCTCTACCTACAAGGGGAACGACATCGAGCGGTTCTTCCGCTACGGCCTGCTCGCAAACCCTGCGCTCCGGATCTACAAGCCGTGGCTCGACCCGTTGTTCGTCGAGGAGCTCGGCGGGCGGCAGGGGATGAGCGAGTGGCTCGAGGAGCGCCGCCTCCCCTACCGCGCGAGCGCGGAGAAGGCGTACTCGACGGACGCGAACATCTGGGGTGCGACGCACGAGGCGAAGGAGCTCGAGCTGCTCGATCGCTCGATGCACCTCGTCGAGCCGATCATGGGCGTTCGCCACTGGGATCCGGCGGTCGGGGTCGAGCCGGAGATGGTCCGGGTCCGGTTCGAGGAGGGATGGCCGGTCGCGTTGAACGGGGCGTCCTTCGACGACCGCATGGCGCTCGTGCAGGAGGCCAACGCGATCGGCGGACGCCACGGGCTCGGGACGTCGGACCAGATCGAGAACCGCATCATCGAGGCGAAGAGCCGCGGGATCTACGAGGCACCCGGGATGGCGCTGCTCCACGTCGCGTACGAGCGGCTCCTGAACGCCGTCCACAACGAGGCGACGCTCGACAACTACCGGACGAGCGGTCGGCGGCTCGGGCGGCTGCTCTACGAAGGCCGCTGGTTCGACCCGCAGGCGCTGATGCTCCGGCAGAGCCTCCAGTCGTGGGTCGGCAGCGCCGTCACCGGTGAGGTCACCGTCGAGCTCCGCCGGGGCGACGACTACACGATCCTCGACACCGTCTCCGAGAACGCGACGTACCGCCCGGAGCGGCTCTCGATGGAGCGGGTCGACGACGCAGCGTTCGGGCCCCTCGACCGCATCGGGCAGCTCACGATGCGCCTGCTCGACATCGAGGACTCGCGCGACAAGCTCGCGCTCTACGGCCGGCTCGGGCTCACGGGCGGCGACGAGACGCTCGGCGCACTCTCGCCGCCGGCCGACGAATAGCGTCAGACTTCGTCGCCGGCGCGCTCGATCACGACGACCGGGACGCGGGCCGCCGGGCTCAGGTGGAGCAGCGCGCGGACGAGCTCGGCGCAGTCCTCGGGCTGGATCATGTCGCCGGGGTCGATCCCCGTCCACGTGGTCATCGGCGTGTCGACGAATGCGGGGCAGAGCGCGGTGACGCGAACGCCCGCTTCCGCCTCCTCGCGGGCGAGCGAGCGGCTCAGCGAGACGAGCGCTGCCTTGGCGGCGCCGTAGCCGGCGAGCCCGGGCGTCGGGATCGTGCCGGCGATCGATGCGAGGTTCACGACGTAGCCGCGCGTCTCGCGCAACGCCGGCAGCGCCTCGCGCGTCACGAGGAACGCGCCACGGAGGTTGACCGACTGCTGGAGGTCGAACTGCTTCGTCTGCATGTCGCCGATCCGCCCCGCGACCCCCACGCCCGCCGAGTTGACGAGGACGTCCAGCCCGCCGTGGGTCTCGAGGTGCGTCGCGACGAGGCGCGCGCAGTCGTCCTCGTCCCGCACGTCCACGGCGACGGCGGTCGCGCCGAGCTCGGCCGCCGCGGACTCGAGTCGCTCGACCTTGCGTGCGGCGAGCGTGAGCCCGTGACCCTCGCCGTGGAGCATGCGCGCGATCGCGAGGCCGATGCCCGACGAGCCCCCGGTGACGAGTGCGCTCGGCACGGCCCGATCCTCTCACAGCGACCGTGCGGCCGGCCGTACACTCGTGGACATGAGCACCGTCGAGGGCCTGACGAGCCTCGCGAAGGCCGGCGGGTGCGCCGCGAAGTACTCCGCCGCCCGGCTCGAGGAGCTGCTCTCCGCGATCGTCCCCTCGGAGGCCCACGACCTCATCGTCGGCCTCGACCCGTCGGACGACGCCGCCGTCTACCGGCTCGACGACCGGACGGCGATCGTGTTCACGGTGGACTTCTTCCCGCCCGTCGTCGACGACGCGCGAACCTTCGGCTGGATCGCCGCGACGAACGCCCTCAACGACGTCTTCGCCATGGGCGGTCGACCGCTGCTCGCGCTGTCCGTGACCGCCTTTCCGGAGGAGCTGCCGGTCTCCGTGCTCGGTGACGTCCTGGCGGGGGCGGCGGAGGCGACGCGCGCGGCCGGTGCCATCCTCGCGGGCGGGCACACGATTCGCGACGACGAGCCGAAGTACGGGCTCGCGGTCGTCGGGACGGTGCACCCCGACGGCGTGTGGCTGAAGAGCGGCGCACAGCCGGGTGACGACATCCTGCTGACGAAGGCCCTCGGCACCGGCCTCGTCCTGCAGGCCGTGCGCGAGGGAGGCGCGCCGGACGGCTCGTTCGACGCAGCGGTCGCGGCGATGTGCGAGCTCAACCGGGACGCGGCCGACGCGCTGCGGTCGTTCTCGCCGCATGCAGTCACCGACGTGACCGGGTTCGGGCTGCTCGGCCACGCCCACGAGACCGCGCTCCGCTCCGGCGTTCGGCTCGTCCTCGACGCGGACGCGCTCCCGGCGCTGCCCGGCGCGCTCGAGCTCGCGGCCGCCGGGGTCAGGACAGGCGGCGACCGTCGGAATCGCGAGTTCGCGAGCGCTCACGTCACGAGCGCCGCATCACCCGAGCTCGAGGCGCTCGCCTACGACCCCCAGACGGCCGGAGGGCTCCTGATCACCCTCCCGGCGGAGAAGCGCACCGTCCTCGAGGCGACCTTCTCCGCCGCTGGGCTCGCGCTCCACGCCGTCGGGCGCGTCGAGGCCGGGAGCGGCGTGACGCTTCGGTGAAGGCGACCGAGCGCCTTCGCGGGCCGGTCTCTCCCGCACGGTTCGTCCGGATCGCCGTCGGCTCGGTCGCGGCGCTCGCGCTCGTCGTCACCTCGGGCGCGTTCGTGCGCCTGACCGGGTCCGGCCTCGGCTGCGACAACTGGCCGCGGTGCGGCGACACGCCGTTCCCCGCGAAGGACTTCCATGCGATGGTCGAGTTCGGGAACCGCGTCGTCGCCGTCGTCGGGATCCTGGCCGCGCTCGTCACGTGGCTCGCGTCCCGACGCGTCGATGGGCTGCCCCGGTGGGTGCGGCGGACGGCGCTCGCCGCCTTCCTCGGCACGATCGCCCAGATCCCGCTCGGCGGCCTCACGGTGATCCTCGACCTGCACCCGCTCGCGGTGATGTCCCACTTCCTGCTCGCGCTCGTGGTTGTCGCCCTCGCCGTCGTGGTCGTCGGTGAGGCATGGGGCCACGCACGCGGTCGCGGCACGCCGGTGGCACCGCGCTGGCTGCGGCTCGTGGCACTCGTCGGCGTCCTCGGCTGCGCGCTGATGGTCCTCACCGGCGCCGTCGCGACCGCGTCCGGGCCGCACCCGGGCGCGGACGACGCGGTCGACCGGCTCGGGATCGAGATCCGCGACACCGTCTACGTCCACGTCCGCGCGACCGCGGTCTTCGGGATCGGCTTCCTGCTCGTCGGCTGGCAGCTGATCCGGGTCAGGCGCGAGGCACCGGGCGTCCTGCGGCTGGCCGGGGTGCTGCTCGCGGTGCTCGTCGTGCAGATGCTCGTCGGCGAGATCCAGTACCGGAACGCCCTCCCGTGGGGGCTCGTGCTCGCCCACGTCACCCTCGGCGCGACCATCTGGGGCCTGACCGTGGCGGTCGCCCACGCCCTCTGGCGGCCGCCCCTGCCGCTCGTCGCACACGCGACCGAGGGGGCCGGCCTGCGCGGGGCCGTCCATTCCGGGTAGCGCTCGGCGGTTACGCTTCGCCCATGGCCTCGCAGGACCTCCGCATCGAGCAGCGGCCGACGCTTCGGCGGCCGGTGCTGATCTCGGCGTTCCGCGGGTGGAACGACGGAGGGCAGGCGGCGACCGTCGCCGCCTCGTACCTCGCCCGTCTCTGGGGTGCCGAGCGGTTCGCGGACATCGATCCCGAGGCGTTCATGGACTTCCAGGCCGTGCGACCGACCGTGGCGCTCGACGAGGGCCTGACGCGTCGGATCGAGTGGCCCGAGAACACGTTCCTCCACGGATCGATCCCGGGCGCGGAGCGTGACGCGGTCATCCTCCTCGGTGTCGAGCCGAACTACCGCTGGCGGGCGTTCACCGACCTCGTCGTGGGGCTCGCGCGTGATCTCGGCGTCGAGCTCGTCGTGACGCTCGGTGCGCTTCTCGCCGACGTGCCGCACACCCGGCCGGCCCCCGTCACCGGTGCCGCGACCGACCCGCGGCTCGTCGAGGAGCTCGGGCTCCAGCTCTCGCGCTACGAGGGGCCGACCGGGATCGTCGGGGTGCTCCACGACGCCTGCCGTGCGGCCGAGCTGCGCTCGGTGAGCCTCTGGTCGGCGGTGCCCCACTACGTCTCGCTCGCGCCGAGCCCGCTTGCCGCCAAGGCGCTGTGCGCCCGGCTCGCGGACCTCGTCGGCGCGCCGATCGAGACTACGGAGCTCGACGAGGCCGAGCAGGAGTACGCCGCTCAGGTCAGCGAGGCCGTCGCCTCGGATCCCGACACGCAGGCGTACGTCGAGGAGCTCGAGCGAAGGGCCGACTCGATCGAGTCGTTCTCCGAGGGCGGCGAGCTTCCGAGCGGCGAGACGCTTGCCGCCGAGCTCACACGGTTCCTGCGCGAGCGGGACCGCAGGGCCGCCTCGTCCGAGGAGCCGGAGGAGACCTAGGCGTCCGCGGCCGCGGGCTCTTCGGGCGCGGGTGCGGCGTCGACCTCGACCCCGGCCGCCGTCTCGGGCTCGCCGGTTGCCTTCTCGGCGCCCCGGCCCTCCTGGCTCGTGGCCGGGGGGTCGGCCGACTTGCGCTTGCGGCGGCGCCGCCGCGACTTGCGGGCGGGCGCCTTCGGGGCGGGGAGGCTCTCTGCGAGCGCCGCCGCGATCTCGTGGATCGGGCCGAGCTCCTCGCGGGCGTGGTCGAGAGTCTGGTTGGCTCTCGGCGTGTAGCCCTCCGCGGACGCGAGCAGGGCCGCACCCACCGGCAGCGGGAGCGCCGCCGCGATCTTCACGAGCTGGGAGACGTTCTCCTCGTGCCGGTGGCCGCGCGAGTTGGCGACGGCGCCGAGGAGCCGCTTCGCCTCGGGGAACTCCTGGCTCGCCTTGCGGTCGAGCGTCTTGCGGACCGACCGCGCGAGCCGCCAGGTCCAGCGGCTGAGGATCTGCTCCGGGGCGTTCGCCTTGCCGTCACCGAGCGCGCGGAGCAGGATCCGGACGCCGGCGGCACGGTCCTTCTCCCACGGCGGCGCCTGCGTGACGAGCGTGACGAGATCGTCGAAGTCCGCGCGCTCGACCGTGGTCGCCACGCGGTCGGCGAGCGCGGTCATGCGCAGGCGGCGGTTCGGGTTCTCGGCCGCGCAGACTGCGAGGAAGGTCTCGAGCGCGCCCTTGCCCGCGCGGCCCTCGGTGAACTTCCGTGCGAACTCCGCGCGCTGGTCGAAGCGGATCTGCCGGCCGGCGATGGTCGCCCAGAAGCGCTGCTCGTCGTCGTCGAGGAACTTCGGGTCGACGCGCTGCCACTCCCGCTGGATCACCGCGAGGCGGCGCGCCACGTCCTGCGTGACCGGAACGAGCCAGGGTGCCGGCGAGAGCTTGCGGCGCGCTCGCCGCGCAGAGCGGCGTCGCGGGGCCGGCGTGACGCGCGCGCCCTCCCGGTAGAAGTCCGAGTCGAGCAGCGAGTGGAGCGAGACGACGCGCTCGGAGTGCGTGGAGCCCTTCGTCACGAAGTCGACGACGATGCCCGCCTCCTTGCGCGGGTGGGTGCGCATGATCCGCCCGACCCGCTGCTGGTAGACGCGCTTCGAGGCCGTCGGGGCGAGGTGCATGCAGACGGTCGCCCGCGGCGAGTTCCACCCCTCGGCGAGCAGCTGCGCGTTGATCAGGACGTTGATCTCGCCGCGCTCGTAGGCGGCGAGCGTCTCTGCGAGCTCGCGTGGCGGCGTCCGCCCGGAGACCGCCATCGTCTTGAGCCCCGCCGCGCGGAACTCCTGCGCGAGGTTGTATGCGTGCTCGACCCCGGCGGCGTAGACGATGCCCGGCGTCGGCCCGAACCGGTCGCGGTAGAGGCTTGCCGCAGCCTGGTTGAGCGCGACGTGGTCGAGTGCGGCGGCCAGGGCGCGCTCCTCGAAGTCGCCGCCGACGATCGGCACCGAGTTGATCGCCGCGACCGGCGGAACGCGGAGGCAGCGGAGCGGAGCGATCAGGCCGCGCCGCGCCGCGTCGGTGAGCGGCAGGTCGTCGACCGAGGCCGGGAAGACGTCGGAGACCTGCTTCGCGATGAGCTCCTCCGTCGCGGTCATCCCGATGTAGAGCGGCTCGGAGAACCGCCGGATCGCGTTGGAGGTCTTCTCGCCGAGCGCGGTGTGCGCCTCGTCGCAGATCACCAGCTCGTACGCCTCGCGCGAGAGCTCGTCCGCGTGCCGCGCGAACCATGCATAGGTCTGGATCGTCAGCGGATCGGCTCGCAGCGGCTCCTGCCCGCGCTCGATCGCGTCGGTGAGCCGGTCGCCGTAGCCCTCGGTCGTCAGGTCGCGCCGGAACTGGTCGACCAGCAGCCTGCGGTGCGTGAGGATGAGCACGCCGAGGTGGCGCGCCGACTCCACGAACCCGGCGGCGGCGATCGTCTTGCCGGACGCCGTCGGATGGCGGAAGCGGTAGCGGCGCGAGGCGCCGGGGTCCTCGCCCTCGAAGGACGGCGGCTCCGGCTCCTCGTCGATGAGCCCGGCGTCCTCGTCGTCCTCGTCCTCGACCTCCTCGACGAGCTCCGCGACGGCTCCGTTGCCCGAGCCGTTGCCGTTCTCGTCGGCGCTCCGCTGCGTCGCTGCGATCAGCTCGGTGAGCATGCCCGTGAGCGCGTCGATCTGGTGGCGCCGAAGGGTCGTGCCGGACGCCGTCTGCGGGGTCTCGGCCGCGAGCACGCGCTCGAGCCCGAGCATCAGCCCGTAGCGGACCTTCCAGCCCGGGCTGGGGCTCCGGAGCCCCGCGTCCATCTCTTCGGTCGCATCGTCGAGCGCACGGCGCCTCGCCGTGCCGGGAGCGAGCGCGACGTCGGCCTCCTCGCCCGCGTGGAGGAACGGCTCGCCGTACCAGCGCTCGGCGCGGGCGGCCGCGTCCTCGAGGGGAGCGCGATCGGAAGAGGTCGAAGTGGTAGTGGTTTTCTGCATGTGCGCAGCAGCCTCGAAACGCGCCGCTCAACCGTGCTCAACCGTTCGAGGAAGGCAGCTCGCACGGGCGTTCCGCGCCGGCGTCGCTGCACCCCGGAGAGTACCCGAATCGGGCGGACGTGGCGAGAGGCTTGATGTGGAATCCGAGCACGCACGGATAGTGGCCTGCACACGGCGCATCGCGGCCGTCTCAATCGACATCCAGGCAACCAGCCTGCACGACGATCGAGCCGACCACGCTGCTTGGTGCAGGCCATCCCCGCACGCACTCCGATTCCACATCAAGCCTCTAGATGCGCCGGCTCAGGTCGAGCCGAGCAGCCGGCCCGTGACGCGCTCGGAGACGCCCGTCTCGTCGAGGTGCCGCGTGATGCCGCCGCGGAAGAACGGGTAGCCGGCGCCGAGGATCAGGCCTGCGTCGATCTCCGCCGCCGTCGCGACGACCCCCTCGTCGAGAATGTGACGCGCCTCGTCGGCGAGCGCCTCGAGGATCCGCGCGTGAATCTCACCGACGCTCGCGCGGCCGTCCTTCGCGTCGAGCGACGGCAACTCGCCGTCCGCGAGCGCCTGCAGCGTCGGGGAGAGCGGGAACCTGTCTGGGAAGGCGGCGTTCAACGTCTGGAGGACGTGGTTCGCGACGCGGGGCCCGACCATCGCGAGCAGCGCCGACGGCGGCATCGGGATCCCGAGCCGGAGCGCCGCCTCGTCCGTCTCCTCGAACGTGTTGCCGCTCTCGAGTGCCTGCATGAGGACGGTCGACTGGCGCGTGAGCATCCGGTTGACGACGAACGCCGGCGCATCCTTGACGAGCACGCCGCGCTTGCCGAGCTTCCGCGTCACGTCCCAGGCAGTCGCGAGCGTGACGTCGTCGGTGGCCGGCGTCCGGACGACCTCGACGAGGGGCAGGACCGCGACCGGGTTGAAGAAGTGGAGGCCGACGACCCGCTCGGGGTGCTCGAGGCCCTCGCCCATCGCGGCGACCGGGAGCGAGGAGGTGTTCGTCACGAGCAGGCACTCGGCGGAGACGACCGCCTCGAGCGAGCCGAAGACGTCGCGCTTGAGGTCGAGCTCCTCGAACACGGCCTCGAGCACGAGGTCGCAGCCCGCGTACGACTCGATCCCCGCGCCCGCCGTGACGATCGAGCCGAGGAAGCGAGCCTTGCCCTCGCCGAGGCGTCCCTTCGCGACGAGGCCGGCCAGCTCGCCCCGGATCGACTCGACCGCTCCCTCGACCCGGTCGGGGTCGACGTCCGTCAGCACGACGGGCACCTCGAGGCGGCGGAGGAAGAGGGTCGCGAGCTGGGTGGCCATCAAGCCGGCGCCGACGACGCCGACGCGCTGGATCCGCCGCGGCGTCGCCTCCGGGATCCCCGCGGGCCGCTTGATCCGCCGCTCGACCACGTCGAAGGCGTAGATCGACGCCTGCGCCTCGGGACCCGGCAGCAGCTCGGCCAGCGCCTCGGCCTCGGCGGCATACCCCTCGGCAAGCGTCCATGTCGCCGCGCCCTCGATCAGCTCGAGCGCCCTGTACGGGGCGGGCGCCTGGCCGTGAACGGCGTCGTCCACCCGGGCGCGCGCCTTTCGCACGACGTCCGCGACGTCGGAGAGATCGGCCGCCGGCTCGCGCTTCCCCTCGCCCGCCTCGATCCGGCAAAGGAGGAGCTCGAGCGACTCGTCGACGAACTCGACGGGATCGAGCACGTGGTCGACGAGCCCGAGCTCGAGCGCGTCCGCCGCCCGGCTCAGGCGGTTCTGCCTGAGCGGGTTGTCGACGATGAGCTTCACGGCGGCGCCCGCGCCGACGAGGCGCGGGACGAGCTGCGTGCCGCCCCAGGCGGGGAAGAGCCCGAGGAAGACCTCCGGAAAGCCGACGTGGCGGACGTTCGACGCCATCGTGCGGACGTCGCAATGGAGGGCGAGCTCGAGGCCGCCGCCGAGCGCGGCGCCGTTGACCGCCGCGAGCGTCGGGAACGGCAGCTCGCGCAGCCGCCCGAACAGGGCGTGCCCGGCGGCAGCTCCCTCCCGGGCGCGCTCGGCCGTGATCCCGGGGAACTGCGTGATGTCGGCGCCCGCGGCGAAGACGAGCGGCTTGCCCGTCACGAGGAGCCCGCGCCAGTCGCGCGTCCGGAGCCGGCCGAGCACGTCCTCGAGCGACCGCAGGGCGGCCTCGCCGAACGTGTTCGGCTTGCGCCAGTCGGCTCCGTTGTCGATCGTCACGAGCGCGACGGGGCCGACGCGCGTCATGAGCTTCTGCAGGTGGAACTGCGTGACGGGGTCAGCGCTAGCCATGCCGCGCGTTCTCCCAGAGGAGCGCCGCGCCCATCCCCATCCCGATGCAGAGCGCGGTGAGGCCATACCGGACGCCGGGCCGCTGCTCGAACCCGTAGGCGAGCTGCGCCATCAGGCGCACTCCGGTGGCGGCGAGCGGGTGCCCGCACGCGATCGCGCCGCCGTATGGATTGAGGCGTGGATCGTCAGGCGCCACGCCCATCCCGTCGCACCAGGTCAGCACCTGGACCGCGAACGGCTCGTTGAGCTCGAACAGCCCCACGTCGCCGATCCCGATTCCCGCCCGTTCGAGGACGCGCTCGGTCGCCGGGACCGGCCCGAGCCCCATCAGGTGTGGCTCGACGCCGGCGTAGGCGAACCCGACGAGGCGCATGCGCGGCTCGAGGCCGAGCTCGACGGCTGTGTGCTCGGAGGCGAGCAGCGCCGCCGTCGCGCCGTCGGTCAGGCCCGCGGAGTTGCCGGCGGTGACGCGCCCGCCGGCGCGGAACGGCGTTCGCAGCTCCGCGAGGCCCTCGACGGTCGTCTCGGGCCGGAGGAACTCGTCGCGGTCGGCGACCTTCCAGCCCTCGTCCGTGAACACGCTCATCGGCACGACCGAGCGCGCGAAGACGCCGTCGGGGTCGGCCCACGCCTCGGACGCGCGGCGCTGCGACTCGGCGGCATAGCGGTCCGCGGCCTCCTTCGTGAGCGTCGGGTAGGCGTCGTGCAGGTTCTCGGCGGTCTGGCCCATCACCGCGGCGCTCTCGTCGATCAGCCGTTCGGAGACGAAGCGAGGGTTGAAGTCCACGTCCTCGCCCATCGGGTGGTGGCCCATGTGCTCGACACCGCCGGCGATCGCCAGGTCGCAGGCGCCCATCGCGATCTCGCCCGCCGCCGCGGTCGTCGCGGTCAGCGCGCCCGCGCACATCCGGTCGACGGCAAAGCCGGGCACGGTGTGCGGGAGGCCGGCCAGGAGGCCGACGTCCCGGCCGAGGGTCAGGCCCTGGTCTCCCACCTGGGCGGTGGCGGCCATGACGACGTCGCCGATCCGCTCGGCGGGTGCCCCCGGATTTCGGCGCAGGAGCTCGCGGACGACCTTGACGCCCATGTCATCGGCGCGCGTCTTCCAGAAGAGTCCGCCCGGGCCGGCCTTGCCGAACGCCGTGCGGACGCCGTCGACGTACACGACCTCCTGCAGCTCGCGCGCCATCTCGCCGGAGCATAGCCGGTCGTTGACTGACCGTTCAATCAGAAAAGCCATTGGCTTGCGGTTGTACGTTTTCCGCATGGACTGGGCTGCCAAGCACGCGTGGGCGGACGCGGAGCACGATCGGCGGATCGAGACACCGGCCGGCGAGGGGGAGCGCGGCGACCTCCGGCTCGCCGGGATCGCGGGCGCATCCTGGGCGGGCGGTCTTGCGGCGCTGATGCTCGGCGATCGGGTCGCCGCCGCGGCGCTCCTCGTACGCGCTGCCGACGAGTACCGCACGAGCTGGGAGGCCGCGCCGCCCGGGAGCTGGGGCCGGCCGATCGCGATGCTGCGGTGCCGGCTGATGGCCGGCGACGTCGCCGGCGCACGCGCCGACGCCGAGTCCGTGCTCGCGGCGGGCGTTCTCGACGCGTCCGGCCCGATCGGCGGCTACTGCGCGGCGCTTGCGCTCATCGTCCTCGGAAGGGACGCGGAGGCGGGGCCGCTCGCGGACCGCATCGAGGCGGAGGGCCTCGACCCGGCCGCCGTCGCCCAGGCGCTCGGCGCGCTCGCGCGTGGGCGAACCGTCGACTTCGAGACCGCTCGCCGCGCGGTGCTGGCGTCGTTCGAGGCGCGCGACGCCTTCCTCGAGGACGTCGCGGTGGCCGACACCGTGCTCGTGCTCGACGCCCTGGCGCGCGAGCGCGACGTCGCGCTCGAGAGGCTTCGCTCGGCGCTCCTGCCGGAGTGAGCGCGCACGGTCGCACCGTGTTTGCAGTCGAGCGACCACCGCCGTAGGGTCACCGCGTGGCCGCCACCCTCGCCCTGATCGCCGCCTTCCTCTTCGCCGTCGCAGCGACCCTGCAGCAGAAGGGCGCGCTCCAGCTCGGCGGCGTCGGCAGCGCCTCCTCGCTGGTGAAGCTCCTCGGCCGCCCGCTCTGGCTGGCGGGGACGCTGGCGCTGTTCGTCGGATACGTGTTCCAGGCCGCCGCGCTCGACCGCGGGCGGCTCTCGATCATCCAGCCGCTGCTGGTCACGACGGTGGTCTTCGCCCTCCCGCTCGGCTACTTCCTCACGAACCAGATCGTCGGCCGCCGCGAGATCGTCGGCGCCGGGGTGATCCTCGTCGGGCTGGCCCTCTTCACCTACTTCGCCGACCCCGCGGGCGGCGTCGACAACGCCCCCGGGAGCGAGTGGGCCGTGGTGATCGTCGTGCTCGGCGTGCTCTGCGCCGCGTTGCTCCTCTACGGCGGTGGGTCGGATTCGTCGGCGGGCACCCGGGCGGCCGTCTACGGCACCGTGGCGGGCATCCTCTTCGGCCTCTCCGCCTCGCTGACCAAGCCCACCGTCGAGTACCTGCACGAGGGCGTCTCCGAGCTCCTGTCGCACTGGGAGGGCTATGCGCTCGCGGTTGCCGGCATCCTCGGCTTCGTCCTCCAGCAGGTGTCGCTGGGCACCGGGAAGCTCGCGCCGTCGGTCGCGACCGTGTCGGTCGCGAACCCGGTCGTCGGCATCGCGATCGGGACGCTCCTGCTCGACGAGCGCTGGAGCAGGCCGGGGTGGCACATCCTGCTCGGGATCGTCGGCCTCGTCCTCGCCCTGGTCGGCGCCGTGGTGATCTCGATCGCATCCGAGCGCCAGAAGGAGCGTCGGGTCGCCGCGACTCCCGCCTAGCCTCCGGCGTCAGTCCGCGCCGGCGGCGAGCTCGCGCGCACGGACCATCGCCGCCTGAATCGCGTTGAGGAAGGCGGCGCGCACCCCGGCGGACTCGAGCTCGCGGATCGCGGCGATCGTCGTCCCACCCGGCGACGTGACCATCTCGCGCAGCTCGACGGGGTGGAGGCCTTCGTCGCGAAGCTGCTTGGCCGTGCCGAGCATCGTCTGGATGACGAGCTGGGTCGAGATCTCGCGCGAGAGGCCGAGGAGGAGGCCGGCCTCGATCATCGCCTCGGCGAGAAGCGCGAAATACGCCGGGCCGGAGCCGGAGACGGCGGTTACCGCGTCCATGTGGCGCTCCGGAACGCGCACCACCGATCCGAGGTGGGCGAGCGCCTCCTCCGCGAGCGTCACGTGCGCGTCATCGGCGTGCGCGCCTGCGCACAGCCCGGCCATCCCCTCGTGGACGGTCGAGGGCGTGTTGGGCATCGCCCGGACGACCGGCACGCCCGCGGCGAGGTGGCGCTCGATCGTCGCGGTCGGCGTTGCGGCCGCGATGCTGAGGACCGTCTGGTCGGGCGTGATCGCGGTCCCGATCTCGCCGAGCAGGGCGTCGATGTCCTGCGGCTTGACCGCGACGACGACGAGGGCCGCGCCCGCCGCCGCCTCGACGTTGCTCGCCGTGACGTCGATGCCGTAGCGCTCCGTGAGCTCCACCACCCGCTCGGGACGCCTCGTCGAGGCGGTGATGTCTGCCGGTCCGCGCCAACCCGACGAGATGAGCCCGGAGATCAGCGCCTCACCGATCCTCCCGGCTCCGAGCACCGCGATGCGTCGCGCGTCGATGGTCATGACCCGAGTGTAGGTCCTGTCGCGCGGCGCCGTGGCGGTCAGGCGGCCCGGCGGGCGCGCCGACGGGCGATGCGGGCAAGGTCCATCGACGCGCCGGGGACGAGCCCTCGCGACCAACCGAGCAGCAGGATCTCGCCGGCGAGCCCTTGCCACTCGCCGTACGGCTCGAGGAGCGCCGCCGTCTCGTGCCCCTCGACCCAGCGCCCGGTCAGCGCCGCGTGGAGCTTCACCAGCGACAGGTCGCCGACGAGGCCGTGGTCGTACCGGCCGAGCCCCTCGATCGCCA
Source organism: uncultured Actinomycetes bacterium (assembly GCA_963814565.1). GTDB lineage: Bacteria > Actinomycetota > Thermoleophilia > Gaiellales > Gaiellaceae > Gaiella. Next base: position 131,401 of record CAWFDO010000006.1, read on the forward strand.
CGACGCCGACCGACCAGGGGCCGACACAGCGCTCGCGGCAGAGACGCGCTGCGACCGTCGAGGTCGGATGCGCGCGCAGCGACTCGAAGTCGATCGTCGCCGTGAGGCGATGCAGCGCCGTTGCCCGCTGCTGCGCGAGCCCGAGGCGCCGGAGCTCGACGGGCGACAACCGTGCGAGCGCCTCCTGCGTCACGACCTCGTCGCCGCAGGCACGGGCGATCGCGCGCTCGAGCGCCCAGGCGCGACGTGCTTCGACGAGCTGCCCGCACATCGCGCGGACGACGGCGTGCGCGACGGTCGCGACGCGACGAGGCCGGTACCCCACGAACGCCCGGCTCGACGGGCCGATCAGCGGGTCGCCGCCGAAGCGCCGATGGAACCCGCTCGTGTCGTCGTCCACGGCGAGCATGAAGCGTGCGGTGGCGAGACCCTCCTCGTCGGGGGCCCGAACGACCACGCGCCCGTCGGGCAGCTGGCGGGCGCTCGCCGTCCGCCCGCCCGGCATGGCGCCGCTCCACACGCCCCTGCGCGCCCTGTATGCGAGCCGGTACGGCCCCGTCGGCGTGACGACGTCCTCGACCACTAGATGGTTGATCGGTGGTTGGCGTGACGTCCGGGGGCGTCCCAGACCAAGCCGGGCGCACCGTCCGGGCGCGGCTCGTAGCGGGCACTACGGGTCGTGTCCGGACGGGGTGATCCGGCGCCGTGTCTGGGGCGCCATCCGGTTCGCGCCAATCGCCGATCAACCATCTGTGCCAGCCTACTGCGAGGGTACGCTGGGCCTCCGACCGTGCGGCTCGCCGATGCGATCTCGCTCCGCTCGCGCAGGCGCAAGCTCGCGCTCTTCCTCGAACTGATGCGACCCGACGCCGGGACCACCGTGCTCGACGTCGGGGCCGACGAGGTGTCGCTCGGCGAGCCGGGCGGCGAGGGCGGATGCACGACGCACAACTACCTGGAGGAGGCGTATCGCTGGCCGGAGCGGATCACCGCTCTCGGCCTGCATGACGGCGCGCGCTTCCGCGAGCGGTTTCCCCGGATCCCGTACGTGCAGGGCGATGCGTGCGCGCTCCCGTTCGGTGACGGCGCGTTCGACGTCGTCCACTCGAACGCGGTGATCGAGCACGTCGGTCGCCGGGACCGCCAGCAGGCGCTCGTGCGCGAGGCGCTGCGCGTCGGACGTCGTGTCTTCGTCACGACCCCGAACCGGTGGTTCCCGGTCGAGGTGCACACCCGGCTTCCGCTCGTGCACTGGCTCCCCGAGCCGCTCTCTCACCGCGCGTACGACCTCGCGCGGATGCCGTGGGCGAAGGACAACCATCTCCTCGGGCCCTCCGGGCTGCGGGCTCTGTTCCCCGGCCACGTGCGGATCGACAACCTCTGGCTGACACTCGTCGCTTCGACGTGAGCATGCGCCTCGCCCGGCTCGCGGTCGTCGTCCTGGTCGTCGGGCTCGCGCTCCACAACCTCGCGATGGCGCTGCTCTGGGACGCCGGCGTGCGCGACACCGCGCTCGACGTCGCGGCGGCCTGGAAGGACGTCCTGCTGCTGCTCGCCCTCGCGGCCGTGCTCGCGGCGACGCGTTCGCTGCCTGCGCTCCGCTGGGCCGACCGGCTCGCGCTCGCCTACGGCGCGATCGTCGTCGTCTACTGGGTCCTGCCGCAGTCGTGGCTCGACGGCGACGCGACGGCGCGCGGGGAGCTCTACGCGCTCCGCCACCACCTGCTCCCGCTCGGCGCGTACCTCCTCGGGCGCCTGCTTCCGCTCGACCGGATGTGGTGGAGGCGGATCGGACTGACGCTCGTCGGAGTCGCGTGCGGCCTTGCGGCCTTCGGCCTCGTGGACGTGTACGTGGTGCCGCTCGAGACGTGGCGCGACTCCGGAGTCCCGGGCTGGTTCGAGGAGCAGCTCGGCCTCGCGTACGAGTGCCTCTCGGGCCTGCCGGAGAACTGGATCCTCAACACCGACGAGGAGAGCCCGGTGCGCCGGCTCGTCTCGACGTTCCTGAGCCCGCTCGCGACGGCGTACGCGCTCGTCGTCGCCCTGCTGCTGCTCGCTGCGGCGCGGCCGCGGCGCTGGACCGTCGCTGCGGGCGTCCTCGTCTCCGTGGGGCTGCTCTGGACGCACACGCGGGCGGCCTTCCTCGCGCTCGCTGCGGGGCTCCTCGTCCTCGCGGCACTCCGGCGCTCGTGGGCGCACGCTGCCCTCGCCGCCGGCTCGATCGTGGTCTCGCTCGCGTTCGTCGCCGTGTTCCCGTCGATCGGGCCGCAGACGACCTACACCGCGACCGAGCTTGCGTGCCTGCGCGAGAACGCGGCAGAGGAGGGCGGCGCGGGGAGCGGCGCGCTCGACCCCGGCGAGAGCTCGACGGCGAGCCACTGGCGCGCGCTTCGCGACGGGATCCGGACCGTCGCCGAGCATCCGTGGGGCTTCGGGCTCGGGAACGCAGGCGTCTCGGCGTCACGCACCGGCGCCGACGTGAAGGCGGGCGAGTCGACCTACACCGAGCTCGGTGTCGACACCGGCGTGCTCGGGCTCGCAGCGTTCGTCGGCTGGCTCGTCGCGCTCGCCCTCGCGCTCCGGCGTCGCTCGCCGTGGCTGACCGCCTCGCTCGCGGCCTTCGCCGTGCTCGGGGTGCAGACGGACGTGATCGGTATCCACTGGCTCTCGGTCGTGGTGCTCGGCCTGGCCGGTGCAGCGCTTCGCGCCCCGCCCGATGAGCCGCCGCCGGAGGAAGCGCTCTAGAGGGTGGTCAGCTGGAGCCGAACGAGCGGCGCCGCTCGACGTCGGCCTCGTCGACCATCTGACCGTCGCGGCCGACGTAGCCGTCCTTCGCGCCGACGATGAGCATGACGAGGTCCTCGTCGCCGCCGTTCGAGACGCGCCGCGGCGTGGTCGACCGGACATGCACGATCCCCCCCGGGGCGAGGAGGCGCTCCTCGCCGCCGACCTCGACGCGCGCCGTCCCCGCGTGGACGAAGTAGAGCTCGTCCTGCTCGTCGTGGTAGTGGAAGAAGCCCTCGTAGCGGGGCGGCATCACGACGACGTTGACGCCGAAGGACTCGACGCCGAGTGCCTGGCGCACCTTGCGAAAGCCGTAGCCCTCGCCGAGCTCGTCGATGGTGCCGAATGCGTAGCCGTCCTCGCTCATCTCACGCTCCCTCCGGCGAGCTCATCGCCTCGATCGTCCGTTGCAGGCCCTCCTCGAACGTCACCGTCGTCTCGTACCCGATCGTCTCGCGCGCGGCGGTCACGTCCGCCCACGACTCTCGCACGTCGCCGGGCTGCGCGGGCCCGTACGTCTTCTCCACCGGCCGGTCCAGCAGCCGGCCGATCGTCTCGGCGAGCGCGTCGACGGTCTCCGAGCCTCCGGTCGCGATGTTGAGGACGCGCCCCTCGGCCCCGGTTGCCTCTACGGCGAGCAGGTTCGCGGCGACGACGTTCTCGACGTACGTGAAGTCGCGCGACTGCCCGCCGTCGCCGTGCACCGTCACCGGCCGCCCGGCCGCGATCGCCTCGATGAACCGCGGCACGACGGCCGCGTACTGCGACGTCGGGTCCTGTCTCGGGCCGAAGACGTTGAAGTAGCGGAGCGCCACGGTCTCGAGCCCGTAGACCCGCGTGAACGTGACGCAGAACCGCTCGGCCGCGAGTTTCGCGACGGCGTAGGGGGAGAGGGGGTTCGGCGCCTGTGTCTCGACGCGCGGGAAGGAGCCGCCGTCCCCGTAGACGGACGACGACGATGCGGCCACCACCCGTCGGATCCCCTCGTCGCGCGCCGCGAGGAGCACGTTGAGCGTCCCCTCGACGTTCACCGCCGTCGAGGTGAGCGGGTCCTGCACGGAACGGGGGACGGAGCCGAGCGCGCCCTGGTGGAACACCACCTCGACGCCGCGCACGGCGGTGTGCACCCGCTCGTACGAGCGGAGGTCGCCCTCGACGACCTCGATCTCGCGGCCGAGCGACGCGAGGTTCCTGCGGCTGCCCGTCGAGAAGTTGTCCAGGACACGGACCTCGTCCCCGCGCTCGAGCAGGGCCGCGACGAGGTTCGAGCCGATGAACCCCGCACCGCCCGTGACGAGGACGCGCGTCACGGCGCCTTCTCGGCAACGAGGTGGTAGTTGGCGGCCAGCGTGCCCGGACCCGGTTCGCGCAGCGTCGACGAGCGGCGGTCGAGCGCGCGTGCGGCGCGGTTGAGGCCCGCGACGACGGCGCCGCGGAGCGGACGGAGCGGCGTCCTGCGCAGGACGTGCTCGAGGTAGATGGCGTTGAGCATGGCGAGGGACGAGGCGGTGCCGGAGCCGGGCGTCACCGTAACCGAACTCCAGTTGCCGTTCTCCCCGAAGAGGCGCCGGAGCCCCTCGTGCGTCCAGCGCCAGAAATCGACCGGATTCGGGTGGTAGACGATCGCTCCATGCGTCGAGAGAAGCACGCGGCCGCCGGGCCGCGTCACGCGCGAGAGCTCGCGCACGCCCTGCGCCGGGTCGTCGACGTGCTCGAGCACCTGGATGCAGAGCGCCACGTCGAACGACCCGTCCGGCGCGGGGATGGCCTCGATCGGCCCGACGAGGTCGGCATTCGCGTGGGCGGCGGTGTCGAGGCCAACGTACTCGGAGACGTGCGGCGCGAACAGGGGCGCATAGGGCTTCTCGCCGCAGCCCACGTCGAGGACGCGGTAGGTGCCGAGGTCGCTCGACGCTCGGCCCGCCTCGCCCGCGAGCCAGCGCGCGAGCGGCGCCCGCACCGCGTACGTGGGCATCGAGAGCGGCGGGTCGAGGCGGGGGTCAGTCACGGACGGTCACCAGCCCGAAGGCGAGCCACGTCAGCGCGCCGAGCGGAAGCCCCGGGACGAGGCCGATCCCGGCCCACACGCCCATCGCGACGAGGAGCCAGCCGAGCCCGACGAGTGCCACCGGCGAGGATCGGATCCCGCGGATCCCGGCGGCGATCCCCGTCGCGGCGAGCGCGACCAGCGCGACGATCCCGGCGATGCCGAGGTCGGCCGCGACCTGCAGGTACAAGAGCTGGACGCCCCACGGCCGGTCGGGCGCGGGGAATGCCTGCTCGGGCTCGTTCGGGAACCGCGCGCGCGCGTCCTCGAGGAACGGCCCGTATGCCCACTCCTCGCTCGATGCCTGCCACCCGACGCCGGTGATCGGGTTGTCGAGCCAGATGCGCCCGCCGATGTACGCGAGCAGCGTCCGGTGGGCGTAGCTCTCGACACCGGTCTGCTCGGTCCGGTCACGGATGCCGATGAACTCGGCGAAGCGCTCGATCGTGTCGGCCCGCATGGCGGCCGTTCCCGCGGTCACGAGAAGCGTCACTCCGAGGAGCGCCATCGCCCTGCGTGCCCGCAGATGGCCGAGCGCGCGGGCGCCGAGCAGGACGGCGGCGATGGCGAGCCACACGCCGATCACGGCGGTCATCGCGCCCGAGAGGACGACTCCGAGCGCGCCCGCCGCGAGGCCGACCGCCGACCAGCGGCGCCCGACGGGCCGTCCGTCGCCGAAGGCAACGCCGACCGCGCCGACGACGAGCGCGGCGCCGGAGAGAGCGGCGAAGTCGTGGATCCCGACGAACGAGGGCTCCCGCTGCCCCGGCCGCTTCCCCTCGAACTCCGCCACCACGCCGACGAACTGGAGGAGCCCGACCGCCGTTGCGGCGACGCTCCAGGCGACGACGACACGCAGGAGCGGGACGGCGTCCCGCACCGAGCGCACGCAGAGGACGGCGGCGGGGAGCAGGCATGCGTACCACGCGAACTTCGCGATGCTGATCGCGTGGACGCCGACGGCGTACTCCTCGCCGAGGAGCGACGGGGTCGCCAGGGAGAGCGCGCCGACCAGCACGAGCGCCGCTGCCGACCCGAGGATCCAGCGCGCGCGGCGAAGTGGCTCCCAGCCCTCCCGCGTCGACCGGCGGACTGCGGCGACGAGCGCGGCCGCGATGGCGAGGTCGGCCAGGGTCACGTCGACCGACGTCGAGCCTGTGTCGAGCGAGAGCGTCGGCTGGTAGGTCGCGTGGAGGAAGAGGAACGGCACCGCGGCCGCGAGGACGAGCGCCTCGAGCGGAGCGTCGCCGACGAGCGCCCGCACCGTGCCGGCGTACGGGTGCGTGCGTGGCACCGGCTCTGCCGTCACCGTGCGGACTGTAGCCGGGGTCGGTGTCGGAACCCCCTCGCTCTAGACTGAGCCGTCACGATGGCCCCGAGCGTTCTCCGGCGCCGTGTTGCGACCGCAGCCGGGCTCTATCTCTCGGTTGCCCTCGGCATCCTCGGCACCATCGCCGCGGCGCGGATGCTCGGCCTCGAGGGCTTCGGCCTCTTCGCCACGGTGACCGCGCTGGTCGGCCTTGCGCAGACGCTCCTCGACCTCACCGTCGAGGAGAGCCTCACGAAGTTCGGCTTCCGCTACGTGGCCGCCGAGGACTGGGGGCGCCTGCGCCGCCTTTTCCGGCGCGCGCTCGAGCTGAAGCTCCTCGGCGGTGCCCTGGCGAGCGTCATCCTGCTGCTCCTCGCGCCCGTCGCGGACAACCTCTTCTCGGCGGAGGGCCTGGCCGGCCCGATGGTCGCTGCCGCCGCGCTGCCGCTTCTCGCCGCGCCGGAGAACGTCAGCGCGAGCGCGCTGCTCCTCCGCGGCCGCTACGACCTCCGCGGGTGGCTCCTCTCCGTGACGATGGGGATCCGGCTCGTCGCGATCCTCATCGGGGCCTCGTTCGGTGTCACGGAGGCGCTCGCCGCCATGGTCGTGGGACAGTTGCTCGCAAGCGCGATCGCGGGAACCGCGGGTGCCGTCGCGCTTCGCCGCTTCCCGCGCGGCGAGAGCCGCGCGATCGGAGACGACCGCCGCGAGATCGTCTCGTTCGTCGTGCAGTCGAGCGTGGCGACCGGCGTCATCTCCCTGCGCTCAGCGCTGACGCCGGTCCTGCTGGGCGTCGTCGCCGGAACGACCCAGGTCGGCTACTACCGCGTCGCGCTCGCGCCGCAGAGCGGGTTCTCGGCGGCGAGCGCGCCGGTGCGCCTCGTGCTCCTCACCGAGCAGACCCGTGACTGGGAGCACGGCCGAACCCAGACCGTGCTTCGCGGCGTGAAGCGGTACTCCCTCGGCGCCGCCGCGGTGGCGCTCGTCTCGTTGCCGATCTTCCTCCTCGCGATGCCGTGGCTCGTGCGGGTCGTCTTCGGCGAGGAGTACCTGCCGGCGGTCGACGCGGCTCGGATCGTCCTCGTCTCCGCCGCGATCCTCCTCGTCCTCGGGTGGTCGAAGTCGCTCCCCGTGACGATCGGGCGCCCGCGCCTGCGGATCGTCACCCACTCGCTCGAGGCGATCGTCCTCCTGCCGCTCGTCGTGGTGCTCGGCGACCGGCACGGCGTCACGGGCGCCGCAGTCGCGATCCTCGTGTCGACGCTCGTCTTTGCGCTCGCCTGGGTCGTGATCCTCGTCCGGCTCCGGGACGAGCTGCGCACGTCCGGCGGCGTCGGGGAACCGCGGGCGGCCTCATCGTGAACGTCGTCGTCGTGAGTGGCATCTGGCCGCCGGACGTGGGCGGCCCGGCGAGTCACGCTCCGGCGCTCGCCGACGTGCTGCTCGAGGGCGGGCACGGCGTCGAGGTCGTGACGACGGCCGACGCCGAGCCGGCGCCGCGGCCGTATCGCGTGCGGTGGGTCCCGCGCGGACGCCCCGCGGTGCTCCGTCATCTCGCGGTCGTGAGGGAGGTGCGGCGTGCGGCCCGTGGCGCGGACCGGGTCTACGCGACGACCATGGTGCGCCGGGCCGCGCTCGGGGCCGCGCTCGCACGGCGGCCTCTCGTCGTCAAGCTCGTCGCGGACGAGGCGTTCGAGCGCGAGCGCCGCTCCGGTCGGTTCGACGGAACGCTCGAGGAGTTCCAGGAGCGTCGCGGCGGGCTCCGGGCTCGCGCGCTGCGCGCGACCCGGACCGCGGCGCTCCGGCGCGCGCGCCGTGTGGTCGTGCCGAGCGCCTACCTCCGCGGGATCGCCCTCGGCTGGGGGCTCACGCCGTCCCGGGTGGCGGTCGTCCCGAACCCGGCGCCCGAGCTGCCGCCGCTCCCGTCACGCGACGAGGCGCGCTCGGCGCTCGGCGTCCACGGCTTCGCGCTCGGCACGGCGGGTCGCCTCACGGCGCAGAAGTCGCTCGGAGACGCGCTCGAGGCCATCGCTCGCGTCGACGGCGTCGAGCTCCTGGTCGTGGGGGACGGGCCCGAGCGCGCGGACCTCGAGCGTCAGGCGTCGGCGCTCGGCATCTCGGACCGGGTGCGATTCCTCGGCCCCGGGACGCGGGACGACGTCGTCGCGCTCTTTCGCGCCGTCGACGTCGGCCTTCTCACGTCGGCCTGGGAGAACCTCCCGCACACGCTGCTCGAGGCGCTGGCGGTGGGGACGCCGGTGATCGCCACCGCCGTGGGCGGGATCCCCGAGGTCGTCGTCGACGGCAAGAACGGCGTCCTCGTGCCCGCGGGTGACGTCCCAGCGATCGCCGCGGCCATCGACCGGCTCAGGACGGACGACGATCTTCGCCGCGCTCTCGCGCGCGCTGCAGCCGCATCGGTCGACGACCTCTCCGAGCCGCGTATCCTGCAGCGGATCGTGCAGTCGATCGTGGGCGAGGACGACAGATGATTGATCCCCAATGGACGTGTGCGTGGGGATGGCTGTGACCGAGCCTGGTGCGGGGAGCGGCCGCGGCGCATATCGGGTGATACGTGTCGTGGCCGATCGTCGCGCCGGGCGACGTGTCACAGCCACCAGCCGCGTGTGCGGCTATTCGGGATCAATCATCTTGTGAAGCCGCGCGTCCTGATGGTGGGGCGGACGCGCTATCGGCTTCCATTGAACGAGTCGCTCGCGCGGAAGTTCGACGCGCTCGGCGACCGCCTCGACCTGCGCGTCCTCGCCGCCGCGCCGCGCGGCGCCTCGGCGGGCGACGAGACCTTCGCCTTGCAGCGCGGCACGCCGGTCGCGGCGCTCGACGCGCCCGCCTTCTACGGGTCGCTGCCGGTGCGCATCGCCCGCGAGCTCCGACGCGAGCCCGCCGACGCGATCCTGGCGCAGAGCCCGTACGAGGCGCTGGCGGCGCTCGGGGGCCGGACGCTCGCGCGGAGCGACGCCGCCGTCGTGGTCGAGATCCACGGCGACTGGCGGACCTGGTCGCGTCTCTACGGGTCGCGCGCGCGCGCGGTCGTCGCGCCGCTCGCGGATCGCGCGGCGCTCGTCGCGATCCGCGGAGCGGACGCCGTCCGCACGCTCTCGCCGTTCACGACGGGCATCGTCCGCGAGGCGGGCGTCGAGCCGGCGGGCGTGTTCACGACCTACACCGAGCTCACGGCGTTCTCGGAGCCGCCGGTCGCGCCGCTCCCGGAAAAGCCGGCTGCCCTGTTCATCGGGGTCGCGGAGCGGTACAAGAACATCCATGCAATCGCAGACGCCTGGCGCCGCGCCGCGCCGCGGGTCCCGGACGCCACGCTCCGGCTCGTGGGCGACGGCCGTCACCGCGCGATCCTGGAGGCACTCGTCCGCGACTTCCCGGCGCGCGTCGTGTGGGATCGCCGGCTGGAGACCGCCGACGTGGTGACGGCGTTCGACGACTCCTGGGCGCTCCTCCTCGCGTCTCGCTCCGAGGGCACGCCCCGCGTCGTGCTCGAGGCCCTGTGCCGCGGCCGTGCCGTCGTCGGCGCCCGCGCGGGCGGGATCCCGGACGTCGTCCACGACGGCGAGACCGGAGTCCTCGTCGACCCCGACCGGCCGGAGGACATCGCCGACGGGCTCGTCCGGGTCCTGTCCGACCGCGCGCTGGCCGAGCGCCTCGGCGAGGGCGGGCGGGCGCTCTCCGCGTCGTGGACGTACACGCCCGAGGAGTACGCCGACTGCGTCGTCGACCTCGTCGGACGCGCCGTGGAGGCGCGCAGGTCATGAAGCTCGTCGTCGTCACGCAGCAGGTCGACCCGGCGAGCCCGGTGCTCGGGAACACCGTCGCCAAGCTGCGGGCGCTCGCCGCGCGCGTCGACGAGCTCGTCGTCCTCGCGGACAGCGCCGTCGACGGGGCGCTGCCCGACAACTGCCGCGTCCGGCTGTTCCGATCCGGGAACCGGGCGGGCCGTGGGCTCCGCTTCGAGAGCGCGCTCTCGCGTGAGCTCACGGGGCGTCCACGGCCCGCGGCCGTCCTCGCGCACATGTGCCCGATCTACGCCGTCCTCGCCGCCCCGGTCGCGAAGCCGCTCCGCGTGCCCATCCTGCTGTGGTTCACGCACTGGCGGCGCAGCCGGCTGCTCTCGACCGCCGAGCGGCTCTCGACCAAGGTGCTCAGCGTCGACGAGCGGACGTTCCCGCTGTCGTCGACGAAGCTGGTCGCGATCGGCCACGGGATCGACGTCTCCGACCTTCCGTGCGTCGAGCGCCCGGCGCGCGATGAGCTGACGCTGCTGGCGCTCGGTCGCACGTCCCCCGCGAAGGGCCTCGAGACGATCATCCGGGCGGTCGCCCTCGTCCCCCAGGCGAGGCTGCTCGTGATCGGGCCGTCCGTGACGGAGGAGGAGCGGTTCCACAAGTTCGCGCTCGAGCGGCTCGTGATCGAGCTCGGGCTGCTCGACCGGGTCGACCTCCGTCCGCCCGTGCCACGCCACACGGTGCCGGGGCTCTTCGGCGAGGTCGACGCGCTCGTCAACGACATGCGCGCGGGCGCGGCCGACAAGGTCGTGTACGAGGCCGCCGCGAGCTGCATGCCCGTCCTGGCTTCGAATCCCGTCTTCGACACGCTTCTCCCGCCCGCGCTCCTCTTCGCGACCGGCGATGTCGACGGCCTCGCGCAGGCGATCGTCGGGCTCCTGAGCGAAGACCGCAACGCGATCGGTCGCTACCTGCGCGAGATCGTCCTCCGCGAGCATTCCGTCGAGACCTGGGCCGACCGGGTCGTCGAACTGCGGGGTGACGCCCCGGGTTCTGCACGTCGCCAAGGTCTCGGGGATCTCCGGCTCGGAGAACCACCTGCTCCTGCTCCTGCCCGCGCTGCGGGAGCAGGGCTTCGAGATCGAGCTCGTGATGCTCCACGAGGGCGAGCTCGGCGCGGCGGAGTTCGCGGCTCGACTCGAGTCCGGCGGCGTTCCGGTCGAGCGCGTCCCCCTGGGGAGCGCCGCCAGCCCGCTCGCGTTCAGGCGGCTTCTCGGGATCGTCCGGGAACGCCGCCCCGACGTCCTCCACACGCACCTCGTGCATGCCGACTTCCACGGCCTCGTCGCAGGGAGGCTCGCTCGTGTTCCGGTGCTCGTCAGCACGAAGCACGGGTTCAATGCGTTTCGCGACCGGCGCGTGTTCGCGGTGGCCGACCGGACCGTCGGACGGCTCGCAGACGTCCACATCGCGATCTCGAAGGGGCTCGCCCGGTACCTCGCGGAGCGCGAGGGGTTCGACGTGGCGCGCTTCGAGATCGTCCACTACGGCATCGAGCCGGGCCCTCCGCCGCCGCACCTGCCCGGGGCGCCGCGGCTTGCGATCGTCGGCAGGCTCATCCCGATCAAGGGGCACGACACACTCCTCCGGGCGTTGGTGGAGGTGCGCGCAGACCTACCGGGCGTCACGCTCGAGATCGCCGGAGAGGGCGCGCTCGAGGCGGACCTTCGCGCGACCGTGACCCGGCTCGGGCTCGACGACGTCGTCACGTTCCTCGGCCACGTCCCGCAGGTCGCGACGGTCTTCGAGCGGGCCGAGGTCGTCGTCGTGCCGTCGCTCGGCGAGGGGTTCGGCATGGTCGCGCTCGAGGCGATGGAGCGGGGGCGGCCCGTGATCGCGAGCGCCGTCGGCGGCCTTCCCGAGATCGTCGACGACGGTCGCACCGGCCTGGTCGTCCCCGTGTCCGACGTGCACGCGCTCGCCGGGGCGATACGCGGGCTCGCGGGCGACGCGACGCCGCGCTGCCGTCTTCGGCGCGGCCGGAAGGGAGCGCTCGCTCGCCGAGTTCTCGCAGGAGCGATGCACGGACCGCACCGCGGAGCTCTACCGGGAGGCGCTCGACGCCGCCGGGTGGCGGCGCTCGCGCAGCAGCGCCCATGAGCGCTCCAGCGCGAACGCCGCGAGCACCGCGAGCAGGAAGTCCCAGGGCGCGCGGTAGCGCACGGTGCCGGCGAACACCATCGCGGCGAGCGTGTTGTAGGCGAGCAGGAGCGCAGCCAACGCGACGAACCGGCGCGGCGCCAGCCAGGCGCCCCAGAGCGCGAGGAGGTAGAGCGCGAGGACGAAGGCCGGCTCGACCGTCCGCTGCGCGAGGTCGGCGGCGCCCTGCTGGCCGGCGTCGTCCGCGTCGACGCTCAGGAACGGCGACCACAGCATCCAGACCGCCTGCGCGGCGAGCCGCGCCTTCTCGCCGGGCTCGTCGCGCCAGAACTCGAGCACCTCGTCGCGATAGAACGACGCCTGCGCGCACTCGTCGACCGCCTTCGCGGCCTCGACCGAGATGGCGGCCGCCTTCTCGGGCCACGGCGGCACGCCCGGCAGGTCGGGCACGTCGTCGATCCAGCCACCGTTCGCCAGGACGTCGTACGTCGCGGGGTTGTTCGCCTTCCAGAGGGCGCGCGTGTCCGTCGTGATCGTGGCGCAGCCGATCACTTCCCGGTTCCGGGCGACCCAGGGTGCGACGACCGCGGCGGACGCGACGACGACGAGGAGGCCGACCGCGGCGGCCCGTCGCCCCGGGCGGATGCGCCACGCCGCGAACGGTGCGACGACGAGCGGCAGGAGCAGCAGCCGTGCGTTCGAGAGAACCGCGAGCCCCGCCACGGCGCCCGCCGCGACCGCGAGCCAGGTCGACCGCCGGTCGTGGGCGAGGAGCGCGAGGAGCACGAGCGCGGCGAGCAGAACCTGATCGACGATCTCGCGGTTGACGTGGACGTCGTGCCAGACGAGGTACGGGTGCAGCGTCGCGACGAGGGCGGCGATGACACCGATCCGGACCGAGGCGAGGTGCCGGCCGATCGCGAGCACGAGCAGCGCCGTGACGACGGCGAGTGCGATCTGGGCGAGCCCGACGACGACCCACGAGCGCTCGAGCGGCCAGTAGAGCGCGGCGAGGAACCACGCGTAGAGCGGCTGCGTGTAGGCGGACGACACCTCGGGCAGGAAGCCGAACGTCCCGCTCACGACGAGCGTCTGCGCGAAGGTGTCGCTCTTCTCGACGTACTCCTCGAGGATGTCGTCCCGCTCGACCGCGAGCGCCAGGAGACGCGGGAGCGCAGCGGCAGCCGCGACGAGGGCGACCGCTGGAGCTCGTCTCAGTATGACCACCCGCCGAGAGGCGAGTGATGGGCGTTGCGAGGCGAGGACGCAGGGAGCGTCCATATTGGGTGATACGGGCGCGACCGAGGACGACGTCCTCGCGGCGCCCAGCGCCGCATCTCGGCATCGCTGGTCATGCTGAGACGAGCTCCGAACGTGGTATGCGTTGCGCGATGCCGCCCACGACTCCGGAACGGTACGCCGTGGTCTCGTGTCACGTCGAACGTCCGCTCGACGACCGCGTCTGGGCGGCGTTCTCGGTGCTGCAGGAGCGCCGTCCGGGCGGTCTCGCGATTGCTGCGCTGCTGCGGCCGCCGGACGCCGACGCCGGCGAGCACGACGACGACACCTGGCTCCGGCGCGCGAACGAGGCCGCGGCGCGCGGCCCGCTCGGCCATCACACGCACTTCACGAGCCCGACGCACGCACGCCCGACCGGGGGCGACCCGGGCGCGCGGGTCCGGCGCGAGGGCGCCTGGCTCGCCGAGCGCGGCATCGCGCCGACGCTCTTCTGCGGCGGTGGGTGGTACACCGACCACGGCGTCGCGCGTGCGTGCGCCGACCTCGGCTACGCCGACTGCACGCCCCGCGTGACCCGGCCGCCGTACCTCCCTCCCGACGCGGCGTGGGCCGAGCTCGACGGCCCGGCCCGGATCGAGCTCGACGGGTCGACGCTCGGCGCCGTGCCGACGTCGCACGGCGCAGGAGACCTTGCCCGAGCACTCGCCCGGCCGAGCCTCCCGCCGCGCATCCACGCGTATTTCCACGACACCGACCTCGTCGAGCCGCGCAGGCGGGCGCTCATCACCGCCGCGCTCGCGGTGCTCGGGAGGCGCCGGCCCGCGACGACGCTCGACGCGGTCGCAGCCGGTGTCCGCGAGGACGCCCCGCTCGTCCCGTGGAGCGACGTGGGGCGCGGCGCGCCCCGGACGATCGATTCCGGGTAGCCGCACGATCGAGGCCTCCGACCGCCGGGCGTAGAATCGGGGTCGTGCCGACCGAGGCGCCATCACGCCCGCCCGCGAGCGCGGCGGGAGCGGCCGGCTCGGACGACGTCCGCCGCTCACGCGTGTACCTCCTCTCCCGCGGGCCCGTCATCGGCCTGCTGCGCCGTGCGCTGAGCGTCTGCGTGCTGATCCTCGCGGACGTCGCGGGGCTCGCCCTCGGCGTCTACGTCGCGCTCGTCCTGCGGGCGCTCGTCTACGGCGACACGATCTACTGGTCGCTCCTCTGGGAGACCGGCCCGGCGGAATGGCTGCCGTTCCTCGCGCCGGTCACCGTCCTCGTCTTCCTCCAGTCGGGCCTCTACGCGCCGCGCGAGCGGCGAGCGGGAGCCGGGAAGGTGCTCGGCGCCCTGGTTCTCGTCGCCCTGATCGTGCTCGCGTTCGGGCTCGGGACGGACTACGACTTCTCGACCACCGGGCTGATCCCGACGGCGGTCGTGACGAGCGCGCTCGCGATCGGGGCGTTGCGCGCCGCCTACGGGTCGATCGCGCTCGAGCTGCTCCGCGTCCTCGGAGCGCGCCGCAGGCTCGTCCTCGTCGGCGAGGGCGAGACGCTCTCCGATCTCGAGCGCCAGCTCCGCGCCGCACGCGGGGGGATCGGGATCGAGGTCGTCGAGACGGTCTCCGACGTGCGGCGGCCGGAGTCGCTCGAGCGGCTCGCCGCCCTGCTCGAGGCGGAACGGCCGGACGAGCTCGTCCTCGCCGAGGCCGACTTCGACGAGGAGACCGTCCTCGGCGTCGTCCAGCTCGCGCATCGACACGGCGTGAAGGTCAAGCTCGCCCCGTCGACCACGGAGCTGCTCGTCCACGAGGGCGAGTACGTCCCCGGCCAGGGCGTGCCGCTCTTCGAGCTGCGCCCGCCACTCCTCTCGGGCGTCGCCTGGGTGACGAAGCGCGTCTTCGACCTCCTCGTCGCCGGCCTGCTGGTCCTGCTCGGTCTCCCGTTCTGGCTCCTCATCGCGGGGGCGATCAAGCTCGACTCGCGCGGTCCCGTCCTCTACGTCGACCGCCGGATCGGCGTGGGGGAGCGCGAGTTCGGGATGCTGAAGTTCCGCACGATGGTCGCCGACGCGGCCGAGCTGCAGGACGAGCTCGAGGAGGAGAACGAGGCCTCCGGGGCGCTGTTCAAGATCCGGGAGGACCCCCGCGTGACGCGCGTCGGCAAGGTGCTCCGCCGGCTTTCGCTCGACGAGCTGCCGCAGCTCGCGAACGTCCTCCGGGGCGAGATGAGCCTGGTCGGCCCGAGGCCGCTGCCGCTTCGGGACCACGCGATGCTGGACGACTGGCACAAGGCCCGCTACCTCGTGCTGCCCGGGATGACGGGGCTCTGGCAGATCTCCGGCCGCTCGGGGCTCGAGTTCGACGACCTCGTCCGGCTCGACTTCACCTACATCGAGAACTGGTCGATCTGGTCGGACGTGTCGATCATCGCCCGGACGATCCCCGCGGTCCTCATGGGCCGTGGGGCGTACTGAGCGTCCAGGAGGATTTGGCGAAACAGGCGCTGTGTCCCCAGGGGAGCGCCGGATCGCCGTGATGCCGCGTCCTCGGTCGCACACGTATCTCCGGATATGGACGCTCCCTGCGTCCTTGCCTCACGACGACCGGCGGCACCCCTGGGAACGAGGCCCGTTCCGCCAAACCCTCCTAGGCGAGGATGCGCCGGTAGATCGCCTGTGTGAGCGCGCTCGGAGCCATCCCGAGCTCGTCCCGGAGCCGCCGCCGGAGCCCGTCGTAGACGAGGAGAGCCTCCGCGTCGTTTCCCCGCTCCGCGAGGACCTCCATCAGGAGCCGGTAGCCGCTCTCCCGGTACGGCGCACGCACCGCAAGCCGGCGGCCACACCGCTCGGCCGTGTCGAGCTCGCTGCCGCCGATCTCGACGCAGGCGCGCCCGACGAGCTCGAGCGAGCCGAGGTACAGCTCCTCCAGCTCGCGCCGGTGCTCGACGATCCACGGCGCTTCCTCGCCCGGCAGGAGCTCGCGCACCGTGATGTGCTGGGTGACGCGTCCCGCGCCCCACGCCGCCGGCCAGTCCTCGCGCGCGATCGCCGCCTGCGCCCGATGAAGCGCTTCCCGCGCGGCTTCGACGTCGATCCAGGCCCCCACGGGCAGCGCGAGCCGCGGCTCGCTGCCGGTCTCGATCGGGACGATGCGCCGCAGCTTCGAGAGCAGCGCCGACAGTGCGGAATCGATCGCCGCCGGCTGCTCGCCCGGCCAGAGGGCGTGCGTCAGCTCCTCACGCGTCGCCGGCCGCGAGCGCGCGAGCGCGAGGTATGTGAACAGCAGGCGACCCTGCCGCCCCGGCAGAGCGCCGTCGGCCCGCTGCCCGTCGATCCGTGCGACGAGGCGCCCGCACAGGTGGATGCGCGTCTCCGCCAAGGTTTCCCCAAGCTCATGCTAAGGCCGTTCGACAATCATCCCGCCTGCCAACCCGACGAAGGAGGAGACCGATGGGCAAGGTCATCAACTGCGAGTGCGGCGAGGTCGTCAACGCAGAGTCCGACGAGGAGCTCGTGTCGAAGGTCGAGGAGCACGTGGCGGCGGCGCATCCCGAGCTCGTCGGGAAGCTCACGCGGGACGACATCCTGGGGATGGCGGAGGAGGAGTCGTAGGAGCGGCTTCGCCGACATGACGCTCGCGGCGGTGTTGTGCGAGCACCGGGGGAGCGCGGCGCGGTCAGGTGCGCTCCCTACACTCCCGTCGTGGCGCGCCAGCCCCGCATCCTTGCCGTCGCGTCGGCGGTCGACCTCGACTTCCGCTACGGCTGCACCCCTGCCTGGTGGCAGCTCTGGAAGGGGCTCTACGAGGCGGGGGTCGACCTCGTCGTCACTCCGTACCGCGGCCGCCCTGTCGAGTCGCCGTGGTGGCGCACCGCGCCGAACCCGACGTACCGCGAGGGGGAGAGCTACGCGCTGCTCCGGAGCGGCCTCGCGCGGCTGAAGGGCGACCGCTACCTCCGCCGCGACGAGGACAGCCCTGACGAGACGGCCTTCGACAAGCTCACGCGCGAGACGATCTGGAAGGTCGTGACGCCCCGCTGGCGGCGCCACCTCGACCGCCTCGTCGCGCACGAGCGTCCGGACGCCGTGCTCGTGTTCACCGTCCCGATGGCCCACTTCCGCGGGATCCCGACCTTCCTGCGGGAGCGCCACGGGGTCCCGGTGGTCTTCTACGACGGCGACGTCCCGATGAGCCTGCCGGAGTTCGGCGGCATGGACACCGGCTTCAACTACTACCACGGCGCCGATCCGTCCGAGTACGACCTCGTGCTGTCGAACTCGGAGGGGGGGCTCGGCCGGCTCGTCGAGCTCGGCGCGCGCCGAGCCGAGGCGGTGCTCTGGGCCGCGGACCCCGAGTTCTTCCGGCCCCTCCCGGTCGAGAAGGAGTACGACGTCTTCTTCTACGGATACGGCGACAAGTTCCGGCGCGAGTGGATGCGCGAGCTCGTCGGCGAGCCGTCGCGGCGCGACCCGCGGATCGACTTCGCTCTCGGCGGGCGGGACTTCCAGGGGGACGTCGGCGGGGCTCGAACGCTCGGCGACGTGCCGTTCAACGTGTTCGCGCGGGCGATCTCCGCGGCGCGCGTCAATCTCAACATCACGAGGCGAGCGCATGCGACGGTCGACGGCTCGTCGACCTGCCGGCCGTTCGAGCTCGCGTCGGCCGGCGCGGCGATCGTCTCGAACCCGCACCTGGGCCTCGAGCGGTGGTTCGAGCCCGGCGAGGAGCTCGTCGTGGTCGAGGACGCCGACGCCGCGCTGGAGGCATACCACGCCCTGCTCGACGACCCGGCCGGCGCCGCGGCGATGGGCGGCCGCGCGCGCGAGCGTGTCCTCGACGAGCACACGTACGCACACCGCGCGCGGCAGGTGCTGCGGCTGCTCGAGCTCGAGTCGGCGGTGCCGGTGTGACGCGGATCGTCGCTGTCGTCCCCGCGTTCGACGAGGAGGCGCGCGATCGGCGGGGTGGTCGAGGAGATCCGCGCGTTCGACCCCTCGATCGACGTCGTCGTGGTCGACGACGGCTCGACGGACTGCGACCGCCGCGAACGCGGCGGCGGCCGGCGCGGCGGTCGTTCGGCTGCCGTTCAACCTCGGGATCGGCGCCGCGGTGCAGACCGGCTTCCGGTACGCCGCTCGAGCACGGATACGAGGTCGCGGTCCGACTCGACGGCGACGGCCAGCACGATCCCTCCGAGCTGCCGAAGCTTCTCGAGCCGCTCACGAGGGACGAGGCGGACGTCGTCACCGGCTCGCGCTTCCGCGAGCGACGATGGCGCGCTACCGGCCGCCGCTCGCACGTCGCCTCGGCATCTCCTGGTTCGCTCGCCTCGTCTCGCTGCTCTCGGGCCAGCGCGTGACCGACACGACGTCGGGCTTCCAGGCGCTGAACCGACGCGGGATCGCGCTGTTCGCGAGCGACTACCCGAGCGACTACCCCGAGGTCGAGGCGACCGTGCTGCTCCTCAAGCACCGGCTACGACTCGTCGAGGTGCCGGTGCGCATGCGCGAGCGCGAGCACGGCTCCTCGTCGATCACGTTCCTGCGCTCGCTCTACTACGCGGTCAAGGTGACGCTCGCGCTGTTCGTCGCCATGGGTCGGCGATACTGCGGTGCCGTCGGAAGGAGCGAACCATTGACCCCGGTGAGGATCTCGATCGCGGCGGCGATCGGCTCGCTCCTCCTCATCCTGATCGTGCTCGAGCTGATCCGGGGTCGCCGGCTCAAGGAGCGCTACGCGCTGCTCTGGCTCGCGACGGGGCTCGTCCTGCTCGTGCTCTCGCTCTGGCGCGGCGGGCTCAACACCATCGCCGGCTGGCTCGGGGTCGCCGGCTATCCGCCGGCGATCCTCTTCGCCGCCGCGATCATGTTCGTGATCGCGGTCCTCCTCCACTACTCGACCGTGCTCTCGAAGCTCACGGACGACAACGTCCTCCTGGCTCAGGAGGTCGCGCTCCTGCGCGCACGGATCGACCGGCTGGAGGCGGACGACAAGTCGTAGTGATGCGACGCAAGGTGCGTCAGCTCCCGGCCGACGACCACGAAGAGCACCACGAGGAGGATGTTCCGCGCGAGGAGCAGCCACGCAGCCCAGGCGTCCACGTGGAGGCCCTCCCAACCGAGTAGCTCGAACTGGGTGAGGATCATGCTCGCGGCCAGGAGGGCCGCCGAGATCCGGCCGGCGCGACCGGCGACCAGCGGAACGAGAGGGAGGAGCCACGTCAGGAACTGTGGCGAGATGACCTTCGCGAACGCCAGAAATGCAAGTGCGGACGCGGTCAGCCCGGTGACGAAGACGGCGTCCGAGGCCAGCGAGCGCCTGCACGCGAACCAGACCCAGGCGATGGCACCGGCCGCGAGAACGGTGGTCAGCGAGGCGAGACTCGTCGGCAGGCGGCCCGCCAGGTCGAGCGAGCCTGGGTCGCCCGGCACGATCCTCGCGGAGTACGCGCCGAGGGTGTCGAACGCAAGGAGGATCGAGCCCGGGAGGCTCTCGCCATGCAGGTCTCTGGACGCCTGCGTCCAGTAGCTGAAGCCCAGGCCGCCGAACGACGTTGCGAGGAAGCCGGAGAAGATCGCCGCGCAGACCGCCGCGAACACGGCGGCGCTGCGGATCAGCGATCGCGAGCCGCCCGTCTGAAGGACGCGGCCGACGGCGAGCGGCAGCATCGCCACGGTGAAGATCTTCGCGGCGAACGACGCGGCGAGGAATCCCGACGCGAGCCCGTCCCGTTGCGACAGGTAGCCCGCGACCGCGAGCGCAACGAGCGCCGCAGGCCATAGGTCGTAGCGGTTCAGGAACACGTGCCCGAGAAGAAGGGGTGCGAGCGCGATCGTCCCGAGACCCACGACGGTCGTTCCTCGGGGCGCCTGCAGGCGCCCCAGGGAGTATCCCGTCGCCACCAGCACGACGACCCCGAGACCGGCCATGAGGAGCTTGAACGTGAAGAGGTAGTCCGGAGCCGTCGAAGTCACGACAGCGGGCGCGATGAAGGCCGGCAGCGCGAGCGGTGGGTACTCGACCGTGAAGTCCCCGTACGGGAGGTCCCCGTCGAGAATGCGCCGCGCGAACCCTTCGTAGTGCCCGACGTCCCCCCAGAGGCTGTCCGTGATCAGGCCACCCTCGGAGAACACGCACAGCACGAGGTACAGCGGCGTCAGCAGCAGCGCGGTGCGGACCTGGCTCGACACCGTTAGCCCGTCGGAGCGACGGGAGGGCTGAACGCGAACACGTCGCCGCGATCGGTCTCGTCGAGCCAGTTCGCTGCCACGCCGACCCGGTAGATCGAGTCGGGCGGCGGATTCGCGTCGACGTACCGTCGCTCGCGCGTCGTCACGAGCGTCTCCCCGCGGAGCTCGCAACGGTCGACGCCGCGCAGCTCGCACGTCACGTCGCGGAACCCGCCGGTGTCGGAGGCGCGGTACACGCGGTAGAAGGTGCGTGCACGCTTCGTCGGATCGGTCCACGTGAGGACATTTCCGGCCGACGTCGCTCTCACGCGGAGCTCGACCCCGTTTTCCTCGGCCGGGACGGCGATGTTGTCGACGATCGGCGACGCGACGAGGAGGATCGGCGGCGAGCCGACCTCCCGCGCGCGCTTCGGCGCGGACACGAGAAGCACAGCGAGCGGAACGAGGCTCAGGAGGACAACCGTCGCGACCGTCGTGCGGATGCCAGGGCGACGGCCTGGCGCCGGGGCGAGCCGGCTCCCCAGGCGTCGCACGAACGTGGGGACGAGGAGCGGCACCGCGGCCGCGAGGAGGGCAAACGCAGGGAGTGCGGGCATCACGAGGCGCCAGTAGCTCCCCGTCTCGATGCTCGCGACGGAGGCGGAGCCCTTGAGGACGACGAAGCCGAGCAGCCACGTCAGGAGCAGCCCTGCCGCCGGGACGGAGACCCTCGCAACGGCAACGGCGCCGGCGAGCGGGAGGAACTGGACGATCCGTGCGCTCCAGGTGAACTCTCGGAGGTTTGACATGTTCTGCTTCCAGGTCTCGAAGTCGATGTCGAACGTCCGCTCGAACCACGTCTGGGCGAGCACGGGGTCGCCGAGCCCGGCGGCGAGCGTCGTCGTGCCCATGGAGAAGAAGGGCACCGTGCCGAGCCCCTTGGACTTCCAGATCGTGAGCGCGATCAGCGCCGGCGCGAGGGCGAGCCCGAACAGCGCTGCCTGACGCCAGCGCCGCGCGAGCACGAAGGCGACGAGCGGGGCCGCGAGGAAGAGCGCATTGGCCGGCTTGATCGCCAGCGCGACGCCCGCGAGCGTCCCCGCGAGGAACGCCTCGCGCTGGGCGCCGGCCTGGAGCGCGCGCACGGTGAGCGCAGCGGCGACGAGGACGGCGACCACCGACGGGAAGTCGGCCTGTTGCGTCAGCCCGAGCGCCTGCGGCAGCACCTGGTCGACCCAGCTGTCGTGGTAGCGGTCGACGAAGTACGGGATCGCCGCGAACGGCGCGGCGACGAAGACGGCCGCACACCAGAGGCCGGCGAGGCGTCCGGCCAGCCGCGCGCCGATGTCGTACACGGCGAGGGACGCGATCGGGCCGAGCACCCCGACCTGGAGAACGGTCGTCAGCGGCAAGAGCTCGACCGAGCTCGAGCCCGTGACCCACGTGAGCGGGGCGAGCAGCATGGGCCAGCCGTAGCTCGTGAATGCATAGCCGATCGAGCCCTGGCCGAGCAGCCAGCCGCTCGTGACGAGCCAGATCTGGTCGCCGCCCTGGTACGTGAGCCAGCCGTTGTGGTTGATCGAGAAGAAGAGCGCGACGGTTGCGAGGATCTGGACGGCGACGATCACACCCAGCGAGATCGCGACGTGCCGCGTGAGCGGCGTCGGCGAAACGCCCGAGGGCCACGAGCACGGGGTGCGGCCCGGCGGCGGTCGCCGCGTGCCGTCATCGGTTCGCGCGGTACCAGGCGACTGTGCGAGCAATGCCCTCGCGCAGCGACATGCTCGGCGGCCCAGCCGAACAGCTCACGCGCGCGCGAAGCGTCCAGACTTCCGTCGCGGCTGACCGTTCGGCATCGACGTGTCCCATGTGATCCGGCCCGTGAACCCGACGGCCTCGGCGACCAGCTCGGCTGCCTCGCGGATCGACGTCTCGACGCCGGTGCCGAGATTCACCGGCTCCGGGCCGTCGTAGCGCCTCGCAGCGGCGACGAGACCTTCGACACAGTCGTCGACGAAGAGAAACTCGCGCGTCGGGCTGCCATCGCCCCACAGCACGACCTCACTCGGCTCGCCGCTCATCTTCCTGATCAGGTCGGGAATCACGTGGGCGTTCGTCTCGTGCAAGTTGTCGCCGGGCCCGTACAGGTTCGCGGGGAGGAGGAAGATCGCGTTCGTGCCGTACTGCTCGCGGTACGCCTGCGCCCCGACCAGAACAGTCTTCTTGGCGACGCCGTACGGGGCGTTCGTCTCCTCCGGGTACCCGTTCCAGAGTTCGTCCTCGTGGAACGGCACGGGCGTGAGCTTCGGATACGCGCAAACCGTCCCGACGACGACGAGCTTCGGCGTCTCGTGGACACGCGCCTGCTCCAGCACGTGTGCGCCCATCATCAGGTTGGCGAACCAGTAGCGACCCGGGTTTGCACGGTTCGCGCCGATCCCGCCCACCTCCGCGGCGAGGTGGAAGACGAGCTCCGGCGCGTGCTCCGAGAACATCCGCGCGGTGTCGTCCATCGACGTCAGGTCGTAGTCGCGGCGGCGCGCCGCAACGACGTCATGTCCGTCTCGTTCCAGGCGCTCGACCAGGCGCGACCCGAGGAAGCCGCCCCCGCCCGTCACGACGACTCGACTCACGAGCCGGCTGCGAGCTGCGGTGCCCCCGTGGGCAACCAATCGACGCGACCGATCCACCCGTCGCGATTCTCGGCGTACCAGCGGATGGTGCGGAGGACGCCTTCCTCCCAGCTGACCTTCGGCAGCCAGCCCGTCTCGCGCGTCAGCTTCTCGTGCCCGACACGAAGCGCCATCACGTCGCTCGAGCCGGGCCGCTTGCGGCCCTCGACCGTCACGATGCGCCGGTCGTCCGGCCAGAGGCCGTGCTCCGCCCCGGTGCGGATGATGAGATCGGCCCAGTCCGCCATCGAGATGTTCTCGCCCTGCCCGTAGACGTAGACGTCTCCCGGCTTGCCGTGGGCCGCGACCATCAGGTGCCCGCGGACGCCGTCCGTGCAGAAGCAGAAGTCGCGCAGCGGGTCGAGCGCGCCGAGCTCGATCTCCGGGCGCGTGAGCGCCTGCGTGACGATCGTCCCGGTCACGTAGCGCGGGTTCTGACGCGGCCCGTAGTTGTTGAACATCCGCGTCACCACCCCGGGAAGGCCGAACGCGTCGTAGTAGTTCATCGTCAGGAAGTCGGCCGCGACCTTCGCAGTCGCGTAGATGGACTTCGGGTTGATGGGCGAGCGCTCGTGGAGGATCAGCGAGCCGGCGTCGTCGAAGGTGTGGTGATCCGAGACGTCATCGCGGACGTTGCCGTACTCCTCCGACGTCCCAGCCGTGTCGAACTTCTCGAGCTCGAGCCCCCAGTCGACGATCGACTGGAGCAGGTTCAGCGTGCCGATCGTGTTCGCCATGACCGTCTCGTACGGGCGATGCCACGACTCGCCGACGTGCGCCTGCGCGCCGAGGTGGAAGACATACGGGCGGTCCGGTGCGCCGAGCAGCTCGCGGACGAGGTAGTCGATCGACGTCCTGTCCGTGAGGTCGGCGAAGTGCACCTTGAGCTCGCGCCGCAGATGCCCGATGTTGTTCAGCGCGCCGCTCGATGTCGCGCGCACGAACGCATGGACGTTCGCGCCGAGCGCGACGAGCGCCTCGGTCAGGTGGGAGCCCATGAAGCCGTCGGCGCCGGTGACGAGGACGGTGCGCCCGCCGTAGACGTCGGCGAACTCCCGCCGCAGCTCGTCGAGGTCCGCCTCTGTCCAGATGGTGTCGTTCGCCATCGCGTTCTGACGCGCGCCGTAGGCTTCCGCGTCGGTGGGCAAGGGTACCTCCGTGCACGCCGTCGTGCAGGACCCGTTCATGCGGCCGCGGCTCCCGGCGCGGCAGCACATCGTCGGGAAGGTCACCCCGGCGGCGTCGTGCCGAACTCCGCGAACCGGCTGCGGATACCCTCGTCTGCGCCGGGTTTGCGCGCAACGCCTCGTGGATCGCTCCGCGCTCGGCGACGTACACTCCTCCGGCGAATGCCGAACCCGCGCGCGCTCATCACCGGCGTCGGCGGCCAGGACGGCTCGCTCCTCGCGGCGCTCCTGCTCGACCGCGGCTACGAGGTCACCGGCGTCATCCGGCGCGATCCGTCCGCCTATGCCGAGGCGCTCGCGCCGCTCGAGGGCCGGGTCGCCCTCGTCGATGCCGATTTGCTCGACCCCGGTTCCCTCGCGCGCGCACTCGAAGCGACGCGTCCGCTGGAGGTCTACAACCTCGCCGCGCCGTCGTTCGTCCCGCGCTCGTGGGACGAGCCGATCCGCACGGCCGAGTTCGCCGCGGTGGGCGCGACCGCGCTGCTCGAGGCGATCCGCGACGTCGATTCCGGGATCCGCTTCTACCAGGCTTCGTCGAGCGAGATCTTCGGCGAGCCACGTGAGACTCCGCAGACGGAGGAGACGGCTCCCAGCCCGCTGACGCCGTACGGCGTCGCGAAGGCCTACGCCCACTTCATCGCCGGCAGCTACCGCAAGCGGTACGGCATGTTCACGTGCTGCGGGATCCTCTACAACCACGAGTCGCCGCACCGGCCCGTCGACTACCTCCCCCGGAAGGTCGCCCGGGCCGCCGCCGCGATCTCGCTCGGCCTCGAGACGGAGCTGGTGCTCGGCGACCTCTCGGCGCGGCGCGACTGGGGCTACGCCGGCGACTACGTCCGCGCAATGTGGCTCATGCTCCAGCACGACGAGCCCGGCGACTACATCGTCGCGACGGGCGTCTCCCGCTCCGTCGAGGAGCTCGTCGCCTGCGCCTTCGATGTCGTCGGGCTCGATTGGCGCCAGCACGTCCGCTCCGACCCGGCGCTGTACCGGGGGGCCGCGGAGCTGCACGACCTCGTCGGGGACGCGTCGAAGGCGCGGCGGGTACTTGGCTGGGAGCCGGAGATGAGCTTCGAGGGCCTCGTCGCCGTCATGGTCGAAACCGACCGCGCGCGGCTTCAGGCGCCGGCGGCTGCCAGCCCATAGACACCGACGTGGACTCGCACGGACGCGTGTCAGGTGAATGCAGCCGGTCGCTCACGTCGCCGACGTCCACCCGGAGAGGTCACCGAAGTCCTCGGCTGACCCGGTGGTGTCGTGTGCCATGGTGCGTAGGCTTCGGCGTCGGTGGCAGAGGGTAGCGTCGAGAGCGGACTGGGCTCACTGGGGACAGGTGCGATCACCGCGCTCGCACTGGCGGTGCAGACGGGACTCGCGGCCGTGATCGGCGTGATCGTCGCCCGCGAGTTCGGAAGGACCGCGGAGACCGACGGGTTCTTCGCCGCCTACGGGATCTTCATCGTGCTCATGCTCGCGGCGTCGACGATCCGACTCGTCGTGCTCGCGCCGCTCGCGCGGGCGCGAGCCGAGAGGCGCCTCGGGGCCGAGACCGCCGGCTGGGCGCTGTCGCTCGCGGCGATCGCGGTGCCGCTCGTGGTCGCAGGCGCGATCCTCGCGACCCCCCTGGCCGCGTTGATCACGGGGTTCGGGCCCGACGCCGCGCGTGAGTCCGCCACGGATGCGCTCCCGTGGCTTCTCTACGCGGCGGCGGCGCAGCTGGCGGCCGGGCTCGCGTCGAGCGCGCTTGCCGCGCTCGACGACTACGTGACAGCCGCAGCTGCGTACATCGTCGGCAGCGTCGTCGGGCTGGGCTACATCCTCCTGCGGCTGGACGCCGACGGGATCGCTGCGCTCCCTCCGGGCATCGCGCTCAACGCGACGATCGCCGCAACCGTGACGACCGGCATGCTCGCCCTCCGGGCGCGTCGTGAGCAGATGGCGCCGAGCGCGATGCGTACCGGCGCGTACTCGCCGTGGCGCCGGATCGGGGCCGCCTGGCGCGGTATCGCCCTCCCGCTCGCGCTGCAGGCCGTCTACCTGATCTGCCTCCCGCTGGCGGCTCAGGAGGGAGTCGGCGCGGTGACGAGCTTCGGCTACGCCTATCTCGCCGGCGCCGCGGTCGTCGCCGTGACCGCCGCCTCGCTCGCGCTCGTCACGGCGGTCCCGCTCACGCGCATCAGCCTCGACCGCGGCATGATCGTCACCCACCTGCTGTCGTCGTCATGGCTTGCCCTCGTCGCGGTGGCCGCTACCGCGGGCGTGTTCGCGCTGGCCGGAGAGCCGATCCTCGGCGCTGTCCTCGGCGACGAGTACGGAAGCCGGACAGGTGACGAGCTCGGCAGGCTGATCGCCGCGTATGCCCCCTGGATGGTCGCGTCGATCGGCTTCGCCGTCGCCCTACCGGTCGTCTTCGTCCGGTCAGCGCTGAAGCGGCTGCCGCTCATCGCGGTCGCGACCATCGCTTTCCATGTTCCCGCGGCGCTGGTCGGTCAGCAGGTGGCCGGCATCTTCGGGCTCGCGTGCGCCCTCGGGGCTTCGACGTTCCTCGCGCTCGCCTGGGTCCTCGCGCTCCTCCATGTCGCCCGCGCCGCGCTCGGCGGCCTCGGACGGGAGGTCGTGGTCGTCGGAGGTCTTGCCGTCGTGTCGTTCGGGCTCTCGGCGACCGCGTTCTCCGGGGTGACCGCGGCCATGCTCGGCCTCGTCGGCTTTGTCGCGCTGATCGGGCTGTTGCGACCTGCGGGCCTCGTCGTCTCGTGGCGATACCTCCGTGCGCTGGGCTAGACGCCGTAGCGCCCTCCCGTCGGAGAGCCGTCCCGTATCCTGACGCGCTCCTCCGCGCCCGATTCCTCCGCCCGATGAAGCTCTCCCTTCTGACCCCGACCTTCCACAGCGCAGCGACCATCGAGCGAACGCTTCGCTCGGCAATCGCCCAGCGGCATCGTCCGCTCGAGATACTCGTGTACGACGAGACGAGCACCGACGGCACGCGCGAGATCGTGGAGGCTGTCCTCGCCGAGGCCGATCCGACGATCGAGTGCGTGTTCACGACGTCGGACGAGAACTCGGGCGCGGTCCCGGCGTGGCGCGTTCTCTTGCACGCCGCGACGGGAGACTGGTGCTGCTTCGTCTGGGCCGACGACGTCCTTCACCCGGAGTTCGGCGAGCGAATGATGGCGGCCGCGACGCGGGCGACCGCCGCCGGGCGCGTGCTCGTGGGCTGCAGCGCAGAGGTCGAGAAGGACGGTGTGACGACGCCGTACTACCCGCTCGACAAGGGCGTCGTGACGCCGCTCGAGTACTCGGAGGGGATGTTTCTCCGGCGGATCCCGCTGACGCAGATCTGCGCCGTCTACGAGACCCGAGCGGCGCGCGAGGTCTTCGACCGGCACGTCCGCTTCGAGAACCCGCGCGGCTACGACTTCGTCGCGCATCCCTACGGCAACGACGTCGGCTACCTCTCGGAGCTCGCGATGGCGGGGGGTGGTGCCGAGCTCGTCGGCGAGCGGCTCGTCACGCTCGTCGACTCGACGTCGAGCATGACACGGGAGGGAACCCGCGATCATCTCTGGCAGATGCGCTGGCAGTACACGTACGCCTTCCACCGGGTGTGGACGTGGTGGCGCGACCGTGGCGTCCCCGGCGCCGAGCGGCTCCAGAGGATGTCCGCCCGCCGGCTCGCTCTCTGCTCGCTGATGCTCGGCGGCGAGGGAGACCGCCTCCGTCCGGGGAGCTGGCTCGCCGCCGCGCAGGCGTACGTCGACTTTCGGCGCCTCGACTATCAGGTGACGGGCCGGAGCCTCGAGGAGCATCGCGAGCGACTTGGGCATCAGAGCGGGCACGTAGTGTCCCGGGCATGACCGCCGAGACCGTCCCGGGGCTCGTCACGCGGACGACGTGCCGCGTGTGCGACTCCAGCGATCTCGCACCCGTCATGGATCTCGGCGACCAGTGCATCGCGGGAGCCTTCCGTACGCCCGGCGTCGGACGGCTCGACGAACCCCGGCTGCCGCTCCAGCTGGTGCGCTGCGACGCCGAGGCGGCGAACGGCAACTGTGGCCTCGTTCAGCTGCGCCACACGGTGCCCGGCGAGCTGCTCTACCACTCGTACTGGTACCGGAGCGGCATCAACCGCACCATGACCGACAACCTCCACGAGATCGCCCGATCCGCCGTCGAGCTCGTCGGCGGCCTCCGACCCGGTGATCTCGTGCTCGACGTCGGCTGCAACGACGGCACGCTGCTCGACGGGTATGCCGGGCTCGCAGACGACGTGACGCTCGTCGGGATGGACCCGTCCGACGTGACGCGGTACGCGGTCGCCAAGGGCTACGAGGTCGTCAACGACTTCTTCAGCCATCGGTCGCTCGACGATCGCTACCCCGGGAGGACGGCGCGCATCATCACGAGCATCGCGATGTTCTATGACCTCGAGCGACCGACGGAGTTCGTCGCCGACATCGCACGATCGCTGGCGCCCGACGGCCTCTGGGTGAGCGAGTTCTCGTACATGCCCACGATGCTCGAGATGAACAGCTTCGACACCATCTGTCACGAGCACCTCGAGTACTACTCGTTCTCGGTGATCGAGCGCGTGCTGGCCACGGCCGGGCTCGAGGTCGTGCGCGCCGAGTTGAACGACGTCAACGGCGGGAGCATCCGGCTCTTCGCGGGGCATGCAGGCGGTCGCGAGGAGCGTCCCGACGACGCCCTCGGCCTCGAGCGCCTCCGCGCTCGTGAGTCGGAGCTCGGGCTCGCGACACATGCCCCGTATGACGCCTTCGAGCGCCGGGTCGGCGCGGTCAAGCGCGACCTCCTGGCGCTCTTGCGCTCGTTGAAGGCCGATGGAAAGCGCATCCACGCGTACGGCGCCTCGACGAAGGGGAACACGACGCTGCAGTACGTCGGCATCGATGCCTCGCTCGTCGACTGTGTCGCGGACCGCAACCCGGACAAGTGGGGGTCGGAGACGATCGGCACCCACATTCCCATCGTGTCGGAGGACGAGTCGCGGGCACAGGAGCCCGATTACTACCTCGTCCTGCCCTGGCACTTCCTCGCCGAGATGGTCGAGCGGGAAGCCTCCTTCTTCGCCCGTGGTGGGAAGTTCATCGTCCCGCTCCCTGACGTCCGCGTGATTGCCGGCGGTGCCACCGGCTGATGCCGAGCCCCGGCTGGCGCAGGCTCTGGCGACACAGCTATCGCCTCGGGATACGATGGCTCGTCGGAGGGGTCACCCGGGGCTGGCCGGCGCCCCGCGCAGGGCTCACGCGTCTGCTCGTGCCGCTCGATCCGTGGAGGTACTACGAGCTCGGCCGTGCGGCCGACGAGCCGTTCGAGGGCCGCTGCCTCGACGTCTCGAGCCCCAAGCTGCTCCCGTCGCTACTCCAGGAGGAGCGCGCGGGGACGTGGGAGTGCATCGACCTGTTCGAGGCGGAGATCGAGGCGTGGCGCGTGCTCGACCCCGCGCTGGACCTCGAAGTGGCAGACGCCAGATCGCTCCCGTACGACGACGCAAGCTTCGACTGCTGCGCCTTCATCTCCGTGCTCGAGCACGTCCGCAGGGGCGATGACGACAGGGTGCTCGGGGAGCTCCACCGCGTGCTGCGACCGGGCGGGATGCTGGTGCTGACGACCGACGTGTCGGCGGTCGCGCGGGACGTCTACGTCTCCGAGCGGATCTACGGCGAAGCGAGCGACGTCGGCGCGGACGGCGTGTTCTTCAAGCACGACTACACGCCCGCCGAGATCGACGACCTCGTGGCGAGAACCAGGTGGAACGTCGAGTACCGTGAGTTCGCGGTGCAGCGCCGGCCGGGGATCGAGCGGAGGTTCTACCGGTACGCGCCGTGGTCGTACCTCCTCGGCCCGTTGCTCCGGCTCGTCTGTCCGCGCAACTTCGAGACCGCGGAGTCGCCCGAGCTGCTCGAGCGCGCCAGGTCCGGAGTTGTGTACCTGAGGCTCCGGCGACCGCTCCAGGCGTGAGCAACACGCGGCGTGCGATCGTCGTCGGCGCCGCGGGTCAGGACGGCTCGTATCTGTGCGAGTCGCTGCTCGAGGACGACTACGAGGTCGTCGGCGTCGTGCGTCGCGATCCGGCCACCCCGATCCCGAATCTCGAGGCGATCGCGGCCCGGGTCGCCCTCCGTCGCGCTGATCTGGCGGACGACGGCGCGCTCGCGGAGATCGTCCATGAGGTCGAGCCGCACGAGATATACAACGTCGCCTCGGTCTCTTTTGGACCGGATGCCTGGGCGGAGCCGGTGCTGACCGCCCAGCTCGGAACGGTTCCGCTCGCGCAGCTGCTCGAGGCGATCCGCAAGCTGCGTGAGCCGGCCCGCCTCTTCCAGGCGTCGTCTGCGTGGGTCTTCGGTCGCCCGTCGGAGAGCCCGCAGAGCGAGGCAACGCCGTATGCGCCGACCGAGCCGTACGGGGCCGCGAAGGCGTTCGGCGACTTCCTCGTCCGTGCCTACCGCGGGCGGCACGACCTGTTCGCCTGCTCCGGAATCCTGTTCAATCACGAGTCGCCGCGACGCCCGGAGCGCTTCGTGACCCGCAAGGTGACGCGCGCCGCGGCGGCGATCAGCCTCGGCATCTCCCAGACCGTCGAGCTCGGCGATCTCACGTCGCGGCGAGACTGGGGCTATGCGCCCGACGTCGTCCGTGGCGCGCGCGCGATGCTTGCCGCCGAGGAGCCGGATGACTTCGTCCTGGCCACGGGGGAGACGCACTCGGTCGAAGAGCTCGCGATGGTCGCGTTTCGGCATGTCGGGCTCGACTGGCGCGAGCACGTCGTCGTCGACCCGGACCTCACCCGGGGCGCCGGTGGCGTCGTCGCGGATCTGGTCGGTGACGCTACTCGGGCCCGAGAACGGCTCGGCTGGTCGCCGTCGATCGATTTCGAACAGCTTGTCGTCGAGATGGTCGAGGCCGACCTCGCGCGACTCTCGGCCGACACCGGCGCGCACTCCCCGCCGCGCTAGTCGAGGCGTGCGTCCCGCGGATCACGTCCGCGCGTTCATGCGAGCCATCGAGAGGCAGACGATCGCGCCGCTCGCGAGGACGACGAGCAGAGCCCACTTCGAGTGAGACGAGACACCCGGGGCGAGGAGCACCGCGAGGAGGAGGACGCCCGCCGCCGCGGCGGGACCGACGTGCGCCGCAGCGAGCCAGGCGAGGACGCCCACGACGAGCAGCGCGACGACTGTTGCGAGGCCGGTGACCTGGTCGACGTTCCGGTCGAGCTCCAGGAGATCCGGTGCCGCATGCGCGAGGACAACCCACGTCCCGAACGCGACGAGTGCGAGCACGACATCGCGACGGGTGAGCACCAGGCGCGGGAGCGACCATGCCGCGAGGCCGACGGCGGCGACGAGAAGGACGAGCACCGGTGCAACTGCCGACCAGCCGGTGCCGCCGCCTGCCTCGGTCACGACCGTGCTCGTGAACGAGGCATCGCGCCAGCGATCGAGCCAGAGCCCGGCGCCGGACCCGGGCTCTGCGAGCGGCTCTGCGAGCGTCGCTCCGACCATGGCGACCACCGAGGGTGCCGCCAGCGCAGCGGTCGTCAGGGGCGCCGCTCGGAGCGCCGCTGCGACCCCGAGCGCCAGGAACGGCAGCGTTGCGATCAGGAAGCGCGGGCCGGGCACCCAGCCGCCGAACGGGACGTAGTACGAGCTGTTGTAGAGGAGGAACGCCGCCGCCACGCCGAGCGCGAGCGTCGCCTCGCGCCGGGCCGCGGCCGCGCAGAAGCACGACGAGGCCGCCGACGCCCGCCGCGGCGAGCGGGGTCAACACGAGCAGGCCTTTGTCGGACGCGAGGAGCTCACCCGTCGACCGCAGGCTCGGCAGCGTCAGCCCGAACAACCCCTCGTCGTTCGCCCCGATCACGTCGTGCCCGCTCGACCCCGGCTCGATCACGGCATTCTCGTAGGAGAGGTCGAGTGGGCTCCCGAACGCCCACGTGTTGAAGGCGGCGAGCGGGAGGACGCCGGCAGCGGCTCCCAGGACGTACGGCACGACGCGCTGGAGGCCCGCGTAAGCGGCGAGCCCGATCGCGACGATGCCGAGCGGGAACTCGACCACGATCGCCAGCCCGGCGAGGACCCCGGCGACGACCACCAGCGGCGTCCGCCGCTCGACCGATCGCCGGTCCCGGAGCAGCAGCCAGAACGCTGCGAACCCGAGGGTCGCGGCCAGGACGTGTGCGAAGAACAGCGTCGAGAACGGCAGCACGAGCGACCCGATCCCGAGGAGGACGGCCGCGGCGGCGCCGTACCCGGGGACGATCCACTCGGCGGCGCTCCGAACGAGGAGCAGCAGGAGGAGGGCGGCGAGCGTCGCTCCGACGATCGAGACCTGCCACGTCGCCCGTCTCGGCAGCTCGAGCATCGCCTCGGGCCAACTCGACGCCCTCGGTGCCTGGTCGACCGCGAGCCCGGCGAGACGGAGCGCGCCGTACCAGGGGACGGTGGCGAGCGCGAGGCCGGGGGCTTTCGCCGCGTAGTAGTGGCCGTCGATGTATGCGGTGTCGCACGTCTCGGCGGCATACCCGTCGATCCTCGGCGTCCCGTCCGCCAGCGCCTTGACGAGCGCGAGATGCGCCGTCTGGTTGCACCCCGCCGGCTGAAGGATGAGCCCGGCCGCCACGCCGACGAGGCAGATCGCCGCGATGCCCGCAAGGCTCCGTCGACCGGGCGCTCCGTGCACCCGGCGACCTTACGCGACGGCCTGGGCGCCGGAGCCCGGGGATACACTGGCGCGATGCCGGACGAGGCGACGGACAACGGGTTTCCGTCGGCCGAGGAGGTCGACGTCGACGCGCTGTTCGCGGCGCTCAAGGAAGAGATCCGTCGCTCGGGTGCCGACCCGGGCTCGTCCGGCGAGCCGGACGACCGCCTCGCGGCCCGGGCCGAGGCCGAGCGCCTCTGGCCGGTGTCGGCCGACCGGCCGCTCCGCCTCCGCCCCGGCGTCCGGGGTGGGCTCGGCACGCCGGCCAAGGCCGTCCTGAAGAAGATGATGCGCTGGTACGTCGAGCCGCTCGCGTACGACCAGCGGTCGTTCAACGCCGCCGCGCTCCGCCTGATCGACGACCTCGAGCAGCGGGTCGCAGCGCTCGAACAGGATCTGGCGGCTCTCCGCGAGGCGGAGAGCCGCTAACCACCTTGCGAATCGCGGTTCTACGCCCCCAGGTGCCCTTCGCCCGGGGCGGCGCCGAGATCTTCACGGACGAGCTCGTGGACGAGCTGCGCGCCCGCGGGCACGAGGCAGACCTCGTCTCGGTGCCCTTCAAGTGGTATCCCGGCGCTCGCGTCCTCACGCAGGCGTTCCTCTGGCGAATGCTCGACCTCGAGGAGGCGGATGGGCAGCGGATCGACGTCGTGATCGGGACGAAGTTCCCGTCGTATGTCGTCCGCCATCCGGAGAAGCGCGTCTGGCTCGTCCACCAGTTCCGCCAGGCGTACGAGCTCGACGGAACCGACCTCGGGCAATTCGGGCCGTCGCCCGAGGACCGCGCGCTCCGTCGGCAGGTGCAGGACCTCGACCGGATCGCGCTCGGGGAGGCGACGCGCTTGTTCGCGACCTCCGCGAACGTCGCGGGCCGGCTCGAGCGCTCGACCGGTCTCCACGCAGAGGTGCTTCCGCATCCGCCCCAGTCGCTGCCGTACCGCTCGGCGCCGTCCCAGGGGTTCGTGCTGTCCGCGAGCCGTCTCGACCGAGCGAAGCGGATCGACCTCCTCCTCGAGGCCGCCGCAACCCAGCCCGGCGTCGAGGTCGTCATCGCATCGGACGGCCCGGACCGCGAGCGGCTCGAGGCGGTCGCCCACGACCGCGGGCTCGACGGACGCGTGCGCTTCGTGGGCCGCGTGAGCGCCGAGCGCCTCGCGGAGCTCTACGCGACCTGCTCGTCGGTCTTCTACGCACCCGTCGACGAGGACTTCGGCATGGGACCGTACGAGGCGTTTCTCTCAGGCAAGCCCGTGATCACGACGACCGACGCGGGAGGCCCGCTCGACGTCGTCCACGACCGCCGCACCGGGCTCGTCGTCGCCCCGGAGGCGCCTGCGATCGGCCAGGCCGCGGCCTGGCTGCGCGACCACGACGACGAGGCCGCCGCGCTCGGCGCCGCCGGGAAGGCGCTGGCGGACGAGGTGACCTGGGACCGTGCGATCACGAGGCTGCTGTCGTGAGGGTTGCGTACTTCTCGCCGATGCCGCCGGAGGCCTCCGGAATCGCGGACTACTCGGCGCTGCTCCTTCCGGCGCTGCGGGAGCACGTGGACGTCGAGGTCGTGAAGCGCGGCACGAGGCGTCCCCCGCGCGGTGTCGACCTCGCCGTCTACCACATCGGCAACAACCCGGAGGCGCACGGCTGGATCCTCGACGCGCTCCGGCGGGCGCCGGGGCTCGTCGTGCTCCACGATTTCGTCCTGCACCACCTCGTTGCGGGCGTGACCATCGGCCGCCGCGACGGGCACGGCTACCTCGACGCGATGGAGCGGGCTCACGGCGTCGTCGGCCGCCTGCTCGCCCACGGTGTCCTCGACAAGCGGCTGCCGCCGCTCTGGGAGGCGCGGCCGGAGGACTTCCCGCTGACGGGCGAGGTGCTCTCGCTCGCCACCGGGCTCATCGTCCACTCCCGTTACGTCGAGGAGCACGCGCGTCGTGCCGGGTACGACGGCCCGCTCGCGCGGGTGCCGCACCCGGCGTGGCCGGTGCCGGACGTCCCGCCCGCGGACATTGCAGGCGGGCCGCTCTTCGGGGCGTTCGGGAACGTCAACCAGTCGAAGCGCGTGCCGCAGCTCCTCGAGGCGTTCGCCCGCGTCCGCGTTGACCACCCCGATGCGCGGCTGCTGCTCGTCGGCGCGACGTCGCCGGGATTCGACCTCGACCGCCGACTGCAGCGCCTCGGGCTCGGCGGCGACGGGATCGTGCGCGAGGGGTTCGTGGAGGAGCGCCGGCTCTGGGCGCTGATGGCGGCGTGCGACGTGCACGTCAGCCTCCGGTCGCCGACGATGGGCGAGACGAGCGGGACCGCGATCCGGGCGCTCTCGCTCGGCAAGCCGCTCGTCGTGAGCGACGTCGGCTGGTTCGCGGAGCTTTCGGACGGCGTCGCGCTGCGGGTCGCGGTCGGCGAGCGGGAGATCGACGACCTCACCGCGGCGCTGCGCCTTCTTGCGGAGCGGCCGGATGCGCGGGTGGCGATGGGCGTCACCGCGCGGGAGCTCGCAACCACCGAGCACGACCTCGCGCGGGTCGCCGCGGGGCAGGCGACTGCGTTCGAGCGCGTCGCGGGCGGTCCCGCCGTCGTGGACTCGGTCCTCCGCGAGGTGAGCGAAGCGGCAGGCGCCGTCGGCATCGCCGCCGGATCGCCCGAGGCCTCGGAGATCGCGCGGCGGCTCTCCGAGGTCGATCTCGGTGACTGAGCGGCTGGCTCGCGTGCCGGCCTGGGCGTGGCTGGCCGCGATCGTCGGTCTCTCGTGGCTGCTGCGGCTCTGGCTCGTGCGCGGGATGGCCGCCCCGTTCATCTTCGTCGACGAGGCCATCTACACCGAGCTCGCGCGAAGCCTGGCCGACACGGGGAGCTTTGCCGTCCGGGAGACCGCCGTGAGCGGCTACAGCATCCTTTACCCGGCGCTCCTCGCGCCCGTGTACGGCGTGCTCGACAGCCTCGTCGACGCCTATGCGGCAGCGAAGGCGACGAACGCGGTCGTGATGTCGCTCGCCGCGATCCCGACCTACCTCCTGGCGCGCCGCGTCTCGGGAGACCGCCTGGCGTTGCTCGGTGCCGCAATCGCCGTCGTCGTCCCGTCGATGGCCTACACCGGGACGCTGACGACGGAGAGCCTCTTCTACCCCGTCGCGCTGGGCTTCGCGTTCGTCCTCGTCCGCTACCTCGAGCGGCCCGGGTGGCGGTGGCTCGCCGCGCTCGTCGTCGCCCTCGCGATCGCGTTCGCCACCCGATCGC
This sequence comes from uncultured Actinomycetes bacterium, assembly GCA_963814565.1. Lineage (GTDB taxonomy): Bacteria > Actinomycetota > Thermoleophilia > Gaiellales > Gaiellaceae > Gaiella. Next base: position 167,674 of record CAWFDO010000006.1, read on the forward strand.
AGTCCCTCGCCTTCGTCCCGGCGATCGCAACAGCGCCGCTCGTCCTGGCCCTGCTCCGCTCGCGCCGGTCGGCGCTCCGGCCGTTCGTGCCGCTCTACGCGCTCGGCGCCGCCGCGGCGATCGGGCTCGTCGTGCTGCAGGCCGCACGCGGCCGCTCGCTCTCCGACCTGCTCGGCGCCTACAGCATCGTGGGGGAGGGCGGCTACGACACCGGCCAGGTGCTGCGGTTCTGGCTCTGGCACGTCGAGGAGCTCGATCTCTACGTCGGGATCGTCCCCTTCGCGGCGCTCGTGCTCGCGCTGCTCGTCGGACGCGGGCTGCCGGACCGGCTCCAGGAGCACGTCGCGACGACGACTGCGCTGGTCACCTGGTCGACGCTCGCGGTCGGCGCCTTCGCCTCGCGCTTCGCGTCGGACCGCATCCAGGACCGGTACCTGTTCTTCCTCGCGCCGTTGCTCGTCGTGGTCCTGCTCGCCTGGGTCGAGCTCGGCGCACCGCGCCCTCGCGTCCCCACCCTCGCCGCGGCGGCAATCGCGCTGGGGCTCGTGCTCGTCTTCCCGTACGTCCGGTTCATCGGCGAGCCCGCGAGGTCGGACTCGCTCGGCCTGATCCCGCTCTGGACGATCAACGAGCACCTCGTCGCCGGCCGCTACTGGGCGACGGTCGCGGTCGCAGGAATCGCCGTGCTCGCCCTGTACGTGCTCGTCCCCGCGCGATACGCGGTCGCCGTGCCGATCGTCGTCCTCGCGCTCTTCGCCGTCCTGTCACGGCCGGTCTGGTCGGGACCGCACGGCTTCGTGGCGGCGGGAATCGGCGCGTTGCGGCAGGGCAATCCCGGCCTCCCGCGCGACTGGATCGACCGTGCGGTGCCTGCGGGGGAGGAGGTCGCCGTGCTCTGGACCGGCCGGGCCGACCGCTTCACGGTCAACATGAACGAGTTCTTCAACCGGCGCGTCGGGCACGTCTACTACACCGACGAGCCGACGCCCGGCGGGATCGGCGAGATCCCGGTGAAGCGCCTGACGGGCGGGGCGCGCGCAGGCGTCTTCGTCGACCCGGACGGCAACGTGATCGCGGTGCCCTACGCGCTCCTCGACGGCTCCGTGATCCCCGACGGCGCGGTCGTCGAGCGCAACGAGACCGTCGGCACGGCGCTCTGGCGCCTGACCGGGCCGCTCTCGTCGCGCGAGGAGATCACGGGCATCTACCCGGACACCTGGTCGGGGCCGCGCGTTCGCTGGAGCCTGCTCCGCTGCGAGGGCGGCAGGATCACGGCGACGGTGCACAGCGATCCCTCGCTCTTCACGCAGGCACAGCGGCTTCGCGCGTCGAACCGCGTCGACGGGGCGGGGGTCGATGCGATCGCCCGCGTCCCGCCGACCGGCGAACGGGTCTCGCTCCCCATCCGGGTCAAGCCGTCGGGCGGGACGTGCACCGTCGACTACGCCATCTCGCCGACCGCGAACCCGTCCGAGGTCATCCCGGGCTCGACGGACGACCGCGAGCTCGGCGTCCACTTCGACGCCTTCCTCTGGGAGCCGGGCCGATGAGGATCGTCGTCGACGTCTCGCCTCTCTCGCACACGCGCACCGGGATCGGGAACTACATCCGCGGCTCGCTCGCCGGGCTGGCCGAGGCAGCGGCCGGCCGCCACGAGCTCGTCGCCTTCGGGCCGACGAGCCTGAAGGGGCCCGATGCGATCCGGGCCGCGATCGAGGGGATTCCGGTCTCCGAGAAGCTGATTCGGCTTCCCGCGTCGCATGCGCTCCGGACGGCGTGGAGCAGGGTCGGCCGCCCGCCGGTCGAGCGCTTCGTCGGCCCGCTGGACGCCTTCGTCTTCAGCGAGTGGATGTACCCCGCCCAGCACGGCGGCGTTCGCGCGACCGTGTTCCACGATCTCGTCCCGTTTCACCACCCCGAGTGGTGCACGCCGAGGACCGTGTCGATGCACACGCGCAAGGCCCGTCACGCGGCGGCGACGTGCGACGTCGTGTTCGCCAACTCCCACTTCACGGCCGCCGACCTCGTCGAGGTGCTCGGTATCGAGGAGGAGCGGATCGTGCCCGCGCCGCCCGGGCTCGCCGAGGGGCTCGGGCCGGAGGGTGAGGCCGCCGACCTCGGCGGACCGGCGATCCTCGCCCTCGGCACGATCGAGCCACGGAAGAACCTCGCGAAGCTCGTCGAGGCCTGGCGGCTGCTCGGAGGCGAGCTCGGCCTCGTCCTGGCAGGCGGCGAGGGCTGGGGCGACCGGCCCGACCTGGCCGACCCGCGCATCCGGCGGCTCGGGTACGTCCCGGACGAGGAGATCGCGCGCCTCTACCGTGGGGCTGCGGTGTTCGCCTTTCCGTCCATGTTCGAGGGCTTCGGCATGCCGATCGTCGAGGCAATGGCCTGCGGCACGCCCGTCGTCGCCTCGACGCATCCGTCGCTGGACGAGGCCTGCGGCGACGCTGCCGTCCGGGTGGACCCGCTCGATCCGGAGTCGATCGCCGCGGGGATCCGCGAGGCGATCGCGCGGCGCGACGAGCTCGTCCGGATCGGACTCGCGCACGCGGCCGGATTCTCCTGGACGCGAACCGGAGCCGCGATGCTCGCGGCGCTGGAGGAACGCTCGTGAGCGGAGACCGGCGCCCGGAGGAGGTCGCGGTCGTCGTCCGGCGTCCCGGTGCGAACGGCGTCGAGTACCTCGTCCTGCTCCGCTCGCCGGAGAAGCTCGGGTACTGGCACCTCGTGGCCGGAGGCGTCGAGTGGGGGGAGACGCCGGCGGCGGCGGCAGCCCGTGAGCTGGCCGAGGAAACCGGGCTTCGCGCGGAACCGGCGCCGCTCGACGGCCCGCTCACCTACGACCTGGCCGGCGATCCCGAGGCCGTGCGCGAGCGCTTTCCCGTCGGGACCGAGCGGATCGTCGTGTGGGCCTACGTCGCCGATGCACCGGCGGGGTGGGAGCCGGCACTCGACGGGGAGCACGTCGAGCACCGCTGGCTCACCGCGGACGATGCCGTCGGCCTGCTCCACTACCCCGAGCCCCGCGAGGCGGTGCGGAGGGCCGCGGCATGAGGGTCGCGATCGACACGACGCCGCTCGTCCAGACGCGGGCAGGGACAGCGCGTCACGTGCTCGGTCTCCTCCGTGAGCTCCAGGGGCGTCCCGGGCTCGAGCTCGTCGGCGTCGAGTCGGGCGGCTCCGGCCGCCTCGCGACGGTCCGCCGGGATGCGCTCTGGTACCCGCTCCGACTCGGTCGCCTCTCCGCTCGCGTCGACGTCCTGCACTGCACGACCTTCCGCGCGCCGGTGTCGCCCGCGGGCGCCGCTCGTCGTGACCGTGCACGACCTCGGCGTGCTCCGTCATCCGAAGGCGTTCCCCGCATGGCACCGCCGCACCGGGTCGCTCGCGCTCCGCTCCGGCGTCCGGGCCGCGGACGCGGTGGTGGCCGTCTCGGCGTTCACCCGGGACGAGCTCGTCGACACGCTCCGCGTCCCCGTCGAGCGGATCCGGGTCGTCCCGAACGGCGTCGACCCCGTCTTCTCGCCGGACGGGCCGGCGGCGGACGGCGACTACGTCCTGGCCGTCGGGACGCTCGAGCCACGGAAGAACCTGCCGGCGGCGGTGGAGGCGGCACGCCTCGCCGACGTCGAGCTTCGCGTCGCCGGAGCGGCCGGGTGGGGGGAGGTCGCGATGCCGAGCTGGGTCGGCGAGCCGTCGGACGAGGAGCTTGCCGCCCTCATGCGCGGCGCGCGCTGTCTCGTCTACCCGTCGCTCTACGAGGGGTTCGGCATGCCCATCCTCGAAGCGATGGCCTGCGGCGTGCCCGTCGTGACGAGCCGAGGCGGTGCGACCGAGGAGATCGCCGGCGGCGCGGCAGTGCTCGTCGACCCGCGCGAACCCGCGTCGATCGCCGCGGGGATCGAGGAGGCGGGGCGCCGCCGCGAGTCACTCGTCGAGATCGGGCGCGCGCGCGCCTCGATGTTCTCGTGGCGCCGATCGGCCGACCTCGTCGAGGATCTCTGGCGGGAGCTCGCGTGAGCGCGCTCGTGGTCGTCGACGCCGACGTCCTCGGTCGCCAGCGCACCGGAGACGAGACGTACGTCCGGAACCTGCTCCGCACGCTGCCGGAGCCTGCACGCGAGGCGGGGCTCCGGCTCGCCGCCGTCACGCGCCGACCCGATCTCGTCCCCGACGGAATCGAGGCGATCGAGCTCCGCGCCCGGTCGCAGGAGCTCCGCATGGCATGGACGCTGCCACGGGCGCTCCGCCGGCTCGGCGCCGCGCTCGTGCACACGCAGTACGCCCTGCCCCTTCGCTGCCCGTGCCCGGCGGTCGTGACGATCCACGACGTCTCCTTCGAGCAGGGTCTGATGGGGCGCCGCGACCGCATGGTCTTCCGCCGGGTCGTCCCGCGCGCCGCCCGGGCCGCCGCGCGCGTCATGACGGTCTCGGAGCGGACGAAGCGCGACCTGATCGACCTCTACGACCTGCCGCCTGACCGCGTTGTGGTAACCCCGAACGGCGTCGACCCCGCGTTCGGGCCGGAGGGGAAGGGCCCTAGTGACAAGTTGTCACCAGGGCAGTACGTGCTCGCGGTCGGGGCGATCCAGGAGCGGAAGAACCAGACGGCCGCGCTCGCGGCCGCGCGGGAGGTCGGGCTCGAGCTCGTCGTCGTCGGGCCGACGAAGGACGCGCGCGTGGCGGAGGAGCTCCGTGCGGGCGGCGCCCGGCTGGAGGGCTACGTCCCCATCGAACGGCTCGCGGTGCTCTACCGCGATGCCGCGTGCCTCGTCCAGCCGTCCCGCCACGAGGGCTTCGGCCTGCCCGTCGTCGAGGCGATGGCCTCGGGAACGCCGGTCGTCGCCGTCGCCGACCCCGCACTCGTCGAGATCGCGGGAGGCGCGGCGCTCGTCGTCGCGGAGGAGTCGCTCGCAGAGGGGATCCGGCGCGCGCTCGAGGAGAGAGAGCGGCTCGCCGCCGCCGGGCTCGAGCGTGCCCGTGCATTCAGCTGGGAGGCGACCGCCCGGGCCACGGTCCAGGTCTACGCCGACGTGCTCGACCGATGAGGCGCGTGTCGGGGATCGTCGTCTCGCACGGGCACGCCCGGGAGCTCGAGACGCTGTTGCCCGCGCTCGCGCCGCAGGTCGACGAGCTCGTCGTGATCTCGAACCGGCCGGGCTCGGTTCCGCGAGCGCTCCCTCCCGGGGTGCGCGTCCTCGAGAACGCCCATCCCCGGCGGCTCGCCGAGAACGTGAATCTCGCCACCGCCGCGACGAGTGGCGAGTGGGTCGTCTACGCCAATCCCGACGTCGTCCCGGCGGCCGACGCCGTCGCAGCGCTCGTTTCGTTCGGCGAGACCCGGGACCGATGCGGCCTCGTCGGACCGCGAACCGTGTGGCCGGACGGCCGCTGGCAACCGACGCGGCGCCGGTTCCCCACGGTGCGCGGCACCATCGTCCGGCGGACGCCGCTCCGGCGCCTCCGGTCGCCACTCGAGGGCCAGCGCCGGCACTACCTGCTCGACGAGGACGTCAGGACCCCGGTCGAGGCGGACTGGCTGCTCGGCGCCTTCCTCCTCATGCGACGCACGATGCTCGACGAGCTCCGCGGCTGGGACGAGGGCTACCGGCACTACGTCGAGGACATCGATCTCGCCTACCGCGCGATGCGGGCCGGGTGGGAGCGGTGGTACGTGCCGGCGGCGCACGTGACGCACGACTGGGCGCAGGTGATCGACCGGCGGTTCGCATCGCGGCACACGCTCTGGCACGCGCGTGGCATGGCCCGCTTCGTGCGCAAGCACCCCGAGGCGCTCTCGCGCCTGTGAGCTCCCAGACGCCGAAGCCCGGCGAGTACGCGCGGAAGGCCGCGGACTGGACGGACGCCGCCTATGCGGACGCCTACGCCTATCTCGAGCACCGCGCCGAGCTGGTCGCGTCTCTCGGCGTCGCGCTGGCTCCGGGCGACGCCGTGCTCGACCTGGCGTGCGGCGACGGCGGGCTCGGCGAGCACCTGCTCGCACGCGGGCTCGGGTACATCGGCGTCGACGCGGAGTCGGCGATGGTCGAGGCGGCGCGCGCCCGCCTCGGCGATCGTGCCGCCGTCGCGCGTGGGCGACCTCAACGACTACGCGCCGACAGGCCCGGTCGCCGCGACGACGGTCTTCCGCGCGATCTACTACGCGGAGGACCGCGCCGCGTTCTTCGCGCGGGTCGCGAGCTTCACGGAGACGAAGCTCGTCTTCGATCTCAACCCACGCCAGTTCCCGGATCGCGGACGTCACGGCCGAGCTCGAGCCGCAGGCTTCCGGCGCGTCGAGCTGCGGCCGTTCTTCGTCCCGCAGACGCGACGGCTGCCCTCGCTCGCGACGGGGACGCTGAAGACGCTGGAGCGCACGGGCCCCCTGGCGCGGCTCGCACTCCGGGCGCGCTTCACGTACCTCGTCGCCGCGGTTCGCTAGGGCCGGACGCCGAACGCGACGCGCGCTCCGAGCGCGCGTCGCTCGCTGCCGCTCGTCTCCGGGTCGACCTCGGCCGGGACGAACGTGTCGATCGCGACCTCGGCGCGCCACGGCCCGTCTGGTGTCGGAAGCACGACCTCGCGCGTCGCGCACACGGGCACGTAGACCGTGTCGCTCCCCGTCTCCCGCGCGATGGCCGGCTGCTTGTCCGGGCCGCGGCCGAGCTCGCCGATCCGGACCCGCGCGACGCCCGGGAGCCGTACGCCGGACGGGCAGAAGGTCTCGCGCGAGAGCGTCACCACGAGGTTCCCCGTCCCTCCCTCCGACACGTCGAACTGGTTGTGCGCGGCACGTGCCGGCTCGGACGGGTCACCGCCGTCGCCGACGACCCATCCGTCGGCGGCGATCCCGGTCTGGTTGGAGCGGAGGCGGATCGGCCCGTCGAGCCGCACGAGCGTGGCGTTCGCATCCGCGTTCGCGGCGACCTGCTCTCCGACGACCTGGACCCCGTCGGACGCGAGCACGAAGTCGGTGTGCGGATCGGGCCAGAGCGTCCCGTCGACGTCCTGCAGGTCGGGCGTCAGCGTGTGGCCCGGCCCCGGTCCCGAGCCGTCGACGCTCCATACCTTCTGGATCGATCGATTCCAGAACTCCGTCGACGCGACGCCGAGCGGGTTGTCGTTCATCCGCTGGCCGAGCATGACCACCGACCCGCCGTCCGCCGCACGGTCGATCCAGTCGTTCGGCTTCGGGATGTTCGCCTCGACGCGCGCGCTGAAGTCGTGCTCGCCGACCGCGGCGTACACCTCGGCCGTGAGGTTCCAGGCGAGCGAGCCCGACTGCAACCGCGACGGCAGCCGGCGCCGCGACGCGCGGCACCCGGCTCCGGAGCGGCGTGCCGAGCACTGCCAGCAGCGCCGTCGCGACGACCGTGACGACGAGAAGCACGTTCTCGATCGTCCCGAGCGGCCAGCCAGAACTCGCGGTTCGCGAGCGCGAGGATCGAGAGGCCGTGTGCCTCGTAGTAGGGGAAGTTGTCGAGGCCGCGGTCGATCGGCACCGACGCGATCATCGCGAGCACAGCCGCGCCCGCCACGACAACGGCCCAGAGCGGCGCCGCGGCGCGCTCGAGGAGGTACGCCGTGGCGAGGAACGCCAGCGGCGCCAGGTACACGAGGTTCCGCTCCACGACGAGGCTCGAGAACGTCGTCGAGAGGTACGCGCCCTTGATCGCGGCGTACCAGCCGAAGCTCACGACGGCGCCGGCCGACACGACGACGAAGGCGCGGACGCCGGGTCTCGCGCGCTCGGACGACGGCACCGCCAGGACGGCGAGGAGCGCGATCGCAGGCAGGACGCCGACGCCGATCGCGAAGGCCCCGCTCGCCCAGCTCCCGTACTCGACCATCCGGCCCTTCCAGAGGGTCGTTGCGGTCGTCCACTCGTTCGACCGGTGGCCGAGGAACGCGGCGAGGAGGATCACCGCGCCGACGCCGAGCACGGCGGCGCCGACGCGGTCCCAGGTCGTCCACGTCGTCCGCCAGCGCCGCATGCGCTCCGACCGCCACCAGAGCGCGAGGAGCCCGGCCGCGAGGGCGCCGAACAGGGCCGCGAGCTGCGAGCGCGTCGCCACGGCGACGACGCAGCCTGCGAATGCGAGCGCGACCGACGCGCGTCCCGGGGCGTCGACCGCGCGGACGGTGAGCCAGAGCGCGACGGTGGCCGCCGGATACGCCCACGGCTCCTCGACGAGGATCGGCGCGTAGGAGAGCGCCGGTGCCGCGATGGTCGCGACCGCGGCGAAGTACGCCCACGGCGTGGAGACGACTCGCCGGGCGAGGAGGTACGCAGGGAACACTGCCGCGGCCATGACGAAGGCCTGGAACGTCTTGATCGCCTCGTAGGCGTTCGCGACGGGGTCGAGCCACCAGAACGGCGCCGTGAGCCACGGGACGAGGCTCGAGAACCCGTAGGGATCGCCGCGCCGGCCCGGCTCGCCGGTGTCGGCGATGCGCGCGCGAGATCTGCGTCAGCTCGAGCTCGTCGCTGAAGATCGTCGGCGTCTCGCGGCGCCACGCCTGCCACGAGTACAGGGTCGCGAGCAGGAGGTACGCGCCGACGAGCGGAAGCACGCCCTCCACGCGCGCGCGAGCCGAGGTCGCCGGCAGCGGGCCGGCCGTCGCCTGGGCGCTCACTCGGCGATCGCGGGCGTCGGGACCGGGGCGGATCGCTCGCGCACGACCCGCTGCGGCACGCCGGCCGCCTCGCACGCACGCGTCACGAGCGCGAGGCGCTCGGCCGGCGCGTCGGGGATCGTCACGACCACCTCGTCGGCGCGCGCCGTCTCGATCGCCTCGGCGGCGTCGCTCGTCGAGCCGAGGACCGGCACTCCCTGCACGCGCCGCCGGCGAAGCCGCGGGCTGTCGTCGAGGAACCCGACGACCCGCGCGTCGCCGGCCGCTTCGAGATCGCGCGCGAGACCGCGGCCGGCGCGTCCCGCACCGACGACCAGGATGCGGCGCCGTGCCTCGTCCTCACGGACGCCGGCCTCCGGGACGAGCCGAACGCACCAGCGCGAGAGCACAGCGAGCGCTGCGGCGGCGGCGCCGTAGACGAGGAAGACGGCGGTCGGGAAGTCGCCGAGGTCGCGCATGGCGACGATGATCCCGAGCGCCGCCAGGGTCGCGAGCGTCGACGCGAGCGCGATCGTTGCGAGGTCGCGGGCCGTCGCGTAGCGCCATGCGCGACGGTAGATGCCGAAGAGCACGTACGCGACGTACGTCGTGCCGAGCAGGACCGGCAGCACCGCGAGGAACGTGCCGCGCTGGAGCTCGGTCCCGCGACCGTCGACGAAGAGGGCGTAGACGACGAGGAACGTGCCGCAGACGAGGAGCGAGTCGACGAGGAGCTCGACGAACCGGCGCGGCTGGACCGCGACCGCATGTCGGAGGCGCGTGTCGCCCGGCTTCCCACGCCGTTCCTGCTCGGAGAGCTCTGCGAGGAACCCGCCGAACTGCACGAGGAGCGCGAACGTCACGAGCACGCCGAGCGCGGTGACCGCCGGACGATCGAGAACGTTGTAGGCGACCGACGTCGCTCCCAGCGCCACCGCGATCAGCGCGAGGAGGGCGACCGCCTTGGTCTCCGACAGCCCGTAGTAGACGAGCCGGTGCGAGGTGTGGTCCGTGCCGCCCTGCGTCACGGGACGTCGCTCCGCGAGCCGTCGGACCGTGACGAGCGTCGTGTCGAGGATCGGGATCGCGAGCACCAAGAGCGGCAGGAGCATCGTCGCCACCGTCGTCCCGGCCGTCGTCCAGCTCGACGCGAGGCCGAGCGCTGCGAGCATGAAGCCGAGCACCTGGCTGCCTCCGTCGCCCATGAAGACGTGGGCGCCGTCGCCGGGGCGGAGGTTGAACGGGAGGAAGCCGAGGCAGGCGAAGGCGAGCGAGAGCGAGAGGACGAGCACGAGATCGTTCTCGTGCACGGTGGCCGCGTCGATCGCGAAGTAGAGGCACGCGACGGTCGCGAGCGTCGCCGCGAGCCCGTCCATGTTGTCGAGCAGGTTGAGCGCGTTCGTGATTCCCACGAGCCAGAAGAGCGCGATGACGATGCCGAGGACGTCGTTCGTGACGAGCTCGACGCGGAGCCCTGCTGCGATCGCGATCCCGGCGGCGCCGAACTGGACGGCGAGCTTGGCGAGCGGGCTCAGGTGGCGGACGTCGTCGACCACCCCCGCGACGAGGAGGATCCCGGCCCCGGCGAGGATGCCCGCGAGCTGCCAGGACGCATCGACGGCGCCGACGGCCACCGCGAGCGCCGCCCCTGCCGCGAGGCCGGCGGCGATGCCGACGCCGCCGAAGGTGGGCGTCACCCGGTCGTGCCATCGCTCACCGCTCGGGAGCGCGACGAGTCGGCCGCCCAGCGACGGAGAGCGGAGGAGGGCCCAGAGCACGAGGGATGCGACGGGCAGCGCGACGACCGTGACGGCTGCGCTCACGGCTCGTAAGGGTAGCCCCCGGTACCGTCGGCAGTCGTTCGTCGCCGTCCGGGACCGGTCTGCTGCGGCCATGTCTTCGTGCCTGGCACCGGCACCGTCGGTCGCCGCCCTACAATCGCCGCGGTGCAGGTCTACGGTGATCTCCTCCGCTACCGCGAGCTGTTCGGGAGCCTCTTCCGCCGGGACCTCCGAGCGAAGTACAAGGGCTCGGTCCTCGGGCTCGTGTGGACGCTCGCGCTCCCGCTCGCGCTCATGCTCGTGTACCTCGTCGTCTTCTCGGTGCTCTGGAAGGCCGAGGCGACCGACCTCGACGACTACTGGCTGTTCCTCCTCTGTGGGCTGCCGCCGTGGGCCTTCCTCGCCGCCTCGCTCCAGACCGGCGCACGCAGCCTCGTCGAGAACGCGCCGCTGATCCGGAAGGTCCGCTTCCCCCGCCAGCTCGTCCCGCTCTCCGTCGTCGCGACGCAACTCGTGGCGTTCGCGACGATGACGACGATCGTCCTCGTGCTCGCGCTCTGGTTCCGGCCGGAGAGCCGAGACACTGCCTGGCTCGCCGTCCCGGTGGCGGCCGTGATCGTCCTGTTCGTCGCGGGCCTGACGCTCACCGTCGCCGCGCTCAACGCCGTCTTCCGTGACGTCGAGTTCGTCGTCGCCGCGCTGCTCCTGCCGTGGTTCTTCTTGACGCCCGTCCTGTATCAGCTCGATGACCTGCCGGGCGCCGAGTCGCGGCCGTGGCTGATCGACCTCCTCCACTGGGGGAACCCGATGACGCCCGCGATCGAGGCGTACCGGGCACCGCTCTACGCGGGCGTGCTCCCGCCTGCCGCCGACACGATCTACCTCTGCATCGCGGCCGTCGCCGCGCTCGCCGTCGGGGCCTTCACGTTCAACGCGGTCGACGACCGGATCGCGTCGGAAGCCTGACGACCGCGCGGCCCTCGAACAGGCCTTCGCCGTCGTAGGCCGGAAGCCCTCGGTGCTCGCCGGGCGCGACGCCGTCGACGAGCGATGGGAGGAGGAGTGGGGCGTCGAGCCGTGGGTTCCGCCCTCCCGGCGCCCAGCGGCGGAACGCCCGTGCCCCGCGACGCCGCTCGAGCGGCCCTCCGGTCGGGACGATCGCGCTGCCGACGGCCGGCCAGCCCTCGGCGTGCGCGTCGAGCAGCCGCCGCGACCACTCGGGCGCGGGCTCGGCACCCGCGACCAGGTGCGCGGTCGCAGCCGCGCGATCGGCGACGAGCGGCTCGTCCTGGGCCGCGAGCGCCGCGTCCGTTCGCTCGTCAGGCCCGCCGTGGACGACGACGGCGAGCCGCCGTTCGGCGATGAGCGGCTCGACGTCGACCTCGACGTCGAGCGTCCCGACCCCGACCTCGGAGAGCCAGAAGCGGTGCTCCTCGACGAAGTCGAAGCGCAGGAGGTAGCGCCCGGGCGGGCGGGGCGCCACGAGCGGCGCGACGAGCTCGACCGTCTCCCCCGGCGCGACCGGACGCGGAAACGGAGCTCGAAGCCCGTCCCACACGATCGCGTTCCCGCGCGTGTCGAGCCAGTGGTAGGAGAGCTGCAGGCCGTCCTCGCCGCGCGACCGCCAGGTTGCCGAGCCGTCGTTCACGAGGACGAGATGCGCAGTCGTCCGTGCTCCGGCCCGCTGCGGCGCGAGGGTCCACTCCCGCCAGGACGGTGCAAGGGGCTCCACGGCGCACGAGTCTAGTCCGGCATGCCGCGGGCTACGCTTGCCCGGATGGCCGCTCCACTTCTCGTCCGCGCTGCGCGACGCGAACGCGTGGAGCGCACGCCGGTGTGGTTCATGCGCCAGGCGGGCCGCTCGCTTCCGGAGTACCGCGCGATCCGCGAGCGCCACTCCTTCTTCGAGGTCGCGAACGAGCCCGAGCTCTGTGCCGAGGTGACGCTGCAGCCGGTGCGGCGGCACGATGTCGACGCCGCCGTGATGTTCGCGGACATCATGACCCCGGTCCTCGGGATGGGGATCGACGTCGAGCTCGTCGGGGGCGTCGGCCCGGTCGTCGAGCACCCGATCCGGAGTGCCGCGGACGTCGAGCGACTGCTCGTCCCCGACGCCGACGAGGCGTTCGCACCGGTGCTCGACGCGGTGCGGCTCGTCCGCTCGGAGCTCCCGGCCGAGAAGGCCGTGATCGGCTTCTGCGGTGGCCCCTTCACCGTGGCCGGCTACCTCGTCGAGGGCCGGCCGAGCCGCGAGCTGCCGCGGACGAAGGCGCTGATGCTCTCCGAGCCCGAGACGTGGGACGCGCTGATGGCGAAGCTGACGGACGTGTTCGCGGCGTACGTCGCCGCCAAGGTGCGAGCGGGCGCCGACGTCGTCCAGGTCTTCGACTCGTGGGTCGGGACGCTCTCTCCGGCGGACTACCGCGCCCGCGTCGCGCCGTGGAGCAGCCGGATCCTCGCGGCGGTGGACGTGCCGACGATCCACTTCGGTACGGGCGCCTCGCACCTGCTCGGCGACATGGCCGCAGCGGGCGGCGACGTCATCGGGCTCGACTGGCGGCTGCCACTCGACGACGGCTGGGCGCTCGCCGGCGACCGCGCCGTCCAGGGGAACCTCGACCCGGCCGTGCTCACGGCTCCCTGGGACGTCGTCGAGCGCGAAGCTCTCCACGTGCTCGCGCGCGCCGACGGTCGGCCGGGCCACATCTTCAACCTCGGTCACGGCGTCCTGCCGGAGACCGAGCCGAGCAGCCTGACGCGACTCGTCGAGCTCGTCCGCGAGCGGACGGAGGCGGTCGTCGCCGCATGACGCGCCCGGCGGTCGTCCTGATGGCCTACGGCTCGCCCGACCGGCTGGCCGACGTCCCCGCCTACTACGCCGACATCCGCGGCGGCCGCCCCGTGCGGCCCGAGCTCCTCGAGGACCTCGTTGCGCGCTACCGGGCGCTCGGCATCGACGACTCCGACAGCCCGTCTCCGCTCAACGCGATCACCGAGGAGACGCGCGCCGCGCTCGAGGAGGCCACCGGCATCCGCGTGCTCACCGGCATGCGCCACTGGGAGCCGCGCATCGCCGGCGCGGTGGAGACGGCGCTCGAGCTCGGGCACGACGCGCTCGTCGGCCTCGTGCTCGCGCCTCACTGGTCGTCGCTCTCGATCGCGAAGTACCGACAGCTCTTCGACGACGCCGTCGCCGGGCGCGTCGAGACCCGGTTCGTCAGGGAGTGGGGAGCGGAGCCGGGCTTCGTCACGTTGTTGGTACAGCGCCTACGCGCTGCACCCGGAAGTGCTGACGCGCACGTCGTGTTCACCGCCCATTCGCTGCCTGCGCGGATTCTCGAGGCCGGCGACACGTATGCCGAGGCCTTGCTGGAGACGTCTCGTCTCGTTGCCGACGCGGCAGGCGTCGGCAACTGGTCGTTCGCGTTCCAGAGCGAGTCCCCGACGGGCGAGCCGTGGCTCGGCCCCGACATCCTCGACCACCTCGACGCGCTCGCCGCGGCGGGCGCCACGGATGTCCTCGCGTGTCCGGTCGGGTTCGTCTCCGACCACCTCGAGATCCGCTTCGACCTCGACGTGGAGGCTGCCGCTCGCGCCCGGCAGCTCGGGCTCGGCTTCGCCCGGATCGAGATGCCGAACGCCGACCCGGCCCTGATCGACGTGCTTGCCGGGATCGTGCGACGCGAGCTCGCGGCCGTGGCCGCGTAGGCGATGAGACCCGGCGAGATCCAGGTCGACGGCGTCTCGCGTCGGTTCGTCGTCCGCGCCCGCGAGACGCACACGCTGAAGGAGCTGCTCGTCGCCCGCGGCCGGACGGGCGCGCAGGAGGTGTGGGCGCTCCGAGACGTGTCGCTCGCGATCGAGCCCGGCGAGGCGGTGGGGCTCGTCGGACGGAACGGATCGGGCAAGTCGACGCTGCTGCGGCTGATCGCCGGGATCATCGCCCCGACCGAGGGACGGGTCGCTACGGGGGGCCGGGTCGGCTCGCTTCTCGAGCTCGGCGCCGGCTTCCACCCCGACTTTACGGGGCGCGAGAACGTCGAGCTGAACGGCATGCTGCAGGGGCTGACGCGCGCCCGGATTCGGGAGCGATTCGACGAGATCGTCGCGTTCGCGGAGATCGAGCATGCGATCGACCGTCCGGTGCGGACCTACTCGTCCGGGATGACGATGCGGCTCGGGTTCGCCATCGCGGCGTTCCTCGAGGCGGACGTGCTCCTGCTGGACGAGGTGTTCGCAGTCGGCGACGAGAGCTTCCAGCGGAAGTGCTTCGGCGTGATCGCCGCCTTCAAGGAGCAGGGCGGCACAATCCTCTTCGTGTCGCACGACGCATCGGCCGTCGAGCGGCTCTGCGACCGCGCGGTGCTGCTCTCGGGCGGCGGAGTCGCGTTCGACGGGCGCGTCCACGAGGCGATCACGCGGTACCGACGCGCGCTCGCGGAGGACGGTGACGGCGCAGGGCGCGCCGAGGACGCGAGACCGGCCGGGACGGGCGAGGCGCGCCTTGCGCGCGTGCGCCTCGTGACGCGGGACGGCGAGCAGCGCGAGCGGTTCCTCGCAGGGGAGCCGTTCGGCCTCGAGATCGAGCTGACCGGTGCGGCCGCCGCCTCGTCGCTCCATCTCGAGATCCGCGACGGGTCGGGGCTGCTCGTCGCCGAGGAGATCGTCGACCCCAGGTCGCTCGGCCAAAACGGCGCCGCCGACGGCGTCTCGCTGCGCTTCGACGTCACGGCCCCGCCACTCCAGTTCGGGCGCTTCGACGTCGGCCTCGCGCTCGTCGGCGAGGACGGTCGGCTCCTCGACCGGCTGCCGCGCGGCCTCCCGCTGCTCGTCTACCCGGACGGTGAGGGCCGGGGGCTGATCCGACTCGAAGGAACCTGGCGGCGGGACGCGAAGGATGCGGACCGATGAGCTACAAGACCTGCCCGGACTGGCCCACCCTCATGGAGCTCGCGCCCGCCCTCCAGTTCAAGCACATGACGGTGCGCGAGGCGCAGCTGCCGTTCGAGATCGTCGGCTCGATCCCCGAGACGCTGTCGCTCGACGAGGTCGAGATCTGCTGCGACGTCGACCACCACGTGGTCAACGCCGCCCACACCCACCCCGACGTCGTCGCGGCGCTCGAGGGCACGCACTGGTTCGAGGTGCAGGAGTGGTCGTCGTCGGGCCCCGGGACCGACACCGGCGCCGCTCCGCACGCGGCCTGACGCCCCTCCCCGCCCGGCGTCCGCACGTACGCTCGGGCCGTGCTCGTCGTCGTTCCGTTTCGCGCCGGAGGCAAGAGCCGCCTCCCTTCCGAGATCCGCACCGACGTTGCCCTTGCGATGCTCGGAGACGTCGTCGAGGCAGCGGTGGGGATGGGAGACACGCGGGTCGTGACCGACGACCCGGCAGGTCGGCTCGTCGCTGGCGCGCTCGGCGCGGAGGCGATGGACGATCCCGGTGAGGGTCAGGGCGCGGCCGTGGCCGCCGCGCTCACGGGTGTGGAGGGGGTCTGCCTCGTCGTGAACGCGGACCTGCCGCGCGTGCGACCGTCCGACCTCGGCGCTCTCGCGGTGCCCGCCCGGCTCGGAGGCGTCGCAATCGTCGAGGCGGCGGACGGGACGACGAACGCCCTCGGACTGCCGCTCGCCGAGGTGTTCCAGCCGCTTTACGGGCCTGGCAGCGCTCGCCGGTTCAGGGCGCACGCGGCCGCGCTCGACCTCACGTGTGAGAGCCTCGCCCTGCCGAACCTCGTCGGCGACGTCGACACACTCGCCGACCTCGAGCGCGTCGGCCCGCACGGCGGCCCGCGAACGCGGGCGATGCTCCAGGCGATCGCGCGGTGAGGGTCGCCTGCCTCTCCGGGGGCGTGGGCGGCGCGAAGCTCGCCGCCGGACTCCACGACGTGCTTGCCCCAGGCGACCTCACCGTGATCGGCAATGTCGGCGACGACGTCGAGGTGCTCGGGCTGCACGTGTCACCGGATCTCGATTCTCTCGTCTACGCACTCGCGGGGCTGAACGACGAGGAACGGGGGTGGGGGCGGGCCGGCGAGACCTGGCGGACGCTCGAGTCGGCGAGAGCGTGGGGCGGCGAGGGCTGGTTCCTGCTCGGCGACCTCGACCTCGGCCTCCATCTCGTCCGGACGCAGGCGCTCCGGCGCGGCGAGCCCCTCTCGGCCGTGACCCGCATGCTCGCGACCGCCGCGGGCATCGAGAGCCCAATCGTCCCGGCCACCGACGATCGGCTTCGGACCCGTGTGACGACACCTGCCGGAACGTTCTCGTTTCAGGAGTGGTTCGTCGGGCGGCAGCACGAGGACGAGGTGGACGCCGTCTCGTTCGCCGGCGCAGAGCACGCGACGGCCGCGCCCGGCGTCGTGGACGCGATCGCCGACGCCGACGCCATCGTCTTCGCGCCGAGCAACCCGTACGTCTCGCTCGGCCCGATCCTCGCCGTCGCGCCCATCCGCGAGGCACTCGCCGCGCGGCGCACCCGCTGCGTCGCCGTGAGCCCGCTGATCGGTGGCCGGGCGGTCAAGGGCCCGCTCGACCGTATGCTCACGCGCATGGCGGGCGGGACGACACCGGCACATCTCGTGGACTGCTATCCGGGCCTGATCGACGCTCTGGTCGTCGACGCGGCGGACGCGCCGGCGGAGGCCGCGGTGCCGCTCGTCGTCACGCAGACGCTGATGTCGGGCCGCGCAGCGGCGCGGCGGCTCGCCGAGACCGTGCTCGAGGCGGCGAGGTGAGGATCGCCGTCGTCGGCGGGACGGGAAGCTTCGGTGCGGCGCTCGCACGGCGTCTCGTCGAGGCCGGCTACGACGTCGTGATCGGGTCACGGGACGCGGAGCGCGCCCGGGCCGCCGGAGCCGAGGTCGGAGCCGACGGGGCGACCAACGCCGACGCCGCCGGGTCCGCCGACCTCGTCGTCCTCGCCACGAAGGCGGACGCCACGCTCGAGACGGCCGGGGAGCTTCGCGACGCGATCGGCACGACGCCGGTGCTCTCCGTCGCCGCGGAGCTGACGTTCACTCCGAGCGGTGTCCTTCCCAGCCCCGAGGCGACGTCGATCGCGGCGCGGCTCCAGGAGCGGCTCGACGGCCCGGTCGTCGCCGGCCTCCACTCGCTCGCCGCGCGGAACCTCGGAGCCGACGAGGCGCCGGACGAGGACGTTCTCGTGTGCGGGGACGACGGCGACTCGAAGGCCCTCGTGCTCGAGCTGGCGGAGCGGATCACGGCGGGCCGGGCGATCGACTGCGGTCCGCTCGCGAGCGCCCGCGCGCTCGAGGGGCTGACGGCGGTGATCGTCAACGTGAACAAGCGCTACAAGGCGCACGCGGGCGTTCGCGTCTCGGGCGTTCGCTGAGCCTGCCGGTGTCGCCATCCGTCGTCAGCGTGATCCCGCTCGAGGGGCTGCCCGAGCTCGAGCCCGACGACGATCTCGGAGCCCTGCTCCACGGGGCGGCCGTCGCTGCCGGCGGCCTGGAGGCGGGTGACATCGTCGTCGTCGCGCAGAAGGCGGTCTCGAAGGTCGAGGGCCGGGTCGTCTCGCTCGCGGAGATCGAGCCGAGCGACCGTGCGATCGAGCTCGCGGGGCCCGATGGCGACTCACGGCACGTGGAGGTGATCCTCCGGGAGAGCGCCGAGGTCGTGCGCGCGCGCCCACCGCTCGTGATCGCCGAGACGCGGCACGGGTTTGTCTGTGCGTCCGCCGGGGTGGACGCCTCGAACACGCCGGGCGACGGGCTCGTCGTTCTCCTTCCTCTCGATCCGGACGCGTCCGCGCGCCGGCTCCGCGAGCGACTCGCCGAGCTGTCCGGACTGGACGTCGGCGTGATCGTGAGCGACTCGTTCGGGCGCGCCTGGCGCCAGGGCACGACCGACGTGGCGCTGGGCGTCGCCGGGCTCGCCCCGCTTCGCGACCTCCGCGGAACCCGTGACGCGCGCGGGCGCGCGCTGCAGACGACGCAGATCGCCGTCGCGGACGAGCTGGCAGGAGCGGCGGAGCTCGTGATGGGGAAGGCGGGGGGGATCCCGGCCGCAATCGTCCGCGGCGTCGACGCGCGGGGCGACGGGAGCGCTGCCGAGCTCGTCATGCCGCGCGAGCGCGACCTGTTCCGCTGACGGCGTCCGTTCGTCCTCGCGACGAGGATTCGACGACCCGCCGCTGTAGAGTTCCGTCGATGCGGAGGTACGCGATCTGGGGCACCGCGACGTCGCCGGCCCATGAGGCGTGGGTCCGGTCGATCGGTGACGCATTCGAAGCCGACGGCTTTGCCCGGGTCGACGACATCGCCGACGCGGACTTCGTCTTGAACATGTTCGACGCAGAGCAGCCGAAGGCGTTTCGCCGTCAGTCGCGGGGCACGTACTCGGCGTCGTTCTACGAGCTCGACGCGGTACCCGACGACGTCCTCAAGACGAGCTATCCGATGCTCGTTCGCACCCTCGCGAACGTCGTCGTCCTCCACGTGCCCGGCCACGGCGTCTGGTTCACGACGATGGAGCGCGGCACGTACAAGATCTCCGACGAGCCACGGGAGGTCTTCGAGCGGCTCGCGCCGCTCGCGAAGTCGAAGCTCGTGATCGACAACGAGTTCCTCCCGGACCTCGAGCCCGAGCTCTGGGACGGCGACGAGGTGACTGCCGACATCGGCGCGGCGGGCAAGCGGATGCAGGACCTCGACCTGCTTCCGGCGCCGTTCCCGGTGCACGAGTACCTCGACGAGCGCGACCTCCGGCACGTGATGCGCCTCTATCAGGTCGGCGGCCTCTCGTACGGCAACCTCTCCGCGCGCAAGGACGAGACGCGCTTCTGGATGAGCGCGAGCGGCGTCGACAAGTCACAGCTCGAGGTCGCCGGGCGGGACATCCTGCTCGTGACGGGCTACGACGAGCCGAACGCGAAGATGATCATCAGCGTGCCTCCGGGGATCGAGCCCCGGCGGGTGTCGGTCGACGCGATCGAGCACTGGATGATCTACCAGGCGCATCCCGACGTCGGCGCCATCCTCCACGTCCACGCCTGGATCGAGGGCATCGCGGCCACCGACATCAACTACCCCTGCGGCACGCAGGAGCTCGCGGAGTCGGTCGCCGACCTGATCGACCGGGAGCCGGACCCGTCGCACGCCGTGATCGGCCTTCGGAACCACGGCATTACCGCGACCGGTGCGAGCCTGACGGAGATCCTCGACCGCATCGAGTCGAGCATCCTCCGCCAGGTCCCCATGACGTAGACGGACCCGGCCCGTCAGCGTGTACGGAGCACGCGCCACACGGTCAGCACCGCGAGCAGCGGGACGACCACCAGGTCGTTGACGAGGCACCAGACGCACCATGCGTCGATCACGAACGCCTGCACGACCACGAGGTAGAAGGCGAAGCCGATCGCCGAGAGCGCGATCGTCGCCGCGAGCGTCCGCGCGAGATCCGTGTCCCACGCGACGAGCCCGAGCACGGTCAGGTAGGCGAGCAGCCCGAGGAGCGCGACCGGGATCCCGGCGATCTCGGCGTACGACGAATCCTGAACGGCCTCGCAGCCGCCGTCACCCGTGCAGATCAGCGCGGCCGGCCGGTAGTGGACGTACGTGAGGTACCCCGCGACGGCGACGCCGACAGCGGCGACGGCCGCGACCGCGAGACGAAGCGCCCGGTCGCTCATGCGAGGTCGCCTCAGCCGGCGAGCGCGTCGTCGAGGATCTCGCGGAACTCCTCGATCGCGAACGAGCCGGGTCGCACCTCGTACGGCTGCCCGTCACCGACCTGGACGTAGAACCACGGCGTGCCGGGCACGCCGCGCTGTTCTGCCTCGGTCGCCATGGCGTTCGCCTGCTGGAGCGTCACGGCGCCGTCGGCGTCGGCCTGGAGCGTCTCCCAGTCGAGGCCGAGCTCGCCTGCGAGTTGCTCGAGCAGCTCGTCCGTCACCCAGCCGGAGTTCTCGGCGCCCTGGTTGGCGTAGAGCTCGTCGGCGAACTGCCACAGCTTCCCCTGCTCCCCGGCCGCGAGGACGTGGAGCAGAGCTTTCTCCGAGTCCGGCCCGATGAACGCGAGCCCCACGAAGCGGAGCTTGACCTTCCCGGGACGGACGTACTCCTCGACGATGCCCGGGAACCCCTCCTCCTGGTAGCTCTTGCAGACGGGGCACTGGAGGTCCTCGAACTGGATCAGGGTGACGGTCGCGTCCTCGGCGCCGAGGATCGCACGGTCCTGCGGGATCCCGTCGAGCAGCGCCGACGGCGACGTGGGCGATGTCGTGGTGGGCGTCGCAGAGTCCGAGTCGTCGCCGCCACGGAGCAGGAGTGACGCCGCAACGAGGACGACGATCACGATCGCGGCGCCACCTGCGGCGATGAGCATGCCGCGGTTGCGCGCGCCGCCCGCATCGGACGGGGGTGTCGAGCGGGGCTTGGACGCCACGGCCTCAGTCTGCCTGCGACCTCGCGCCGAATGCGCGAGAACCTTCAGGGGACGAGCGTCACCTGGGCGTCCACGACATGCAGCGGGCGTCCATCCTCCGCCGACGCCTCGAACGCGACGATCGTCATCGGGCCCTCGAGCCCTGGCATCGCCAGCCTGGTGTCGAACGTCCCCCGCGTGCCCGTGCCCGAGGTCGCCGTGGTGAACCCCTCGTGCACGACCGTCCCCGTCCCGTCCCGCACCTCGATCGAGACCGTCGCCTCGAACACGTTGGCCGTCCCTCGGAGGCGGATCGGGCTCGTCACCGTGTCGCCCGGGAGCGGTGACTCGATCAGGATCTGCGGCGTCTGCTCCTCGATGGCGGTCCGGCCGATCGGAGGGTCGACGACGACGCCCTCGCCGCCGATCGTCTCGACCGGCTCGCCGTCGAGACGGAACGCGACGCGCTCGACCGTGGAGAACTGCGTCAGCGTCGCGACCACCTGGGCCACCCGGCCCAGCATCGACGCGCTCCCGCCCCCGTCGTCGAACGTGCCCGAGAGGTCGACTGTCGCGACACCGTCTGCGAGCGACACGTCGAGAAGCGTCGTCCCGTCGGGGATCGCCGTCACGAGCCCGTCGCTCGTCTCGTCGGCGGTCGGCCCGGTCATCAGGGCCTCGACAGCCGCCCTCGCAACGGCGGGCGTCGACGCGACCGTCCTGCGGACCGGAGCGATGACGCCGTCGCGGAGGAGGTACACCGCGAAGGTCGCCGTCTCCGGCGTCGGCTGCGGCGTCGTCTCCCCCGGGGCCGTCGTCTCGGGCGGCACGGCCGCGTCGTCGCCGTCGCAGCCGGCCGCGACGAGTACCAGGAGCGCCAACGATGCGGCGAGCACGACCTTCGGCCATCTCACGCGAGCATCGTGCCCGCCATTTGTTCGGAAATCAGGACGCGGCTTCGCGCGCGAGCGCGGCGAGAGTCCGGCCGACGACCGGGGCGAACTTGAAGCCGTGACCGGAGCAGGCGGCGCCGACGACAACGCGGCCGTGGCGCTCCAGCACGAAGCCCTCGTCGGCGGTGTTCGTGTAGAGGCACGTCTCTATCCCCCCGACGTCGCCGAGGCCATCGAAGCGCGACGCGGCCCACCCGGCGACCCACGTCGCGACTCGGTCGTCCGGCGTCGGGTCGTCGTCCGGGTCGACGACCGGCCCGGAGTGGTGGAGGCCTGCCTTGAGCCCCATCCCGGGCGATGCCAGCGCATATGCCGCCTGGCCGAGCCGCGTAACGCCGTCTCCGGCGCCCGGGGTGCGCGCGTAGTCGATCACCGAGGGTGCCGGGTCTCCGCCGTCCAGCCCGAGGTAGATCACCGTCTCGCGCGTGGGCACGACGGGTAGCTCGAGCTCGACGTCCGCGAGGAGGCGGGGCGACCACGAGCCTGCGGTGACGACGACGGACCGCGCCGAGATCTCGTCGTCGTCGAGCGTGACCCGAACGGCTCGCCGCTCGAGCGCGAGCGCCCGCACGGGGGCGTCCTCGTGCAGCTCGACGCCGTCCTCGACCGCGCTCTCGACGAGCGCCCGGTGGGCGCGGTCGGCGAGGATGATGCCGCCCTCCGCCTGGAAGACCGCGGTCTCGCCCACGTCGAGACGCAGCGGCCAGCGGGATCCGACCTCGTCGGCGCTCAGCGTCTCGAAGCGAACGCCGCAGGCCGAGAGCGCACGGGCGGTCTCGGCAGCCACCGGCCCGAGGTCGAGCGATCCACTCCGGACGATGAGTTGGACACCGCGCTCGCGCTCGAGCTCGCCCCAGGCCACGCCCGCCGCCTGCGCCATGCGGACGTATCGCTCGTCGGGATAGTTGAGCCGGAAGATGCGCGAGGTCCCGTGGCTCGAGCCGTGCGCGTGACCGAAGGCGAACCGCTCGAGGAGAACGACGGTGCCGAACGTCCCCGCGAGCGCACGTGCGGTCGCGGCGCCGACGATCCCGGCGCCGACGACGACGATGTCGGCGTCCCGGGCCATGCCCGGGATCCTACGAGCAAGCCCCTACGCCGCGCGTTCGCGCGCGGCGCGTGAGGCAGCGCGGGAGAGCGCCTGGTAGGCGCGGGCGACCTCGCTCTCCTTCCCCGTCTCCTCCGCGGCCTGCACGGCGCGCACCGCGCGCGACACCGCGGGGTCGATCGGCTCGTGACCGTAGGCGAGCTCGGCCTCGCTGATTCCCACCCGACGCGCAAGCTCGCGCATCACCTGCAATGACGGAATTCGCTCCCCGCGCTCGATCCGGGAGATGTAGGCCGCGCTGCAGCCGGGGAAGGCGAGCTCGCGTTGGCTGATCCCCGCCGCCTCGCGGGCGGCGTGCAGCCGTGCGCCGACGGCGACCGGGTCATCGTAGTGCGGTGTCCGCGGACGCTTGAGCACCATCCTCGAATGATGGCACGGTGATCAAGCGAGGTCCGCGGCCCGCGGGGCATGCGAGGATCGACAGGTGGACGTCGACTTCGAGGCGCTGTTCCGGCCGGCCGCCCGTGGAAGCGGCTGGCGCCGGATGCCCGCGATCGCGGGGGACGCGATGATCGCGACGAGCCATCCCCTCGCGAGCGCCGCCGGGCTGGAGGCATTCCGGGCAGGCGGCAACGCAGTCGACGCAGCGCTCGCGGCCGCCGTCGTGCTCACGGTCGCGGAGCCGACCGACAACGGCCCCGGCGGCGACGCGTTCGCCATCGTCTGGCACGACGGGAAGCTCCACGGGCTGAACGGCTCCGGACGCTCGCCGACTCGGATCGACGCGGTTCGCGTCGACGCGACCGGGCCGCGGTCGGTCACCGTGCCGGGCGCCGTCCGCGCCTGGGCGGATCTCGCGGAGCGGTTCGGCCGATTCGGTCTCGACCGGGCACTCGAGCGCGGCGCGGAGCTCGCGTCATCCGGCGTCGCCTGCACCGCGCGCATCGCGCACAAGTGGTCCCGAGCCGAGGACGCCCCGTTCCCCGCGGCGGCGGTCGGCGAGCGGTTCACGATCCCGGACCTCGCGGCGACGCTCCGCCTCCTGGCGACCGACGGTCCGGACGCCTTCTACCGAGGGCGGGTCGCCGAGGCGATTGCGGCGGCGTGCTGGCTCGACGAGGACGACCTCGCCGCGCATCGCTCCGAATGGGTCGAGCCGCTTCGCTACGACTACCGCGGGGTCGAGGTCTGCGAGCTGCCCCCGAACGGGCAGGGCGCTGCGGCACTGCTCGCGCTCGCGCTCTACGACGGGCTCGAGCCGGGGCTCCACTCGCAGATCGAGTCGATGAAGCTCGCGCTCGCCGACGTGCACGCCCACGTCGCGGACGGCCCGTTGCCCGCCGAGCTGCTCGAGCCCGCCCATCTCGCGGCACGGCGCGCGCTCGTCGACCCGACGCGGGCGCTCGACCCCGCTCCGACGGTCCTTCCCCGCGGAGGGACGACCTACCTGTGCGCCGTCGACGGCGACGGGACCGCGATCTCGCTCATCCAGAGCGTCTACGGGCCTTTTGGCTCCGGCGTCGTCGCTCCCGGGACGGGTGTCGTCCTCCAGAACCGAGGCGCGGGGTTCGTCGAGACGGACGGGCATCCGAACCGGCTCGCCCCGGGCCGGCGGCCGTTCCACACGATCATCCCGGGGATGCTCCTCGAGGGCGGGCGGCTGCTCGGGCCTTTCGGCGTGATGGGCGGGCCGATGCAGCCGCAGGGGCACATGCAGGTCGTGCTCCGCCTGGTCGACCACGGATACGACCCGCAGGCAGCGCTGGACGCGCCGCGCTGGCGCGTCGACGGAGGACTCGACGTCCAGCTCGAGCCGGGCCTCTGGGACTCCGTCGACCACCTCGCGAACCTCGGTCACCGCGTCCGCCGCGCGGAGCTGATCCACGACTTCGGCGTCGGCCAGGCGATCCTTCGCCTGGGGAATGCGCTGGTGGGCGGGTCGGACGGTCGGGGCGACGGCTACGCCGCAGCGCTCTGACGTTCGCGCGCGTCCGTCGACACCCGGGATACACCTTCGGAGGAATGGATCGGTCGCGTCTGATTGCCCTGCCCCGGGGCTTCGACTCGGTTTGACCGGCCTGCGTACCGCGTGTAGCTCTATCCGTCCGCGAGGAGGTTTGGCGAAACGAGCTGGTTCACGGCGCGTCTCGAGCCACGGCGGGGAACTCGGTACTGTCAGGTGGCTCCCAATACAAGGAGCAAATTCGAGGAGCAACCTCCACTCTTGTTCCGTCATCTACTACGACGAGGTAAGTCGACAATCCTCAGCTGGGAGGAGAATCGCTTCGACCGCGGGGTGGTACCTGGCACAGGTGGTACCGCCCAACTTGCTGACCTCACGATTCTCTCTGGTGATGCAGCTCACGGTCACCCGTATGTGGCAGAGCACCCACGGTTGATTGCGCTGTGGATGCGAATGATCGCCGACCCGGCGATGTACACGTTGGTCGATCTCGGCTCCGGCAAGGGTCGTGTACTCGTGGCCGGCGCGAGGGCGGGCTTTCGTAGGGTCGTGGGTGTCGAGTACGCCACAGAACTACACGAGGCAGCGCTCTCGAACACCAGCGGGTTCCTCCGTCACGACGTGCAGTCGATCGATCTAGTCCTGGGGGACGCCGGCGCATATCAGTTCCCTTTGGAGCCGCTCGTCATCCACCTCAACAACCCATTCCGCGAACAGACGATGAGTCGGGTAATCGAGAACCTGAGCTCATCGTACGAGGAGCTTCCCCGGCCTGTCGTGGTCGTCTATCAGCAGGCTCGCGTCGAGGACGATCCCACGAGAAACGTCGAACTCCTTCAGCAACTGCCATTTCTCGATCCTCGACCCGTCCAGCGTTCCATCCTGAATCGCCTGCTCCTGAGATCATGGCGAGTCGACCTGTTGGCGACTCCCGCGGTTTCTCTCGTGGTCTGAGCGAGCGTCTAGAGCCACCTCGCGAACCTCGGTCACCGCGTCCGCCGCGCGGAGCTGAGCCACGATTTCGGCGTCGGCCAGGCGATCCTTCGCCTGGGGAATGCGCTGGTGGGCGGGTCGGACGGTCGAGGCGACTGCCACGCCGCAGCGCTGTGACGTTCCCGAGCGTCCCCCGATTACACCCGGGGATACACCCCCCGAGGAATGGATCCCCCGATCGAGGGACGGAAGAATCGCGCCATGACAAGGACGACCACCGCACCCGAGGCTCCGCTGACCGATCGGCAGCGTGAGGTCGTCGCGCTCATCGCGGCCGGGTGCTCGAACGACGAGGTGGGACACTCACTGGGAATCTCGGCCCGGACGGCAAAGGCGCACAGCGATGCGCTCCGCCTGAAGCTCGGCGTGGCACGCCGTAGACAGATCCCCGCGGCGTACCGCCTGCTTACCGGCGAGGACCCGTACGTCCCTCCCCTCGTCCGGCTCCATCCCCCACGGAGCCGCTGACGGCAAGCGCCCGCGGCCCGCCCACGCCGGCCGCGGGCGCACTTTTCCCAACGAGGAGCCTGGAGTAGGCTCGAGACCCACCCGATGGCAGACGAGCCACGGAAGCCGCGGATCCGCGGGCGCAGGGTCATCGAGCGCCCGCGGCTGATTCGCGCGCTCGATCGGTCTGAGGCCCGCGTCCGGACGCTCGTCGCGGGCCCGGGATACGGGAAGACCGTGCTGACGGAGCAATGGGCTCCGCGCGAGGGCCGCGCGGTTGGCTGGTTCCGGGCACGGCCGTCGGCCGCGGACGTCGCCGTGACGGCGCGGGCGCTGGCGGGCGCCTGTGGCGCCGTCGTCGACGGGGCAGGTCGACGCCTGCTCGAGCGGCTCGCGGTCACGCAGGACCCCGAGCGCGAGGTGGTGGTGCTCGCGGAGATGCTGGCCGAGGATCTCGTCGACTGGCCCGACCAGGGCTGGGTCGTCGTGGACGACTACCAGCACCTCGCCGCGTCGGTCGCGTCGGAGCGGTTCGTGGAGACGATCGTCGAGTGCTCGTCGCTGCGGATCCTGATCGCGAGCCGCGTACGCCCCTCGTGGATCGCCGGCCGCAGCATCCTCGAGGGAGATGTCCTCGAGATCCCCGAGCACGAGCTCGCGATGAGCGCCGAGGAGGTCGAGGAGGTCCTCGAGGGAGCGCGCATGGAGCTGGCGGCGGGGCTCGTCGCGCTGGCGGGCGGCTGGCCCGCCGTCGTCGGTCTCGCAGGCATGGCCCCCGAGGTCCAGGACGTCGACGCCGTCCTGCCGGAGACGCTGTACGAGCTCTTCGCGGAGGAGCTCTGCGGAGGCCTCGAGCCGAGCGTCCGGACGGGGCTCGAGCTGCTCGCGACAATGCCGTTCGTCGACCGCGAGCTGGTCGTGACGCTGATGGGCGCGGAGCGCGCGGAGCTCGTCATCGGCCAGGCGCTCGCCCTCGGCCTTCTCGACGAGCGGGACGACCGCCTCGTGCTCCACGCGCTCATCGAGGAGTTCCTGGTCAGGCGCGGCCGTGCGGAGACGCAGGTCGAAGCCGCAGAGGCGTTCCCGACCGCGTGGGCGTACTACACGTCGCAGAAGGAACCGGACGCGGCGTTCGATCTTGCGCACCGGCTCGGCGTCCCGAGCGACATCGACAGGCTGCTCATCGACACGATGGACGAGCTCCTGAACAGCGCCCGGCTCCCGACGCTCGAGACGTGGGCGAGCCGAGCCGTTCGCCTGGTCGGCGAGACGCCCGCAGTTCTCGTCGCCCAGGCAGAGATCGCGCTCCGCCGCGGACGCCACCTGACCGCGCAGGCGCTGGCTGATAGGGCCGTCGCGAGGGCGCCGGGGACAACCGCGAGGTGCTGTATCGCGCGCTCCTTGTCGGAGGCCGAGCGGCCCACATTGGCCAGCGGGAGGAAGACGCACTACGCCTCGCCGAGCAGGCAGAAGCAACAAGCGTCGATGACAGGCAACGCCGCGAAGCAATGTGGGGTCGTCTAACGGCAGCGGCTCGCTCGAGCTGGACGTCGCCTGGGAGCTGCTCGAGCAGCTTCAGTCGCTCCAAGAGGAGATTTCGACCTCACCGAAGTACTTCGGACTGCCGACAAGAAGCTCGCCCTTGGGCTTCGATTCGGGTCGATTCACAACCTCGCTGAGGCGAAGAGCGTTGAGGAATTGCTGCCCTCGGTGCCTGACCCGTTTGTTAGGTGCTCATTCCGCTGCATGCTCTCGTGCGCGCTCAACTTGGCTGCGGAATATGGGCACGCACTCGAAGCGGCGATCGCGATGCGTGACGACGCGACTGAGTTCCGTGTCGCTTTCGCGCTTCCGTACGCGAGTCTGATGCAAGGCCACTGCACTGGTTGGGCTTCGTCGATTCGAGGAGGCTCACGAGTGCCTCGATACGGCCCTCGCTCAGGCGGTGCGCTGCACGGACGCGTTTGGTCAACAGTCGGTGTACACGGGCCGTGTCCGTGCACTCCTCATGAGGGCAGGGTGCCGGAGGCGTGTGGACTCGAACCTCCTGATCTCTCGACCTCGCTGCCCGGCATGCGCGGCGAGG
>CAWFDO010000007.1:0-92736 GCA_963814565.1 uncultured Actinomycetes bacterium
TCCGAGACGGTGGCGGCGGGCCACACGGACCCGATCTGGCACGCCCGCAGCCGGCCGATGGAGACGGAGGCGGAGGCGACGAACCGCGCGATCCAGCTCGCGCACATCGCCGGCGCCCCGCTGTACGTCGTCCATGTCTCGTGCCAGCCCGCCGTCGAGCCGATCGCGCTTGCGCGCGAGAAGGGCTGGAAGGTCTGGGGGGAGACGTGCACCCAGTACTTCTTCGTCGACGAGTCGATGATGGAGGCGCCGAACTGGGAGGGCGCGAAGTACATCTACACCCCGCCGCCGCGCCCGAAGGAGCACCAGGAGCACCTCTGGAAGGCGATCGCGACGGACGCCCTGTCCGCGGTCTCGACCGACCACTGCCCGTTCAACTGGCCGGAGCAGAAGGGGATCAACGGGCGCGAGTTCCAGGTCGTCCCGAACGGCGGCCCGGGGATCGAGAACCGGCTCCACATGCTCTGGACGCACGGCGTGGGTACGGGTCGGATCACGCCGAACCGCTTCGTCGAGCTCGTCTCGACGAACGTCGCGAAGCTCTTCGGCCTCTACCCCCGCAAGGGCACGATCGCCCCGGGATCGGACGGGGACATCGTCGTCTGGGATCCGGAGAAGAAGCTCACGATCTCGGCGAAGACCCATCACACGAACGTCAACTACAACCTCTTCGAGGGCGAGGAGGTCACCGGGGCGCCCGAGGTGGTGCTCGTACGCGGTCAGGTCATCGTCGAGAACGACGAGCTCGTCGCCGAGCCCGGCGCCGGGCAGTTCGTGAAGCGTGCGCGCTTCGGCGAGGAGCTGACGGCGGCCGCTCCGGCGACGGCAGCCTGATGTCGGATTCGGAGGCCACGGGAGGTCTACGCTCGCGCCGGGCTCGGCGCGAGCGTGACGCTCGGTGCGCGCCCGTGCGTGCTCGTCATCGACTTCTCGTGCGGGTTCACCGACCCCGAGTGCACGCTCGGCTCGGACCTCACGCCGCAGGTCGAGGCGACGCGGCGGCTGCTCGACGCCGCCCGCGAGAAGGGGCTCCCGATCGTGTTCACGACGATCGGCTTCGACGCGAGCCTGAAGGACGGCGGCCTGTGGCTGCAGAAGGTGCCGGCGCTCGGAGACCTCCAGATGGGCGGCCACTGGGTGGAGATCGACGAGCGGCTCGGCCGCCGCGACGACGAGACGGTGATCGTGAAGAAGGGCGCCTCGGGCTTTTTCGGGACGAACCTCGCGTCGGTCCTCGTCTCCCAGGGCGTCGACACGGTGATCCTCTGCGGCGCGACGACGAGCGGCTGCGTCCGGGCGACGGCGGTCGATCTCCTCCAGTACGGCTGGCCGACGCTGGTCCCGCGCGAGTGTGTCGGCGACCGCGCCCAGGCGCCGCACGATGCCAACCTGTTCGACATCCAGGCGAAGTACGCGGACGTGGTGTCCGTGGACGAGGCGATCGCGTACGTCGAAGGCGTCCCTACGGCCGTCGAGGCGCGCGCGTAAGCCTCAACGGAACGCGCCGATGAGCGCGCCGCCGAGAACGACGAGCAGGCTCGCGAGCACCGTGCGCCGTCCGATTGCCTCCCGCTGCCCGTAGACGAGGGCTGCGAATGCGACGCCCCAGAGCGACTGGGTGGCGTTGAGCGGGGCGACGATCCCGACCTCGCCGCGGTCGAAGCCCGTCACGAGCGCGCCGTAGGCGAACGCGAGCAGAACGCCTGCCGGAACGAACGCCCGGGTCGTGACGCGTGCGATCGCGCGAGAGACGTCCCGCCGCGTCGCCACGACGTAGAGGGCGGTTGCCAGCGTCGCCGCCAGGAGCGTCACGGCGGTCGCCTGGAGCGGCGCGACGTCGTCGTCGCGCGCGATCCAGCGAACGGCGTTGTCCCGGCAGGCGAAGAGGGCGGCGCACGAAAGCGCCAGCACCACACCGATGGTCCTGTAGCCCGCCGGCCGGCCCGGGTCGAGCGCCAGGGCGGCTCCGCCCGCCACGATCAGAGCGGTGCCGACGAGGAGCGCGGGTCGGAGCGGCTCGTCGAGCAAGGCCATCGCGAGCAGCACGGAGCCGAGCGGCGCGGTGCCGACGAGGATCGCCGCACGGGACGGGCCTGCATGGCGGACAGCGAGGATGAAGAGGAGCTGCGACAGGCCGGGGACGAAGAGCCCGACCGCCGCGAACGGCCACAGTGACTCGAGATCCAGCCCGTCGGCGACGACGGACGGCAGCGCGAGGAACGCGGCGACGACGAAGGCTGACCCGGTGATCACGACGCCTCCGAGGGCAGCGTCGCCCCCCCGGAGGAGCCCCGCCCGGACGGCGATCGTCATGGCGCCGAACAGCACGCCCGCGAGGAGGCCCAGCAGGACGGCGTCCACGCGGCTCTACAGTCCGTCCGTGCCGGTGCGCGGGCTCACGACATCGATCATCTCGCGCGCGGGCCGACCGTGAGCCCACGAGCCGTCGCGGGCGGGAGCGCCGTCGGCTTCTCGGCCGGGTGGAACATCGCGGACACCGGCGCGGTGGCCGAGGACCTCTCCGATGCGTACGGCGCCTCGCTCGGCGTGATCGGGCTGTTCACGGCCGTGCTCTTTCTCGTCCACATGCTCATGCAGCTGCCCGCCGGGCGGCTCAGCGACCGGCTCGGCCCGGCGCGCGTCTGCGGTGCCGGTCTCGCCGTGATGGCCCTCGGCAACGTGCTCGCGACGCTCGCGCCGGAGCCCGCGCTCGCGATCGGCGCGCGCGCCCTGCTCGGCGTCGGGACGGCGCTCGGGTTCATCGGCGGCAGCGACTTCGTCCGCGCCTCGGGCGGGTCGCCGTTCGCGCAGGGCCTCTACGGCGGCCTCGCGACGGCCGGAGGAGGCGTCGCGCTCGCCGTCGTTCCGGCGGTCGAGCCCTCGCTCGGCTGGCGTGCCCCGTACGTGACCGCGGTCGTCGTTGCGCTGCTCGCCGCGGCGTTCCTGCTCTCGGCGCCGCGGCCGGCGCATGTTGCTCGAGTCCTCGCCGACCGGACGCCCGTGCTGACCCTCGCTCGCGACCGGCAGCTGCTCCGGCTCGCCGTCGTCTTCGCGGCTTCCTTCGGGCTGAGCGTCGTGATCGCGAACTGGGTCGTCACGCTGCTCGAGCGCGAGTCCTCGCTCTCGAGCGAGGCGGCCGGCGCGATCGGCTCCCTGACCCTCGTGCTCGGCGTCGTCTCGCGGCCACTCGGGGGCTGGATCCTCGACCGGCACCGCGCGCGCATGCGTGCCGCGATCGTCTCCGCGGCGCTCGTCGGGGCCGCAGGGACGCTCGCGCTCACGGCCGGATCGCCGGGACTGGCGGTCGTCGGGGCGCTCGTCGTCGGCCTCGTCGCCGGCATCTCGTTCGCCCCGGCGTTCACCGGCGCCGCCGCGCTCTACCCCGGCAGCCCGGCCACCGCGATCGGCTTCGTGAACGGGATCGGCGCCCTGACGATCCTCGTCGGCACGGCCCTGGCCGGCCTCGCGTTCGCCGCGGACGTCGGTGCCTGGGCCTTCGTCGTGCTCGGAGCGCTGTGGGCGGCGAGCGCTCTCGTCACCCCAGCGTGGCGATCGCCTCGAGGATGATCTCCGCGGCCAGCGCGGCGTCCGCCGGGCTCGCGTCCTCGGCCGGATGGTGGCTGACGCCGTCCTTGCACGGCACGAAGACCATGGCGCTCGGCACGCGCTCGGCGACGCACATCGTGTCGTGGGCGGCGCCCGAGTGCATCGTCGTCCAGGGCGCGCCCGTTTCCGCCGCGGCCGCCTCGAGCGCCGAGACGATGCGCGCGTCGAGCGCCGTCGCGGGCAGCGTCTGCCGCTGCTCGAAGCGCGCGGTCATCCCGCGACGCTCCGCCGCGGTGGACGCGAAGCCGGCGATCGCCTGCGCGACGCGTTGGAACCGCTCGTCCTCGGGGCCGCGGATATCGAGCGAGAACCGCAGGCTCGCCGCGACGGCGTTGATGAGCCCCGGGTCGACCTCGATCTCGCCCACCGTCCCGACCGTCCCGTGCCCCGCCTCCGTCGCGAGCCGCTCGAGCTCGAGGACGGTCTCGGCAAGCACCGTCGTCGGGTCGAGACGCAGGTCCATCGGCGTCGCGCCGGCGTGGTCGCCGCGGCCCTGGACGCGGACGTCGGCGTGGACGTACCCGGCGATCGCGTTGACCACGCCGATCCGCTTGCCGGTGTCCTGGAGCACGCGCGCCTGCTCGATGTGCATCTCGATCCAGCCCGTCAGCCCGTCGAGGACGTGGATCGACTCGCGCCACCGCGCGGGCTCGTAGCCCGCCTCCTCGGCGTGCTCCCAGAAGCTCCGCCCGTCGTCGATCGAGCGGAACCGCTCGCGCAGGTCGGCCTCCGTGACGCGCTGGAGCATGATCCGGCTGCCGAGGAGCATCTGTCCGAAGCCCGAGCCTTCCTCCTCGAGGAACGAGACGAGCTGAAGCGGCAGGCCGAGGCCGTGCTCCTCGTTCAGGCGGCACACCTCGAGCGCGGTGACGACGCCCATCGTCCCGTCGTACTTCCCGCCGTTCCGGTTCGAGTCGCAGTGCGAGCCGATGCCGAACACCGGCTCGCCGGGCGGCCGGTTGCGGGCGACGAGCGTGCCCAGGGGGTCCTCCGTGACCGTGAAGCCGAGCTCGCCGAGCGCCGCGGTGAAATGGTCGAGCGTCCGGCGGTACTCCGGGGTGTAGGCGTAGCGCCGGATCGCCTCGCTGCTCTGCGTGAACCCCGCTCCCGAGAGCGTCTCGATCTCGCGCTCGATCCGGGCGGCGCTCCGCTCGCGATCGACGCCTGCGCTCATCGCCCGGCGGTCGCCCGCGGAACGAGCGGCTCGTCCACGAGGAGGCGCTCGACGCCGCCCATGCCCCAGTGCGTGCGACCGTCCTCGGTGAGAAGCGTCGGGACTCCCGCCACACCGGCCTCCTCCGCGTCGCGGCGGATCCCGCGCAGCTGCTCGAAGCGGGTGTGGTCGTACGCCGCCGCGACCGCCGCGACGGGGTCGAGCCCCGCGATTCCGGCAGCCCGTGCGATCTCCCCGTCGGTCGCGATGTCGAGCCCTTCGCAGAAGAACGCCTCGTAGAGCGCATGCTTGTAGGCCCGCAGGCGTCCCTCGTCCTCCGCCCAGAGGCACGCCGCGAGGATCAGGGTCGAACGCGGCTGGTAGCGCGGCAGGTGGATCTCGACGCCGGCCGCAAGGGCGCGTCGGTAGACGTTCTGCGTCCAGTCCGTGCGCAGGTGGTCGCCCCGGACCTCGAGGAGCGGCTTCGGCGCGGGCCGTAGCTCGAACGGCAGCCACTCCACCTCGAGCCGGCCTGCGTCCTCGGCCGCCTCGACGACATGGGACTCCATGTACGAGTACGGGCAGACGACGTCGAAGTAGAAGCGAATTCGCTCCACGGCGGAAGTATGCGGCTGTGGCGAGCGGGCACGCGGCAGGTACGTTCGCGCCGTGGACGAGGAGTGGCCACCACGCGAGGCCCGGGTCCAGGCCGCTCTCTGGGAGGCCGAGCGCTCGCTCGAGCGTCGTGAGTATCTCGTCGTGACGAGCCGGCTCGCCGATGTCTTCGGCCTCGCCGGTGACCAGGAGGAACTCGTACGCGGGCTCCACCATCTCGGCGCGGCGGGGTACCGGGCCCAGCTCGGAGAACCGGATCGTGCGCGCCGGCAGCTCGAGCGGGCGCGTCGCCGGCTCGAGCCGTTCCCGGACGCCGCGCCGCTGATCGAGCTCGTCGCGCGGGACGTAGAATCGGCCGGTGGAGAGCTGGCGGAACCGTAAGACGCTGATCCTCGGCCGCTCGGACATGATCGGCCTCCTCACCCCAGCGGAGTACGTCGACTGCGTCGAGCACGCGTTCCGGATGCATGGCCTCGGGCGCGTCTACATGGAGCCGAAAGGCCACATCGTCCTCGATCGCTACCGCGGCGAGTGGGAGGTCATGCCCTCCTGGATCGAGGAGCCCGAGGCGGCCGCGTGCAAGTGGGTCTCGATCCGGGAGGACAACGCCCGCTTCGACCTGCCGGCCGTCTTCTCGATCCTCGTCTACACGCATCCGGAGACGGGGTTCCCGCTCGCGATCTGCGACGGGTCGTACCACACGCTCATGCGCACCGGGGCGTCCGCCGCCGTCTCGGCGAAGTGGCTCGCGCGGCCCGACTCGACGGTGCTCGCGATCCTCGGGACGGGCAGCGTCGGCGAGGGCACCCTCGCGACGTGCGACACGGTGTTCGCGTGGAGCGAGGTGCGGATCTGGAGCCGGTCGCAGGAGTCGGTCGACCGCTTCCTGGCCGAGCAGGGCCCGCGCTACCCGCACCTCCGCCTCGTCGGGACGACGGATGTGCGAACGGCGGTCGAGGGGGCGGACGTGATCGTCACGGGAACGCATGCCCGGGGCTGGATCGTCGACGAGGCGTGGGTGAAGGGCGGCGCCCACCTCGCCGCGCTCGGGGCCGACCTCGAGGGTGAGCAGGAGCTCCACCCGGGGCTCCTCCAGCGAGGGCGCGTCTTCGTGGACGACATCCGCCAGTGCATCCCCGACGGCGAGATCAACGTCCCCCTCCGCGAGGGCCTCATCTCGGAGGACGACGTCGCCGGCGAGATCGGCAAGGTGATCTGCGGGGAGCTCGAGGGCCGCCAGACGCCCGAGCAGACCACCGTGTTCGACTCGACGGGCATCGCGCTCCAGGACTCGGCCACGGTGCCCCTCGAGGTCGAGCGCGCGATGGCAGCCGGTGTCGGCATCGAGAAGAAGATGATCTCGACATGACCGACGTCCGCCCGATCCGGCTCGACCCGGACCCGTACGAGCCCTTCCGGCTCTCGCAGGGGTTCCGCGTCGGTGACCTGCTGCTGATCTCGGGTCAGGCCGCGATCGACGAGAACGGGGCGCTCGTGGGCGTGGGGGACTTCGACGCCCAGGCCGAGCAGGTGTTCCGCAACCTTCAACGCGTGCTGGAGGCGGGCGGCTCCAGCCTCGACCGCGTCGTGAAGGTGACGATCTTCCTCACCGACATGGGGAACTTCCCGAAGATCGTCGAGCTGCGCGGGAAGTGGTTCACGCCGCCGTACCCGGCCGACACCATCGTCGAGGTCACCTCCCTCGCGCTCCCCGAGCTGGAGATCGAGATCGAGGCGATCGCGGTCGCCGGCTGATCACCCCGCAGCGCTCTGCTCGAAGACGTCGAGCGGGATCAGCGCGGAGACGAGCGGATACGGGATGTCGACGACCTCGGAGAGGTGGAGGTCGACGCACGCCGAGCAGAGGCAGTAGGCCGCCGGGCGCGATAGCCCGTGCTCCGTCTCGAGCCAGTCGATCATCGCGAGGAGCGCCGCGCGGGCAGCGGCCGTGACGTCCATCGGGCTCTCCTCCGGGATCCCGGTCGTCGCGAAGCGCGCACGGCCCGGTCGCGCCGGTGTGAGGTATGCGGGGAAGCGCGGCACCCAGCGCGGCGCCTTGCGGAGGCCGAGCCGCACCGTGACCGCCGCCTCGATCTCGATCCCCGTGCCGCAGACCTCGCCGTCGCCCTGTGCGAAGTGGACGTCGCCGAGCGAGAGCAGGGCACCCGGCACGTGCACCGGCAGGAGCAGGGTCGAACCTGCGACGAGCCGTCGGATGTCGAGGTTGCCGCCGGTCTCGCGCGGCGGGATCGTCCGGAGGCCGGCGGCGACGCTCTCGGGAACGGCGGATTCGGGAGCATCGTCCGCGACCGGCCCGCCCGCTTCGCGGATCCGCTCCTCGCGAGAGCGCTGCTCTTCCATCAGCGCGTGCGACGGCGCGACCCCGATCACGCCCGCGTGAACGCACGCGGGCACCGCGATCCCCGGTAGCTCGGGCGACCGCGCGACGACGCCGTCGAGCTCCCACGGGACGAGGAACGGCTCGGCGAACACGTCGGCCAGGAAGCCGAAGCCGGGGATGACGCAGTTGACGCCGAACGCGGGGGTCTCGAAGTCGACGAGCTCGACCTCGAGCACGTCTCCGGGCTCGGCACCGTCGACGAAGACGGGACCGGTGAGCGGATGCGCGCGGCCGTCGTCGAATCGCGCGCAGTCCGCGTGCGTGCTCGCGCGCGTCAGCTGGCCGTCGAGCCCGTCGCGGGTCTCGAACGTGGCGACCTCACCCGGCGCCACCCGGGCGACGGGCTCGAGGTCGGGGTGCCAGCGGTTGTGCGCGCCGGTCGACGGGATCCTCACAGGAGCTCCCTCACTCGCGACGCGGCACGGCTCGCCGCCGCGATCTCGTCGCCCGTCCACGCCCGCGGCGCGCCGAGCTGGTGGAGCGACAGGATCGCCTCGAGCCTCCCGTGCCGCATGACGGGCGTCACGATCTGCGCGGCGAGGCCGCCGTACGCCTCGAGCATGCGCTGGAAGGCGGGATCGTCGTACGCGCCGGCGCTGTCGTCCTGCACGACCTGGACGCCGCGCTGCACCTCGAGCACCACGGGCTGGCTCGGGAGGTGCACGGTGGTCTCCCCGCGGATCGACCCGACGCCGGGCGCGAGGACCTCCTCGACCACCGGGAACGGCGGCTCGCCGGGGATGTCGCGCCGGAGCGTGACCCGGCTCGCGCCGGTCGTCTCGAGCAGGTCGTGGAGCACGGCTTCGAGCGGGGACATCGGCGCGATTATCGAGCCTCCGGGTCGCGATATGCTCGCGCCGTGGCGCTCGAGGGTCTGCGCAAGGTGGTGACGATCGTCGAGGACGTCGAGCGGGAGGGCGGAGAGCCGGTGGTGCCCCCGACGCGGATGGTCGCCTCGGGCGCCGTCGTCGAGAACCCCTTCGCCGGGCGGTACGTCGCCGATCTCGAGCCGCTGATCGACCGCTACTGCGAGCCTCTCGGCGAGTTGCTCATCGAGCGCGCCCTCGCGCTTCTGGCCGCGCCGGTGGAGGGCGTCGGCAAGGGGGCGCTCGTCGGCCTCGACGGCGACGTCGAGCACGGCTCGGCGGTGATCCACAACCTCCGCTTCGGCAACAAGGTGCGCGACGCGATCGCCGGGACGGCCCTCCTCCCCTCCGCCGAGAAGCGGGGCGCTGCGGGCGCGCCTCTCGACGTCGCGGTCAAGCACAAGGACGACCACACGGTTCGCTCGCACCACCAGACGTTCGAGGTTCGCATCCCCGACGCACCGCGCGCCGACGAGCTCGTGATCTGGGTCGTCGTGACGTCGGCAGGCCGGCCGCACGCGCGGCTCGGCGCGTTCGGCAGCGAGCTTCGGTAGCGGCCGTGACGCGCGTCGCGGCAATCGGCCTCGGGACGATGGGCCTGCCGATGGCGCGGCACCTCGTCGCAGCGGGACATGACGTCGTCGGCTGTGACCTCGACAGGGGGCGCGTCGAAGCGCTCGTCGCGGACCGAGCTGCTACCCCCGGCGAGGCGGCTGCGGGGGCAGACGTCGTGCTGCTCTCGCTGCCCTCGGCGGACGCGGTCGCGGAGGTCGTGCTCGGCGAGCGCGGGGTGCGGTCGGCTGCCCGGCCCGGCACGCTCCTCGTCGACATGTCGACGAGCCCACCGTCGCTCGCACGGCGGCTCGCGGCCGAGTGCTCGGAGCTGGACGTCCTCGACGCGCCGGTCAGCGGTGGCCCCCGCGGCGCCGAGGACGCGTCGCTGACGATCATGGTCGGCGGCACGGAGAACGCGTTCGAGCGCGCACGACCGCTCTTCGAGGCGCTTGGCCGGCTGGTCGTGCTCGTCGGCGGCCACGGGGCCGGCCAGGCGGCAAAGCTCTGCAACAACCTGATCGCGGGCGCGACGATGGCCGCAATCGCCGAGTCCTGCGCGATCGCGGTCCGCGAGGGGCTCGACCCGGCCACGCTCTACGAGCTCCTCACCGCGTCGACCGGCGACTCGCGTGTCCTGCGGACGCGCTTCCCGCTTCCCGGCGTGGAGAGCGCGCATCCCGCGTCGAACGGGTTCGCGCCCCTCTTCACCCTCGACCTGATCGCGAAGGACCTCGGGCTCGCCCGGGACCTCGCGGAGGGCCACGGCGTCGCGGTGCCGGTGGCCGAAGCGGCCCTCGGCGCCTACCGCGCGGCGCAGCGCGACGGACGCGGCGCGCTCGACTACTCGGCCGTCTACCGGCGCGGCGACGGCCCGGAAGGCTCAGACTAGAGGCTTGATGTGGAATAGAAGTGGGTGCGGGGATGGCCTGCAGCAAGCAGCGTGGTCGGCTCGATCGGCGTGCAGGCTGGGCTGCCTGGATGTCGATCGAGACGGCCGCGAGGCGCCGGTGCAGGCCACCAGCCGTGCGTGCTCGTATTCCGCATCAAGCCTCTAGGCAGACACCCCGACGAGAAGGAGGAGCGGCGCGATGGCAGATCCCGAGCTCGTCCCCGAGGCGATCCTCGAGCAGGGCGGCCTCAAGGTCTCGAAGAGCCCCTGGGGGGAGGACGACGAGATCGGTCGGCTCAACTGGGTCACCCCCGAGTCGACGGCGGCCGTCCTCGACCACCTCGACGGCCGTCACGTGTTCGACCTCAACGTCGAGTACTTCATCGGCATGCCGTCCTGGGTCGCCGCCGGCGATCCGCCGTACGGCATCTGGATGACGCACACGCCGCAGGGCTCGGTGAACGACAACCTCTCGGGCGTCGGCTCCGAGGTGCACGAGACGTACTCGTACTGCGGTGACTCGATCCACATGTACACGCACTGCGGGACGCACATCGACACGCTCAACCACCTCGGCTTCTACGGGAAGTTCTGGAACGGCTGGGAGGCCGACCGCGACCTCGGCAGCCGCATCTGGACCAAGGGCGGCCTCGACAAGTACCCGCCCGTGATCGCTCGGGGCGTCCTCCTCGACGTCGCGGGCATGCACGGGGTCGACGACCTCGGCGACGCGTACGCCATCACGCCGAAGGACCTCCAGGACACCGTCGCGAAGCAGGGCGTCGAGCTGCGCAAGGGTGACGTCGTCCTCGTCCGCACCGGCCGGATGAACGTCTGGCCCGACTTCGACGGCTACCTGAAGAACACGCCCGGGATCGGCCTTGCGGCCGCGAAGTGGCTCTGCGAGGAGGCAGGCGCGATGTGCATCGCGGGCGACACCATCGGGCTCGAGGTGCTCCCCTCCGAGGAGGAGAACGTCTTCCTCCCCGTCCACTCGTACATGTTCGCCACCGCCGGGGCCCAGATCATCGAGGTGGTCGACATGAACGAGATCGCGGCAGAGAAGCAGTACGAGTTCGCCTTCCTCGGGCTGCCGCTCAAGCTGCGGGGCGCGACGGGCGCGCCGATGCCGTCCTACGCGGTGCCGCTCCGGAGCTGATCGGCCGGCGGTCGTGGCGCGCGGCCGAGGGCCGCGCGCCACGCCGGCTCACTGCACCTCGGTCGCCGCCGCGACATCGAGCGCTGCGATGAAGCGCTCGAGAGCTGCCTGGGTGCGCCGGGACTCCTCGATCTCGCGTTCGAGGCGCAACGTCTCGTCCTCGGGCTCCTCGTCGGGCTCCTCGTCGAAGTCGAGCTCGACGTAGACCTCGTCCGTGAAGGGGTCCTCGTCCTCCTCGACCTCATCGGGGTCGACGTGGCCGAGCGCCGCTCGGACCCGACGGACCTCCTCGTCGTCCAGACCCGTGAACGCGGCCGCGTCGAGGCGATCGCCGTCCTGCTCGAGGACGACCTCCGCCACCTGGCGTCGAAGCTCCCTCTCGCGCTCCTGTTCGAACTCGAGCGCCTCCACCGCCTGGGCGCGCCGGGCAGCGCGGGCGAGCGCGTCACGTTCCACGGGCCAAGGATAATCCGGCGCGCGCGCGGAGCAGCGCGTAC
The DNA here is from genome assembly GCA_963814565.1 of uncultured Actinomycetes bacterium. Taxonomy (GTDB): domain Bacteria; phylum Actinomycetota; class Thermoleophilia; order Gaiellales; family Gaiellaceae; genus Gaiella. The sequence goes on from CAWFDO010000007.1 coordinate 11,742, forward strand.
CGGCTTCAGGCGGCTCTGGACGTGTTCAGCGCCACGGCGGCGCGAACGAGCGCCTTCAACGCCTCTTCGTCGATCGCTTCGTCCTCGTGGAAGTCGATCGCACGCCTGGTGTTGCCCTCGAGGCTGGAGTTGAACAGGCCTGACGGGTCGTCCAGCGAGGCGCCCTTGGCGAAGGTCATCTTCACGACGGTCTTGTACGTCTCACCGGTGCAGATGATTCCGGCGTGCGACCACACCGGAACCCCTCTCCACTTCCACTCCTCGACCACTTCGGGGTCGGCCTGCTTGACGAGAGCCCGGACCCGCGCGAGCATCTCGCCGCGCCAATCATCCAGCTCCGCGATTCTCCGATCTATCAGCTGCGACGGAGAGTCTCCTCCGGTTCTCTTCCTTCGAGCCGCTCTTCGTGTCCATGGTTGCGTCGCTTTCCTCCTGGTGTTGTCGCTCGCCGGCCACTCGAGTATGCCGGGCACCCGGAGGACGCGCTCCGGCTCGCGATCCTGGCTTCAAAGGCCGCTTTGCATACTGTATGGTCGCCGTCCGTGGTCGCGATCTTCGAGGGCCAGGCGTCTCTTGCCAGGACGGCCAGCGTTGCGGCTGCCGACCTGATCCGCCAGGCGATCGTCGAGGGCCGCGTCGCCCCCGGCCAGCGGCTCAAGGAGGAGGAGCTCGCGCAGCAGCTCGGGATCAGCCGCACGCCGATCCGCGAGGCGCTGCTCGTCCTCCAGACCGAGGGGCTGCTCGAGGGCGCGCCCAACCGAGGCGCGACCGTCCGCACGTACGACGTCGCCGGGCTCGAGGAGATGTACGAGCTCCGCGCGGTGCTCGAGGGCCACGCCGCGCGGCGTGCGGCGACGCGCGTGACGGCCGACGAGCTCGACGTCCTCCGCGCGAGCTGCGAACGGTTCGCGGCGCTCGTCGGCGGCGACGACATCCCCGCGCTCGTCGCGGAGAACGGGGTCTTCCACGACACGATCCTGGCGGCCGCCGACAGCGAGCGGCTGAGCGGCATGGTGAGACAGGTCGTCGCACTGCCGCTGACGTACAAGTCGTACGTCTGGTACTCGCCCGAGCAGTCGTCGGCTTCGCACCACTACCACCTGCAGCTCGTGAAGGCGCTCGAGCACCGCGACGGCGAGCGTGCGGAGCTCGTCATGCGCGAGCACGTCTTCGAGGCCCGCGACGTGCTCGTGCAGCACATCGGCGCGGAGCAGCGGGAACCGACCGAGTGACGCGCGCCGATGCGTCCGACGGAGGAGGCCCGCTCGCGGGCCTTCGGGTCATCGAGCTGGGAACGCTCCTCGCAGGGCCATTCACCGGGCGCCTGCTCGGCGACCTCGGCGCGGAGATCGTCAAGGTCGAGGCGCCGGGGAAGCCCGACCCCATCCGGGACTGGGGCAAGGCCCGCTACGAGGGACGATCGCTGTGGTGGCCCGTGCAGTCGCGGAACAAGAAGTGCATCACCTTGAACCTCCGCGAGCCGCGCGGGCAGGAGCTGCTCCTGCGGCTCGTCGAGCACGCCGACGTCGTCACCGAGAACTTCCGGCCGGGGACGCTCGAGCGCTGGGGGCTCGGGTACGACCGCCTGAGCGAGGTGAACCCCCGCGTGATCCTGGCACGCGTCTCCGGCTACGGGCAGACCGGGCCGTACGCGGAGCGCGCCGGGTTCGCGTCGGTGTCGGAGGCGATGGGCGGCATCCGGTACCTGAACGGCTTCCCCGACCAGCCGCCGCCCCGCATGCACCTGTCGCTCGGCGACTCGCTCGCCGGCATGTTCGCCGCCCAGGGGATCCTCGCCGCGATCTACTGGCGCGACGTCGCGGGCGGCGGGCTCGGTCAGGTCGTCGACGTCTCGCTGATGGAGGCGGCGTTCGCGATGCTCGAGAGCACCGTGCCCGAGTACGACAGGCTCGGGATCGTGCGCGGCCCGCAGGGGACGAACCTGAAGGGCATCGCGCCGAGCAACATCTTCAAGTCGCGTGACGACAAGTGGATCGTGATCGCGGCGAACGCCGACAACGTGTTCCGCCGGCTCTGCGAGGCGATGGGAAGGCCCGAGCTCGCCGACGACGAGCGGTTCGCGACCCACCTCGCGCGGGGCGACAACCAGGACGAGATCGAGGGCATCGTGGCCGACTGGGCGGGCGAGCGCGACGCAGCGGAGATCGACCGCGTCCTGAACGAGGCAGGCGTCATCTGCGGCCCGATCTACACGATCGCCGACATCTTCGAGGACCCGCAGTTCCGCGCCCGCGAGATGCTGCTCGAGCACCAGGATCCCGAATTCGGGCCGTACATCGGCCCCGGCATCGTCCCGAAGCTGACCCGGACGCCGGGCAGTGTTCGGTGGTCGGCGACGTGGGAGGAAGGCAGCCACAACGACGAGATCTACGGCGAGCTGCTGGGGCTGGACGAGGCCGACCGCGCGAGCCTGCGCGAGGCGGGTGTGATCTGAGCGCCTCGGTGACCGTCTGCGACGTCGGCCCGCGCGACGGGCTCCAGAACGACGCCGTCACGCTCGAGCCCGCGGTCCGCGCCGAGCTGGTCGACCGGCTTGCCGCTGCGGGGCTGCCGCGGATCGAGGCCGTCAGCTTCGTGCACCCCGGGCGGGTGCCGCAGATGGCCGGTGCGGAGGAGGTCGTCGAGGCGATCCACCCCGTGCAGGGAGTCACGTACGCCGGGCTCGTCCTGAACGAGCGTGGCTACGACCGCTTCGCGACGACGGCGCTGACCGAGGCGCACTTCGCGTTCGCCGTGAGCGAGGAGTTCAACCAGCGGAACGCCGGAGCCTCGACCGAGGACTCGGTCGTCGCCGGCGAGCGCGTCGTCGAGCGAGCCAAGGCCGACGGCGCGCGCGCGACCGTGACGCTGGGGACGTCCTTCGGGTGCCCGTTCGAGGGGGCCGTCGACCCGGGGCGCGTCCTCGAGCTCGCCGCGCGCTTTGCGGCGGGGGGCGCCGACGAGATCGTGTTCGCCGACACCGTCGGCGTCGGCGTGCCGCGGCAGGTGCGGCACCTCGTCGGCGAAGGTGCGAAGCTCGGCGTTCCGGTGGGCGTCCATCTCCACAACACGCGCAGCACGGGGTACGCCAACGCGCTCGTCGCGCTCGAGGCGGGCGCCACGGTGCTCGACGCCTCGGTCGGCGGGATCGGCGGCTGCCCGTTCGCGCCGCGCGCCACCGGCAACATCGCCACGGAGGACCTCGTGTACCTCCTCCACGGCGAAGGCGTCGAGACGGGCATCGACCTCGACCGGCTGATCGAGGTCGCGACCTGGCTCGAGGGCCGGCTCGGACGGACGCTCGAAGGGCAGGTCTACAGGGCCGGGGCGTTCGCTCCGGTCATGGCTCACTGACACGGAGGAGAGGGATGGCTTTCAGGCTCGGGGTCGACGTGGGAGGGACGTTCACCGACCTCTTCCTCGTCGGGGACGAAGGGTCGGGCGCGCAGTACCGGGTGAAGACGCCCTCGACGCCGGCCGATCCGTCGGAGGGCGTCCTCGTCGGCGTGCGCCGGATCTGCGAGGAGTCGGGCGTCGCCGTGGGCGAGCTCCGCAACATCCTCCACGGCACGACGGTCGCGACGAACGCCGTGCTCGAGTCGAAGGGCGCCCGCGTCGGGCTGATCACGACGCAGGGGTTCGCGCAGATCCTGCACCTCGCGCGCTCCCAGACGCCCGGGCCGCTCGCGGGCTGGATCATCATGCAGAAGCCGGATCCGCCGGCGTCCCTCGCCGACACGCGCGAGGCCGTCGAGCGGATGGGGCCGCGCGGGGAGACCGTCGTCGAGGTCGACGAGGCGCAGGTCGAGGGGATCGTCCGCGACCTCGTCGAGTCCGGTGTCGAGTCGCTGACCGTCGGCCTGATCAACTCGTATGTCAACCCGGCGCACGAGGAGCGGATCGGGGAGATCGTCGAGCGGCTCTACCCGGGCTTCCCGGTCACCCTGTCCTCCCATGTGCTGCCGGAGTTCCGCGAGTACGAGCGGACGCTGACCGCGTGCATGAACTCGTACGTCCGGCCGAAGGTCGCGACGTACATCGACGGCCTGCAGAAGCAGCTGAAGGCAATCGGCGCCACGGGCGACGTCAACATCCTCCGCTCGGATGCCGGCCTGATGACGACGGTCGAGGCGGCCCGGAACCCCATCTACGGGATCCTCTCGGGCCCGTCCGGCGGCGTCGCGGGCGCCCTCTACGTCGCCCGCAAGGCCGGGTTCGACGACATCCTCACCTTCGACATGGGCGGTACCTCGACCGACGTCGCGCTGTGCCAGAACGGCGAGCCGACCATCGGCCGGGAGACCTCGATCAGCCACTTCCGGATCAAGGTGCCGTCGGTCAACGTCCACACCGTGGGTGCCGGCGGCGGCTCGATCGCGCACGTGCCGGAGCTGACGAAGGCGCTCCGGGTGGGGCCGCAGTCGGCGGGCGCCGACCCGGGCCCCGCCTCCTACGGGCGCGGCGGCGCGGATCCGACCGTGACGGACGCGAACGTCGTGCTGGGCCACCTGCCGCCGAGGCTCCTCGGCGGGGAGATGGAGCTCGACGTCGAGGCCGCACGCGCATCCGTGCAGACGATCGCAGACGCGATGGGCCTCGGCTCCGCCGAGGAGGCGGCAGAGGGGATCCTCGCGATCGTGAACGAGAACATGGCCGGCGCGCTCCGGCTCGTCTCGGTGCAGCGGGGCCACGATCCGCGGGAGTTCGCCCTGGTCTCCTACGGCGGCGCGGGGCCGCTCCACGCGAACGCGGTGGCCGAGATCATGGGGTCGTTCCCCGTCCTCGTGCCGCCGGCGCCGGGTCTCCTCTGCGCGATCGGCGACCTCGTGGCCGACTTCCGCGACGAGTTCGCCCAGACCCACATCCGCGTGCTGGGTGAGGCCGAGCCGGCCGAGGTCGGCTCGATCCTCGAGGGGCTCGGCGAGCGCGCGACCGAGTGGCTCGACAACGAGGGCATCCCCGGGGACGCGCGCTCGGTCACGTACTCGGCGGACATGCGGTACCACCGCCAGGGCTACGAGATCCCCGTGGCACTCGATCCCGACGAGGTGAAGGGCGGCCTGGACGCGCTCGAAGAGCGCTTCAACGTCCTGCACGAGCAGCTCTACGGGTTCCGCATGCCCGGGACCGCGTGCGAGATCGTCAACCTGCGGGCGATCGGCTCGGGCGCCGTCCCGAAACCGGAGTTGCCCGTCGGCACGCCGGGCGACGCCGATGCGTCGGGCGCCGTCTCCGAGGAGCACGAGATCGTCTTCAAGGGCGAGCGGCTGCCGACGAAGATCTACGACCGCGCGAAGCTGACCCCGGGCCACCGCTTCGACGGGCCCGCGATCGTGACGGAGTTCGACTCGACGACCGTCGTCCTCCCCGGCTATGCGGCGGAGATCGACGTCAACTTCAACATCCTCATCAACCCGAAGGCGTAGGGGAGACGATGGCGACCACCACCACGGACAAGCCGCAGATCGCCGAGATCCCGACCGGCATCGAGATCGACCCGGTCACGCTCGACATCATCGAGGGCGCCCTGAAGAGCGCGCGCTACGAGATGGACGCCGTGCTGTTCCGCTCGGCGATGAGCCCGGTGATCCGGGAGCAGCACGACGAGTTCCCGATGATCACCGACCCGCGCGGCCGCATGGTCGTCGGTCAGTTCGGCGCGTACATCAACGAGATGATGGAGGACTGGGACCGGGGCATCTATCCGGGCGATGTGATCCTCACCTCGGACCCGTTCAAGTGCTCGGCCTCGATCTCGCATACGAACGACTGGCTCGTCCTCGTCCCGATCTTCTACGACGACGAGCTCGTCGGCTGGTCCTCGCAGTTCGGGCACCAGATGGACGCGGGCGGCCCGCTGCCCGGCTCGCTGCCCACCGGCGCCAAGACGATCTTCGAGGAGGGGATCATCATCCCGCCGCTCAAGATCGTCGAGCGGGGCGAGGTGCAGGAGGACGTCCTCCGCCTGATCCTCAACAACGTCCGCAACCCGGAGATGAACCGGGCCGATCTGTTCGCGATCGTCGCCGGCTGCCGCGCGGGCGAGAAGCGCGTGATGGAGCTCTGCGACCGGTTCGGCAAGGAGACGTACCTTGCTGCCCTCCAGGCGCTCCTCGACCGCACCTACAACGCGATGAAGTTCCTCATCTCCGTCGCGATCCCGGAAGAGCCGCAGACCTTCGTCGACTACATCGACGACGACGGGCTCGGGAACGGCCCGTACAAGATGCAGCTCACGATCTGGCGGGAAGGCGAGCACGCCTTTTTCGACTGGTCGGGCACCGACCCGCAGGCCCTCGGCCCGATCAACTTCTACCTCTCAGAGGGCATGTTCAAGATGTTCATCGGGATCTACCTGATCATGGTCAACGATCCCCAGATCCTCTTCAACGACGGCTTCTATCCGCTGCTCCACGTCGTGATGCCGGAGGGATCGCTGCTCCGGCCGCGCTACCCGGCCGCGCTCGGGTGCCGCACGCATGCGCTCGCGCGCCAGTTCGACGTCCTCGGCGGGGCGCTGTGCAAGAACGCGCCCGAGCTCAACACCGCCGCCGGCTACGGCACGAGCCCGTACATGCTCTACTCGGGCTGGGAGGAGAGCGGGGACTTCTTCTACTCGATGGAGATCCTCTACGGCGGGATCCCGGGGAGGCCGATCGGGGACGGGATGGACGGCCACTCGTGGTGGCCGCTGTTCGAGAACATCCCGACCGAGTACCTCGAGGCCTACTACCCGCTCCGGATCGACGGCTACACGACCGTCACCGACTCCGGCGGGCCCGGCCTCCACCGCGGCGGCAACGGCGTCGAGAAGCGCTACGTCTACCTCGAGCCGGGTGAGGTGTCGATCCACGACGACCGTTGGCTGACCCGGCCGTGGGGCGTCCTCGGCGGGCTGCCGGGCGCCCGCTCCGAGAAGCTCCTCAAGCGCGCCGACGGGACGGAGCAGGTCCTGCCGTCCAAGTGCGACAACGTCGTCGTCGAGCCGGGCGACATGCTCGTCTACCGGACCGCGGGCGGGGGCGGCTGGAAGGACCGCCTCGACCGTCCCGCCGAGCTCGTCGCGCGGGACGTCTCCTTCGGGCTCGTCAGCCGCGAGCTCGCGAAGGAGGGCTACGGCGTCGTCCTCGCCGACGACGGCTCGGTCGACGAGCCTGCGACGAGCGCGGAACGCGACCGCCAGCGCGCGGAGCGGGGCGACGCGCCCGCGTTCGACTTCGGGCCGTCGCTCGAGGAGGTCATGGACCGCTGCAAGGACGAGACCGGCCTCGACGCGCCGACGCCCGCGAAGCCGCTTCGCTGGTCCCCGCTCGAGCCCGGCGACGACGCGCTCGCGCGCGTGAGGGCGGGCGACGGCGTGTAGTGCCTCCTCGGGCAATGCCATCCAGGTCCCTCGCGCGCGATGAGCGGCGCCATGCGTCGTCCTCGGTCGCATCCGTATCTCCGGATATGGACGCTTCCTGCGTCCTAGCCTGGCTTGCTCCTCGCACGCGAGGAACGAGGCAGCATCACCCGAGGAGGCACTGACATTCGACATGAGGGGTTTCACGGGCGCGCCGGCTTCGGCCGGCGGCCCGCCCTCGTGGTCGTCGACGTCAACCGCGGCTTCACGGATCCGGCCTCCCCGCTCGTCTGCGACCTCGACGGGGTCGTCGACGCGATCGCGCGCCTGCTCGAGGGGTTCCGGGCGGCCGGGCTGCCGGTCGTGTTCACGACCGTGGCCTATGACGACGCCGGCAAGCAGGCGGCCGCCGTGTTCATCGACAAGGTGCCGGCGCTGCTCACGCTCGAGGCAGGCAGCCACTGGACGGAGATCGACGCGCGTATCGCGCCGGCCGGCGACGAGCCGGTCCTGACGAAGCTGTGGGCCTCGGCCTTCCACGGCACGCCGCTCGCGAGCTTCCTGACGACGCGGGGATGCGACTCCGTTGTCGTCACGGGCGCCTCGACGTCCGGGTGCGTCCGCGCGACCGCCGTCGACGCGCTCCAGCACGGCTACCGCGTGCTCGTACCGCGGGACGCCGTCGGCGACCGCAACCCGGCGGCGCACGAGGCGAACCTCTACGACATCGACACGAAGTACGGTGACGTCGTGACGACCGACGACGTGCTCGCCGGGATCGGGTCGGCATGATCGTCCGCGACGCGGGCGACGCGTGGCAGGTCGTGCTGCAGCCCGAGCATGCAGAGCTCTCGGAGGAGGTGGCGAGGGCATGGGCCGACCGCGGGCCCCGCCACGACTCGGTCGTCCTCGCCGCCCGCCGCCACGACGACGGCTGGGCGACGTGGGAGCGCTCGCCCATGGTGGACCCGGACGGGAAGCCGGTGACGTTCCTCGACGTTCACGTCCCGGCCCATCTCGCGTTCTACCGTGCCGGGATCGCCGCCGTCACCGACGAGGACGCCTACGCCGGCCTGCTCGTCTCGATGCACGGGGCCGGGATCTACCGGCAGCGTTACGGGGCGGACCCGTCGCTCGCGCTCACACGCGCACCGGAGGCGCAGGCGCTCGTCGACGCCTTCGTCGCCGAGCAGGAGTCGGCCTTCCCGGCCCGGTCGGAGGCGACCGGGGTGGACGACGAGCTGCGCCTCGCGGACTACCACCGGTTGCAGTGGTTCGACCGGTTCTCGCTCGCGTTCTGCATGCGCGAGTGGGACACCCCGGGAGAGCCGTTCGAGGTCGGGTCGTTCCGCTTCGAGCCGGTCGGCCCGTGGCGCAGCCGGGTCCTGCCGTGGCCGTTCGCGGAACCGACGCTCGAGTGCTCGCTCGTCCGCCGGCTCGTCCCGAAGCGGGATTGGCGTCAGGAGGGCTTCCGCGACGCCTTCTACGGCCTCGCGGCGGAACGCGTCACGATCGGGCTCGCGGAGTAGCCGTGGACGAGCGCCCCACCTGGCTCCGCGTGCCCGCTGAGGATGAGCTGCCGCCGGCGGTCCTCGAGCTCTGGCAGCCGTCGCTCGAGAAGCTCGGCTTCGTGCCGAACGTGTTGCGGCTCTACGCGCTGCGACCCGACAACCTGCTCGCGTGGAACGCCTGGTACGACGTGGCGATGAAAGGGGAGTCGGGCCTCACGAAGGCCGAGCGGGAGATGATCGCCGTCGTCGTCTCGGTCGCGAACGACTGCGCGTACTGCATGGCAGCCCACGGCGCTGCGCTGCGAAAGCTGACGAAGGACCCCGCGCTCGCAGACGCTGTCGCGGCCGACCACACGAGCGCTCCGGTGGAGCCGCGTGTCCGGGCGATGCTCGACTACGCCCGAAAGCTCACGCTCCGCCCGACCGAGATGACCGAGGCCGACGTCGTCGCGCTCCGCGACGCCGGGTGGAGCGACGAGGACGTGATGGACGTCGCGGAGGTGACGGGGCTCTTCAACATGTCGAATCGCATGGCCTCCGGGCTCGGCTGGGCGCCCAACCCGGAGTACGACGCGCTTGGCCGCTGAGCAGCGGTTTTCCGCCGCGCGAGGCCGCTGCTACGCTCGCACCGGGGTGAACACCGTTCTCGTCCTGAATGCGAGCTACGAGCCGCTGAACGTGTGCTCGACACGTCGTGCGCACGTGCTCGTCTGGAAGGGCAAGGCGGAGGTCGTCGAGCGGCTCGACGAGCCGCTACGGACCGCGACGAACACGTATGTCCGGCCCCACGTGATCCGACTGGTGAGCTACGTCCGCGTCCCGCAGTCCGTCAAGCGGCGCATCTCGCGGCGGGCGCTGTTCGCCCGGGACGGCTGGCGCTGCGTCTACTGCGGCGACGGCACGTCGCGGCTGACACTCGACCACGTCGTGCCGCGCTCGCGCGGCGGCGAGTCCGTGTGGGAGAACGTCGTCTCGGCGTGCGGCCCCTGCAACCTCCGCAAGGGAGACCGGCTCCTCGAGGAGACGCACATGAGGCTTCCGCGCGTCCCGCGCGCTCCTGCGCCGGTGCTCTTCATCAGCCTCGCGCTCCACCGCGTCCCGGAGACCTGGGTGCGGTATCTCCCCGGCCTCGAGATCACCGAGCACCGCCGCACGGGGAACGTCGCGGCCGAAGCGGCCTGACCTGAGCCGGCAGGCGACCCGCGGGTAGGGTCGGCCCGTGACGGCGACGCTCTCCCTCGCACCGGTGACCGGGCTCACCCGGCCCGTCGTCGAGCGGCTCTGGCAGCTCTACCGTCACGACCTGTCGGAGTTCCGCGGGTCGCTGCCGGACGCGTCCGGAGCGTTCCACACACGAACGCTCGACCCCTTCCTCGAGGGCGACGACGACCGGCGCGCGCATGTCTTCCTGCGGGACGGCCCGGTCGGATTCGCGCTCGTCAACCGGGCCACGTCCGGGCCGCGCCTGATGGCCGAGTTCTTCGTCGTCCGCGCGGCCCGGCGACAGGGCCTCGGCCGCGCCGCCGTCGACGCGCTGCTCGCGCTCTACCCGGGTGCGTGGGAGATCCCGTTCCAGGAGGAGAATGCGGCGGCGGCCCGGTTCTGGCGCCGCGTGGCCGCCGAGGTCGCCGCCGACGGCGTCCACGAGGAGCGCAGGCCCATCCCGGGGAAGTCGCACATTCCGCCGGACGTCTGGCTGACGTTCGCCGTCGGCCCCGAGCGGCGCAGCTAGGCGGCGACCGTCTCCCAGCCCTCGTCGCGGTCGGCGCGGTAGGAGCCGAAGACCCGCAGGCGTGCCGTCTCGGCATGCATCTCCGCGAGCGCGGCCGCGACCTCGTCATCGAGCGGGTGACCGCCGAGCACGCAGTCGAAGCGGTAGTCGAACGGCCGCGAGGGGATCGGCCGGGAGACGAGCTGCACCATGTCGATCCCCCGCCGGGCGAGCGGCTCGATCGCGGTGTGGAGCGCCCCGGGCCGGTGGTGCGTCTCGAAGGTCAAGGCGGTCCGCCACTCTCCGTGACGGCGGTCGAGCCGCGTGTACGGGGCGAGTGCGGCGAAGCGCGTGTACGCCTCGTGGTCGCCGACGTCGTCCGTCACGGTGACCAGGCCGTGAAGTCGTGCCGCCCGCGCGCTCGCGATCGCGACGATCGTGGGGTCGCCGAGCTCCGCCACCGCGGCTGCCGCGTCGCCCGTCGTCGCCGACACGACCGCAGTCGCCCACGGCATCGAGGCGAGCAGCTTGCGACACTGATCGAGCGCGACGGGGTGCGAGCGGATCTCGCGAATGTCCTCGGGCGCGACCGGCGCCGGCCCGACGAGCGAGTGGTGGATCGGGAGGACGGCCTCGGCGACGATGGAGAGCGCGGAGTCGTAGAGGAGGTCGTGGGTCTCGTTGACAGGCCCCGCGAGCGAGCTCTCGATCGGCAGGACGCCGTACGTCGCCTCACGCGACGTCACGGCCCCGATGACGTCGACGAAGGAAGGCACGGGGACCAGACGGGCCGCGGGGAAGAGCCGGTCGCAGGCGGCCGCGCTGTGGGCTCCTTCGCGGCCGGGGTAGGCGACGGTGTTGTCGTTCGGTGTCACGGGAGGCCTTTCGGAGAGAGTCGTCCGCCGGTGTCAGCTAGTCGGCGCGGGGCGGGAAGCGGGTGCGCCGACTAGCCCCGAAAGGCGAAGGAGAACGCAAAGCACGATCGGTGTCCGCGGGCGCTCTCCATGAGGTCTTCAGGGTAGGTCACGCGCGGAGCGACCGCAACACGGCGTCGCCCAGCTCACGGGTCGTCGCGCTGCCGCCGAGGTCGGGCGTCGGCGCCTCGGCGAGCGCCGCGTCGACGGCCTGCTCGAGCGCCTCCGCCTCCGCCTCCCGTCCCAGGGCGTGGCGCAGCAGGAGCGCCGTCGAGCGCAGCATCCCCGCGGGGTTCGCGATGCCCTGGCCTGCGATCTGCGGCGCGGAGCCGTGCACGGGCTCGTAGAGCCCGGGCCCCTCGTCGCCGAGCGAGGCGGAGGCCGCGAGGCCGAGGCCTCCCGTCACGGCGGCGGCGACGTCGGAGAGGATGTCGCCGAACGTGTTCTCCGTGAGCACCACGTCGATCGTCTCCGGAGCCTGCACGATCGTCATGGCGAAGGAGTCGACGAGCGCGTGGTCGAGCGGCACGTCGGGGTACTCCGACGCTCCGAGCTCGGTCACGACGTCCCTCCAGAGCCGCGACGTGTGGAGGACGTTGACCTTGTCGACCGAGGTCACCCTCCCATTGCGTCCCCGGGCGAGCTCGAACGCGCGATGCGCGATGCGCTCCACCTCGGGCCGCGAGTACTCGCACGTGTCGAACCAGGTGCCGTCGTCCCGCGTGCCCTTGGCGCCGAAGTACAGCCCGCCCACGAGCTCGCGGACGATCAGGAGGTCGATACCGTCCGAGCGGGCGGGACGGAGGTTGGCGTAGAGGCCGAGCTCCTTGCGGATGCCGAGGAGGCCCTGCTCGGGTCGCACCGGCCGGCCCTCGAGCTCCGGGAGCCCGACGGCCGCAAGCAGCACGGCGTCGCTCTCGCGACACGCCGCGAGCGTCTCGTCCGGCAAGGGCGTGCCCTGGTCGAGGATCGCGTTCCCGCCGAACGGATGCTCGGCGTGCCCGATACCGAGCGCGTCGAGGACGCGGATCGCCTCGGCGGCGACCTCCGGCCCGATCCCGTCGCCTGGGAGGACGGCGACGTGGGTCACGCGATCTCGTGCGCCGTCTCGTACGCCGTGATGGCGTCCTCGTGCTGCAACGTGATCGCGATGTCGTCGAGCCCACCCAGGATGCGGTGGCGGATTGCCTCGTCGAACTCGAACTGCACCTCGCGGCCGTCCGGCGCGACGATCACGCAGCGCTCGAGGTCGACCGTCATCTCGGATCCCGTGTCGAGGTCGACTCCCTCCATCAGCCGGTCGACCTCGTCCTCGGGCAGCACGATCGCGAGCAGGCCGTTCTTCCCGGCATTCGCGCGGAAGATGTCGCCGAACGACGGCCCCACGACGGCGTCGATGCCGTAGTCCTGGAGCGCCCACGCCGCGTGCTCGCGCGACGACCCGCAGCCGAAGTTGCGTCCTGTGAGGAGGACGGAGGCGCCGCGGAACTCGGGCCGATTGAGCTCGAAGCCGGGCCGCTCGTTCCCGTCCTCGTCGTAGCGCCAGTCGTTGAAGAGGAACTCTCCGTAGCCCGTCCGTTCGATCCGCTTGAGGAACTGCTTCGGGATGATCTGGTCGGTGTCGACGTCGGGACGGTCGATGACCGCCACACGTCCAGACACCTTCCGGAGCGGCTTCACGCCGGCACCTGCTCGCGCTCGAGCGAGCGGACGTCGACGAAGCGGCCGTGGAGCGCCGCCGCCGCCGCCATCTGGGGGCTGACGAGGTGGGTGCGGCCGCCCCGTCCCTGCCGGCCCTCGAAGTTCCGGTTGGACGTGGATGCGCACCGCTCGCCCGGGGCGAGCACGTCGGGGTTCATGCCGAGGCACATCGAGCACCCCGCGAGCCGCCACTCGAAGCCGGCGTCGAGGAAGATGCGGTCGAGTCCCTCCTCCTCCGCCTGGAGGCGGACCTTTGCCGAGCCCGGGACGACGAGCGCCGTGACCCGTGGATCGACCTTGCGGCCCTCGACGATCGCCGCCGCGGCGCGCAGGTCCTCGATCCGGGAGTTCGTGCACGACCCGATGAACACGCGGTCGACGCGGATGTCCTCGATCCGCTGGCCGGGCCGGAGGTCCATGTACTCGAGCGCCCGCTCGGCCGCGGCGCGGTCGCCGGGGTCCTCGAGCGAGGCGGGGTCGGGCACCGAGCCCGTGACCGGGACCACCATGCCGGGGTTCGTTCCCCAGGTCACCTGCGGGACGAGCTCGGCGAGGTCGACGACGACGTGGGTGTCGTACTCCGCGTCCGCGTCGCTCGCGAGCGAGCGCCAGTCCTCGACGGCCGCCTCCCACTCGGCGCCGCTCGGCGCGAACTCGCGTCCCTCGAGGTAGGCGAACGTCGTCTCGTCCGGCGCGATCATGCCGGCACGCGCGCCCCACTCGATCGACATGTTGCAGACCGTCATCCGCTGCTCCATGGACAGCGCGCGGATCGCCTCGCCGGCGTACTCGACGACGTAGCCGACGCCGCCGTCGACGCCGACCTGGCCGATCGCGCCGAGGATCAGGTCCTTCGCCGTGAGGCCGGTCGGCAGCGCGCCGACGAGCTCGAGCAGCATCGTCTTCGGCCGGCGCTGCTGGAGCGTCTGCGTCGCGAGGACGTGCTCGACCTCCGACGTGCCGATCGGGATCGCGAGGGCGCCGAAGGCCCCGTGCGTCGACGTGTGGCTGTCGCCGCAGACGATCGTCTTGCCCGGCTGCGTCAGGCCCAGCTCGGGGCCGATCACGTGGACGATGCCCTCGTGGCCCGAGCCCGTCCCGTAGAGGCGGACGCCGAACTCCTCGCAGTTCGCCCGCAGCGCATCGAGCTGCGCCTTCGCCATCGGGTCGGTGATCGGCCCGGGCAGCGTCGGCACGTTGTGGTCCATCGTCGCGACGGTGCGCTCCGTCCGCCGCACCCGGCGCCCGGCGAGGCGCAGCCCCTCGAACGCCTGGGCGGACGTGACCTCGTGTACGAGGTGGAGGTCGACGTAGATGAGCGCAGGCTCACCCGGCTCCTCCAGGACGACGTGACGGTCCCAGACCTTCTCGAAGAGCGTGCGGCCCACGCGGAAAGCCTACGTCTCCGGGATCGTGCTAGGCGGCCGCCTCGACCGCGTCGAGGAACGCGTCCGCGTCGGCGCTGATGTGGACGGGCTGGAACGTGAACGCGACCGGGGCGAGGGTCTTCAGGCCGTCGCCGGTGACGAGGAGGACCACCCGGTCGTCGCGACCGACGTCGCCGGCCTCGACGGCCGCGCGCAACGCGCCCAGCGTCACGCCGGCCGCGGTCTCGCCGAACACGCCGGTCGTCCGCGCGAGGAGCGCCATGTTCGCGCCGATCTCGTCCTCGGGAACGGCATGGATCGCCCCGCCGGTCTCCCGCGCGGTCGTGACCGCGAAGTCGCCGTCCGCCGGGTTGCCGATGGCGAGCGACCGCGCGATCGAGCTCGGCCGCACCGGCGTCACCGTCGTCCGCTCGCGGAACGCGGTGGCGACCGGCTGGCACCCCTCCGCTTGGCCGCCGACGAGGCGCGGCGACGGCCCGTCGACGAGACCGAGCGTGCGGAGCTCGCCGAATCCCTGCCCGACCTTGTGGAAGAGGGCGCCCGACGCGATCGGCGCGGCGACGACGTCCGGCGGGCGCCAGTCGAGCTGCTCGGCGATCTCGTACGCGAGGGTCTTCGACCCCTCGGCGTAGTACGAGCGGAGGTTGACGTTGACGAAGCCCCACGGAAGCTCGAACGAGAGCTCGACCGTGAGCCGCGAGCAGTGGTCGTAGTGGCCGTCGACCGCGTAGAGCGTCGGGCCGTACGCGGCGGCCGCGGCGAGCTTCTCGGGCTCGAGGTCGGCGGGGACGAACACCGCCGCCTCCATGCCCTCGGCGGCCGCTCGCGCGGCGACCGCGCCCGCGAGGTTGCCGGTCGACGAGCAGGAGAGCGTCTCGAAGCCGAGCGCCTGGGCCTTTCGGGCGGCGACCGCGACGACGCGGTCCTTGAACGAGTGCGTCGGGTTGGCGGTGTCGAGCTTCAGCCACAGCTCGCGGATGCCGACCTCCTCGGCGAGGAGCGGGGCGGGGACGAGGGGCGTGAAGCCCGGCGCGAGCCTCGGCACCTCGGGCGCCTCGACAGGGAGCAGGTCCGCGTAGCGCCAGATCGACGGAGGGCCTGCCGCGAGGCGCTCGCGCGTGACCGTGGCGCGCAGGCGATCCCAGTCGTACACGGGATCGAGCGGGCCGAAGCACTTGCGGCACGTGCCGACGGCCTCGAGTGGGTGCTCGGTGGCGCAGACCCGACAGGAGAGGGAAAGGGCTGACACGGGTGGAACCTCCTTCGTTCGCTCGACACATCCGTCCGGGTTTGGCACCGGGCCCTCTTTCGAGGGGGGTTGCCGAGGCGTCATAGGGCCGGTCCCTCAGCCTCTCTCGATGTGGAGCGGGACGAATCCCGCGCCGCTGCGAACTGTATCGGGTCCCGGCGCGACGCGCGAGATCCCCCGTTCTGCGGTCTCCTCCCTAGAGCGTCTCGTAGTGGGACACGGTGACCGCCCCCTGCGACGCGGACGAGACGAGGGTCGCGTAGTTCGCGAGCGCGCCGCGGCGGTAGCGGGGCTCGGGCTCGACCCAGCCTGCGAGGCGGGCGGCGATCTCGTCCTCCGAGAGCTCGACGTCGAGGGCGTGCCTGTCGACGTCGACCACGACGATGTCGCCCTCCCGGAGCGCCGCGATCGGGCCGCCCTTCGAGGCCTCCGGCGCGATGTGACCCACCATGAAGCCGTGCGTCGCGCCGGAGAAGCGCCCGTCGGTGATGAGCGCCACCGAGTCGGAGAGCCCCTCGCCGACGATCGCGCCGGTGACGTGGAGCATCTCGCGCATACCAGGCCCGCCGTGCGGGCCCTCGTAGCGGATCACCACGACGTCGCCCGGCGAGATCCCCCCGGCCTTGACGGCGGCGAAGCAGTCCTCCTCCGAGTCGAAGACCCGTGCGGGGCCCCGGTGGACGGTGCGGTCGTGCCCGGCGAGCTTCACGGCGCAGCCCTCCGGCGCCAGGTTGCCGTAGAGCACCGCGACGCCGCCGCGCGCCTTGAGCGGCGTCTCGATGGGGACGACCACGGTCTGCCCGTCCTTCTCCGTCGCTGCGTCCGCGAGCTCGCCGAGCGTCAGGCCGTCGACCGTCCGCGCGTCCTCGTGGAGCAAGCCCGCCTTCTTGAGCTCGCGCGCGACGAGCGCGACGCCGCCGGCGGCGTACATGTCGTTGGCGTGCCAGCGACCCCACGGCTTCATGTCCGCGACGATCGGCGTCGCGGCGGAGATCCGCTCGAAGTCGTCGATCGTGAAGCCGATCCCGAAGTCGCGCGCGATCGCGACGAGATGGAGGACGGCGTTCGTCGAGCCGCCCGTCGCCGCAACGGATGCGACGGCGTTCTCGAAGGACTCCTTCGTGACGAACGAGCGCGGCGTCACGTTGTCGCGGACGAGCTGGACGGCGAGGCGGCCGAGCTCGTACGCCGACTCCTCCTTCGTCCGGTGCATCGCGGGGATGCCGTTCGTGCCGAAGGGCGAGAGCCCGAGGAAATCGAGGATCGTCGACATGGTGTTGGCCGTGAACTGCCCGCCACAGGCGCCGGCTCCCGGGCAGGCGACCGACTCGAGCTCGTGGAGCTCGGCGTCGGTCATCCGTCCGGCCGCGTGCGCGCCGATCCCCTCGTAGACGTCGCCGACGGAGACGTCACGCTCCCGGTAGAGACCCGGGGCGATCGAGCCCGTGTACGAGACGATCGCCGGGATGTCGAGCCGGCCGACGGCCATCGCCGCTCCGGGGTTCGTCTTGTCGCAGGCCACGAGCTGGACGAGCCCGTCGAAGAGGTGCCCCCGCGCGACGAGCTCGATCGAGTCCGCGATCACCTCGCGCGAGATCAGCGACGCGCGCATGCCCGACGTCCCCATCGAGACGCCGTCCGACACCGCGATCGTGTTGAACTCCATCGGCGTGCCGCCTGCGTCGCGGACGCCGCGCTTGACGTGCACCGCGAGGTCGCGCTGGTTGAGGTTGCACGGCATCGTCTCGATCCACGTCGTTCCCACGCCGACGATCGGCTTCGCCAGGTCCTCGTCGGTGAAGCCGGCGCCTTTCAGCATCGCGCGGGCGCCGGCGCGGTCCGGGCCGTCCGTCAGGGCGGCACTCTGGCGCTTGGCGGGATCGGACGGGATGTCGTACGGGGTCGTCACGGGCCTGGGTTTCCTCTCTCGATCGGGTTCTCGGGGTCACGGCACCATTCGCTGAAGGAGCCGGGATACAGGCGGACATCGTTGCGGCCCGCGAGCAGGAGCCGCTGCAGGACGGGGACCGCGCTCACGCCGGACCCGCAGTAGACCACGAGCTCCGGCGCGTCGACGAGCCCCTCCGGGAGGGCGCGCTCCTCGAAGAACGCGTTGCGCGCGCCGGGTATCCGGCCCGCGACCGGGTCGAGCGGCTCCGTGTCGCCGCGCCAGCGCTCCGGGGCCCGCGCGTCGACGAGCACGAGCGACGGGTCGCCGAGGCGCGCGCGGATCTCATCCATCTCGGCCGTGTCGTCGTCGCGGACGTGCGCGGCGAACGCGGCTCGCTCGACCCGCGGCTCGTCGGTCACGAGCGGCCCCGCATAGGCGCGCACGTCGAACGTCCCCGCATCGTCGTGGCCGAGGTGGCGGAGGAGCCACCAGCAGCGCGCCGCCCAGCCGCTCCCCTCGTCGTACGAGAGGACGAACGTCTCGGGCCCGATCCCGGCCCCGGCGAAGACGGTCGCGAGCGCGTGAGGGTCGGGGAGCGGATGTCGGCCGCCGACGGCCGGATCGTCGGTCGGCGTCGAGAGCTGCGTCTCGGGGTCGAGATGGACTGCGCCCGGGAGGTGGCCCGCCTCGTACGCCTCGCGCGGGCGGCAGTCGAGGAGGCGGACGCTCACAGCGCGCCCTTCGGGGAGACCGCGAGCGGGAGCACGTCGTGGCCCGGGAACCGTGCGGAGAGGGCCCGGGCAGCACGTGGGCGCGTCGTCGGCCCAGACGATCACGGTGGGCCCGGATCCCGAGAGGGTCGCTCCGCAGGCTCCGTCGGGAAGCTCGGCGCGGATCGCGTCGAGGGCCGCGGACGGCCGGTACGGCTCGTGCAGCCGGTCGTCGAGCCCGGCCGCGAAGAGCGTCGCGTCGCCTTTGGCGGCGCCTGCGGCGAGCAATGCGGCGCGGGCGGCGTTTGCCGCCGCGTCTGCGTGTGCGACCGTCGACGGGAGCGAGCGGCGAGACGCCTCGGTTGACGTGCGCTCGCGCGGGACGAGCGCGACGGGCGCGAGCGGCAGTGTCTCCGCGAGGCGGGCGATGCGGCCCTCCCAGGTCAGGGTGACACCTCCGGCCAGCGCCGCGGCGAGGTTGTCCGCGTGGCTCTCGAGCTCGATGCCTGCCGCGAGCAGCTCCTCCGGATCTCCGTCCGGACGCGCAGCGGCGAGGCCGAGCGCGATCGCCGCCGCCGAGGAGCCGAGACCACGCTCGAGCGGGATGCGGTTCCTGAACCGGAAGCGCTTTCCGTCCGGGTCGGCGAGCAGCGCATAGGCGCGGACCGCCAGGTTCGTCGTGTCCGCCGGGAGCTCCTCCACGCCCTCGCCTTCGACCACGACGCCGTCGCCGTCCGTGAGCTCGAGCTCGTTCCAGAGCTCGAGCGCAACGGCGGCGCAGTCGAACGCAGGCCCGAGGTTCGCCGACGTTGCGGGCGCTCGGACGATCACGACGCGGCGCTTCCGGCCCCGGGTCGGGTTGCGCCCGCGATCGCGTCCGGGTCCGCGTCGACGACGACGGGCGGCGGCGCGTAGCGGTCGGCGGCCGCCGGGTCCTTGAGGCCGTGACCCGTGATCGTCACGACGACCCGCTCGCCGTCGACGTCGCCGCGGAGCACCGCGGCGAGGCCGGCCGCCGATGACGGCTCGCAGAAGAGGCCCTCCGCCTCGGCGAGCCGCCCCCAGGCAGCGACGATCTCCGTGTCGTCGACGACGACGACGTGCGCGCCGGAGCTGCGCACCGACGCCGCATGCACCGGGTCGCCGATCCGGATCGCGCTCGCCATGGTGTTCCTCCGGTCGACGGCCTCGGCCGAGACGATCGGCACCTCCAGCCCGAGCTCGGCCAGCGCCTGGGCGTAGGACGAGGTGTTCCCGCCCCCTCCGTACGGGAGGACGAACGCGTCGGGCGCGCCGCCGAGCTCCTCGACGATCTCGAAGACGGCGGTCTTCTGACCCGCACGGCGGTCCGGGTTGAGCGAGTTGACGAGGACGTGCGTCCCCCGCGACCCGAGCTCCTGCGCCGCCGCGAGGGCCGCGTCGAAATCGCCGCGGATCTCGAGGACCGTGGCGCCCAGCATCCGGGTCTGCGCGAGCTTGGCGCCGGAGACGGCGCCCTGCGGCGTCAGGACGAGCGCCGGCAGCCCGGCCCGGGTCGCATACGCGGCCGCGCTCGCCGCGGTGTTCCCCGTGGACGCGCAGATCACCGCTTCCGCACCACCCTCGAGCGCCCTCGAGACGGCGACCGTCATGCCGCGGTCCTTGTAGGAGCCGGTGGGGTTGGACGCCTCCCACTTCAGCCAGAGCTCGCGCAGGCCTGCGGCGTGCGCCAAACGGTCGGCTCGAAGCAAAGGCGTCGAGCCTTCACCCAGCGACACGACGGGCGTCGACGTCGAGACCGGGAGCCGATCCCGATACCGCTCGATCAAGGGGATGGTCATCGCAGCACTATTAGCCATTCCGGCAAGGCCGGAATGGCCTATGCCCACCCCAGCTCCTCCACCCCGCGCTGGGAGACGACGGGGATCGCGGCCGCGTCGCCGCGCGAGACGGGCAGCTCGCCGATCGCGGCGAGAGCCGCCTCGACGCGGCCTGCCGGCGCCTCGTGCGTGACGATGTGGAGGACGGCGCCGTCGCTCGCGGGCTGCTGGACGAGGCGGGCCACCGAGACGCCTTCCACCGCGAGCTTGCGCGCGAGGGCCGCGAGCACGCCGGCGCGGTCGGCGACGCGGAGCTGGAGGTACCAGGGCGACGCCAGGTCGCCGGGCGTCATCCGCTGCAGGTCGCGCCAGACCGGATCGTTCTGGAGAAACCCCGTGCCGGTCGTGCCGACGATCGAGACCATGTCCGCGACGACCGCGCTGGCCGTCTCGATGCCGCCCGCGCCGGGGCCTTCGAGCGTGATCTCCCGGATCGCATCGCCCTGGAGCATGACCGCATTGAAGGCCCCCTCGACGGCAGCGAGCGGGTGGTGCGCGTCGACGAAGGCGGGGCCGACCCGAACGTCGACCCGGTCCTCCTCGAGCGTCGCGCGTGCCAGCAGCTTGACGCGCATGTCGAGTGCCTTGGCGGCGCGGACGTGGTCCTGGGTCACGGACTCGATCCCCTCGACCGCGACCCAGTCGAGGGGCACGCGCGACCCGAACGCGATCGACGCGAGGATCGCGATCTTCGCCGCCGCGTCGAGGCCGCCGACGTCGTCCGTCGGGTCCGCCTCGGCGTAGCCGAGCCGCTGTGCCTCGGCGAGCGCCTCGTCGTACGAGCTGCCGCCGTCCATCGCGGTGAGGACGAAGTTGGTCGTCCCGTTGACGATCCCGACGACCCGGTGGACGTTCGTCACGACGAGCGACTCGCGGAGCACCTTGATCACCGGGATCGCCGCGCAGACCGAGGCCTCGAAGCGGAGCTGGGCTCCCGCCGCGGCCGCCGCGGCGAAGAGCTCGGCACCGCGGCGCGCGACGAGCTGCTTGTTCGCCGTGACGACCGAGCGGCCCGACTCGAGGAGCGCGAGCACGTGGGCGCCCGCCGGGTCGACGCCGCCCATCACCTCGGCCACGATCCGGATCGACGGGTCGTCGAGCACGTCGGCGACGTCGGTCGTGAGGACGCTCTCCGCGGGCGCGAAGTCGCGCTCCTTCGCCGGGTCGCGAACGAGCGCGCGAACGACGCGGAGCCGGTGCCCGGTCGCTCGCTCGATCTCCTCGCCCTGCTCCTCGAGCAGGCGATGCACCGCCGCGCCGACGGTCCCGTAGCCGAGGAGCGCTACGGGAACGTCAACGGACGGCACTCGTGTCCTCGCGCCGCATCAGCGCGCGAAGCTCCTCGCCCACCTGCTCGAGCAGCTGGTTGGCGGCTTCCGCCCGGTGACCCCGGAGCCCCGCCTCGCCGCTCTCCATCTCCGCGATCCACAGCTTCGCGAACTCGCCCGAGCGAATGTCGTCGAGGACGCTCTGCATCCGCTCGCGCACGTGCGAGTCGATCACGCGCGGCCCGCTCACGTAGTCGCCGAACTCGGCCGTGTCGGAGATCGACCAGCGCATGTGCTGAAGGCCGCCCTCCCAGATCAGGTCGACGATCAGCTTCAGCTCGTGCAGGCACTCGTAGAACGCGATCTCCGGCTGGTAGCCGGCCGCGACGAGCGTCTCGAACCCCGCGCGGATCAGCTCGGTGGTGCCGCCGCAGAGGACGGCCTGCTCGCCGAAGAGGTCGGTCTCGGTCTCCTCGCGGAACGTCGTCTCGAGGATGCCCGCGCGTCCTGCGCCGATGCCGACGGCGTACGCGAGCGCGAGGTCGCGCGCGCGCCCGGACGCGTCCTGCTGGACGGCGATCAGCGCCGGGGTGCCGAGCCCCTCGGTGAACAGGCGCCGGACCACGTGGCCGGGCCCCTTCGGCGCGACCATGATCACGTCGTGCCCGGCACCGGGCGCGATCCGCTCGTACAGCACGTTGAAGCCGTGCGCGAAGAGGACGGCGGCGTCGGGCTCGAGGGTCGGCTCGACGTCCTGGCTGTACACCGCCGGCTGCACCTGGTCGGGCAGGAGCAGCGAGACGAGCTGGGCGCCGCGCACCGCCTCGGGGATCGTGCGTACCTCGAGGCCCGCCTCCTCCGCGTCTGCCCACGAGGACGATCCCTCACGCAGGCCGACGACGACGCGGACACCGGAGTCGTGGAGGTTCAGCGCGTGGGCGTGGCCCTGGCTGCCGTAACCGATGACCGCCACCGTCCCCTTGAGCAGGGAGAGGTCGCCGTCGCGGAGGATCGTTGCCATCGGGTCGAGTCCTTTCGGTCGTGGGGGACGGTCAGTTGATCGCGGCCAGCCGGCGCGGTGCCTTGCGCCTGGCGGATGCGCGGGGGACGCCGATGCGCCCCGTGCGGACGAGGTCGACGACACCGTACGGGCGACAGAGCTCGTGGAACGCGTCGACCGCCTCCGGCGTGCCCGTCAGCTCGAGCACCACCGCGTCCGGCCCGACGTCCAGGAGGCGGCCGCCGAGCGCCTCGGCGGTCGTGACGAGCTCGGCGCGCCGCTCCGGCGGCGCGGAGACGCGGACGACGAGCAGCTCGCGCTCGACCGCCTCTCCGCTCACGAGCTCCGTCACGCGGAGGACGTTCACGAGCTTGTGAATCTGCTTCTCGATCTGCTCGAGCGAGTGCTGCGTGCAGTCGACACGGAGGGTGATGCACGAGACGCCGGCGCGCTCGGTCGGTCCGACCGCGAGCGACTCGATGTTGAAGCCGCGTCGCGCGAACATCGTGGTGATCCGGGTGAGCGCGCCCGGGCGATCCTCGACGATGACGGAGAGCGTGTGCTTCACGACGCCCTCGCCTCCTCCACCGTCTCGGAGTACTCGATCATGTCGAGCGCTGCGGCGCCCGCAGGGATCATCGGGAAGCAGTGCTCGGCGGGGTCGACGCGGCAGTCGACGACGACGGTTCGGCCGAGCGACAGCGCCTCGGACAGCGCGGGCTCGAGCTCCGAGTCGTTCTCCACCACCATGCCGACACCACCGTACGCCTCCGCGAGCTTCGCGTAGTCCGGGACCTGCGTCGTCAGATGGACGTGCGAGCGGCGCCCGTCGAAGAACATGTCCTGCCACTGGGTGACCATCCCGAGGTAGCCGTTGTTCACGAGCACGACGACGATCGGGAGGTCGTCGAGCACCGCGGTCGTCAGCTCCTGGGCGGTCATCTGGAAGCAGCCGTCGCCGTCGATGCAGACCACGGTCGCCTCGGGCCGCGCCGCCTTGGCGCCGATCGCGGCGGGGATTCCGTAGCCCATCGTCCCGAGCCCGCCCGACGTGATGAAGCTCCGCGGGCGGATGCTCTGGACGTACTGCATCGCCCACATCTGGTGCTGGCCGACGCCCGTGGTGACGATGACGTCGTCGCCGGCGGTCAGCGCCTGGAGGGTCTCGACGACGCGCTGCGGCTTCAGCCAGTCGCCGCCCGAGCCGTAGCGGAGTGGGAACTCCTCACGCCACGACCGGATCTGCTCGAGCCAGGCCTGCGGTGCGGAGACCCCGTCGGCACGGTGGCGTGCCACCTCCTCCGAGAGGGCGCCCACGGCTTTGGCGAGCGGGCCGACCACCGGGATGTCCGCCTCGCGGAGCTTCGAGATCTCGGCGGGGTCGACGTCGAGGTGGACGATGGTGGCGCCGGGCGCGAACGCCGAGAGCTTCCCGGTGACGCGGTCGTCGAAGCGTGCGCCGATCGCGACGAGGACGTCGCAGGTGTTCATCGCCAGGTTCGACCACTTCGCGCCGTGCATGCCCGGCCAGCCGAAGTGCAGCTCGTGGTCCTCGGGGAAGGCGCTCTTGCCCATCAGCGTCGTGATGACCGGCAGCGACCCGCCCTCCGCCAGCTGCAGGAGCTCGGCGCACGCATCGCCGTTCAGCGTCCCGCCGCCGACATAGAGCACGGGCTTGCGGGCGTTCGCGATCGCGCGCCCGGCCTCGCGGATCTGGAGCGGGTGCACCTTCGCCGGCGGCCTCCAGCCCGGCAGGTCGACGGTCTCCGGGTAGGAGAAGTCGATCAGCGTCTCCTGCAGGTCGCGCGGCACGTCGACGAGGACAGGGCCGCAACGCCCCGTGCGGGCGACGTGGAACGCGGCGCGCAGCACCTCGGGGATCTCGCGTGCGTCCTGCACGAGCCACGAGTGCTTCACGATCGGCATCGTGATCCCCGTGATGTCGCACTCCTGGAACGCGTCGGTGCCGATCAGCGTCGAGCGGACCTGGCCCGTGATGCAGACGAGCGGTGTCGAGTCCATCCAGGCGTCCGCGATCGGGGTGACGAGGTTCGTCGCACCGGGGCCCGAGGTCGCGATCGCGACGCCGACGCGGCCGGAGGCGCGGGCGTAGCCCTGGGCCATGTGGCCCGCGCCCTGCTCGTGGCGGGCGAGCACGTGGCGCACGGCGGGGTTGCGCGCCATCGCGTCGTACGTCGGCATGATCGCTCCGCCGGGGATGCCGAACATGACGTCCACGCCCTCCGCCTCCAGGGAGCGGAGGATCGCGTCCCCGCCGGTGATCTTCATCGGCCGACTCCCAGTGCGAACTCCGTGTCGCGCCGGGTGCTCGGCAGCAGGCCGAGCACGGTGTCGACGAACTCGCGTGTCGTCGCGGCGACGCCCGTGGCGGCCGTGTCGAGCGGCGTGCGCGCGCCACGGAGCGCCTCGGTGAGGCTCTCCTCGAGCGCGACTCCCGCCGCCGTTCGGCCGAGCCCTTCCGAGAGGAGCAGCGCGGTCGCGAGCAGCATGGGGCTCGGGTCCGCGACGCCCTGCCCGGCGAGGTCGCTCGTCGTTCCCTCGGCGGGAGCAAAGAGGCCCGGTCCGCTCGGAGAGAGGTAGCCGGTCGCGACGAGTCGCCGCTTGCCGGCGAGCCGCGGCCCCGCTGCGACGGTGCCCGCGAGCACCGCCTCGGCGGCGAGAACGCCCGTCGACCCGGAGCCGAGTCGTCGCAGAGCGTCCGGGAGTGCGACGTGCTCGACCTCGACGCCCGAGTGAACGTCGGCATGGCGCTCGACGCGGGCCGACCACTCCGGCGAGACGCCCACCGACGCGAGCCGGCCGGCGCGCGCCTTCGCGGTCTCGAACGCCCGCTCGAGCGTCCAGTCCGCCGCGTCCTCGTCGAACGGGGCGAACGCCGTCACCTCACCGGTGTCGTCGAGGACCCGGGTGACGGTCGCCCGGAGGTCGAGCGCCTCACGCACGCCGACGAGTGCCGGCGCGGCGTCACCCGCTGCGAGCACCGCGTCGGACGCGAGCGTCGCACGGCGCGTGGCGGCGGGCAGCCGGTGCCCCGAGCGCGTGAGCGCCTCGGTGTCGAACGGGGGGTGCAGCTCCTCGACGTCGAAGCCGTGCTCGCGGCCAAGACGCGACAGCGCGCGGCTCGCCGCGGCCGTCACCTCGGGGCCGATGCCGTGGCCGGCAAGGCAAGCGACGACGAACCTGCGCCGCGCCGTCATGCCGGTTGGTGGGTCGGGGGTGGGAATCTCATGGGGTGGTGCTCCTCTCGCTCGATGCGCCCTCGGGACGCACCTCTGGTGTGGTCTCGGTCGGCGTGTGCGCCCTTCAGCGGACGCGTGAGCGAAATCTCCCCTAGGAGGGGAGAATCGAAATGAGCTCAATGCCGACGCCGGTCGATACCGCGAGGCGCGCATCGAGTGCGCATACGGGTACGGCGAGGCAGAGCATCGTCGACCCAGAGTGCCGGACGGTTGTGGGTGCTGTCAACCCCCAACCGGTGCGATCCGGTTGCGATGTGGTATTGCAGCTTGCGGCCCGGGGCCTGGCCGACTACCATCGATTCTCGATGATCGCCGTGACCGCGAACGTAAAAGCCTCCCCGGCAGCCATTGCCGCGTTCGCGATTATCGCGCCGCCCGCGCGCTAGCCGGCGACTTCTCCCGCCTCCGCCGGACTAGCTGACAGAGACACCGGCGGGAGGTTCGGCCCTCACGTTCGTCCACGACCCCGGAAGGCGGGAGACACTGACAGCTTCGACGCTTCTCGACGATCGGCCCCTCGAGCGCGACGCGTGCGGCATCGGCCTCGTCGCCGACGCGAAGGGACGCGCCTCCCGCGAGCTCGTCGACCGGGCGCTCGCCGGCCTCGCCGCCGTCGCGCATCGCGGCGCGTGGGCGGCCGACGGCGTCACCGGCGACGGGGCCGGCGTGCTCCTGCCGCTCCACGAGACGCTCACGGGGATCGACGGCGCCGGGATGGCGATGTGCTTCCTCCGGGAGCCGTGGCTCCGCGGCGTCGTCGAGGAAGCCTGCCGCACCGAGGGGCTCGAGCCGTTCGGCTGGCGGGACGTCCCGCTCGACGTCTCGGCGCTCGGGTCGACGGCCACCGCGTCGATGCCGCGCATCGTCCAGCTCGTCCTCGCGCCGTGCGACGCGGACGACGCGGAGCTCCGCGCGTACCGGGCCCGCAGGCGCGCCGAGCTCGTCGACGGCGTCTACGTCTCGTCGCTCTCGTTCCGAACCGTCACCTACAAGGCACTCTGTGCCGCCACCCAGCTCGCCGGCTTCTACCCCGACCTTCGAGACGACCGCTGGGCGGCGTCGTTCGCGATCTTCCACCAGCGCTTCTCGACGAACACGGAGCCGAGCTGGGAGCGCGCGCAGCCCTTCCGCCTGCTCTGCCACAACGGCGAGATCAACACCATCGACGGCAACGCCGCGTGGATGGAGGCGCGCGAGCGCGCGCGCGGGCTCGACCCGAGCCTCTCCCCGGCGCTCGATCGCCGCGGCTCGGACTCGGCGCTCCTCGACAACGCCGTCGAGCTGCTCGTCCGCTCGGGCCTCGACATCGAGGAGGCGCTGACGCGGCTCGTCCCGTCTGCCTGGCACAACGACCCCCGGATCGACGAGTCGGAGCGCGCGATGCGCCGCTACCACGCGATGGCGGTCGAGCCGTGGGACGGTCCCGCGGGACTCGTCTTCACCGACGGCATCGCGTCCGGCGCAAAGCTCGACCGGAACGGCCTGCGTCCGCTCCGCGTCGCGATCTGCGACGACGGGCTCGTCGCTGTCTCGTCGGAGGCGGGCGCGATCCCGCTCCCCGAGGGCGTCGTCGTCCGCCGGGCGCGTCTCGGGCCGGGCCAGCTCCTCTCGGTCGATCCGGAGCACGGCCTCCGCCTCGACGCCGAGCTGACGCGCGAGCTCGCGTCGCGCAGGCCGTACGGGGCCTGGGTCTCGGAGAGCATCGGCTTCGGCGAGGCGGGGGACTGGCTCGAGGTGCCCGAGGGCCGCCTCGTCGCGCGGCACGCGCTCCACGGCTACACGCGTGAGGAGTTGAGCCTGATGCTCCGCCCGATCGCGCAGAGCGGCCGCGACCCCGTGTACTCGATGGGCGACGACGCCCCGATCGCGCCCCTCGCCGGGCGCGCACGCCCGCTGGCGTCGTACTTCCGGCAGCGCTTCGCGCAGGTGACCAACCCGGCGATCGACCACTACCGCGAGCGAACCGTGATGTCGGTCGCGACGCTCGTCGGCCCACGCCCCGCGATCGACGCCGAGGGGCCGCTGGCGCCGCTCGTCGCGCTCCCGTCGTTCCTCGTCACGCCGCACGGGCTCGCGATGCTCGAGCCGGCCCTCGTCGACGCGACGTTCGACGCGGACGAGGGCCTGGGAAGAGCCGTCGAGCGCGTCGCGGATGCGTGCGCGGCGCTCGTGGAGGAGGGTGCGACCGTCCTCTGCCTCACGGACGACGCGGCGGGCGGTGACCGCGCCCCGATCCCGTCGCTCCTCGCGGTGTCCGCCGCGCACGACCGCCTCGTCGAGCGCGGCCTGCGGCTCGGCGCGTCGCTCCTCGTGTCGAGCGACGATGCCCGCGACAGCCACATGGTCGCGACGCTGGTCGGCTACGGCGCGGACGTCGTCTGTCCGCGGCTCGCGCTCGAGACGGTCGCTCACCTCGCGTCGATCGACAAGGTCGGCGGCGATCGCCCCTCGCCCGAGGAGGCGCAGCGGCGGCTCCTCGGCGCCTTCGAGGACGGCGTCCTCAAGGTCATGTCGAAGATGGGCATCTCGGACGTCGCGAGCTACCGCGGCGCACGCCTGTTCGAGGCCGTCGGGCTCGACCGGCGGCTCTGCCGGCGCTTCTTCGGCGGGACGCCCTCGGCGATCGGCGGGATCGGGCTCGACCGGCTCGAGCGCGAGGCGCTCGACCGCCTCGCGGTCGCCGGTGCCGAGAAGCCCGAGCTGGAGAACCCCGGCTTCTACAAGTTCCGCAAGGGCGGCGAGCCGCACGCGACCGATCCCGAGGTCGTCGCGGCGCTGCAGGAGGGCGTCACCGCGGCGCACGCGCTCGTCAAGGCCG
This sequence comes from uncultured Actinomycetes bacterium, assembly GCA_963814565.1. Taxonomy (GTDB): domain Bacteria; phylum Actinomycetota; class Thermoleophilia; order Gaiellales; family Gaiellaceae; genus Gaiella. The sequence continues at coordinate 40,364 of CAWFDO010000007.1, forward strand.
TCAAGGGCGAGCGCCTCGAGCTCTACGAGCGGTTCGCCGGGCTCGTCAACGGCCGGGCACCGCTCGAGCCGCGCGACCTGCTCGAGACGGTCGACGCTCCCGAGCCGGCGCCCCTCGACGAGGTCGAGCCGGTCGACTCGATCGTGCGGCGCTTCTCGGGCGGCGCGATGTCGCACGGAGCACTCTCGGCGGAGGCGCACGAGACGATCGCAATCGCGATGAACCGGCTCGGCGCCCGGTCGAACTCGGGCGAGGGCGGAGAGGACCCGGTCCGCTATCGGGACGACCGGAACTCGAAGATCAAGCAGGTCGCGTCGGGCCGCTTCGGGGTCACGGCCGAGTACGCCGCATTCGCCGAGGAGCTCCAGATCAAGATCTCGCAGGGCTCGAAGCCCGGCGAGGGAGGCCAGATCCCGGCGCACAAGGTGACGACCGAGATCGCGCGGCTCCGCGGCACGAGCCCGGGGGTGTCGCTCATCTCGCCGCCGCCGCACCACGACATCTACTCGATCGAGGATCTCGCGCAGCTCGTGTTCGACCTCAAGGAGGTCAACCCCGAGGCGGACGTCTCCGTCAAGCTCGTCGCCTCGAGCGGAGTGGGGGTCATCGCGGCGGGAGTCGCGAAGGCGCGGGCCGACATCGTCCACGTCGCGGGCGCTGACGGCGGCACGGGCGCGAGCCCGCTTCCCTCGATCAAGCACGCCGGCGCCCCGTGGGAGCTCGGGCTCGCGGAGACGCAGCAGGCGCTCGTCGCGAACGGCCTCCGCGGGCGTGTGCGCGTGCGGGTCGACGGCGGCTTCAAGACGGGTCGCGACGTCGTCGTCGCGGCGCTGCTCGGTGCGGACGAGTTCTCGTTCGGCACGGCCCTCCTCATCGCGGAGGGATGTCTGATGGTGCGCTCCTGCCACCTCGACACGTGCCCGGTCGGAATCGCCAGCCAGCGTCCGGAGCTGCGAGCGAAGTTCGCGGGCACGCCCGAGATGGTCGAGTCGTACCTCCGCTTCGTCGCCCTCGAGGTGCGCGAGCTCCTCGCGCGGCTCGGTCTGCGGACGCTCGACGAGGCGGTCGGCCGCACGGACCTGCTCCGCCAGCGTCGCACGGGCGACCCGGCGGCCGACGCGCTGGACCTGGCGCCGCTGCTCGGGCGGGCCGGCCAGGGGCACGCCCGCTACGTCGGCGAGCCCGTCCCGCACGAGGGCGACGGCTCGGAGCGCTTCTCCTCGCCCAGGGCAAGGCCGCGATCAGCGGCGCGAGGCTCGTGGAGGCGGCGTACGAGATCACGAACGCCGACCGCGCGATCGGCGCCCGCCTCGGCGGCGCCATCGCCAAGGCCGTCGGCAGCGTCCCGCCGGCCGGCCGCGTCCGCGCGCGGTTCGAGGGCTCAGCCGGCCAGAGCTTCGGCGCGTTCCTGACGTCCGGCGTCGAGCTGCGGCTCGTGGGCGAGGCGAACGACTACGTCGGGAAGTCGATGTCCGGCGGGCGCATCGTCGTCTCGCCGCCGGGTGGCGACGCAGGCGAGCCCGTCCTGCTCGGCAACACCGCCCTGTACGGCGCGACCGGCGGCGAGCTCCTCTGCGCAGGGGCGGCCGGCGAGCGGTTCGCCGTCCGCAACTCGGGCGCTACCGCCGTGGTCGAGGGCGTGGGCGACCACGGGTGCGAGTACATGACCCGCGGCACGGTCGTCGTGCTCGGCCCGCACGGCCGCAACCTCGGCGCCGGGATGACCGGCGGCGAGGCGTTCCTCCTCGACGCCGACGAGAGCCTCCTGAACGACGAGCTCGTGGTGCTCGAGCCGCTCGCCGGGGAAGAGCCGGACCGCCTGCTCCGGCTGCTCGAGCGTCATCGGCGCGCGACCGGCTCCGCGCGCGCTGCCGCCCTGCTCGAGGATCCCGAGCGGTCGCTGGGTCGCTTCCGGCGCCTGGCGCCACGCGAGCAGGTCGTCGAGCAGGAGGAGGCGGAGGACGGCCGCCTCACCGCCTAGCTCCGCATAACTCAGAAAGTTTATGCATACTATGCAGATGGCCTACGTCAGCATCGCCGGAGCCGCGGGCTACACGGGACAGGAGACGCTCGATCGCGTCCTCGGACATCCCGAGCTGGAGCTGTATGCCGTCGGCTCGGACTCCCTCGCCGGGAGCGACGCGACGGCACTGGATCCGCGACTCAACCGGAACGGCGGCAAGCGTGTCCCGCGCCTGATCACGAACGAGGCTGCGCTCGCGTGCGAGGCGGACGTGACGTTTCTCTGCCTCTCGCATGAGGAGGCAGCCACGGTCGACCTCCCGTCGCGCGGAGTGGTCGTCGACCTCTCCGGCGCGCACCGGCTGCGCGACGCCGCGCAGTACGACGCCTGGTACGGCTTCGCGCACCCGCGCCCGGCCGATCTCGACGGATGGTCGTACGGGCTCCCCGAGCTCTCGCCCCCGACGGGCCGGGCGATCGCGAATCCCGGGTGCTACGCGACGGCGGTGCTGCTCTCGCTCGCGCCGCTCGCCCGGGACGTCGACCCGGGGAGCGTCGTCGTCGACGCGATGTCGGGGATGACCGGGGCAGGGCGCACCCCGAAGGCGTCGACACACGCCGGATTCGTCCTCGAGAACGTCTCGCCCTACAAGGTCGGCGCGCATCAGCACGTCGCCGAGATCTCCCAGCTGCTCGGGTTCCCCGTCTCGTTCACGCCGCACCTGCTCCCCGTCCGGCGCGGGCTGCTCGCCACCTGCAACGTCCGCTCGACCGGCGCCGACCTCCGCGCGCTCCTCGAGGAGCACTACGCGTCGAGCCCGGTCGTCACCGTCCTGCCCGAAGGAGTCGTCCCCGAGCTTGCGCGCGTGCAGCACACGGACGCGGCCGAGATCGGCGTCTTCGACGACCGGCACACCGATCGCACGATCGTGATCTGCGCGCTCGACAACCTCGGGAAGGGAGCCGCGGGCCAGGCCGTCCAGAACGTCAACCTGCTGTTCGGCTTCGCGGAGACGGCCGGGCTCCGGCTCTCCGGGGTGCTCGTCTGATGTCCGTCACCGCCGCCCGCGGGTTCGCTGCCGCCGGCGTCTCTGCCGGAATCCGCCCCTCGGGGAAGCCCGACGTGGCGCTGCTGCGCTCCCTTGTCCCCTCCGTCGGATGCGCAATGTGGACACGGAACCGCGTCCAGGCCGCTCCGGTCGTGGTCTCCCGGCGTCACCTCGAGCTGGCGCAGCCACAGGCAGTTGTCGTCAACGCGGGCGTGGCGAACGCCGCCACGGGCCGGGCGGGCGAGGAGGACGCCTCGGCGACGGCGGCGTACACGGCGCGGCTTCTCGGGCTGGCACCGGAGGAGGTCGTCGTCCTCTCGACGGGCGTCATAGGACCTCGGCTGCCGATGGAGAAGCTGTTGGGAGGCGTCGACGAGGCCGCCGCCACCCTCTCCCCCGGCGGCGGCCCGGCGGCGTCCGAGGCGATCCTGACCACGGATGCGGGGCCGAAGACCGCCGTCGCCGGCGGCGACGGCTTCGTCGTCGGCGGCATGGGCAAGGGCGCGGGGATGATCCACCCGGCGCTCGCGACGATGCTCGCGATCGTGACGACCGACTATCCGCTCGATCCGGCCGAGACCGACGCGTTCCTCCGCCCCGCCGTCGAGGAGACGTTCAACCGGATCTCCGTCGACGGCGACTGCTCGACGAACGACGCCGTCGTCCTGCTCGCGAACGGGCAGTCGGGCGTGACGCGCAGCAAGGCGACGGACGAGCGGTTCGCCTCGGCGCTGTGTGAGGTCTGCGCCGACATCTCGCGCCAGATCGTGGCCGACGGGGAGGGCGCGACCGTCGTCCTCGAGATCCGGGTCTCGAGCGCCTCGAGCGCCGAGGACGCGCAGGCCATCGCCCGCCGCGTCGCCACGTCGCCGCTCGTCAAGACCGCCGCCTTCGGCCACGACCCGAACTGGGGCCGGGTGCTCGCGGCGGCCGGCTCGGCGCCGTCCAACGGCGGCTTCGCGCATCTCGACCCGGACCTTCTGACCGTCTCGTTCGATGGGACCGCCGTGTTCGAGCGTGGGACGCCAACGGGCCGCGTGCCGCAACTCGCCGGCGCGGCGTGCACGATCGACCTCGACCTCGGCCTCGGCTCCGGAGCCGCCGCCTACCTCGCCTCGGACCTCTCGTACGACTACGTCCGCCTGAACGCGGAGTACACGACGTGACCACCGTGCTGAAGCTCGGCGGCCGCGTCGCCGCGGCCTCGGTCCGCGCGGCGCTCGCCGAGGCGGGCGCGCGCACCGTCGTCGTCCACGGCGCAGGGCCGCAGATCTCGAGCGAGATGGAGCGCCGGGGGATCACGCCGACGTTCGTCCACGGACGGCGGGTCACGACGCCCGAGGTGCTCGAGGTCGTGCGCTTCTCGCTCGCCGCGGTCAACGCCGCGGTGTGCGCGGCGATCGGGCCGTCCGCCGTGCCGCTCGTCGGCGACGCGATCGGCTTGCGCGCCCGCCGTGTCGAGGCGCTCGGCCTGGTCGGCGACCCGGAGCCGGTCGCCCCCGCCGCGGTGCTCGAGGCGCTCGACGCCGGTCTCGTGCCGGTCGTCGCCCCGCTCGCCGAGGGCCCGCTCAACGTCAACGCCGACGAGGCCGCCGCGGCGCTCGCGGTCGGGCTCCGCGCCGAGCGGATCGTCTTCGTCAGCGACGTGCCGGGTGTCCTCGTCGACGGCGAGGTCGCGTCGGTGCTGCGCGCCGACGACGCGGCGTCGGGGCTGGACGACGGCCGTTTCGAGGGCGGGATCGTGCCGAAGCTCCTGGCCGCCGTGACGGCGGCGCGGGGCGGCGTCCGCGCCTCCATCGGCGTCACGGAGGTGTCCGTCTGACACCGGCAAGTGACAATCTGTTACTTGGCCGGCGCGCTGCCGTCCTGCCGACCTACGCCCGCGCCGACGTCACGATCGTCCGTGGCGAGGGAAGCCGCGTCTGGGACGAGGCAGGGCGCTCCTACCTCGACTTCGGGACCGGGATCGCCGTCGTCGGCCTCGGCCACCGGCATCCGGCGGTGACGGCCGCCGCGCACGCGCAGCTCGACGAGCTCTGGCACGCGTCGAACCTCTACTGGACCGAGCCGATGCTCCGCCTCGCCGGCTTGCTCTCCGACCGCTTCGACGGCGCGCAGGCGTTCTTCTGCAACTCGGGGGCGGAGGCGAACGAGGCGGCGCTCAAGGTCGCGCGCAAGGCGACGGGACGCACGCGGGTCGTCGCACTCGAGGGAAGCTTCCACGGGCGCACGTTCGGCGCGCTCTCCGCCACGGGTCAGCCCGCCAAGTGGGAGGGCTTCGGCCCCCTCGTCCCCGGCTTCGCATTCGCCCGCCCCAACGACGTCGAGTCGCTCGAGGCCGCCGTCGCGCCCGGCGGCGAGCTCGCCGCGATCATGCTCGAGCCGGTCCTCGGGGAGGGCGGGATCGTGCCGCTGGACCCGGCGTTCCTCTCGGCCGCGTCGGAGATCGCCCGCGAGGTCGGCGCCCTGCTCGTCGTCGACGAGGTGCAGACGGGGCTCGGCCGCACCGGCACGTTCTTCGCGTTCGAGCAGCTCGGGCTCGAGCCGGACCTCGTGACGCTCGCCAAGGGGCTCGGCAACGGCCTCCCGATCGGCACGCTGCTCGTCCGGGACGGGGTCGCCGACGCCATCGGGCCCGGCGACCACGGATCGACCTTCGGCGGCAACCCGGTGGCCTGCGCCGCCGCATGTGCGGTCGTGGAGGCGATCGACGATCTCCTGCTCGACAACGTCGTGGCACGCGGGGAGCAGCTCAGCGCCGGCCTGGCGACGCTGCCGGGCGTCCTCGCGGTGCGCGGCCGGGGGCTGCTGCTCGCCGCGGTGCTCGACCGGAGCGCCGGCGACGTGGTCGACGCCGCCCGCGAGCTCGGCCTGCTCGTCCTCACCGCCGGTCCCGACGTCCTGCGGCTCCTGCCGCCGCTGCCCGTCACGGCGGGCGAGGTCGACGAGGCCCTCGGGCTCCTGGCCCGCGCGCTCGGATGAGCAACCGGGTGCGACAGCAGGCGATCCTGCGGCTCGTCCGCGACCGGGCGCTGTCGACCCAGGCGGAGCTCGTCGAGGCGCTGCGCGAGGAGGGTCACGACGCCGTGCAGACGACGGTCTCACGCGACGTCCACGAGCTCGGTCTCGTGAAGGTGCGTGCCCCGTCCGGGCGCCTCGTCTACGCGACCCCGGGCGGGGACGATGCCGACCGGCGTCACGCGATCGGCGTCGCGATGCGCCGCTACGCGACCGGCGTCGAGCGCGCCGGCCCGCTGGTCGTCGTCACGACGCCCTCGGGCTACGCGAGCGCCCTCGCCCAGGCTCTGGACGAAGGGGCGCATCCAGGGATCGCGGGGAATATCGCGGGCGACAACACGATCTTCATCGCCCCTCGCGACGGCACGACCGCCGCCGCCCTCCTGGACGAGCTGCGGGAGCATCTCGACCGCGGCTGACGGGTCGTCGGTCGAATCACTCGAACGAGGGACAAAGACCGTCCCTCGGGACGCCGAGTAATGGGAGTACCCACCCTCCCCAGCATCACCGAGACGGCCGCTCCCCCAAGCGGCCGTTTCGCTATTTCAGGGCTCAGAAGGCGTACCGCTGCTCCTCCCAGGGATCCGCGTCGTTGTGGTACCCGTAGCGCTCCCAGAACCCCGGGGCGTCGGTCGCGCGGAGCTCGATCGCGCGCAGCCACTTGGCGCTCTTCCAGAAGTACTTGCCGGGCACGACGAGCCGGAGCGGCCAACCGTGCTCGGGCGTCAGCGGCTCGCCGTCCGCGTGGGTGACGAGCAGCGCGCCGTCGGCGTCGAGGAACGAGGCCGGGACGTTCGCGGTGAATCCCGCCTCGGCGTGGGCGATCGCGTAGTGCGCGCTCGGGCGGGGCCGCACGAGCGCGCGGATCGTCGACCAGGCGACGCCGGTGAACTCGGCGTCGAACCGGCTCCAGCGGGTGACGCAGTGGATGTCCTGCGTGACGGTGGTCTGCGGGAGCTCGGCGAGCTCGGCCCAGCTGAGGGCGATCGGCGTCTCGACCTCGCCGTGGACGCGGAAGTCCCAGCCGCGGAGGTCCGCCGGATAGGACGCCACGTCGCCCGCGTGCAGCACCGGCCACTTGTCCGTCAGGTACTGGCCGGGTGGCAGCCGGGACGGGTCGTAGCCCGCCTCCTCCACCTTCCGCTCGGCCCTGCTCCTGAACATGCGGCTACCCTCGATCTCGGATGGTCGCCACGACGTTACAGATCGCCCCGAGGCCGAGGTCCTACGTTTCCGTGAACGGCCCGGACGCCGCCTCGTACCTCAACCGCATGGTCTCGAACGAGGTCGAGGCGCTCGAGGTCGACGGAAGCTGCGAGGCCCTCCTCCTCACGCCGAAGGCGCGGGTGATCGCGACGATGGTCGTCTGGCGGCGAGCCGACGACGACTTCCTCCTGCTCACCGAGCCGGGAGCCGGAGAGCGCATCGCCCGCGAGCTGCTCCGCTCGCGGTTCGCGGCGAAGTGCGAGATCGCGCTCGAGGAGCACCGGTCGGTGGTGGTGCTCGGCGACGAACCGCTCGCAACGTTTCGTCATGAGCCCGGGCTTCCGACGCTGGACTACGGCGTCCCGGCGGTGGAGCTCGTCGACACGGAGCCGCCGGACGGGGCGATGCCGATCGGCGAGGACGAGCTCGAGCGGCTGCGGATCCTCGCGCGCACACCGCGGCTCGGCCGTGAGCTCGACGATCGCGTGCTGCCGGCCGAGGCAGGGCTGGAGGAGCGTGCGATCAGCTTCACGAAGGGGTGCTACCCCGGGCAGGAGCCCGTCGCGCGCCTCCACTACCGCGGCCACCCGAACCGCGGGCTGCGCGTGCTCGCGCTCGACGGCGACGAGCCGCCCGCCTACGACGCCGAGCTGTCGCTCGGTGGCAAGGTCGTCGGTCGCGTGACGAGCACGGCCCGGGACCCCGAGCACGGGGTCATCGCGCTCGCGTACGTCCGCCGCGAGGTGCCGGACGACGCCACCCTGGCGCTGCCCGACGGGGCGGCGCGCCAGCTGTCCGTGTAACCGATCGTCACAAGCGTCCTCGCTACACTCACCCTTCCCCGCGCCCGTAGCTCAGGGGATAGAGCGCTGCCCTGCGGAGGCAGAGGTCGCAAGTTCGAATCTTGCCGGGCGCATCAAGAATTCATGCGCGGTTGAGGCGTATCCGCGCCGCGCTGTCACGTCACCGACCACCACTAGTGCCCCGATCAAGCGGGCGGCGCGGCGTGCGGAGCGGACAAGGTGCCCCACGTTCCACGCCGAGGGATTGACCCAATCGTGTCCTATCGGGCGAGGCGAGCGGAGGGCAGGCTGGAGGGGATCAGGCGATCACCGTTGATTGCCTGCAAACAAAGGAAACAAGTGAAGAAGATCATCCTCGCGGTCGCCGCTGCGGCGGTCGCAATCATGGCAGTCGCCTCGCCCGCGATGGCATTCGGCTCGTCCGCCTCGGCGAACGTGGCGCTGCGGGGTCCCCGTGAACACCACGGTCACGACGGCGAAGTTCACGGCTCTTCAGCCGAAGGACACGATCAGCCAGTTCGGCAACGTGTGGAAGCACGACTTCACGGTCACCGTCAACGCTGACAACACGTTCACCGGCACCAGCACGGTGACGGACAACGGCGGTTCGTTCGGCTTGGGACGAGACCGTCACCGGCTCGTTCAACGCCGACAGGACGCGTCATCAGCTTCGACACCATTCCTGTCGGCGGCGGCGCGACGTTCAAGGTGACGGACGCGCCGATGGACAACAGCACGGTGCCCGTCGAGTCCACTTGGACGGCCAACATCATCGAGTTCCATGATCTCGACGCCGGCGGTCACCACTGCTACGACGACGACCCCTGGCACTCGCGTGCCCCGCGGCCACCAAGGTGGCGGGCTCCATCTGGTACGACAACCCCGGCAACGGGCTGGCGAACTTCACGTTCTCCGGATATGACGGTGGCCCGTCGGCCGCTGACAAGGGCACTGGGTTCTACTCCGACAAGTCCGGCTACTACACCGCCAAGGCAACCGACGTGGAAGGCATCGACAGCACGAGCATGAAGCTGACGATGGAGGTGACGTACAGCAAGCATCCCGCCGTGAAGGCCGGAGTCATGCTCACGTTCATCGTCAACGACGCGCCGGACGCCCCCGACTACCTCACGTATCGAGGGCACGAAGCTTCGTGGCCAAGGCCGGGAACATCCTCGTCGGCTAACACCGACCTCACCCCACCCCCAACCCCACACAACGGGGCGGCACACATCGTGCCGCCCCGTTGTGCTGAATCCCTCGTGGGTGGCAGCACTGCAGCCCGATCCGACTCCTCCGCGCTCCGCCGGTGACGCCGGTGGCGCGCTCCGTCCCTAGCGCACCGCCTTCTTCACGAGTGCGCTGATCTTCTTCTCGTCGGCGGCGGTCAACTTCTTCAGCGCGAAGGAGGTCGGCCACATGGCGCCTGCATCGAGGTTCGCCTCGTCGCTGAAGCCGAAGGTCGAGTACCTCGCCTTGAACTTCGTCCGCGCTCTGGAAGAAGCAGACGACCTTGCCGTCCCTGGCATAGGCGGGCATCCCGTACCAGGTCTTCGGCATGAGGTCGGGCGCGCTGGCCTTGACGATCGCATGGAGCCGCTTGGCCATGGCCCGATCCGGCCCCGGCATCTCGGCGATCTTCGCGAGCACGTCGCTCTCCCCGGCCGCCTCGTCCCTGCCGCGGCGCGCCTCCGCCTTCAGCTCCCGGGCGCGCTCCTTCATGGCGGCCCGTTCCTCGTCCGAGAATCCCGTGGACTGCGTGGGCTTCTTTACAGGCTTCTTCTCTGCCATCGTTCTCTCCTCTGCCGGATCTGACGGGTACGTCGCTCATGCTAGGGAGCCGTGCGTCCGTCGTTCGCGGGCGGGACGGGGCCGGTCGTATCCTTGCGACGTGGGTGAGCCGAGCCACCAGTTCGAGCCGGAGCCCTGGGGCGAGGACACCAAGCTCGTCGAGGCGCTCGGCGACAAGGGAGCGGCCGGCTTCCGGGCGCTGCTCGACGGCTTCCCCGAGCCCGTCGGCGTGCTCTGGGCGCTTCGGGACGGAGGCGGCGACATCGTCGATTTCACGTTCGGCTACGGCAACCCGACGATGGTCCGCGGCTTTCGGATCCCGGCGGAGACGCCCGACCGGTACACGTTGCTCGAGGCGCTCCCGGCGATGCGTGGCAGCAAGGCGTTCGAGGCGTACACCGGCGTGTGCGAGAACGGCACGCCGTTCGTCAACGAGGTGACGTACGACACGCCTTTCGGCGATGGGTACATGCTCGGGACCTTCGCTCAACGCGTGGCGAGGCTGGGCGAGGGCGTCATCGTCTTCCTCCACGATGTGACCGAGGAACGCCGGATGGAGGCCGAGCTGAAGGCATACGCGAACGTCGTCGCCCACGATCTCAGCCAGCCCCTCGCAGGGATCGCGATGCTCGTCACGATGCTCGAGCAGCGACCGGAGGAGCCGCCCCCGGCCGGAGTGCTTCAGGAGCTCCGGGCGTCGACGGACCGCGGGCGCGAGCTCATCGACGGCGTGCTGGCCTACGCCCGCTCCGGCGAGCTCGTGCGCGAGCGCGTCTTGCTCGACGATGTCCTGGCCGACGTCGCGAGCGACCTCCGCGCGGCGATCGACGACGCCGGTGCCGTCCTCGTCGTCGAAGACCTCCCCACCGTCAGCGGTGACCCCGCGCAGCTGCGACGCGTCTTCCTGAACCTCGTCGGCAACGCGCTGAAGTTCCGGGGAGAAGCGCCTCTCCGGATCGACGTCGGTGCGGAGAGACGGGAACACGAGTGGGTCGTGACGGTGCGGGACAACGGCGTCGGGATCGCCCGCGAGCACGTCGCGACGATCTTCGGCATGTTCTCGCGCCTCGAGCGGCGCGTCGAGGGGAGCGGAATCGGTCTCGCCGTCTGCCGGCGGGTGGTCGAGGCCCACGGAGGGCACATCTGGGTCGAGCCTGCCGACGGAGGCGGGAGCGCCTTCCGGTTCACGCTCCCGATCGTGCCGGTCTGAGGGGTAGCGGCGCCGGGCCGCCGAGTCGGCGGGTCGCGCCGCCCCACTAGCATCCGGAAATGCCGCTCTGGCTCTCCGAGGACGACGTCGCGTCGCTCGTCTCGCCCGGCGAGGCCGTGCCCGTGATCGAGGATTGCTTCCGGCGAATGGCGGCCGGCGACGTCGAGCTGATGCCGCGGCGACGCTTCTCCGTCGAGGGAGGGTACTTCGCCGTGATGGCCGCGGCGGATCGCGGGCTCGGCGTCGCCGGTCTCAAGAGCTACACGGTCGTCGAGGGTCAGCTCCAGTTCGTCGTCTGCCTGTTCGACCTCTCGAACGGCGCGCTCTTCGGGCTCATCGCGGCCGACCGGCTCGGGCAGGTCAGGACGGGCGCCGCATCCGGGGTGGCCGCGAAGCATCTCGTGCGACCCGGCGCGGCGAGCCTCGGGCTGATCGGCGCGGGCTGGCAGGCGGAGTCGCAGCTCGCCGCGATCCGGGCGGCCGTGCCGACGATCGACCGCGTCGTCGTGTCGAGCCGGACGGCCGAGCGGGCAGAGGCGTTCGCAGCAGCGCACGGCGCGGAGGTGGCCGAGACGCCTGCCGACGCCGGGGCGTGCGACGTCGTCGTCACGGCGACGACGTCGAAGGATCCGGTGCTGCGCGGCGATTGGCTCTCCGACGGCGCGCTCGTCTGCGCGATCGGCGCCAACGACCCACGCGCCCGCGAGCTCGACGCCCAGGTGATCGCGCGTGCGACCTTCGTCTGCTGCGACTCGCTCGAGGACGCGAAGCACGAGTCCGGCGACCTGATCGAGCCGGTCGCCGCCGGCCAGCTCGACTGGCTCGAGGTGCAGGAGCTCCAGGACGTCGTGTCGGGCGAGCTCCCGGGCAGGCAGAGCGACGCCGACATCGTCGTCTTCAAGTCGAACGGCATCGCGCCGTGGGACGTCGCGATCGGCACCGAGGTGGTGCGCCGGGCGCGCGAGCGCGGAGTGGGCGTGACGCTCTAGGGCGTGGCCGACGCCTCGCGGAAGACGATCTCCTGCGCGCCCTCCCAGAGGAACTTCTTCCCGAGCGGCCGGAGGTTCTCGTTGCCCTCCACGATCGACGCGAAGTGGTTCCCCGCGAGCTGGCCGGCCTTCGAAGCGAAGTTGACGTAGCCGTATGCCAGCAGGATCTCCGTCTCCGAGACGCCGCCGGGGTAGAGGACGATCTCGCCCGGATGCGGGTAGCACGTCGCGTTCTCCGGGCCGAGCCCGAGATCGAGGTCGCCGAACGGGATCCAGCCTGCCTCGCCCGACCAGCGGACGTGGATGATCCTCGACTCGAGCGGGAGCAGGCGGCGGAAGGCAGCGACGGTCTCCGGCGCGTCGGCCTCCTCGAGGCGAGCGGTGAACGAGAAACCCCCGGCGGTGATCTCGAGCATGCGGCCGCGATCCTATCCGCCTGCCACGGACGAGACGTACGCCGCGACGGCGTCGATCTGCTCGTCGGAGAGCGTCCCGGCGAACGCCGGCATCGCGCCCTGCCCGTGGCGGACGCGCTCTTCGACCAGCTCCGCGGACGGCTCGGAGGCGTCGAGGCTCGGGCCGACGACGCCGGTGGAGCCGGCGTCCGCGAGCGTGTGACAGGCGCCGCAGCCGGCGGTGACGAACACCTGCTTGCCCCGGGCGATCGCGGCCGCGTCGGCGGGCGGCGCCGCAGTGTCGCCGCTCTGCTCGACGCCGATCGCGAGCGCGACGAACGCCGCAGCACCCGCGACGGCCATCCACCAGTGGGTGCGCCCCTGGTGACGGAGGTTGTAGAACAGGCGCGTCCAGGCCCCGATCGCCATCAGGCCCACGAGCACGAGCCACGCGTGCTCGGCGCCGTAGGCGAACGGGAAGTGCCCCGCGAGCATCGTCAGCACCACGGGGAGCGTGAGGTAGTTGTTGTGCACCGAGCGCTGCTTCGCCTGGATCCCCGGCCTGGGATCGGGCTCGCGGCCCTCCTCCTTTGCGCGGATCAGCTCGCGGTGCGCCGGGATGATGTCGAACAGCACGTTCGCCGCCATCACCGTCCCGATCATCGCCCCGACCTGGAGCCACGCCGCGCGCGGCGTGAAGAGCTCGGACGACCCCCAGGCCGCGAGGCCCACGAGCACGATGAGGACGGGCCACAGCACCCGCGCGTCCGAGACGCGTCGGTTGAGGACGTCGTACGCGATCCAGGCGACGCCGAGGAGCGCGATCGAGATCGCGACCGCGAGCCACGGCTCGAGGTCGTCGCCCGGCTTCACGAGCGCGCTCGACGCCTCGAGGTAGTAGAGGACGAGCATCAGCGCAAAGCCGGAGAGCCACGTCGTGTACGCCTCCCACTTGAACCACGCGACGAAGTCGGGGAGCCGCGGTGGCGCGACCACGTACTTCTGCACCTGGTAGAAGCCGCCGCCGTGCACCTCCCAGAGCTCGCCGCCGACCCCGGCGTCGACGTCCGCCGGGTCCTTGGGCGGCCGGAGCGACTGGTCGAGGAGGACGAAGTAGAACGAGGTCCCGATCCACGCCATCGCGGCGATGACGTGCAGCCAACGGAGCCCGAGGTCGAGCCAGTCGCGCAGGGCGTCCGAGAGCGCGATCAGGCCCGCCGCCACCGGTCCTCCGCGATCGCGACGAGCTCGCCGAGAGCCGTCTCCAGCTCCTCGTCGGTCGGATTGTCGATCCGCGCGCGGAGCACCTCGAGGATCTCGTGCTTCGGGCGCCGGTTGACGAAGACGACGAACCGGAATCCGTGCCGCTCCTCATACGCGGCGTTCAGCCGGGCGAGCTCCGCGAGTACGTCCGGGTCGGCGTCGGTCCCCTGTTCGGCCGCCGACCGCGCGGAGAGGCCCGTGCGCTGGCCGATCGCGGGATGCGCGGCGAGGATCTCGCGCTTCTCGTCCGGGGGAAGCTCGTGGACGAGCGTGCGTGCGCGCACCAGCGGGTCGGGCTCGGCGGCGAGCCGCTCGACGAAGCGCGTCCGGCCCTCGAAGAGCTCGCCGAGCTCCTCGACGCTCAGCTCCCGCGGTAGCTCGCGCACCCGTACGGAGAGACGAGGAGAGGGACGTGGTAGTGGCCGTCCGCGAGCTCGACCTGCAAGCTCGACGCGGGTGAAGAACGGCGAGGGCGGGTGGAAGACGATGCGGTAGGTACCGGCGGCCAAGTCGTCCGCGAGCCGCGCGCGACCGTCACCGTCGGTTACGGCCGTCGCCATCGTGCCGTCCGCCCCGGCGAGCTCGACCCTGACCCCGGCGGCGGGCTTTCCCGCGCCGGTGTCGAGCACGTGCGTGGAGAGCGAGCACGGCATTACGCGAATCTTCGCGCCTGGACCCGATGGGCGCGCGCGATCTCGGCCTCGTCCGCCCGGACGAGCGAGCCGCCGCGCACGACGTCCTCGCCGCCGACGACCAGCCGGTCGACGCGGTGGGGCCCCGAGAAGACGAGGCCGGCGACGTGATCCTCGGCGCCGCCGAGCTCGAGCCCGTCGGTCGCCCAGACCGCGAGATCGGCCTGCTTCCCCGGTTCGAGCGACCCGATGTCGTCCCGGCAGAGCACCTCCGCGCCGCCCCGCGTGCCGAGCCGGAGCGCCTCGCGCGCCGTCATCGCCTCGGCCCCGCCGCGGCCGCGGGCGACGAGGAGCGCCTGCTTGACCTCTCCGAAGAGATCGCTCCGCTCGTTGGACGCAGAGCCGTCGACGCCCAGGCCGACCCGCACCCCGGCATCGAGCAGGGACCGCACCGGCGCGACACCGGCGCCCAGGCGCAGGTTCGACGTCGGGCAGTGGGCGACGCCCGTCCCGGTCTCCGCGAAGCGCGCCACCTCCCCGTCGGAGAGGTGCACGCAGTGCGCGCACCAGACGTCGTCCGCCAGCCAGCCGAGCCGTTCGAGGTACTCCACCGGTGAGCACCCGTAGAGCTCCCGGCAGTACGCCTCCTCCTCCACGGTCTCGGCGAGGTGCGTGTGCAGCACCAGGCCGAGCCGCCGCGCGAGCTCCGCGGACTCCTCCATCAGCCGTCCGGTGACCGAGAACGGCGAGCACGGCGCGACCGCGAGCTGCACCCGCGCTCCGGGGCCGCTCTCGTGGAAGGCGCCGTGGAGCCGCTCGGTCTCGGCGAGCACCGCGTCCAGCTCCTCGACGAGCTCGTCGGGGGGCAGGCCGCCGTCCGAGATGCCGAGATCCATCGAGCCGCGCGACGCGACGAGGCGGACGCCGAGCTCGCGCGCCGCCTCGACCTCCGCCTCGAAGATGCCGGGCCGGCCGCGTGGGAAGACGTAGTGGTGATCGAAGACGGTCGTGCAGCCGGAGAGCGCCAGCTCGGCGAGCCCCGTTCGCGCGGCGGCGTACTCCGCCTCCGCGTCGATCCCCGCCCACACGGGGTACAGCTCGCGGAGCCAGGTGAAGAGGTCGGCCTCCTGCGCCCGCGCGCGGGTGAGGGTCTGGTAGAGGTGGTGATGGGTGTTGACGAGCCCCGGCGTCACGACGGCACCGCCGACGTCGATCCGGGCGTCGTGCGGGGGCTCCTTGCCGCTGCCGACCGCCTCGATCGTCGCGCCCTCGACGAGCACCCAGCCATCGGCGTGCTCGGTGCCGGCGTCGTCCATCGTGACGACCCAGCCGTTCGCGTAGAGCGTCGCCATGCGGGTGACGTTATCGCGGTGCTCTATCGTCGTGGCCCGTGACCGGAACTGCTGCAGACGTGCTCGCCCGGGCAGACGAGCTGGCGGCGATCAGCGAGGAATCCGGTCGGCTCACGCGGAGGTTCGCGACGCCCGCGCTCGCACGAGCCGGGGAGCTCGTGTCTGCCTGGATGGAGGGCGCCGGACTGACCGTCCGTCGCGATGCCGTCGGCAACGTGGTCGGACGTGTGGGCGTCGGGCCGCCGCTCGTCCTCGGCTCGCACATCGACACCGTCCCGGACGCCGGCCGGTTCGACGGGCCACTCGGCGTGCTCGCCGCGCTCGCCGTGGCGGAGCGCGTCGCGGCCGGCGGGGACTCCTGTTCGCTCGAGGTCGTCGCGTTCGCCGACGAGGAGGGCACGCGCTTCGGGACTGCCTACCTCGGCTCGGCCGCGTACATCGGCGGCTTCGACCCCACGTGGCTCGACCTCGTCGACGGGGAGGGGATCACCGTCCGCGACGCACTGCGCGACACGGGCGGCGACCCCGAGGCCGCGGTCGCGTCCCGTGCGCCCGAGGTGGCCGGCTACGTCGAGGTCCACATCGAGCAGGGGCCTGTGCTCGAGCGGGAAGGGCTTCCCGTCGGGGTCGTCACCGCCATCGCCGGGCAGACCCGCGCGAGGATCACGCTGACCGGCGAGGCAGGGCACGCGGGGACGCTTCCCATGGACGCTCGCCACGACGCGCTCACCGCGGCCGCAGAGGTCGTGCTCGCGGTCGAGCGGGTGGGTCGCGCCGAGCCGGGCCTGGTCGCGACGGTCGGTGCGTTGTCGCTGTCCCCGGGCGTAGGAAACGTCGTCCCGGGCGCGGTGCGGATGTTGCTCGACGTACGGCACGCCGACGACCGCGTCCGCCGGGCGGCGGCGGAGGAGATTCGCGCCGACGTCGAGCGGATCGCCGGTTCGCGCGGCGTCGACGGTGCGTGGACGCCGCGGTACGACACCCCCGCCGTCGAGCTCGACCCCCAGCTTCGCGGGCGTCTCGCCGACGCGGTCCGGGCGCAGGGTCTCCTCGTCCGTGAGCTCGTCAGCGGCGCGGGTCACGACGCCGTCGTCCTCTCCCGCATCTGCCCGGCGGCGATGCTGTTCGTCCGCTGCGCCGGAGGCATCAGCCATGACCCACGCGAGTCGATCTCCGAGGCGGACGTCGCAGTCGCCCTCGACGTCCTCGAGCGGGTCGTGCGCTCGTTCGCGTAGACCTCGACGACGGTGATGCCGCCCGTGTCGGAACGTGACAGGATCACCCTGTCTTGACCGCGGCCTGGAGGTCTGCATGAGAAGGGAGCTGGCATGACGGGATACGACGAGTTCCTGCGTCGCGTCCCGAAGGTCGAGCTGCACTGCCACTTCGAGGGGACGGTGCGGCCGGGGACGTTCGCCGACCTCGCCAGAAAGCACGGGGTCGCGCTTCCCACGGACGACGTGGACAGGCTCTACGACTACGACTCCATCTACGAGTTCCTGAAGATCTTCGCGATGGTCTCGACCACGCTGATCGACCAGGAGGACTTCGCCCGGGCCGCCTACGAGTCGATCGAGGACGGCGTCAAGCTCGGGAACCTCAGGTACCGCGAGATGTTCTTCAACCCCACGCTCCACACGAAGCGCGGCGTGCCGTACAAGACCGTCGTCGACGGTCTCGTCGACGGCATCCAGGCGGCCGAGAGCGACTTCGGTGTCCCGTGCCGGCTGATCGCCGACGTGTACCGCCAGGACAGCCCGGCCGAGGCGCGGGAGATGGTCGAGCAGGTCCTCGAGCATCGGCGCGACGAGCTCATCGGTCTCGGCATGGACGGAGCGGAGGCGCCCGATCCTCCGGAGCAGTTCGTCGACGCCTACAGGCTCGCCGGCTCGGGAGGCCTGCGGCTGACCGCGCACGCATGCGAGGACGCGCCTGCGCAGAACATCGCGACGTGCCTCGACGTGCTCGGCTGCGAGCGGATCGACCACGGGTACCACATCCTCGGAGACGACGCGCTCGTCGAGCGCTGCCGCGACGAGGGCATCACGTTCACGGTGTGCCCGACGGCGACCGCCGTCTGCTACTTCGACCCGGAGGACTACACCACCCATCCGATCCGCGAGATGGCCGCGCGCGGCCTCAAGATCATGGTCAACTCCGACGACCCGTCCATGTTCCACACGGACATCGGGACCGAGTACGTGAAGATGGCGAACGCCGCCGAGTGGGGTGTCGACACGGTGCGCGAGCTGAGCCTCAACGGCGTCGACGGGTCGTGGCTGTCCGACGACGAGAAGCGCCGGATGCGCCAGGAATTCACGGAAGAGCTCGAACGGCTGGAGAGCGACCTCGCGACCGCGGGCTCGACGCAGTGACACGCTCGGTCAATCGCAGAAGCGGACATCCTTCGAAGGAGGGCACATGAAGAAGGCAGGCTTGACGTACGTCGTGCTGCTGCTGTCGCTCGTCGGCGCGCTCGTACTCGCGGCGAGCGGCGGGGCCGCCGAGGCCAAGCCGATCAAGGCGGCCTGGATCTACGTCGGGCCCCACAACGACGGCGGCTGGTCGCAGGCCCATGACGACGGCCGGCTGTACGTCCAGAAGATGCTGGGCAAGAAGGTCGTCACGACGTACAAGGAGAACGTCCCCGAGGGCCCACAGACGGCCCAGGTGATCGACGCCCTCGTGCGCGACGGCAACAAGATCATCTTCGCCACGTCGTTCGGCTTCATGGACGCGATGGCGGCCGCAGCGAAGAAGTACCCGGACGTGTACTTCGAGCACGCGACCGGCTTCAAGACCGGGAAGAACTTCGCGAACTACTTCGGCGCCGCCGAGGATGCGATCTACCTCTCGGGCATGGCCGCGGGAGCCGCGACGAAGAACGGGAAGATCGGGTACATCGTGCCGTTCCCGATCCCGGAGATCATCCGGCACACGAACGGCTTCGCGCTCGGCGTTCAGGCCGTACGGCCGGACGCCACGATCCGGATCGTCTGGACGAAGTCGTGGTTCGACCCGGCGAAGGAGCGGAAGGCCGCGGAGAGCCTCGTCGCCGCGGGGGTCGACGTGATCGGCCAGAACGTCGACAGCCCGTCCGCCGGGCAGTACGCGCAGACGAAGGGCATCCCGTGGGTGGGGCACGGGTCGAACGCGAGGAAGTTCGCGCCGACGTCGTGGCTGACCGCTGGAATGTACGACTGGGGCCTCTACTACCTCAAGCGCGTCAAGCAGGCACAGAACGGCACCTGGAAGACCGGGAGCTACTGGGGCACCATGGCGGACGGCTTTGCGGTGCTCGCTCCGCTCGGCCCCAAGGTGTCGACGAAGACCCGGGGCCTGATCAACGCGAGGAAGAAGGCGATCATCTCGGGCAAGTTCTACGAGTTCACGGGGCCGCTGTACGACCAGGCGGGCAAGCTCCGCGTGCCGAAGGGCAAGCGGATGACGCTCCCCGAGATCCTCTCGGTGACCTGGCTCGTCAAGGGCGTCATCGGGAGCCCGAAGGGGTAGGCGGGGGACACGCCTTCGGGTCCCGCTCCATGGATGCCCGAGCGAACGAGGTACCCACGGCCGTCCCGAAAGGGGCGGCCGTGGCAATGCGCGGGATCACGAAGCGGTTCCCGGGCATCGTCGCGAACGAGGACGTGACGTTCGAGGTCGCGCCCGGGGAGGTCCACGCGCTCCTCGGGGAGAACGGCGCCGGGAAGACGACCTTGATGAACGTCCTCACGGGCCTCTACCGGCCGGACGAGGGCGAGATCGAGGTCGCCGGCCGTCTCGTCGAGTTCCACGCACCGCGCGACGCGATCGACGTGGGGATCGGGATGGTCCATCAGCACTTCCGCCTCGTCGAGCCCTTGACGGTGGCGGACAATCTCGCCCTCTCCCTGCGCAGACGAGCCCTTCGTGCGCCGTCGACGCGAGGATGTCCGGCAGGTCGAGCTGATCGCGGAGGCGCTCCACATGCCGGTCGACCCGAATGCGCGGATCTGGCAGCTTTCGATCGGCGAGCAGCAGCGGGTCGAGATCATGAAGGCCGTCAGGAACGGCTCGCGGGTCATCATCCTCGACGAGCCGACCGCCGTCCTGACGCCGCAGGAGGCCCAGGCGCTGTTCAGGACCCTCCGCGTGATGGCGGCCGAGGGTCACTCGGTGATCGTCATCACCCACAAGCTCCACGAGGTGATGGCGGTGGCCGATCGCGTCACCGTCCTTCGCGGCGGTCGTGCAATCGCAACCGTGCCCATCGGCGAGGCGACCGTCGAGGGCCTCGCAACGATGATGGTCGGCCGGGACGTCGAGCTCGAGCGGCGCCAGGAGCGGAGCTCGCCGGTCGGGGAGGTGCTTCTCCGCGCGGAGGGGCTCACCGCGGCCGGTGACCGCGGGTTCGATGCACTTCGCGACGTCTCGCTGGAGGTGCGCGCAGGCGAGGTGCTCGGTGTCGCCGGTGTCGCGGGGAACGGGCAGCGCGAGCTCGCCGAGGCGATCACGGGGCTCCGACCGCTCTCGGCAGGCGTCGTCACGGTCGACGGCCGTCGCCTGCGCGGCGGCGACCCGCGCGAGGCGATCTCGGCGGGCGTCGCCCACGTCCCCGAGGACAGGCTCCACACGGGCGTCGCGCCGAGCCTCAGCATTGCCTCGAACGTCGTCCTCAAGTCGTATCGGCGAGGCGGCGTCACCCGGGGCCCGTTCCTGCTGCTCCGCCGCATCCGCGAGCGCGCCGTCGAGCTCATCCACCGGTACGACGTGCGCGGCGGCGCGCCGCAGCTCCCGGCCCGCGTGCTCTCGGGCGGGAACCTGCAGAAGGTCGTCCTCGGTCGCGAGTTCTCGGGACGTCCGAAGGTGCTCGTCGCCGCAGCGCCCACGCGCGGGCTCGACGTCGGCGCGATCCAGACCGTGCACGGCTACCTGCGTCAGGCGGCGGCCGACGGTGTCGCGGTGCTCCTGATCAGCGAGGACCTCGACGAGGTGCAGGTGCTCGCCGACCGCATCGTCGTCATGTACGAGGGGTCGATCGTCGGCGAGCGTGACGCCCGGACGGCGACGACGGACGAGCTCGGGCTGCTGATGGCAGGCGTCCGGTGACCCGTCCTACCGTTCGCATCGAGCGACGTCTCGTCCAGCACCGGTGGCTCGCGGTCGTCGTCCCGCTCTGCTCGCTGCTCGTCGCGTTCGCGGCGATCGCCGTCGTCCTCGTGGCGACCGGCCATCCGCCCGGGCCGACCTTCAGGCGCCTGTTCGACGCCGCGTTCCTGGCCGACGGGGCGCTCTCGAACACGCTCATCTCTGCGACGCCGCTCGCATTCACGGGGCTCGCGGCGGCGGTTGCCTTCCGCATGCGGCTGTTCAACATCGGCGCCGAAGGGCAGCTCTATCTCGGCGCGATCGGCGCGGCGGGCATCGCGCTCTACCTCGCCGATCAGTCGACGGCGGTGATCCTGCCGGCGATGATCGTCGTCGGCGCGGCGGCCGGGGCGGCGTGGGCGGCGATTCCCGGCCTGTTGCGGGCGTTCGCCCACACCAACGAGATCATCACGTCGTTGATGCTCAACTACTGCGCCGCGCTGCTTCTCAACTACCTGATCTTCGACAGCCAGTCGTACTGGCGCGACGACTCGGCCACGGGTCAGCTCTTCCCCCAGGGGAAGGCGCTCTCCGAGGCCGCGGCATGGCCGCTTTGGACCGTGGGCGGGGTCGCGATCCCGTTCGGCTTCGCCCTCGCCGTGGTCGTCGCGATCGTCGTCTGGGTTCTCTACGCCCGTACGCGCTTCGGATTCGAGGCGCAGGTGATCGCGGACTCGCCGCGAGCGGCGCGGTACGCGGGCATGCGGACCAGGCGGAAGATCGTCGCGGTTCTCTGTCTCTCGGGCGCGATCGCGGGGATCGGCGGCGCGAGCCAGATGGGGGACTTCCGCCACGTCCTCGACGCGCGGGGCCTCCAGCAGGCGAACTACGGCTACACGGGCATCGTCGTCGCGGCGCTCGCCCGGTACAACCCGTTCGCCGTGGTGCTCGTCGCCTTCCTGATGGGTGGCCTCGAGAACGCCGGCTACACCCTGCAGGGCGTGGATTTCCCCTCGGGCCTCGTCGGGGTGATGCAGGGAATCATCCTGTTCGCGATGCTCGGCGGCGAGCTCCTCGTCCGGTATCGCATCGTGATCGACCGTCCGCATCGTCTTCCGGCAGCGGCCGCCGAGGCGACGCCGTGAACGACGGCATCGTCGTGATCGTCCTTGCCGCCGCCGTCGCCTACGGGACACCGCTCCTCTTCGCCGCGCTCGGCGAGCTCCTCGCAGAGCGCTCCGGGGTGCTGAACCTCGGTGTCGAGGGGATGATGCTCCTGGGCGCGGTCTTCGGGTTCCTCTGCGTCCAGCACGTCGGCGGCTCGGCGGGGGTCGCGCTTCCCCTCGCGCTCGGCGCCGCGGCGCTGGCGGGCGCCGCCGCTTCTGCGATCCTCGCGTTCCTCGTGATCACGCTCCGCGCGAACCAGATCGTGTCGGGGCTCGCGCTGACGATCTTCGCGGGCGCGGCGGGGCTCTCGTCGTACATCGGCAACGACTTCGCGCTCGCCGACAACCCCGCCCGCTACTCGTTCGGGAACCTCGACGTTCTCGGGCTCGCCGACCTGCCGATCGTCGGCCCGATCGTGTTCGGCCAGTCCTGGCTCGTCTACCTGTCGTGGGCGTTCGTCGTCGTGATCGCCCTGTATCTCGGTCGTACGCGGCCGGGGCTCAACGTCCGCGCGGTCGGCGAGGCGCCTGCCGCGGCGGACGCCATGGGGATCGACGTCACGCGCTATCGCTACCTCCACACGCTGGCCGGCGGGGCGCTCGCCGGTGTCGGCGGCGCGTGCTTCAGCCTCGCGCTCACGCCTCAGTGGGTCGGCGGCCTCACCGCAGGCGCCGGCTGGATCGCGATCGCCCTTGTGATCTTCGCCTTCTGGCGCCCCGATCTGTGTCTCGTGGGCGCCTACGCCTTCGGCGCCTTCTCTGCGCTGCCGCTGATCCTCCAGGCGCGGGGGGTGACGATCACGCCGCAGCTGTTCCAGGCGCTGCCGTACGTGATGACGATCGTGGTGCTCGTCGTGGTGTCGACCGGGACGGCGCGTCGCCGCCTCGGCGCGCCCGCGGCGCTCGGGGTGCCGTACGTCCGCGAGGAGCGCTAGAGCTCAGTTTGCGTCGGGCGGTGCGACGGACGCCTTCGCCGCCTCCGCCATGTCGCTCCCGACCGCCTGGAGGATCTCCGGCCGGTCGAGCAGGCGCGCCCGCTGCTCGGGGCTCTCGAGGCGGTTCAGGACGTAGCGGTCCTCCATGATCTCGGCGAGCGGCCGCCCGCGGTCGTGCTCGCGGATGACGTACTGCGCCACGCGCTCCTCGCCCGACGAGCCCTGGAAGAGGAACGAGAAGAGGTCCTTGAACGCCACGCGGGGATCCTAGCCTCGCGTGTCTGCTCCCGTGGCACCTCGCGGCCACTCGAGGTTCGCGTCGGGGATCGGGTCGCCGTGCGGGTCGTGCGTGGGGAAGCCGAGCGCCTCGTCGATCTTCGCCTCGAGCTCCTCCGAGATCACGTGCTCGAGCCGGTCGGCCTCCTCGTGGACCTCGTCGACGTGGATGCCAAGCGTCTTCGCGAGGTAGAGCTCGAGTAGCCGATGGTGGCGCGTCACCTCGAGCGCGACCAGCTCCCCCTCGGGCGTCAGCGTCACCCCGCGGTACGGGGCGTGGACGACGAGCGAGAGCGCTGCGAGCTTCTTCACCATCGCGCTCGCGGACGCCGGAGAGACGCCCATGCCCCGGGCGAGGGCTGTCGTCGTCACGCGATCGCCGGATGCGCCGAGCTTGTAGATCTCGCGCAGGTAGTCCTGGATCGCGTCGCTCAGCGTCGCGCGCGCCATGAATCGAGTGTACGAGGTGCGGGTCCGGGTCGGTTCCCGCTTCGACTGCTCGACGCCGGTGCTAGCGTCCGCGCGTCTTGGACGTCCGTGTCGGCCACAGCCCGGACCCCGACGACGCGTTCATGTACTGGGCGCTGACGACGGATCTCGTCGACACGCGGGGATTCCGGTTCGAGCAGGTGCTCGCCGACATCCAGACGCTGAACCAGTGGGCGCGGGCGGCCCGCCTGGAGGTGACGGCGATCTCCCTCGCCACGTACCCGTTCGTGCAGCAGGACTACGCGCTCCTCCCGCACGGCGCGTCGATCGGCTCGGGCTACGGCCCCGTGGTCGTCGCGCGCGAGGCCCTCACGCTCGACGCCCTGCAGGGGCTCGAGATCGTCGTCCCGGGCGCGCTGACGACCGCGTACCTCGTCCTCCGCTTCGCACTCGGCGAGGTCGCCTTCCGCGAGCTCCCGTTCGAGCAGATCCCCGACGAGGTCGCGAGCGGCCGGGCGGACGCCGGCCTCCTGATCCACGAGGGGCAGCTGACGTACACCGAGCTCGGCCTCTCGCAGGTGCTCGACCTCGGCGAGTGGTGGCTCCTCGAGACGGGCCTGCCGCTCCCCCTCGGCGTGAACGTCGCGCGGCGGGACGTCGAGCGGCCCCACGACCTGTCGGCCGTGCTCCACGAGGCGATCGCCTGCGGGCTCGCGCACCGCGACGAGGCGCTCGACTACGCGCTCGAGTTCGGCCGCGGGATCGACGCCGCGGTCGCCGACCGGTTCGTCTCGATGTACGTCAACGAGCTGACGCAGGACTACGGCGATGAGGGCCGCTCGGCCGTGACCGAGCTGCTGCGCCGTGGCGAGGCGATCGGCGCCTTTCCGGGGCCTGTGTCCGTCGACTGGATCGGGGCGGCGTGAGCCTCGATCTCCGACCCGTCTGAGGCTTCAGCGGCGCAGCGTGAGCGCCGCGCCGGCCGCGAGCAGCGCGATGCCCAGGACGCGCGGCCAGTCGAGCGCGACCCGATCGAAGCCAAACCAGCCGTACCGGTCGATCACCGTCGCGGCGACGAGCTGACCGGCGATGAGGAGAGCGACGACTGCGGTCGTCCCGATCCGCGGGCCTGCGATGGTGATCGAGAAGACGATCGCGGCACCCAGCGCGCCGCCGGTCAGCATCCACCACGGCTGGGCAAGCGTCTCGCCCATCCCCCCGAAGCCCCGGCGTACGACGACCAGGAGCGGCAGGACGATCACGCCCGTCACGATCCCCGCGACCATCACCGCCTCGAGCGAGCCGATCCGCTCGCCGAGCCTCCCCATCACGGCGACCTGCACCGCCCCCAGGAGGCCCGCGGTGACGGCGAGGGTCGCGGCGAGGCCGGTCGAGTCCATCGCGGGTGACGCTATACGCTCGCGTCCATGACCGGACGGGACGCCCGCCGGGAGTGCGTCTCGAACAACGTCGACTGGTACGGGTCGGTCAGCCGCGCGCACGGGCTCGAGGGCGCGATCGAGCACGGCGTGTGGACGTGCCGCGCGTCGATGCCTCCGTACTACTCGAACGCCGTCACCGTCTCGCCGTCGGGCAGCGACGCGCAGCTCGCCCACCTCCGCGACCTCGTCGATGCCGTCGGCCACGCGTTCACGGTCAAGGACAGCCATGCGCTGCTCGACCTGGCCCCGCTCGGCTTCCGGATCCTCTTCGAGGCGCAGTGGGTCCGGCTCGCGCACGACGCGACGACCCGCGGGGGCGAGGACCCCGCTTCGGGCTGGCGGCGCCTGGCGACACCCGAGGAGCTCGAGCGCTTCGAGGACGCATGGCGCGCCCACGGCTCACCCGCGACGACCCGGGTCTTCGTTCCGCAACTGCTCGCCGACGAGTCGGTGGCATTCCTCGCGGCCGAGCGCGAGGGTGCGATCGTCGCCGGCGTCGTTGCGAACCGCTCCGCGCAGGTCGTCGGGCTCTCGAACTTCTTCGCGGCGGGGCCGGACGTCGACGCGCAGTTCACAGGCGCAGTGGCGGCGGTGCGCCGGTCCACGCCGGGCGTGCCGGTCGTCGGGTACGACCGCGGCGAGGCGCTCGCGCGAGCACGACGGGAGGGCTTCCGGGGCTGCGGGACGCTGCGGGTCTGGCTGCGGGAGGCCTGAGGCGCGTCTGCACGGATGACGCGCGCCGCGCTATACCCTCCACGGCGTCCCCGAGCCTGAGGAGGCACCGATGATTCGCGCCATCATCCAGTACGAGACGGAGCCCGACGCGGAACGGTACGCGCACCACAACGACGGGTTCACCGCGAAGGTCGAATGCCGCGCGTTTCGTCACGGTCGCATCTTCGGGTCGCCCTTCGGAGAGCCGAGCGCCCGCTACTACGCCGAGTTCGAGTGGGACGACATGGATGCGTTCAAGGCGGCGGTCGAATCGGAGGCGTTCGCCGCCGCCGGGAAGGACGCGATGGCGATGGGCATCCCCTTCACCGTCGACTTCGTCTCCATCGACTGAGCGTGGCCGAGCCGTCGCACCCGAGCCCCGTCGACCCGTCAACGCTCGGCTTCGAGACGATCGTCTACGAGAAGGCGCCGCCGCGGGCCACCATCACGCTCGACCGGCCGGACGTCCTCAACGCCTTCGACTTCCGGATGCTGCGCGAGATCGCGCGCGCCTGCGAGGACGCCTCGTGGGACGACGAGATCCGTGTCGTCGTCGTCACCGGCAACGGTCGCGCGTTCTGTGTCGGCGCCGACCTCCGCTCCTGGGAGGACACGCTCGTCGGGCGGCCGCAGGAGTACTGGAAGTGGTTCGGCGCGTTCAAGGACATGCACGACCGGATCCGCGAGATCGGCAAGCCGACGATCGCTCGGATCAACGGGATCGCCGTCGGCGGCGGAAACGAGCTGCAGATGGCGTGCGACCTCGCGGTGATCGTCGACGATGCCTTCATCCGCCACGTCGGGCTCGAGCACGGCTCGGTCCCGGCGGGCGGCGCGACGCAGTGGCTCCAGCTGATGGTGGGCGACCGCCGTGCGCGCGAGATCGTCCTCCTCTGTGACGAGATCCCCGCGCGTCAGGCGGCGGACTGGGGGCTCGTCAACCGCGCGGTGCCCGCGGCCGAGCTCGACGGGGTCGTCGATGCCTGGGTCGAGAGCCTCGCCCGCAAGCTGCCGCAGACGACGCGTTACGCGAAGCAGCAGCTCAACGTCTGGCGTGACATGGCCTGGCACCAGACCGTCGGGCACGCACGCGACTGGCTGTCGCTCTCGATGCTCGGGGACGAGGCGCAGGGCGCGATCACCGCGTTCCTGGACTCGCGTCGGGACCGAACGGCTCCGGATGCGTAGGCGATAGGCTCAGGCGCATGGCGGACGAGGTGCTCACGCGACGGGACGGCGCCGTCCTGACGATCACCTTCAACCGCCCGGAGGTCTACAACGCGTTCAACCGCGAGCTCCACGCCGCGCTGCAGGAGGCGCTCACGGAAGCCGGCGACGACTCCGTGCGCGCCGTCGTGATCACGGGCGCCGGCAAGGGCTTCTGTGCGGGCCAGGACCTGAAGGAGTTCGGCGCGGTGGCGGAGTCGATCGGCGACGCGCTCGAGCAGACCTACCACCCCAACGTCCGGCTCGTCCGGTCGCTCGCGAAGCCGGTGATCGCCGCGGTCAACGGGCCGGCAGCCGGAGCGGGCCTCTCGTTCGCGTGCGCGTGCGACGTCCGCGTCGCCTCGTCGGCTGCGACGTTCGTCCCCGGCTTCGTCGGCATCGGCCTCGTTCCGGACGCCGGCGGCACGTGGTTCGTCCACCGGCTCCTCGGCTTCGCGCGGGCGTTCGAGTGGATGTCCACGAACCGTCGGCTCTCGGCGGACGAGGCGCTCGCCTGGGGGCTGGTCTCCGAGGTGATCGAGGCCGACGCGTTCGAGGGCCGCGTGGCCGAGATCGCGGAGGAGTGGGCCGCCCGCCCGACGCTCGCGATCGGCCGGACGAAGCAGCTGTTCGAGCATGCCTTCGCGGCCGGGCTCGACGCGCAGCTCGCGCTCGAGGCGCAGCTGCAACAGGAGTCGGTCGGCACCGCGGACTTCGCGGAGGGCGTCAAGGCCTTTCTCGAGAAGCGCTCACCCGAGTTCACCGGGTCCTGACCTGGTAGAGGCTAGAGGCTTGATGCGGGATCCGGGCACGCACGGATGGTGGCCTGCACACGGCGCATCGCGGCCGTCTCGCTCGACATCCAGGCAACCAGCCTGCACGCCGAGCGAGCCGACCACGCTGCTTGGTGCAGGCCATCCCCGCACGCACCCCGATCCCACACCAAGCCTCTAGTGCGGGTCGAGGTCGTCGACTACCACACGGGCGGCGAGCCGTTCCGCATCGTCACGGGCGGGACGCCGGTCCTCGAAGGGGCGACGATCCTCGAGCGCCGGCGCTTCGCGCTCGAGCAGGTCGACCGCGTTCGGAGGCTTCTCGTCTTCGAGCCGCGCGGGCACGCGGACATGTACGGCTGCCACGTCGTCCCGCCGAACGACGACGGTGCCGACCTCGGTGTCGTCTTCTTCCACAACGAGGGCTACTCCACGGCCTGCGGGCACGGGACGATCGCGCTCGTCACGTGGGCGCTCGACGACGGCGTGCTCGAGCGCCGCGAGGGCGTCAACCGCGTGCTGGTCGACGTTCCGTCGGGGCGCCTCGAGACGTGGGCGACCGTCGAGGACGGCCGTGTCCGGTCGGTGCGCTTCCGAAACGTGCCGTCGTTCGTGTGGGCGAAGGACGTCGAGGCTGCCGGGCGCGTCGTCGACGTCGCCTTCGGGGGCGCGTTCTACGCCACGCTGGAGGAACGGGTCGAGCCTGCCGAGCTGCCGCGTCTGATCGCGCTCGGGCGCGAGCTCAAGGCTGCGCTCGAGGCAGAGCACGAGATCGTCCATCCGGTCGAGCCCGAGCTCCGTGGCGTGTACGGCGTGATCTTCTGGCAGCCCGAGTCCGACGACCCGCTCACCCAGCGGAACGTGACCGTGTTCGCGGACGGCGAGGTCGACCGCTCACCATGCGGCTCGGGGACGTCTGCGCGGCTCGCGCTGCTCGACGACGAGGGCCGTCTACCGCGCGGCGCCGAGCTCCGCCACCGCTCGATCGTCGGCTCCGAGTTCACGGGCCGCGTCGTCGCCGATGCCGACCTGGGCGGCCTGCCTGCGGTGGTCACGGAAGTCGAAGGCACGGCCTACCGGACCGGCCGCGCCGAGTTCACGCTCGACCCGGACGATCCGCTCGGCGAGGGCTTCCTCCTGCGCTAGGCGAGCAGCGCGACGACCTCGTCGTCCTCGGGGAAGCGCCCCTCGCGCTGCTTCGAGAAGACGAGCGTCCCGTCGGCGACGACGTCGTACTGGCTCTTGTCGCCCGCGAGGGCGAGTGCCTCGTGTCCCGACTCGGTGAGCACGGCCGCGAGACTCGCGGCCCGGCGGTCGTAGCCGTTTCAGACGGGGCAGTAGAAGATCTCGACGCGCACGACCGGGACGCTATCCGACCCGCGGCTGGTGGCGCTCGGCGATCGCGGTCGTGTCGCTGTGTCGCGCGAGCGCCCCGTGGCGGCGTCGTTGACCGCTTCGGTCAATGGGCAGAGAATTCTCGAGGACCGCTCGGCGACTCGACCAAGGAGGAGAGTCATGACCCGGGTTCTGGGGCTTGCGGTGCTGCTGGCTGTCGTGGCCGCGGTATACGTGGCGGCCACGCCCGCCGGACAAGCCGACGACAACTCCGGAAAGAACATCGTGATGAGGGACGACTGCGATCCGACCGATCCCGCGTGGAACGCAGTCGGCGGATGCGCGCTCAAGCGAGGCGACGTGACGCTCGCGGAATTCGCGGGCGAGAACAACTCCTCGCTCGCGCTCTCGGTGATCGGTCACCAGGCGTGGCGGAACGACCCGGCGTATCTCGAGATCAAGGCCGGCACAGTCGTGCGCGTCAAGAACGCGGGCGGTCGCGTGCACACCTTCACCGAGGTGGCCGAGTTCGGTGGCGGTATTGCGCCGAACCCGGCGCTGAACGAAGGTCTGACCTTGGCTCCCGAGTGCCCGGACTCGCTGGACATTGCGCCGGGCGACGCGGCCAGGCTGAAAGATCTTCCGGTCGGCAATCACCGGTTCATGTGCTGCTTCCACCCGTGGATGCGGGCGCTGATCAAGGTGAAGTCACGCGGCCACGACGACGACTGATCCGACAGTCCCACGGTCGGCGTGAGCCCGAATGCCGGGCTCGCGCCGACCCGGTCGACTCGCGGCCGACGACACCGCTCGGTGTGGTGCCTCACAGGAGGCCGGTCGTCAGGTCGTGCTTCGAGCCGCCTCCTCAGATCGTCTTGAACTGCTCGAACGGCTGCCGGCAGGCGTTGCAGTAGCGCAGGGATCGGCAGGGCGTCGGGCCGAAGACGTTCTCGAGCTTCGTGTCGGTCGAGCCGCACCAGGGGCAGCGGAACGGCCCGCGCTCGAGCTGCAGCAGCGTCGGTCCCTCGTCGGAGCGCGGCGCCGGCGGGGCGAAGCCTGCCGCTCGGAGCTTCTCCCTGCCCTCGGGGGTGATGCGGTCGGTCGTCCACTCGAGGTCGGTGCGCACGTGGACGTCGGCCCGACCCCCGAGTGCTGCGACGCCGTCGCGGATCGCGTCTGTCATCGCCTCGAGAGCGGGGCAGCCGAGGAAGGTCGGCGTCAGCTCGATGCGGACCGTCTCCTCCTCGACGTCCACGGCCGTGACGACGCCGAGGTCGACGAGTGAGATGACCGGAATCTCGGGGTCGGGGATCCGCCCGAGCGCCTCCCAGACCGCCGCGGGGGTCACCAGCGCGCTCCCGCGGGAGCCGAGCGGCGCACGATGGTCATCTCGTCCAGCAGCTCGGCGAGCTCGGGCTCGTGCGTCCCGCGCACGACCGGGGCGGCATCCGGGAGCGGTCTGCCGAGCTGCTCCTCGAGCCGTCGCCGGAGCTCGGCCCGGTGCGCCTCGTCGAGGACGCCGAGCCCGTACGGCCAGAGCTCGTCGAGCGCCGCCCCGAGGCGAGCGCGACCGTCGTCCGAGGCCTGCAGCCGCGCGAGCCACATCTCGGCGTGCATGCGGTGGTAGACCTCCTCGCGGCCGATGCGCGCGGCGATGCCCGCGACGACCGGATCGTCCGAGGACGAGAGCGCCTCGATCCGGAGCGCGTCGGCCGTCTCGTAGAGCACGTGCCGCGCGATGGTGGCGGCCCAGTCCATCCGGCGGAGCTGAACGAGCGGGGCGCAGCGGTAGTCGTCGGGCGCGCGGTCGAACGCGAGCTCGTCTGCCGTCGTGCCGAGCTCCTCCGCGACGAGCTCGTACAGCGCGCGCGCGTGGCCGATCTCGTTCTGCGCAATCGACGAGAACGCGACGTCCTCCTCGAGGAACGGCGCGATGCCCGTCCACTCCGAGTTCCGCCAGCCGACGATCAGCTCGTCGTCGGCGAGCGGGAGGAGCGTCTCAGCCCTCGACGGTGCCGGCACGCTCGCGCGCCTCCTTCAGCCGCTCCTTGATCGAGTACCCGTCCACCCGCCGGTACTTGAGGTCGAACTCGTCGACGAACTGGTCGATCTCCGCCACTGCCTCACGGGGGACGAGCCACAGCGCCTCCGACTCGCCGCGGCGCCCGTACTGCTCGCGTGCGTAGATCTCGGCGAAGCGCCCGTCGGGTGCGGCGACGGAGCCCGCGTGCTGCATCGGGGAGCCGGCGCGCTCCCGCCGGAAGACCTCCCAGACGAGGCTCACGCCGCCTCGGCGAGCACCGCGCGCGAGACCCAGTCGACCTCGGCGCGCGAGAGCCGGCGGAACGCGAGGCGCTCGGCCGAGGCGGGGCCGTTCCCGGAGACGACCGCCATCAGCTTGTCCCAGTCGGGCTCCGTGTACGTCCAGACGCCGTCCTCGCCGCGCGCCAGCTTCGGGTCGGGCAGCGTCAGCCCGAGCTCCCACACCTGCGGCACGTAGCCCTCGAGGAACTGCTGGCGCGCCTCCTCGTTCGCCTGGCTCTTGATCCGCCAGTGCACCATGGGGTCCTCGTCGGCGGGGATCGCGTTCCCGTGGAACATCAT
This sequence comes from uncultured Actinomycetes bacterium, assembly GCA_963814565.1. Classification (GTDB taxonomy): domain Bacteria; phylum Actinomycetota; class Thermoleophilia; order Gaiellales; family Gaiellaceae; genus Gaiella. The sequence continues at coordinate 71,981 of CAWFDO010000007.1, forward strand.
CAGCGGCTCCCACCAGCGGTCGAGCGCCTCCTGGACGAGCTCGCGCTGCCCGTCCGTGCCCGTGACGAGCGTCAGCACCACGTCGCGTCCGTGGAGGATGTGGAACGACTCCTCCCAGCAGATCTTCCGCATGATCCGCGCGTACGGGGCGTACGAGCACTTGAGGAGCGCCTTCTGCGAGATGATCGCGGCGGCGTCGACGAGCCAGGCGATGACGCCGACGTCGCCCCACGTGCGGGTCGGGTAATGGAAGACGTTGTGGAACTTCGAGCGCCCCTCGATGAGGTCGTCCAGGCACGCATCGCGCGGCTTCCCGAGATCCTCGACGACGCGGTACAGGAGCTGCGCGTGGCCGACCTCGTCCTGGATCTTCGCCGTCAACGCGAGCTTCCGCTGGAGCGTCGGTGCGCGGAGGATCCAGTCGCGCTCCGGGAGCACTCCCATCAGCTCGGAGTTCGCGTGCATCTCGACGAACTTCGTCAGGCGCTTGCGGTACTCGTCCGGCATCCAGTCGCCGGTCTCGACGAGCCCGCCGGACTGGACGTGTGCGAGGAACTCAGCGGTGCGAGCATCCACTGCGTTCGATGCTACCGAACGATCGGTAGCATCGTCCACATGGCGACGAGCGCTCGACGCGGCGAGCTGGTCGGCGTCGCCGCCCGGCTCTTCGCCGAGCGGGGCTACCACGGGACCTCCATGGCGGACCTCGCCGAGGCCATGGGCGTCCAGAAGGGCTCGCTCTACTCGCTGACCGAGTCGAAGCAGGAGCTTCTCGTCGCCGTCGCGCGTGGCGGGGCGACCGCGTTCCACGCTGCGCTCGACCGCGTCCCCGACGACGCTGCGCCGCTCGAGCGGATCCGAGTCGCGCTGCGGGGCCATCTCGCCACGGTCTCGGCCCAGGTCGACTCCGCGACGGTGTTCACGCGGGAATGGCGCTTCCTCGAGGAGCCGGAACGGACAGCGTTCCGCGCGGAGCGCCGCCGCTACGAGGAGCGCTGGCACGAGCTGCTGCGCGACGCGGCCGACCGTGGCGCCCTCCGCGCGGACCTCGACGTGGACGCCGCCGTGCTGCTCGTTCTCTCCGCGGCGAACTGGGCGTACACCTGGCTTCGCCCGGGGGTGGACACGGAGGCGCTCGCAGACCGGTTCTTCGCGATCCTCGTCGACGGCGTCCGCGGCTACGCACCGTCCCGTCCGGCATAGCATCGTCGGACATGAGGAGCCGCCTCCTGATCGTCAACCCGCAGGCGAGCGGCGTGACCGACGAGCTCGTCGAGCGGGTCCGCGTCACGCTCACGGGGCCGCTCGAGGTCGTCCGCACCGAGCACGGCGGGCAGGCGGGCGAGATCGCTCAGGCGCACGAGCGGAACGTCGACGCGATCTACGTCTTCTCCGGCGACGGCACCTACAACGAGGTCCTGAACGGCGTCGGCGGCGACGTGCCGCTCGGGTTCATCCCGGGCGGCGGGACGAGCGTGCTCGCGCGCGCGCTCGGTGCCCCGCGCGATCCCGTGGGAGCGGCGCGGCTTCTCGCAACGGGCAGGACGCGCCGGATCGGCCTCGGCCGCGTCAACGGGCGCCGCTTCGGCTTCAACGCGGGGATCGGGCTCGACGCCGAGCTCGTCCGCCGGATCGACTCGAGGGGTCGACGGGAGGACGGACGACGGCCGGGCGACTCGGCCTTCGTCCGCGAGGCGCTGGGGCTGCTCTCGTCGCGTCGCGGCCGCTTCCCGGACGCGCTCGAGGTGGACGGCCACGGTCGAGCGGCGTTCGTGCTGGCTGCGAACTGCGACCCGTACACCTACGCGGGGCGCGTCGGGATCCGGGTCTCCGGCGGAGCCTCGTTCGACCTCGGCATCGACGTCGTGGCGCCGTCGGGGGTCCGCGCCCGCGATCTCCCCCGGCTCGCGCTCGAGCTGGTCCGCGGAGCGCGGCCGCGGACGGGGATGATCGTCCTCCACGACCTGGAGCGGGTCGCGATCCGCTGCGACGAGCCGCTGCCGCTCCAGGTCGACGGCGAGGACCTCGGCGACGTCGACTCGGCGGTCTTCGAGTCCGAGCGGAACGCCGTGACCGCGCTGGTGCCCTAGGAGGGCTTGGTGGAACGGGCCTCGTCTCCGGGGTGCCGCCGGTCGTCGTGAGGCAAGGACGCAGGGAGTGTGCATATCCGGAGATATGGACGCGACCGAGGACGCCGCATCACGGCGATCCGGCGCTGCCCCGGGGACACAGAGCCTGTTTCGCCAAGCCCTCCTTAGCCCGGACGTCGCGCGCGCGGGCCGAACAGGTCCGACCAGCGCCGGCCGATGCCCTTCGCGAACTGCGTCTCGAGCATGCGGAAGTGCTCGTCGAGCACCTCCTCCAGCTCGGCATCGTTCCGTCGCTCCATCGCGTGGAGCTGGCGGCGGTGGACGTCGAGCGTCTGGCGGTCGTACGCGATGCCGCCCGAGTACGCGTCGCGGATCGGGGCGAGGCCGCGCGCGACGCCGCGCATCGCCGCCTGGATCGTCTCGTTGCGGCAGGCCCGGACCAGGACGCGATGGAACATCGCGTCGGCGCGCATCACGCTCGGGCGCTCGCCGAGGTGGCGCTCGAGCAGGTCGATCGTCCGCTGGAGCTCCGAGATGTCGGCGGCGGTGGCGGCGCGCATCGCCTCGTGCACCACCGCGCGCTCCAGCACCCGGCGCCCGTGCAGGACGTCCACGGCGGCGTCCTCCTCGAGCTTCACCGCGGAGAAGATGGCGACCGCGGGAACGAGGTCTGTGACGACGAACACACCGCCCGCCTTCCCGCGCCGCACCTCCGACGAGCCCGGAGAGCTCGAGCACGCGGAGCGCCTGGCGCAGGGTTGGCTTCGAGATCCCGAGCTCCGCCGCGAGCGCTCCCTCGTTCGGGAGCCGGTCGCCCGAGCGCAGGCCGGCGCGCTCGATCGCCTCGGTGAGGTGCTCGATCGCGGCCTCGAACGTCCGAGTGGCTCGGATCGGCTCGACGGAGAAGCGCGGAGTGACGGCCATCGCGCTGAGTCTCGCAGGATCGGACGCGATCGAGCTTGACACCAAAACAGAAACGCTGTTTCACTTAGGGTGTGATCGAGGTTTCCGCCGTCGAGCAGGGCCTTCAGCGCGTGATCGGGCTCGGAGACGAGCCCGATCGCCGGCCCGACGGGCTCGACGACGGCGCGCTCCTCGCGATTCACCGCTCGCTCGTCCGCCTCCGGACGTACGACGAGCGGTCGGTCGTCTATCACCGCCAGGGCCGGATCGGGACGTACGCGATCTTTCGCGGGCACGAGGCGATCCAGGCCGGTGCCGTCCACGCGCTGGATGACCGCGACTGGATCTTCCCGAGCTATCGCGACTCGGCGATCGGCCTGCTCCGCGGCCTGCCGGCCGCCACGATCCTCCAGTGGTGGCGCGGGCACCCGTCCGGCTGGTGGAACCCCGAGGACGTGAACGTTGCGTCGATCTGCGTCCCGATCGCGACGCAGGTCCCCCATGCCGCGGGACTCGCCTGGGGCCTGAAGCTGAAGGGATCCGACGCCGTCGCGCTGACGCTCTTCGGCGACGGCGCCACGTCCGAGGGCGCGTTCCACGAGGGCGTGAACATCGCCGCCGTCGTCAAGGCGCCGCTGGTCCTTCTCTGTAACAACAACCAGTGGGCGATCTCCACACCGCTGAGCGCCCAGACCGCGGCCGTGCGCCTCGCGGACAAAGCGGTCGGCTACGGCATGCCGGCGATCCGGGTCGACGGGCACGACGTTCTCGCCGTCCACGAGGCGGTCGCGGAAGGAGTCGCACGCGCCCGCGCGGGTGACGGGCCGACGTTCGTCGAGGCCGTGACGTACCGCTCGGCACCGCACGCGACAGCGGACGACCCGGGCCTCTACATCGATCCAGAGAAGGTCGCCGCGGAGCAGGAGCGGGACTGCGTGACGATCTACGAGGCGTATCTCCGGCGGCTCGGCATCCTGGACGACGACCGCGCCGCCGCCGTTCGCGAGGAGGCGCTCGCCGCCATGCGGGAGGCGATCCAGGCAGCCGAGGACGAGCCGGCCGGTGACCCGGAGCTCGTCTTCGCCCACGCGTACGCCGAGCCACCGGCATCGCTCTCCCGCGATCTCGACGAGCTCCGGCGGGTGCACGCGCTGTGAGCGCGACGGCCGTGGCGACCCGTGAGCTGCTCCTCGTCGAGGCGATCAACGACGCCCTCCACGTCGAGCTCGCGCGCGACGAGACGGTGATGGTGCTCGGCGAGGACGTCGGCCGCCTCGGCGGCGTGTTCCGGGCTACCGCGGGCCTCCGCGACCGGTTCGGCGCGGATCGCTGCGTCGACACGCCGCTGTCCGAGGCGGGAATCCTCGGTGCAGCCGTAGGCCTCTGCATGGCGGGATGGCGCCCGGTCGTCGAGATGCAGTACGACGCGTTCTCGTACCCCTGCCTCGACCAGCTGATCACGCACGTCGGCCGCTACCGCTGGCGGACTCGCGGCGCGATGGGCTTCCCGCTCGTCGTCCGCATGCCCTACGGCGGCGGCGTGCGCGCCCCCGAGCTGCACGACGACTCTCCGGAGACCTACTACGTGCACACGCCCGGCGTGAAGGTCGCCGTCCCCGCGACGCCCGCGGACGCAAAGGGGCTCCTCGCCGCGGCGATCCGGGACCCCGATCCCGTGGTCGTGCTGGAGCCGAAGCTCGTGTACCGCACGGCGCGCGGCGCGGTTCCCGACGGCGAGCACGTCGTCGACCTCGGACGGGCACGGGTCGCGCGCACTGGCAGCGACGTGACGCTGGTGGCCTGGGGTGCGATGGTCGACCTGTGCGAGCGCGCCGCGGACGCGGTCTCCGGCGAGGCGTCCGTCGAGGTGCTCGATCTCCGCACGCTGAAGCCCCTCGACGAGGAGGGGATCATCGCGTCGGTGCGTCGCACGGGCCGCTGCGTCGTCGTCCAGGAGGCACCGCGGACCTGCGGCTTCGCCTCGGAGGTCGCCGCCCTTCTCGCGGAGCGGGCGATCCTCGACCTCCAGGGGCCGATCCTCCGCGTCACCGGCTTCGACGTGCCGTACCCGTACTGGCAGCTCGAGGACTGGTACATGCCGTCGGTCGAGCGGGTCGTCGACGCCGTGCGCCGCGTGCTCGCATTCTGAGCGGCGTCACCTTCGACGTGCCCGGCGCGCGCGAGCCGGCGGCGGCGCCGGCGCGCGTAGGCGCTCGCGGGCCACGTCGCAGTATCCTCCGCCGCCTGTGGCCTACGAGTTCAAGCTGCCGGACCTGGGCGAGGGGCTGACCGAGGCGGAAATCGCCCGGTGGCTCGTCGCGGAGGGGCAGAGCGTGGATGAGGACGAGCCGCTCGTCGAGGTGCAGACCGACAAGACGACGGTCGAGATCCCGTCGCCGCGAGCGGGAACGGTGCTCAAGATCCTCGTCGAGGAAGGCGAGATCGCGCCGGTCGGAGCCGTGCTCGTCGTGATCGGCGAGGAAGGGGAGCAGCTGATCCGCGCGGTCGAGCGGGACACCGGCGCCGCTGCCGCTCCGGCCGAGCCGCTCGTCGCCGTCGTCCCGCCCGAGCCGGTCGATGCCGTGCGGGCCACGCCGGCCGTGCGCCAGGTCGCGAGAGAGCTCGGCGTCGAGCTCGTCGGCCTCCACGGAACGGGCCCTGGCGGGCGGATCCTGGAGTCGGACGTTCGCGCGGCCGCGGGGACGGGAGACGGGCGTCGTGTGCCGATCCGCGGGATACGCCGCGCGATCGTCGAGCAGGTCTCCCGCGCCCACCGCGAGATCCCCGCCGTCACGTTCGTCGAGGAATGCGACTTCACCGACGTCGACCTCTCGCTGCTCGTGCCGCTCGCGATCCACGCGTCCGCGCGCGCTCTCGTGGAGCGCCCCGAGCTGAACGCGCGGCTCGAGCGCGACGACATCGTCCTCTACGACCGCGTCGACGTCGGCATCGCCGTGCAGACCGACGCCGGCCTCGTCGTGCCGGTCGTACGTGCCTGCGAGCGCCTCTCCGTCGACGCGATCGCGATCGAGGCGACGCGCCTCGCCGAGGGGGCACGTGCGGGCACCCTCGCGGCGGAGGAGCTCCGGGACTCGACGTTCACCGTCACGAGCGCAGGCAAGCTCGGCGGGCTCCTCGTGACCCCTCTCATCAACTACCCCGAGGTCGCCATCCTCGGCCTCCATCGCATCGCAGAGAGGCCGGTCGTCTCGGACGGCGAGATCGTCGTCCGCCGCATGGGGAACGTCTCCGTGACGTTCGACCACCGGGCGGTCGACGGTGTCGTCGCTGCCGCCTTCTGCCTGGACGTGATCGCCGCGTTCGAGTCAGGTGCCGGGACCTGAGCGGCCCCGGCACCAGGACCCGCTCCCCTCTCAGTCGCCCCGGCCACCACCGTCCAGCTGACCGCGGATCTCGCCGGCCGGGTACGTGGTCGTGTGGACGTTTGCGTAGACGGCGCCGGCGCGGATTGCCGCGACCAGCTCGGCGAACTGGCCCGCCGTTACCCCCTGACCGGTCGGGCCGATCACGTCGGCGGGAACGATCGTGCCGTCGACCGTCGCAGGCGCGGCCGGGCACGTGGGCTTCGTGCTGCCACCGCACAGGAACGCGCTGACCCCGCCCGCGGTGTGCGGCTGGCCGAGATGAAGGTGCGCCTGCGTCACGGTGCCCCCCTCGAGGCTGTCGTAACGGAGGCGGAACTCGATCTCTCCGTTCTCGATGCGGGCGTCGAACGAGCCACGACCGCGCGTCGAGATGGAAGGCGTCTCGTTGTAGCCGCTGAGGCGCGTCGAGGCGTTGCGCTTGCCGTTGTCGTCGTCGCCTCCGCGGGCGAGCGAGACGCCGGCCATCGTCAGTGCAGCCCCGGCGACGAAGAGCGCCAGCAACGCGAGCTTTCGCATGATCCGTCGACCTCCTTCGGCGATGTCGAGGTTCACTCTCGGTACGACGTTCGGCGCTTCCCGGTTTCACGGCGGAAACCGTCGCTGGCGGCCTCGTGCCGCCCCGTACAATCATCCGCGTGGGCGACTGGTACGAGATCGGCGTCGCGCTCGGCCTCGGTCTCGCGGCAGGCCTGCTGCTCGCCGGCGCGCTCGCGGGATGGCGGTACGGCCTCGTGGCGTCGGTCGTCGGCGCGCTCGCCGTCGGCGTCGTAGCCGGCCTCCTCGTGAAGGGATGGCTCGGGCTCCCCGGGTCGCTCCTGGGCGCAGTGATCGGAGCGGTCTCGGCGTCGATCATCGCGCGCGGAGCGCTCCGTCGCGGCGCGACCCCGGGCGGCACGGCCTTCCTCATCGCGTCGGCCTCGATTGCGGTGGGCCTCCTCGCGCTCGTGCCGGTCGCCGGCTACGTGCTGGCGGTGCTGGTGCCCGCGCTCGCCGCCCGTCGAGCGCGGAACGAGCCCGACCGGCACGCCGGGCTCCGTACGCTCGCGAAGTGACCGCCGGCCGGAGCGGCACGCAGACGAAGCTCGTGCTCGTCGTGATCGACGGGCTGACGCCGTCGATGCTGGAGGGGGCTCTCGGCACGCAGACGGTGCCGACGCTGACGGCACTCGCGGAGCGGGGGACGCTCGGCCGCGCGACGACGACGTTCCCTTCGCTCACTCCCGTCTGCCTGTCGTCGATCGCGACCGGCGCCCATCCCGACGTCCACGAGATCCCGCACCTCGTCTGGTGGCACCGAGGCGAGCAGCGGCTCGTCGAGTACGGCTCGTCCTTCGGCGCCGCGCGCGCGGCGGGCTTGGGACGCACGCTCCGGGACACCCTGGTGGGGATGAACGCCGAGCACCTCGGGAGGAACGCCGTCACGCTCTTCGAGGCCCTTGCGGATGCCGGGTGCAGCACGGCGGCGGTCAACTTCACGGCGTATCGCGGCCGCACCCTCCATCGTCCCGCCGTTCCGCTGCTCGACGCCGTGCACGGCCCCGAACGGTTCTACTTCTACAACCTCTTCCGGGCCGACCGCACCGGCGCGCCGCTCTCGTTCCGAAACCGCGCGGGCGGCTCGATCGACGCGTACGCCGCGGCAGCCGGCCGCTGGCTCGTGACGCGCGACGGGTTCGACTTCCTGCTTCTCTACCTCTCCGACTACGACTACGCGTCGCATGCCGCGGGCCCGGACGCGGCGACGGAGGTGCTCACTCGCTGCGACGCCGCCGTCGGCGGTCTCGTCTCGGCGGCCGGCGGGCTCGACGACTTCCTGGAGCGGTACGCCGTGGTGGTGATGTCCGACCACGGCCAGACCGCCGTGCGGGAGGTCGCACGTCTGCGGGACCGGTTCCGGCACGAGCCGCAGACGCTCGTCGCAGCCTCGAACCGCGCTGCGCACGTCTACCGCCTCGGTGACGAGTCCCCCTCGCCGCGGTCGCTGGCCGAGCGGCTCGACGGGGAGCCGTCGGTCGAGGTCGCGCTCTTCGCGGAAGGGGGCGACGTCGTCGCTCGGCGCGAGGGCGCCGAGCTCCGGATCGGAGTCGGCGGGGACGGCGCGGTCGACGGGGACCGGCGCGTGCTCGACCATCCCGATGCGGTCGCGCGCGCGGTCGCCGCCGTTCGCTGCCCGAACGCGGGCGAGGTCGTCGTCTCGGCCGCACCCGGCTGGGAATTCGAGGACCTCGGCGGCCGCCACCACCTGGGCGGCGGCTCGCACGGGTCGCTCGTCGAGGGCGACTCGCTCGTTCCCGTGCTCGCGGTCGGCCTCGACGGCCCGGCCCCGCGCACCGTCGTCGACGTCGCCCCGGCGATCCTCGCGCACTTCGGGGCCCGCGTGCCGGGGTACGCGCTCGACCGGGCGGCGTGACGGTCTCGCGGACGGTCGACGAGCGCCGGGCGCGGATGGTCGAGCGCCAGCTCCGTCGCCGCGGGATCGCGGACGAGCGCGTCCTCGCGGCAATGGGGCGGGTCCCGCGCGAGGCGTTCGTTCCGGGGCCGATCGCCGACCACGCCTACGACGATGCTGCCCTCCCGATCGGCGAGGACCAGACGATCTCGCAGCCGTACATCGTCGCCACGATGTGCGAGCTCTTGATGCTCGACGGGACCGAGCACGTCCTCGATGTCGGCACCGGCTCGGGGTACGCGGCGGCCGTGCTCGACGAGCTCGCCGCGAGCGTCGTGTCGGTCGAGCGCATTGCGGTGCTCGCCGAGCGCGCTCGGCGAGCTCTCGTGGAGACGGGGCACGGCGATGTCGAGGTACGCATCGCGGACGGCGCACTCGGAGCGCCCGACCGCGCGCCCTTCGACGCGATCGCGGTCGCCGCGGCGACGCCCATCGTGCCGCCGGCGCTCTACGACCAGCTCGCCGCCGGCGGGCGCCTGGTGCTACCGCTCGGGGGCTCCCGGGGACAGCAGCTCACCCGCATCGTCAGCACGCCCGACGGGCCCGAGCAGACCGCACTGCTCGGGTGCCGCTTCGTCCCGCTCGTCTAGCCCGACCCGCCGCTCCGACCGCTACCCTCGCCCGCGGATGGCCGAGCGAAGCTCCAGCACCGTCACCGACGCACGGGCGCGGGTCGACGCAGCGCTCCGACGGCGCGCGAACTGGGAGCAGCTCGTCAAGTTCTGTCTCGTCGGCGCGACAGGATACGTCGTCAACCTCGCCGTCTACACGCTCCTCCTGGAGGGTGCGGGCCTCCACTACCTCAGCGCGGCGATCGGCTCGTTCCTCGTCGCCGTCACCAACAACTACCTCTGGAACCGCGCCTGGACGTTCCGGGGCCAGCGCGGCCACGTCGTACTGCAGGGGGCTCGCTTCCTCATCGTCTCGACGCTTGCGCTCGGCGCGAACCTCGTCGTCCTGCACCTGCTCGTGCGGGCCGGCCTCGGCGAGGTGGTCGCCCAGGCGATCGCGATCGTCCTCGTGACGCCCGTCAACTTCGTCGGCAACAAGCTCTGGTCGTTCCGCCTCCGGCGCTGACCGCGTGCGGGCCGCGCTAGCAGCGCTCGCCGTCGGCCTCCTGGCGACGGCCGGCACCGCGGCCGCGGCCACCGTTCCTGCACCGCTCGCGACCGGCCCGGTGGCGCCGCCCGCCGCCACGCAGCCGGCCGAGCCGCGCCTCTCCGAGGATGCCGCGGTCGAGACGTTCCTCGAGCACGCGAAGGTGGCACGATGGCTCGAGCGCTATCCGCCCGAGCCCACGACGGATGCGTCCTTCGACGCGGACGACGCGGCCTGGACGGTGCACGTCTGGTCGGGAAAGGCGGGCGAGATCGCGCGAGGTCTCGTCGCCGATACCGACGGGCGCGTGACCGAGGCATGGACCGGCCCGCAGGTCGCGTGGCAGATGGCGCGTGGTCGTCCGGGCGCGTTCGGTGGGAAGACCCTCACGTCGTGGCCCGTGTGGCTCGGGCTCTCGGCGATCTTTCTCCTCGGGCTCGTCGACCTGCGCCGGCCCCTCTCGATCCGGACACTCGACCTGCTCGCGCTCCTCTCGTTCGGCGTGTCGCTCGCGTTCTTCAACCTCGGCCAGGTCTTCGCGAGCGCGTCGCTCGCCGTGCCGCCGCTCGTCTACCTCGCCGTCCGCACGGCCTGGATCGGCTTCCGCCGCGGGTCGCGGGCCGGGCCGACGCTGCCGCGCTGGCCGGTGTGGCTCCTCGTGGCGGCGACGCTGTTCCTCGTCGGGTTCCGGATCGGGTTGAACGTCGAGCATCCGCGGACCGTGATCGACGTCGGGTACGCCGGGGTCGTCGGCGCCGATCGCATCCTCGAGGGTCGCGCTCCGTACGGCGCGATGCCCGTCGAGGGAGGGAAGGCGTGTGCGCCGCCCCGGTCCGACGGCCGCGTGCGGGAGCGCTTCCAGCCGGACGGGCGATGCGAGTCGACGAACCCGCGCGGCGACACCTACGGCCCGGTCGCGTACCTCGCGTACGTTCCGGCCGTGCTCGCGTTCGGCTGGGAGGGCCGGTGGGACGATCTTCCGGCCGCACATGCCACGGCCATCGCTCTCGACCTCTTTGTCATTCTCGGCCTCGTGCTCGTCGGGCGCCGGCTCGGTGGCGCACGCCTCGCCGTCGCACTCGCCTTCGGGTGGGCCGCATACCCCTTCACCGCATACGCCCTCCTCGCGAACACGAACGACGCGCTGATGCCTGCCCTCCTTGTCTGGGGCTTCTGGGCCGCCTCGTCACCCGCGGCCAGGGGCGTCGCGACCGCCCTCGCCGGGTGGACGAAGTTCGCGTCCCTCCTCGTCGTGCCGCTCTGGCTGACGTATCGCTCGGGGCTCCGGCCGGCGTCCGTCCTCCGCTTCGCGGCCGGCTTCGGCATCGCGACCGTGCTCGCATTCTCGATCCTGCTTCTCGAGCCGTCGCTCTGGACGGCCCTCGAGACGTTCTGGGACCGGACGATCGCCTTCCAGCTCGGCCGCGATTCGCCGTTCTCCGTCTGGGGCTGGGGGCAGTACCACGCGGCCGGGATCCCCGACCTCGCGTCACTGCAGACGGTCGTGCAGGTGGTCACGATCGTGCTCGCCGGCGTCGTGGCGGCCGTCCCGCGCGAGAAGGGACCGCTCGAGCTGGCGGCCCTCACGGCGGCCGTTCTGCTCGGCGTCCAGCTCTCGCTGACGCACTGGTTCTACCTCTACCTTCCCTGGATGCTCCCGTTCGTGCTGCTCGCGGTGCTCGCTCCCCGCACGCGGCCGCCGGACGAGGCCTAGAGGCCCCCGATGACTCGCGGCCGCCCGCTCGTCACCGCGCTCTCCGCCGCCGGCGTCTTCGTCGCCGTCGCGGTGCTCGTGACCGTCGCCTGGGAGCTGCTCGGCGACGCCGTGACGGACATCCCGCTCTACCGGACGTACGGCGAGCGGGTTGCCGACGGTCTCGTCCCCTATCGCGACTTCCCGTTCGAGTACCCGCCCGGGGCGCTCCCGGCGCTCGTGCTCCCGGCGCTCGTGACCGACTCGCTCGAGGCCTATCGCGCCGCCTTCGTCGCCGAGCTCGCGGTCGTGGGTGCGCTCGCGGTGCTCGCGTTCGACTGGGCGCTCCGGAGCAACGGCCGAAGCGGGCGCGACCGGCTGGTCGTCCTGGGCGCTGTCGCCGTCGTCCCCGTGCTCCTCGGCGGCGTGATCCTCACGCGCTTCGACCTCGTGCCGGCCGCGCTCGTCGCGGCGGCGGTCGCGCTCATCGGGACGGGGCGGCTGCGGGCCGCGGCGCTCGTGCTCGGCGCAGGGGCCGCCGTGAAGCTGTACCCGGCCGTCCTGGTACCGCTGGTGGCGATCGCCGCCTGGCGGCGCGCCGGCCGGCGGGAGGCGCTCTTGGTGCTCGCGCTGGCGGCTGCGCCGGTGCTCCTCGTCTACCTCCCGTTCCTCGTGCTTGCGCCGGACGGCGTCGCCGACTCGTTCGGTCGGCAACTGAGCCGCCCGCTGCAGATCGAGAGCCTCGGCGCCGGTGTCCTGCTCGCCCTGCACCACGCGTTCGGGATGTCGCTCGAGTGGTCGTCGGGAAGCGGCTCGCAGAACCTCACGGGGAACGCAGCCGAAGCGGTCGCCGTGATCCAGGGTGTCGCGCAGGTCGCGGCGCTCGTGCTCGTGTGGGTCGGCTTCGCGCGCGGCCCCGCGACCCCGGAGCGCCTCCTCCGCTACTCCGCCGCAGCCCTCGTCGCATTCGTCGCGCTCAGCAAGGTGCTGTCGCCGCAGTTCCTCGTGTGGCTCGTGCTGCTCGTCCCGCTCGTCGGCGGTGTCCGGAGCCGCACGGCGCTCTGGCTGACGATTCTTGCGTGCGCGCTGACCGCGATCTGGTTCCCCGCGCTCTACTGGGAGCTGGTGAGGGAGTTCGACCCGCTCGCCTCGTGGCTCGTCCTCTTCCGCGGCATCGTGCTGGTCGCGCTGCTCGCCGTGCTCACGGCCACGGAACGCGCACCGGCTCGATCGCGCTCGCGCGCCCCGTCGCCGGGTCGCACGTGATCACGGCGCCCTCGAGGCGCACACCCGCAGACGCCGTCTCGAACCGCACCGGCATCCCCGTGCGCATCCGCCGGACGGCGAGCTCCGTCTGGACGCCGATCACCGAGTCGTGTGGGCCCGTCATCCCGACGTCCGTGATCGCCGCCGTGCCTCCGGGGAGCACGCGCGCGTCGGCGGTCTGCACGTGCGTGTGCGTGCCGAGAACGGCCGTCGCCCGGCCGTCGAGCCAGTAGGCGAGCGCGACCTTCTCACTCGTCGCCTCCGCATGGACGTCGACCACGACGACCGGCGTCTCGGCGCGCGCGCCGTCGACGAGCTCGTCGACGAGCTCCCACATGCTGTGTGCGGGGTCGAGGTACAGCGATCCGAGGACGTTGAGCACGGCGACGTGCGTGCCGTCGCGCGCCTCCACCACCGCCAGGCCGCGTCCGGGCGCCCCCACCTGGAAGTTCGCCGGCCGGACGACGGACGACGACGCGGCCAGGTAGGGGCCGATCTCCTCACGACGCCACGCGTGGTTGCCGAGCGTCACTGCGTCCGCGCCCGCAGCGAGCAGCCGGTCGGCCAGCCGCGGCGTGATGCCGACGCCGTTCGCGACGTTCTCACCGTTGACGATGCACACGTCGACATCGAGCTGCTCGCGCAGGCCCGGGAGCAACGCCTCCACGGCGTCGCGGCCCGGACGTCCGACGACGTCGCCGACGAAGAGAATCCGCACGTCGCCTGCTAGGGAAGCGAGCCCGGCGACGGATAGACCGCGATGGAGACGTTGTTCCCGCCGTCCGGCGCATGAGCGGCCAGCGCCTGCTCCTCCACCGCCGCGACATTCGCGGCGGTGCCGAGCTTCGACGACGCAGCGAGCACCGGGGTACCGACCGCGATCGCCGGATCCGGCCGGACGTGCATCACGGAGACCATGACCGAGGGCGACCTCGACGGCCGAAGGTCGATGCGGCTCCCCACCTGCTTCCCGCCCACGATGATCTTCCGCACGGCGACGACCGAGCCCTCGACGGGGGCATAGATGTCCGTGCCCGGCGCCGTGCCGACGTCGAGCATGTTCGTGCCGGGCGGCCCGCCCTCGAGCTGGTACCAGCGCGGCGTGTCGCGGCGCGCTCCGGCGATCCGCCGCCAGAGCCGCGCGAGGATCCCCTCGTTCGCCTGGCGGCCGACCGGCTGGAGGGAGAGTGAGCCGTCGTTCGAGCCGTGGAAGCCGATCGCGGTGAGCGAGGCGGCGGCCACCGGCAGCTGGATCTGGAGGTTTCCGATCGTCGCAAGCATCTGAGGCAGGGGGCGGACGGCGGTCGCGGCGGCCGACGGCGTCGTCTCGACGACGACGGGCACGGCCGTTCGCGACGAGCCGGAGCCGAAGGCGGTGAGAACGACCGTGACGAGTCCCAGCACGCCGAGCGCGCAGAGGATCACAAGCCGCCGTGCGCGTCGCTGGGAGCGGCGCCTGCGTTCACGGAGACGAGCGGCTTGCCGGGAGCGCGGCGAGGCCATCGGGGGCACGGTAGCGCACGTGGAACTCGCCTTCATCCCCGAGAGGGGGACAGGGCTACGATCGCGGCGTGAGCGAGATGAGCTCCGGTCCTCCGCCGATCCGGATCCCGCGGTGGATCCAGCTCGTCGTGCTGCCGGTCGCGCTGCTCCTCGCCTTCCTCCTTGCCCGCACGCTCGGGCACGTGCTCTTCCTGTTCCTCACGGCGTCCGTGATCGCGTTCACGCTCAATCCGCTCGTTCGCGACCTCCAGCGGCTCAAGCTGCCGCGCGGGCTCTCGGTGGCCATCGTCTCCGTCGTCTTCGCGACGGCGTTCATCGGGCTGCTCGTCGCGCTCGGCACGGTCGTCGTCTCGGAGGCCCGCTCCGCGGCCGAGCGGATCGACACGTACATCACCGAGGAGAGCCCGATCACGGGTCAGACCGGGGTGGAGGTCGAAGTCGACCGTCTGCAGCGCTGGCTCGACGAGCACGGCCTCGAGGGGATCCGGATCGAGGAGCAGCTCGACGACCTGACCGAGTCGATCGGCGCGGGCGACGTCTCCGGCTACGTCCAGGACGCGATCTCGTTCGCCCAGGGGGCAGCGTTGTCCGTGATCCTCTTCCTCTTCTCGGTCGTCCTCGTCGTCGTCATCTCGATCTACATGCTCCTCGACATGCCGCGGCTCGAGCGGTCGATCGACCGCCGGTTCCCGCCGCACGGCGGCCTGCCGCTGACCCAGCTGATCGAGCGGGCGCTCTGGGGCTACGTGAAGGGCCAGGCGATCCTCTCCCTCGTGATCGGCACGAGCGCGGGCGTCGGGATGTGGATCCTCGGCACGACCGGGCTCGTCGAGGGCGCCGAGAACTACGCGCTCCTGTTCGGGCTCTGGACCGCCTTCATCGAGGTCATCCCGTACATCGGCCCGTGGCTCTCCGCGGTCCCGCCCGCGATCTACGCGCTCGTCGTCGACCCGGTCGGCGTGCTCTGGGTCGCCGCGCTCTTCGTCTTCATCTACCAGGTGGAGGGGCACGTCGTCGTCCCGAACGTGATGGCGAGCGCGCTGCGGCTCCACCCGCTGCTCGTCATCTTCGGGCTCCTTGCGGGAGGCGCGCTCTACGGCATCCCCGGCGTGCTGGTGGCGCTCCCCACGATGGCCGCGGGCCGCGCGATCTGGGAGTTCTTCGGCGACCGCATCGACCTCGAGTCGTGGGACGACGTCCGGGGAGGCACGGTTCCGGTCGAGGTCGAGCTCGAGCCGCCGAGAGCGGACGAGCCGCCGCGCGCCGTGTCCGCGCCCTGACCTCGTCACAGGCTCCAGCTCCGGGGCGCAAGCCTCTACGCTTCCGCCGTGACCACGTTCCCGGCCACGCGGCTGCGCCGGCTGCGCCGCACCGACACGCTGCGAGCGCTCGTGCGCGAGACGTCGCTGTCGCTCGACGACGTCGTGATGCCGCTCTTCGCCTGCCCGGGGGAGGGCGTCGTGCGCCCGGTGGAGGGCCTTCCCGGGATCGCCCAGCGGTCGGTCGACGAGATCGTGCGCGAGGGCGCCGAGCTCGCCGGCCTGGGGATCCGGGCCGTGCTGCTGTTCGGCATCCCGGAGGCGAAGGACGCGGACGGCTCGGGCGCCTGGGACGAGGACGGCATCGTCCAGCGCGCGCTCCGGGCGCTCCGCTCGGAGGTGCCGGGCCTCACGCTCCTCACCGACGTGTGCCTGTGCGAGTACACCGACCACGGCCACTGCGGCGTGCTCGAGGGCGACACGGTGGCGAACGACGAGACCCTCGAGCTGCTCTCGCGAACGGCCGTGAGCCACGTCGAGGCCGGCGCCGACGCCGTGTGCCCGAGCGACATGATGGACGGGCGCGTGGGCGCGATCCGCACGGCGCTGCCCGAGACGCCGATCGTCTCGTACGCGGCGAAGTACGCCTCCGCGTTCTACGGGCCGTTCCGCGAGGTGGCCGAGTCGGCCCCGTCGTTCGGCGACCGGCGCGGATACCAGATGGATCCGGCGAACGGCCGCGAGGCCCTCCGCGAGTGCGCGCTCGACCTGGAGGAGGGCGCCGACGTGCTGATGGTGAAGCCGGCGCTCCCTTATCTCGACGTGATCCGCGCCGTCCGAGAGCGCTTCGACTGCCCGGTGTGGGCGTACCAGGTCTCCGGCGAGTACGCGATGGTCCGCGCCGCGGCCGACGCGGGTCACCTCGACGAGCGCCGGGCGGCGCTCGAGTCGCTGACCGCGATCAAGCGCGCGGGCGCCGGGACGATCGTGACGTACTGGGCGAAGGAGCTCGCCGCGTGGCTGTAGGGGCCGGGACCGATCTCTGGCGCCGGGCGGCGAGCCTGATCCCCGGCGGCGTCAACTCGCCCGTCCGCGCGATGCGCGCGGTCGGGCTCGAGGAGCCGGTCTTCATGGCGCGCGGCGACGGCGCCTTCGTCGAGGACGTCGACGGCAACCGTTACGTCGACTGGGTGCAGTCGTGGGGCCCGTTGCTCTTCGGTCACGCGGATCCCGAGACGCTCGCAGCCGTGCACGCCGCGACCGACCGCGGCACGACGTTCGGCGCGCCGACCGAGGCCGAGGTGGAGCTCGCGTCGGAGATCGTCGACGCGGTCCCGTCGGTCGAGATGGTGCGGCTCGTCAGCTCGGGCACCGAGGCGTCGATGAGCGCCCTCCGGCTCGCACGGGCGGCCACCCGGCGCGACCGGGTCATCAAGTTCGCCGGCTGTTACCACGGCCACGTCGACGCGCTCCTCGCGAGCGCGGGCTCCGGGCGTGATGACCCTCGGGATCCCGTCGACGCCGGGCGTGCCGACCGGGGTCACGGGCGACACGATCGTCTGCGACTTCAACGACGTCGACGGTGTCGCCGCGGCATGCGAGCGGTACGGGGAGGGGCTCGCGGCGATCCTCGTGGAGCCGGTGGCGGGGAACATGGGCTGCGTCCCGCCCGCGCCGGGCTTCCTGGAGGCGCTGCGGAGGCTCGCCGACGCGACCGGCACGCTGCTCGTGTTCGACGAGGTGATGACGGGCTTCCGTGTCGGACGGGGCGGAGCGCAGGAGCTCTACGGGGTCGCGCCGGACCTGACGATCCTCGGGAAGATCGTGGGCGGCGGCCTGCCCGCCGCGGCGTTCGGCGGCCGCGCCGAGCTGATGGAGCGTCTCGCGCCGGTCGGCGACGTCTACCAGGCGGGAACGCTGTCCGGGAACCCGCTCGCCACCGCCGCGGGCATCTCGGTCCTGCGCCGGCTCCGCGACCCAGCCGTGTACGAGGAGCTCGAGCGCCTCGGCGCCCGCCTCGAGGCGGGTCTCGCGCCGTTCGGGACGGTGCAGCGCGTCGGCGCGATGCTGACGCTCTTCTGCCGGGACCGGCCCGTGGAGCGCTACGAGGACGCCGCGTCGTCGGACACCGAGCAGTTCGGCGCGCTCTTCCGCCACCTGCTCGCGGAGGGCGTCTACCTGCCGCCCTCGCAGTTCGAGTGCCTCTTCCCGTCGACGGCGCACACCGACGAGCACGTCGACGCCACGGTGGCCGCGGTCCGATCGTTCTTCGACGCGACGGCGTAAGTGAGCCTCTTCCACGAGATCGCGGCGGGCGCCGCCGCGGAGAGCCCGCTCTGGGCGTCCGCGCTGCGCCCCGACGCGGAGCAGGACGCCGTGCCGGTCTTCTCGCCGCTCGTCGAGGACCGGCGCTTCGCGCTCGGCGTCGAGACGATCTACGAGGGATACCTTCTCCACTACGGCCGCCCGCGGCTGTTTGCGCCGCCGGACGACGACGTCGGGCTGCTCCTCGGCGACGCGCTGCTCGCACACGGTCTCGTCCGGATCGCCGACACCGGCTCGGTCGCGGCCGTTGCCGACCTCGCAGCGCTCCTCTCGCTCTGCGCGCAGGCCCGCGCCGACGGGCGTGACGGGGACGGCGCCGCCTGGGCGGCGACGGCGGCGCTCCTCGGCCAGGGCGGTCTCGACGTCGCGCGCGCGGCGCTTCGAGAGAGCGCAAACCCGGCGCCGCTCGAGCAGCTTGCGCGGTCGTCGGCGGGTGACGATGCGGTCGACGCGGCGCTCGACGCGCACGATGCGCGCTTCCGCGCGATCGTCTAGCATCGCCGCCATGCTGGCTGCGCTCTGGTTCCTGGCCGACGCCGCCGAGGAGGGCAGAAACGTCATCCTCTCGATGCTCGTCGTCGGCCTGATCTTCCTCGCCGTGATCGGGCTCGGCGAGCTGAACAACTACCGCAACGCGAAGCGCAAGCAGGCGAAGCTCAACCGCACGCTGTAGCGCTCGCCCTGCGGCTGGACACGCCCGGCGCGAGGGAAGAAGCTGCTCGCATGCGGCGCGACCTGCCCACGGGCACGGTGACGTTCGTCTTCACGGACATCGAGGGCTCGACGCGAATGCTCGAGGAGCTCGGCGCCGACGCGTACGGCGAGCTCCTGTCCCAGCACCACCGGGTGTGCCGTGCTGCGTGGGTGGAGCACGGTGGCGTGGAGGTGGACACGGCGGGCGACGCGTTCTTCGTCGCGTTTCCGACGGCTTCGGCGGCGCTTCGTGCCGCGGCGGAGGCGCAGGAGGCGCTCGACGAGCTCGGGTTACGCGTGCGGATGGGCGTCCACACGGGCGAGGTGATCGTCACCGACACGGGCTACGTCGGGTTCGAGGTCCATCGCGCGGCGCGGATCGCCGCTGCTGCGCACGGGGGCCAGGTCGTGGTGAGCGCGTCGACGGCGGCGCTCGTCCCGAGCGACGGGCTCGTCGATCTCGGGGAGCACCGCTTCAAGGACCTGGCGGCGGCGGAGCGCGTCTACCAGCTCGGTGAGGGCGAGCATCCCCCGCTGAAGTCGCTGTACCGCTCGAACCTGCCCGTGCCGGCGACGCCGTTCCTCGGCCGCGAGCGGGAGCTCGCCGAGGTCGCGGAGCTCCTTCGGGGCGAGGAGGTACGGCTGGTGACGCTGACCGGTCCCGGCGGGACCGGCAAGACGCGACTCTCGCTGCAGGCGGCGGCCGAGGCGAGCGACGCCTTCCCCGACGGGGTGTTCTGGGTGCCCCTCGCGTCGCTCGACAGTCCCGCGCTCTGCGTGAGCACCGTTGCCCAGGCGCTGGACGTGAAGGAGCAGCCCGGCCGAGCTCAGGTCGACGTCCTGTGCGAGCGGCTCGAGGGCAGGCGGCTGCTCGTCCTGCTGGACAACGCCGAGCACCTGTTGCCCGAGCTGGCGGTGACGGTGTCGCGCCTGGGTGGCCTCGCCGGGCCGACGGTCCTCGTCACGAGCCGCGAGCGGCTGAAGCTCGCCGGCGAGCGCACGTACCCCGTGCCCGAGCTCTCGCGCGCCGATGCGGTCGATCTGTTCCTGGCCCGCGCAGCGGACGCCGGGGTCCGGCTGGAGCGCTCCGCCGGGGTCGAGGAGCTTTGCCTCAGGCTCGAGCAGCTGCCGCTGGCGCTCGAGCTCGCCGCCGCGCGTGCGGTTGTCTTCACACCCGACCAACTCCTCACGCGACTCTCGCAGCGGCTCGACCTCCTCAAGGGTGGCCGGGATGCGGACCCTCGGCAGCGGACGTTGCGCACCACGATCGAGTGGAGCTACGAGCTGCTCGACGACGAGGAGCGGCGCCTCTTCCGCGCGCTCAGCGTGTTCACGGGTGGTTGCACGTACGAGGCGGCTGAAGCCGTGTGCGGAGCCGAGCCCGACACGCTGCAGTCTCTGCTCGAGAAGAGCCTGCTGCGGCGGCGCGAAGCGGACGACGGTCCGCGCTACTGGATGCTCGAGACCATCCGCGAATATGCGGCCGAGCTGCTCGAGTCGTCAGGTGAGGGAACGCTCCTGCGGGCGCGCCACGCGACATGGCTGCTCGAGCTCGTACGCGAGCAGGGAACGGGTCTACGCCGCATGGCGGCTGACGCCGTCGCGCGCATCTCACCGGAGCGAGACAACGTCGCTCGTGCGATCGCCTGGTCGCTGGACGGCGGCTCTCCGAGCGTGGCGCACGAGCTTGTGGGAAGGCTGTGGGTCTTCTGGTTCTTCACGGGGATCGCGTCAGAGGGTCTGTTGCACGCCGACCGCCTGCTGCGCCGCGACGCGGACGGTTCGAACGCGGCCTACTTCTCCTGCCTCGTGGGTCTTTCCGAGTTGTACGGGCACACGGGCAATCCGCTGCGCGGAATCGAGCTCAAGGAGCGCGCGCTCACGATGCTCGACGCGCTCGGCGACGAGCCCATCCCGGCCGCCCCGGCGACCAAGGCGGAGGTGGCCGCGATGATCTTGAAGGACCTCGCCCAGCTCCACGCCGGGCAAGGTGCTTTCGAGACGGCACGCACGCTGTCCGACGAGTCGATCGCACAGGCGAAGGATCTCGGCAACGATCGCCTCGTCGCCCACACTCTCTACGCGAAGGGC
>CAWFDO010000008.1:0-104975 GCA_963814565.1 uncultured Actinomycetes bacterium
ACCACCAACCCCAGGCTGGTTGCGGCCGGGGAGAACGCCTGAGCCAGGGCTCCCCATCCCACCAACCCGACCGTTCCCCATGCCTTCCTGGATAGCGCGGCAAGGGTCGCCGGAGACAGGCTTCCGGACGAAGGTGTTCTCAATTCAGCGCCAGGCTGGTTCACAAGGAGCCTCTGGTCTCATGCTTTCGGTCCTATCGGTCTTGGCCGTGCGACCCACGATCGGGCTCGTCAACCCAAGCCCGACAAGCGTCGCGACAAACACCGTGAACGGTGGCTGCTCCCACCAGTCGAACACGAATCCGAGAACGCCGAGGATCGCGATCCCCGAGAGCGCAGCGTCGACATTCGGCCTTGCATGTCGGAGCAACAATTGGACACAGGTGAGCCAGAACAACACATAGACGCCTAGTCCAAGGACCCCAATGTCCCCCAGAACCCCGATCATGCTCGAGAGACCAGTGTTGAACGACGTGCCGCCTCCCGAGTGCGTCGACGCACTGACGGAAGCCGACCACGCATCCTCAGCCAGACTTGCCGGAGCCAGTCCGAGCGCCCTCAGCGGGGAGCCGGATCGCAGAAGGAGATCGGTGGTCATGTACGCGCTGCGAGTCACAGTCTCGGCCGGCCCTTGGCCGACGAGCACGGATACCGGATCGTGACGCGACGCGTTCCAAACGAGGGCAAAGGTCGTCCCTTTTCCCCCTCGGTCCTGTTCTGCACTGTCGAGGAAGCCGACCGCAGTACGCCCTGCGGGGAAGAACAGCACGAGTGCGGCGATAGCGCCAATCACAGCAGCAGTGCGCACAACGGCTTGCGGAAGGTCGCGCCACCTCAATATCAGGAGGATGGCGGGAAGCGCGAAGATCACCTGCTTCGCATCCGCCATGAACGGAATCGGAATCAGTAAGGCGGCAAGCAAGATTGAGAGATAGCGACCTATGGGCCGCCGAGTTGCCAGCCAGATGGCTCCCACAGCGACGATGCCGGACATCACATGATGGCCTGCCCCAGCACCGGTTAGCGTCCCCTGCACAGAGTCCCCGGGTGTTCCCGCTTTCGCAAACTGGATGTAGGCGATCGGAATCTGAACGGCGAGAATGCCGACCAAAACCATCTCGAGGTGGTGACGCTGCCTTGGGGATGGCGGGTCGATGACCAAGGCAGCTATCAACGCCAGAGGTTGCCCCAGTAGCGCGTAGAAGACGACGGGCCGCGCGAGTTCGGAGTGATCGAATGCGGCCGAGACTGCGATCACCACGCCCAGCGCAGTCAGAAGCCCCAACACTCGGCGCTCGGACGGTCCGATCCCGCTCTGTCTTAGAAGAGCGACGGCGAGCGCCCCCCAGGCGAGTGGCATGTCGAGAAACGTCCCGATCGATGGAAGGACGCCAACCGTCACGAGGCCTCTCGCCGTCGCCGCTGATACCACGGCGACAGCGACCCAGGCAGCGGTCGGCGCCGAAAAAGCACTAAGACCAAGGACGCACGCAACAACCAGGACAGCGAGCTGCGGCTCCTGCGAAATGAGAGCGCCGAGGACACAGGCGAGCCCAGCGGCGGCGCCGAAGTAGGGCCATGGGGGGGCGGAAACTCTCATCGAGTCTCGGTGGTCGGCCCACCAACGGGAGCCGACGAGCGCGGCGATTCAGCGCGGGGACCTGACGCGCGAATCGCAGCGCCATAGATTTCGCGAAGGTCGGCCGCTACGACCTGAGTCGAGAAGACGTCTGTCGGCTTCGACACCAGGCTCTCGGCTTCCTTGAGTGCATGCGCGATCTCGCCTGCCGCTGTCCAAGCGCTTCGGCGGCTCACAACCCTGATCGAGTCGGGACTCATGTGGGAGAGCACCCGCGGCCCACCCTGGTCGAGTGCGATCACGCGAACCCCGAGTGACGCAGCCTCGACGGCGGTGAACGACGCAGCTTCGCGCAAACTCGGAACGAGCACGGCCGCCGATTCGGCCATGCGCTGCCAAAGCTGCTCCTGCGGAAGCCACGGGACGAACTCGACTCGATCGCCGATACCCAGACGCTTGGCGAGGTCTCCAAGACGCTTCCTGTCGGGTCCCCGACCTACGACTTCGAGAGACCAGTCGTCTGTGCGGGCAACCGCCCGCAAGGCGAGAGCGACTCCTTTCCAGGCAACGAGTCGACCGGCGATAACAGCGGTCCGACTCCGCGTCCTAGTGTCACGAGCCGGCGCGCATTCGAACTTCGTCGAATCAACCGAGGCGTTCGGTCGGATCCGGACGATGTCGACGCGACGGCTGAGTCGCTCGGCCGATTCCTCGTTCTGGGCGATGACTAGAACAGCTCGACGCATGCCACGCTGAGCCACAGGATTCAGGCGCGCTGCTCCTCGTACGATCTCAGCCTTCCACTCGGCGAGCACTCCCCGGACTCCGAGCTCTCGATAAAACCGTACGGGGACCCGAAGTCCCGCGTCCAGCGGGCCGAGAACACATGGTGCGTCAACAAACGCGACGCCTGCAGGAAGCCAAGCGTTCGCGAACGTGAGGTGGTGTACGACGTCGAAGCCAACCTCCAGGTGGAGACGCCTGGCCTCGCGCAACGCAGCAAGTTGCCACAGCGAGTAGTACAGGCGCACGCCCCGCTGGCCCCGCTTCCAGAACGTCCATCGTCGCGGGAGGTCGAGATAGACGAAGCGCAGCGACGGAATCGGGTGGCGTTCGAGCTCGGCCTCGATCGCCTCGCGGTTGTTGGATCGAGTCAGCACCCAGACGTCGTTCTCGCGTGCCGCAGCGAGGCTCCAGTTCCAGCCGGCCCCGGGCTCTGAGCCCTTCCCCGGCTCGCAGGCGTATGCGGAGATAAGAACCCTCATTGGGTCCGCTGCTCGAGAATGCTGAGCGTCTGCTCACGGAGCGTGACCTCCCGGCCATGGCCGCTCGCACCTACTCGCACCAACCCGCCGCGAAGCGATGCAGCGAGCGAGGCTGGCGCCACGTAGGGATCGACCGCGAGCCGATCGAAGAGCGAGCGGAGCTTTGGCGACGGAGCCAGCGCCTGTTCGACGAGTTTTCCGGGCGTTCCGTGCCCGAAGTGCACGAGTCGCTGCGTCTGCCAGTGGAACCAGTCTTCTAGCGGCTCGCCGAGGTGGGCCCACTCCCAGTCCCAGACCGCGAGCCGCCCGTCCTGAGCGGACGAGTTCCACCCGCAGAAGTCGCCGTGCACTGGAGCCGTACCCTCGCCGACGAGCACAGACGTCAGACTGTGTGCGACGGACGCGAGCTCGATCAACGCCTCCTCTTCCGTGTCGCCCAGCGCACGATCCGTGCGGCCGTGAATCCGGCAACTAGTCATCACGATCACGTCGAGACCACACCAGCCGAACGAGCCGAGCAACCGCGGCGGCTCGAGCACCCGCGTCGTGCTGGTCTCCAACGCGGCGAGTACTCGCGCTTCGCGGTCGAGTTCCTCCGAGCCCTGCGGAGCGACCTTCGCGATCGCGATCGGGCTTCCGCGATGGAGCACCGAAAGAACCGTCCGCTGGTTTCGCTCAGGGTCCGTCGGCAGCAGCGCGGCCAACTCGATCGTCGAGAGGCCAAGAACCGCGGCGAGCTCCGGCGCGAGTCCGAGCGACGGGTCGAAAACCAACGCCGCAGCTCCCAGGAAGCGGCGCGTTGAGTCGCGTCCGACCTTCCAGAAGCGCCGCGCCAACTCGGCGGCGGACGCCCGCGGGACGATACAGGCGTGCCGACAAGGGGCCTCGAGCGCCGACCCTACGCGGCACGATCCACCTTGCTCGACCACCTGCGCGAAGCACGGCGAACTCCGTGGCACCGACCTTCGGCGAGCCGAGGCACGTGGTCGCGACAGTGAATCGCTCAAGGCCGCCGACACGCGTCGAGAGCCGCTCGGCGATTGCATCGATCGCTGCGGCTCTGGCCTCGTCTGCGGTTGACGTGTGCACGGTTGCGAAATGCCCAGGGTCCCCGGCAGACATCTCGGTCCAGAGGGCCTGCTGTCGCTCGATCTCGGCGATAGGCAACTCAGGCTTCCGCGCGTGGATCTCTCCTGAAGGGGCACCGAGAACGAGCGTGAGCTGGGGTCGTGGAAGGATCCGGCGAAATGCCCGTACGACCTGGACGCCGCCTCCGAGTCGATAGCGAAGCGGATCGACCTCCAGGTCACGCCAGCCGCGCTCTATGACCACTAGACCCGATCGAACGCGTGGAACGAACACGCGTGGCCCCCAACCGAGAAGCGTGTCGGCCGCGAGGTAGGCCACTCGCGCAAGCGAACCGCCGAGAGTCGATGGCCGGCGTGCGTGCGGCGCTCTCACGTCGCCAGGGGCGCGGCCCAGAACCCGCGCCGGTGGGGGAAGTAAGCCAGGTGTCAGGTGCAGCGTCGATACACGTCTGAAGGGTCCTTGCGAGGTGGTCGCGAGGCCTTCAGCGAGCGTGGACTTTCCCGTGCCGTCTGGACCCGCGAGTGCGACGGCGAGGCCAGTAGGTCGGATCACTCGCCGCAGGATCCGCAGCGTTCCGAACCAACTCCGAAGCGCGAGGCGTGACGGGCTTCTGCGCCGTCGGACAATGGCCGTCGCGATCTGGCGGAGTGGGCCTTGGACCGGCTCGCCGAGGGCGAGCGAAGATGCAAGTTGCCTTCCCGCCTCGCCGTAGGCGGCGATGAGCGCGTCGTCGGCTCCCGAGGCAGAGGCGTACGCCGACCGCAGTTGGTCGACGTCGTTGGCGTCGCGGAGACCCTTGCGTGCGCGCTTGGCGGCGAGGTAGACCAGAGTCGCCGTATCCCCGAGTACCGGCCATCCGTC
Organism: uncultured Actinomycetes bacterium; assembly: GCA_963814565.1. Classification (GTDB taxonomy): domain Bacteria; phylum Actinomycetota; class Thermoleophilia; order Gaiellales; family Gaiellaceae; genus Gaiella. The sequence continues at coordinate 4,794 of CAWFDO010000008.1, forward strand.
GACCCGCTCGACACCGAGGAGTGCCTGGCCAACCGCATCTCCGTAGCAGCAAATGCCGAAGGGGTCGCAAGCGACGTCGAGTTGGCGAAAACGACGCTCCGAGTCGCCCGTGTCGATGACGTAGTACCGACACCAGGGAATGTCGTAGTCGAGTCGCTGAACGAGTCGACCGAGCACTCCCGTCCGAACGACAGTTTCGACTGCGGCGAGACTGTCGCGATGGACGACGATGTCGATGTCCGAGTCGCGCTGATCGCCGCCTCCGACGTTGTGAAGGAAGGCGTAGTGGACCTCCGCCCCGTCGAGTGCTGCACGTACGCTCGTCACGAATTCGAGCCTCCCAGTGCTCACGACGAGTCTCCGACGAGTGAGCTCGGCCGCGGCGGCGACCATGAAGGTCGCGTTCGTCGTGACGTAGCGGCCGATGAGGCGCTGCGGCTCGCTGCCGAGACGGTGCAGCCACTCGAGCCCTGTACGTTGCATCCAGGACGGCGCGCGCCCTTTGGTTCCGGCAAGAAAGTCGAACGCCGCGCCCGACGCCGAGCACGAGCATCGGCGACAACTCGGCTGCGTGGCGCGCCATCCACAACTCCTGCTTCGGTGCACCGAGCGCACACCAGACAATGTGTGGGCGGGCTTCCGCCAGTCGCGCGAGCACCGTCTCGTCTTCCTCGTCGCCTCTTGCAGGCGCGTCGGCAAGGACGATCTCGGCGCCGGGATAACGTGCGCGCATCCGGCATTGGAGCGCCTCGACCACGGCGGGCGTCGATCCGAAGAGAGCATGTCGGAGGCCGTGTGACCGGCCTTGGTCGAAGACGACCGGCATGAGGTCGGGGCCGCCGATGCGCTGAGCGTCGGGCATCGCCAGGCGACGCTGCAGCCATGCGACGGGTGCCCCGTCCGGAAACACAGCCCACGCGCGTTCGAGCGCGCGCGCCACGTCGGGCTGCCGACGCGACGTCATCAGCACGTGCACGTTGCAGAACACCCCGTAGCCACCGTTGCCCGATAGCGCGCGCTCAATGACGTGTCTTGCGGCCGAATCCAGATCGCCGACGAAGCAGCGCGCTCCGAGAACGTCTTGCTCCTCCGCTGGCGGTGCCTCCATCAGTACGCGTTCCGGCTGCGAATGGCTGCCGGGATAGTGCGGAGGAGCAACTTGAAGTCCTCCTGGAGCGACCACTGCGTCACGTACATGTAGTCGAGGGTGACCATCTCGCCGAACGGAATCTCGCTTCGCCCGAGAACCTGCCACGGCCCGGTGATGCCAGGCTTGAGGTCGAGCCGACGCCTCGCCCAATCCTCCACGTGACAATCCTCCTCGAGGATGAGGGGTCTCGGCCCGACCAGGCTCATGTCGTCCACCAGAACGTTGATCAGCTGCGGCAGCTCGTCGAGCGAGAAGCGACGAAGCACGCGACCGACTCGTGTGACGCGCGGGTCGTTCGGGGCCTTGAACATCCGCGCGTCGCCTCCCGGCTGCGCGTGCTGGTTGATCTGCAGCAGGTCTTTCTTTCTGGCGTCCGCATCCGCCACCATCGTGCGGAACTTGTAGATACGGAAGCTTCCGTTCGCTCCCATCCGCAATTGCCGAAAGAAGACAGGGCCGCGCGAGTCGAGCTTGATCAGAAGGGCGATCAGAAGAAAGACCGGTGCGAGCGCAACCAGCGCGACGAGCGCGATCGCCACATCGATGAGACGCTTGAGAAACACGGACGAGTTGGAGAGCCGCGCAGGACGGAGCCCGATGAGCGGTAGTCCTTCGACCGAGTGAACGTCGAACGCTGACCCGACGACATCGAACAGGCGCGGGACGATGTCCACCTGGACGTTCAGGTCGTCGAGCGAGCGAACGAGCGCTGCGACGCTGTCGTCCGCGTCGTTCGAGAAGGCGATGACCACGCGCTCGATCTCGAAGGACCGAACCATGTCACGAAGCTCGTCGGGAGAGCCGAGCAGCGTCAGCTGTTCGAGGCCGCCGCACCGCTCTTTGGGCTGCGTGTCGACGAACCCGACGACATTGACGCCGTACTCGGGGTGCTTGAGGAATTTCCGCGCGACGGTCTGACCGACCTCGCCTGCCCCGACGATGAGCGTGTTCTGCACGTACACCGGGTGCCGGCGGGCGATCCCGCGGGCGCTGATCCGCGCCAGCGTGATGAGTGGCACCGCTGATCCCCAGAAAATGGTCAGGCCGACAATGTCCGGGATCGGCAAACCCAACGCGACCGTGCCGACGACGAAGAGCCACGAGAGCAGTGTCACGAGGGCAAAGACCCCGCCCAGATCGTCGGTGGTCGAGTAGTCGGCGCGCTCTTCGTCCCGGTCGTAGAGGCCGTTGAGCTTGGCCAGGACGACCCAGACGGGGAGCAACGCAACGAAGAGCGCGAGCTCCGATCGGAGCGTGTCCCCGATCATGAGCAAGCTGAGGACGTACGCACTCGTCAGGCCGACGATGTCAGCCAGCAGCAGTAGGCGGCGGATCAGCCAGCCGCGACGCTTGAAGCGCGACGATCGCCGCCGCTCGATGATGTCACGGGTTCGGTCGTCGAGGACAGCCGCAATCCGGTCGCGTGATTCACGCACGTCGTCGTCGGATTCCCGCTGGGGATCTGCAAGCGCTGTCCTCCCGTGCGCGCTCAACAGACTGCGCCCCGATCGGTCACGCCGACGCTCAGACTCGGTCGAATCCGCCGACCAAGCGATGCTTCCGGCAGCCTCGAGACGACGCTCGAGGGCGCCGTTCGAGGTCCCATATGTTCTTTCCGCCGCAGTCACTTCTTTCCCCTGTTTACGTCGATCTACGAGGCGTGCTCGAGGTCCCGCTCCTTCTGCGGTCGGTAGTACGGGCCGTAGGTTCCGTAGCCGTATCCCTGCTCGAGCTCTGCGCCTGTCAACACGTATCCGAGCGTTCGTGCGGGACACGCCTCGATGAGCCTGTGAAGCTCGGCCAGCATCGAGCGGCGCAATGTCTGGAGCCGCGTCACGAGAAGCAGCGCGTCGACCTGCGAGCTGAGCACCAGCGCGTCCCCGATGCCGAGCAGCGGCGGTGCGTCGATCACGACGACGTCCGCCAGCTCGCGGACGGACTGCAGAACGCCTGCGAGCGCCTTGCTCGCAGCGAACTCGCCGGGGTTCGGGGGTGCCATCCCCAGCGGGAGAACCTCGAGCGTGCCCTCGACCTTCCCCGCTCCATTTCCGCGAACCGCCGGATGGCCCACCCGCGGCGACTCACTTGCGAGCGCGACGCGCTTGAGCGCGTCCTCGAGCGGGATGTAGCCCAGCGCGACGCGCGTCAGTCCCTCCTCGCGCCCGAGCGCGAAGAACTCGTGCAGGAACGGGCGGCGCGTGTCCAGATCGACGAGCACCACTCGACGACCGGAGCGAGCGAGCGTCACGGCGAGGTTTGCGGCGGTCGTCGACTTGCCCTCACCCTCGACCGCGGAGGTCACCATGATCATCTTCGCCTGCCGGTCGAGATCGACGAACTCGAGGTTCGTCCGCAGGATCCGGAACGCCTCGGCATTCGGCGCTGTTCGGCTCTTCGAGGGTGACGAGACCGTTCTTCTTGCTGAGCTTCCGCCGCGGTGCCGGGATTCGCGCGAGTTGCGGGAGCCCGAGCCGAGTCGCGATCTCGTCCGCGGATCGGACACGTGTATCGAGCGTCTCGAAGAGGAACGCGAGCCCGACGCCGAGGATGAGGCTGAGCGTGAGCGCGAGCAGGACGGTGCGGACCAGCTGAGGCGAGATCTGGCTGGCCCTGTCGGCGGGCTCGACGAGAAATGCGTTCGAGGTCTGCAGCGCGGCCATCGTGTTGAGGAGCTGCAGCTTCTCGTCGAGGTTTGCGTAGAGCGCCGAGCCACCTTGACCAGAGGCCTCGAGCTGGTTCAAGCGAGCCTTCGCCTCGCTCCGCGCACGCTCGATCGCCGAGGTGTCCAACCTCCGGCGGAAGTCCGTGTATCCGCGTGCGTACGCAGTTGCCAGGCGCGTCGCCAGCGCGCGATCCTCGCTCTCGACGCTGAACGTGAGGATGTCCGAGTTCGCCTTCGAGGTGACGCTCGAGTTGCGGAGAAGCTCGCGGGCGGTCATCGGTGCCCCAGCTGCCCGGACGACTTCCGCGGCCAGAGGACGGACACGGGCCAGGTCGGCCTGCGTCTGGCTCACACGCGCCGGATCGCCCGCACCGCCCGTTGCCTCGCCGAGTCCCCGCGAGCGTGCCGGCGAAATTGTCGTCACGGAGGAGCACGTCTGCAGACGCGCTGTAGACCGGGTCCTGGCGCTGCGACAGGTAGGCAGCGACACCGGTAGCGAGACAGACGACGAGCAGCACGATCCACTTACGACGCCAGAGCACGCGACCGTAGTCGCGCACGGTGGAAACGTGATGCCTTTCTTGCCCGACCAACCCCTCCCCTTTCCTGAGGCGAGCCGTCGCGCTCCCCCCAGAGCCGCAGACGGCCAACCGTAAGCCGTGACTCTCCAGAATGCAACCATTGCCTCAACCAGAGGAATTCCGAAACCTGCGGCGTTTCAAACGCACGTCAGTGTCTCGGCCTGGCCCCAGCTTCCGGATTCGTCAGGCTTCCCTGACATGAAGGCGACGATTCTACCCGTCAAGAAACGGTGTCGAACGCTCGCCATCGCTCCTTAATAATCCTGGCGACCGTCCTGTATGGCACTCTTGACGCGTGGCGAGAGCTCAAGCCGAAAACTCCCTACCAGGGCCGTGGTATCTGTCCCACTTCTCGGACGAGGCAGCGGGGGCTGTCTACGTGATCCGCGTGACGACGGAGCCGCTCCTGGCCCTGCGAGCATTCGCCGTGCTCGAGCGCGAGATCGCCCGCGTGATGCAGTTCGCAGCGAAGGGACGCGAGAGCGCAGGGTGCGACGTGGAACGACGTGGCCGAAGCGCTTCAGGTGAGCCGACAGTCGGCTCACGCCCGGTTCGCCGCAGCTGCCGCCGAGCCCGAGCCCGAAGCGCCTGCGGCCTGATCGAGTCGCGGTAAGTCGGACGCGCCGAGTCAGGAGCTCGGCGCCTCGCGATCGCCCGCGCGGTCGTCCGCCTAGTCGCCGCGGGCGGGTGCTCCGGCGGACGGCCGGATCTCGATGCCGCCGAAGACCGCCATGCCGTCGACCGTCAGAACAGGCGCTGAGGGATCGTCCCGGTTACCGCTCGGCGCGTCGATTCCGCCCATGATCGCCTTCGCGCTGGACTCGACGCGCCACGTCGGCGGAATCGTGATCTCGACCCCACCGAAGAGCGCGTGAACCGAGAGCCGCGCGCCGTCGCCGAGCTCTGCTTCGCTCAGGTCGAGCTCGATGCCGCCGAACCAGGCGAGCAGCGAGCCGCCTGTGAAGGCCTTGGCCCGGCTCTCGAGCTCGACGCCGTCGAGGATCGCGACGAGCGCGAGCTCGTCGCTCTCGGCGTCACCGCGGGACGGCACCACGCGCTTGGCGAGCGCGGCCGCGAGGACCATGCCGAGCAGCGCTCCGAGCTTGAAGAGCAGAAGCCGTCGCAGTAAGCCCATCGGACGACCCTAGCCATCCGGGAGAGTCGCGCAAAGCCCGGCGCCCCCGATGCGCCGGACTGAGCCGGCGGGGCAGCTATCGAGATCTTCCGAGGAGCTCACTGCCTAGATGAGGTGACCGACTCCCGTGCGACAAGATCAGAGATCAGACACTCGCCCTGTCCGCCCGCAACTCGACGAAGTCGCCTTCGCCGCCGCCTGGAGGAAGGCCAGACGCTGACCGCCGGGGACGCGATCGTCGTCGCCCTTGAAGCGCTGGGCTGAACGTCACGGCCGGGGAGGCCAGGATCGAGAGCCTCCGAAACCACCCAGCTCGTAGCACGTTCTGTGCTACACTATGAGGGTGGGTCGCTCGCTTCACGTCCGACTCGATGACGCGTCCTCCGCGGCGCTGGAGATCGTCCGTGCCGGCGGCCTTTCCGACTCGGAAGCAGTGCGCACGGCCCTCCGTGAAGCCGCTGCACGCCGCCGGCTGCGATCGGCGTTGCGAGCCGAGGTGCGTGCGCTCGCCGGCGACGAGGACGATCGCGCAGAGATGCGGATTATCCGCGAGCAGCTCGCCGAGCTCGCTCCGCCGCTGACGGACTGACGTGGTACGCGGCGAGGTCTTCCGTCTCGCGGCGCCCCGAGGCGCACGCGGTCACGAGCAGCGAGGCGCGCGGTATGCGGTCGTCGTTCAGGCGGACGAGCTCCTCGACCTCAGCACCGTGCTGGTCTCACCGACCTCCACGAAGGCTCGCGCGGCGAGCTTCCGACCGGAGATCACGCTTGGCGGAACCGCGACGCGCGTTCTCGTCGAACAGACGACAGTCGTCGACCCGGAACGGCTCGGCCGTTCGGCCGGGCGGCTCGACGCACGCGAGCTACGCGCGGTCGATGAGGCCCTGATGCTCGTCCTCGGCCTCTAGCCCGGTGGCGTGCGGATGAACTCGTGAGGCTCTGAAGAGGCCGTCAGGGGAGGAGCGAAATGCGTGCATCGGGGTAGACGGGTGCCCATGACCGAGCATGCGGTGGTGATCGCCGGAGGCGGCCCGACCGGGCTGATGTTGGCGGCCGAGCTGACGTTGGCGGGGATCGACGTCGTCGTCGTCGAACGACGCACCGGCCAGGATCTCGACGGCAGGCGAGCCGGGGGTCTTCACTCGCGCACCATCGAGGTGCTCGATCAGCGTGGCGTCGAGGAGCGCTTCCTCTCGGAGGGCCAAACGCATCCGTTCGTGGGCTACGCCGGGACCTTCCTGGACATCAGCGACTTCCCCACGCGCCACAACTACCTCCTTGCGCTCTGGCAGAGCGACTTCGAGCGCATCCTGGCCGGCTGGGTCGCGGAGCTCGGGGTCCCGATCATCCGCGGCTGCGAGGTGGTGGGCTTCACGGAGGACGAGACCGGCGTCGACGTCGAGCTGTCCAGCGGCGACCCGCTGCGAGCGGAGTACCTCGTCGGGTGCGATGGGGGACGCAGCCTGGTGCGCAAGGCGGCCGGCATCGACTTCCCCGGGTGGGACCCGACGAGCAGCTACCTGATCGCCGAGGTCGAGATGGACGAGGAGCCGGCGATCGGCATGCGCCCGGAGGGTGGCGGCATCGGCCCCGTCAACCGGGAGGAGGGTGGAAACCCGTACGGGGTCGTATTGCTCGAGAAGGGGATCGAACACACCGGCGAGCCCACCCTGCAGTACCTGCGCGAGACGCTCGTCGCCGCCTACGGGACGGACTACGGGGTGCACAGCCCGACCTGGATCTCCCGGTTCACCGACATGACCCGGCAGGCGGCGTCCTACCGCAAGGGCCGTGTGCTGCTCGCCGGGGACGCCGCCCATGTGCATGGCCCGCAAGGTGGGCAGGGCCTCAACACCGGTGTGCAGGATGCCGTGAACCTGGGATGGAAGCTGGCCCAGGTGGTCGACAAGACGTCACCCGAGAGCCTCCTGGACACCTACCACGCCGAACGGCATCCGGTCGGTGCCCGGGTGTTGCAGAACACCATGGCGCAGGTCGCACTCGTCCGGACCGACGAGCGAAGCAAGGCGCTTCGCGACACCATGCTCGAACTGCTGAGCCTGGACGAGCCGCGCAAGCGCATCGCCGCGATGATCTCCGGTCTCGACATCCACTACGACCTCGGAGACGGGCATCCGCTGCTCGGACGCCGCGTGCCCGATCTGGACCTCGTCACCGCCGATGGCCCGGTGCGAGTGTTCACCCTGCTCCACGGCGCCCGGGCGGTCCTGCTGAACCTCGGCAAGCCCTGGGCCTGCGATACCTCCCCCTGGGCAGACCGAGTGTTGGCGATCGACGCCGAATACGCAGGCGACTGGGAGCTGCCGGTCCTGGGTCACGTGGCAGCGCCCGCAGCGCTCCTGGTCCGACCCGATGGCTACGTCGCCTGGGTGGGCGACGGCACGGACACCGGATTGCGCGACGCGCTGACTACCTGGTTCGGATCACGCTGACCCCGAAGACGGACCGTCGAGCACTTCGCGCTGTTCGATCTCTGCGGCGTCGTGGAGCGTCATCACTCCGCTCGGGTGGAGGTCGAACCTGCCCGAGCACGCCGGACAAACGCCGGTGGATGCTTCCCCTTCGGTGGTCTCGATCGACCCGTGAGAGGGCTCGGCTCCGCTTCCTGCGCAGTGGCCGATGTCAGGGATGGTCATGACGGTGGTTCCGCCTCCTCGGTTTTCCGGTTCCTAACCGCGTGCCGCGCATCTCGAAACAACGGTCGCTTCCGCGACTCACGCTCAGTGGCGGGGCGAAGGCCGTCACGGTCGGTCGGGGGACATCGAACGACCTCCCGAGCTCTCACCTGCCCGACGGCGAACTCGGGCGGCTACGACGCCGGGCGCTCGGTACTGAATCTGCTGCGCCTTGCCGAGCGCATCGATCGTCTCGTCGACGGACATCAGAACGGTCGTTTCGAGCGAGCTGAGGGCACCGCCGCTACCGATCGCCAGCGCCACGGCCGCCATGGACACGTTGTCAGGGGCTTCCCAAAGGGTGTAGCCGTCGTGTGTGCCGAAGCCGTACCAGAACCCGTGCAGCTTCCCGCCGACCGACTCGATGTACGACTCAGCAGCCTTTCGGCGATCCTCTGGGTTGGCGATCAGCCTGGCCCAGGTCTCGGGCGTATAGCTGAACTTCGAAAGATAGAGCGGCATCGTCCCTTCCTCTCTTTCGCCGATCCGGCGGGTTGCCGTTGGGCGTCAGAATATGGCCGGGGAGCACGGCGGTGCAGTGAGACCGTCGCGACGACGCGCCGGGGCGCGCGGCCCCAGCTCAGCGATGTAGGGACCCGGGAGGCCCATGAGAGCGCCGGCGTGATGTCTTAGACGGTGCGGGGTCGCCACGGCTCGTGCTCGTGCGTGAGCCAGACGAGCTCGGGGTCGAGCGCAAGGACCCGCTGCCGGCCTTCGGTGGGCGGCTCGTCGAACTCGCCGAACCACACCGCCACGTCGCCGCCGACGATGACCGGGCGCCCGCCAGTCTCGACGACGACCATCTGCATGCCGGGTGTGTGGCCCGGCGCCGGGACGAGTCGGAGCCCGGGCAGCAGCTCGTGCTCGCCGTCGACCGGCACGTACTGCACGCCGGGCGCCTCGACCCACTCGCGAATGGTGTAGCCGTCCTCGCTGCGCGCGTCGTCGAGCTCCCGACGCTGGACATAGATCGGCTTGCCGGCGAAGAGGTGGTTGCCGCCGCAGTGGTCGGCGTGCAGGTGTGTGTTGACGACGATGTCGATGCCGGCGAGATCGAAGTCCTGCTCGCTCAGCGGCTGGAGGCGGGGATCCATGTCGGCCATCGCCGGGTGCAGCTCGGTCATGCCGGTGTCGACCAGCACGCGCGCATCGGGATGGTCGATGACGTGCACGTAGACCGGCATCCGCTCGCCCTCGACGGAAAGGTCGGCAACGAAGACCGGCGTGATGGTGATCGAGGAGGCGGGGGCGTTCATTCTGTGGCGCAACGAGCGATGGAGCTAGGCGGGCTCGAACCGCCGACCTCCTGGGTGCGATCCAGGCGCTCTCCCAACTGAGCTATAGCCCCGCTGACGGAGGAAGTGTAGCGCCGCTCAGCTCGGCGAACCGAAGCGCCCGGAGCGGATCGCGCGCTCCATCTCGGCGGATTGCTCGCGGTACCACGTGCCGTCCTCGAGCTCGATCGCGGGCAGCGCGCTCGCGCCGGTTCCCTCGATGACGCTCTTCCGACGGCTCCGGAACGGCCACGGCTCCTTGACGATCTCGTACTCGACACCCATGTCCTCGAGCGCCTTCTGGACACGCCAGCACGGATGTCGCGACGCCTTCGCCCAGAGGAGCGGACAGCGGTGCAGCTTGACGGCCATTTGGCTCCTTTCGTCGCGCCTACGATACGCCCGTGCGCGCCGTGGTCGTGGGGCAGGACGGTGAGCCGACGCTCACGGATCTCCCGGAGCCCGACGGGCCCGGCGAGCTCGTGCGGGTGCTCGCCTGCGGACTGTGCGGCTCGGATGTCGAGAAGCTCGCCCCCGCGAGCGCGGGTGCCGTCCTCGGCCACGAGGTCGTCGCCGTCACGGAGGACGGACGGCGGGTCGCGCTCGTCCACCATGCGTCCTGCGGCGAGTGCGAGCGCTGCCTCGGCGGGCACGAGTCGACGTGCGAGCGGTTCGCAGCGCCGACGATCAGGCCGGGCGGCCTCGCAGAGCGGGCGCGGGCGCAGGCGCTCGTCGACCTGCCGACCGACTGGCCCGACTGGCGCGGGACGATGGTCGAGCCCCTCGCCTGCGTCCTCCGCGGGGCGGAGCGCGTGCCGCGCGGGCGTGTGCTGGTCGTCGGCAACGGCTTCGTCGGCAGGCTCTTCGGCGCGGTGCTCGCACGGCGCGGCGACGACGTGTTCGCCGTCGACGTCGATCCGCGTCGCGCGGGCCGCGCTCCCGACGGCCCGGTGGACGCCGTCGTCCTCAGCGGTCGCGGCGGGGTCGACACCGCCCTCGCGGCAGTTGCCCCCGGAGGCACGATCCTCGTCTTCGCAGACGCCGGCCCCATTCCGGCCGCCGCGGTCTACCGCCGAGAGCTGACCGTCGTCGGCACGCGCTCGGCTGCTCCTCGGTACATGCCGGACGCGGTCGCGCTGCTCGACGAGCTCGAGGTGCCCGAGCCGACCGTCCTCCCGCTCGCCGCGTTCGCCGACGGCCTCGAGCTCTTTCGTCGGCGCGACGCCCTCAAGGTCGTCTTCGCGCCCTGACGTGTTCCGGTCGCGCCGACGCGAGGTGGTCTTCCCGCAGCGCGAGCACGCGGTGCTCTCCGCGACCATCGCCTCGGCCTGGGACGACGCGACCTGGCCGATCCGCCTTCCCCGCGAGCCCTTCGTGCGCGGCGTCGCCCGTCACGACCGCGGGTACGACGACCACGATGCCGACGAGATCGGCCGGGTCTCGAGAGAACGGTGGCTGGCGATCCAGGAGCAAGGATTTGCACCGACCCGGGCTGATCCCGTGGTCGACCTCGTCGTCGCCCTGCACGTGCGCCGGCTCGTCTCGTACGGAGACGACGCCGGGTCGCGACGCGTGCTGGGGGCGATGGACGCGGCCCTCCCGGCACTCGTCCGCGGGGCCGGCGTCTCTGCCGAGGACGCTGCCGCCGCCGATCGCATCACCCGCCTGTGCGACCGCATCTCGTTCGATTTCTGCCTCGAGGAACCGGGCTCGGGCGACGTCGAGGTCATCGGTGCCGACGGATCTCCCGTGCGCATCTCGTACGCCGTCGACGGGCTGGGGTCGATCACACTCGATCCGTGGCCGCTCGACCGGCCCGCGCTCGCCGGCACCGTGCTCGCCTACGCCGCCGAGGGATACCCGGAGGTGCTCGAGTCGGTTCCGACGCCGTTTGCGGTCGAGCCGCTGAGCGGCGCGGCTCGATGAGGACGATGCGCGCGCTCGTCTTCCACGGTCCCGGCGACCTGCGCCTCGAGGAGGTTCCGGAGCCGGACCCGGCCGACGGCGAGGTCCTCCTCCAGGTCGAGGTGGCGCTCACCGACGGCACCGACCTGAAGGCGTACCGCCGTGGGCACCCGGTCCTGCTCGGCCCGCCGCCGAGCCCGTTCGGCCACGAGGTCTGCGGCATCGACGTCGCCACCGGACGGCGTGTTGTGGTCGCCAACTCCGCACCGTGCGGTGCGTGCCCGCCGTGCAAGCGCGGGCAGGAGACGCTCTGCGAGAACCTCTTCCCGCTCCTCAACGGCGCCTACGCGGAGCTGCTCCTCGTCCCCGAGCGGATCGCGAGCCGGAACCTCCTCCCCGTCCCGCCGGGCCTCGCGTCGGAGATCGCGGCGATGTCCGAGCCGCTCGCATGCTGCTTGCACGGGGTCGACGTCGCGAACGTGAAGCACGGCGACACCGTGGCGATCGTCGGGGCCGGCCCGATCGGGCTGATGCTGTGCGCCTGCGTCGCCGACGCGGGCGGACTCCCGGTCGTGGTCGGCGGGCGCCCGGAGCGGCGCGAGCTCGCGCCGCTCTTCGGAGCCAGGCCCGGGGAGCCCGAGGGGGCCGACGTCGTCATCGAGGCGGCTGGGACCGAGGAGGCATGGGACCGCGCGCTCGCGCTCGTCAGGCCCGGCGGCACGGTGCTCGCCTTCGGCGGCCTCCCCGGCGGCTCGCGCGTTGCGGTCGACCCCTACCGGATCCACTACGAGGAAGTCCGGCTCGTCGGCGCGTTCCACCACACTCCCGGCCACTTCCGCTCGGCGCTCGGCTTTCTCGCGAGCGACGCGTACCCCTTCGAGCGGCTCGTGACGCACCGGGTCGGGCTGGAGGGCGTCGCGGCGCTGTTCGACGATCCGCCCCGCGACTACCTCAAGGCGGCCGTCCGCCCCTGATCAGTCACGGATAGACCGGGAGCCCGGCCGCGGCGGCCCCGCGCCGCTGGCGTTCGTCCCACGAGACAAGGACCGGCCCGGCCTCCCAGAGCGTCAGCGCGGACGCGACATGGAGCGCGTCAAGGGCGCGTAGCCCGTGCTCTGCACCGAGCGAAGCCGCGTCGCGCACGAGCGCAGGATCGGCACGGAGGAGGACGGCTCGCTCCGACAGGAACGTCCCGTCGAGAGCCGACGACGGCGGCTCCGCATCGAGTCGTCCCGCCCGTGATGCGGACGCCAGAGTGCACGCGAGCTCGACGATGGCCAGCTCCGACGTGGCAGACGCAAGAGGGCTGTCCCAGAGCTCCTGCACCTCGAGCGACCCCGGTTCATCGAGGAAGAGCTTGGTGAGAGCCGAGGCGTCGAAGTACGCGATCACGCGGGCGGGCAGGAATCATCAGCCGGGTCCGGATCGGGTCCGGGCCAGGGGCCTCCCCTGGCCCACTCGAGGAACGGCATTATCGACCCCTTGATCGGGATCGGCGGGGGCAGAGGGCCTCGAGGACGTGTTGGCGCTGTCGCTCTTCCCTCGCGCACCAGCCGCGCGATGACGTCTTCCGCTGGAGTCAGCGGGACGAGCCGCGCCTTCGGCTTCCCCCGTTCCGTAACGATGACCTCTTCCCCCCGCGCCGCACGGTCGAGCCAGTTGCTCAGGTTGTCGCGCAACTCCCGAACGCCAACTTCCACCCTCATACGGTTAAGCGTACACCTGTCGAATGTCAAGTGTCCACATCGGACACGTCACGCTCAGGAGTCGAACAGCGTCAGCTCGGGCTCGCGCTCGCCCCGCAGCAGGTCGAGGTCGACCTCCACGCAGCCGAGCCCGCGTGCCTCGCAGAGCGTCGACGCCTGGGGCTTCACGCTCTGCGCGGCGAGAATCCCCCGACAGCCCGCAAGCGCGGGATCGGGGCGGATCACCTCGAGGTAGCGCGAGAGCTGCTCGACCGCCTCGATCGTGCCGACCCGCTTGATCTCGACCGCGACCCAGCCGTCGTCGGCGTCACGGCACATCAGGTCGACGGGGCCGATCTCGGTCGGCCATTCGCGGCGGACGAGGCGAAGGCCGTCCTCGAGCACGTCGGGACGCTGCGCGAGCGCCTCCTGAAGATGGCGCTCGACGCCGTCCTTCTCCAGGCCGGCGTCCTCGCCGAGCTCGTGCGCGAACTCCGCGAGCACCTCCGCGATCCGGATCTCGAGACGATCCTCGCTCCGCCCCGCCCGCTTGCGGACGACGATCGTGCCGTCCCCGTCCTCGACCACGGTGGGGGGCGTCATCCAGTTGAGCGGCTTGTAGCCGCCCGAGTCGGCGTGGACGAGGACCGAGCCGTCGGCCTTGAAGACGAGGAGCCTGATCGCCTCGGGCAGGTACGCGGTGAGGCGGCCGGTGTAGGTGACCTCGCAACGGGCGACGACGAGACGCACGGCGCGACGCTACCCGCCGCCGCGGACATGGCTCGGCCGACGCGCTACAGGAGCTCGACGCGCGACGCGCCGACGATTCGCTCGACGCCGCTGTCGAAGCGCACGAGGAGCTTCCCCTTGCCGTCGTAGTCGGGCGAGGTAACGAGCACCGTCCCCTCCTCACCGCCCAGGCTGCAGCGGCCGCCGTCCTCGGGGTCGAGGTCGCGCCAGAAGCGGACGAACGGATTGCGCTCCCACTCGCGTCCGATCGTCGTCTCGGTCGTATGCCCCGGCAGCACCCGGATCTCGTGCGGGAGGGTCATGAGCCGGTCCATCACGGACATCCGCACCTCGTCCGCGGGGCCGCCCCCGACTGCGTCGCGAAAGAGCGTGTCGCCCGAGAAGCAGACTTCGCCGTTGACGACGAAGGCGACGCCGTCGTCCGAGTGCCCGGGCGTCTGGATCGCCTCGATCGCGAGGCCGCCCGTCTCGAGCGCGCCGGTCACGACCGGGATGCCGTAGCGGCTCGTCAGCTCGTCCTCGTGCTCCACGTGGTCGGCGTGGCCGTGCGTGCGGAGCACGTGCGTCGGCGTCAGCCGCTCCCGTTCGACCGTCTCGAGCAACGGCTCGAGCGGCGCTCCGCTGTCGACGAACACGCAGGTGCCGCCCGGCTCGTCGCCGATGACGAAGGCGTTCGAGAGCCACCGGTCGTCCATCGACTGCTCGACGATCATTGGATGACCGATCGGTGAGTGGGGTGCGGTCGGGGGCGTTCGTGACCAAGCAGCGCGGTGCGATCGACCGCGGCGGATACCTGCGCGATATGTGTCGTGGTCGAGCGTGCCGCGATGCGCCGTGTCACGGGCGTCATCCGGACGTGCCCCAGTCGCCGATCGGTCATCCTCACCACAGGCTACGTCAGGCGGGGCACTGCGCAAGACTTCGACCGTGACGCGCGGCCTCGCAGCGATCCTCGTCGCGCTCATGGTGGTCGCCCCGTCCGCGGTCGCCGCCGTCCGTGTCGTCGACCCGTTCCCGCTCGAGCAGCACGTGGGGACGGGGGCGATCGGCCTCGCCGTCCCCGGCGCGGGCCCGGCCGTGACGCGCGAGAGCGCGCTGAACACGCTCCTCACGGGGGAGGTGCAGAGCTCACTGCTCGGCGGGACACCGCCCGGGAGGCCCCTGATCGCGCTCGATCGCGGCGCGCCGCCGGACACGCTGGTCGTCCTGCCGCCCGAGGGCAAGAGCGGGAACGCGAGGTACCCGATCGCCGTCACGCCGGGCCCCCGCGGTGTCCTCACGTCGGACTCGACACGGATCGCCGGCCTCGTGTCGCTCGCCGACGTCGCGCAGGGACGGCTCGAGGTCGTCGAGGTGGACGATCCCGTCGCCACGCTCGAGCGTCTCGACCGCAGGATCGAGTGGAACGACGACTGGCGGCTCGGGCTGAGCGTCCTCGCCGGCGGCCTCGCCTACCTCGCCGCGGTCTTCCTGCCGCGCTTCGCGCCGCGGGTCGTCCTCCTCGTGCTCGCCGCCAACCTGTGGCTCGCCGGGTGGTGGGTCGTCGCGCTGCTCGGCCTGGCTGCCGCGCTGCTCCCCCTCGGCCTCGCCTGTGCCACGGTCCTCGCGGGCTACCTCCTTGCGCTCGGGCTCGACCCGGAGGCGGTTGCGCTCTCGCCGTTCGGCCCCTCGCAGGCCGGCCGCTTCTACGGCGTCTCGAACCTGCTCGAGACGATGCTGCTCGTGCCGGCGCTCCTCGGCGCCTGGCTCCTCGGCCGGCTGGGGATCGCCGTCGGTGTCCTCGCGCTCGTCACCGTGGCGGGGAACCGCTTCGGCGCGGACGGCGGCGGGCTCCTCGTCCTGCTCGCGGGCTACGCGACGCTGATCTGGTACGCCCGCCGGCCGCGGCTCAGTCCCGCGCTCGTGGCCGGCGCGGTCGCGGCCGTCGTCGCCCTCGGGGTGGCCCTCGTCGGGCTCGACGCCGCCCTCGGCGGCTCGAGCCACGTCACGGAGGCGCTCGGCGACGGCCCGTCCGCCGTCCTCGGGGACATCGCCGACCGGCTCGAGATCTCGGCCCGCAGGACGTTCGCCGGGGTCGGCCCCGCGTTCGCCGTGCTCGCGTCGCTCGCGGTGCTGGTCGTGGTGGCGATCCGACGTCCGCGACGGCCCGTGACGGACGCCGTCCTCGTCGCGCTGTTCGTCTCCGTGCTGGTGAACGACACGCCCGGCGACGTGCTCGGATGGGGGGCTGTCGCCGCGATGGTTGTCCGCCGATACGAGGAAAGCACCCCTCGCGCGTCCCGGATCGCGCTGGATAGACTGCGCGCGATGCGCCGCTCGGTCCTCGTCCTTGCGCTCTTCTTGACAACGCTTCCGCTCGTCGCGGCGGGATGTTTCGAAGGTGAGGTCACGGCCACGCCCGAGACCGTCGAGGGGACGATCCCCGAGGAGACGACGGGTGGCGGCGGCAACCCCGACCTCCCCGCGCTCGAGCTGACGGGCGACGCGGCCGCCGGCGAGCCGGTCTTCGCGAGCTCGGGCTGCGGCGCGTGCCACACGCTCTCGGCAGCGGGCTCGACCGGCACCGTCGGGCCGAACCTCGACGAGGCCGCCCCGTCCTACGAGCTCGCGGTCGAGCGGATCACGCTCGGCCAGGGCGGCATGCCCGCGTTCGGCGAGCAGCTCGAGCCGCAACAGATCGCGGACGTCGCGGCGTTCGTCTCCGGCGGTTAGAGGCTTGATGCGGAATCCGAGCACGCACGGATGGTGGCCTGCACTCGGCGCATCGCGGCCGTCTCGATCGGCATACAGGCAACCAGCCTGCACACCAATCGAGCCGACCACGCTGCTTGCTGCAGGCCATCCCCGCACGCACTCCGATTCCACATCAAGCCTCTCGGCCGTCCGCCGCTGAGCCTCGTCGACGGCTTCCCGCAGCCCGTGCAGGCCTTCGCCTGCGACCTCGACGGGACGCTCATCGACCGCTCCGGGGTGCTCGGGGAGCGGACGCTCGCTGCGATCGCGCGGTCACAGGCCGTCGGCGTGCCGGTCCTCGTCGCGACGGGCCGGATGTTCCGCTCGGTCGAGCCGTACCTCGAGCGGGCGGGGATCGGCGAGCCGGTCGTCTGCTACCAGGGCGCCGCCGTGGTCGATCCCGGGTCGCGCACGTTCCTGCTGCACGAGCCGCTCGAGCTCGACGTCGCCCGTGAGGCGATCGCGTCGCTGCAGACACACGGGCTCTCGCCGAACGTCTACGTCGACGACCAGCTCTACGTCGCCGAGGAGACCGAGTACTCGCGCGCCTACTCCGGCTTCCAGCACCTCCCGGTCACCGAGGTCGGCGACCTGCTCGCCTGGCTCGAGCGAGAGCCGACGAAGCTCGTCGCGGTCGCCGACCCCGAGCGGCTCGCCGAGGTCCGCCTCGACCTCGAGCGCGAGTTCGGCGAGCGCCTCTACCTCACGACGTCGCTCCCGCACCTGCTCGAGCTCGGGCATCCCGGCGCGTCGAAGGGCTCCGGGATCGCGTTCGTCACCGAGTTGCTCCGGATCGACCTCGCGCGCGTGGTCGCATTCGGCGACGGCGAGAACGACGTCGAGCTTCTCGCCGAGGCGGGTCTCGGCATCGCGATCGAGGACGCGCATCCACGGCTTCGGGCGATCGCGGACCGGACGTGCCCGGGGCCGCGGGACGAGGGTGTCGCAGGCGTGATCGAGGCCGTCCTAGACTCCAGGGGATGATCGACCTGAAGGCAGCGCGCGCGAACCCGGAACCGGTCCGGGCGGCGCTCGCGCGCAAGGGCGCCGCCGAGGCTTTCGACACCCTTCTCGCGGCCGACGAGCGCTGGCGCGCGCTCGTCCCGCGCGCGGACGAGCTGCGGGCACGAACGAAGCTCAAGGGCAAGCCGACGCCGGAGCAGCTGGAGGAGCTGCAGGGCGTGAAGACCGAGCTGAAGGAGGTCGAGGAGGCGCTCGCCGCGGCGGAGGCCGAGCGTGACGCGCTCGCGCTGCGGGTGCCCAATCCGCCGCACGACGACGTGCCCGACGGCTCGACCGAGGACGACGTCCGGGAGGTGCGCCGTGCGGGCGACCCGCCGGAGCTCGAGGAGCCGCGCGAGCACGTCGAGGTCGGGCGGTTCGACATGGAGCGGGCTGCGAGGATGTCGGGCGCGCGTTTCGGCTTCTGGATCGGCGACACCGCCCGCCTGGCGCTCGCGCTCTACCGCTTCGCGCTCGACCGGCTCGCGGCCCAGGGCTTCGAGACCGTGCTCCCGCCCGTGCTGGTGCGCGAGCAGGCGCTGATCGGGACCGGCGCGTTCCCGTCCGACGAGGCGAACGTCTACGAGCTTCCTGCGGACGAGCTGTACCTCGCGGGCACCGCCGAGATCCCGCTGGCGAGCCTGCACGCGGGCGAGATTCTCTCGGCCGACGAGCTGCCCCTCCGGTACGTCGCGTTCTCGCCGTGCTTCCGGCGGGAGGCCGGGGCTGCGGGGCGCGACACGCGCGGGATGATCCGCGTCCACCAGTTCAACAAGGTCGAGCAGTTCTCGCTCACTCGCCCGGAGGCGTCGTGGGACGAGCTCGAGCTCCTGCTCGCGAACACGGAGGGGCTCGTCGCCGAGCTCGGCCTCCCCTACCGCGTGGTCGTGCTGCCCGCGGGCGACATCTCGAGCGCGTCGGCGAAGACGTACGACGTCGAGATCTGGTTCCCGAGCCAGGGGCGGTACCGCGAGACCGCGTCGATCTCGAACACGACCGACTTCCAGGCTCGGCGGCTCGCGATTCGCATGCGGGGCGAAAGCGGGCCGGAGCCCCTCCACATGCTGAACGGCACGGCCGTCGTCGATCGGATGGCGCTCGCGATCCTCGAGAACTTCCAGGGTGCGGTTCCGGACGTCCTGGAGCCGTTCGGGGCCCCTACCCGGATAGGCGGCGGAATCCCCCTTTCTGGGTAGGTCGCGGACACCTGCCGGTTCATACGGTGCGGTCATGCGGCAAGAGGGGGAAGTACGCGTTTCGTGGAACCGCACCGAGATGGCGGCGGTCCGCGAGGCGCTCGAGGTGACGCCGAACTTCATCGGGCGCCTCGAGGCGCGTGAGGTCATGCGCGCCGCCCTCCGGTCGCCCAGGCACAAGCCCGTCGCGTTCGAGCGCCCGCTCGCGGAAGCGGTCGCAAACCGGATCGTCCCGGTCGACCAGCCGACCGCGATGGCGCGCGCGAAGCTGCTCATGGCCGTGCGCGGGAAGAAGCGGCCGAGCTTCCAGAAGCCACGGCCGGCCCTCACGGTCGTGCCGAGCGTCTCAGCCGCCGCGTAGACTGGCGACCCCCCGGCGGGGTTCCGGAGCGGTCGAACGGGGCGGTCTTGAAAACCGTTGAGCCGCAAGGCTCCGTGGGTTCAAATCCCACCCCCGCCGTGCAGTAGACAAGCCGGATCCCGCATGAGGAGCGGGATTCGGCCCACTACCTGCGACCTCGCCCGATGGGCTCGTTGACCGCCTGAGACGGCTCAAGACAGCTGTATCGGGGTGCCCGCTGGCGCGCAACTGGCGCGCACCCCGAACGGCCCTCGACCAGGCCCCACGGCGATGAAGGCGAGCGACGGGGAGGGCGCCCCTCCGCCCAGCCCTACCTCCGGTGACATGCAGGGGAGTACCCTTATTGGGTGATGTGAGCGAGCAGTGCCACGGTGTGGAGAGAGCGTGGACCGACCTCGTGGTGACGACGACATCGGACATTGCGCGGGCGACCGACGTTTGGGACGCGCGTGACGAGCGAGGCGGTGCGGCTTCGTCGGGTAGTCGCGGCCTGCGACAGCTCGCTTGAGCGTCGCGACGGGAGCAAGAACCCTGCCCTCGTTGCGCGGGAGACGAGGGTACGGCTGACGCGAGCGCTCGCACTCGTGCGCCTAGCTGAGATCCGCACAGCGCGATCTGCCGCGGCGGGACACCCCCGAGACAATCCTTGACTCGCCAGTCGAGACACGACAGCCGCTTCCGCTTTCTTGGGCGATCCGGCTCCGGGGATGGGGTCAGGGGCTAGCTAAGAGCTGCTCACTCGGAAGGGACGAATCGTCCCGATCGGATGATGCGCGTTGGGACCGGATTCGGCTTCGATGCAGGGTCGGCTCTTTCGTGTCCGATGGAGCGGGCCGATTGGACGGGACAAGCGCAGTCTGCTCGTGAGAGAGGAGCTATGGCAACCCAGTCCACTCAGACCGTCCTGATCAACGTGTCCGGGGTTCTCTTCGTAGCAGTGAACTCGTTCGCGTTGGGTCTCAGGCTTCCAGTCGGCAAGCTGCTCGCCGAGGCCTTCTCCCACTGGAAGGTTGCCGTGTGGGCGTTGGTGATCAACTTCGTGATCATTCCGCTTCTGTTCGTCGGCTATTTGCTGACGATAGCGTCGTCCATTCCCGGAGAGATCAAGGTCGGGTTCTGTGTCGCAGCCCTGTCTGCGGGTATGCCGTTCGCTCCGATCCTCGCCCGGTTAGCGAAGGCGGATGTCGTGGTTGCCACCACGCTGTTGGTGGTCTTGACTGCCGGAACGTTGGTCGCCCTCCCCATAGGTTTGCCGCTCGCCATCGATGCGGTTGACGCGCAACTCGAGGCCTCTGCCTGGGATATTGCATGGCCGCTGCTGCTCTTCTTGCTCCTGCCGGTGGTTCTCGGGTGCGGCTTCAGGATCTGGTGGCCCGACCTGACGCCGCCATTGATGAAGTGGGCCGTCCGGGGCGCAATTCTGTTCCTGCTCTTCAATCTCAACTTCACCCTGGTCGCGTTCTGGGATCTGTTCGTGGACACTTGGGGCACCAAGAGCTACATCGCGGCCCTTGCAGGCCCATTCATCGGCCTCGGATGTGGCTACCTTCTCGTCTCCAGCCTCCGCGTCAAAGACGTGGGAATCAGGCACGCGGCGGAGGCGACCACGGCGGTACGCAACATCGCTCCGATGCTCCTGATGATGATCTTCCCCTTTGGAACCGACCCGCTGGTCACGGTGTCGATGACGATCCTCAACAGCATCGGCATCACAATCGTTCTGCTGTTCGTCCTGATGTGGAGGCGCACTGCTTCACCATCGGACACCTACGCAACAACCAACCAGCCAGCAAGCGAAGGCCTGCCCCCGCCAACTTCGACGTGACGAGTGATCCACCCGTCGCCGCCGACTGCCCCGACCGAATCTGAGTTCTTCCTCGTCCCAGTAGGAGCGAATCCACCCCGCTGGTGAGCGCGCCGACGTTGCGACCGGGACTGCGGCGACGCCACTCGCACCCGCGACCCGGCCCCGATCGGAAGGCACCGAGCAGGGGGTGGATGCCTACGGGGACAACGATGTCGAGCCAGTGGCGCGCATCGTGGCGCGCACCGGCCGCAGCCCGCATGGATGCAGTGACCGAGCGGTGTCTTGAAAACCGTTGAGCCGCAAGGCTCCGTGGGTTCGAATCCCACCCCCGCCGCTCGACGGCCGGCGGGCCAGGCGCCGCGCCGGGCCACGCGATCAGACCCCCCGAGCCGGCGCCGACGGCGTGTCTATGCTCGCACGATGCGCAAGGCCTCCTGGATGCGCGCGATGCGCATGATCCTTGCCGCGCTGGCGTTCGCCGGCGTCTGGCTCTGGGTCGGGGACGGCGAGCGCATCCTGGGGCCCGTCGTGATCGTCATCGCGGTGACGGGCCTCTGGGCGCTCGGCTGGGTCGAGTCGTCGAAGAAGTAGGACGCCGGGGTCACCCGGGTGACGGGGCGGAATCGCCTGACGACGGCGTCTCGCCTTCAGAGGCCTGCAGGCTTCGGGTGCTCGCAGCGGCGATTCTCGTCACCGCGCGAGTGAGGACATCCCTCGAATGGGTTGTGTCCTCCCCCAAAAGGGTTAGAGTCGGTGAATGCGCTACGAGGGGGAGCTTCGGGTTCGCTGGTCCTGGTCGGAGTTGGCGGCGGTCAGAGAGTCGATCGAGCTGACACCGTCCTTCGCGGGTCGCGACGAGTTGCGCGCCACGCTACGGCGGCGGCCGCGGCGGTCGCAGGGCAAGGAGATCAAGCTCGACCTCGTGCTCGCCGAGCACCTCGCGGCGAACCTCATCGTGCTCGACCTGCCGACGGCCGTCGCCAAGTCGAAGCTCCTTCGCGCGCTCCAGGCCTACGCGCGCGACGGCGTGAGCGAAGCAGCAGCAGCCGCAGCCGCTTAGCGAACCGCCGGGCACGCGACGCGCGTGTCCTCGAGGATCCCTCGGCTCAGGGCTCTATCGTTGCGCCCGTGCTGCCGATCATCGCGAAGATGCGGCGCCTCGCGGTCACGCTGGTCCTGGTGGCTTGCCTTGCGCTGCCCGGGACCGCCGCCGCGTCGCAGCTGATCGGCCGCGACGCCCGCGACGTGACGCTCCGCGTCAACGCGAAGGGGCAAGCGCTCCTCGGCTACACGAGCAAGGGGAAGCGATGGGACGTGCTCGCCTGGGGCGCGATCAACGCCGTCCATCCGAGCCCCGACCGGCGTCAGGTCGCCTTCCGGCTCGACTACTCCGGTGGCTGGGGCACGTACCGCAAGACGCTGTCTCGGAGCTTCCGCAATGTCTGCACGCGCTACGCGGGGCCTCAGCTCGCCTGGTTCGTCGCCGGCTGCACCATGCCCGACGGCAGCCACTGGGCCGTCCAGTCCTGGCAACGCGGGCTCCCCAACCTCGGGTTCGAACCGTGGACGCCGCTCCAGGGCACCCGCGAGCTGCGGCTCAGCCGCTGGAGCACGGAGCTGCCGAAGCTCGAGCTCTGGACGAACTGGGCGTACAGCAAGCGCTTCCACCACGTCTTCGGGCGCTTCTCGTGGCTCGGCCAGCCCGTCTTCGGCTTCGGGTCGACGACGAAGGGATCCCCCACGGACGGCTTCGGCCGCAACATCTACCTCGACACGCTGAACTCGGCGTACGGCCCCGGCTGGAGGCGCGAGAACTCGTTCCTCGCCCATCAGGGCACCGGGGTCTTCTGTTACGGCTTCTACCAGCACGACCCGTACCCCGGCTATCCGGCCGGCGGACGGCGCCCGGAGGGGAAGGGCGAGCGTTACCGCGCGACCGCGATCGGGCCGGGCGTGATGCCAGACGTCATCTGGGAGGGCGCCGCGCCGGTGGCGTACGACGAGGCGCTCGACCGAGAGCTCGTCGGGCAGCAGCGCGCGCTCTACGGCACGGATCGGCTCTGCAAGCCCGTGTAGGGCGACGGCCGTACGATCGCGGCATGCCTTCCGCGCCGCGCCACGAGGCCGTCGTCTTCGACATGGACGGCGTGCTGGTCGACACCGAGCACCTCTGGGACGAGGTCCGCGAGCAGCTGACCGACGAATGGGGCGGCAGGTACACGCCCGCGGCCCAGGAGGCGATGATGGGGATGAGCTCGCTCGAGTGGTCGCGCTACCTGCACGAGACCGTCGGCCTCCGCGAGCAACCGGAGGTGATCAATGCCGAGGTCGTCCGGCGCATGCTCGCGCGGTACGAGACCGAGCTCCCGATCGTGCCGGGCGCGGTCGATGCGGCCCGGGACCTCGCCGCTGCCGGGCTGCGACTCGCCGTCGCGTCGTCGTCCAACCGCGAGCTCATCGATGCCGTCCTCCGACGCCTCGAGCTCGCCGACGTGTTCGCGGTCACCGTCTCTTCCGAGGAGGTCCCCCGCGGGAAGCCCTCGCCGGACGTCTATCTCGAGGCCGCGAGGCGGCTCGACAGCGAGCCGAAGCGGTGCGTTGCGGTCGAGGACTCGGCCAGCGGCATCCGCGCCGCACATGCGGCCGGGATGCGCGTCGTCGCCTATCCGAACCGGCACTATCCGCCCGCTGCCGACGTGCTCGACCTCGCCGATCGTGTCCTCGAGAGCCTCGCCGACCTACCGGAGGCAGTTGCCCGCCCTCATCATCAAGCGCCTCCGAGCGTCGTCGGTCAGGAGGACCAGCCGGGATCGAAAGGCAGCACCCCGTCGGAGGCCCAGAAGTAGAGGTTGCCGCGGGTCGGCGAGCAGAGCACGACTGAAGCCTTCCTCACACCGCCCTCCATCGAGTGCCTCCGTGGGTGACGCTGCCGGTCGCCGATAGTACGCTGCGAACGTCTGCGTCACTGCCGTCCGGGGAGGGGGGCTTGTCCGGCAAGACACCAGATCGCGATTCTTTCCTCGTCTTCGGACGGCCCCTCCTGGGCGACGCGGAGATCGAGGAGGTCGGCGACTCGCTGCGCTCGGGCTGGATCGGCACGGGCCCGAAGGTTCAGCGATTCGAGCGCATGCTCGAGGAGTACGTCGGCGTCTCGCATGTTCGCTGCGTCTCGTCGTGCACGGCGGCCCTGATGCTCGCACTGCAGGCACTCGACGTCGGCCCCGGCGACGAGGTGATCGTCCCCGCGATGACGTTCATCGCCTCCGCCAATGCCGTCGAGCACGTCGGGGCGACGCCGATCCTCGTCGACAGCGAGCCCGGCACGGGGTTGATCGACCTCGATCAGGCGGAGGCGGCAATCACGCCACGGACGGCGGCGATCATGCCGGTCCACTTCGCCGGTCGGCCGGTCGACATGGACCGGCTCAACGCACTCCGCGATCGGTACGGAATTCGCGTCGTCGAGGACGCCGCGCACGCCATCGGCGCCGCGTGGCGCGGACGGCGGATCGGGACCCACGGCAACCTCACGGCCTACTCGTTCTACGCGACGAAGAACATCACGACGGGCGAAGGTGGCGCACTGGCGACGGAGGACGCGGAGGTCGCGGCACGCGTCGAACGGCTCGCTCTCCACGGTCTGAGCCTCGGTGCCTGGCAGCGGTTCTCCGACAAGGGCTTCAAGCACTACGAGGTGATCGAGCCCGGCTTCAAGTTCAACATGATGGACATCCAGGCCGCGATCGGCATCCATCAACTGCCGAACCTCGACCGCTGGATCGAGAGACGTGCGGAGCTCTGGCGCCGCTACGACGACGCGCTCGAGGGTCTGCCGCTACGCCTCCCCCGGCCACCGGACGAGACCGTGATGACGCACGCGCGCCACCTCTACCACATCGACGTCACCGACGACGCGCCGCTCGGGAGAGACGAGCTGCTCGAAGCGCTCCTGGAACACAAGATCGGCACCGGAGTCCACTACCGAGGCGTCCATCTGCATCCCTTCTACCGCGACAAGTACGGGCTCTCACCGTCGTCGCTGCCCGTTGCCACGGACATCTCCGAGCGCACGCTGAGCCTGCCTCTCGGCCCGGGTATGAGCGACCAGGATCAGGACGACGTCATCGCGGCGCTTGCCGGCCTACTGGGCTGAGAGACCTCCTCGTAGATCCGCTCGTATCGACGAACGTAGCGTTCGGGTGAGTGCGCGCCGGCGGCCGCGCGGAGCCCCGCCGCGGAAAAGCGGCCCCACGATTCCTGCCCGCTGCTGACCTCGCGCACCGCGTTCGCGAGCGCCTCGGGCGTGCTGTCGACGACCACTCCGGCCTCGGCATCCTCGACGTACTCGGTGAGGCCGCCCGCACGGTACGAGATCAGCGGCGTCCCGGTCGCCATGGCCTCGAGCGAGATCAGCGCGCCCGGCTCCTCCCATCTGGACGGCGTGAGCACGACGCGCGCGCCGGCAAGGAGTCTCCGCAACTCCGGGAGCGGCACCCATTCGAGGCGCGCGAGATTGGGAAGGCGCTCCGCCGCGCGGCGCACCTCGTCGTCGAGCGGCCCGCGCCCGATGATCGTGAACGTGGTCTCCGGCACCAGCTCGGCCGTCCTGATCACATCGAGCACGCCCTTCGTCGGATGGAGCCGAGCCGCGAAGACCGCGCCCGAGCGATCCTGCCAGCCGGGCGTCGCACCGTCGAACCGACGGACCGGGTTCGGGGCGACCTCGGCCTCGATCCCGTGCGCCGCGTACTTGGCCGCCATGTACCGCGAGCAGGTCACGACTCGCGAGAGCCTCGGGAGGTGGTAGCGACGTCGAACGACGTGAAGCGACTCGTTGAGCCGCCTGTACGTGAACTTCGTCTCCTACCGGTCGCGCCTCGAACCGCCGTCGTCGAACTGGTTGGCGGAGATGAACTCGTAGTCCAAGCGCGGTCTGGACAACCGGGATGCCGGCACGATGCGCTGCGACGACCGGTGCCACCGACAGCTGGGGGTAGAGCTTGAACGTATGGACGACGTCCGGTCGATGCGTGCGGATCAGCGTCTGAGCGGCACCGTACGCCTGCCGGTTCCAGACCGCCGCCGCCGCCGCCCGCGCAGCCGCACGGCCGCGTAGCAGGTCGCGGTTGTCGGACGTCACCGACGCCGGAACGAAGACGCCGTCCGCCTCCTCGTTGTCGCGAAACCGGGTGGAGAGCACCTTCACGTCGTGCCCGCTCTCTCGGAGCCAGGAGGCAAGGTCGAGGAAGACACGATCCGCGCCGCCCGTGACGCGGGAGAACTTGTTGACGAGCATGACCCTCACGGTTGCCCGAGCTCCCAGGTCTGGCTCCGCGGGACCGACCGTCGACGATCGTCCCGACCACTCGTGCGGCGAGGTCGCTGGATCGGAGCATGTGGACTACCGTGCGGGGGTGGCGACGCACACCGTGTCTCGAAGCGACCGACGCGCAGGCTCGAGCCGATGGACGAGGGCCGTACGACTGCTCGGCACCTTGTCGATCGTTGCGGGCCTGCTGCTCGCCGGCTGGGCGTTCGTCGTCTGGCAGTGGGGGGATCCGGTCACCTCGGTGTACACCTCGTGGGAGCAGCGCCGTCTCGACTCCGAGCTCGCGACGTTGACCCGCGATCGGCCGCCGCTCCCGCCCGTCGCCGAGGGGGAGACACCGGCGGAGGCAATCACCCGCGTCCGCAACACCGCGACCACGTTCCGGCACGACGCGAAGGAGGGCGACGCGATCGGCCGACTCCGCGTCCCGCGGCTCGGCGTCGACATGGTGATCGTCGAGGGGACGGACGCGGCGACGCTCCGACGAGGACCCGGCCGCCACGCACGCACCTTCATGCCGGGCGAGGGGAAGCTCGTCTACCTGGCCGGCCACCGCACGACCTACTCCGCCCCGTTCGCCGACATCGACACGCTCCGCAAGGGCGACCGTATCACCGTCGAGATGCCGTACGGCACGTTCGTCTACGCCGTGCAGCGCCGACGCATCGTCGACGACCAGGAGCTCGCCGTCCTCCGTTCCGGCCGGGGCGAGGAGGTGGCGCTCCAGGCCTGCCACCCGCGCTTCTTCGGGACCCAGCGCTACATCGTCTGGGCGGCACCGGTGCACCCGCGAGCGCTGCAGGGACGCCGCTTCGCGATGCCCGAGCGCACCTGACGGCCGACCGCCGTGTGTGGCGCGAAGGGTGCTCATGCTCGCTTCCGTCGCGCGACAGAGGCGTACACGGACTCGAGCCGCTCCGCATACGCCTCCGGCGAGTGCTGCTCGGCAACGCCCGTGAGGGCTTTTTCCGAGAGGGTGTTCCAGCCCGCCTCGTCGTCGAGCAGGTCGGAGCACGTCGACACGAGCGCGCCTACATCGGGGTGAACGACGCGGCCCCCACCGGTGTCCGCGACGTACTCGGCGAGGCCGCCGTTCGAATATGCGATGACCGGCGTCCCGAGGGACATCGCCTCGAGCGGTGCGAGCGCGCCGGGCTCCTGCCAGAGCGACGGGACGACCGCGAGCCTCGCACCCGCAACCAGGGCGGTGACGTCCTCGCGGTCCGTGAAGCCGAGAGCCGACAGGTTGTCGAGCTCCGCCGCGCGCGCCCGCACCTCGCCGAGGAGCGGCCCGGAGCCGGCGATCGAGACACGGACGTCCGGCAGGCAGCGGGCGAGCTCGAGGACATCGCGAACGCCCTTCTCCTCGCTGAGCCGACCGACGTAGACGATTCCGCTCCGCCCTGCGAACGCCGGTGGAGGCGCCTCTGGGTCGTGCGCGCGCACGAAGTTGGGGATCACTTCCGACCGAATGCCGTGCGCTTCGTGAACCTGTGCGACGAGCCGCGACACGCTGATGAACGCATCGACCGAGCGCGTATGCACCGCGCGGCGGAAGGGGAAGAGACCCGTGTTCAGGCTTCGATAGGCAAAACGCGTCTCGGTGCGATCCACCCACCCACCGCGGACGTCCGTCCAGTTCGCCGAGATCAGCTCGTAGTCGTGCAGCGTCTGCACGAGCGGCACGCCGCGTCGCGCTGCGACCGCGACAGGCGCCGCGGACAGCTGCGGGTACAGCTTGTGGAGATGGACGACGTCGGGTCGATACGTCTCGACGAGCCGGCGCATCGCGGAGGCGGCGGCACGATTCCAGAATGCCTTCGCGGCGACCCTGCCTTTCGCCGCGAGGGGGAGCTCGTCACGGTTTCGGCCGGTCACCGTCGCGGGACGAACTCGCCGTTCGAGTCCTCGTTCTCGGGCGCGGCGGTCGAGAGGAAGGCGACTTCGTGGCCTCGTTCGCGGAGCGTCGCCGCGAGCTCGAGGCAGTGCCTGTCAGCGCCGGCGGTGACGTATGCGTACTTGTTGGCGAGGACGATGCGCATGGGTAGCTGATCCTGCCTGAGACCCGCGCGAGCCGTAGCCAACCCCCCAAGAGGGGGAGGTCGGTTCACGGCGAGCCGACCGAAAAGACCTTGCATGACGCCGCCAAGGTCATTCTTCGTCTTCACGCTGCTCGGATGTCTCCTCGCACTACTCGCCGGAGCCGCGTATCAGCTCACAGTCGCAGAGGCAGCGACCTGTGACCAGAGCTCGTCCAAGAAATGCGATCCACAAGACACGACGCCGCCGGTTGTGCGGCTCACCAACCCGGCCCGTCACGCACCAGGCCAGTACAGCTCCATCCAGAACGTCGTCGAGATCACGGCGACCGCGACCGATAACCAGGACATCGACAACGTGAAGTTCTATGCCGGCTCGATCCCGCTCGGAACCGACACGGAAGCTCCGTACGAGGCCCGCTTCGATACGAAGGTCTGGCCGGACTGGCAGACGTCGTTCGTGAAGGCCGTCGCCACGGACACGATCGGGAACACGTCCGAGGACCTCCTCTACGTCCAGGTCGTGCGCACGGCGTCGATCCCGACGCCGACGTCGCCGTCGCCGTCGCCGTCCGCACCGCCCAGCTCGCAGCCTGCGACACCGACGCCCGACACGACGGCGCCGAGCGTCAAGCTCACCAGCCCGGCTCCCCACCAGCCCGGCCACTACTCGCCCATCGCCGGCTTGATCACGATCGAAGCCGAGGCAGCCGACAACGTGGGTGTCCGGCGTGTCGACTTCTACGCCGGGTCGATCGCACTCGGCTCCGCGACGCAGGCACCGTGGCGCGTGTCCTTCGACACTTCCGTCTGGCCGCTCGGCCAGGTCTCGTTCGTGAAGGCAATCGCCCACGACGGCGCCGGGAACAGGTCGGAGCACCTCGTGTACGTGCAGGTCGTGCGTGCAGCGTCGAATCCGACGCCGGCGACCCCGGCCCCCAAGCCGGCGACGCCGGCGACGCCGGCCCAACCGCCGGCGACGCCGGCTTCGGACACGGAGCCGGGGACCGCGACGCCCGACCGGAGACCGCCCCGGGTGACGCTCACCAGCCCCGACCGCCACGCGCCCGGCCAGTACACGTCGATCGCCGGCGTGATCACGGTCGAAGCCGATGCGTCCGACGACGTGGGGGTCCGGCGAGTCGAGTTCTTCGCCGGGTCGATCGCGCTCGGCTCGGACACGACGGCGCCCTGGCGCGCGTCGTTCGACACATCCGTCTGGCCCGTCGGCCAGGTCTCCTTCGTCAAGGCGATCGCCTACGACGGCTCGGGCAACAATTCGAGCGACATCATCTACGTCAGGGTCGTGCGGTCGACCGGCACGACTCCCGGCACGACGACACCCGGCACGACGACACCCGGCACCACGACTCCCGCCGCGTGCGCCGACCGCAAGGACAACGACGGGGACGGCAAGATCGACTACCCCGCAGACACCGGGTGCGCGAGCGCAACCGACAACGACGAGACCAACGCCGTGCTTGCAGCCTGTCAGGACGGCAAGGACAACGACGGGGACGGCAAGATCGACTTCCCCAACGACCCGGGCTGCTCGATCCCGTCAGACAACGACGAGTCCAACGCTGCGGTCTCGGGATCGAAGCTGCAGTGGTCTCCCCCGTCCCTCTCCAACCCGATCACGGTCAACGTGCCCGAGACCGGGGGCATCGGGGGGCTGGATCCGAACCGCGACTACGTGCTCAACCTCGGCCACCGCAAGACGGGGCTCGGAGTCAGCGGCGGCCGCAACATCGTGATCATGGGCGGCCGCATCACGTGCCAGGACATCGTGGACTCGAACCTCTCGCGCGGCCGCGGAATCGAGATCTGGGACAACAAGGGCACCTTCCACGTGGAGGGCGTGCATTTCGAGAACTGCGGAACCGGCATCGCGATCAGCGCGCCGGACTCCGTCGTGCAGGTTCAGAACACCCGCTTCGACGACATCGACTCCCCGTGGAACCTGATGCACCCGGACGTCATCCAGACATGGCGCGGGCCAAAGGAGATCCGGATCGACCGGCTGACCGCCGACTTCTCGTCCAAGGGCTTCCTCTGGATGAGCGTCAACGGCCAGTTCCCCGGCCGCATCGATCAGCGCCATGTCAACTTCCGGCTCTTCAGAGGCGGAGGGGCGACTCCGGAAGGCCCCCACAACTACACATGGCACCCGAGCTCGACGACCCGCTCCACCTGCAGCGACTGCTGGACCGAGATGGGCTGGTGGCAGAACGTCTACCGCAGACGTCTTCAGGACGGGTGGGGCACCTTCGACAAGCCGGGTGGCTGGGAGTTCATCCCGTACCGTGTCGTCGGCGCAGACGGACGTCGGGTCGACGTCGAGACCCAGGGCGAGCACGACTCGCTCGTGAACGACAACCTCGGGCGACGCCAGGGCGACTACATGGAGCGCCTCGCCCCGAGCCTCGCCGGCGAGCGCTGGTACTGGGGCACACCGTCCAGCGGGGACTTCGTCCCGGCGGGCTCGGTCGGCGTGTCGTATCGCTCGTCCGGCTACTCCGGCTGATACGTGGCAGCCACCCCCTCGCGCCATGCGCGAGGGGGTGGCTCACCAACTCTCACGAAACGGTAGACTCATGGGTCCGTCGTCATGGATCCGTCGTCGAAACTCGACCGCCTCTGGCGGCACATGCGCGACAGGCGGCCCTGGCGTGCGCCGGTCGTGCTCGGGTTCGGCGCCATCTGGATCGTGGTCGGCTCACTGAGCGGACTGTGGCCCGGACAGGCACGCATGAAGCTCGACGAGCAGCTGACGTGGCGACCGCCTTCGCTCGTCTCCCCACAGACGATCGTGGCTGCGAACCAGACACCGGGGCCATACGGGCTCCATGTGACGCTCGACGCGGGACGTGACTACATCGTCAAGCTCGGCACGCTCACCTCGCCGGGGGGGCTCTCGATCAACGGGGGACGGAACGTCGTCATCATCGGCGGCCAGATCCGGGTTCCCGACATCCCCTCGAGCGACGGCGCCTGGATCGGGAGGTGCGTGACGATCACCGACACGACCGGCACGGTCCACATCGAAGGCGTGCTCATGCAGAACTGCGCCACCGGGGTCGCGATCACCGCGGGGCAGGCGATCGTGCAGCTCCAGAACCTCCGGTTCGAGGACGTCGACGCGCCGTACGAGCTCTGGCACCCCGATGTGGTCCAGACGTGGCGCGGCCCGAAGGAGATCCGGATCGACAGGCTGACGGCCGACTTCTCGTCGAAGGGCTTCCTCTGGATGAGCGTCAACGACTCGTTCCCGAAGCGAGTCGACCAGCGCCGTGTGAACTTCCGGCGGTGGTCGCAGGGCGGCGCCCGCCCTGGAGGCCCACACATCTTCACCTGGCACCCCAGCCCGTCCACCCGCTCGACATGCACCGACTGCTGGTCGGAGATGGGCTGGTTCAGCGCCACGGGCGTACGCGGTCTGCAGGACGGATGGGGCACGTTCGACAACCCCGACGGGACGAATCAGTTCGTCCCGTACCTGCTCGGGCGAGGCAAGCAGCGGGTCCGTGTGACCAGCCAGGCGCAGCACGACTCCCTGAAGGGGGATCTCGGCCGTCGCCAGGGCGACTTCATGGAGCGGCTGGCACCGAGCCTTTCGGGTGAGCGGTGGACGTGGGGTGTTCCGCCGAGAGGGGACTACGTGCCCGCGAAGAGCGTCGGCCCGTCGTACTCGTCGCCCGGGTACCGGGCCTCCGTCGAGCGCTGACGGCTCCCCGGGTTGCCGCCCGGCGCGGCGTGACTACAGTGAGGTCGGTGCGCCGCGACTCCGTGGTTGTCAGGGTGCTCCTCCCCCAGAGGATGAGCATCCCCGTGTGGTCCGCCGGCGCGGATCGGGTTCACGTGCCGCCTTGTCCGGGGCGCGACCGGTGAACGGATCCCCGACCGCTGTCGTGACGGGGTCCAGCGGCCTGATCGGCTCCGAGACGACCGCCTTCCTCGACGATCGCGGCTACGTGGTTCACGGCGTCGACAACAACATGCGCAGGGAGTTCTTCGGCGAGAGCGGTGACACGACGTGGAACCTCGAGCGGCTCCGCACGATCACACGTCGGTTCGTCCACCACGACCTCGACATTCGGAACCGGGTGGGCATCGGCGAGCTGCTCGCCACGGTCAGGCCGTCGTTGATCGTGCACTGCGCCGCGCAGCCGTCGCACGACCTCGCTGCTTCGCGGCCCTTCGACGACTTCGACGTGAACGCCGTCGGGACGCTGAACCTCCTCGAGGCGGCGCGGCTCCACTGCCCGGAGACCCCCTTTGTCTTCCTGTCGACGAACAAGGTGTACGGCGATGCCCCGAACGAGCTCCCGCTCGTCGAGCTCGAGACGCGGTGGGACTACGCGGACGCCGCCGACTACAACGGCATCGACGAGGACTGCCGGATCGACAAGACGTTGCACAGCCTCTTCGGCGCGTCGAAGGCGGCTGCCGATGTGCTGGTTCAGGAGTACGGCCGGTACTTCGGCATGCCCACCGTCTGCTTTCGTGGCGGGTGCCTGACCGGGCCACACCACTCCGGCGCCGAGTTGCACGGCTTTCTCGCGTATCTCGCGCGGGCCGTGCGAGACGGGCTCTCGTACCGGATCTACGGTTACAAGGGCAAACAGGTCAGGGACAACATCCACTCGTACGACGTGTGCGCGGCGATCGCCGCGTTTGCGGAGAACCCACGACCCGCAGCCGTCTACAACCTCGGCGGCGGACGCGAAAACAGCGTCTCCATGCTGGAGGCGATCGACCGGTTCGAGTCGGTCTTCGAGAGAGAGCTCGAGTGGGAGTACGTCGACGAGCCGAGGCGCGGCGACCACATCTGTTACATCTCCGATCTCCGTCGCTTCAGGGCCGACTATCCCGACTGGAGCATCACCCGGTCGCTGGACGACATCTTCGACGACTTCGTCCATGCGGCCCAGCAGCACCGCGTGGGATAGGGCGACCGGACGTGACGACGCGAACGGCCTGCGCCAGCGGACGCGACGTGTGAGGATTGCCCTGTTCGAGGCGGGCACCGGCGGGCATCGGCCCATCTACATCCGCCGCTTCGTCGAAGCGCTCGCCCCCGTGTCCGACGTCGTTCTCGCGATCGCGGACGAGACGGCCGCCGTCCTCGGGGACGTCCCGGCCGAGGTGATGCCGCTCGGCTCCCGGCCGCTCGAACAGCCAGGGAGGTCGTTCCGAGCGATCTTCGCCGAAGAGCTCGAGAGCTTCCATGCGGTCGCCGGTCGGGCGGACCATGCCATCCACATGTTCTCGGATCATCTGCTGCGGCAGCTCGCTTTCGCGCCGCCCGCCCCTGCTCCGACGAGCCTGCTCGTGTTCTATCCCCGCGCGCACTACCCGACCGCTTTCGGCACACGTCTCGCCCCGACCGACCGGCTCGTGGCCCGGGCGAAGGATCTCGTGCTCTCACGCTGGCGTCGCCGGCGCGATGCCCACGCGGTGTGGGGCCTCGACGAGGCCGCCGCCCGGATCTGGGCGGGCCGGCCCGGCGCCACCGCCCGCTGGCTTCCCGAGCCACCCGTCGCACAGTTCCCGGCCGACCCGGACGTCGTTCGGAGCGGCTGCGTCCTGTACGGCGCCCTGACGCAGTACAAGGGCATCGATCGCCTCCGCCACGCGGTCGCCCACGACGCGACCGGGCTGCACCTGATCCTTGCCGGGTACATCGAGCGCGACTACGAGGAAGCGCTCGCCGGACACGTCGCGGCGATCCGGGCCGCGGGAGTCGCCCTCGACCTGCGAACCGAGCACCACAGCGAGGCGGAAGGGCTGCGGCTCCTGGCCGGAGCGCGTTGCGTGGTCATCCCGTACCACCGCCATGCCGGCATGTCCCGCGTGCTGCTCGAAGCCGCGGTCGCACGCACGCCCGTGGTGGTCGATCGCTTCGGTCTCCTCGGTCACCTCACCTCCACGCACGGGCTCGGCGTCGTGGTCGACGCCGACGATCCGCGCGCGCTCCGGGAGGCGATCCTCGGCTTCACGTCCGGAGCCGAGCAGACGGCGTCCTACGAGCCCGCTCTGCGCCGATTCGCCGAGCGATACTCCGTGCCTGCGTTCGAGACTGCGCTTCGAGAGCCGCTCCAGCTGCCCGTCTCCGCTCCCGCCCGCTGAGCCCTCGATGCACGTTCTTCATCACGACTTCGGCGGATACCCCTATCCGGCCGAGCTGAGTCGCGAGCTCGCCGCCCGCGGGCATCGCGTGACCCACGCATGGTGCTCGTCGCTCGAGACGACGCCGGGCGGCGCCTTCGCGCTGCGCCCCACCGACCCGTCGACACTCCACTTCGAGCCCATCAGCCTCGGCGCTCCGCTGGAGAAGTACAACTACGTCCGCCGCTGGCGGCAGGAGCGACGCTACGGGAGACTGGCCGTCGACCTCACGACTCGCCTTCGTCCGGACGTCGTCCTGTCCGCGAACATGCCGCTCGATGCGCAGACGCCTCTCCTGCAGGCTTGTCGCCGACAGGGAATCCCATTTGTCTTCTGGCTACAAGACCTCCTGGGTGTGGCGGCCGCCCGAGTCCTGAGCCCGCGGCTGCCCGGTGTAGGCCCGCTCCTCGGGCGCTACTACGTCGGGAAGGAGGCGCGGGCGCTCCGACAGAGCAACGCGGTGGTGCCCATCACGGATGACTTCGGGCCCTTGCTTCGCGGCTGGGGCGTGGCGGACGACAGCGTGACGACGATCGAGAACTGGGCGCCGCTGGCGGAGCTGCCACTGCGACCGAAGGACAACCCGTGGGCGCGAGAGAACGGTCTCGCCGACTCGTTCGTGTTCCTCTATGCCGGCTCGATGGGCATGAAGCACGATCCCGACCTGCTCGTGCGTCTTGCCGAGGGCATGCGTGACCGCCCCGGCGTGAAGGTCGTCGTCCTGACCCAGGGCCCCGGTGGTGACCATCTCGAGGCAAAGCGGCGCGAGCTGGCACTCGACAACCTCGTGATCCGGGGATTCGAGCCGTTCTCGCGCATGCCGGACGTCATGGGCGCCGCGGACGTGCTCGTCGCCATTCTCGAGCCCGG
The DNA here is from genome assembly GCA_963814565.1 of uncultured Actinomycetes bacterium. Lineage (GTDB taxonomy): Bacteria > Actinomycetota > Thermoleophilia > Gaiellales > Gaiellaceae > Gaiella. The sequence continues at coordinate 40,140 of CAWFDO010000008.1, forward strand.
CGCGGGCGTGTTCTCCGTTCCGTCGAAGGTTCTCGCGTACCTGTGCGGCGCGAAGCCGCTGCTGCTCTCGATTCCCGAGGAGAACCTCGCGGGGCGGATCGTCAGCCGCGCGCACGCGGGTCTCGTCGTGCCGCCGAACGACCCGCCGGCGTTCGTTGCGGCAGCGACCCGCCTGCTCGACGACGCGGCGCTGAGAACCGAGCTCGGGACGAACGGCAGACGCTACGCCGAGCAGACGTTCGACATCTCCGAGATCGCCGATCACTTCGAGCGCGTCCTCGAGCGTGCTCGCTCGGATGCGGATCGGTCCGGGGGGCGGATGACGATGTCGCCGACGGCGCCCTGAGCCAGAACCGGGACACGCAAGGCGCCGAGGCTCGTTCGAGGTTCGCGGTTCCGGCCTGGACTCGCGCCTGGGCCCGTGACAGCGGCCTGCTGCTCGTCGTTCAGCCGTTCGCGGTCGTCGCGACCTCGCTCGTCGCGATCCTCGTCGCGCGTGAGCTGTCCACGGACGACTGGGCCCGCTTCTCCGCGTTCCTCGGGCTCGCCTTCGGGTTCGCGATTCTCATCGACATCGGCCTGTCGACGTGGCTCCTTCGCGAGCTCTCGCGCATCGCCGCGCGGCCGGACGAGGACGTGGGCCGCGTGGGAGCCCTGCTCGCGAACGCAGCCACCTTCTCGCTCGGGACGGCGACGGCGATCGCCCTCGTCTCGATCGCGATTGCAACCGCACTCGGCGCGTCGGCGGCTGCGACATGGACCATCGTGCTGTTCGTCGGCTACATCGGGGCAGTCGCGACGGCGTCGGCGTGTGAGGCCCGACTACGGGCCGAGCGCCGTGTCGGCTGGGTGGCGACCACCACGGTGATCGAGAAGGGCGTCCTGCTCGGAGGGGTCGCGCTCGCCGTCGTGCTGACCGACGCGACGGCCTCGTCGATCGCCGCGATCTACCTGCTCTCGGGGCTCGCACGCCTGGCGACCGCAGCGGCAGTCGCTCTGCGGGACGTCCGCCTCGTGCGGCCGACGGCGGGGAGCATCGCGCAGGTCGTCCGCTCGTCCGCGCCTTTCGCCGCGTCCGCCGCAGCTCTCAATGTCGTTCCGCGGCTCGACGCGTTCTTCCTCTTGCTCCTCTCGTCGACGAGCGCCGCCTACGTCGCCCTCGGCGATCGCGTGCTCGGGCCTGCACTCTTCCTGCCGGTGATCCTCAGCGTGACGCTGTACCCGTTCGTCGCGGCCCACCTCCACGCGCACGTCAACTGGAAGCTGGTTGGCACCGCGGGAGCATTGGGGGCGCTCGTCGCCCTGGTGGGAATTCTCCTCTCGCCCACCCTCGTGCCGCTCGTCTTCGGCGAGAAGTACCGGGATGCGATCGTGCCGGTCCAGGTGCTCCTCGCCTCGCTGCCGTTCATCTATGCGACGAACATCCTCCTGACGTACCTGTACTCGGCCGGCCGCGAGCGACGGGTGCTCGGCGTCACGCTCGTGGCAGCCATCGCCGGCACGATCGCCGTCGTCTGCGGGCAGATCGTGGGAGGGGCAGACCTTGCCGCTTTCGGTGTCCTGCTCCGACAGGCCCTCTTCACGGGAGCCCTCGCCGCCGTCGGGCTTTCGACCATCGGTCGGGTCCAGCCGACGAGTGACTGGGCCGAGACGGACGTCGGGGTTTAGCGCGAAGCGCTTGGTGCCATCGTGTAGGCGTGACGGCTGCCGATCTCGTCAAGCGTGGCGGGCGGTTGCTCGGGCTGGAGATAAGCCGCTACCGACCGTTCGCGGCCAGGCGGGCCGACCGACTGGCTGCGCTCGCCATCGAGACCGTGATCGACGTGGGTGCAAATGTCGGCCAGTACGGGCAGGAGCTGCGGGACCACGGGTATCGCGGCCGCATCGTCTCCTACGAGCCCTTGACGGAGGCATACCGCGTGCTCGAGCAGACGGCGGCCTCGGATCCGGAGTGGGAGTGCCACAACCTCGCGCTCGGTGAGACCGACGAGCGGAGGGAGCTCACCGTCGCCGCGAATCTGTCGAGCTCGTCGTTGCTGACGATGACAGACGAGATGCGTGCGCTGATCCCCGACGTCGGCGTCGAGCTCGTCTCGGTGAAGCGCCTCGACGGACTCGATGTCCGCCTGGAGGGCCCCTTGATGCTGAAGCTCGACGTTCAGGGATACGAGGCCCGCGTACTCGCAGGCTGCGGCGAGGTTCTCGACCGCGTCGAGCAGCTCGAGTGCGAGCTGTCGCTCGCATGGCTCTACGACGATCAGGCGCAGCTCAGCGAGATGGTCGCTGGGCTCGACGGCCTGGGGTTCGAGATGGTCGACCTGGATCCGTCCTTCCACGATCGCCGCGACGGACGCATCCTGTCCTTCGACGCACTGTTCGGACGGCGCTGAGCCAGACGCTCGCTGCCGAATTGCGCGAGTGTGGACGCCGCCTCGGGCCAACGGGAGGCGGCCCTGTCGCAGCAGGCCGCTAGGCGCGCACGGTGCCCGGCTGCCGGACGAACGTGGCCACCAGCATGTCGAGGTGCACGGGCACGTACCCCTCCTCGACCAACGCCCGCGCCCCCGCGATCATCGCGTCGTACGTCGACACCCGGTGGAACTCGACGCAGATCACAGCGGGCCTCGTGTCACTCTCCAGGAGGCTCTCGAAGACCTCGTACTCGGCGCCCTCGATGTCGAGCTTCAGCAGGTCGAGGCGCGTATGGCCAAGCTCCGACTGGATCGACCGAAGCGAGCGGCAAGTTGCCTCGAACGACTCTCCGCCTCCCTGCACATCGTCGAGCGAATGGGAAACGTGCGAGGGGTCGCGGGGCGCATGGAACCGCCGGATCTCGTCGCGCGCGGCAACCCCGTAGGCGTGAGAACCTGAACCGCTCGTTTGCCCGCTCGACTTCCCCTCCGTACTCGATCGCGCGCGGCGTCGGGTCGAACGAGTGGACGGTGCATCCGAACCGTTCGATCAGGGCGAGGTCGAACGACGCATCTTCCCCGAGGCCGAACGAGTAACACACCCAGTCGGGACGGATGAGATCGACCGGGACGAAGTAGCCGCCGTACTGGCTGCCGAGCCGCTCGAGCCCTGCGGCCGGCTCGATGCGCAGGTCGCGGCCAAACCGCCGCCACTCCAGACGCGCGGCGACCGCGTCGTGGACGGTGCGGACGGAGGAGATCACGAGCTCGACATTAGCCGCGCCGGCGTGCTCATCCGAGCGACGCACGCATCCAGAGCTCGGTGGATACGAGCCGGTAGAGGTGTGCGGCCCCGGTCTTCGAGCTTCGCTGCGTGCGCTCGATCAACCGCTCGACCGCGGGAGGCGAGCAGAAGGAACGCGTGCGCGAGCTGTGATCCAGCAGCAGGTCGCGCGCGGCAGCCGCGTTGTCCGCGACGAGCCACTCCCAGATCGGTGTCGGGAAGCCGAGCTTGTCGGTACGTGCGGCGATCTGGCGCTGGCCGATCGAGCGAAGGTAGCCGCGGAGCACTCGCTTCGTCTCCCCGCCGGCGACCTTCCAACGATCCGGGAGCCCGACACACAGCTCCACGAGCCGGTAGTCGAGGAACGGCTGCCGCGCTTCGATCGAATGCGCCGAGCTGATGGCGTCGCCGTAGTGGAGGAGCGCCGGCAGAATGTCCCGTGCGTGGTCGGTCACGAGACGGTCGCCGAGGCGCCTGGACGGCGCGGGCGGGACCTCGAGGTCGGCGAATCGCGCGCGGAACGACGGGCGCAGCACCGACGACGTGCCGAGGCGATGGCCGTACGAATGGCGCACCGGCGGGAACGCCTCGCGCCCCACCCAGAGCGCGAGATTGAGCGGCGTGAACGTCCGCCCGTACTCGAGGAAGTCGTGCGGCGCACCGCGGCGTGGACCGTTTCGACCCTGAATGCTCGCCATCCACGCGAGCGCCGCGTGCTGGACGTAGCCGCCGAGTAGCTCGTCGCCTCCCTGCCCCTCGAGCATCACCTTCACGCCACGCTCGTGCGCGCGCTCCATGATCGCCCACAGGGGAACGATGGCGGGCGAGAAGTTCGGGGCGTCGAGGTGCCATGCAGCCCGCTCGAAGACGGGACGCCACTCCCCTCGCGCCGCCGGAACCTCTTCGAGATCGATATTGGCGTACGGCGCGCTTGCGATCCGTGCCCAGCCGCGCTCGTCCCTTGCGACGTTCTCGCCGTCCGCGTCGAACACGGAGGTGAATGCCGTCAGAGAGCCGTGGCCGTTCGAGCTCATCGCCGCGCCGTGCAGGACAGCGGTCGAGTCGAGCCCCCCCGAGAGGCTCACGCCCACGGGAACGTCGCTGCGCATCCGGATCCGAACCGCGTCCTCGAGGAGGGCGGCGAACCTGTCCTCGACCTCACCGTCGTCTGCACCGGCACCGGGGACCGGGAACTCCCAGAACGTCCGGAGCTCGGGCTCATCCCGCCCGGGGGGCAAGACCCCCACGGTCGCCTTGGGGACGACCTGGATCCCGTCGTAGAAGCTGCGCGTGGTCCCGTGGATCTTCCCGAGGGCGAGGAACTCGTACAACGCGCGCTCGTCCGGCTTGCGAAGCTCGGGATAGAGGTGGAGGAGCGCCTTTGCCTCGGAGGCGATCGAGATCCGCCCCCGGGCCTGCGTCCAGTAGAGCGGCTTGACGCCGAAACGGTCGCGACTGAACATCGCCGTCCGCGAGCGCGGATCCCAGATGACAAGCCCCCACATACCGTTGAAGCGCTCGACGCAGCGCGCGCCGAAGCGGATGTAGGCCTCGAGGACGACCTCGGTGTCGGACCCCGTCTCGAACACGACCCCCTCGGCCCGCAGCTCCTCGCGGAGCTCGACGTAGTTGTAGACCTCGCCGTTGAAGGCGAGAACGACGCCCGTCTCGCGATGCACCATCGGCTGATGCCCACGGGCGCTCGTGTCGAGGACTGCGAGCCGCCGGCTTCCCAGCCACGCATCGGGTGACGACCAGCTGCCTCGATCGTCGGGACCGCGATGGCGAAGGGTGTCGAGCGCGGCCTCGGCCGCGTCGCTCTGGACGGGAAGTGGCCCTCCCAGGATCGCCAGGATGCCGCACATCGGCTGTCAGGCGGTCGGGCGAGAACGTGGGGCCATACGACCCAGGATAGTCGTGACTCGGGAAAATGGACGTTGACGCGAAGATCGGCGTGGCTACAGTGCGATCGAGGCTCTCTCCTCCCGCGGCCCCGCACCTGATGACCTCGTCCGAGCGAACCACGCAAGATCTCCACTCATACCTGGCGGTCCTGAGCCGCCGGAAGTGGATCATCCTCGCGTTCGCGATCATCGTCCCGGTCGTCGCCTTTCTCTACTCGAGCAGCGAGGACCCGGTCTACGAGGCGACGTCCGACGTCCTGATCACGAGGACGGCGCAGGGCGTCACCGAGATCGACGACCCGGGCTTCTTCAACCCCGCGCGAGCGGCGGAGACGCAGGTCCGACTCGCGCGCATCCCTGCCATCGCGGAACTGACGCTCGAGGCGGCCGGCGTCGACGACCGTACGGCCGACGACCTGCTCGAGAACTCGTCGGTCGAGGCCGCAACCGACAGCGACCTGCTGACGTTCACCGTTCGCGACGGCGATCCGGACGTCGCGGTGGCGCTCGCGACGGAGTACCCGAAGCAGTACATCTCCTACCGAACGAAGCTCGAGACAGCAGAGCTGACGAACGCCCGGCGTGCCGTCGAAAGGCAGATCGCGCGGCTCGAACGCGAAAACCAGGTGGGCTCGGCGGTCTACGCATCGCTCGTCGAGAAGCAACACCAGCTCCTCACCGCGGAAGCGGTCGTCTCCTCGGGCGTCAAGCTGATCCGCAGCCCCGATGTCGCCGAGAAGGTTGCGCCGCTGCCGGTGCGCGCGGCGGCGCTCGGGCTCGTGCTCGGCCTCGTGCTCGGGCTCGGGCTCGCATTCGTCATGGATGCGCTCGACCGGCGTGTCCGCTCAGCCGAGGAGATCGCCGAGCTGCTGGGACTGCCGCTTCTGGGACGCCTGCCGCTGGCACGTCGGCGCCGCGCGAAGCTGCCCACGATGCTGACCGATCCGGACGGGCCCGACGCCGAGGCGTACCGGATGCTGCGTACGAACGTCGAGTTCGTGAACGTCGATCCGGAGGCGCAGACGATCATGGTCACGAGCGCGGTCGGGGAGGAGGGGAAGTCGACGACGATCTCGAATCTCGCGGTCGCCTACGCACGGGCCGGAAAAGCCGTGGTCCTCGTCGACCTGGACCTCCGCCGCCCGACGATCGACCAGCAGTTCGGGCTCCGACCCCAGCCGGGCGTCACCGAGATCCTGCTCGGCCGGGCGACGATCGAGCAGACGCTCCAGCCGGTGCACCTCGATCCGGCAGAGGGCAGGCGTGGGAAGTCGCGACGCGACGGCGGGCCATACCAGCAGGCCTCCGCGCCGACCTCCGGCTCGCTGGAGGTGCTGACCGCGGGTGCCATCCCCGCGAGCCCGGCCGAGCTGGTCACATCCGGCGCCCTCGACATGCTGCTCGAACGGCTCCGCGTCCAGGCGGACGTGCTTCTCATCGACGGCCCGCCGATGCTGCTCACGGGCGACACCCTCACGTTGAGCGCGAAGGTCGACGCGCTGATCGTCGTCGCCGGCGCGGATGTCTTCCGGCGCCCGATGGCGCGAGACCTCGTCCGACTTCTCGCCGCGTCCCCTGCCGCGAAGCTCGGCGTCGTCCTGACCGGCACGAGCTCGGAGTTCACCGCCGGCTACTACAGCTACTACTCTTCTCGCCAGAGTGAGCGCGAGCTGGTCCGTTGAGGGGCGACGAGGGCTCGGCGCGGCTCGCCTGCTCTTGCCGGCGCGCGCGCTGAGCCAGAGTCGGGCGCAGAGCCCCGCCGTCCTCCTTCTGTGCTGCGTCGCAGCGTTCGCAGTCGGTCTGGCGCTGGTCCGCGTGCCGGTCGTCGCTGTGCTGCCGGCGGCGGCCATCCTGGCTCTGCCGCTCCTGGTGAGCGCCCCCGTCAGAATCGTCTTCGTCGTCTTCGGGATCCTCCTCATCTTCGGGACGAGCGAGGAGCTGACGCCGGGAAAGTTCGCCTATCTGGCCGGGTTCGCCGCGGCAGGGGTCGGCGCGTTCTTCAACGTGCAGACTCTTGCGCGGACGCCTGCCTTCGCCGCGCTGAAGCCGCTCCTGCACGCGTCGATCGCGCTCGTCGGGCTCGTCCTCGTGTCCTACCCGGTCGCGCATTTCCAGGGAACTCCACCCCGCGACTGGCTGCGTGACTCCGCGCCGTACGTCATGGCAGCGCTGGCACCGCTGTTTGCGCTCGACGCGTACTCGTCGATGTCCAAGCGGGCGCTCGAGCGCGTGCTCCTCCTGGCCGGCCTCCTCGGCGCGTTCTCGTTCGCGGCCACGTGGATGGCACGCCGCGGCATCGGGACGCTCGGCCTGGAGGCCATTGGGCTTCCTACCCTTCTCCTCGGCGCCGCGCTCTTCGCCTACGCGATGAGCGTCATCATCCAGGGCGGCCCGCGCCGCGGGACATGGCTCGCGGCGGGAGTCCTGACGTTCGCGTTGCTCATCGCGTCGGGAACGCGAACGAACGTCATCTTGCTCGCGGCGCCCTTCGCGATCGTCCTCGGCGCCAGGCGCGAGCTCGGACGCCGGTCGCTTCGTCTCGCAGTCGCGCTGCCCGTGGTCATCGTGCTCGTCGCCGTGGCGACCCAGTCCGTGCTCAAGGTCGCGGATGCCGACGAGTCGATCGTGCGGGAGCGAATCGCCCTCCTCCTCAAGAGCGGCGACAAGAGCGACGGAAGCTACATCGAGCGCGTCAACTCCACGCGCGCGGCCCTGGACAGCTTCCGGTCGTCGCCAATCGTCGGTGTCGGGCCGGGCGCACCGTTCATCTGGGAGGGCGCGGACGGCACCATCTTCACGACGCGGAGCATCGACACGCCCGTCCTGCTCGTCGCCCGCTTCGGGCTTCTCGGCCTCGCCTGGGCCGTGCTGTACTTCATCTCCTACGCCGTCGTCATCCGTCGCCTTGCGCGCATCGATCCACGGCCCACCATCTCGAGGCTCGCGCTGGTCGGCTTCGGGGCGATCCTGCTCGCGAACGCGCTCCTCCTCGTGCCATTCGAGGACAAGGGCTTCACGGCCGCGACCCTCCTGCTCTTCGCGCTCGCGCTGCGGGAATCGTTCGAGGAGCCCCGCCTGCCGGCGGCTCCTCCTGCCGCTCTTCCGGCGGCGGCTCGAGGGTGACGTCGAGCACGGCGAATTCGGCGGCGGGCCGACTCCCGCTCCGCTTCGTGCTGCTCCAGACGACCGTGCCCGCCTACCGTCAGGCCGTGATCGACGAGCTCGACCACCAGCTCGGCGGCGAGCTCGTCATCGTCTGCGGCTCGGAGGGATTCGAGCCCAGCATTCGCCTCGATGCCTCGCATCCACACCTGAGACTCGTCCGGAACCGCTTTCTGCTCGGCCGCCGAGTGCTCTGGCAGTCGGGAGCCCTGTCGCTTCGCAAGGCGGAGACCATCGCCCTCGAGCTCAATCCCCGCATCCTGTCGTCCTGGGTGCTTCTGCTCCTGCGGCGGCTCCGCGGGCGCAGGAGCGTTCTCTGGGGTCACGCCTGGTCACGAAGTGGCCCAGGTGCCCGCAGCGAGCCGCTTCGGCACGCAATGAGGCGGCTCGCCGACACGATCGTCGTCTACACCGAGACGCAAGCGCGCGAGCTCCGCGAGCGAATGCCGGGAGCGACGATCCTCGCCGCGCCGAACGGGCTCTATCCGCGGAGCCTCGCGGTGACGCCCTCCGCGGGAGACGCCCCACAGAACATCGTCTATTCCGGGCGGCTCATCGAAACGAAGAAGCCGAGACTTCTCGTCGACGCCTTCCTGGCGGCCGAAGACGGACTGCCGGAGGAGATCCGGCTCGTGATCGTCGGCGATGGGCCGCTGCGGGCCGAGCTCGAGCGCACGACCAGCGCGGCGGGAAGCAACCGCGTCGTCTTTCGCGGGGAGATCATGGGTTACGAGCCCTTGCGCGCGGTGTACGACACCGCGCTCTGCAGCGTCTCCCCCGGCTACGTCGGGCTCTCGCTGATCCAGAGCCTGTGGTTCGGCGTTCCGGCGATCATCGCGCGCGACGAGCCCCATTCTCCGGAGATCGAAGCGGCGCTGGAAGGGCGCAACGCGGTCGTCGTCGAGTCGGACTCGGTGTCCGCGATGCGCGACGCCCTGCTCGACGTGGCCGGGCACCGGGACGACTGGCTCGCCCGGCGCCCGGCGATCGCATCTTCGTGCGTCGCGCGCTACGCAGTCGAATCGATGGTCGCCTCGATCGCGAGCGCGATGAACGGCGACCGGGTACGCCCGGAGTAAACGTCCTCGATCGTCGCCCGAGGGCTACGCGCTGGAACGGCCGACGCGACGAAGCACCAGGCCGGCGACGAGCAGCGCGGCCGCGACCCCGACCAGAACGGCCAGATCGAGCCCGGTGAACGGCAGCGTCTCGCCGGCGGGCACGCTCGTCGGTGGATCGGACGAGCTACCGAGGCCCGCCTGGGTCTCGCCGGCCTTGCCGCCGTAGCCCGCGACCGACGGACTCGACGCCGCAAGCGCGACGGAGCCGAGCGCCGCATAGAGCACGACCATCACAGAGACGAGCTTCGTCATCCCAACCCCTTCCGCAGCATTTCTTTTCCCCCCGCCCGAAGTATGCTCATCATCCTCGACCTGTCAAACATCAATGATCGGACCTGTCAAACAGTAGTGGCACGCCCGGCCGTCAGGTGACGAGGGCGAGCGCCTCGTCGAGGAACAGTTGATCGAGTGACGATGGGTGGATCCGCTCTCCCTTGCGGATCCGCTCCGAGAGCACCTCGATCAGCCCTTCGAGCGGATTCAGCTCGAACGCCCGCGCGAGATGGCCGAGCGCGAGCGCGCGCCGGCCGGCGACCGACTCGAGGAGGCCGAGCTCCATCGCGGCGTACCAGTTCGATGGGTTTCGCTCAAGCGCACGACTGAAGGCAGTCCGTGCGCGCGCGTCGTCCCGCAGGCGCGACGCGATCGCGCCGGCCACGACGTCGGGATTGTCGCTCAACGGGTTGAGGGCCCGCGCGCGCTCGAGCGATCGGTAGGCGGCATCGGGGTCGGCGCGCCACCCGCTCTGCGCCGCAGCGACGTGGCGAGCTGCGAGCCACGGCGGCAGGAACGTGGCCACCGAGACCACGGCGAGCGCCACCAACGCGATCGAGCCGTACGACGCAATGCCGAAGCGCCGGGGAGAGGTCGCTCCACCGAGACGACCCGGTATGGCTCCGGCCAACGCGACGAACGCAAGCGCGGGTCCCGTGAGAGCCGGGAACTCCCACAACCAGTCGACCGACCCGTGTACGAACCACCAGAGAAACGGGAGCGTTGCGGCCCCCGTGAGCGCCCGTTCCGAGTCCGTCATGCCTCGCCGGCGCGTGGCGGCGACGAGGATCGCGACGACGAAGAGCAGACACAGCGTCCCGCCGACGAGGCCGAGTCCGCCGAGCATTCGCACCTCGAGACTGTGCGGGTAGGCAGGCTCCTCGTCGTAGCGCCGCTCTCGGAGGTACGCCACGGCGAAGTTGTCCACGCCCTCGCCGAGGAGCGGCCGGTTGCGGAACTGACGCATCCCCACCGACCAGAGGTCGTGACGATTGCCCGACAGCCCGTACCCGAGGTGCGTGGATCCCGGTTGCACCGTCGTCACCTGGTCCCCCGTGAACTGGCTCCAGCCACGGTCGAGCCGGTCGGCGAGGTCGAGTCGGGGGGCGGCAACGGCGACGGCCGCGATCGCCACGACGACGCAACCGACGCCGAGGGCGCGAGTCACCCGACCCGAAAGGAGTACGCGCCGGTCTACGAGCGCCCAAAGGACAGCGACGGCGGCAACTGCCGCCGCACTCGCCAGCATCGCCCAGGCCGCGGGTGGGAGCGCGTCTGCGAGACGACCCTCGTGCTCGCCGGCGTCGTAGACGTCGAGCAACGGCTGTCGGACGGCAACGATCGCGGCCAGCGGAAGCGCGAGGCCTGCGATCGTGCGCAGACGTCCCGGCACCAGCACGAGCATCGCGAGCACGACGAGTGGCGCCGCGTAGACCACCCCTCGGCTCTGGCAGAGAAAGGCAAGCTCGGCCAGAAACGTCGCGACCCCGAGCGCGACCGCACGGAGAGCGACGGGAGCCGTGCGGCGGGAGCCGACGACGACCGCGGGCCAGAAGGCCATCATGAAGAGGGCGGCGTTCGCGTTCTGGTACCCCGTCGGGTTCGCGAGCCGTCCGCCCAGGAAGTCCAGTGAATCGGGTGAGGACGCGGTCGACCAGAAGGACACGACCCCGACAGCACCGACCACGGCGACGTACGCACCGAGGACGATCGACGCGGTCGCGACTCGCCACTGCAACGCGCTGAACAGCAGCAGGACGAGGAGATACACGAGCGTGCGGTTCGCTCCGTCCCAGGCGTCCCCCGTGACCCCGGCCCAGAGAAGCGAGAGGAAGCTCCAGACCGTCAACGCGGCGAAGGCGGCGAGAGCGACGAGTTGCGAGGTGCGCAACCGGCCGAGGTCTGCCCGTCCCCCGACGGCGGAGACGACACAGAGCCCGGCAAGGAAGATGCCCCCCGGCAGCCACCATGTCGTCGGGAACCCGCCGTCGACCGCAGACCAGGCCCCGAACAACGCGACCGCGAGCAGGGCGGGCACGAGCGTCCCGAGGTCCTCCGCGGACAGGTCGAGACTCAGCGTCGAGGAGGCGCCGTCGACGCGTCGCCGGGACACCCGCGTTAGACGTTCAAGGACAGCGGGCATCGAGCGGCAGTGTAGAGAGCGACCAGGGCGCCGCCTCTCGATCCGGGGCGGTCCGGTCGGGGCATCGGGCGTAGGCCGTCCGCTCAGGCACCCGCCGGGAGCGCGGACTGCCATTTCTCCGTGTTCGCGCTCCTCGCCATCTTTCCGGACGAGCTCTTGACGAGCCAGCCTGCGGGCACGTGGTGCACCTCGAAGTTCGCGAGCTGGAACGCCGCGAGGATCCGCTGCCGGATTTCGATGGTCACCTCGGTCTGGTGACGCGCAACGGTGCCGTCGGGCTCGTAGAGGACGATGACTCGCTCGGTCTGGACGGCGGGGTCGAACGTCGAGAAGACCGAGACGCGCCCGCCCGCAACGCCTTGTGCGCGCGTGACGAGCTCCTCGACGTCGTTCGGGAAGATGTTGACGCCGCTCACGATCATCACGTCCTTGCGACGCCCCGCGACGTAGAACAGCTCGCCGACCCGATAGCCGAGATCGCCCGTCCTGTACCAGGCTCCGTTCAGGACCTCCGCCGATGCCTCGGGCTGACCGAGATACCCGCTGAACGTGAACGGCGATCGCACATGGATCTCGCCCACCGCCCGGTCGGGTAGCTGTCGACCGTCCTCGTCCCGGATCTCGAGCTCGACGCCGGAGAGCGGCCGGCCGACCGACACCTGGGGACTGCTGAGCAGCGTCCCGTCCGTCGGCCCGACCTCGTCGAGATACCCGCTGTCGGTCGCCCGACCGTGCGTGAGCGCGAAGGTCGTCTCCGCCATCGCGTAGCAGCCGAGGAACAGGCCCTGTGAGAGCCCGAACGGCGCGAAATGCTCGAGGAAGCGCTGCTGGCTCGCGTGCGTAACCGGCTCCGAGCAGTTCACCAGGCCCCGGAAGCGCGAGAGGTCGACGCCGCCGAGATCACCGGCCCGGACTCGATCCGCCATGAAGGCGTATGCGAAGTTCGGATTCCAGGAGAGCGTCGCCCCGTACTCGCTTGCGGCGCGGGGGAACATCACCGGCCGAGACACCCAGTCCAGCGGCTCGATCATGACCGTGTGCACGCCGAATCGAAGCGGCATGTTGAGGCAGGCGATGAAGCCCATGTCGTGGTACAGCGGCAGCCAGCTGAGCACAACGTCCGAACGGTCCAGGGCGAGCGCCGCGGCGTAGACGTCGAGCTGCGCGAGGACAGCCTCGTCGGTGACGAGGACTCCGCGCTTCATCCCCGTCGTTCCGGACGAGTACTGGAGAAAGGACGCGTCGGGCTTGGCCCGGGGCGCGTCGTCGTCTCTCCTGACGTTGTTGAGAAGCTCGAACGAACGCGACGCGAGCTGCGGCGTCTCGAGCGTCAGGGTGCGGTCGTCCGAGACGACCGCGCCGAAGCCCGATCTGCGCAGGACGGCGGCCATCGTCTGCGCGTAGTACGTCGGATCGAGCTTGCGGTTCGACGGCGTGAGGATGGCGGGGATCGAGCCGATGCTCAGGGCAGCCAGGTAGTGCAGCGTCTGGGCCTCCTGCGTCGGCAGGAGGATGCCGAGCGGCGACGAGTGATCGATCTCGGCGCGCGCGAGCGCCTCGCCGAGCGCCTCGGCTTCGTCGAACAGACGACGGAAGGTGTACGTCGTCGGGGCGAGGTCGCGATCGAGGAACGTGAGCGCCGGTGCGTCCGCATACCGTTGCGCCGTTCCCGCGAGCGTCTCGGAATAGCCGGCCCGCCTTCACGGCGCCCGATGACGCACGATCACCTCGAGCACATCACGGGCGGTGTCGAACGACGCGGCGTCGAGCTCCTCGATCGACAGCCGTATGGCGAACCTCTCCTCGAGCGTGTCGAGCAATCCCGGGACCCGCAGGCTGTCCAGGAGCCCGGAGCTCAGGAAGGGCGTGTCGGGGCCGGGTAACTCGACACCGGTGGCGTCGTTGACGATCTCCATCACCGCCTCGAGGGTCGGCTCGCTCGCCGAGACCGAGACCTCGTCGTGGCCGGCTTCCTGCTCGGTCGTCGAGCCTCCGGGTGCCGACCCGAGCCCTCCGGGCACGATGCGCGGCGCCGGGGCGACCACGCGAGCGCCGGCCGGGACGTCGGTCATGACAACGGCGTTGCTTCCGATCAGCGCGTCGTCGCCGATCGTGATGTCACCGAGTATCACGGCGCCGGCGCCGATCTCGACCCTGTCGCCGATCGTCGGTGCGCGACCGTCCCCCCACCGGGGAACACCGATCGTCACGTTGTGACGGATGACGCAGTCATCGCCGATCGTGGCGATCTCGCTGACGACGATCCCGCTCTGGTGCCCAACCAACAACCGCCTGCCGATCCTCGTCGTGCGCGGCAACTCGATCCCGTAGAGGTTCCGCGTCACGAAGTAGAGGGCACCGTATGCGAGCATCGCCGGGTACCTGATCGGCAAGGGAAGCCCGCGTTGCCAGGTGGCAATCCGGTGCAGCGCGACCGCGTGGAATCCCGGCCGATGCCACTGGCCACCGTGCCGCTCGAGATCCTCGCGGAGGATCTCGAGGAGGGGCAGCTCGAGCGCGGCGGAGCCATCGATCCGCTTGCGCAACCTCCGCCTCATCCGGCCGAGTGTAACGCTACGTGAGACTCTACGTTAGAGTTGGCGCGTCTGATCGACGCCCCGGGACCACTCGGCAGAGCGCGGATTGGCAGGCACGTGCCGAACGAAGGCGGGCAGACGTGGCACGTCACCTTGTGACGCAGATCCCTGAATGCGTCGGTGCTGGTGCTGGAGCGGGAGTCTGCCAGATGCCCTCATGAGGGCTCTACTGCGCGTGAGTGGGCGCGTTCGGTGAGGCTCGTTTCGACCTGGCGGAGGCGCCTCGAAGGGGTCACTCAGGCTTTGCCAGGCCGTTCCGGGCTCCGTCGCAGCTGCTGATGCGCTCGAGGATCAGGTTTCGCAGCGCTTTCGCGTCGTCGAGCTCGCGTCTGCGCTTTTCGAGCTGCCTGGCGGTGAGCGCCACATACCGTGCGAGCGTCGCCTCGACGTCGTCGAGCTCGGCTGCCGTCAGCGTTGCCGGGTCTGCGCTGCGGTCGAGAACCTCGAGCACGGCACCCATGTCGTCGAGTGTGAGATCGAACGCCTTCATGCTCTTGATCAAGAGGAGTCGCTGCACGTCCGTCTCGGAGTAGAGCCGGAAGCCGCCGTCTGTTCGTTTCGTCGGCGCGACAAGACCGACCTCCTCGTAGTAGCGCACCGTGCGAAGGCTGAGGTCGACACGGTCGGTCACCTCACCGATCTGCAACAGGTTTCCGCGGTCAGCACTCAGGTGAGCTCGGTAACGGTTTCGTCGACAACAGCGTCCTCCGGCAGGCGTCTGCGAGGGAGGAAGCGCTCGTAGAGCATGTCATGTCCCTGGCTGCGGGGCGCCAGGACCGTCTGACGCCGGACGTCCTCCGAACCGCCACAGGAACCAACTCTTCCTGGGAGGCGGTTCTGGGTTCGGCTTTGGTAGAGCGTCGGCGCCACGCGCGGGGAATGTGGAGCGACGATCGTGCGCCGGTGAAGAGGGGAAGAGAGCCCGGTTCCTATACGAAAGACCGAGGTTGGGAGCCCCGCGCCTATACGAAAGGTAAGGGTTTTGTCCCGGGGTTTGACAACGCAGGTGCATCCACGATACTGAGGGAGGGCCGTCTTCTCAGACGGGAGTTTGGGGAACCCGGGGGAGGGGAGCGCATGAAGGTGGTCACGTGCAGCGCTGAGGCTGGGTGCCTCGGGGGCGATTCGCGATGAGCGAGGGGTCCCGGAACGTGCAGAGCCTATCGAGCACGCCCGATCTGCGGACGGACGTCGTTCCTCGTCCCGACTTCCCGCACCCGCCGGTCGTGGGCAACCCTCCTGTCTCCACGATCGAGCCGCAGCCGGCACTGCAGGCGCCCGCGACTGCTGGAGCTACGTCGGAGCGTCGGGCCGCCCGTCGTCGTCGAGAGTGGCTGCCGTTCGGAGCGCTCGGCGTCGATGCCACGATGCTGCTGATCGCAAATGCAGCGGTTCTCGCGAGTGACCACGGCAGCTCGATCTGGCTGCCGTCCTTGCTCGTGTTCGATCTCGTGACGCTCATCGTGCTTGCCGGGCGGCGAACCTACGCGCCACGAACGCAGCTGGACGTGCTCGAGGACGCGCGCCGCGTCGTAGCGGCGACGGCCGTCGCCGTGATGGCCGGCATCGGCGCGCACGCGCTGGTCGGTGAGCCCGGGGCTTTCGACTCGCTCCGCGTCTGGCTGACGGCGACTTCGGCCCTCGTCGTCGGTCGGGTCGGCTGGAATCTGGCCGTCATCCGAGGACGCAAGCGAGGCGCGATCTCCTCTCCGACACTCATCATCGGTGCGGGCCTCGTCGGCGTCCTCACCGCGCGACGCCTCCTCGATCATCCGGAGCTCGGGCTCAAGCCGATCGGATTCCTCGACAAGGATCCACTGCAGGTGCGGCAGAGCACGCCGATCCCGGTGCTGGGCGCCAGCTGGAACCTCGCCGAGGTCGTCGCAGAGCACGACGTCGAGTCCGTCGTGATCGCCTTCTCGAATGCACCCCACGACGTGATGTTGTCGCTCCTCGACGAGTGCGCACGTCTCGGGATCCGGACGCTCGTCGTGCCGCGCCTCTTCGAACGAGTTCCTTCGCGGCTCGTCGTCACGCACGTCGGCGGACTGCCGCTCCTCGAGACGCTTCCGACCAGCCCGAAGAGCCTTCAGTTTGCGATCAAGTACGTCTCGGATCGTGTCGCCGCAGCGCTCCTCGTCGTCCTCCTCGCGCCGCTGCTCGCCGCGATCGCCGTCGCCGTGCGGGTCTCGCTCGGACGACCGATCCTCTACCGCCAGCACCGAGTCGGGCTGGACGGCCGACAGTTCGAGATGCTGAAGTTCCGGACGATGCGCAATCCGGATGAGGCGGACGCGCACGATCTCGAGTTCGGCAGCGAGAGTGCGCCGGGCGGTGTGGAAGGGACGGATCGGCGAACGCGTCTGGGAGGATTCCTGCGCCGCATCTCGCTGGACGAGTTTCCGCAGCTTTTCAACGTGCTCAAGGGCGAGATGAGCCTGGTCGGGCCGCGACCCGAACGCCCCGAGTACGTGCAGTACTTCGGCGAGCACGTCCGCCGCTACGACGCGCGGCATCGCGTCAAGTCGGGAGTGACCGGCTGGGCACAGATCCATCGCCTGCGTGGCAAGACGTCGATCGCCGATCGGGTCGAGTGGGACAACTACTACATCGAGAACTTCTCGCTGTGGCTCGACCTCAAGATCCTCGTTCGCACCGTCCCGGAGGTTCTCAGAGGCGGCGTCGAGTAGCGCCCCTCGGGCACCGCCGTCACGAGCCGGTCGGTCGCGACCCGAACAACCCCATGGCGATCCGCGCCGTGAGCGCGTCGATCTCCTCGAACGTCCGCCGAAAGACCTGCTCGGACTTGCCCACCGGGTCATCGATCGCCGGCGCGGACAGGGCACTGGCAGCCCCACGCTTCTCGTGTGCCCGTGCGACCGACTGCGCGGGCACGCCGGCCGTCTCCGGATCCAGGAGATCCGCGAGCTCGATGATCGAGAAGACCCGCTCGCGAGCGGCACCGCCGTCGACGACCGCGGCAGCGAGATGGTGCGGCTCGAATCCGACGACGAGACCGGTGTCGCTGAGCGCTCCGGTCGCAAGTACTCTGGCGCGGTGCCGCGAGATGTCGATGCCGTGCCGGACAGCCGCTTTCTCGGCCTCGTCGAGGGGCCCATTGCTCCCGACGACGTGTGTCCCGACCGACCACACCGCGACGTCGCGGCCTCTGACGCGGCGCCGCAACGCTGCCTCGGCGAACGGGCTCCTGGCACGATTCCCCGTGCAGACGAACACGATCTGAAAGTGGTCGAGCCCCTGCTCGCCGGACGGTATCCCGGTCACGGCAACGACAGTAGCCTCGCCATGCTTCCCGTGGACGGCGCCGAGGGCCAATCGGCACGATCGCGGGAGCCGGGATCCAGCAGACTGAGGGGGTGAGCGTGTCTTCCGAAGAGCAAGCCGACCCGACACTGGCCGACTATGCCGACGTCCTGCGCCGGAACATACGGCTGATCCTCGTCGTCGCCCTCGCGTTTCCCGTCCTGGCGTTCCTGTGGAGTGCTCAGCAGTCGGCGAAGTATCGCGCCAGTGCCGAGGTGATGCTGAACACGCAGAACCTCGCATCGGCCGTCACCGGCATCTCGACCGGCTACGTCGATCCCGCCCGGTTCGGGGAGACGCAGGCGAAGCTGGCTCGCATACCGGCGGTCGTCCAGTCGGCGATCAAACGCGCCAAGGTCCGCGACCTGACGACGGCCGACCTCGTGGAGAACTCGTCCGTTGCGCCCAGGAATGACGCCGATTTCCTCACCTTCACGGTGGACAGCGGTCGGAGCGAGGAGGCAACACGTCTGGCGACGGCGTACGCCCGGGCGTTCACCGCGTACAAGCTCAACTCGGACACGCGAACGCTCGCGGTGGCACGGGTGGAGCTCGAGAGCCGCCTCGAGGAGCTCCGCGATCGGGGCACGGGGAACGGCGCTCTCGTCAGCGACCTGCAGAAGAAGATCCAGGACCTTCGGACGCTCGAGCTGCTGCAGGCCCCGGCAACCGTCGTTGCTCCCGCCTCGGATGCGGACAAGGTGGCGCCGACCCCGATCCGAAATGCCGTCCTGGCGCTGCTCGTGGGCGTCCTTCTCGGAATCGGAGTCGCCCTGGTGAGGAACACGCTCGACCGCACCATCCGCACGGAGGACGAGGTGGAGCGCGCCCTCGGGCTGCCCTTGCTCGCCCGGATCCCGACGGACCGCCGATCCCGCGCCAAAGAGCACCTCGCGATGCTCGAGGAACGCTCCAACTACTCCGCGGAGGCATTCCGAATCCTCCGTACCAATCTCGAGCTGGCAAACATCGATCTGCAGGCGAGGGTGCTTCTCGTGTCGAGCGCAACGTCGGGCGAAGGCAAGTCGACGACCGCAGCCAACCTCGCGATCGCGATCGGCCGCGCGGGGCGGTCGGTGGCGCTGGTCGACCTCGATCTCCGCCGGCCGACCCTGGCGACGTACTTCGGCTTCGGCGGGCGTCCGGGCGTCACGGACATCCTTCAGGGCCGTCTGAGCGTCGCGAGCGCGCTGGTGCCCGTTCGCCTCCCGCCACCGGACTCGGGCATGGGCGGAAGGCCCGACACGACGGGTCGCATCTCCGTCCTGACGGCGGGGACACCTCCCGCCGCGAACCCCGGCGAGCTGATCAGCTCGGAGAGGCTTGCGCCGATGTTCGACGAGCTGCGCGAGCAGTTCGACGTCGTTCTGGTCGACACACCGGCGTTGCTCGAGGTCGGCGATGCAATGAGGCTGATGTCGGACGTCGACGGCGTCGTGGTGGTCGTTCGCATGGGGACGGTCGACACGCGCGGTCTCAAGGAGCTCGCGCGCAATCTCGAGACGGTTCCGACGCCGAAGCTCGGGTTCGTCGTCACCGACGTCGAGCCGCGGCAGACCTACGGCGCCCGTACCGACGGGTACGCCGCGCAGGGCCGTCGCGACGAACCGGCTCCGACAACGCCGCCGGTGCCCAGGAGGCCTGCGACCAACGATGCCCCGGCGAGAGCGCCGAGCGCAGAACGCCCGGCCGGCGAGGGTCGGTGGGCCCCCGGCGTCGCCGGCGATCGCTAGATCATTCGCCGAGGCGGATCGAGCCGGGCGAGAGACGAACCGTGCCGTCGGCGACGAGTCGACCGTACGTCGGCTTGGAGGCTGAGCCGAAGGCGGGATAGACGAACCAGTGGTACACGACCGGTGGGCGCTGCCCGTCCGAACGCAGCTCGGCGACGTTCGTCGGCGCGCGGAAGTCGAGCCGCTCGCCCGCCCGAACCAGGATGAGGCTGTAGAACACGGCCGCCGGCCGCCCCGGCCACTCGATCACGGCACGACCACTGTCCGGCGTGCTCGCGCTCGGGCCGCCGGCTGCCTGCTTCTGCGACGCGGACGTGCTCGGCGTCGACCTCGACGGCGGAGCCGCACCTGACGCGGCGGCCTTCGACGTCGCGGGCGCCTTCGCAGCCGGCTTCGACGTCGCGCCGCTCGGCTCCGCTCCCGTGGCCGACGGCCGAGCGGCAGCCCGCGCCCGACCCGGCTTGCTCGTCGACGCGGGGCCTTCGTCGGATCCCGACGACGCGCTCGGCGACGGGGCAGGGAACGGCGGGTAGTCCGTCACGGTGACGAAGGCGAGGAGCGGCGAGGCCAGAACACCCGCGACCGCGACCCACGCCAAGAGGTGAGTACGAGAGCGCCGCGCCGCCGACCGGCGACGCGGCGGGACCCGCACCACCGGGTCGACGGCCACGGTCTGCAGCGGAGGCGGCACCTGTACCACCGGGGCGACGCCCACGGTCGTGCGCGGCTCGAGCGGCGGGGGCGGCGCCCGCACCACCGCGTCGACGCTCACGCTCGTGAGCGCGCGCGAGAGCGGAGCGCGCGGCGCGAGGCAATCGCCCGGCTCTGGCAGCAGCTCGCGAAGCAGCTCGCCGAGCTCGGGGTCGACGAGCACCAGTTCGGGGGAGATCCGTCCCATCAGAGTCCGCGTGGCCGGAGCGACGCCGTTCGGCTCATGCGGCCACGGGCGTCGCCGGACGTCATTCGACCGGTTTCGGCGTTCGGTCGGGGTCACCTCCGCAGGCCGCATCGACGACCTGGGTGAGCCGATCGACGTCGACGACGAAGTCGTGCTTCAACGCGTCCATTCCGATGCGGAAACCGCTGGGTGGTCCGCTGACCAACGCGAAGCGCTGATTCCTGACCGCGGCCAGCTGTGCGGCTTGCGAGAACCAGTAGCTCTCGGAGGCAAGCTCGACCACGGCCGCACCCGGCGGCGAGAAAACGCAGTTGATCATCCCCGCACCGTGCGCCCCGACGATCAGCTCCGCCTCCTGGAAGAGCGCGATCTCCTCTTCCAGCGAGAGCTTCTCGGTTGCGACGGGCTCGATGTCGAACGATCGCAACGCGTCGATGCACTCCGACTCGTTCAGGATCCGGCGATGGGCGGCGCTCGCCCTGCTGACGAACACCCTCCGCCCTGCCTGCGCGACCGACGGGGTGCTCGACATCAGCGCCTCGCTCGGATAGACGAGGAAGTGCCGGTCGTAGCCCTCGTACCGGTCGGCGATCGCGACGAGGAGACGATCCGCCGTGACGGCCTGGGTCAGCGTCTTCGACCGCGGGATGCCAAGGCGCTCGAGCGCCTCGTACAGCCACGGACGCACCGTCGGGCCGAGGTAGTAGTAGTCGGGGTCGCCGCCCAGCGCCTCGCGGTAGTACTCGATGAGCGGCAGCGCGAGCACGAGCCAGTGCCCGTAGTTGTCCTCCTGGCGAAGGCAGGCGACGACACCGTCGACCGGGGTCGGCGTCTCCAGACGACGCACCGCCATGCGCCGGTATGGGAAACCCGGTACCACCTCTTCCTCGTAGACCACGCGGAGGGCGGGATCGACGAGGTAGCCGTCCCGCAGGGAGTACCCTCGATCCTCGACGTCCAGCAACGACACCGTCGTCCGAACGCCACCGAGAGCGGGCAGAGGATCACTGCCGGGGATGAGCTCGAGCTCCCGCGGCTCTTCCGTGTAGTGCCACTGCCGGACGGAGACCGTCTCGCCGTGGGCGTTCTCCCGCTTGAGCGTCTCGGCACCGATCATCCCGGTCGGGAACCCGCGCAGCCCGCCGACGGCCCGGACGGCGCGCATGGCGCTTCCTGCCGTCAGCCTGACGGCCCGGGTGGCAATGGAGCGACCGCAGCGCACGAAGGCGCTGGGCCGTGGCTGCGGCGTCACGCCGCCCGCAGCATCGACGTGCGCGCGCTGGTCCCCGACGACGCTCACGACGGGATGGTAGTCGCGTCGGCGGGGCTGCGGACGTGTCCGGGAACCGGTGGGCACTCGCGCAACTGATCGGCACGGAGCCGGTCGATGAGGCGGTCCGGCGGAACCCGGATGTCGTCCATCCGGAGCAGCTCGTCCTTCCCGATGTTCCGGAGCATGGTGGATCCCTCGGCGATCGCCACAGGGACATGCGCGCCAGCGGTGCTGTCGATCGCATTCTCCGCGAGACCGTAGAACGCATATCCCCCGATTCCGTCGAGCGTCTCGCCGGCGGTCAGATCGCGCTTTGCGGCTGCCACCACGTCGAGGACGTGACCGACGTCGGGGCTGACGGCGGCGTCGCCGAAGAGGACGGCCCGCGCAACCGTGTGCGGGGCCTCGAGATGGCACAGGTGGTACGGCGTGTAGAACGTGTACAGCGGCCCCTTGCCAAGCTTGTACATCCCCAGCCAGTGCTTCTGCGCGGGATGGTCGTGCGTGCCGAGGCAGAACACGCCGGGTGCAGGCTCTGCTCCCACCATGTAGTCGACGAGGCCGATCTCGAGCATCTCTTCCAGCGGGAAGAGCGCCTGCGCCTCGTGGACCGTGTCGGCGTCCGGGCCGTACATCCCGAGTCGAGCGGCCCTGAGCCCCGTCGCGTTCGCGACGAGCGCCATCTCGAGCGACATCTTCGTGCCGTCGGCGAAGGACGTCGCCATCTGAGGGCTCAGGCCTGCGTTGCGGGCGAAGCCCTCCTGGGTGGTCGGGTTCCGGTACGGGTCGTGGAGGCCCTTGAGGTTGCCGAGCAGCACCGGACGGACACCGAGGCCCGCGACGAAGCGGTACAGGTTCATCATCACGCCGGGTTGATCGCCGTCCGAGTCGGTGAGCACGACACCGGCGTCGTCGGCGTAGCGCCGAAGGATCGGCCCGACCGTCCCCTGCAGCTCGGCATTCATCATCACGACGTGCTTTCGGTGCTCGAACGCGTCGAGCACGACGTGGGCCGCCGCCTCGGGTGCGCCGGTCACCTCGAGGATCGCGTCGATCTCGCCGAGCGACGTGAGGAGCGACGGATCGTCCGTCACGATGTGCTTGCCGCGCGCGACAGCGGAGGACGCGGCGCCGGCGCTCTCGACCTCGACGATGTCGGCCTCCGGCACCCCGGCATCCAGGAACGCCTGCCGCGCCCTCTCGACCGTGCGATTGGCGATCGCGACGACCTCCATCCCCGGCACGACGGTCGTGATCTGGAGGGCGAGCATGCGGCCCATCGCGCCTGCTCCGACCATGCCGACCTTGACGGGCCTGCCTTTCGCCTGTCGCTCCCGGAGCGCACGATCGACGATGATCACGGCGGCCCCTCGAACGGCGGCCACCCGGCGTCCTTGTCCGAGATGACCGTGACGTCGAGCGGCCACTCGATCCCGAACGCAGGGTCGTCGTACCGGAACCCGGCCCCGTGCTCGGGGGAGAAGAACTCCGACACCTGGTACGTCAGCTCCGTGTCGTCCTCGAGCGTCTGGAATCCCTGTCCGAATCGCTCCGGCACGAAGAGCAGCTGTGGCTCGTCGGCGGACAGCTCGACGCTCGTCCACCGACCGAACGTCGGCGACTCCGCGCGAAGATCGACGATGACGTCGTGGATCCGACCCGACGTGACGCGAAAGAGCTTCGTCTCGGCCATCGGAGGGGTCTGATAGTGCATGCCACGCAGCGTTCCACGGCGCGCGTTGCGAATCACGTTGATCTGCCTGATGCGCGTGGGAAGGCCCGCCTCTTCGAACTCGCGTGCGCACCACGCACGTGCGTTGAAGCCGCGCTCGTCCTCGATCCGCTCGAGCGTGACGAGGTATGCACCGGCAAGAGGAAGCTCTTCGAAGATCACGCGCGCCTCACGCGAACGGCGCCGCTATCGCCGAGCCGTGCGCCTCTTCGCTGACCGGTAGCTCCACGAGGTCCGCGAGCACCGACCGCAGCTCGGCATGACGCTCCGGGGGAGCGAGAAAGAGAAGGAAGCCACCGTTTCCGGCCCCGCAGAGCTTTCCCCCGTAGGCGCCGTGGGCCAGCGCCTGCTCGTAGCGGGCGTCGATTCCGTCGGTCGTGATGTGCGACGCCAGCTCGCGCTTCATCCGCCAGCCTTCGTCGAGGAGCTCCCCCACCGCGCGCACGTCGAGCGGACCGTTCTGGAGAAGCCCCTGCAGCGTGTCGACCTGGTCGCGCATCCTGCGCATCCGGTCGAGCTCGTGCTCGACGTTCTTGCTCTGCTCCTCGAGCACGTCGTTGGCGTCGCGCTGGTGACCCGTCCAGAACAAGAGCATGCTCCGGAACAGCTCGGCCCGCTGCCCGTTCGGCACGTGCTGCTGCTCGACGGAGACGGAGCCCCCGGGGCGGAAGCGGAAGACGTTGAGGCCGCCGAACGCCGCGGCGTACTGGTCCTGCTTCCCGATCGGATGGCCGAGGATGTCGATCTCGATGTGACAGGCCTCTTCTGCCAGCTGCCCTGCGGACACGCGCTCGCCCTTGTATGTATGCAGTGCGTTGAGGAGACCCACGCAGAACGCGCTCGAGCCGCCGAGCCCGGTCGAGGCCGGCACATCCCCGACGGTGCTGATGTAGATCGGCGGCTCGATGTCGAGGAAGCGCATCGTCTCCCGGGCGATGTCGTTGCGCAGCTCCGCGACGTGGTTGACCTCCTCGCTCTCCTTGTAGTTCAAGCGGATCGGCTCGAAGAAGAGCTCGCTGTGGCGCTTGACCGTCACCCAGACGTAGTGGTTGATCGCGGTGGACAGCACCGCGCCCGGCTCCCGCTCGTAGAACGCCGGCAGATCGGTCCCGCCGCCGACGAGGCTCACACGGAGCGGCGTACGGGTCGCGATCATCCTCCGATCGAGCGATCGACGGCGATCAGCCATGCTGCAGCGACCAGTCGTAGGGAATCTCGTCGGAGAACGGGTCGACGCGCAGCATCTCCTCGGGCCGGTGCGGCTCGGTGGCGGCGTTGGCCATGATCACCAGCTTGTCGCCGTATGCCTTGTAGCCGTTGGCGATCCCGGGCGGAATCTGGACGAGCACGTAGTTGTCCTCGCCGAAGTAGACCTCCTGGAGCTCTCCCTTGGTCGGAGACTCGTCGCGCATGTCGTACATGACGAGCTTCGCCCGCCCCGACAGCACCGCGTTGTTGACGGTCATCGTCGTGTGGATGTGCCACGCCTTGACCGTCCCGGGCCAGGCACACGAGAAGTAGATCTCGCCGAAGGCGATGAAGTGCTCGTCCGTCGCCTTGAGCATGTGCATGATCTTCCCGCGCTCGTCGACGATCTGTCGGAGCGGCACGACCTTGACGCCGTCGATCACGACGCGACCCCGCTCGTCGTCCAGCGGAGGGACCCGTCCAGGCGGCCGTCGAGCAGATGCTGGAGCCACTTGAGACGCGTGAACCGGGGATCGACGAAGTCGTCGTGCGTGAGACCGACCTGCGCGAAGGTCGTCGCGAGCTCTTCCGCGCCACTGCGGGCGTCCCACCGCCACTCGAAGTCGGGAAACGCATTCGCGAACTTGCCGAAGTCGGCCTTGTAGGTCCGCTGATCGGCGGTCGACTCGCCGAGCACCTCGACCCTGCAGCCGGGGACGACAGCGGCCGCGATGTCGGCGAGCTCGAACACCTGGTGGTTCAGCCGGTCGGCGCCGTTGTTGAACGCCTGGTTGTGCACGACCTCGACGGGCGCCCGCAGCACGTGTGCGAAGCTGCGCGCCACGTCCGCGACGTGGATCACCGGCCGCCACGGCTTCCCGTCGCTGAAGACCGTGATCAGGCCGGTCGTGAAGGCTCGGCCGACCAGATCGTTCAGCACCGTGTCGAAGCGCATCCTGGGCGAGATGCCGTACACGGTTCCGTTCCGGAGGTACGTCGGGGAGAAGTCGTCCGTCGCGAGCTCCCGGAGCGCTTCCTCGGTCATCACCTTCGACCTCGCGTACTCGGTCTGCGGATCGAGCGGCGAGTCCTCGTCGACGACGTCCGCCGAGGACATCCCGTACATGATGCAAGAGGACGAGAAGAGGAAGCGTCGCACGCCCGCTTCGCGCGCGAGCTCGGCGAGCCGGACGGACGCGCGGTGGTTGATCTCCTCCGTCCAACCCGAGTCGAGGTTCCCGATCGGGTCGTTGCTCAGGGCGCCGAGATGCACGATGGCGTCGTAGCCGCGGACATCCTCGAGCTCGACGTCACGGAGATCCTTGGTCACTTCCTGGATCTCGACGCGATCCGGTACGAGCGTGCACTCGCTGAAGTACCCGGTGTCCAGGCCGACGACGCGGTGTCCGGCCGCGACGAGCTCGGCCGCCATGACAGAGCCGATGTAACCACGGCTTCCGGTGAGCAGGATGGACAGATTTTCAGTTGACATGAACGAGCCTTCTCTCTAGTCGTCGGGCGATCAGGGGTCGTACGAGATCGAGTAGCGGCGTCTCCTCGGAGACGAGAGCGAAGGGCGCGCCGGCCGCGTCGGCAGCCTGTCCGTCGCGTTCGTCGTCGCCGAGGAAGAAGGTGCGGGTCAGGTCGAGGTGGTGCTCACGCTGAGCCTGCAAGAGCATGCCCGGGCGCGGCTTCCTGCAATCGCAGCCCTCGTCCCAGTCGTGGGGGCAGACGTAGATCGCGTCGATCCGACCGCCGGCCGCCTCGACCTCGGACAGCATCCGCGCATGGATCTCCTCGAGATCCGTCGTCGTCAGAGCACCCCGGTTGATCCCGGCCTGATTCGAGACCACGATCACGCGATAGTCGGCTTCGGCGAGGAGCCGAAGCGCCTCGAGCGCCCCGGGCAGCCAGACGAAGTCCTCCGGACGGCGGACGTACTCGGCTCGCGGCGGCCGCTCGTTCAGCGTTCCGTCGCGATCGATGATCACGGTCGGCCGCCGGGCGAAGAACTCCTCCGTGATCGGCAGTCGCTCGAGCGAGCCGACGCTGTAGTACCGGTGCTCCGTCCAGTAGGCGCCGAGCTGACCCCGCTCGGCGAGCACCGGGTAGACCGCCTGCTCGAACAGCTCCTCGTGCTCCGGGAGGAGAGGCATGACCACGTCGCGCTCGAGGATGGCGTAGCTGATCTCGACCCCCTGGAGACCGGGCGTCGTGCGGCCACGGTCGAACACCTCGACCCTGTCGTCCGTCACGATGACGCTGCTCCGCGAGAAGCCGTGCCGGTTGGCGTAGACGGTCACCTGGGCGGGATAACCCGCCTGTCGATACTGCGCCCACATCTCGTCCCAGCGCATCGGCCAGTAGTTGTCGCAGTACAGGAGCAGAAAGCGCTCGTCGAGCTGTCCGGCGGCCGCCTGCATCCGCCGGGACGTGAGAGCCTCGGGGGGCGTGTGTGAATAGTCGATATGAACGCCCAGCCGGCTGCCGTCGCCGAAATGGTCGACGATCACGTCGGCCAGGTACCCGACCAGGATCGTGACGCGCTCGAATCCGTTGTCCCGCAGCATCTCGACCATGTACTCGAGGAACGGCTTCCCGTGGAACTCGAGCATCGGCTTCGGCCTGGTGTCGGTGAGGGGCCGCATCCTCTCCCCCCTGCCACCGGCGAGAATCACGGCCTGTGTCGGCCTCGCTGCGGCATCCACCATCTCGAACTCCTCCCCCGCTAGCTCGCTGCGTCCGACCGCTCGCCCCGATCCGCGATGAGACACGCAGTGACGACGTCGCAGATGAGACTGTGCGCCGTCTCCACAAGACCGTACTGGCCCTGCTCGGTTTCGACGAGGACCGGTTCGTCCACCAGCGAGAGGAGCGCTCCGCCGTCGAATCCGAGGAATCCGACGGTACGCATCCCGCGGCTCCGTGCGAGCTCGACGGCCCGTACGAGATTGGGTGAGTTGCCACTGGCCGAGATCACGACCAGGACATCGCCTTCGCCGGCGAAGTTCTCGAGCTGACCTGAGAAGACGCGCTCGTACCCCTCGTCGTTCGCCAGGGCCGTCAGCCACGAGGCGTTGTCCGACAGGCTCATCACCCGAACGGGTGTGCGCCCGGACTGCTTCACGGCCTTTCCCAGATCGTTGGCGAAATGCGAGGCGGTCGCCGCGCTGCCCCCGTTGCCGGCGATGAACACCGTGCGGTGCTCGTCACGCGCGCGCGCCAAGGTCGTGACGACCCGGGCGACCGCAGCGTCGTCCATCGCCCGTAGAAGGTCGGTGAATCGATCGACGTACGCCGCGATGAGGCCGGCCGCCGACGGTGCGATCACGTTCTCACTCGCAGTCATTCCGTCTCACCTTATCCGCCTCGCAACGCCGGGCTACCCCACCGCACCGTGCACGATGTCCACCACGCGCTGGACGTCGACGGAGAAGTCCGGATGGGGGTTCGCCCATCCGGAGCGGCCGCCGACGGGAGGCCCGAAGATCACGCCGTATCTCTGACCCTTGACGGCTGCCAGCTCCGCGATCTGGATGTCCCAGGACGTCTTCGGAGCGAGTTCGAGCACGGCCGCAGCGGACGGCGCGAAGGCGCAGTTGACCAGTCCTGCGCCGTGGCCACCGATGATGAGCTCCGCCTCGCCGAAGAGCGCGATCTCGTCGACGACGGTCATCGTCTCCGTTGCGACGAGCTCGACGCCGAGCTCGTCGAGCGCCTCCATGCACGCGGCCTCGTTGAGGAGGCGGCGGCGATCCGCCCCCGCCCTGCTGACGAAGAGTCGGCGTCGAGCAGGCTTCTCCGGCAAAGGGGACGGCGGCAGCGCGCGGGCGGCGAAGAGCAGCGACTCGCTCTCGTATCCCTCGCCGAACACACCGCCTCGGCGGTCGACGACCGCGACGAGCAGACGGTCCGCCGTGACGGCTTCCCGGAGGATGCGCTCTTCCGGGATCCCCAGCATCGCGAGCGTCTCGACCTGATACGACCGCACCGTCGGTCCGAGGTAGTAGAAGTCCGCGTCGCCGCCGAGCGCCTCGCGGTAGTAGCGCAGCAGGGGCAGCGCGAGGAGCTGCCAGTGCCCGTAGTTGTCCTCCTGGCGGAGCCACGCGACCGTCCCCCGCCGATGGACGGGACGCTCGAGCGGGGTGACCGCCAGCCGACGAAACGGAAAGCTCGGCACCACGGCCCCTTCGTAGACGACACGGCGATCGGGGTCGATGAGGTACCCGTTGCGAAACGAGTACCGGGGATCCCTGATGTCGACGAGCGACACGGTCGTGTCGACGGCACTGAGCGCAGGGACCGGGTCGCTGCCGTCCGCCAGCGCGAGCGTCCGGGCATCCTCAACGATTCGCGATGTTCGAATCGAGACATCGCTCGACCTGTTCGCGGCCTCGAACTCCTCGATCGTGATCATCCTTCGCGCCAGACCGGGCGGTGTCCCGATCCGCCGAACGCCCCTCATCGCATTGCACGTGGCCCACTTGAGGGTGGCCGACGCCACCCGAGCGAAAGGCGAAAGCGAGTCGTTCAGAGCGACACCGGTCGACCGAAGGGCGCCAACGGAGACACCGTGGCGATCATAGGCTGCGCCGGCGTCGCGACCGGCGGGGGCACACTACGGTGAAGGCGATGGTGATCCGTCCGACCTCGATTCCAGGAGCCGTCGTCCTCGAGCCGGAGCCGCTCGAGGACGACCGCGGCTTTCTCGCGCGTGCATGGTGTCGCGAGACGTTGGCCGACGCCGGCCTCGAGACGGAGATCTCGCAGGCCAACATCGCGTTCAACACGCAAGCAGGGACTCTGCGCGGTCTCCACTTCCAACGCGATCCGCACGCGGAGGTGAAGATCGTGCGCTGCACGGCGGGAGCGCTCTACGACGTCATCGTCGACCTCCGCCCGTCGAGCCCGACCTACCTGGGCTGGCTCGGCATCGAGCTCTCCGCCGCGAACCGACTCGCGCTCTACGTGCCTCGCGGGTTCGCGCACGGCTACCAGACGCTCACCGGGGCAACGGAGGCGTTCTACCTCCACTCCGCATCGCATGCCCCCGAATCGGCGGGCGGGGTTCGCTGGAACGACCCGACGCTCGGGATCGACTGGCCAGGCGTCGAGCAGCGGACGATGTCGGACCGCGATCGCTCGTGGCCCGACTACGACCCGGCGGAACCGGTCTTCTGAGCGACCGTCGAGGCCTCGTCTCGGCAAAGGAGGGTCTGGGCCGCCACGACCGGCCGCAGCGCCGTCGACGATCCTCACGGCGTGCCGGCAGTGACCAGCGGCTCCGCTCGGGCGCGCCAACGCAGCCGATCGTCGAGCGAGCCCACCGCGAGGAGCTCCTTCAGCCGGTCGAGCCGGAAGAAACGCGACGACTCGAAGACCTCGCGCGCCAGTCCTCCCACCTCGTACGCCGTTGCGAGCTCGTCCGCCCCGCTCGCAGCCGACCACTCGCACCGAAAAGCCGGGAACGCGGCCGAGAAACGCCGGAAGTCGACGCGATAGCTGCGCACGTCGGGCGACGCACCGTCCGCGAGCTCGACGACGCTCGAGGGGAGGCGCTCCCGAACCACTTCGGCGAGGTCACGGATGCGGTAGTTCTGCTCGTCGGAGCCGATGTTGAACGCCCGCCCGGCTGCAATCTCCGGGGAGGCGTCGAGCAGGGCGACCGTCGCCCTGGCGATGTCGCGGATGTGGACGAGCGGTCGCCAGGCCGTGCCGTCGCTGGCGAGCCGAACGCGACCCGTCGTATGCGCCCACGCGACGAGATTGTTGAGCACGACGTCGAGACGGAGCCTCGGCGAGACGCCGTACGCGGTCGCGTTGCGCATCGACGTCGGCGCGAAGTCGCCGTCGGCCAGCCCCAGCAGAGCCTCCTCCGAGCGCGCCTTCGACTCGGCGTACGGCGTCAGCGGTCGGAGCGCCGTATCCTCGTCCACGGCCTCGTCTCCGCGTCCGGCGCCGTACAGCGAGCAGGACGAGGCGAAGACGAAGCGTCCGACGCCAACCTCCTTCGCAAGCCGCGCCAGGCGAACGGTCGCCGCGAAGTTGATGTCGCGGGTCAAGTCGGGGTTCAGGTCACCGATCGGGTCGTTCGAGAGAGCCGCGAGGTGCACGATGGCGTCGAACCCGGTAAGCACCTCCGGTCCGACGTTGCGGACGTCGGCGCGGATCGCATCGACGGGCTGCGCGACGTCGAGGCCGAAGTCGCAGCCCTCGTAGAGGTACGTGTCGAGCCCGACCACCTCGTGACCGGCCGCGCGAATCGCGGTCACCATCACGGAGCCGATGTAGCCGTGGTGCCCGGTGACCAGCACTCTCACGGCGCTCCTCCATCTGCGACGCCCGCTCCCGGGACGGAGACGCCCGGGAAGCCGATGCCCAGCTTGCGGCCGACGAACGCCTCGGCGAAGCGCTCTTCCGCTCGTATCTCGAGCCCCCGGAGCCGCATGAGGCCCTTGAAGGTCTCGGCGTCGAACCAGTCCTTGTCGCGCTGGCTCGGGAAGTGCTCGTGGAGCAGCCGAACCTTCGTCTCGGCGGTCTCCGCCGTGAGCGGCACGAAGACGTTCGGCCGCCCGAGATCGCCGTCCCACTTGGGCACCTCGTACTCGAGGATCAGATGATCTCGGAACGTGTTCCAGGTGAGCTCGCACGCGAGCCGGTGATCCTGATGGAGGTCGTCGCGGGTGTGGGTGAGGATCAGATCGGGATCGAGGGGCTTGAGCTCCTCGAAGAGCGTCTTGATGTCGCCCACGACGCTCGGGAAGAAGCCGTCCCGAAACTCGAAGAGGCGCACGTCGAGCTCGGCGCCGCCCGCGAACGCATGCGCGCTCGCCCGTGCCTCCCCCTCGCGCTCGCCGCTCGCCGCCAGGACGACCCACGTCAGCTGCAGATCCGGACAACCCCGAACCAGGCGTGAGGATCGTCCCGCCGCACCCGATCTCGATGTCGTCCGCATGCGCGCCCACCACGAGGACACGCCGCGGCGGTGACGCGAGGCCCAGGCAGGTCACGTGTCGGAGCGCTCGACGCCCGCAGTCGGAGCGCGCCGCCAGGGCGCCTCTCCCGACTCGTGGAGCGCCTCGAGGCGTTGACGGTCCTTGATCGTGTCCATCGGCCCGAAGAAGCCGTCGTAGCGGTAGAGCCCGAGCTCGCCGCGTGGGATCAGGCGTGCGAACGTCTCCTCGACGAGCTCGTCGCCGGGCTCGATCCAGTCGAGGATCTCGCGCTTGAACACGAAGAAGCCGCCGTTGATCCGGACGTCGGAGTTGCTCATCTCCTCGACGCCGAGGAGCGTCCCGTTCCCGTCCGAGTGGACGATGTGGGCATTGACCTGTGGACGCACGGAGAGAAACGTGCCCATCTTCCCGCTCTCTCCGAACACGCGGATGACGTCATCGAGCGGTGCGTCGGTGAGCCCGTCGCCGTAGGTCGCCAGAAACGCGTCCTCGTCGGCGAGATACGGTTCGACCGCCTTGAGCCGCTCGCCGATCGTCGTGGTGATCCCGGTGTCGACGAAGGTGATGCGCCACGAGCCCACGTCGCGTGAGAGGAGCTTGATCTTCGCGGCGGAGCCGTTGCCCTCGAGCACGAAATCGTTGAACAGCGCCTCGTTGTAGTTGAGGAAGTACTCGCGGATCGCATCGCCCTTGTAGCCGAGGCAGAGCACGAAGTCGGTGTGCCCCCACGCGGCGTAGTAGTGCATGATCTCCCAGAGGATCGGCCGGCTGCCGATCGGGATCATCGGCTTGGGGATCCGCTGCGTCTCCTCCCCCATGCGCACTCCGAGGCCGCCGCAGAAGATCACGACCTTCATCGGCCCGGTCACCGCCGGCTCAGAATGCACGCTTGACTCTCCCCCTCGCAAAGGACGTTTCCCCCTCTCAGTAACGTCGTGATCGAGGTCGGCGTCAACCCCGGTGCGTGCTCTCCGAGGCTGAGATCGTAGCTGGCGTCCTCGATCTGGAGTCGTGCGATCGCCGTGACCGACGACTGTTGCGCGAGCGTCGTCGCTCGCCGCTCACCCGGCGCCGGGCTCGATGACGCGGGCCGTCGGGACCGGCACGACGAGCTCCGCGCCCCACTCCGCCGTGTACGCGAGCTGGTCGCCGATCTCGCGAGCGAGGTTCCAGGGCAGGATCACGATCGTGTCCGGTCGCGTCTCCGCGATCCGCTCGGGAGGATGCACGGGGATCCGGGTGCCCGGCGTGAACGTGCCCTGCTTGTACGGGTTCCGGTCGACCGTGTACCGGAGGAGATCGGTGCGGATCCCGCAGTAGTTGAGCAGGGTGTTCCCCTTCCCCGGGGCGCCGTAGCCGACGACCTGCTTCCCGTCTCGGTTGTGCTCGATCAGCAACGCCAGGAGGGCGCGCTTCGATTCCCGGACGGCCTCCGCGAAGCGGGCGTACGTGCCGGGGTCGCGCAAGCCCTCTCGATCCTCGGCCGACAGCACCCGGCTCACCTCCTGCGAAGGCGCGACCGCCTCGGGTGCGTGACGGAGGTACACGCGGAGCGAGCCGCCGTGGGTCGGAATCTCCTCCACGTCGACGAGAGCCAGCCCTGCCCGCTCGAAGATCGATCGAATCGCATGCAGCGAGAAGTACGAAAAGTGCTCGTGATAGATCGTGTCGTACTCGAGGTGCTCGATGAGCCTGGCAAGGTGCGGGAACTCGAAGGTCGCAGTGCCGCCCGGGCCGAGAACGATCGCGACGCCATCGGCGAAGTCGTTGATGTCGGGCACCTGGGCGAGGACGTTGTTCCCGAGCACGAGCGACGCCGAGCGCCCCTCGCGGACCAGGCGCTCGGCAAGCTCGCGACCGAAGAACTCCACGAGCGTCGGAACGCCTCGCTCGATCGCGCTGTCGGCCACGTTTCGCGCCGGCTCGACGCCGAGCACAGGGATCCCGAGCGGCAGGAAGTGCTGCAGGAGGTACCCGTCGTTGGAGGCGATCTCGATCACCAGGTCGTCGGTCCCGAGCTCGAATCGCTCGACGGCCATCTCCACGTAGCGTCGCGAGTGCTCGACCCAGGAGTCGGAGTACGCGGAGAAGTACGCGTACTCGGCGAACAGTGCTTCCGGGCTCACGAACTCGGGCAGCTGAGCGAGCCAGCACCGACTGCAGACCCGAACGTGGAGTGGATAGAAGGGCTCCATCGCCTCGAGCCGGTCCGTCGTGATCACGGTCTGGCACAACGGCGACACGCCGAGATCGATCATCGTCAGCTCGAGCGGCGATCCACAGTGGCGGCACGAGGTGGCTCCCACCACGTCCGCGCGCGGCTCCGTCGGCGCCTCGTCGCTCACGGTGTCCTCACCACGATCCCACTATGGGTACCCGACCCGGGTTGTCCAGCGACGACTACGCCCGGCCCAACAGCACGCACGCGTTGTGGCCGCCGAGCCCCATGGCGTTCGAGAGCGCGACGTCCACCTCGACTCGCCTCGCCTCGTTCGGGACGTAGTCGAGGTCGCACTCGGGATCGGGGTTCCGGTAGTTGATGGTCGGCGGCAGCACGCCGTCCCGGAGCGCAAGCGCGCACATCATCGCCTCGATGGCTCCGGCAGCCCCGAAGCAGTGGCCGGTGACGGACTTCGTCGACGACACGGCGAGCCGGTACGCGTGGTCGCCGAAGACCTGCTTCAGCGCACGGGTCTCGGCGAGATCGCCGAGCGGCGTCGAGGTGCCGTGTGCGTTGACGTACCCGACGCGCTCGGGGGCGACGCCGGCCGCCTCGAGCGCCGCCGAGATCATCGCCGCGACACCGGTCGCCTCGGGCTCGGGCTGCGCGAGGTGGTGCGCGTCGTTCGAGGCGCCGTACCCCAGCACCTCGGCGTAGATCGTCGCTCCCCGGGCACGGGCAGCCTCGAGCTCCTCGAGGACGAGGATGCAGGCGCCCTCGCCCATCACGAACCCGGCGCGCGTCGCATCGAACGGCCGCGACGCGAGGGTCGGGTCGTCCTCCTCCGCGACGAGGCCGCGCATCGCGCAGAACCCCGCGAGGATGAGCGGCGTGATCGCGGCCTCCGTGCCGCCCGCCAGCACGACGTCGGCCTGCCCGCGGCGGATCGAGGCGGCGGCCTCCCCGACCGCGGTGGAGCCGGTCGCGCAGGCCGACACGGGCGCGAAGTTCTGTCCGTGGATGCCGAGCTGGATGGCGATCTGGCCACTCGCCGTGTCGACGAGCACCGACGGGATGAAGAACGGCGAGACGCGGTCGAAGCCGCGCTCGGCGAACGTCTGCTGCTGCTCGGCGATCGTCGCGATGCCGCCGATCGCCGAGCCGACGAGGATCCCGACGCGGGTCGGGTCGATGCCGTCGAGCCCCGCGTCGTCCCAGGCTTGCTGCGCGGCCGCGACGGCGATGAGGACGTTCCGGTCCATGCGCCGCGCCTCCTTCGCGGGGACGAGCTCGCCGATCTCGAAGCCACGCACCTCGGCGGCGATGCGAACCGGGTACTCGGAGGCGTCGAACGCCTCGATCCAGCCGATCCCGCTGCGTCCCGAGACGGCGGCGTCCCATGACGACGGGACGTCGAGCCCGAGTGGTGTCACCGCTCCGAGCCCCGTGATCGCGACGCGCCGCATGGTGGCGAGAGGGTACTCGGAACGCACATGGACACGACGATGGGCAGCACGCCGGTCTCCAGGAGACCTGATGGTCGGGTGGCGTGCGAGGGACTCTGGGGTGCCCGTCGCCGTGTACGCGCAACGTACCCCGATCGAGCCGTGGTGGGAAGTGGGGCGGTACGGTTGCCGCGTGCCCCGCGGACGCAGCCGCAGCAGCGAGCCGGTCGAGCGGCCCGCCGACCTCGACCCGATCGTCCCGTTCCCGCCGATGGAGGCCGAGCTGGTCCGCGAGCTGCCCGAGGGCGACGAGTGGCAGTACGAGCCGAAGTGGGACGGCTTCCGCGGGCTGCTCGAGAACGCGTCCGGCGAGCTTCGGCTCTGGTCGCGGAACGCGCGGCCGCTCCTACGCTACTTCCCCGAGCTGGCGTCGCTCGGCGACCTCCTGCCGCCCCGCACCGCGATCGACGGCGAGATCGTGATCGCGCGGGACGGCGTCCTCGACTTCGACGCGATGCAGACGAGGCTGCATCCGGCGGAGAGCCGTGTCCGCAAGCTCTCGGCCGAGATCCCCGCGTCGTTCGTCGCCTTCGACCTGCTCGCCTGGGACGGCACGTCACATGTGGAGGCGCCGCTCACCGAGCGGCGCGCCGCACTCGAGTCGGACGCGTCCGACCTCGTGCTGTCGCCGATGACCCTCGACCACGGCGAGGCGCTCGAGTGGCTCTCGTCGTTCGAGGCGATCGGCCTCGACGGCGTCATCGCCAAGCGCCGCGACCGCCCCTACGCGGCCGGCGCGCGCGACGCCGTTGCGAAGGTCAAGCCCGAGAAGACGGCCGACTGCGTCGTCGCCGGGCTCCGCTGGAAGGCGCGCCCCGACCGGATCGCGACGCTCCTCCTCGGCCTCTACGAGGACGACGGCGAGCTCGGCTACGTCGGCACCGCGGCGGTCGCGCCGGCCCGTCACGCGGAGATCGCCGCCGCCGTCATGCCCCTCCTCCGCGACGCGCCGGAGCGGCGCTTCTCCGAGCCGAGCCGCTGGGGAGGCGGCGAGCTCGAGGAGGAGGCGGTCCGCCCGGAGCTCGTCGTCGAGGTGCGCTACGACAAGGTGCAGGGCCGGCGGTTCCGGCACGGCACGAAGCTGCTGCGCCTCCGCCCCGACAAGGATCCCGCCCAGTGCACCTGGCGCGAGCTCCGGCCCCCGCTCGATCCGGGCGAGGCCACGCTCGCCGCGTGGGGCCTCACGGGCTGAAGCGCACGAAGCCGACGTCCGCGAACGTCGTCAGCGACGACGCCTTCATCCCGAGCTCGGAGACCGTGTAGAGCGTGCTCCCCACGACGAGCGACCGCAGGATCGGGACACCGCCTGGCTCGGTCGCCTGCGCGCCCCCGACGGCGACATGCGCGACCCGGCCCGAGACGGAGAGGCTCCTCCCGTCGACCGTCAGCCCGAGCGCGCCGGTGAAGGGGCGCTCGCCGGACGCCACGACGGGGATCACCGCGAGCCGCGCGCGCGGCCACCAGAGGAAGGCATGGTGGTCGTTCTCGGCGGCCGACCACGACGGGCCGAGCGACAGAGCGTCGAGCCGCCGCGGGCGGCGAAGGTCGGAGACGTCGAAGAGCGATGCCTGGACGCCCAGCACGCGACCCTCGTCCGTCGCGTCCTGGCCGATGCCGAGCAGCAGGTTCCCGCCGAGGGGATGGAGGTAGGAGGAGTATCCGCGGATCTTCAGCTCGCCCAGCACGAGGGGGCGCGCAGGCGCCGAGAGATCGAGGGTGTAGAGCGGGTCGACCTGCCGGAAGGTGACGACGTACCCGACGTCGCCTGCGAACCGGACGGCGTAGACCCGCTCGCCACGACCGAGCCCACCGACGCGTCCGAGTTGCGCCAGCACGCCGCCGCGCTCGTCGAGCGTCGTCACGGCGGCCTCGCTGTCGAGCTGCGGCCCGCCCCACCAGAGGGGCAGCTCGGTGCTGGCCACCCGGAGGACGCCGCGGTGTTCCGACAGCGACCACTGGCTCAGGAGCACACCCGCGACCGATCCGGTTGCGCGGTAGTGCGTCCGGGTCGGGCTCGCGATGTCGAACGCGTGGATCTGGGTCCTCGTCCCGCCCGGCGCCGGCCGGCCGTCGAGCAGTCGGCGATCCCAGCGCTCCGTCGCGACGTAGAGCCTCGTACGGGAGGCGTACACCACGCGGCCGTCCGAGACCACGGCGTCGGAGTCGATCGGGTCGAGCCCGCGGTCGAGGTCGAACGTGAGCACCGTGACGAGCCCGAAACCCGCGAACGTCGGCGGCCGCCGGATGTCCCGGCACTGAACGAGACTGCCTGCAGCGGTCGTCTTCCCGCGCGCCGTCCGCACGGTGTAGGACGGGAGCCAGCTCCGTGCGTCCGCGGCCCGGACGATCGCAGCGTTCCGCGCGGCCGCCCGCGCCGTCTCCTCCGGGCCCGGCGTCGCGGGAGGCTCGAACGGCAGGCCGAGCCCCAGGGGAGCCGCGAGCACGATCCGCACGGAGCGCCCCACCAGCCGGGCGCCGAGGTGCATGCCCTCGAGCTCGAGGGTGCGGACGACGCGCATCCGCGCCGGGTTGCCGACGTCCACCTCGGTGACCACCGACCGCATCTGCACCGGCGTGGGAGCACGGATCCCGGTACGGCTGCCGGGCACCGGCACCGCGCCGACCACATGCGACAGCACCAGGAGCCGGTCGCCGTGGAGCAGCAACTCGCTCGCGCCCTGCGCGAGCCCGAGCGTCCCCACGAGCCGAGGGCGCGAGCGGACGTCGACTGCTCGCACCCGATTTCCGACGACCGCGAAGGCGTGCCTGCCGTTCGACTTCACGAGATCGGGCTCGTCGACCCCTTCCTCCTGGACGTTCGTCCCCGAGAACGCCTCCACGGCAGACTTGGCGCCCGAGTCGGCGACCGCGCCCGGAGGCAGCGCGCCGACCCGCGAGCCGAGGAACCCGCCATCGAACCCGTACGGGCCGACGAGCGGCAGCGCATTGCGGGACACGTACGCGCGGAATTCGGGGCACCCGTCGAAGGCGCGCAGCCGGCTCGCCGGCGACGTCGCCGCGTCCGTCGCACCCCCCGACAGCGCGGCGCAGCCGGCGAGGACGCCGATCGCCAGGACGCCCGCGCGGATCCTCATCTCGACCCCATGTTCGTCCTACGCCGCCGACCCCGCAACGAATCACACAAAGTTCTTACGAGCGCAGCCGGAGCACGACCAGCGATGCCACGTACGCCACACCGGCGACCGCGCCGAGCTGCGTGTAGGGGGACCCGTCGCGCCCGTGCCCCCACTCCCAGAGGCACATGCCGATGATCACGGAGATCGTCACGAGGCCGGCGAGCGCGGTCGCATGGACGTCGAGCTTCTCCCAGTACTCGTCCCTGCCGTCGCCGCGGAGCCCGCGGACAATGTCGAAGCGCCCGCCGAGATAGAACACCGCGCCGATCGCGCTCATGAGGCCGAGGGCGAAGAGGCCCTCGCCGCGGTTGTCGCCGAGCCAGAACGCTACGAGGAAGGCGACGCCGAGCGCCACCGAGAAGAGCGGCAGGAACCACCGTGTCCTAGTCACCGTCATCGAACATCTCCTCCACCGTCGTCTCGAAGTACCGGGCGAGGTCGAGCGCGAGCGGCAGGGACGGGACGTAGCGCCCCGTCTCGATCGAGTTGATCGTCTGCCGCGACACCTCGAGCGCCGACGCGAGCTCTCCCTGGGAGAGCCCCCTGGCCGTCCGCCGCTCGCGTATGTCGTTCCGCATCGCCTCGCTCCAGGTATGTCAAGTGTGCTTGTCACTGACAAGCTAGCTTGACACGAGGCCGGTGTCAAGCATGCTTGACACAGTTGCTAGTCGTCGGGTTGCGGCTTCCGCGCCCTGGACGGCTGCACGCGGGCCGGCTCGCCCGGCATCTTCGGGAAGTTCGGCGGGTACGGCGCCTCGCCGACCCCTTCCGCCTCCTCGCGCTCGACCCATTCGAGCAGGATGCGAAGGTCGCAGACCGTGTCGTCGATCGCCGCCTGGACGTCGCCGAGCTTCGCGAAGCGCTTCGGCATCGTCACGAGGGTGAAGTCCTCGGTCTCGACGGCGGGCAACTCGTCCCATGTGACCGGCGCCGAGACGGTCGCGTCGGGCCGCGGCCGCACGGAGTACGCGGAGGCAATTGTCCGGTCGCGGGCGTTCTGGTTGTAGTCGATGAAGACCTTCTCGCCGCGCTCCTCCTTCCACCAGGCGGTGGTGACGAGATCCGGCGCTCGGCGCTCGATCTCGCGCGCGAGCGCGAGCGCGCAGCGGCGGACGACGGGGAACTCCCAGAGCGGCTCGATCCGCACCGCGACATGGATCCCGCGATTGCCGGAGGTCTTCGGCCAACCCGTGTAGCCGATCTCGGCAAGCACCTCATGCACGATCTCCGCGACCCGTTTTCCGTCGGAGAACGTCGTTCCCGGCTGCGGGTCGACGTCGATCCGGAGCTCGTCGGGCCGGTCGACGTCGGTGCGCCGTGAGGGCCACGGGTGGAAGTCGATGACCGCGAGGTTCGCGCCCCAGATCACCTGCGCCACCTCGGTCACGCACAGCTCGTCGGCGTGCCGGCCGGAGGGGAACGTGACGCGCGCGACCTCGATCCACTCCGGCCGCTTCTCGGGGACGCGCTTCTGGTAGATCTGCTCGCCCGCGATCCCGTCCGGGAAGCGGCGGAGCTGTGTCGGCCGCTCGCGCAGCGCGCGGACGATCCCGTCGCCGACCGCGAGGTAGTAGCCGACGAGGTCGCGCTTCGTATGCCCTGCGTCGGGGAAGAGCACCTTGTCGGGGTTGGTCACCTTGACCGTGCGGTTCCCGACCTCGAGCTCGATGAACGGCGATGCCATGGCATGACCCTAGACGGCGCCTGGATCGCCGACTCATCGCTCGCTATCCGAAATGAAGTATCGGCGAGGGCTGTGCTAGCCTCGCGCCCGGAGTCCACCCCATCTCGAGGAGTCGATCGACCATGCGGAAACTGCTCGTCACGAGCCTCCTTCTCGCGGCCGCCGCCGCTTTCGCGGTCGCGGCGACCGCCACCGGCGCCGGCGCCGCGCCGGCCGCGAAAGCGGCCATCCCGGGCTGCGCGCCCGACTCGCTCACCCTCGTCGAGGACGGCGTTCTCACCGTCGGCGCGGACAACCCGGCGTTCGGGCCCTGGTTCGGCGGCGCCGAGAAGACCAAGCCGTGGAAGGTCTCCGACCCGTACAGCGGCAAGGGCTACGAGTCTGCCGTCGCGTACGCGGTCGCGTCGCAGCTCGGCTTCACGAAGGCGAAGCTGAAGTGGACGGTCGTGCCGTTCAACAACTCGTTCCGCCCGGGCAAGAAGCCGTTCGACTTCTACATCACCCAGGTCTCGTTCTCGCCCGAGCGCGCGAAGGCGGTCGACTTCTCGATGTCGTACTACTTCGTGAACCAGGCCGTCGTCGGCCGCAAGGGCACCCCGATCGCCAGGGCGAAGTCGATCGGCGCGCTCAAGCCGTACAAGCTCGGGGCGCAGGTCGGGACGACGAGCTACACGTACATCACCCGATGGATCCGGCCGTCCTCGAAGCCGCTCGTCTACGACACGAACGACGCAGCGGTGCAGGCCCTGAAGAACGGGCAGATCGACGGGATCGTCGTCGACCTGCCGACGGCGTTCTACGTCACGGCCGTGCAGGTGGACGACGGCGTGATCGTCGGCAAGTTGCCGACCAAGGGCACGAAGGAGCGGTTCGGCCTCGTCCTCCAGAAGGGCAGCGCCCTGCGGAGCTGCGTGAACCGCGCGCTGAGCCGCCTCTGGGCGAACGGGACGCTCAAGAAGCTCCAGAACACCTACCTGGCGAAGGCCGGCGCGCCCGACCTGAAGTAGCC
Organism: uncultured Actinomycetes bacterium; assembly: GCA_963814565.1. GTDB lineage: Bacteria > Actinomycetota > Thermoleophilia > Gaiellales > Gaiellaceae > Gaiella. The sequence continues at coordinate 81,135 of CAWFDO010000008.1, forward strand.
AGGCGCTGAACGAGAGCCGGAGCTCCCGGATCCTCGGCGGCGTGACCGCCCGCGGCTCGAGCGAGTCGCGGGCGGTCATGATCGCCGTCCTGTCGACGGTCGTCGTCCTCGCGGCGATCGTCCTCGTCGCCACGCGCTCCCCCGGCTGGGAAGCGTTCAAGGCGTACTTCCTGAACGGGGACTACTACCGCGACTCGTTCGAGGAGATCGCGCGCGCCTTCCTCGTCAACGTGAAGATCTTCCTCATCGTCGAGGCGGTCGTCCTGGTGACCGCGCTCCTGCTGGCGATCCTCCGCAGCCTGCCCGGCCCCGTGTTCTTCCCGATCCGCGCGCTCGCGGTCGTCTACGTCGACTTCTTCCGCGGGGTCCCGACCATCCTCGTGATCCTGATGCTCGGCCAGGGCATTCCCGCGCTGCAGCTCTCCTGGCTGCCGACCGACCAGATCTTCTGGGCGAGCGTGGCGCTCGTTCTCGTCTACACGGCGTACGTGTCCGAGGTGTACCGGGCGGGGATCGAGTCGGTGCACCCGAGCCAGGAGGCCGCAGCGCGCTCGCTCGGGCTCACGCGCGGCCAGGCGCTCCGCCACGTCGTCGTTCCGCAGGCCGTTCGCCGCGTGATCCCGCCGCTCCTCAACGACTTCATCGGGCTCCAGAAGGACACCGCCCTCGTCAGCGTGCTCGGCATCGTCGAGGTGCTCCGACAGACGCAGATCGACCAGGCGGCGACGTTCAACGGCACGTACTACCTCGTCGCGGCGACGCTCTTCGTCGCGATCACGATCCCGCTCGCGCGGTTCACGGACTGGCTCGTCGCGCGCGACCGGCGGCGGCAGCAGGCCGGGAGGCTCGCGTGAGCGCGACTCCCGCCCTCGAGCTCGAGGGCGTGCACAAGTCCTTCGGCAAGCTCGAGGTGCTGCGCGGCATCGACCTGACACTGGCCGAGCACGAGGTCGTCTGCCTCATCGGCGCCTCCGGCTCCGGCAAGTCGACGCTCCTGCGCTGCGTGAACGTCCTCGAGCCGATCGACGCGGGGCGCATCGTCGTCGCCGGCCAGGACGTGACCGCCCGTGGCGTGGACGTGAACCGCATCCGGCGGGAGATCGGGATCGTCTTCCAGTCGTTCAACCTCTTCCCGCACATGAGCGTGGTCGAGAACGTCACGCTCGCCCCGCGGAAGGCGCGCGGCCTCTCGAGGAGCGGGGCGAACGCCGAGGCGGAGGCGTTGCTCGCCCGCTTCGGGCTCGCCGACAAGCGCGACGAGTACCCCGATCGCCTGTCGGGCGGCCAGCAGCAGCGGGTCGCGATCGTGCGGGCGCTCGCCATGCAGCCGAAGCTGCTCCTCCTCGACGAGATCACGAGCGCGCTCGACCCCGAGCTCGTGGCAGAGGTGCTCGACGTGATTCGCGAGCTCGCGACCGGTGGCATGACGATGCTCATCGCGACGCACGAGATGTCCTTCGCGCGCGACGTGGCGCACCGCGTCTGCTTCCTCGACGCGGGGCGGATCCTCGAGCAGGGGCCGCCCGAGGCGATCTTCGGCTCGCCCCGCGAGGAGCGGACGCAGCAGTTCCTCCAGCGCATCGTGGCCGCGGGACGGATGTAGGTTCCCCGGATATCGTTCGGCCCATGGTGCAGGACCCGCATCGCGTGGACGTCTCGCTCGAGCCGCTCGACGAGTACCTGGTCATCCAGCCGACGAGCGACGAGACGGAGACGCGCGCGGGCCTGATCCTCCCTGCCTCGGCGGCCGCCGCGGCTGCGTGCCGAACGGGGATCGTGACGGCGATCGGTGCCGACGTGACCGGCATCGAGCCCGGCGACAAGGTGCTCTACCCGCGCGAAGCGGGATACGAGGTACGGCTCGGCGGCATCGAGGTGAAGGTCGTCAAGCGCGACGAGCTCATCGCCCGCGTCCACGACTGACCCCGGCTCTCCCGGGGCTGCCGATATCCTCTTCCCAGCCCGGAGAAGTGGCCGAGTGGCTGAAGGCGGCGCCCTGCTAAGGCGTTAGGTGGGTGAATGCCTGCCTCGAGGGTTCGAATCCCTCCTTCTCCGCTGGGCCGGCTGAGCGGGGATCCGCACGAGCGGATTCCCGCCGCTCGATCCCTGAAGGCGGCCGCTGTCGCGGTCACGCAGCGCTTGTCCCGCTACCCTTACGCGCTCGGAGGGGTGCCGGAGCGGTCGAACGGGGCGGTCTCGAAAACCGTTAAGGGTGCAAGCTCTTCGAGGGTTCAAATCCCTCCCCCTCCGCTCTTGATACGGCTCAAGCCCGCATGGTTGAGCCGTTCTCCGGCCCTGTGCCGTGCGAATGCGGACCGCAGAGCGCTGCATGAAATGCGGCCGATGTAGCGTTCAAGCGCATAATCGACAGTCGCACGGACCATCGCACACCCGCTTCGAGCCCCTCTCCGTGGCAGTTGCGACGTCGAGCCGGGTCAAGAGGGGATCCCCTGCCCCGGTGTCGTTGCCACCGGACCGGAGCTTGGCGCGTCGGGCCATGAGGTGTTCGGCTCGCGAGACGCGATCGAGTTCGTGCGGCGGGAGAGAGACCAAGGGCAGGCACTCGCAGGCGCCGGGAACGGCAATGACGCGGAGGCGATCAAGGAGGCGTGTTCATGTGCCGACCGTCAGCTGGTGCGACATCGTGGGTGGCGTGTCTTCCCTCAACTGGGAGAGGTCAGCGGGGATCCTCATCGACCGCACGAATCGTCTAGACGAGCAGCACCTCTCCAACGCCCGCAACCTCGGTGTCCGCTCCATTACCGAGGCCATTCCAGGAGCCAACCCGGGGCTACCCGACCCACGCCTGGCCATTCCAGTAGGCATTGAGCCTGCCTCTTCGGTCGATCTCGAGCTGTAGCTCGTCGGGCTCGAGGAGTCCGGCGACGACGTACCGTTGGAAACCGGCTGAAGCGTGAACCGCTCGACGGGGCGATCTGGACGTGTCGTCCGTGCTTCGAGCGTGATCGTGCGGACACAGCATCGGCTCGTGCGCGGCAAGGTGAAGACGGCACCGTCGCGCGCCTCGACGTAGTCACTGACGCCGGGGGCCGTCGTCCAGCTCCGCGGGTTCCTGCTCAGCCAGGATCGTGTGGCCACCAGAAAGCGCCGAAGGACAGCGGACCGGTGTGTGCTCCCACGGGTGGGGTGACGCGGTACCGCTCGACCGTCTCCGTTCCTGGATCGCCCTCGAGCAATTCTGCGAGAGCGTCTGCCCACGGGAGGACGGCTGGGGCGGCGTGTCCAACGGCGGCGACCCGCGGCCCGGCGTCCGAGAGAACTCGTGCCGCCATCGCCTCGGTGGCGGTCGTTGCCGAGTCGTGGACGGTGTCCGGAGTGGCGAGACCGTCCGTGAACGACAGGACAGCCCATCCGGGAGCCGCCCTTACTCGTCCGTTGGGTGCAGATGCGGTCACGAAGATGCTCTTCATCGTGCGACCGAGCTGCACGGCCTCGCGTGCGGCCTCTGCCGGGGACGCGCCCGCAGACACGGCTGCCGCGGCGGCCGAGACGCAGGCTCCGAGACCGTAGCTCACGGTGCCAGAGTCGACAACGGTGATGGGGATCTCGCTCTCTCGTGCGGCCAGCTCGGCCGACGCCCCAGTCGCCGAGACCCGGGCGTCGACATGGACGGACAGCACGTTCTCGGCGCCCCGCGCAGCCGCCGCTCGATAGGCGTCGAGAAAGACACCCGGGCTCGGCAAGGACGTGGTCGCGCTCGCGCCGGCCGACAGCCTCGAGTAGAAGGCGTCAGCGTCGGCCGACCGGTACGCCTCGCCGTCAAGGAAGATGCCGATCGGGACGACCGTCAGCCCAAGGCGTCCCGCGACCCCGGGAGCGAACAGCGCGCTCGAGTCCGTGCAGACCGCAACACGGCTCATCGGGGCAGGGCGAGCTCATCGGGCTCGCCCCTGCGGAGCATTGCGGCGCCCCGCGACGCGATCACGAGGAGCGTCGCGGCATTGGCGAGAGGAAGGGCCGCGGTAGGCCGCGGCCCCCACAGGTTCGGGAGCCCGCGTCTCCACCAGACCAGGCTCGCCGCGAGCCAACCGAACGAGGAGATGGTGACGGCGACGAGCGCGGGGCGTCGAAGACCCGGGATGCGGGCGATGCCCATACCCATCGCGAGGTCGACAGGAGCCCAGGCGGGGAAGGTGTAGATGCACTGTCCAAAGCTCGTCGCGACCCCCTTGCCCCCTCGGAAACGGCTCCAGACCGGGTAGCAGTGCCCCGCCACGGCCGCGACGCCGGCGACGTGCGCACCACTGCCGGACGCGCAATGACGCCCCCACGCGCACGCGGCCACCCCCTTCAGGATGTCGGCACCGACCACCGCATAGCCCGGGGTGTGGCCGAGCACGCGCCGCGCGTTCGTTCCCCCGGGGTTCCCGGATCCGGCCGAGCGAATGTCAACGGCCCCACCGGAGACGATCCGTCCAGCGATGTCAGCCGACGGGATCGAACCCAGCAGATAGCCGCCAACGGCCGCGCACACGAGCCTCGATCCAGGGTGCACCCATCTCTGACGCATCGAATCGCCTCAATGATTCCCGAACCGTCAGCACAGCGTCCGACACGTCCGCCAGATCAGGGCGCCCGAACCCCCCACAAGGCGTCGTGAACCGTTCGACGCGCGCTACGTCGAACAGGACATGCGCGCACGATCGCTCGCAGCACCGGGGAGCAGCGCATCACTGCCGTCGCGTGACGACAATCAGCGAGTGATGTCGCGGAGCCGGTATCTGACGGCGGCAGCCCTTGGGGGAGCGGGGGTCGCCGTGTACGTGGCTGTTGTGCGCGGAGCCCTGACGCTCGACCTCGGCGTCGGGCGGTCGGTTCGGCGCCTCGGCCCGCTCTCGTGGAGCATCGCCGCCCCGCGAGAGCTCGTGTTCGACGTGATCTCGGCCCCGTACCTCGGCAGAACGCCACGAGCGCTCGAGCGCAAGCTGCGCGTGCTCGAGCGAGGCAACGACATGGTTCTCGCCGAGCACTACACCCCGGTCGGCCCGTTCGTGACGACGACGCTCGAGACGGTTCGCTTCGAGCCGCCGAAACGAGTGCATTTTCGCCTCGCCCGCGGCCCCGTGCCGTCCGTCGTCGAGGAGTTCCGCCTGCGCGAGGTCGACGGAGGAACCGAGCTCGAATACCGCGGAGAGCTGGCCACCGACCTCTGGCTGCTCGGAAGGCTGTGGGGAGCGGCAGTTGCGAGAACGTGGGAAGCGACGGTGCAGACGTCATTGGACGCGTTCGCGACGGAGGCGGAGAGGCGGACAGCCGCGCGGTCGAGCGCGCAGAGCACGACGTGAAGAGGGATCCTGAACTGCTGTCGGAAGTCTCCGAGACGGCTGCGCGTGGTTCGGTTGCCAGCACCTACGTGGACATCCGACGTGTCCTGGGCGTCCCGACCGTCATGCTCGTCTACCGAGTGCTGGCCGTGCAGCCGGGACGGCTCGAGCGCGTCTGGGACGCCATCGCGCCGAACCTCGCCGCCGCCGCGACACAACACGATGCACGGATGCTCGAGGCACCCGAGATCGGCAGTGTCGAACCGATGCCGCCGGAGACGATCGCGATGGCCGGAGTGGACCCACACCTTCTTGCTGCCACAATGGACTGCTTCGACCGCGCAAACCGTCTCAACCTGATCGGGCTGACGACCCTGCTGACGGGGAGTCCCGGCAACGCCGATGTCGATCCCTGCCCGGCCTCACCGACCGCACCACCCCCGGAATTGCTGCCGATGGCCGACCTGGGATCGATCCCGCGGACTCGCATTGCGCTGCTTCGGGAGATGAGTGCTCCGATCGCAGGGCCCGAGGAACCACTGGTGATCCCGAGCCTCTTCCGCTACCTCGCGCACGACGAACGACTTCTGCAGGCGACCTGGCACAGCATCGCTCCGGCCATCACGGACAATCGCTTCCAACACGCGGTCACGACGATCGCCCGGCACGCACAAGAGCTCGGAGCCCAGATGCCCCACCCCGTGCCGCTGCTCGACGACCGAAGCGCCGTGCGCATCGTGACTCGATTCGTGACAACAATCCCCGGAATGATCGTCACGACCAGGCTCCTCCGTCTCGCCTTGCGCGTGTCGCCGGTCGACAGGTCAGCGGACCCCAACCGCCTGGCGCCCACGCAGAACGTCAATGAATAGCCGCTCAGCCGCGCGGCGCGCCCCATGAAGGACGCGGGGCGTTGAGGCTGTTGGCCGCTCGTAGATCCCCGAAATCGACCTCGCCAGCGCGATGAAATGTCGCAGCGCCGGCCGCACGCGTACCGGTCGGCTGTTCCTGACCGTTTAAGGGTCTTGTCAGACGGACGCAAACACCCACCGCCTACGCTCTCCTTGTTCATCGGCGAACGAGGGCACGAGGCTCTGATCTCCAAAGGGGGTGCGGCAGCGAACCGGTCGCGAGCGCCGAGCTGTACACGCCGTAGCAGGTAACCGACGCGACGTGATTCACGCACACGGCGCAGTCACCCTTGCGTCTCGAGCCCCACGACTAGCTGGATCTTGAACTGACGACGGAGGACACCCGAATGAAGAAGCTCCTTGCACTCGCTGCCGCCGCCGCGGCGATCGTTCCCGCCGCTTCGATACCGATTGCCGAAGGTGCGCCTTCCGACACGCGCGCCCGCGACGCGACGGCGGCGTCGCCGACGCTAACGGTGCGCACGACGCGGTTCGGCAAGGTTCTCTTCGCCGGCAACGGCCGGGTGCTCTACGGCTTCACCCGTGACCGGCGCAACGGTCCGAGCCGGTGTTACGGGGACTGCGCGGCAGCATGGCCCGTCTACTTCGCCAACGGGACGCTGAAGGCCGGCGCGGGTGTCAAGCAGTCGCTGATCGGCACGACGCGACGGCGGGACGGACGCCGCCAGGTGACCTACAACGGCTGGCCGCTCTACTACTACGCCCACGAGAAGGCGGGCGAGGTGAAATGCCAGAACGTCGAGACGCACGGCGGCACCTGGCTGGTTCTTCGACCGGCGGGGACGCTCGTCCGGTAGCCGCCCCCCACGGCACGGGAGCGCCACTGGCACATCCCCGCTGAACAAGCCGCTCCCCCGAGCGCACGGAGTCAACGTTGGCCCGCATCTGATCCACGTGCTCGAACTCGAAATCTGACACGAAGGCCCGGCACGACCCCTGGCTCTCCGCCGTGCGCGGACTGTCTCTAGCCGAAGCGCCGCTTCAGGTTCTCGAATTCGCGGAGGAGGGAGGCGTGCTGGCTTTCGAACTGCTCGTCGGGCTGGCCGGGCGCCTGGAACATGGTGAAGGTGTATGCGCTGCCGCCGCCCGGGGTGGCGACGACGCGGGTGGGGAAGCAGAGGAGCGCGTCGTCGCTGGGGCCGGCGAGCATGTCGATGACGCCGGACTCCGGGTCGGCGTGGATCTCGACGAAGAACTCGCCCAGCCCGTTCACGACCTTGTGACGGCCGTTGAGGAGTCTCAGCTCGCGCGCGAACTCGGTCGCCCACTCGGGCAGCTTCTCGATGTCCGAGAGGTAGGCGAAGACCTCGTCGCGCGGCGCGGCGGCGGCGCTCTACCGGATGAGCGCCAAGTGAGCGGCGCGTGAGCAGACGGCTTATCGTCCGTGGCGTTGCTAAACGTGACGAGAAAAGGGATGTCACGCGGCATTAGGTACACGGTCGCCGTCGCGATCGCTGTCTTGGTCGGCGCTTGCGGCGAGACTGGGGAGCCGCCCACTACCGTCGGAACGATTGCTTTCATACGCGCTACGCCAGACGAGTTCCCCCCTGTCGGGCCGATCATGGTGATGAGCGCCGACGGTAGCGGGGAGCAACGCATCACTCAGCTGTCGACTAGCCAGGAGTTCGACCGTTCCGTAGACGGTAAACGCCTCACCTATGACGGCTTGAAGGATTCGGTTACCGGTAACGAAGGGATTTACGTCGCTGACGTCGCGACGGCCAAGAGCCACCGCCTGGACGTGGACGACTGTTACGGGCCGGTCATTTCAGATGACGGAACCCAAGTCGCTTGCAACTTCACCGAACCCAACGTGATCAAGGTCGTCAGCGCCGACGCAAACGACGCGCGAACCCTCACTCCAGATTGCTGCCTCCTGCCGTCTTGGTCACCCGACGGCACCAAGATCGCCTACATGAACGTCGGTCTCTACAACGATGACGGGGAACTCACGGGGCCGACTGGCGTGTTCGTCATGAACGCAGATGGCACGGACAAGCGTCTTGTCGCGAAGGAGGAGTGGTCAGATGATCAAGCGCCCCAGTGGTCTCCAAACGGTCAGACGCTCGCCTTCCTCTCGCAGGGCATCTGGGTTGTCCCCGCCGCCGGTGGACGAGCGAGACGAATTGTCTCAAACGCCGAGACGGCGACAAAGGATGTGGCGTGGTCGCCGGACGGGGCGCGCTTGGCGTACACGCGGGGAGATGGCGACTTTGAGATCTGGGTCGTGAACAGCGATGGCAGTGACGCCCGAAGGCTGACAGACAACAAGGGGGTACAGGACGAGAGTCCTTCATGGTCACCAGACGGCACAGCCCTCGCGTTTACAAGCTCTCGCGACGGCAACTACGAGATCTACACCATGAACGCTGACGGCTCGGGCCAACGACGCGTGACGAGCAACGAGGTCGACGACATCTATCCCATCTGGTCCGGACAACCCGAGTAACGCACCAGATCACCCAGCGACGAAGGACTGGAAGTCGTCCCATGAGTTCGCCGGTGGCGCGCATCGTGGCGCGCACCGCCGCAAACGGCATGGGCAGGCCGCTTGACGGTGTCTCGAAAACCGTTAAGGGTGCAAGCTCTTCGAGGGTTCAAATCCCTCCCCCTCCGCTGGGACAATGGCTCAAGCCCCCATGGTGAGCCATTGACACTCGCATGACCACATTCGATCGGGGTTTCTGGGAAGAGCGATGGGCGGAAGCCCTGCGCCGGCACGCAGGGAAAGTCGCACACCGTCCCCCGAACGCACATCTGATCGCCGAGCTCGACGACCTGCCACCAGGCATCGGCCTCGACGCAGGCTGCGGTCATGGATCCGACACGTTGTGGCTGGCCGCGCGGGGATGGCAGGTCACCGCCGTCGACTTCTCCGAAACCGCCCTCACTCACGCCCGGTCGACAGCCGAGGCCTTCGGCACTGACATCGCCGAGCGGATCGACTGGGTCGAGGGCGATCTGGAAACCTGGACGCCGGAGCCGGGCCGCTACGACCTCGTGGCCTGCCTGTATGTCCACATGGCCGGCTCGATGAAGGAGACGGTGCGACGGCTGGCGACGGGCGTCGCACCCGGCGGGACCCTGCTCCTCGTCGGTCACCGCCCGATCGACCCGGCCACCGGAGCCGAAACGGCCGCGGCCGGTCAGGTGCAGGTCTCCGTCGACGCCGTGGTCGCCGCACTCGATCCCGCCCGCTGGGAGCTCATCGTCTCGGAGGACCGCCCACGGGCGACGCCCGGAACCGGTGTCGACGCCGTGATCCGTGCGCGACACCGCTCCTGACGTCGCGCGCGATCAACGCCTCGAGCAGCGTTCCTTGCTGGCCTCGAACGCGGGCACGGCTCGACAGCGGGGCCGGACCAGTGAGAGAATCGTCCTCGGATTCGTTCGTTGCTACCGGGATCTCGGGGGAGGAGCTGTCTGTGAGGCGTGCGCAACTCGTCGGAGTGGCCTGATCGACGCCCAGTTGACACGAGCCGAGATGCACGCGACCGACCGGATGAAGACGCTTGTGAGATCGGGCTTGCGTCGGCTCGGCTACGGCATCTACCGGCTTCCGCGGAGCACCGGAGCCGCCGCCGAGCACGGGCTCGAGTACTACCAGCGATGGTCGCCCTCGTATCCGCTGTTTGCGCCCTGGGCCGGCCATCCCTCCTTCGAGCGCTTGTACGAGGGGGTCGCGGATCACAGCCTGGTCCCGCGCGACCGTTGCTACGTCCTGGCGAGCCTCACCGCCCATGCCTCGCATCTGCCCGGGGACCTCGCCGAGCTCGGCGTCTACCGGGGCGGCACCGCTCTTCTCATGTGCCGGGCGAGTGCCGGGAGCGGGAAGCGCATCTACCTGTTCGACAGCTTCGAGGGACTTCCCGCGAACGATCCTGTCAAGGACGTCTCGTTCGAGGAGGGGCAGTTCGCGGCCGACCTCGGGTCGGTCGAACGCGTGCTCAGCGAGTTCGAGGAGGTGGTGGAGATCCACAAGGGGTGGATCCCGGACACCTTCACCAGTCTCGAGGACCGGGCGTACGCGCTCGTGCATGTCGATGTCGATCTCTACCGGTCCGCCTTGGACTGTTGCGAGTACTTCTACCCCCGGGTCACAGCGGGGGGCGCTCTCCTCTTCGACGAGTACGGATTCGCAGAGGCTCTTGGCGAGCGTGATGCCGTCGACGAGTTCTTCGCCGACAAGCCCGAGTCTCCGATCGTCCTTCCGACCGGACAGGCGCTCGTCCTCAGGCTTCCCGGGAACGGTTGACCAGGCCGACGACGAAGCCGGGCGAAGCCGGGCACGTCCAGTCCTCGATCGCAGGGACGACGCCGACTGCGAGGAGGGCGCATTTCAGGAGACGAGCGGTGACACTAGCCCTACCGCCCTGTTTCCCTGGCTGTGCGTCTAGCGCGCGGAGTCGGGGACGTCGGCACGATCTGATCGACGGCTGGGGGTCGGCTGGTAGGGAACTGCTGCGGCGGGTTCCCTCCAGCCGAAGCCGTCCGCCTGGATCACTTGGCGGCAGTGCGTGCCGTCTCGTCGATCCTCTCAGCCCAGCGGCGGGCGGCGTTCGCAACATCCGACTCTCACGGGTCGCAGGCGCGAACGATGTCAACGTCGACACGCTCCGGAAGGCGGCCCGGTGCTCCGACGTTGGGACGTTGAGTCCTGATTAAGCGCCCGAATCCCCCTCGTTCAGCCTCGACCCGGCTCTCTAGCATGGCAAAGGTGTCGGCGAGCGCAGAGCCCGGCGGGGCAACGCCCGCCGCACCCGACGAGCCGCCCGCCCGGAGCGGCCGCCCGAGTCGGCGCGTGCGGATCGCGATCGCGGCGGCTCTCACGACAGCCCTCGTGCTGGGGGTCGTCGTCCTCGCCACGCGCGGCCAGTCGGAGCCCGCGCTCGCGCGTTCCGACGTGGGGTCGATCGCGTCCGACGTCGTCGAGAAGGCGATCGAGGACGAGCGGGCGGCACCGGCGACATCGGCGGTCGTCTACCAGCAGATCCTGCCGTCACTCGTCCAGATCCAGGCGAGCAGCCCGTCGTCGAGCGGGGATCGCGGGGGGCTCGGCAGCGGGGTGATCGTCAACGCGAGCGGAGCGATCCTCACCGCCCTCCACGTGGTCGACGACGCGACGGAGATCCGACTGTTCTTCATCGACGGCACGCGATCGAAGGGCCAGATCGTCTCCGCCGACCCCGACAACGACATCGCGGTGCTCGTACCGGACAACCCTCCTCAGCCGATCGTCCCGGCCGTGCTCGGCGGCGCCGGTCAGATCGGCGACGAGACGTACGCGGTCGGGCATCCCCTCGGCTTCACCGGCTCGCTGACGTCCGGGGTCATCTCCGGTCTCGACCGCACCGTCGAGGCGCCGAACGGGAAGCGGTTGCGCGGACTGATCCAGTTCGACGCGGCCGTCAACCCCGGGAACTCCGGGGGGCCTCTGCTGAACAGGGCCGGACAGGTGATCGGGATCGTCACCGGCCTCGCCAACCCGTCTCGTGACGGCTACTTCACCGGCATCGGCTTCGCCGTGCCGATCGGCGCCGCGGGAGGCGCCGCAGACGCCCCACCCAAGTGACGAGAGGAGCCCATGAGCCCGCAACCCACACTCGATGCGTCCCTGGAGCAGGTGCTGTACGAGGTCAAGCGCGTGATCGTCGGCCAGGACGCACTGCTGGAGCGGATGGTCGTCGCCCTCCTCGCACGCGGGCATCTCCTCGTCGAGGGCGTCCCGGGGCTCGCGAAGACGATGGCCGTGAAGACGCTCGCGCAGGCGATCGGCGGCGAGTTCCAGCGGGTCCAGTTCACTCCGGACCTCGTTCCCGCGGACATCGTCGGCACTCGGGTCTTCAACCAGAAGCTCGGCGAGTTCCAGGTCTCGCTCGGGCCGGTCTTCGCGAACCTCGTCCTGGCGGACGAGGTCAACCGGGCTCCCGCGAAGGTGCAGAGCGCCCTGCTCGAAGCGATGCAGGAGCGGCAGGTCACGATCGGCAGGGAGACGCATCGGCTGCCCGATCCGTTCCTCGTGATGGCGACGCAGAACCCGATCGAGTCGGAGGGGACGTACCCGCTGCCCGAGGCGCAGGTCGATCGCTTCATGCTCAAGGTGCTGATCGACTACCCGAGCCCGACGGAGGAGTTCGTGATCGTCGAGCGGATGACCGCCGCGTACGAGTCGGCCGGGCGCGCGCTCGACGGGGAGCAGCTCCTGGCACTCCAACGTGCGGCAGACGGGGTCTTCGTCGATCCCGCGCTCATGGAGTACGCCGTGAAGCTCTCGAATGCCACGCGCGACCTCGGCTCGGTCGGGCTCGGCGAGCTGGCTCACTACGTCACGTACGGAGCGAGCCCGCGTGCGTCCATCAACATGATCCTCGCCGGTCGCGCGCTCGCCCTCGTCCGCGGACGCGAGTACGCCCTGGCCCAGGACATCCAGGAGATCGCACATGACGTGCTCCGTCACCGCCTCGTGCTGTCGTACCAGGCGCTCGGCGACGGGATCGGGGCCGACGCGGTGATCGACCGCATCCTCGCGACCGTCGCGGTGCCCGAGCTTGCGCTGCGCGAGCGCATGGCCACGAGCCGCTCCTGAACGGCATGCCGCCCGCGGACGCCACGCGCCCTCTCGGCACACCGACGCCGGAACAGCTCCTGCACCGGCTCGAGTGGCAGGTCGTACGGCGTCTCGACGGCATCCTGCAGGGGAACTACCGGACGGTCTTTCGCGGCGCCGGCATGGACTTCATGGACCTCCGCGAGTACGAGGCCGGGGACGACGTCCGGCACATCGACTGGAACGTCACGGCGCGAATGGACACCCTGTTCGTCCGCCAGTACGCGGAGGACCGCGAGCTGACCGTCTGGCTGCTGCTCGACCGGTCGCCGTCGATGGGCTTCGGGCCGATCGACCGGCCGAAGGAGCTCGTGCTGTGCGAGCTCGCGACGACCTTCGCGCGGCTTTTCACGCGGGGCGGCAACCGCGTCGGGGCGATCCTGTTCGACAACGAGCTGGAGGAGACGCTGCCGCCGCGCGGCAGCCGCAACCAGGTGCTCGCACTCACTCGGAGCCTCCTCCGGTCGCCCCCCGAGACGAACGGAGCGGTCACCGACCTGACCCGGCTGCTCGAGACGGCGCATCGAACGATCCGTCGGCGATCCCTCGTCGTCCTCGTCTCCGACTTCATCACCGCGCCGGGCTGGGAGCTGCCCCTGCTACGGCTGAGCGAGCGGCACGAGGTCGTCGCGATCCGGCTCGTGGACCCCCGCGAGTACGAGCTTCCCGATGCGGGGCTGATCGTGGTCGAGGATGCCGAGACCGGTGAGCAGCTCGTCGTCGACTCGAGCGACGACGACTTCCGGCACCGGCTGCGAGCTGCCGGCGAGGAGCGCGAGGCGGAGCTGCGGGCCGCCACCCTCCGGGCAGGCGTCGACATCTGCGAGGTCTCGACCGCCGACGACCTCGTCACCGCCATCGTCGGGATCATCGAATCACGGAAGCGGCGCCGGGCCTGATGGCGCTCGGCTCGCCCTGGATGCTGTTCTGGCTCGCGGTCGTCCCGCTCCTCGTGCTCGCGTACGTCCGGCTCGTGCGTCGGCGGTCTCGACGCGCCGACCGCCTCGCAACCGAGGGGCTCGTGCCGACCACCTCGGCACGCCGGGGCCTCCGCTGGCGGCGACACGTCCCGTTCGTGCTCTTCGCGTCGGCGATCGCCCTCGTCTGCGTCGGTCTGGCGCGGCCGACGATGAGCTTCGCGCTCCCGCAGCGCGAGGGGACGGTGATCCTGGCGTTCGACGTGTCGAACAGCATGCGGGCGGACGATCTCGAGCCGACCCGGATGCAGGCGGCGAAGGTGGCCGCCACCTCGTTCGCCGAGCGCCAGCCGAGCTCGATCCGGATCGGAGTTGTGGCGTTCAGCGACAGCGCGGTCACGGTCCTCCGGCCGACCAACGTGACGGACGAGGTCGTCGCGGCGATCCGTCGCCTCTCTGCGAGCGGCGGCACCTCGCTCGGCCAGGGCCTTTTCACCTCGCTCGGCACGATCGCCGGCAAGCCGCTGCAGATCGACGAGTCCGCGCTCGAGAGCGAAGGCGGCGACGTCGACATCGGCTTCTTCGGGTCGTCGGCGATCGTCCTGCTCTCGGACGGGGAGAACACGTCGCGCCCCGACCCCTTGCAACTGGCCGAGCTTGCGTCGTCGGCAGGCGTCCGAGTCCACACGATCGGGATCGGGACACCCGAGGGAACGGTCGTGGAAGTCGACGGGTTCAGCGTCGGGACGGCGCTCGACGAGGAACTGCTGACGGAGATCGCCGAGGTAACCGACGGCACCTACCAGCGGGCCGCGGACGCCGCCGCGCTCGAGCGGATCTACGAGTCCATCGACCTCAAGCTCGCTCGCGTCGAGCGGCAGCGAGAGGTGACGGCGCTGTTCGCGGCCGCCGGCGGGCTCCTGCTCGCGCTCGGGTCGCTCCTCTCGATCGCCTGGTTCGGGCGGGTGATCTGAATGTCGTTCGCGTGGCCCCTCGCGCTCGCCTCTCTCGTCGTCGTGCCGCTGATCCTGGGTGTCTACTGGTGGCTCCTCCGACGACGTCGCAGGCAGGCCGTCCGCTACTCGAGCGTCGCGCTGCTGCGCTCGGTGCTGCCGAGACGCAAGCGTTGGCAGCGGCACCTTCCGATCGCCCTCGTGCTCGCGAGCCTCGTCGCGCTCGGCCTGGCCGCCGGCCGGCCACATATGGAGCGTGACGTCCCATATGCACGGACGTCGATCATCCTCGCGCTCGACGTCTCCGGCTCGATGTGCTCGACGGACGTCAAGCCCAACCGGCTGGCGGTCGCCCAGGAGGCGACCCGCGAATTCGTCGAGGATCAGCCGGACGACGTGCGCATGGGCCTCGTCATCTTCTCGGGGTTCGCCGAGCTGGCGGTTCCACCGACGACCGAGCGCTCGGAGCTCATCGCGATAATCGACTCGGTCACGACCGGTCGCGGGACCGCGATCGGCGGGGCGATGCTCAAGGGGCTCGACGCGATCGCCGAGGTGAATCCGGCCGTGCAACCGGTCGGTGACGTGTACGCGCTCGAGGACCCGTTCGCGCCGGCGCCCACGCCCCCACCCTCGCCCGGCGGGCAGGCGTCCCCCTCGGACGGCTACGTGCCGGACATCATCGTGCTCCTCACCGACGGTCGGAACACGCGCGGGATCGAGCCGCTCGACGCCGTGCCGCACGCGGTCGACCGGCGGGTACGTGTCTACACGATCGGGTTCGGGACGACCGAGCCGGGCGAGCTCTCCTGCACGCGCGAGCAGCTGGGCGGCCGGATCTTCGGCGGCCGCGGATTCGGCGGCGGCGGCGGGGCCGGCTTCGGGGGATTCGGGGGGTTTCTGGTCGCGGACACGCCTACCCTGAAGGCGGTTGCAGAGCAGACCGGAGGGTCGTACCACGCCGCCGAGGACGCCGACCAGCTGCGCGAGGTCTTCGCAGAGCTTCCGAAGGAGGTGGCGACGCAGAGGCAGCCGACCGAGATCACGTGGGTGCTCGCGGCGTTCGGCGCGCTCCTCGGCGCCGCTGCCGTGGCAGCCTCGATCCGCTGGAGCCCGTACCCCTAGTACAGCGGGGTCACGACGAACCTCCGACTGAGCGTGGGAGCTCTTCGAGAGCTAGGTCACAGTCGGGCGAATCCCCGGCCGAACAAGGTCGGCCGCAAGAAGCGCATCCGCGGCGGCGCGAATCGCCTCGAACGGGAGCGCGGATCGCAGGGAGATGTCGATCAGGCTCGCGCTCCCGTCCGAGAGGCTCAGCACCCAGAGAATCGCCTCCTCCTCGCTGGAACCGCCACCGATCGAGCGGTACAGGCCACGGCGGCCGAGCTGCGGCTCGCCGTAGGGCGACGCGTTGACGAGCATGTCGTTCCGCTCGATCGCATCGATGACCCTGAGCGCGGCGTGCAGCGAGTCCCCCAGCGCCTCCGGTCGCACGAGCTCGAGATCGTCGGCGGACGAGTGGTACTCGGGGAACGCGTCCGCCGGCGTCCGAGAGAAAGCGCCGACCGGAAGGTCGAAGCCCGGGGAGCAAAACTGCCGCTCGTCGCCGCCGTACGGCGACCAGTCTCGCATCCTCGCCCCGGGGAGGTGCCCCAGGACGGCCGCCGCGGCGGCATCGATCTCCGCATCCCCTCGCCGGCTGCGCTTGTAGCTCAACGGGCCGGGGTCGCCGACGCACGACACCGCGAGCCCGTGCGTGATCCGTGGGACGAGATCCTCGTTCGCGTGGAGCCAGCAGAGTGGCCCGATCGTCCCCGGGCTCCACACGAAGCGATACGAGTATCGCAGCGTCTGGACGCCGAGGATCCGGGCGACGCCCGCGAGCAGCACGATTCCGGAGAGGTTGTCGTTGGCGAGCGCGGGGTGACAGACGCTCGTCGACAGCAGGAAGACACTCGATTCCGCGCCCTCGAGGGCGACCTCGCCGTATGTGACGTGACCGTCTTCGAGGGTGGAGTCGATCATCGCCCGGTACGTCCCCGGCCGAAGGCCCTCGGCGACGCGCTGCGACGTGCAGAACCCCCAGCGCTCGGCCCAGTACGACGTGCGATACGGGACGACCTCGGGATGGCGCGGGTCCGTAAACAGGTGCTCGCGGAGCGTCTCCAGATCGAGCGTGGCGTCGACGGGCGCGCTGTAGCCGAGCACGTGGAGCGATGAGTGGGCGAGGTCGATCACGCGCTCGCCGTCGGGAGCCTCGACCCACGCCTCGCGGACATTCCACTCCTTCGGAAGCGTCCAGTCGAAGATCTGGGTGCCGCTCGGGAGCTCCACGACCTCGACGGGGAGGTCGCGTCCGAGCACCGCGAGGGTCGAGCGCACCCCGTCACCCGTGAGGCTCCGCGGGATCGGCCACAGCTCGGCCATGGACGCGTGGAGCTCACGGCCTGCGTGCTCGGGCTCGGGGACGGTGCTCCAGTCGATCGGCATTGTTCGTGGCGGCCCGGGATCGCCCGGCACCTCGGGCGCAACCTTAGATCACACCTCGCTGTCTGGCCGCTCGCTCGACCTCGCCCTAGAGTGAGCCGATGAGCGCCGGGGAGGAGACGAGAGCGGCTGGTGGAGCGGATCCCCCGTCGGCAGGCCCCCCCGCGCGCACGTTCGAGCGCTCCGCCGAGTTGAGCGCGCGCCTCGCGCGCCTCGTGCCCGGCGGCGCCCACACGTACGCCAAGGGTGACGACCAGTTCCCGGAGGGGAACGCGCCGATCATCGAGCACGGATCCGGATGCGTCGTCTGGGACGTCGACGGGAACGAGTACATCGAGTACGGGATGGGGCTGCGCGCCGTGACGCTCGGCCACGGGTACCCCGCCGTCGCCGCAGCCGTCGCGGCGCAGCTCGACAGGGGGACGAACTTCGTGCGCCCGTCGGCGCTCGAGCTCGAGGCAGCCGAGACGTTCGTCCGCCTCGTCCCCCGGGCGGAGATGGTGAAGTTCACGAAGGACGGCTCGACGGCGAACACCGCCGCGGTGAAGTTGGCGAGGGCGTACACCGGCCGCAACCGTGTCGCGCTCTGCGCGGATCACCCGTTCTTCTCCTACGACGACTGGGCAATGGTTGCCACTCCCGTACGTGGCGGGATCCCGGAGAGCGTCGCCGATCTGACCCTGACGTTCCGGTACGACGACCTCGCGTCCGTGGAGGAGCTCCTTGCGCGGCATCCGGGCGAGATCGCGTGTTTCGTCCTCGAGCCAGAGCGCACGTCGCCCCCGTCGCCCGGATACCTCGATGGGCTCCGAAAGCTCGTGCACGACGACGGGGCCCTCCTCGTCTTCGACGAGAACGTGACCGGCTTCCGCTGGCACAACGGCGGGGCGCAGGAGCTGTACGGAGTCACGCCCGACCTGTCGACATGGGGGAAGGGGATCGCGAACGGCTTCGCCCTGTCTGCGCTCGCGGGACGTCGGGAGGTGATGGAGCGCGGGGGCCTCGACCACGAGCACGAGCGCGTGTTCCTCCTGTCGACGACCCACGGCGCAGAGCACGTCGGCCTCGCTGCGGGGATCGCCACGATGACGACGTACGAGAGCGAGCCCGTGATCGAGACGCTCGCCGCGCGCGGCGAGCGGTTGCGCGCCGGCGTCGAGGAGGTTGCGCGTCGCCGCGGCGTCGAGGGACGGTTCACGGTCTTCGGCCGAGGATCGTGTCTCTTCTTCGGCACCGCCGATGCGGACGGGGCTCCGTCGCAGGCGTTCCGGGCGCTGTTTCTCCAGGAGACGATCTCGCGTGGGGTGCTCGCGCCCTCCTTCGTCGTCAGCTACTCCCACAGCGAGGCAGACATCGACCGAACGGTCGAGATCGTCGACGAGGCGCTCATGGTCTATGCGGCGGCCCTCGACGGCGGCGTCGAGCGGTTTCTCCGGGGTCGCGCCTTGAAGCCGGTCTACCGGCGCTTCAACTGACCCATGTCTGTCCGCGTGTCGTCGACAGGGACGAGAACGAGCGGCTCGGCCCTTTCCGTCGTGCGATCACGAACCGACGACCGGCTACTCTGGTTCGCGGCTCGGAGAGGTGTCCGAGTGGCCTAAGGAGCGCGACTGGAAATCGCGTACGTGGTGAAAGCTGCGTCGCGGGTTCAAATCCCGCCCTCTCCGTATGAAAGGGCCCCGGAGGGGCCCTTTCCGCTGTGAGGCCCGCCGAGCAGTGCGGCCCGACGGTCCAACGGAATGCCTATGACGCGCCGGCCGTCGCCGAGACGTAGGCTGCGACCTCGGTGATCTGCTCCTCGGAGAGCTGGTCGGCGAACGGCGGCATCGCGCCCATGCCGTTCGTGACGCGGTCGACGACGAGCTCGGCGGACGGTTTCGCCTCGTCGAGATTCGGTCCGACGGTGCCCGTTGCACCTGCGTCCGCGAGCGTGTGGCAGGCGCCGCAGCCGGCGCTCGCGAACACCTCCTTGCCGACGGCGGTGCTGCCGCCCGCAGCGGGTGGGGGCGGTGCCTCGCCCTCCCCCTCCTCGCCGTGGCCGCCCGTTTCTTCGGCCGCGTGCGCCTCCTCGACCTCCTGCGTCTCGCTGACCCATACGACCGTCGTCATCTGCGCGAGGAAGAAGATCACGGACACGAGGATGTACGCGTCGAGGCGGCGCGGGAAGCTCGGATTGCGCCTCGGCACGAAGATCGCCGTGATGATCGCCCACACGATGAACGCGATTGCGACGGTCAACAGGACCGTCTTTCCCAGCGTCGTGAGGCCGGAGAGCAGCATCGCGCGGACGCTACCACGCCCCCTCGAAATCCTCCCCGTGAACGGCGCTGCCCGGGCTGAAAGTCAATAGGGTTTGTCTTGGTGACATCAGACGAGCGCCTCGACCGGTATGCCCGCCTCGCGGTCGAGGTGGCGGTCAACCTCCAGCCCGGTCAATTCCTCCGAATCTCGGCCGAGCCGGAGCATCTTCCGCTCGTCCGGGCGATCGCGGACGTCGCCTACGAGCGCGGCGCCCGCTACGTCGAGACCCATTACCGCGACATGCACCTGCGGCGCGCCCGGATCCAGCACGCGCCCGAGGACAGCCTCGAGTGGTCGCCCCCGTGGACGCTCGCGCTCCTCGACCACATGATCGAGACGCGCGGGGCGACGATCGCGATCACGGGCGAGGCCGAGCCCGAGCTCCTCGCCGACCTCGACCAGCGGCGCGCCCAGCGCACGCGCGCGCGACTGGCCGCGGAGAAGTTGCTCGAGGCCGAGAACCGGCGGCTCATCCAGTGGACGATCGTCGGCTACCCGAACGAAGGGTGGGCCCGCGCCGTCTTCGGCGAGCCGGACGTCGAGCGCCTCTGGGATGCGGTCATCACCGCCACACGCCTCGACGAGCCCGACCCCGTCGCCGCGTGGCGCAGCCACATCGAGCGCCTTCGCGAGCGCGCCGCATCCCTCGACGAGCGGTGCTTCGACGCGCTCCGCTTCATCGGCCCCGGCACGGACCTCACCGTCGGGCTGAGCGGGAAGCATCGCTGGCTGACCGCCGCCGAGGAGACCATCGACGGAGTCCCCCACCTGGTCAACGTGCCGACCGAGGAGGTCTACACGACGCCCGATCGGCGACGCACGGAGGGCACCGTGCGCTCGACGTTCCCCCTCGCGCTCGGGGGGACGATCGTCCGCGGCCTCGAGGTTCGGTTCTCGGGTGGCAGAGTCGTCGAGGTGCGCGCCGAGACCGGCGAGGACGCGGTGCGGGAGGAGATGGCGACGGACGAGGGCGCGACGTTCCTCGGCGAGGTGGCGCTCGTCGACGGCGACTCGCGGGTCAGGCAGACCGGCGTCGTCTTCCTCGACACGCTCTTCGACGAGAACGCCGCATGCCACATCGCATGGGGCCAGGGGATCCCGGTGGCGCTCGACGGCGGCGAGGGGATGACGGCGGAGGAGCTCGCCGCGGTCGGCTACAACGACTCCATCG
The DNA here is from genome assembly GCA_963814565.1 of uncultured Actinomycetes bacterium. GTDB lineage: Bacteria > Actinomycetota > Thermoleophilia > Gaiellales > Gaiellaceae > Gaiella. Next base: position 101,788 of record CAWFDO010000008.1, read on the forward strand.
TCCACACCGACTTCATGATCGGCGGCCCCGACGTGTCGGTCGTCGGCGTCGAGCCCGGCGGGTCAGAGGTGCCGATCATCCAGGACGATCAGTGGGCCCTCGCCTGAGCGAGGCTGCGCCTTCGTTGCGCTAGCCTAGAGCCCTCCCGGGCGCATAGCTCAGCGGGAGAGCGCTCGCTTCACACGCGAGAGGTCCCTGGTTCGATCCCAGGTGCGCCCATCGTCCATTTGCAGGGCTTTCTCGCCGTCGGTCGCCTCGCCAGCGGCGCTGACGGGTTCAAGTGGCAGCGCGGTGGAAGCGAACCCGGTCTTCATCCACGGCGCCAAAGCCGTGCGCCAGCAGCCGGTCGCGGGCCTCGCGGCGTTGGTCTCGGCCGAACGAGCGGGCGTAGGACGTCGCCCACACTGCGAGCGAGTGCCCGGTTGGCTCGGCTGCGGCTACGGGGTCGACGTTGCGGCGCGCAGCGAGCGAACAGAACGAGCGGCGCAGATCATGTGGCGTGACGTGCCCGAGTCCGGCCGCTCGCGCGGCCGCGTCAACGCCTCGGCGGGCGACGTTGCGCTGTTGCAGCGGCGTACCTCGCAAGGTGCAGAACACATAATCGCCCTCATGGCCGCGGTCCTCGCGCTGCTCGCCGCACGCGCCGTGCCAGCGCGCGCGTCGCTCGCCGCACCCTCGTCTGGCGGTCGCACCGGGCGCTCGTCGTGCGGGAGAACGAGAACGCCGACCACCTGGACCTGCTCGCCGGCAGCTGCCTACTGCTCGCACGATTCGCTCCTTCCCTGTCGGGGCCCGACCGACCGGCGCTCGAGCCCAGCGTCCGGGGCCTTGCGTCCGTGCTCGGCGAGCTGGCGCACGCGCTCGGCGACCGCGAGACGCGTCAGCGGGCCGCCGAACGGGCGCTCGAGGTTGCCAACGCGGTGCCCGGCGGCGACGCGCGCGCCGGTTCGCCGCTCGCGCTGGTCGTCACGGGCGTACGCGTGGTCGCGACGGACCTAATCGTCTTTGCGGGCGTCAACCTCGACGACGCCGTCGAGGCGGTACGCGAAGGAATGCTCGACAAGCCCGTCGCCGCGCCTGCAGCCGCGCCCAAGCGGCGGTTCGGCTGGCTCCGACGGCGACTCGCCCGGTAGCGCCGCACGCCGGGCCGACTCAGCTACCGCCGGTCACCTGCGGCTCGTGCAAAACGAGGGCCGTGCAGTGGGCTTGATGAGCGACGCGCTCGCTGACGCTGCCGATCGTGCGGATGCCGTGGACGCCCCTAGAGCCGACGACGACGAGGTCGGCCGTGCGCGAGCGCTCCACGAGGGCGGCGACCGGGTGCGCAGGATCCCAGGTATCGACCCGGTCGGCGCCGGGGGCGTCCCGCTCGATCTCCTTCCCGCCGGTGGCGGCGACGACCTCGACCGTGCCGTCGAAGGCGGACGCGAGCTCCTCGGCCTCGCGAAGCGCGGCCTGGGCGTGGGCCGAGCCGTCGAAGCCGACGACGATCCTGCGGGGCCGCCACGGGTCGCTTTTGGGCGGGCAGGCCAGCAGGGCGGAACAGACCGCGTCGTGCACGAGTTCCGTCCCCGTGTCGCCGAGCATGATCCCGAGAAATCGGCTGCTCCGCCTGCCGCCGAGCGCCACGAGGGTGGCCTGCAGCTCGTCCCGCTCACGCCGCAGCACGTCGACCGGCTTGCCGCGCACGACGCGCGCGCTGAAGCCCTCGCGGCTGCCCATGATCGCCTCGGCCGCCTCGCGAGCCTCTTCGGCCTCGGTCTCCAGCAGCTCGGCCAAGTGCCCTGCCCGGAACCCCGCGTGGATCGCCGGAGCCGTGTCGAGGGCGGTGACGGCGCGGATGACAGTGTTCTCGTCGGGCGCGAGCACGAGCGCCTGCCGCAGCGCCTCGAACCCCCAGTCGGTCCCGTCCACGCCCACCACGATGCGCTCGAACAAGCTCATCCAGCCACCCTATCGGCGCTCGGGGCGCGGCGAGGTGCGCCGTCCCACGTCGTCCCTCTGACGCTTCCGCGCCCGGCGAGCGCGGTCGTGGCGACGGGACCGGAGCGCAACGCCCACGGGCGGCGAGCCGAGGGACTGACGCTCGGCCCAGAGGCGGGCTCAGTATGGGGTCGCGGGATCCTCGGCGACGAGATCGTCGTACTCGGGATGGCGGCGGACGTAGGCGGCGACGAACGGGCAGACAGGCACGACTCGCAGCCCGCGCGAGCGGATATCGTCGAGCGCTCCGGCGACGAGCTGGCTGCCGATGCCCTTGCCCTCCGCCGAGGAGACGACCTCGGTGTGCACGAGCACGACGAGCCCCGGCTCGGTGCGGTAACGGATCTCGCCGAGCACCCGGTCGGCCTCTCGGGCTTCGTAGCGAAGCTCAGCCGGATTGTCTGTCACGGTCACGTCGCTCATGCTCGCCACATTCTCTGCCCGGTGTGCCGGGCTTAGGATGCGTTCGTGGCCGCCTGCTCGCACCTCGACCAGGTCCGCCTGGTCGAGACGCCGGAGCGGATTCCCGGATGCGAGGTGTGCCTGGAGATCGGCTCCCGGTGGGTGCACCTGCGGCTGTGTCAGAGCTGCGGCACGATCCGGTGCTGCGACTCGTCGCCCAACAAGCACGCAAGCCGTCATGCCGCGGAGGAAGGACATCCGATCGTGCGCTCGGTCGAGCCGGGCGAGGATTGGAGCTGGTGCTACGTGGACCAGTTGATGTTCCGGCTGACGGCTGAATGAGCCCGGTTCGTCCGACGGTACGTGTCGTCGGTCGTAGCCTCGAGCCGCAGCATCACCGGTTGCGTGACTTCTTCACCCGGACGGCGCAGCCCTACGAGTTCCTCGAGCTGGGCTCGGCGGACGCCGCGGTGCTACTCGCCGAGCACGGCCTCGCAGCCCAAGATCTGCCGGTTGTCCTCGATGGCGGCGACGTGTACACGAATGCGACCGTCCCGCTGCTCGCGGAGGCATGGAGCCTGTCGGCGCCGCCTTCGCGGAACCACTACGACCTCGCGATCGTCGGCGCCGGCCCCGCCGGGCTCGCTGCTGCCGTGTACGCCGCCTCCGACGGGCTCTCGACCGTCGTGCTCGAGGCAGACGTGCCGGGCGGGCAGGCGTCGCACACCTCGATGATCGAGAACTTCTTCGGCTTCCCGGACATCATCGGCGGGGCCGAACTCGCGCGGCTCGCCGGCCGCCAG
>CAWFDO010000009.1:0-164565 GCA_963814565.1 uncultured Actinomycetes bacterium
GTCCCGACGGGCTCGTCGGACGGAACCTGGACGACGTTCGCCTCGAGCCGCGCGGTGGAGAGCTCCGCCTCTGCCTGCCCCCGCGTCATCCCGACGACGTTCGGAACCTCGACGAGGCCCGAGCCCTTCGACACGTCGATCGTCACCGTCGCCCCGCGTTCGGCTTCCGCCCCGGCGCTCGGCGACTGCGCCGTCACCGTGCCCGGCTCTCGCTCCGCGAACACCTCCGTCGACTCGACCTGGAAGCCCGCGCCGACGAGACGGTCGCGAGCCTCGGCCTCGGGGAGCCCGACCGCGTTCGGCACGGCGATCATGTCCGGCCCGCCCGAGACGCGGAGTGCCACCGTCGATCCCTCATCGGCCTCCGTCCCGGCGGCCGGGTCCTGCGCGACGACGCTGCCCGACGGCGCATCGCTCGCCTCGGTCGCGACGTTCGTACGGAAGCCGTCGGCCTCGAGTTGCGCGACCGCCTGGTCGACCGACAGCCCCTCGACCGCCGGCACCGGAGTCGTGTCCTCCTGCGCGAGGACGAACCAGGCGACCGCGCCGGCCGCGAGAAGCAGCAGCAGCACGCCGAGGGCGATCGCGATCGGATCGCGCGACCGGCGGCGGCGCTCCTCGACCTGAACCGTGTCGCGATCGACGGTCCCGTCCGGGTTGCGCCGCTCGCGCTCGCTTCGCTGGACGACGACCGCGTCGGCCTCGAGATCGCCGTCGTACGGGTAGCCCTCGGGCTCGGGGATCCCGCGGCGCAGCTCGACGGTCTCCTCCTCGATCGTCCGCTCCGGATCGATCGAGTCCTCGCGGCGCTCGTCGGCCATTCGAGCGATGCTACCTCGGCCGCGGGGCGCTCAAACGCCGCCCGGCCGGACGAAGCCCATCCGCTCGTACATCGCCTCGAGCGTCGGCGCCGCCGCCCCGCGCGCGCGGTCGGCGCCGAGGACGAGGAGGCGTCGCAGCTCGCCCTCGTCGGCGCGGAGCTCGAGGTAGCGCTCCCGGACAGGTGTCAGGTGCTCGGCGACGACGTCGCCGACGTCAGCCTTGAAGTCGCCGTAGCCCGAGCCGTCGTAGGCGCTCTCGATCTCGTCGGGCGCACGCTCGCTGATCACGGAGAGGATGTCGATGAGGTTGGTGATGCCGGGCTTGTCGGGGCCACGCCAGGGACCTCGCGGCCCGAGTCCGTCTGCGCCGAGCGGAACTTCTTGCGGATCACGTCGGGCTCGTCGAGGAGGCGCACCGTTCCTGATGGGTCCCGCTCGTCGTCGACATGCGGTTCGTCGGCTCCTGCAGGTCAATGATCGGTCCGCCGCCTCCGGGAAGATCCCCTGCGGGACGACGAACGTAGCCGAAGCGGGCGTTGAACCGCTCCGCGATGTCGCGCGCGAGCTCGATGTGCTGGCGCTGGTCGTCGCCGACCGGGACGACGTCGGTCTGGTACAGGAGGATGTCGCCGGCCATCAGCACCGGGTACGTGAACAGCCCGGACGAGACGAACTCGCGCTGATCCGCCTTCTCCTTGAACTGCGTCATCCGGCCGAGCTGCCCGTAGCTCGTGACGGCCGAGAGGAGCCAGCTCGCCTCTGCGTGCGCCGTGACCTGGCTCTGCGCGAAGACGGTCGACCGTCCGGGGTCGAGCCCGGTCGCGATCAGCATCGCGAACAGGTCGAGCGTTCGCTCGCGGAGGTCCTGCGGGTCGTAGTCGACGGTGATCGAGTGGAGGTCGACGATGCAGAAGTACGCCTCGCCGAGTCCTGCGTCTGCGCGTACTGGCGGAACCCGCCGATGTAGTTGCCGAGCGTCTTGTCGCCGGTCGGTTGGATGCCCGAGAAGATCTTCACGACGGTCCTTTCGCTCGCTTCGCGACCGAAGGACTAGAACACCCGCCGGCCGCGGCAGGTCATCGGCGCGTGGGGCACCAGAAGAGGGGCTGGCGGTCGATGTCGGGCATCCATTCTTCTAGCCGTTTTGGCGCGAAGCGTCAAAACCGCCGGGACTACACTCGTCCTATGGCGCTCGCCGAGCCCTGGACACCGTCGACGTGGCGGTCGCTGCCTGCGTTGCAGCAGCCCGGCTGGCCCGACGCCGCCGCCGGTCGACGACGTCCGCGAGCGCCTGGGGCAGCTGCCGCCGCTCGTCTTCGCCGGCGAGGCGCGGGCGCTCCAGCGCGCGCTCGGCGAGGCGGTCGAGGGGCGCGCATTCCTCCTCCAGGCCGGGGACTGCGCCGAGTCGTTCCGGCAGGTCTCGGCGGTCTCGATCCGCGAGCGGCTCAAGGTGCTTCTCCAGATGTCGGCGGTGCTCACCTACGGCGCCACGCTCCCGGTCGTCAAGCTCGGCCGGATCGCCGGCCAGTTCACGAAGCCGCGGTCGGCCCCGACCGAGTTCGTCGACGGGGTGGAGCTGCCGTCGTTCCGCGGGCACGCGGTCCACTCCGACGAGGCGACGCCCGAGGCGCGGGTCACGGACCCCGAGCGGATGGTGCAGGCGTACTACCAGTCGGTCTCGACGCTCAACCTGCTGCGCGCCTTCACAAAGGGCGGCTTCGCCGACCTGACGCAGGTGCACACCTGGAATCAGGAGTTCGTCGCGAGCTCGCAGGAGGGCCGGCGGTACGAGGGGATCGCGAACGAGATCGGGCGCGCGCTCCGCTTCATGCAGGCGATCGGCATCGACCTCGGCGACGAGGGGACGATCCACGAGGTCGACGTCTGGACGAGCCACGAGGCGTTCCTCCTCGACTACGAGGAGCCGCTCGTCCGTCGCGACTCGACCACCGGCGATTGGTACGCGTGCTCGGCGCACTTCCTGTGGGTCGGCGAGCGCACCCGGCAGCTCGACGGCGCCCACGTCGGGTTCCTCGCCGGCGTCGAGAACCCGGTCGGCGCGAAGGTCGGCCCGGCGACGACACCCGGACGAGCTCGTCGCGCTCTGCGAGTCCGCCCAACCCGCGCCGCATCCCGGGGCGGCTCACGCTCGTCACGCGTCTCGGCGCGGGCGGCGCGTGGACGTCCTGCCACCGCTCGTCCGGGCCGTCCGTGAGTCGGAGGTCCCCGTTCTCTGGGCCTGCGACCCGATGCACGCGAACACGTTCGTGACGCCTCCGGCCACAAGACGCGGCGCTTCGACGACGTGATGGGCGAGATCGAGGGGTTCTTCGAGGCGCACCGTGAGGCGGGCTCCTGGCCGGGCGGCGTCCACCTCGAGATCACGGGTGAGGACGTCACCGAGTGCCTCGGCGGGTCGGAGGAGGTCTCCGAGGATCAGCTCGACCATCGTTACGAGACACTGTGCGACCCGAGGCTCAACGCCCGGCAGTCGCTCGATCTCGCGTTCCGCGTCGCCGAGCTGATGCGGGCCGCAGTGATCGGCTGCGGCGGTCCGCGGCTAGACGGGCTGGCATGACGGCACCCCGGTCGAGCGGCTGGCGATCGTCGGCACCGGGCTCATCGGCGCCTCCGTCGCGCTCGCCGCGAGTCGCGGCGGACGCGCGACGGTCACGGGCTTGGGATCCCGATCCGGACGCGCTCTAGGTCGCGGCGGACCGGGATGCGGTCGAGCCCGCGTCCGATCTCGCGTCTGCCGTCGCGGACGCGGAGCTGGCTGATTGCCGCTGTGCCGGTCGGCGACCTCGCGTGACGGTCCGTGCGCTTCTCGATCGGGCAGGCGAAGCCTGCACCGTCACGGACGTCGGCTCGACGAAGCGGCCCGTGTCCTCGGCCGCGGCGGGCGGAGACCGGCGCTTCGTCGGCGGGCACCCGATCTGCGGCGCCGAGACGCGGGGGCCCGAGCGTGCGACGGCAGACCTCTTCGACGGCGCCACGTGGTTTCTCACGCCGACCGCGGCGACGGAGCCGGACCGGCTTCGGCTCGTGCACGGGTTCGTCTCGGCGCTCGGCGCGCGTCCCGTCGCGATCAGCCCCGATGCCCACGATCGTCTCGTCGCGGTCACCAGCCACCTGCCGCACGTGCTGGCGAACGTCCTCCTCAACCAGGCGGGCGCCGCGCGGATCGACGGGCACGACCCACTGCAGGCGGCGGGCGGCTCGCTCCGGGACATGACGCGCATCGGCGGCGCGAACCCGCGGATCTGGGTCGACATCTTCCTCGACAACCGCGAGGCGCTCCGGGCCGCGCTCGCCGAGCAGCGCCGGCTGCTCGAGCAGGTCGAGCAGGCGCTCGCGGGCGGCGACGCGGGTTTCCTCGCGCGCTGGATCGGCGAGGCGAGCAGCCATCGGCGCCGCCTGCTCGAGACGGCGTTCGTCGACCCGGGCATCCTGCACCGGTGTCCGGACGCACATCCCGGATCGTCCGGGCGTCCTGGCCGGGATCTTCCAGGCGCTCGGCGCCGAGCGGATCAACGTCGAGGACTTCGAGCTCGACCACGTCTCGGCCGAGCGCGGCGGGACGCTGACGATGCTCGTGTCGGGCGAGAGCGAGGCCGAACGGACCGCGCAGCTGCTCGAGGCGCAGGGCTACGGCGTCGTCGTCGCGCCGGTGATCGACGAATGACGGTTGTGACAAGAAGTTTCAAGCGGTTCCTGCGAGCGCGGCGGACGGGATGAGCGCCGCGGCGGCACCGGGGGGCGCGCTCGTCGTCGAGCCCGCCCCCCACCTGCTCGGGCACCTCGCCGTGCCGGGCGACAAGTCCATCTCGCATCGCGCCGTGCTCATCGGCGCGCTCTGCGACGGAGAGACACGGGTGACGGGCTTCGGCCGCTCGACGGACACCGAGTCGACGATCGCCGCCGTGCGCGCCGTCGGGATCGACGTGTACGAGCACGGCGACGACGCGCTCCGGGTGTTCGGGAAAGGGCTCCACGGGCCGACCGCGCCCGACGCGCCGATCGACTGTGGCAACGCGGGCACCCTCGTCCGGCTGCTCGCCGGGATCCTCGCCGGCCAGGCCGGCCGTGCGTTCGAGCTCACCGGCGACGCCTCGCTCTCCTCCCGGCCGATGGCGCGCATCGCGGAGCCGCTCGGCCGGATGGGCGCCCGCGTCGAGACGACCGACGGGTGCCTGCCGATGACCGTTCACGGCCAGGAGCTTCGCGGGATCGACTACGCGCTGCCCGTCGCGAGCGCCCAGGTGAAGTCCTGCATCCTCCTCGCGGGCCTCTTCGCCGAGGGCGAGACGACGGTCGTCGAGCCGGCGCCGACGCGCGACCACACCGAGCGCATGCTCGCGGCGGCCGGGGCGGGCGTCGTCGTCCGCCCGACCAGCGTCACGATCCGGCCGGCGACGAGCCTCTCGCTCGGAGAGGTCGAGGTCCCCGGCGACTTCTCCTCCGCCGCACCGTTCGTGGTCGCCGCGACGCTCGTCCCGGGCTCCGAGGTCCACGTTCACGGCGTCAACCTCAACCCTCGCCGGACGGGTCTGCTCGAGATCCTCGAGCGGATGGGCGCGAAGATCACCGTCTACAACCGCCGCGAGATCGGCGGCGAGCCCGGAGGCGACCTCGAGGTCCACTCGGCGTCGCTCGTGGGTACCTCGGTCGGGCCGAGTGAGGTGCCGCTCGCGATCGACGAGCTCCCGCTCTTCGCGCTCGCCGCGGCCTGCGCGCGCGGCGAGAGCCGGCTGACGGGCGCAGAGGAGCTCCGTGCCAAGGAGACCGACCGTATCGAGGCGACCGTCGACGCCCTGCGCGCGCTCGGCGTTCGCGCCCGCGCGCGCGACGACGGCTTCACGGTGACGGGGATCCCGGCGCGCCTCCGCGGCGGGCGCATGACGAGCCGCGGCGACCACCGGCTCGCGATGCTCGGGGCCGTCGCGGGGCTCGTCTCGCGCGAGGGCGTGCGCATCGACGACGCCGCGGCGGTCGCCGTCAGCTTCCCGGGGTTCTTCGAGATGATCGACGAGCTGCGTCGCGCGTCCGTCGTGGTCGAGGACGAGCGGCGGTAGCCTCCAGCGCGATGATCGTGGCGATCGACGGGCCCGCGGGAGCGGGGAAGAGCTCGGTCGCCCGGGCGCTCGCGGACCGGCTCGGGTTCCGGTACCTCGACACCGGGGCGATGTACCGCGCGCTCACGTGGCTCGCGCTCCACGAGGGCGTGCCGCTCGACGACGGCCCGGCGCTCGAGGCGCTCGCGCACGCGCATCCCGTCACGTTCGCTGCGGCGGGGCACGTCGAGATCGCGGGCGAGGACGTCACCCAGCGGATCCGCGAGCCGGAGATCGACGCGGCGGTGCCGGTCGTCGCTCGGCATCCGGAGGTCCGCGAGGTCATGCGTGGTCGCCAGCGCGAGCTCGGGAGCTCCGGCGACTCCGTGATCGAGGGACGCGACATCGGCGTCGTGGTCGTGCCCGAGGCGGAGCTGAAAGTCTGGCTCGTCGCGGATCCGTCCGTGCGCGCCAGGCGGCGGCACGCCGAGCGCGAGGGCCTCGGTGTCGACGAGCTCGCGGCAGAGCTGCAGCGGCGCGACGAGCGCGACGCGGCCAACACGCATCGCGCCTCGGACGCGGTCCTGGTGGACACGACGAGCATGACCCTCGACCAGGTGATCGACCGGATCGTCGAGCTCGTCGGAGCCGTCCGGTGAGCGCGCCGGACATCGCATGGGCCATCGGGCGCCCGACGATGGGCGGGGCGGCGGCGCTCGCGTCGCGCCTCAGGGTGTACGGGACGGACCGCCTACCTCTGACGGGCGGTTGCGTCGTCGCCTCGAATCACTTCTCCTGGCTCGATCCCGTCGTCCTCGGCAAGGCGAGCCCGCGCGTCCTGTACTACATGGCGAAGATCGAGGCCCATCGGATCCCCGGCCTCGGAGCGTTCATCCGCTCGTTCGGCTGCTTCCCGGTCAGGCGCGGCGAGTCGGACCGTGAGGCGGTTCGGATGATGCGACGGATCGTCACGGACGGCCACGCGCTCGGTCTCTTCGTCGAGGGCACCCGTCAGACGGCGGGTGTGCCGGGCATGGTCCAGCCGGGCGCTGCAATGGTCGCCCTCCAGGAGGCCGTTCCGATCGTCCCCGTCGTGATCCACGGGACACAGGGGTGGAGCCTCGGGAACCGACAGCCTGTCTCGATTGCCTGGGGCGAGCCGATGACGCTCGAGGGGCTCCCGAAGGGCGGCAAGGGCTACAAGGAGGCCTCGCTGCTGCTGCAGGCAGAGATCCGGCGCCTCTTCGACTGGCTCGTCGAGGTGCACGCGCTCGGGAGACCGAGCGGAGTGCCGCCCTCGGCGGCCCGCCGCTAGTCGCCATGGACGAGCCCAGCTCACCCAGCGCCTCTGAGCCCGAAGAGCTCAGGAGCGCCGGCACGGTCGCGATCGTCGGGTTCCCGAACGTCGGCAAGTCGACGCTCGTGAACCGGCTGACGGAGAGCCGCGCCGCCGTGGTGCACGAGACACCGGGCGTCACGCGCGACCGGAAGGAGCTCCTCTGCGACTGGAACGGCGTCACGTTCCGGCTGATCGACACGGGCGGAGTGGACGAGGCCGACACCGGGCCGTTCGGGCGCCACATCGCCGCCCAGGCACGCTCGGCCGTCGAGGAGGCCGACCTCGTTCTGTTCGTCGTCGACGCCAGGGCGAGCGTGACCCCGGGCGACGAGGAGATCGCGACGATCCTCCGCGCATCGGGGAAGCCGGTGATCCTGCTCGTGAACAAGATCGACGACCCCAGACGCGATCTCGAGGCGCTCGAGTTCCATCGGCTCGGCCTCGGCGAACCCGTGCCACTCTCGGCGCTGCACGGTCACGGGACCGGCGACCTGCTCGACGAGGTCGTCGCGCGGCTTCCGGGGCGGAACGAGGCGATCGTCGGCGACGAGGCGGTCCGCGTGGCGATCCTCGGACGGCCCAACGTCGGCAAGTCGTCGCTCCTGAACGCCCTCGTCGGCGAGGAGCGCGTGATCGTCTCCGACGTGCCGGGGACGACCCGCGACACGATCGACACGGTGCTGGAGCGCGACGGGACGACGTTTGTCCTCGTCGACACGGCGGGCCTCAGACGGAAGCGGCGTCAACGGCAGGGAATCGAGTACTACTCGGAGCTCCGTGCGCTCGAGGCGGCGGACCGCGCGGACGTCGCGCTCGTCCTCGTCGACGCCTCCGAGGGGATCGTCGAGCAGGACCTCGCGGTCGCCGACGTCGCCCGCAAGGCCGGCTGCGCCACCCTCGTCGTGCTCTCGAAGTGGGACATCACCGTCGTCGACCTCCAGGAGATGCGAGGCCTCCTGAACCGCAGGCTGCGCCAACGGCCGCCGGCGGTCGCCGTCTCGGCGACCACCGGCCGCGGGCTGAGACGCATGCTCGACCACGTCGAGACGCTCTTCGCGAAGCACGTGACGCGCATCCCGACGCCCGTGCTCAACCGCGCGCTGGGTGAGCTCAAGGAAGCCCGGCCCGGCCCGGCCGGCGAGCGCGGACGCCGCCTCAAGCTCCTCTACGGGACGCAGACCGCGACCCGGCCACCGCGACTCCGCATCTTCGTCAACGATCCGCGTCTCGTCACGCGCGACTATGCGTACTGGGTCGAAAACGAGCTCCGTGACCGGTTCGACCTCCAGGGCGTGCCCGTGTCCATCGACTTCCAGCGGTCCGAGTGAACGTCGTCGTCGTCGGAGGAGGATCGTGGGGCACCGCTTTCGCCTGGCTCCTCGTCCAGCGCGGGCACGACGTCACTCTCGCCTGCCGCGACCCGGAGCAGGTCGCAGCCATCCGCAAGTCGGGGCGGAACCCGCGCTACCTCGGCAGCGTCGACCTCTCGGGCGTGACGGCGGCGACCATCGAGGAGGCCGGTGTCGCGGACGCGAACCTCGTGGTCGTCGCGGTTCCCAGCGCCTCGTTCAAGGCCGTCGTCGAGTCACTCCCGGGGCGGGCACCGGTCCTCAGCCTGACGAAGGGGCTCGACCCGGAGACCGGAGAGCGCCTCTCGACCGTCGTGCACGGGCGTCCCGTCGCCGTCCTCTCCGGCCCGAACATCGCCGACGAGGTCGCACGCGGCCTCCCGGCGGCGGCCGTGATCGCCTGCGAGAGCATGGCGCTCGCCGTCCAGCTGCAGCTCGCGATCAACTCGACGGCGTTTCGCGTCTACGTGAACGACGACATCATCGGCGTCGAGCTCTGCGCGGCGGCGAAGAACGTCATCGCCCTCGCCGCCGGAGGAGCGGACGGACTCGGGCTCGGGGACAACGCCAAGGCGGCGCTCGTCGCCCGCGGGCTCGCCGAGATGGGGCGGCTGGCCGAGGTGTCCGGCGCCCGGCCGGAGACGTTCGCCGGGCTCGCGGGGATGGGCGACCTCATCGTCACGTGCTGGTCGCCGGCCGGCCGCAACCGGCGCTGCGGCGAGCTCGTCGCCCAGGGGGCGACGCCGGAGGATGCGGCACGCTCGATCGGCATGGTGGTGGAGGGGCTGACCACCGCGCCGGTGCTGCGGGCGCTGGCGCATCGGCTCGAGATCGAGATGCCGATCACCGAAGGCGTCTGCGAGGTCCTCGACGGCACGCCGCTGATCGAGCTCGTGGGGCAGCTGATGCGCCGCGACCCGACCGTCGAGTAGGACGGTCCCCGCCGCTCGTCGAGAGCCGCGCCCCGGCGCGGCCTACTGCCGCGCGCATATAACCTTCCTTCGAAAGTAAGGCAAGCCTTACACGAAGGGAGAGGGACATGGCCACACAGACGGAGGGCGTGGCGCAGGCCGATGCGCTCGTCCGCGGAGCACACGCCCGCGCGTATCGCTACCCGCAGTCGTTCGAGGGGTTCCGGGCGACACTCGCCTGGAGCACCGACGCGGCGTCGGGCGACGGGACGGTTGTCGCGCAGTGCGCGCCGGAGATCGAGGTCTCGCTCGAGGCCGACGCGCCGGAGGCGGACGCCGCCTGGATCGAGCGCGAGCTGCGGTCGATCGTCGGGCATCGCAGGTTCACCGAGTACGAGGCGGCGGACGGGGCGCACGAGAAGCGGCTCGCGGGCGGCTCGCACGTGCTCGGCGAGCTCGCCGAGTCGCTCGACCGTGTCGGCATGACGGGCTTCGCCGAGCGCACGTTTCGCACCCTCTCGGGCGGCGAGCAGGCGCTCGCGACGTTCGCGCGCGTGCTCGCGCAGTGCACGCCGCTGCTCCTGCTCGACGAGCCGACCGCATCCCTCGACCTCCACCACCAGGAGCGGGTGATGCGGATCGCGCGCGACGTCGCGGTCGGAGGCGGCGCCGTCGTCGTCGTCGCACACGACCTGAACCTCGCCGCAGCCTACGCCGACCGCCTCTGTCTCCTCCACCGCGGCGCCGTCGCCGCGGAGGGAACGCCCTGGGCGACACTCACGGAGGACGTCCTCGAGCACGTCTTCGGGCAGCCGATGATCGTCACGCAGACGCCGGGCAGCGATACCCCGCTGCTCGTCCCCGTCCGCGGTTGACCCCCCTCGACACGACGACGACCGCGGCTACGATGCGACCGTCATGAGCGCGCGCACGTTCCAGTTCACGTCCGAGTCGGTCACCGAGGGGCACCCGGACAAGATCGCCGACCAGATCTCGGACGCGGTGCTCGACGCGGTGCTCGCGGACGACCCGAACGGCCGTGTCGCGTGCGAGACGCTGATCACGACGGGGCTCGTCGTCGTCGCCGGGGAGATCACGACGGAGACGTACGTGGACGTCCGCTCGATCGTGCGCGACACGATCAAGGACATCGGCTACACGCGCGCCAAGTACGGGTTCGACGCGGAGACGTGCGGGGTGATGGTCGCGATCGACGACCAGTCGCCCGACATCGCGCAGGGCGTCGACGAGTCCTACGAGGCGCAGCACGGCGACATCGATCCGATCGACCGGATCGGCGCCGGGGATCAGGGGATGATGTTCGGGTACGCGTCGAGCGAGACGGACGAGCTGATGCCGCTGCCGATCCTGGTCGCGCACAAGCTCGCGCGCCGGTTGGCGCAGATCCGGAAGGCCGAGGTGCTGCCGTACCTGCGCCCGGACGGGAAGACGCAGGTGACCGTTCGCTACGAGGTCGACGAGCGCGGGATCCAGCGCCCGGTCGAGATCGAGCGGGTGCTCATCTCGACGCAGCACCGTGACGGCCTTGACGCGGAGTCGCTGATCAAGCCCGACCTGCTCGAGCACGTCGTGGAGCCGATCCTGCACGCCGACTACCGCGATCTCTTCGACCCGGCGGCGCTCGGCGCGAAGGACTTCCTGTATCGTCAACCCGACCGGCAAGTTCGTGATCGGCGGCCCGATGGGCGACACGGGGCTGACGGGGCGCAAGATCATCGTCGACACCTACGGCGGCGCGGCGCCGCACGGCGGCGGCGCCTTCTCGGGGAAGGACCCGACCAAGGTCGACCGCTCCGCCGCCTACGCGGCCCGCTACGTCGCGAAGAACGTCGTCGCGGCGGGGCTCGCCGAGCGCTGCCAGGTGCAGGTCGCGTACGCGATCGGCGTCGCGCACCCGATGAGCGTGCTCGTCGACACCTTCGGCACCGAGGCCGAGGGCATCACGAACGCGCGGATCTCCGACCTCGTGCTCGAGCACTTCGACCTGCGGCCCGGCGCGATCGTGCGCGATCTCGACCTGTGCCGGCCGATCTACCGGAAGACCGCCGCCTACGGGCACTTCGGCCGCACCGACTCGGCCGACTACACCTGGGAGCGCACCGACAAGGCGGACGCCTTGCGTGCCGCCGCCGGGCTGGCCGCTCCGGCTGCCGTCTAGCTGATCGCGGAGATCGTGCGGGGGAATCCGCTTCCGCGGACTCCCGCCGCGCAGTACGCCTCAGGCCGGCCGCTCGCCGAGCGTGACGCTCAGCTCCTTGCGCTGGCCGTCCCGCTGGACGGTCAGGGTCACCTGCGCGCCGACCTCGCGGGACTCGATCGCCGCGCGGAGGTCGTCGGAGGAGGAGACCTGGTCGCCGTCCATCGCAACGATCACGTCTCCGACCTTCACGCCGCCGGCCGCCGCGGGGCTTCCGTCGTTGACGGCCGCAACGCGCGGACCCGCGTCCCCGTCCTCGAGCGAGACGCCGAGGTATGCGTGGTCGACCGCCTCGCCGGCGGCCAGGGACGTCGCGACCTTCTTCACGGTGTCGACGCCGATCGCGAAGCCGACGCCGTCGTTCCCACCCGACTCGCTCGCGATCTGCGCGTTGACGCCGATGACGTCGCCCGAGGCGTCGAGCAGCGGGCCGCCCGAGTTGCCGTGGTTGATCGCGGCGTCGGTCTGGATCGCGCCGTCGATTGCGAAGCCGTTCGGCGCCTCGATCGTCCGATCGAGCGCGCTCACGATGCCCGCCGTCACCGTGCTCTCGAGGCCGAAGGGGCTGCCGATCGCGACGACCGCGTCGCCGACGTCGACCGTCGATTCGTCCGCGAAGGAGAGCGGAGTGAGCTCGGACGCGGCAACGTCGACGTCGATCACCGCGAGGTCGGTCGAAGGATCGGTGCCGACGAGCGTCGCCGCGACCTCGTCACCGTCCGGGAAGCGCACGCTGAGCGAGCTCGCTCCCTCCACCACGTGCGCGTTCGTGACGATGTGGCCGTCGTCGTCGAGGACGAAGCCGGAACCCGTCGCCTCGCCTTCCTGGGCGGGGCCGAACTCGCCGGACGCGTCGCTCGCGACGCCGCCCGCCGTGATCTCGACGACCCCTGGCGATGCCTTGGCGTAGATCTGACCGGCGGTCAGCGTGCTCGACGCCGCGACCGGAATGCCGACGCCGGCCGCGGACGCGGTCGAGTCGTCCGTGGCGCGAACTGCGGCGACCGTCGCGCCGGTGCCGACGGTGGCGCCGATGAGGAGCGTCGCGGCGAGCGGCGCGATCCTCCGGCGGCGTGGCTCTGGGGTCGTGGGGGTGGTGCTCATGCTCGTTCCTCCTGATCGTGTCTGCGTCTCCGATCAGTGCAGCGGTCGCTCTCAAGAGCTCCCTCAACGCCGGTGAAGAGTCCGGTAAGAACCTCGCGAAGTCGGACCACGACGAGGGGCCGGCGCGGAAGCCGGCCCCTCGGGCCTTCGACGGCGACGCGGGGTCACATCGGCATGCCGCCGGGCACGTGGTCGAAGCCGGCCGGGCGGTTGTCGCCCCTGCCACGCGGGCCGATGCCCTCGCGCGCGACGAAGTCGTCGAGCCGCTCCTGGAAGCGGCCGAGTGCCTGGTCACGCTGGGCGTCCGTGAGCCGGCCGGCGTCGACGGCCTCTCCGAGCTTCTGCTCGACCGCATCGACGAGCGCCGCCTTCAGGCCCGCAACCGACTTGCCCTCGGCCCCGGCGACGTCGGCGAGCGACTTCCCCGCCTCGAGCTGCGTGCGGAGCTCGGCCTCGGTGAGCCCGAGGAACGACGCGGCGGCCTCGTGGAGCTCCGGGCCGTGGAAGCCGAAGCCGTGGTGCCCGGGGCCACGTCCACCGAAGAGCGGGAGCGTCCCGTCCTCGAGGCGCTCCTTCAGCTCGGCTGCCTGCGCCTCGGTCAGGCGCCCCTCCGCGACCGCCTCGTCGAGACGTGCGCCGAGCGCGCCTTCGAGCGCGTTCTCGAGCGCCTCGGGATCGACGCCGAGCCGCTTCGCGGCGTCGTCGATGATCGCCTGCTGGTCCTCCTCCGAGCCGATGCCGCCGGCCGCGAGTGCGGCGCCGCCTCCGGCGAGCGCGGCCACTGCGACCGCTCCTGCGGCGAGCTTCTTCTTCGTCGCATCCATCACCTTCGTCTCCTCTCGTCGTCGATCCGGACGAGAGCCATGCCACCACCCGACCTTCAGAGCCGGTTGAGAGTCGCTTCGGAGCTTCCGAAGAACCGGGAGGACGTGTCTTACGCGGCGCTGAACTGTGATTGCGATCATCCGACGCGTGCTGAAGCTCTTGATCGTCGAAGACGAGCCTGCCGTCCGGAACGCGCTCGTGCGCGCGCTCGAGACCGAGGGGTACGAGCTGTCGGTCGCCGAGGACGGCGCGCAGGCGCTCGCGACGATGGCACAGTCGGCCGCGGACGCGCTCATCCTCGACGTGATGCTGCCCGTCGTCGACGGGCTCGAGGTCGCCCGGCGACTCCGTGCACAGGGCTCCGACGTGCCGATCCTCATGCTGACGGCGCGAGGCGCCGTCGGCGACCGCGTCGCGGGCCTCGACGCCGGGGCTGACGACTATCTCGTGAAGCCGTTCGCGCTCGACGAGCTTCTTGCTCGCCTGCGCGCGCTGCTTCGCCGCACCGGCCAGACGGGCGAGCTCCGCTTCTCCGACCTCTCCCTCGACCCGGCCACGCGCGACGTGCAGCGCGGCGAGCGCAAGGTGGAGCTCACCGTCACCGAGTTCAACCTGCTCGAGCTGTTCCTGCGCAATCCGCGCCAGGTGCTCCGCCGCTCTCTCATCTACGACCGGGTCTGGGGGTACGACTTCGGCCCCGACTCCCACGCGCTCGACGTGTACGTCGGGTACCTGCGCCGCAAGCTCGAGGCGGCCGGCGAGCCCCGCCTCATCCATACGGTGCGCGGGGTCGGCTACGCGCTCCGCGAGTCGTGAGCTTCCGCGCCCGGCTCACGCTCGCCGCCGCGGCTGCGGTCGCGGTCGCGATCGCGCTCGCCTCCGGCCTCGTCTACGTGCTGGTCCGCGACCAGCTTCGCGGAGAGATCGAGTCGACGCTCGAGGACCGCGCGGCGCTGGTGACGTCGGGGCCGCTCACCGTCCGCCGAGGACCGAACGGGTCGCGGGTGCTCGACTCCCCGTACCGCGGCCTGGAGCAGGGCGACGTCTTCCTGCAGGCGGTCGACGCCCAGGGCCAGGTCGCGAAGCCTGATCCGCGGCAGGTCGCGTTCCCCGTGACGGACGAGGTCAAGCAGGCCGCTGCCGAGGGAGGCGATCCGTTCTTCACGGACTCCGTGATCGAGGGGACGCACGTGCTCCAGCTCGTCGTGCCCGTCGGCGACGGGTATGCGCTCCAGCTCGTGCGGCCGCTCGAGGAGGTCGACCGCGTGCTCGACCGGATCGGAATCGTCCTCGTGCTCGTGTCGCTCGGCGGTATCGCCGCTGCGGCCGCCTTCGGCGCCCTCGTTGCGCGGACGGCACTCCGGCCCGTGGAGCGGCTGACGCGCGAGGCGGAGGTCGTCGCCGAGACGCGGGACCTGTCGCACCGGATCGGACTCGAGGGGCACGACGAGCTGGCGCGCCTCGGCGCGAGCTTCGACACCATGCTCGCGGCGCTCGACGAGTCCCAGCGGCAGCAGCGGCAGCTCGTCGCGGACGCGTCCCACGAGCTCGGGACGCCGCTGACGAGCATCCGGACGAACGTCGAGGTGCTTGCGCGACGGGACGACCTCGCGCCGGAGGCACGCGAGGCACTACTGGGCGATCTCGTCGGCCAGCTGGGGGAGATGAGCGGACTCGTGACCGGGCTCGTGGAGCTTGCGAGCGAGGCGCCGACCGAGCTCGAGGTCGTCGACCTGCGGCTGGACGAGCTCGTCGAGGACGCCGTCGAGCGCGCGGCGCGGCTCGCTCCCCAGGTCAGGTTCACGACCGCTCTCGAGCCGACGGTCGTCGGAGGGGTGCCGGGGAGGCTCGAGCGGGCCGTCGCGAACGTGCTCGACAACGCCGTCAAGTGGAGCGACCCGGGTGCCACGATCGACGTCGCGGTCGCGCACGGCCACGTGTCCGTCCGCGATCATGGGCCCGGGATAGCCGAGGCGGACGTCCCGCACGTCTTCGAGCGGTTCTACCGCTCGCCGGAGGCGCGGGCGATGCCCGGCTCGGGGCTCGGTCTCGCGATCGTCAAGCGCGTCGTGGACGAGCATGGCGGCACCGCCACCGTCTTGCGTGCGGACGGCGGCGGCACCGTTGTGCGCCTGCAGTTCCCGGAGGTGTGAGCTACGACGTGCGCGGCTTGTACTCGCGCTCGACGAGCTTCTTGGTCCATTCCACAGACCGCGCGAGGAACTCGTCCGCACGCTGCTTCGTGAGCCGCTTGGCCTCGACGGCCTCCGCGAGGCGCTCCTTCAGCGGGGCGACCAGCGCTGCGACGAGGCCGTCGACGCTCTTGCCCTTGTCGCGCGCCACCTGAGCGAGCGACTTGCCCTTCTTCAGCTCGGCGAAGAGCGCCTCGCGCGTCATCCCGAGATACGTGGCCGCCGGGCCCTTGCCGCGTGCCTGCTTGGCGATCCGCTCCCCGAACGCCTTGCGCTTCTCCGCGAGCCCCTTGCGCGCCCCGAGCGCGAGGCCGTTGGCCTTCGCGATCCGCTCCTTGAGCTTCGCGCCCTGCTCGGGCGTGAGGCGTCCCGCCTTGACGGCGGCGTCGACCCGCGCCGCGAGCGCGGCCTTGAACGCCGAGCGCAGCTGCTCCGGCGTGACGCCGAGTCTCTTGGCGACGTCGTCGGTGAGCGACGGGCTGTCGGCGGCGATCGCGGCCGACGCGCCGGTCCCGAGGACGATCGCCGTCAGCGTGGCGGCGAGAAGAGCGGTGAGGCGCATGTGCTGATCTCCTTCAGAGAGAGGTTTCCGCCCTAAATCGAAGCCGTCAGGCGTGAGTTCGGGATGAAAGCCCCGTAAGTCGTATGTAAGCCGGTTTTTCGCCGAGATCAAGCGGCAAGCCGGACGTACAGGCCCTGCGCGGCCTTCTCGGCGATCTCGCGCTCACCCTTGTCCAGCACGACCGAGAGCTGTCCTGCGGCCGGGTGCGCCGCGCGCATCTCGACCTGCGAGCCGGGCACGTAGCCCTCGTCGTAGAACCAGTGCAGGAGGTCGCCGTCGTGCTCCGCGAGCCGGACGATCTCGCCCGCCTGCCCCGGCTCGAGCTCCGCGAGGGCGACGAGGCCCTGGTTCTCCGTCTGCTCCATCACGGTCGAGACGGGCCAGCCGTGCGGGCAGCGGTCGGGACGCCCGAGTCGCTCGTAGATGCGGTCGATCATCTCGTCCGTGAACGTGTCGCCCATCTCGTCCGCGTGAACGTGCGACTCGGACGCCGTGTACCCCATGAAGTCCGTGAGGAAGCGCTCGATGATCCGGTGCTTCCGGACGACGCGCTCGGCGCGCTCGATCCCGGTCTCCGTCAGGATCGCCTCCTTCTGCTCGCCGCGCTCGACGAGGCCCTCCGTCTCGAGCCGCTTGAGCATCTCGCCGGCGGAGGCACGCGAGACGCCGAGCATCTCCGCCACCCTCGCGGCGATGGCGCTCTCGCCGGCCGGGCGGTACTCGCCGATCGGGAACGCGAGGAAGTAGATGACCTCGAGGTAGTCGTCGACCGAGTGCCCGTGCGCGCCCGCCACGGGAGCATCCTACCCCGCTGCGTCCAGCTCCCCACGCTGGCTCATCTGTCGGGGTCGTCGGAGGCGCGGACTACGCTCGGCGGGATGCCGCTCGCGTCGGTCTACCCGCTCGTCTCGACCCGGTCGCTCGCGCGGCCGTTCACCTACGAGGTTCCGGAGGGCACCGGCAAGGGCGCCGTGGTCTCCGTCCGGTTGGGGCGGCGCTCGGTGCGCGGGGTGGTCGCCGACGTCGGGGTGACCGCGCCGCCGGGCGTGGAGCCGGTCGCCGTCGGGGCGCAGCTCGACGAGGTTCCCGGCCCGCTCGTCGACCTCGCGCTCTGGCTCGCCGACTACTACGGCTCGACGCCGGCGCGCGCGCTCGAGCTGGTGGCGCCGACGCGGAGGAAGCCGCGCGGCGAGCGGCCGTCGCCGGCCGGCCGCGAGTCGCTCGCGGGCGAGCCCGAGCCGGCCTCGCTCACCCCCGACCAGCGGGCCGCCGTCGAGCAGATCGTCGCGGCGCTCGACGAGGGGGTCGGCGAGCACGTCCTGCTCGAAGGACCGACCGGCAGCGGCAAGACCGAGGTCTACCTCCAGGCCTGCGCTGCGGCGCTCGAGCGGGGCCTCGGGACGATCGTCCTCGTCCCCGAGATCGCCCTCGCGCCGCAGACCGTGGGGCGCTTCCGGCAGCGGTTCGGGGACATCGTCGCGATCCTCCACTCCTCGCTCGGCGAGGCGGAGCGCCGCGACGAGCGCGACCGAATCGCGCGGGGCGAGGCGCGGATCGTCGTCGGCGCCCGCTCCGCGATCTTTGCGGGAATGCGGGGCGTCGGCCTGATCGTCGTCGACGAGGAGCACGACCCCGCCTTCAAGCAGGAGTCCGACCCGCGCTACGACGCGCGCACGGTCGCGGCGAAGCGTGCCGCGCTGGAAGGGGCAGTCGCGGTCTACGGGTCCGCGACGCCGCGGCCCGAGAGCTGGGCCCGTCTGCGGCGGGCGTCCCTGTCCGCGCGCATCGGCGTCCCGATGCCGCGGGTGCGCCTCGTCGACCTCCGGCGGGAGGCCGGCTACCCGCTGTCGGCGCCGCTGCTCGCTGCGCTGGGCGGCCTCGTCGAGGACGGCGGACGCGCGATCCTGCTCCTGAACCGGCGCGGCGTCGCGCCGGCGGTGCACTGCCGAGCCTGCGGGGTCTCACGGCGCTGCACGCTTTGCGACGTCGCGCTGACGCTCCACTCGGACGATGTCCTCCACTGCCACCACTGCGGACGCGCGGAGAGCGTCCCTCGCGAGTGCCCTGCATGCGGCTCGGTCGAGCTCGCCCGCATCGGCGCAGGGACGCAGCGGCTCGAGGCGGAGCTCCAGAGGAGCCTCCCCGAGCTCGAGCGGATCCGGCTCGACGCGGACGTCTCGACGCGGCCCGGCGCCCTCCGGGACGCGATCGAGCGCTTCCGGTCCGCGGACCGGACGGTCCTGATCGGGACCCAGATCGTCGCGAAGGGCCACCACTTCCCGGGTGTCTCGCTCGCCGCCGTGATCGATGCCGACACCAGCCTCTCGTTCCCCGACTTCCGCGCCGAGGAGCGGACGTTCCAGCTCGTGACGCAGCTCGCGGGGCGCAGCGGCCGGGATGCGCCGGGGCGCGTGCTCGTGCAGACCTTCCAGCCGGACGCGATCCCGCTGCGGCACGCCGTCAACCACGACGTCGCCGGATTCCTCGCCGGCGAGCTCGAGCGCCGCGAGGCGCTCGGCTACCCGCCGTTCCGGCACCTCGTCTCGATCCTCGTCTCGGGCCCCGAGCCGGGAGCCCCGCTCGCGGCGCTGCAGGAGCTCCGCGAGCGCCTGGCCGTGTCCGGCGTCGAGGCCGACCTGCTCGGGCCGGCGCCCGTGCTTCGCCTGCGCGGGCGCCATCGCGCGCAGCTCATCGCCAAGACCATGCAGCCGCGCTCCGTCGCACGTCGTGCATCTGCGCTCCTCGCTGCGGCGGCGCCGACGATGCGACGCGACGGTCTCAACGTCGTCGTCGACGTCGACCCGCAATCCCTGTAGAACGACGCCGTGGACCAGGAGCTGACGGCGACGATCCGCGAGGCGATGCCGCTCGCCGCGCACCTCGGCTTCGAGGGTCTCGAGGGCGGTAGCGAGGCGGTGGTCGTCCGTGGCGCGTGGGCACCGGAGCACTGCACCGCCGCCGGCGTGCTCCACGGCGGCTACCTGATGACCCTCGCCGACGTCGCCGCGGCGACGCTGGCCTTCTTCAACCTCCCGTCCGGCGCCACGACGGCGACGATCGAGGGGAAGACGAACTTCCTCGCGGCCGTGCGCGACGGCTCGGTGACGGCGCGAGCCGAGCTCGTCCACTCGGGCAAACGGACGATTGTGCTGCAGGTGGACATCCGAGACGACGCCGGCAGGCTCGTCTCACGGACGCTCCAGACGCAGGCAGTGATCGCGAGCTGACGTCTACACTCGCGCCGTGGCAGACGACCACCACGAGCACGACCACGACGACGAGCACGCGCACGACCACGAGCACGAGCACGGGCACGAGCTGACGGACGCCGAGGCGCGCGCCGAGGCCGAGCGGCTCGTCCGGCGGGACGTCGCGCTCGCCCAGATCCGGCAGTACGGGGACCCCGTGCTGCGGATGCGCGCCGCGGAGACCGAGACGTTCGACGACGAGCTCGCCCGGGTCGCCGAGCGGATGAAGGCCCTGATGCACGACGCGGAGGGCGTCGGGCTCGCCGCGACGCAGGTCGGGATCCTCCGCCGCTTCTTCGTCGCCACCCTCGACGGAGAGGATCGCGTCCTGGTCAACCCGGTCATCACACCGGAGGGGAGCGACACCGAGGTGGACCAGGAGGGGTGCCTCTCCCTCGGGCCAATCCGCCTTCCGGTCGAGCGGGCCGTGCGCGTCAAGGTGGCGGCGCGTGACGAGACGGGCGAGCCGGTCTCGCTCGAGCTCGAGGGCGCCGACGCGCGGGTCGTGCAGCACGAGCTCGACCACCTGGACGGCACGCTCATCATCGATCGCACCGATCCGGACGCGCGCCGCGAGGCGCTCGGGCAGCTCCGCCCGCGCCTCGTCCTCGCGTAGGCCGGGAGCAGGTCCTCGCGCCGTGGCGCGCATCGCGGTCGCCGCGACGGCGCCGTTCGGGGCGGACGTGCTCGAGCGGCTCGCCGAGCGCCACGACGTCTCGGTCCTGCTGACGCGTCCCGACGCCCCGGCCGGCCGGGGCCGCCGCGTCGCGCCGCCGCCGGCGAAGCTCGTCGCGGAGCGCCTCGGCCTCCCCGTGCTCCAGCCCGATCGACCCACCGCCGGCCTCGATCTCGGCGCGCCGACCGTCGTCGTGTGCGCGTACGGGCTGCTCGTGCCCGAGGACCTGCTCGCGGAGCGGGCGTGGCTCAACGTCCATCCCTCTCTTCTCCCGCGCTGGCGCGGCGCGGCGCCCGTCGAGCGGGCGATCATGGCCGGCGACGCCGAGACCGGCGTCACGATCCACGAGACCGTCGCCGAGCTCGACGCCGGCCCGGTGGCCGCGCAGGAGGCCTTCTCGATCGGCCCGGACGACGATGCCGGCGCCGTCTACGAGCGGACGGGAGAGGTCGCGGCGCGGCTCCTCGACGGCGTCCTCGCCGACCCCGCGCCTCGGTTCGCGCCCCAGGCCGGCGAGCCGACCTACGCCGAGAAGATCCGGTCCGAGGATCGTCGGCTCGATCTCGAGCGGCCCGCCGGGGAGCTGGTTCGCGTCGTCCGCGCCCTGAGCCCTCACATCGGCGCCCGCGCGGTGCTCGAGGGCCGTCCGGTCACCGTCTGGCGCGCCGGGATCGGCAACGACGGCGAATTCGAGCCGCTCGAGGTCCAGCCCGACGGCGGGCGCCGCATGAGCGCCGAGGCCTGGCGGCGCGGTCTTCGGTGAGCGCGGTGTCGCCGGCCCGGCGGGTCGCGTTCTCCGTCGTTCGGCGCGTCTTCGAGGACGACGCGTACGCCGACCGCGTGCTCCGGGCCGAGTCGGGATCGCTCGACGAGCGGGATCGTGCGCTCGCCCGGCGGCTCGCGTTCGGCACCGTGCAGCGGGCCCGCACGCTCGACCACGCGATCGAGACGCTCGGCAAGCGCCCCGTTCGGAAGCTCGACGGCCCTGTCCGGGACGCCCTTCGCCTCGGCGCCTACCAGCTCGCGTTCATGGACGGCGTGCCCCGCTACGCGGCCGTCAACGAGTCGGTCGAGCTCGTGCGACAGGCGCGGCTCGAGCGGGCGGTGCCGTTCACGAACGCGGTGCTCCGGCGGCTGGCGGACGGAGCACGCGACCTCTGCGCCTCGCTTCCCGACGGCACGCCGTCGGAGGCGGCGCTGCGCCACTCGTACCCCGACTGGGTGGCGGAGACGTGGTGGCGCGAGCTGGGCCCGGACGCCGCGCGCGCGCTGATGGCCGTGCAGAACGAGGAGCCGGAGACCGCCGTCCGGCTCGTCCGCGGCTCGATCGAGGGCCGTGAGGACTCGCTGATCCCCGGTGCCTGGGTCGTCGACCGCGTCGACGAGGCGGCGCTCGCCGAGGGCCGCATCTGGCCGCAGAGCCGCGGCTCGCAGCTGGTCGGCCACGTCGTCGGATCGAAGCCGGGGGAGCGGGCCCTCGACCTCTGCGCGGCCCCGGGCGGCAAGGCCGCGATGCTCGCGGGCGAGGTCGTGGCCGTCGACGTCGACCCGTCGCGCGCCGCGCAGCTGGAGAAGAACGCCCGCCGCCTCGGCGCGACGGGGGTCAGCGTCGTCGTCGCGGACGGCCGCGACCTGCCGGCCGAGCTCGACGGGTTCGACCGGGCGCTCGTGGACGCGCCGTGCTCGGGGCTGGGCGTCCTCGCGTCGCGACCCGACCTCCGCTGGCGGGCAATGCCCCTCCCGGGGCTCCAGCTCGAGCTCCTCCGCTCCGCGATCTCGCGCACGAGGCCCGGTGGGACGGTCGTCTACTCGACCTGCACCATCAACGCCGAGGAGTGCGAGGACGTCGTCGACGCCGTCGTCTCCGAGCGTGCGGTCGAGATCGACGAGCGGCTCGGCGACGAGTGGCCCGCCTTCCGGCACGACTCGCACCCCGCGTTCCTTCGGACCTTGCCGCACGTCCACGGGACGAGCGGCTTCTTCATCGCCCGTCTCCGCGTGCGCTGACGCCTCCGGCCGCGCTTGCAACTGAAAGTCACTAGCTCGTCTCGGCCCGTCTCGTTTCATCCCGCCGCGCGTCGCCTCGCCGCGAGGGTGCAGTGCCGGGCAGATCGATGCTAGTAACAGATTGTTGCAAGCGGATCTCCGCTCGCCGCCCGAGTCGTGTGCCTGCATCCACCATCCGATCGCGGGGCGGCCGTGCGTGGCGGTGGGCTTGTAACTGAAAGTCACAAGCTCGAGGGTCGGCAGTAGGATCGACCGCGTGGGCTGGGGCGACTGGATTCGCGGCGGGGTCGAGGTCGAGCCGTCGCTCTACGCGGCGGACTTCCGCCGGCTGGGCGAGCACGTGGACGAGCTGCTCGCGGCCGGATGCCGCGTCTTCCACTTCGACTGCGGCGACGGGCACTTCGTCCCGCCGGTGACGATCGGGCCGGTGGTGTTGCGCTCCATCGCACCGGGCATCCACGCCGCCGCGGGCGTCCTCGACTGCCACCTGATGGTCGACGACCCGGTTCACCACTTCGAGGAGTTCGCGCTGTCGGGTGCCGACTCGGTGACGTTCCACGTCGAGGCGGCGGACGACCCGGCCGCGGTGGCCGGCGCGGCCCGCTCGCACGGGCTCGCGGTCGGCGTCGCGTTCAACCCGGGGACGAGCCCGTCCGATGCCGCGCGCGCCGCGCGTGCGGCCGAGGCCGAGATCGTCCTCTGCATGAGCATCGTCCCCGGCTACTCGGGGCAGGCGTTCATGCCCGACGCGGTCGACCGGATCGCCGAGCTCTCGACGCTCGTCGACGTCCCGATCCAGGTGGACGGAGGCATCGCTGAGGAGAACGCAGCCCGCGTGCGCGAGGCAGGCGCGTCGCTCCTCGTCGCGGGGAGCGCCGTCTTCGCCGACCCCGCGCCGGCCGACGCCTACCGTCGGCTTCGCGCGGCCATCGCGTGAGCCTCGAGCGGGCACTCGCGCTGGTCGCGGCGGCGCCGCGAAGCGGCTACCCGAACCCGACCGTCGGCGCGGTGGTCGTCGCGCCCGACGGCGCGACGCTCGGCGAGGGCGTCAGCGAGCCGGCCGGCGGCAGGCACGCCGAGGTCGTCGCGCTCGACGAGGCCGGGACGCGCTCGCGCGGCGCGACGCTCTTCGTGACGATGGAGCCGTGCGCGCACCATGGCCGCACGCCGCCGTGCGTCGACGCGATCCTCGCCGCAGGGATCGCACGGGTCGTCTCCGCGTGCCCGGATCCGAGCTCCGACGCGGGCGGGGGCGGCGAAGCGCTGCGCACCGCAGGGGTGGACGTCGAGCTGCTCGACCTTCCCGAAGCCCGGGTGCAGAACGAGGCCTGGCGCACGTGGGCCGTCCGCGGGCGCCCGTACGTCGTGCTCAAGCTCGCCGTCTCGCTCGACGGACGCGCGGTCGTCCCCGGCCGTCGGTGGGTGACCGGCGAGGAGTCACGGCGCCGTGTCCATCAGCTGCGGGCGGACGTCGACGCGGTCGGGGTAGGGATGGGCACGGTGCGCGCGGACGCGCCGCGACTCGATGCGCGCGACGTCGGCGCGAGCCGCCAGCCGCTTCGGCTCGCGTTCGGCCGTGGGCCGCTCCCGGAGGGCTCCGAGCTGGAGCTCCGACCTGGCTCGATCGACGAGGAGCTCGCGGCGCTGGGCGCGGAAGGCGTCCAGTCGCTCCTCCTCGAGGGCGGGCCGACGATCGGGGCCGCGTTCCTCGCTGCCGGGCTCGTCGACCGGCTGCTCGTTTTCGTCGCGCCGGTGCTCGCCGGCGACGGGCCGCCGATGGTCGGCCCCCTCCCGTCGCCGGTCGATCTCGGCCGCCCCGGCGTCGAGCGGCTCGGAGACGACGTCCTGCTCGAGTGGCGGCTCCAGGACGCGTGAGCCGGGAACCGCTCTCCCGGTAGCCTCGATCGCGTGTTCACCGGGATCGTGCGAGAGCTGGGCAGCGTCGTCGGCGCCGAGGGCGACGACGACGGCGTCACGCTGCGGGTCGACGCGCCCGTGACGGCCGCGACGACGGGCATCGGTGACTCGATCTCGATCGACGGCGTCTGCCTGACGGCCGAGGCCGTCGACGAAGAGACGATCCGCTTCCATGCCGTCTCCGAGACGCTCCACCGGTCGACCCTCGGGCGGCTCGGCGTCGGCGATGCAGTCAACATCGAGCCTGCGCTCCGGGCGGGCGAGCCGCTCGGCGGGCACATCGTCCAGGGGCACGTCGACGGCGTCGGCTCGGTGCGCGCGGTCGCACCCGAGGGGGACGGGACGATGGTGACGTTCGAGGCTTCGCCGGACGTGCTGCGGTACTGCGTCGAGAAGGGCTCGATCACCGTGTCGGGCGTCTCGCTGACCGTCGCGGCGCTCGACGCGGAGTCGTTCGCGGTCGCGCTCGTCCCGCACACGCTGGCGGTGACGACGCTCGGCGCGCTCGCCGTTGGGACTTCCGTGAACCTCGAGGTGGACGTGCTCGCGAAGTACGTCGAGAGGTTCGTCCAGCCGTCTACGATGATCCCGTGACCGCCGTGACCGAGCCCGCGACCGGCCCCTTCGCCTCGATCGAGGAGGCGATCGACGAGATCCGTTCGGGCAGGTTCGTCGTGGTCGTCGACGACGAGGACCGGGAGAACGAGGGCGATCTCACGATCGCCGCGCAGTTCGTCACCCCCGATGCCGTCAACTTCATGGCGATCCACGGTCGCGGGCTGATCTGCCTCTGCCTGACGCCGGAACGGTGCGACGAGCTGGGGCTCCGGCAGATGACCGACCAGAACGAGGCCCAGTTCGGCACGGCCTTCACCGTCACGATCGAGGCGCGCGACGGCGTCTCGACCGGCATCTCGGCGGCGGACCGGGCCCATACGATCCAGGTCGCAGTCGACCCCACCGCCGAGCCGCGCGACCTCGTCAGCCCGGGCCACGTGTTCCCGCTCCGTGCCCGCCCGGGCGGCGTCCTGAAGCGCTCGGGCCAGACGGAGGCCGCGGTCGACCTCGCCCGGCTCGCCGGGCTCCAGCCGGCCGGTGTCGTGTGCGAGATCATGAAGGACGACGGGACGATGGCCCGCGTCCCGGATCTCGTCGAGTTCTGCGAGCGCCACGGGCTGAAGCTCGTCACGGTCGCCGACCTGATCGAGTACCGCAAGCGCACGGAGAAGCTCGTCGAGCGCGTGGTCTCGGTACGGCTCCCGACCGACTACGGCGACTTCGACGCGGTCGCATACCGCGAGACGCTCACCGGCAAGCAGCACGTCGCCCTCGTGAAGGGCGAGGTGGCGGGGCGCGAGAACGTGCTCGTCCGCGTCCATTCGGAATGCCTCACGGGCGACGTCTTCCACTCGCGCCGCTGCGACTGCGGCGAGCAGCTCGAGGGCGCTCTCGCCAGCATCGAGGCCGAGGGCTCCGGCGTGCTCCTCTACCTCGCGCAGGAGGGCCGGGGGATCGGGCTCCTCAACAAGCTCCGCGCATACGAGCTCCAGGAGCAGGGTCTCGACACCGTCGAGGCGAACATCGAGCTCGGCTTCAAGGCCGACCCGCGCGAGTACGGGATCGGGTCGCAGATCCTCGCCGACCTCGGCCTTTCGACGATCCGCGTCCTCACGAACAACCCGAGGAAGATCTCCGGGATCAGCGGTTTCGGGATCACGGCCGTCTCGCAGGAGCCGATCGAGGTCGAGCCGAACGACCACAATCGCGACTACCTCGAGACGAAGCGCGACAAGCTCGGGCACACCATCGGTCGCCGGCTCCACCACCAGGACGAGCGGTACGGTTCCGACGACCACTAATAGGGTAGGTGGATGAACCGGATCGACGAGCCTGAAGGGCAAGGCGACGAGAGCACGTGGGCGCCCGAGTCGGGGGAGGACCTCGAGCGGGCGAGCGAGAACGTGCTCGACGGCTGGCCGACCGCATCCCCCGGCGAGACCCAGGACGAGCAGTCGGACGGGCCGTCGCCCTTCTCGGAGGCGGAGGCGGGCCGACGCCGAGCCCGAATCCGACGTCCACGCCGATCCCGACGCCGACGGTGCGCTGCCGGACGCGCTCGAGGAAGAGGAGGACGAGGAGGAGGACGCGGTCGAGGCAGCCGTCACGTCCTCGGTGCTCGAGGAGCCGGCTCCCGGCGAGGTCGTCGAGTCGAGCTCCGAGCATGCACCCGGTCAGCTGGACCTCCCGCCCGGCTACGCCGTGCTCGAGGGGCAGCCGCAGGGGCGCCGCCGCGCGGTCGGCATCGTCGTCAGCCGGTTCAACGGCGAGGTGACCGGCGCCCTGCTCGCCTCGGCGCTCGAGGAGCTCGGCGCACGCGGGGTCGGGCCGGACTCGATCACCGTGATGCCCGTCCCGGGCGCCTTCGAGCTGCCGATCGCCGCGATGGCGCTCGCGAAGACCCGACGCTTCGCCTGCATCGTCGCGCTCGGCTGCGTGATCCGCGGCGACACGCCGCACTTCGACTACGTCGCGAGCGAGGCCGCCTCCGGGCTCCAGCTTGCGGCGATCGAGACCGGCGTTCCCGTGTCGTTCGGCGTGCTGACGCTCGACCGCCCCGACCAGGCCGAGCCGCGCCTCGCGAAGGGCGCCGAGGCCGTGGTGACGGCGCTCGAGATGGCGGACCTGTTCGCCAACCTTCGCGCCGCTGCCGCACGCTGACGCGACCACCGCAGGCCAGGTACCATGCGCGGCCGCATGTCGAGGGTCTGCGCACTCTGCGGGAAGAAGCCGTCGGCCGGGAACAGCCGGTCGCACTCCATGGTCGCCACGAAGCGGCGCTTCAACCCGAACCTGCAGCGCGTCCGGCTCGTCCTCGACGGCAAGCCGACCAGGGACTACGTCTGCACGCGTTGTCTCAAGGCCGGCAAGGTCACCAAGGCGATCTGACGCGACCCGCCGGCGGCGGCTGCCGAAGCCGCGTCCCTTAGACTCGCCCCGGTGAAGAAGGGGAGCATCGTGCTCGTCCAGAACGAGCTCGGCCGCGTGTCGATGACGGCCGACGCGGTCGCGGCAATCGCGGGGCGCGCGGTCGACGAGTCGTTCGGGGTCGTCGACCAGGCCGGTCGCCGCGGCCCGCTCCGGCTCCTGACGCGTGGACGCCAGTCCGGCGTTCGCGTTCGCGAGGTGGACGGCGGGATCGCCCTCGAGCTCCACGTCGTCGTCGACTACGGCATCAACCTCGGCGAGGTGAGCGCGATGGTCCAGTCGCGTGTCAGCTATGAGATCGAGCGGCACACCGGCCTCTCCGTCGAGGCGGTCGACGTCCACGTCGACAGCGCGCGGAGAGCCGAATGATCCCCGTCGGGACGGTTCGTGCGCTCGCGGCGTCCGGGCTCGAGAACGTCGAGCGGCACCGCCGGCGCATCAACGCCCTCAACGTCTACCCCGTGCCGGACGGTGACACCGGGACCAACCTCACGCTGACGATGCAGGGCATCGTGGACGAGCTCGACCGGTCCACGGCGACGAGCACGCCCGAGCTCGCGGCCGACGTGCAGCGCGCGGCGACGATGGAGGCGAAGGGGAACTCGGGTGTCATCCTGAGCACGATCGTGCGCGGGATGGCGCGCGTGCTCGGCGGGCACGAGACGGTCGACGGCGAGGTCATCGCCGCCGCCGTGCGGGCGGGCGCGACGAGCGCGTACCAGGCGGTGAAGGTGCCGGTCGAGGGGACGATGCTGACGGTCATCCGTGAGATGGCCGAGGAGGCGGAGCTGCCCGAGGTACGCGCGCTGCCGGCCGCCGAGGCGCTTGCCCGGGCGATCGCGCGAGGCGACGACACGGTCGAGCGGACGCCGGAGATGCTCGACAAGCTGCGCGAGTCGGGCGTCGTCGACGCGGGTGGAGCAGGGCTCGTCGAGCTGTTCCGCGGGATTCTCCACGGCCTGACCGGCGAGCCGCTCCCCGAGGTGCCGAGCGTCGCCGCCGAGATCGCCGAGGAGTCGATCCACCACGAGGAGTCGAAGTACCGCTTCTGCACGGTGTTCGTCGTGGAGGGGGCCGAGCTCGACCTCGATGCGATGCATGCGAGCCTCGAGCCGCTCGGCGACTCGCTGCTCGTCACCGGAGACGAGACGATCGCGAAGGTGCACGTCCACACCGACGAGCCGGAGGACGCGCTCGCGGTCGGGCGCGCCGTCGGCGTCGTCGACGCGGCCCGGGTGGAGATCGGCGACATGCACAGCCAGGCCGCCGAGCGTGAGCGCTGGCTCGCGCAGCTCCACGCCGCTGCGCAGGCGCCGCACGCCGCGACGGGGCTGGTCGCGGTCGCCCAGGGTGCCGGCAACCGGGACATCCTGCGCAGCGAGGGCGCGACGGTCGTGATCGAGGGAGGCCAGACGATGAATCCCTCCGTCGGCCAGATCCTCGAGGCGATCACGGCCGCCAATGCCGAGCACGTGATCGTCCTGCCGAACAACCCGAACGTGCGCCTCGCGGCCGAGAACGCCGCGAGCGAGTCGACGAAGGACGTCCGCGTCGTCCCGACCGACTCGGTGCCCGAGGGCATCGCTGCGGCCTTCGCCTTCGACCCCGACGCGGTCGTGGACGCCAACGAGGCCGCGATCCGGGAGGCGCTGGCTCCGGTCGTGGCCGCGGAGGTCACCGTCGCCTCGCGGGATGCGACGGTCGACGGCATCGCGGTGACCGCGGGGCAGTACCTCGCCATCGTCGACGGGCGCGCGTTCGCAACGGCGGACGAGCTCGGGACGGTCCTCGACGCGCTCCTGGAGCGCTTCGCGGACGAGGGGCTGTCGCTCGTCAACGTCTTCCGCGGCGAGGACGCGCCGGACGAGAGCGAGCTCGCCCTCCGCATCGAGCGGCATGGGCTCGAGGCGGCCGTGCTGTGGGGCGGGCAACCCCACTACCCGCTGCTCCTCTCGGCAGAGTGACACCGACGTCGCCGGTCGTGCGGGTCCTGCTCGTCGAGGACAACGACGTCTACCGCTCGTCGCTGGAGCTCCTCCTCGGCCTGCAGGCGGGGCTCGAGGTCGTCGGTGCGGTCGGCACCGGGACCGAGGCGGCGGACGCCGCGACGCGGCTCCACGCCGACGTCGTGCTGATGGACTTCCGGCTGCCGGGTCTCGACGGCGCCTCCGCGACGCGCGAGGTGATCGCGACCTCCGGAGCCGCGGTCGTGTGCCTCACCGCGGAGGCGAACGAGGAGGAGCGCGAGGAGATCCTCCGGGCGGGAGCCCGCGGGCTGGTGGAGAAGGGGGATGCCCTCGAGGCGCTCGCCGCGGCGATCCGCTCCGCGGCGAACCAGATGATCGATTCCGAATAGCCGCCCGCGTGGCTGGTGGCTGTGACACGTCGCCTGGCGCGACGATCGGCCACGACACGTATTGCCCGATATGCGCCGCGGCCGCTCCTCGTGCCAGGCTCGGTCACAGCCATCCCCACGCACACGCCTATCGGGAATCGATCATCTAGGGTCCCCGATCGTGGACTTGACGCGCGACAACACGGCGATCGTCCTCGACTCGACGTCCGACTTCTTCGATGCGCGCGAGCGGCATCCGAACATGCGGATCGTCCCGCTCTACGTCCTGTTCGACGGGGAGGCGCTCCGCGATCACGTCGACATCGGGCCCGCGGCGTTCTACGAGCGGCTGGCGCGCTCGAAGACGCTCCCGACCACCTCCCAGCCGACCCCGGCCGATTTCCTCGCCTGCTACGAGGAGCTGCGCGCCGCCGGGTACGCGCGCATCTGGTCGCTCCACCTGACGTCGAAGCTGTCGGGAACGCACGAGTCCGCGGTGCGGGCGGCCGAGCAGGTGGGCGGCGACCTCGTCCGCGTCGTGGACACCGAGACCGCGTCGCTCGCCTGCGCGCTGCTCGCCGAGTCGATCGACCGCCGACTCGAGCAGGGCACGACCGACGAGACCGTCCAGGCGCTCGTCGATCGGTTCAAGGACGAGAACCGCGTCGTGTTCACGGTGGACACGCTCGAGTACCTCCAGAAGGGCGGGCGGATCGGCAAGGCCCAGGCACTCGCCGGGTCGCTCCTCCACGTCAAGCCGATCCTCTCGGTCCGCGACGGTGTGATCGAGCCGGTCGGGCGGGTTCGAGGCCGCCAGAAGGCCGTGGCCGAGTTCGCGAAGCTGTTCGAGGCGCAGAGCGAGGATCGCGAAGGGCTCCGGCTTGCGATCGCCCACGCGAACGCGCCGGACTGGATCGAGATCCTGACCGAGATGGCGCTGAAGATCCGGCCGAGCGCGAGGGTCGAGCTCGTCGAGACGCTCGGTGCCGTCGTCGGGACCCACGCCGGCCCCGGCGCCGTCGGGTTCTTCTGGTTCCAGGACTGAGGCCCGCGCCCGCGGCGCCGGGCCAACCGGGGCGGCCGTGGCCGCGCCGGTTCGTAGACTCGATCCGGTGCCTGCCGCGACTCCCCGCAACCGGTCGCAGCCCGGCTTCGCCGGCAAGGACCCGCCCGAGCGGTGGCCGCGCAGCGGCGCGATCCCGCGGCCGGAGACCCTCGAGCGTGCGGTCGAGACCCTCCCGGGTGTCGGCCCCGCCGTCCGGCGCAAGCTGGGCCGGCTGGGGATCGCGACCGTGGGCGACCTCCTCGCGCATCGTCCCCGCCGGTACGAGAACGCCGCGGAGGAGCGGACGATCGCGACGCTCTTCGGGGAGGACGAGGCGGTGCTCGACGTCATCGTCCGCCGCGCGTCCGGACGGCGTCGCGCCCGACTCCACATCCTGACCGCCCACGTCGCGGACGCGACCGGCGAGATCCGCGCCACGTGGTTCAACCAGCCGTGGCTCGAATCGAAGCTCACGCCCGGCACGCGCGTCCGCATGCGCGGGAAGCGGAACCGGTACGGCTTCCAGGTCTCGAGCTTCGACCTGGGCGACGCGGCGGAGACGGCGGACTTCGCGCCGGTCTACCCGTCGACCGCCGACCTCGCGCAGAAGACGCTCCGGGGGTTGACCGACGAGGCGCTCGCCCTCGCCCGGGACGTGGGCGAGCCGCTCCCCGCGGACGTCCGCGCGGGCGACCGCCTGCCTCTCCGCGCCGACGCCTTCGTCCGCCTGCACCGGCCCCGTGGCGAGGACGACGCTGAACGCGCCAGGCGCCGGCTGGCGCTCGACGAGCTGCTCACGCTCCAGCTCGCCCTGCGGCGGCGTGCCCGTGCCCGGGAGGAGCTCGTGGCCGACCCGCTCCCGCCGCCCGCCGACCTCGCCTCCCGGTACCGGGACGTGCTGCCCTTCACCCTCACGGCGGCCCAGGAGCACGCGATCGACGAGATCGACGGCGACCTTGCGCGCTCGACCCCGATGCAGCGGCTCCTGCAGGGCGACGTCGGCTCGGGGAAGACCGCGGTTGCCCTGTACACGCTGCTCCGGGCCGTCGAGGCGGGCCGCCAGGGCGCGCTCATGGCGCCGACGGAGACCCTCGCCGAGCAGCACTTTCTGACGATCGAGGGCCTCTGCGGCGAGCTCGGCGTGCGCGTCGCGCTCCTCACGTCGAGCATCACCGCCCGCGAGCGCCGCGCAGCGCACCAGCTCGTCGCCTCCGGCGACGTGGGGATCGCGGTCGGCACCCACGCGCTGATCCAGCGCGAGGTGGAGTTCGCCGACCTCGCCGTCGCCGTCGTCGACGAGCAGCACCGGTTCGGGGTGGAGCAGCGTGCCGCCCTCGCCGAGGGACGGAGCCCGCACGTCCTCCACATGACCGCGACCCCGATCCCGCGGACGCTCGCGCTGACGGTCTACGGCGATCTGGCGGTGTCGGAGATCTCCGCTCCGCCCGAGAACCGCAAGCCGATCGTGACCGCCCGGGTGACCGAGGAGCGGAGCTCGGAGGCGTACAAGCGGCTCTGCGCGCACCTCGACGAGGGGCGCCAGGCGTATGTCGTGTGCCCGCTCGTGGAGGGCTCGGAGACGACGCTCGCCCGCGCCGCCGAGGACGAGGCGGCGCGCCTGCGCGCGCACGAGCTTCGGGCGTACCGCGTCGGGTGCGTCCACGGCCGCCTGAAGACGGCCGACCGCCGGGCGGTCATGGCGGCCTTCAAGGCAGGAGAGCTCGACGTGCTCGTCGCGACGACCGTGATCGAGGTCGGGGTCGACGTGCCCAACGCGACGATCATGATCGTCCAGGAGGCCGACCGGTTCGGGCTCGCCCAGCTGCATCAGCTCCGCGGCCGCGTCGGCAGGGGAGCCGAGCAGTCGTACTGCCTCCTGGTGTCGCGCCACCCGGACGAGCTGTCCGAGAGCGCAATCGAGCGGCTCGAGGCGATGGTCGCGACGACGGACGGCTTCGAGCTCGCCGAGCGGGACCTCGAGATCCGCGGCGAGGGACAGCTCGTCGGCGCGCGACAGTCGGGGCTCACCGACCTCCGCTTCACTCGGCTTCGCGCCGACCGCGACCTGCTCGAGCGGGCAAAGGAGCTCGCCGACGCGGGGGCGGGCGAGGAGCTCCTCGCCGACGCCGTCGACCGCCTTCTCGGCGACGCCGAGCACGTCGGCGAGTCCTGACGCGGCCGGGCGTGCCCTGGGCGACGGGCGCGTCGTATTGTCCCGCGATGCGGATCATCGCCGGCACGCACCGGGGTCGCCGGATCGCGGCGCCGAAGGGGGAGCGGACCCGCCCGACCGGCGACCGGGTCCGCGAGGCGCTCTTCAACCTCGTCGGCCCCGTCGTCGACGCCTCGGTGCTCGACCTCTTCGCCGGCTCGGGAGCGCTCGGGCTGGAGGCGCTCTCCCGCGGCGCGTGCCGCTGCGTGTTCGCCGAGACGGATCCCGCCGCGTGTCGCGTGATCCGACTGAACCTCGAGACGCTCGGGCTCACCGGCGCGCTCGTCCTGCAACGCGACGCGGTGTCCGTCCTCCGCGAGGAGCGGACGGCCGGCAGACGACACGAGCTGATCCTCCTCGACCCGCCCTACGAGACGATGGGAGGCGCTCGAGCCAGTGCTCGCGGAGCTCCTGCCCGACGTCGTGAGCGACGAGGGGATCGTCGTCGTCGAGACGGACGGGCGGACCGAGCCTCAGCTCCCACTCGACCTCGTCACGGCGCGGCGGTACGGTTCCGCCCGGCTCACCCTCTTCGCGAAATGACGTCCACCGACCGCCACCCGATAGTCGCGATCAACCCGGGAACGTTCGACCCGGTGACGCTGGGGCACGTCGACGTGATCCGCCGCGCCGCAGCGATCTTCGACAGCATCGTCGTGGGGGTCGTCCGCGACCCGCACCACAAGAAGCCGACGTTCACCGTGGAGGAGCGGGTCGCGTTCCTCGAGGAGGCCCTCTCGGGGCTCGACAACGTCGTCGTCGACGTCTTCAGCGAGCTTGTCGTCGACTTCGCACGCAAGCACGGCGCCCGGACGATGGTGAAGGGGCTGCGCGTGATCGCCGATTTCGAGTGGGAGTTCCAGATGAACCGGCTCAACCACCTGCTGGCCCCGGAGGTCGAGACGATGTACCTCATGTCGAGCCCCGAGTTCGCGTTCATCTCCTCGAGCGGCGTGAAGGAGATCGCGTCGTTCGGCGGCAACGTCGAGGGCCTGGTGACCGCCGCCGTGGCGAAGCGCTTCCGCGAGATGTACCCGAACGGGCGGCCGGGGGCGCCCCTGAGCCCGCAGGACTGAGCACACGTCGGCCGCCGACGCCAGTACCATCCCCGGCATGGACGTCCTCGTACTCATCGACAAGCTCGACGATCTCGTGCACAACGCCAAGGCGGTGCCGCTCACCGACCAGGTTCGCATCGACCGCGAGGAGATCTACGACATCCTCGACCAGATGCGCGCGACGATCCCCGAGGAGATCAAGCAGGCGCGCTGGATCGTGAAGGAGCGGCAGGAGATGCTCGCGGAGGCGAAGCGCGAGTGCGACCGCCTGATCGGCGAGGCGCGCGAGCAGGCGATCCGCGAGGCCTCGCAGACCGAGATCGTGAAGCTCGCGGAGCGGCAGGCACAGGACATCGTGGAGGAGGCTCGCCGGAACGCGCGCGAGACGCGGCTCGAGATGGAGGATTGGGCCGACGGGATCCTCTCGACCCTCGAGGTCAACCTCGACAAGTTCCTCGGCGCCGTGCGCCGTGGCCGAGAGCGGCTTCACGAGCGCTCGCAGGAGACGGTCGTCGCCGGGATCGGCCCGGTCGACCGCGACGGCGCCGCGCCGGACGTCGACAGCTACCAGTAGCGCCGCTCGCTCTTCGCCTGGGTGCCGCCCGACCAGCGGACGGCACCCAGGCGTCTATTGCATCAGCCGAGCTGGACCTGGACGAGCCGGTAGCCGGCGATGCCGGCGAGCTCGGGGTCGCCCTGGCGCGAGGCCTTCACGAAGAACTGCACCGCGTATGCGGGGCGGAGCTCCGGGAAGTCACGCTCGGGCGTCACGGTCAGCTGCAGCCAGCCGTCCTGACCGGTCCGCTGGTCCTGGGCGTTCCGGGTCACGAGCGGCGTCGAGCGCAGGAAGATGATCGCGTCGCGGACGACGAAGCCGCGCGTGTCCTTCACCTTGACCCGCACCGTGATCGGCTCGGTGCGCGAGCGGATCGGGCTCGGCGAGAACGTCACCTGGTCGATCACGAGACGATCGCTCGGCGGGACGCTCGCCGCCGGGATCGACTTCTCGCCGTTCGGCAGCGTGATCACGCCTGGCGGGCCCTGTGGGCCGGTGACCAGCGCGGTCTGCGCGGTGAGGCGACTCGCCTCCCCGCGGCTGTTGCGGGCGTTGACCCGCGCCCGGATCGTCTTCCCGACGTCGCCCTCGCGGACGACGTATGCGTCGTCGTTGAACCCCGGCTGCTGGACGCAGTTGTTCCCGGCGGTGTCGCAGCGCAGCCAGTTGAACGTGAACGTGATCGGCTGCCGGCCGTTCCATGTCCCGGGCGAGACACGGAGGGTCGACCCCTGCGAGGCCGTGCCGGAGATCGTCGGCGGCTGGGCGTTGACAGGGCGCCCGGCGTCGGGGTTCGTGATCACGGCCGTCGCGTTCGAGGCGACGGTCGCGTTGCCGTCGAGGTTCGACGCCGTCACGCGGACGCGCAGCCGGCGATCGACGTCCCCTGCTGCGACGACATAGCTCGACGTCGTGGCGCCGCCGATCGCGGCGCAGTCAGCCCCGTTCGCCTGGCCACCCGACCGCGGGCAGCGCACCCACTGGTAGGCGAAGCTCGTCGGCGAGTTGTTCCACGAGCCGCTCGTGGTCGTCAGGGTCGACCCGACGGACGCGGCACCGGTGATCCGCGGCTCGACCGTGTTGGAGGGCCGCTCCTGGACGACGGCACCGCCGCCGGCCGGGAGGGCGAGGACGGTCGCGAGCGACGCAAGCGCCGCCGTGAGCAGTGTCGAGACCGTGGTCGTTCGACGTGTCGTGCGCATCGCGTGAGTCCTTTCGTCGGATGACACGACGACGGTCTAACCCGGATCGCGGGAAGCAGACGTATTGCTTACGGAAGCCTGACCCGCATTACGAATCGCTCACGCTCCGCTCACCGGATGCTCACGAACACCGTCTGGCGCTACGCTCGCGGCGTGGCGCGATTCCCTCTCCGCAGGCTGCGGCTCCGGCCGGGCGAGGAGCATCGCGAGGAAGTTCCCCTCTCGGTCGAGCCGTTCTCGCTCGGGGGCCAGCGGTACGCGCTGTCAGCCGACGAGATCCCCGGGGAACTCGTCGTCCAGCGGGCATCGACGGGCGATGTCTTCCGCCTGGGCTTCGAAGCCACGGTGGCGGGGCCTTGCATGCGATGCCTCGCTCCCGCCGTGGCGGTCCTCGACCTGGACGCACGCGAGTATCAGGCGACGGATCGCGACGCGGCCGACGAGCTTCTCTCGGAGTACGTCGTCGAGGGCGACCTGGACCTCGACGCGTGGGCACGCGACCTGATCGCGCTGAGCCTCCCCGATCAGATCCTCTGCCGCCCCGACTGCGCCGGCCTCTGCCCGGACTGCGGCAAGGATCTCAACGTCGAGCCGCACGAGCACGCCGAGGCGGCGGTCGATCCGCGCTGGGCGGCGCTCGAGGCGCTGCGCGGCGAGTCCGCCGACGAGTAGATCCGTGTAGGCTCGGGAAGCGCTCCGGCGCACGCCCATGACGGACTGACCGACCGCCCATCGCCTCGCAGCGCAGCCTCGAGCGCCGCTGCCGTCGTTCCGGTCAGGAGGTCCCGCGCAATGCGCGCACAGCTCGTCGGCGTCACGAAGCACCACGGTGGTCAGGTCGTCCTCGACGGCGCATCCGTCGCCGTCGGCCCGCGCGCCCGGATCGGGCTCGTCGGCCCGAACGGCGTCGGGAAGTCCACGGTGCTCCGCCTGCTCGCCGGGGAGGAGACCCCGGACGGCGGTGCGGTCGTCCTCGACCCGCCGGACCTGACTGTCGCGCACATGCCGCAGGAGCCGGACGTGCGGCCCGGAGAGACGCTGCTCGAGGCGCTCGCCCGGCGGACGGGGATCGCCGCGGCCGAGCAGGAGCTGCAGGCCGCGGCGACGACGCTCGCCGGCGGCGGCGACGACGCCGCGGCGGCCGGGCGCTACGACCGTGCCCTGAGCCGGTTCCTCGCCCTCGGTGGGGGCGACCTCGAGCCGCGGGCGGCGAAGCTGTGCGCGGCTCTGCGGCTCGGCGTCGACCTCGGCCGACGGCTCGACGGGCTGTCGGGCGGCGAAAGCGGCCGGGCATCGCTCGCCGCGGCCCTGCTCGCGCGCGCCGATGTCCTGCTCCTCGACGAGCCGACCAACGACCTCGACGGCGACGGGCTCGCGCGGCTCGAGGCGTTCGTCGCGTCGTATCCCGGCGCGGTCGTCGTCGTCTCACACGATCGCGCGTTCCTCGACGCCACGGTCGACCACATCGCCGAGATCGACCCGCGCTCGCGGCGCATCGTGGAGTGGTCGGGCGGCTGGTCGGAGTACGCGGAGCGTCGCGATGCCGCCCGCGCCGAGGCGTATGACGCGCTCACCCGTGCCGAGGAGCGTCGCGGCGAGCTCACGACGCTCCTCTCCCACCGCCGGACGGAGGCGCGGGCAGGCGGTGCGGCTGCCAACCGCCGTGGCACGCACGCCCTGATGACGAAGGTGCGGCAGGCGGAGCGACTCCTCGAACGGAACCCGCTGCCGGAGAAGCCCTTCGAGCCCTGGGAGCTGCGACTCGAGCTCCGGTCGTCCGGTCGCGTCTCCGCGCCCGCGGCGCGGCTCGATGGAGCGGTGGTCGAGCGCGGGGCGACCACCGTGGGCCCTCTCGATCTCGAGGTGCAGCCGGGCGAGCGGGTCGCGGTC
Source organism: uncultured Actinomycetes bacterium (assembly GCA_963814565.1). Taxonomy (GTDB): domain Bacteria; phylum Actinomycetota; class Thermoleophilia; order Gaiellales; family Gaiellaceae; genus Gaiella. The sequence continues at coordinate 37,507 of CAWFDO010000009.1, forward strand.
ACCGGCCGGAACGGCTCGGGGAAGACGACGCTGCTCCGGGCGCTGCTCGGCGAGCTCGAGCTCGCAGCGGGAGCACGGGCGCTCGGGCGTGGAGCGGTGGCGGGTGTGATCACCCAGGAGCGTCGCTCGTACATCTCCGCCCAGCCGCTCCTGGACGCTTTCACCGGTGAGACAGGGTTGAGCCCTGTCGATGGGCGGACGCTGCTCGCGAAGTTCGGGCTGGGTGCCGATCACGTCTCGCGTGCGTGCTCGACGCTCTCACCGGGAGAGCGCACCCGCGCGCACCTCGCGGAGCTGCAGGCGGCCGGCGTGAACCTGCTCGTCCTCGACGAGCCGACCAACCACCTCGACCTCGAGGCGGTCGAGCAGCTCGAGCAGGCGCTGGCGGCATATGACGGGACGGTCGTCGTCGTGTCGCACGACCGACGCTTCCTCGAAGCGGTTGCGCCGACGCGAAGCGTGAGCCTGGACCCACCGGCGCCGGGCGTCTCAGCCGGTGACGGCGATCCCGAGGATCCAGCAGACCGCGGCGACGGCCATGCCGGAGACGCCGATCGCGAGCGGCCAGGAGAACCGCGTCGGAAGCAGCACCCGCCAGAGGGCGACCGGTAGCACGAGCGAGGCGGCCGCACCGACCGCGAGCGCGAGCAGGTACCCGGTGCTCGGCTCTCCATCGCGGTCGCCGAAGCCGTCGCGCTCGAAGAGCGCCGCGACGAGGCAGCCGACGGCGAAGAGGGCGCCGACGGCCATGCCCACGGCAACGGTCAGCATTCTGGCGGCGGTCACCGGGCGCATTCTCGGAGCCGTTCTCCGGAGTGGCAAGGGCCAGTCCGCTACACTGGCGGCCGCTCATGGCCGTCCCGAAGCGAAAGACCTCCAAGGCGCGCCGCGACAAGCGCCGCGCGCAACACGCCATCTCGGCGCCGCGCGTGTCGACCTGCGAGCAGTGCGGGTCGCCGAAGCAGTCGCACCGCGTCTGCCCGACCTGCAGGACGTACCGCGGTCGCGAGGTCTCGCCGCTCCGGGCACCCGCCCCATAAGAGGCTTGATGCGGGACCCGGGCACACGCGGATGGTGGCCCGCGCACGGCGCATCGCGACCGCCTCGCTCGGCATCCAGGCAACCAGCCTGCACACCGAGCGAGTCGGCCACGCTGCTTGGCGCAGGCCATCCCCGCGCCCACCCTGATCCCGCATCAAGCCTCTAGCGGGAGCGCACATGCCGGTTCGTGTCGCGGTCGACGCCCTCGGCGGCGACCACGCACCGGACGAGGTCGTGGCCGGTGCCGTTGCCGCCGCGTCCGAGACGCTTGCGCCCGTGCTCTTCGGGCCCGCCCGCCTCGATCACCAGGGCCTCGAGCTCGTCGCCTGCTCCGAGGTGATCGGCATGGGCGAGAAGCCCGCCGAGGCCGTGCGGGGGAAACCGGACTCGTCGCTCGTGCGCGCGGTCCGCGCGGTCGGCGACGGAGAGGCGGATGCGGTCGTCTCGGCGGGGAACACCGGTGCGGCGCTCGCCGCGTCGCTGCTCCACGTTCGACGCCTCCCCGGCGTCCACCGGCCCGGGATCGCGATCGTCATCCCGTCGCGGAGCGGGCCGACCGTCCTGATCGACGCCGGCGCGAACGCGGACGCGCGGCCGGAGCATCTCGTCCAGTTCGCGCACATGGGCACCGTCTTCGCACAGGAGCTGCTCGACGTCGCGGAGCCCGCCGTCCGGCTGCTCTCGATCGGCGAGGAGCCGGAGAAGGGGAACCAGCTGACGCTCGAGGCGCATGCGCTGCTCGCGGCGGCCGACCTCCGCTTCGAGGGCAACTCCGAGGGCCGCTCGCTCCTGGAGGGCGAGGCCGACGTCGTCGTCTGCGACGGGTTCACCGGCAACGTCGCGCTGAAGACGCTGGAGGGGACGATCCGGAGCGTGCTCGGCGCGCTGCGCGACGAGATCTCGGCGTCGAGCCGGTCGCGGCTCGGCGGCCTGCTCATCCGGCCCGCCGCCCGCGGGCTCCGAGCGCGCCTCGATCCCGACACCTACGGGGGCGGCTACCTGCTCGGCCTCCGCGGACTCGTCGTGATCGCGCACGGCTCCAGCTCGCGGATCGCGATCGCGAATGCCACCCGGATGGCTGCACGCGGGGTCGAGCACCGGCTCGTCGAGCGCCTCGCCGCGCGGCTGCCGACCGAGCGGCGCGAGCCCGCCGGCGTGCCCGACGAGACGGCCGACCGGTCCTGAGAACTCGTTTCGGATTGACACAAGGCTTCGTTTCGAAGCGAGTTCGTTTGCCCCGGCTGTTATTCTCCTGCGCTCAATCCACCCCGTAAGGCGACCAGTGAGGTTCCGACGTGGCACTTTCCCGCGATGAGGTCTACGAGCGCGTCAAGTCGGCGCTTGGCGAGCAGCTCGGCGTCGACGAGACGGAGATCACGAACGAGGCGTCGTTCCAGGAAGACCTCGATGCCGACTCGCTCGACCTCGTCGAGCTGATCATGGAGCTCGAGGACCAGTTCGGGATCAAGATCCCGGACGAGGACGCGCAGAAGCTGACGACCGTCGGTCAGGCCGTCGACTACGTCGTCCAGCATCAGTGAGCTCGTAGGCGTGCCGGAAGGGAAGGGCGAGGCGCTTGCGCGCCTGATCGACGCCCTTCCCCCGGAGCGCCGCGAGCAGGTCTTCACGCACACGTCCTGGGCCTCCAACCGCTCCTCCTCGTACGAGCGCCTGGAGTTCCTCGGCGACTCCGTCCTCGAGCTGGCGATCGCCCGGGCGCTATACGACCGCTTCCCGGAGGCGTCCGAGGGGCGGCTCGCGAAGATCCGGGCGCACGTCGTCTCCCGCCACAGCTGTGCCGCTGTCGCCCGTGAGCTCGGTCTGGGCGCGACGCTCGTGGCGCGCGCCCAGGACGTGCCGGAGCCCGAGCTCCATCGGATCTCGCTGAGCCGGAACGTCCTCGCGGCGCTGCTGGAGGCGGCCATCGCCGCCGTGTACCTCGAGGACGGCTTCGAGGCGGTGGAGCCCGCGGTCGTGGACGCGTTCGACGGACGCATCGAGTACGCGCGCACCGGGCACGTCGACTCGAAGACCGAGCTCCAGGAAGCGCTCGCGCGAAGCGGCCGGGCCGTCCAGTACGACGTGCTCGCGGTCGAAGGCCCGCCACACGAGCGTCGGTTCGTCTGTGCAGCGCTGATCGACGGCGTCCAGCTCGGCGTCGGTCGCGGGTCGACGAAGAAGGCAGCCGAGCAGGAAGCGGCGGAGCAGGCTCTCGCCGCCCTCGGCGCGGTGTCCTTGGGTGATCCGCCGGAGCGGGCTCCCACGGCTTCCTGAGCCGTCGGCCGACGGCCGCGACGACGCGCAGCGGCGTCCCCGACGGTCGGCTGAGCAAAGCGTCGCCGTCCGCTCCGACGGCTAGCCTCGCCTTCGCATGCACCTGCGGAGCATCAAGCTGCGCGGCTTCAAGTCGTTCCCCGACCCCGTCGAGGTGACCCTCGAGCCCGGGGTCGCGGTCGTGGTCGGACCGAACGGCTCGGGGAAGTCGAACGTGTCCGATGCGATCGTCTGGGCGGCGGGCTCGCTCACGCCGTCCGAGATGCGCGCGGAGAAGCCCGACGACGTCCTCTTCGCCGGAGGCGGCGACCGGTCGCCTGCGGACCACTGTGAGGTCGAGCTCGTGTTCGACAACGAGGACGGCGGCTTCGGGGAGGAGCTCGACTTCAGCGAGATCTCGATCCAGCGGCGCCTCGTGCGCGGCGGCGAGGGGCAGTACCTCGTCAACCGCGCACCCGTGCGTCGCACCGACCTCGTCGAGCTGCTCGCCGACGTCGGGCTCGGCGGCTCGATGCACTCGATCGTCTCGCAGGGCAAGGTCGACGCCGTCCTCGCGTCGAGACCCGAGGACAGGCGCGCGCTCGTCGAGGAGGCTGCGGGCCTCGGAAAGTTCAAGCGCCGGCGGCACCGGGCCGAGCTGAAGCTCGCCCGCGTCGCGACGCAGGTCGAGCGGGCGCGCGATGTCGAGGAGGAGGTACGGAAGCGGCTCCGTCCGCTGGCGTTGCAGGCGACCGCCGCCGAACGAGCCGAGAAGCTCGCCGGCGAGATCGTCGCGTTGCGCGCTCGGATCGCGCGCGTCGACCTCGGGGCGCTCGACGAGCGGCGCGTCGAGGTGGAGGAGCGGCGCAGCGCAGCCGCGCTCGCCCGTCGCTCGACACAGGACCGGCTCTCGTCCGTCCTCGCCGACCGCGAGCGCGCGGAGGTCGAGCTGTCGGACGCCGCCGGCGCTCGCGAAGCGGCCGTCGGGGCGCTCTACCGACTTCGGGGGGCGGGCGAGCGGCTCTCGGTTCGCGAGGAGTCGACGGCGGCGCTGGGCGGCAGGCTGCGAGACGACCTGGCGGAGGCAGAGCGCGCCCTGAGCGCGCGAACCGACGAGACGCTCCGCGCCCTGGAGCATGCGGCGCGCGAGGCCGCAGGCGCCGCGCGCGACGCCTCGGCCGAGAGCGGCCAGGCCGTGGAGCGCGCACGGCACGCCCAGGCGCTGGTCGCAGCCGTCGAGCGCGCGGCGGCGGTGGGCGCAGAGGCGCGGCTCGAGGCGATCCGGCTCGAGCGGGAGGGCGTCGACCGCGCCCTGGCCGAGCTCACGGGCGGCTCCGGTGACGCAAGTCGCGGGCTCGTCGCCCTCGGCGCGGCACGCGAGCGCCTCGGCGCGCGACGCGAGAGCGCGACGGCGGTCGCTTCCCGCCTCGGCGACGAGTACACCGTCGCGCGCGCACACGCGCGCTCGGGGGCGCCGAGCCCGGCCGAGCTCGAGCAGCGTGCGAACGAGGCGCGGGCGGCGGCGCGGGCGGCCGCGACCGAGCGCGACGACCTCGCCGAGCGCGCGCGCTCCGCACGCGACCGGCTGGCCGCGCTCGAGCGCTCCCTCGGGGAGCGGGAGGGCGTCGCGCCCGCGGCACGGGCGCTGGCTGCCGAAGGCGAGCGGCTCGTCGTCAGTGAGCTCGAGGTCGAGCCGGGCCACGAGAAGGCCGTCGCGGCGGCGCTCGCATGGCGTGCCTCAGCGCTCCTCGCGACGGACGTCCGCCACGCGCTCGCCTTGCTCCGACGAGCCCGCGACGGCGGTCTCGGCCGGCTCGACGTCGTTCTCGACAGGGACTCGCGCAACGCGACCGAGCCGCCGGTGCCGGGCGCGCAACCGCTCCGCTCGCTCGCGAGCGGAGCCGACGACGTGCTCAAGCTGCTCGACGGAATCTGGCTCGTCGACGCCGATCGGCTGCTCGACGTCTCGGCCGGAACGGCGATCACGATCGACGGCTACGGCTATGACGCGACGCGCGGCGAGCTCTGGTTCGCCGGTGAGACCGGCGAGGCCGTTCTCCTCGAGCTCGACGCGCGCCGCAGGGCACTCACCGATGAGGCGGACGAGCTGGCCGCGCGCGCCGATGCCGCCGCCCGCGAGGCCGGGGAGGCTCGAGCGGCGGCGGAGACGGCCGAGGCCGCATACGGCGAGGTCGCGCATCTCCGCGCGACGCCGCTCGACGCGTCGCTCCTGGAGCGGCTCGTCGCAATCGCCTCCGTGGTGGCCGACGCCACCCAACGGGCCCAGTCGGCGATCGACCGCATCGAGGCGCCGCTCAACGCGCGCCTCACCTCCGGGCAGCGGCAAGCCGCCGAGCTCCGTGCCGAGGTCGACCGACTTGCGGGGCTCGAGGCCGAGGCGCGCCGCGACGCCGCCGACGCCGTCCGTCGCGCTGCCGACGCGGACGTCGTGGTCGCGCGACTCGGCGGCGTCGCAACGATCGTGGGCATGGCGGAGGGGCGAGATCGCAACGAGCTTCTCGCGGCCGCCGCCGAGGCGCTCCGACACGCGGACGAGGCAGCCGCACGCGCGCGGAGCGCCGCCGACGCGGCTCATACGGCAGATGCCGCGCTCGTCGAGCGCGCGCCGCGGCGAAGTCGTCTCGACGTCGACCTCCTTCGTCGCCTCGTCGGTGTCACCGACGCGCTGGGCGGTGCGCTCGCCCGTGCGTCCGGGGGCGCGAAGCGGTTCGAGGCGCCGGTGCGGGCGCGCGTCGATGCCGGCGCGACGCGTGCCTCCGAGCTCGGCGCCGAGCTGCGACGCCTGGGCGCCGCCGAGGTCGAGCTGCGGCAGGCGGCCGACGCGGCGTCGGAGATCGTCACGGGAATCGAGGTCGAGCTCGCACGGCTCGAGGGCGAGGCGGCCGAGGCGCGTCGCCGGCTGGACGAGGCCGTCTCGGCCGGGGCCGACCCCGCGACCGCCGGAGACGACGCCGAGACGGTCGATCGCGACGAGCTGGCCGGTCGCGTGACGCGGCTCGAGGCCCGTCGCGAGTCGCTCGGCCGGGTGAACCCGCTCGCGAAGGAGGAGTACGAGACGGAGAAGGCACGTCTCGAGGAGCTGTCGACGCAGCGCGCGGATCTCGAGGCGTCACTCCACGAGCTCGAGGCGCTCCGCGACGAGCTGACGGAGACCGTCAATCGACGCTTCGACGAGACGTTCGCCGCCGTCGCCGCGAACTTCGAAGAGGTTGCCACGACGCTGTTCCCCGGCGGTGAGGGACGGCTGCGGCTCGTCGAGCCGGAGGATGGGGAGGAGGCAGAGGCAGGAGTCGAGGTCGAGCTTCGCCCTGCGGGCAAGAAGATCACCCGGCTCACACTGCTCTCCGGCGGCGAGAAGGCCCTCGGCGCGATCTCGTTCCTCTTCGCGCTCTTCCTCGCGAAGCCGTGCCCCTTCTACCTCCTCGACGAGGTCGAGGCGGCGCTCGACGACACGAACATCGCGCGCTTCGTGGAGCTGCTCCGCCGGTACTCCGACAGCGCGCAGTTCGTCGTGATCACGCACCAGAAGCGGACGATGGAGGCGGCGGACGTCCTCTACGGGGTCACGATGGGGGGAGACGGCATCTCCCAGATCGTCTCGCGCCGCCTGCCGCGCGAGGAGCGCGCGGCCGCCTCGGCCTGACCAGACAGCGTCCGGGGCGAAGACGAGCAAGTGACAATCTGTTACGTGCACTCCTCGCCGGGATAGCCTGCCGGGATGTCGCGGACGTGGGCCGAGCTACTGGGGGACGACGAGGACGGCGCGCGGGAGGGTGAGGAGCGCACCGGGTTCCTCGGACGGCTGCGCGAGTCGCTCTCGAAGAGCCGTCGCGCGCTCGTGGCCGAGCTCGGGGCGTCGTTCGACCCGGGCGATGAGGAGGCGTGGGAGCGCCTCGAAGAGGCGCTGATCCGTGCGGACGTCGGCGTGCCGGCCACCGCGGAGCTCGTGCGACGACTGGAGGCGCGCGGCGGCCTGACCGACCTCGCGGCCGCGCTCGCCGACGAGGTCGAGACGCTCTTCGGCGAGCCCCCCGTGCTCGCCTCGGCTTCCGAGGCACCTACCGTGGTTCTCGTCGTCGGCGTCAACGGGACCGGGAAGACGACGACGATCGGGAAGCTCGCGCGGAAGCTCTCGGAGCACGGACGCTCGGTGCTCGTCGGCGCGGCGGACACCTTCCGCGCCGCCGCCGAGGAGCAGCTCGAGATCTGGGCGGAGCGCGCCGGCGCCGACTTCGTCGGCGGCTCGCGCGGCGCCGACCCGGCAGCGGTGGCTTTCGACGCGGTGGAGGCGGGGCGTGCGCGCGGCACGGACGTCGTGCTCGTCGACACCGCAGGGCGCCTCCACACGCAGGGGAACCTGATGGAGGAGCTCGAGAAGGTCAGGCGCGTGATCGCGGGTCGGATCGACGGCGCCCCGCACGAGACCCTGCTCGTCGTCGACGCGACCACGGGGCAGAACGGGCTCCAGCAGGCCCGGTTGTTCGCCGAGGCGGCGGGCGTCACCGGCGTCGCGTTGACGAAGCTCGACGGCTCGGCGAAGGGCGGCGTCGCGATCGCGATCGCTCACGAGCTCGCGATACCGGTTAAGCTCGTGGGCGTCGGTGAGGGGGTCGACGACCTTCGTCCCTTCGACGCGAGTGACTACGCACACGCGCTCATCGGTACCGACACCTGACGGCTCAGCGGGTGATTTGCGGCCGCTCAACGGGGGCGATACCCTCGTTCGGGTGATTGCCCGACCCTCGTCAGAGGGACTACGGTCACCCTGAAGGGTGAAACGAAAGGAGACGCCTTCTCATGGCTGTCGCAGTCATCGCCCGGTATCCCGACCTGACGCCCGAGACGTACGGACAGGTCATCGCGTCACTCGAGCTCGACGTGAATCCGCCGGCCGGCGCGATCTTCCACATGGCCGGGGACGGTGTCGGCGGGGTCGTTGCGTCCGAGATCTGGCAGACCGAGCAGACGTTCCGCGCCTTCCTCGACTACCGGCTCCGGCCCGCGCTCCGGATGTACGGCGTCCATCGAGATCCGATCGTCGAGATCTCGGCGCTGCACAACGTCTACGCGCCGGAGATGTACACGATCGAGCGGATGGGGGCGGTCTCGCTCCCGGCGCACATGTCGGGTGCGGCGCTCTAGGAGAGCGCCGCACTCTCCGACTTCCCATCGCAGCGGTCTCGCGACCGCAGCGCCGCGCGCGTCTACGGGTGGTCCTTGACGCGGACGCGGTAGTCGCTCGGTGGATTCGTCCCCTCGACGAGGATCTGCACGACCTCGAACACGAACGTCCGAGGCGAGCCGTCGGGATTGACGCGATCCGCGTCCGGCTTCGCGTTTATCCCTTTCCTGTACGCGTTCGCGATCGCGTACTTCAGCGCCGGATCGAGGTCGGGCTCCTCCTCCTTGGAGCTTCCCTCGTACAGTCCTTCCGGACCCTGCGTGCGGTCTGCCATTGCCCACCTCCTTCTGGAGCAGTGATCGTACGACGGTCGTTGCCCGAATGAAAGCTCAGGGCACGGACTGGCGTGCGGCGACGCCCTGCACCGCCGCGATGCTCCCCTTTGTCTCGTAGAGCCGTCGCGCCTCGTCGAGTCGCGCTGCGGCCTCGTCGGCGCCCTCGACGACCTCCGCCAGTGCGACGAGCGAGCCGGCGCAGAGGTCGAGGCAGTCCGTCGTCTCGGCGAGCGCGAGGGAGGCCCGTGCGAGGCTCTCCGCCGCATCCCGGTCCCCGCGCCGCATCGCGGTCCGAGCGAGCGCCCGCCGCCAGAGCACCTGCGGCATGACGTCGGTCTCGGCGGCGGTGCCTCGCGCGATCTCGACGAACCGCTCGGCCTCGACGTCATCGCCCCGGACGGCGAGCACGTCGGCGAGCATCGCGGCCACCGTCGAGCGTGCGCCGCGCTCGCCCATCTCCTCGAGCATGGTGTAGCCGTTGCGCAGCTCGCGCTCCGCGGCGTGCAGGTCCCCGGCGAGCCACTCGATCTGCGCCCCGAACATCGAGCGGACCGCTCGCCGGAAGCGGAGCCCGAACTCGTGGTACACGGCCACCGAGTCGGCGTACAGCTCGCGCGCCTGGTCGAAGCGGCCCTCCATTGCGTGAAGCGCGGCCAGCGTTGTCCCGAGGCCGGCCTCGAAGGTCGGCGACGGGGGCGCCTCGGCGAGCAACTCGGAACATCGTCGAAGCGCCTCGGGCACCGGTGTCGGGCCGTAGTAGAGGGCCTGTGCGTACTGGACGACGAGCACGAGGGACTGGCCCTCGTCGGACGACCGCCGTGCGTGGCGGATCGCCCGCTCGAGCGCATCGGCACGCGCACGCCAGCGCCCTCCGATCAGGTGGGACTCGCTGAGAAGCCACCAGGCCTTCGCGAGCCCGAGGTCGTCGTCGAGCTCCATGAGCTCGGGGATGTGCGCCTCGGCGACGCGCCGATCCTCCTCCGCGGCCCCGTCCGGCTCGGTGTACGAGCGCTGCCACTGGAGCTCGATCGTCGCGCGGAGCTCGGACCTCCGGTCGCCTGCTCGCCGTGCCGACGCGATCGCGTCGTCGAGGAGGGTGTGGGCCCGGTCCCATTCGCCCGCGCGCATTGCTGCGCTCCCGAGCTCGGTCAGGAGCCTGCTCCGGTCCGCATCGTCCGGTGGTAGCAGCGCCAGCGCGCGCTCGAACATCACCACCGCCGCCGGGAGATCTTCGCGCCCGAGCGCACGGCGCGCGGCGGTTGCGAGCAGCGCGCCCGCCTCACCGGCGAGCGAGCGAGCGTGGTCGTCCGCCGGGACGAGCTCGGTGCGGTACCGACAGGCCTGCTCGAGGTGGTAGGCGAGGATCTCGTCGTTCTCCCCGAAGCCCTGGCGCTCGCGCGCCTGGGATTGGAGCCACCGTGCGAAACGCTCGTGGAGCTCGGCACGAACCGCCTTCGGGATCCCCGCGTACGTCTCGTCGCAGATCAGCGCGTGCCGGAATCGGTAGGCGTCCTCCCCGGGGATCTCGGCACGCGCCGGCTTCACGAGCCCTTTCCGGACGAGCGTCATCAGCCGACCCGTCACGTGCGGCTGATCGGCGTGCGACGACAGGGCGACGAGGGCACGTGGCCAGAACTCCTTCCCGACGATGGAGGCCCGCTCGAGCATGCGCCGCTCCGCGGGCTCCAGGCTGTCGATGCGGGCGGCGAGCAGGGCGTGGATGGATGCCGGAAGCTCGATCGCATCGGTCGGCTCCGCATCGGCCATCATCGCCGCAAGCTGCTCGGCGAAGAGCGGATTGCCCTCGGACGTCGCGGTGATGCGCTGCCGGAGCTCGTCGTCGGCGATCCCGAGCGCCTCGACGAGCTCGCCCGTCTCGCGGTCCGAAAGCTGTTCCAGGTCGAGCTTCGTAGCGGCGAGGCTCGGACGCGTCTCGAGGAGCTCCGGTCGCGCGACGCACAGGAGGACGAGCGGCCCGGTCGCGAAGGCCGCGATGTACTCGACGAGATCGAGCATCGTCGGCTCGGCCCAGTGGAGGTCCTCGAAGGCGACGAGCAGCGGCCTGCGCTCCGAGTGCCGTTCGAGCAGCCGTCGAACCGCCCAGAACACCTCCGTGCTCGGCGCTCCGGCGTCGGACGCAGTGGTCACGGCCTGGACGCGCTCGAGCACGACGTCGCCGTCGTCGACGCCGTCCATCAGCGCGGCGGCCGCCTCGAGGCCGCCCAGGTCGGTGACGAGCTGTTGCAGCGGCCAGAACGTGATGCCGCTCCCGTAGGGGAGGCAGCGCCCCGTCCCGACGTCGGCGACGTCCTCGAGCTCCGACGCGAGCTCGCGCACGATCCGGGACTTCCCGATCCCTGCCGTGCCGAGGATCGTGACGATGCGGCACCGTCGCGCCGCGAACGCCTCGCGGACGAGTCGACGCAGCGCCTCGAGCTCCGCGGTCCGGTTGACGAGCGGGGCATCGAGCCGACGCGTGTAGCCGGATGCGTCGGTGTCGACCTCGTCGACCCGAAACCGGCCGACCGCCTCCCGCTTGCCCTTGGCTGTGAACCGCTCTCGCGGGCCCACCGTGACCGCGTCCTTCACGAGCGGATATGTCGCCGTCCCGATGAGGATCGCCCCCGGCTCGGCCGCCTGCTCGAGTCGCTTGGCGAGGTTGACGGCGTCGCCCGTCACGAATCCCTCGCCGGAGACGTGATCGCCGGCCACGACCTCGCCGGTGTTGATCCCGATACGGCACGCGAGCTCGACACCCCACGTCTGCCTGAGCTCCGAGTTCAGCTCCGCGAGGGAACGCTGCATCTCCGTGGCCGTCCGAACCGCTCGCAGAGCGTCGTCCTCGTGCGCGACCGGGACCCCGAAGACCGCCATCACCTCGTCGCCGCGAAACCGCTCGATGGTCCCGCCGTGCTGCCGGACGATCTCGGCCATCGACTCGGCGTACCGCGTCATGACGCGACGCGTCGTCTCCGGATCGGTCGCCTCTCCCAGTGACGTCGACCCGACCACGTCGCAGAACAGGATCGTGACGGTCTTCCGGACCTCGAGGCCTTCCCGGACGCGCTCAGGGAGCACGACCCCGCACGCGCTGCAGAAGCGCGCACCGTCGGGGTTCGACTGCCCGCACCGGTCACATTCCGACACCGCCCGAGTCTAGGCCGCTCGGGCCCTGCCCGAAAGGGACGGCCAGGCGTGCCCGGTACGCTGACGGGCCATGTTCGACACGCTCGCCAACCGACTCCAGGACGCCCTCGGCGACCTCGGCCGCAGGCCGCGCCTCGACGAGGAGACGGTCACGCGCGCCACGCGTGAGATCCGCCTTGCGCTCCTCGAGGCGGACGTCGACTTCGAGGTGGTCAAGCAGTTCGTCGGCGCAGTACGGGAACGGGCGCTGGGGCAGGACGTCCTCAAGGGCCTCGAGCCGGGCCAGCAGGTCGTGAAGATCGTCCACGAGGAGCTCACCGATCTGATGGGCTCGAGCGACTCCAGGCTCGTCTTCGGCCGACCGCCGGTCGTCGATCCTCCTCTGTGGGCTCCAGGGCTCGGGCAAGACGACGACCGCGGCGAAGCTCGCGCTTCACCTGCGCAAGCACGAGGGGAAGACCCCTGGCCTCGTCGCGGCCGACCTCCAGCGGCCGGCAGCGATCGACCAGCTCGAGCAGCTCGGCCGGCAGATCCAGATGCCGGTGTACCGGACCGATACGAGCGACGCCGTCGTCGCCGCGCGGGAGGGGCTCGCGCGCTCCACGGCCGAGGGCTGCGACGTCGTGATCGTGGACACCGCTGGCCGGCTCCAGATCGACGAGGCGCTGATGGACGAGCTCGCGCACGTCCGCGACGAGGTGAAGCCGATGAACGTGCTCCTCGTGCTCGACGCGATGACGGGTCAGGAGGCGGTCGCGGTGGCGCGCGCGTTCCAGGAGCGGATCGCGTTCGACGGCGTCGTGCTGACCAAGCTCGACGGCGACGCGCGGGGCGGCGCGGCGCTCTCCGTGAAGGCCGTCACGGGCCGGCCTGTCAAGTTCGCCTCCGTCGGCGAGAAGCTCGATCAGCTCGAGGTCTTCCATCCCGACCGGATGGCGTCACGGATCCTCGGGATGGGCGACGTGCTCACGCTCATCGAGAAGGCGGAGCAGGCGGTCGAGCAGGACGAGCAGGCGGAGATGGAGCGCCGGCTGTTGACGGGGCAGTTCACGTTCGACGACTTCCTCGCATCGTCGCGCATGCTCAAGAAGATGGGCCCGCTGAAGGGCGTCATGAAGCTCGTGCCCGGTATGGGGCGACAGCTGGACGGCCTGGAGATCGACGATCGCCAGATGGCCCGTGTCGAGGCGATCGTCCTCTCGATGACCCCGCACGAGCGCCGCACCCCGCACCTCATCAACGGTCCCCGGCGCCGGCGGATCGCCGCGGGCAGCGGCACGACGATCGAGGACGTCAACCGGCTGCTCCAGGCGCGCAAGCAGATGGAGAAGGTGATGAAGGCAATGGGGAAGGGGAAGATGCCCTCGCTTCCGGCCGAGTTGACCGGCGGCGCCGCCGTCCGCGCAAAGCAAGGCCGACGCTGAAAGCATAGGCCGTCCAGCGGCTTTCGGCACAATCCACCTTTCAACCCAGCAGAAAGGCACCGAAGATGGCAGTACGCATGAGACTGACGCGCGTCGGGTCGAAGAAGAACCCGATCTACCGCGTCGTGGTGGCCGACTCGCGCTCTCCGCGCGACGGCCGGTTCATCGAGATCGTGGGGCGGTACAACCCGCAGACCGACCCGTCGACGATCGATCTCGATGCCGACAAGGTGAAGGACTGGCTCGCCAAGGGCGCCCAGCCGTCCGAGCCGGTCGCCCGGCTCATCAAGGCCGCGGGCATCGAGTAGCGCCGTGGAGGAGCTGCTCACCTGGATCGCGCGAGGGCTCGTCGACGAGCCCGACGCCGTCCGGGTCGAGCGCGTCGACGAGGGGGACGTGGTCGTCCTTCGCCTCAGCGTGGCGCCCGACGACGTCGGGAAGGTGATCGGCAGGCAGGGTCGGGTCGCGCGTGCGCTCCGGACCGTCGTGCGGTCGGCCGGGGCTCGCAGTGATCGCCGCCTGATGCTCGAGATCGCCGACTGAGCCTCCCGCGCCCGTCCGATGGATGATCCCGATCGGCTCGTGCAGGTCGGCAGGGTCGGGCGCCCGCACGGCACGGACGGCGCGTTCGTCGTGGAGCAGGCGAGCGACGACGACCAGCGCTGGGAAGTCGGCGCCACCCTCATCGTGGACGGTGCCCCAGCCCGGGTCACTCTGATGCGGCGCGTGGGCGGCGGTCGGCGGGCGATCCGGCTCGATCGGCCCGTTCCCCGTGGCGCGGAGCTCTCCGTGCGGCTGGCCGATCTTCCGGTGCCGGAGCCGGACAGCTACTACGCGTTTCAGCTCGTCGGCCTCGCGGTGTTCGACGACGCGGGGGCGCCGGCCGGCGTCGTGTCCGAAGTCCTGCCCGGCCCGGCCAACGACAACCTGGAGCTCGACGACGGCCGGCTCGTCCCGCTGATCGAGGACGCGATCCGGGAGATCGACCTCGAGGCGCGGAGAGTCGTAGTCGCCCGAGGGTTCCTCGGCTGAGTGCCCCTTCAGGCAATGCCCTCCAGGTCCCTCACGCGCGATGAGCGGCGCCATGCGTCGTCCTCGGTCGCGCCCATATCTCCGGATATGGGCGCTCCCTGCGTCCTAGCCTGGCTTGCTCATCGCACGCGAGGAACGAGGCCGCATTACCTGAAGAGGCACTAGGGGTACCCTGGACCGCCCGTGCGCGTCGACGTCTTCACCCAGATCCCGCACGCGTTCGGCTGGCTCACCGAGCAGAAGCCGCTCGCGACGGTGCTCGGCACCGAGCTCGAGCTGCGCCTCTTCAACTACCGCGACACGACGCCGCTCCGTGCGGGGCAGGTGGACGACGACCCCTACGGCGGCGGCGCCGGCATGGTGCTGCGTGTCGACGTCGTCGACGCCGCGCTCGTGGCGGCGTACGGCGACGACCGGCCGGCGCGCATCGTCGCACTCACCCCGCAGGGGCGCCAGCTCGATCAGACGCTCGTCGAGGAGCTTGCGGCGCAGGCCGACATCGCAGTTCTCTCGTCCCGATTCGAAGGCTTCGACGAACGGATCGTGTCGCACCTCTGTACGGACGCGGTCTCGATCGGCCCGTACGTCCTCTCGGGCGGCGAGCTTCCCGCGATGGTGCTGCTCGACGCGATCGCGCGCCGGTTGCCGGGGGCGCTCGCCGACGGCTCGGGCGAGCTCGAGAGCTTCTCGAGCGCGCTCGACGGTGGCATCGAGTACCCGCATTACACCCGGCCGTCGGAGTACCGCGGCTGGGACGTGCCCCGGGTGCTGCTGTCCGGCGACCACGGGCGGATCGACGCCTGGCGACGGGAGCAGAGTCGTGCCAGGAGCGCTCGGTGAGCGGCATCGACGAGCGCAACCCGCCGTCCGGCATGGATCCTGAGGCAGACGACACGCCGACGACCCCGACCGAGCGTCCGGCCGGCTTCGGGAGTGTCGACGACCACCGCGACGGCGCTCCGGCAGGGGCCGGCTGGCCGACGACTCCGGCAGAGATCCCACTCGTCGACCGGACGCCGATCGACGAGGGAGGAGACCGATGGTCGGCGGACGTCCCAGCGGCTCCTCGACACCGGCACTCTCGAAACCCCGTGGATCGGCTGACGCGGCGGCTCCCGGATCCGCTCCGCGTGATCGTCGACTGGGCCGTGACGATCGTCGGGGCGGTTGCGATCGTGCTCCTCGTCAAGGCGTACGTCGTCAACCCGTATCGCATCCCGTCCTCGTCGATGGAGCCCACCCTGCACTGCGCCCAGCCCGCGTCCGGCTGCGAGGCGCGCTTCTCCGACCGGGTGCTCGCCAACCGGTTCATCTATCACCTCCGCGACCCACGGCGCGGCGAGATCGTGGTCTTCGAGACGCCCGATGCGGCCCGCGTGAAGTGCGGCGCGGGCGGGACGTTCGTGAAGCGGATCGTCGGGCTCCCGGGCGAGACGGTGGAGGTCAGGCTGCGGCGGGGCGACGGCTACGTCTACATCAACGGCCGGGAGCTCGACGAGCCGTACGTCCAGGACGGCCGCCGCGCCGTGCGCGAGTTCGGGCCGACCAAGGTGGCGCAGAACGGCTATTTCATGATGGGCGACAACCGCTCCTCGTCCTGCGACTCACGCGACTGGGGCTCGGTCCCGCGCGGCAACCTGATCGGCAAGGTCTTCGCGACCTACTGGCCGCCGAACCGGATCTCCCTTCGCTGAGGCACGGCCGGCCGCGGTTCGTCCGCTATCATCCGTCGCCGGCCGACGGCCGACCCTTTGTCATGAGCACGATCATCGAGAGCATCGAGCAGCGTCAGCTGCGTGAGGTGCCGCAGTTCAAGGCGGGCGACACCGTGCGCGTGCACTTCAAGGTGATCGAGGGCAACCGCCAGCGCCTCCAGGTCTTCGAGGGCATCTGCATCAAGCGGCAGGGCTCCGGGGCCCGCGAGACGTTCACCGTCCGCAAGAACTCGTTCGGCGTCGGCGTCGAGCGGACGTTCCCGCTGCACTCACCGAAGATCGAGAAGCTCGAGGTCGCCATGGTGGGCGACGTCAGCCGGGCGAAGCTCTACTACCTCCGCGGCCGGGTCGGCAAGAAGGCGCGGATCCGGGAGCTACGACAGGGCTGAGCTCCCCGGCGGCGGTCGCGCTTCGCGCCATCGCCGCTAGAACATCAGTTGTGCGTGGCGTGCCCGTCCTGGCTGTCCTGGCTGTCCCGGCGGTCCTCCTCACCGGCTGCGGCGGGGCGGAGGATCCGACGCAGCGGTTCGCACGGGAGGCGACCGAGTCGCGCCTGGCCGCGAATCCGTCGTACGACACCGATGAGGTCCACTGCACGGGGAACCCGCGTCCCTGGTTCGTCGAGCGGCAGTCACGGGTCGTCATCTGCGCCGCGCGGCGTGTCGAAGGGGGCTGCGACTGGTTCCGCGTCGAGCTGACGCCGACCGTGACCGGCGCTCGCGCGCGGATCCGTCTCGAGTCCGAGAACGCCGGCTGTGTGCTCCCCGCCTAGCGCGGGGGTCTGACCCGGGTCTGGCCCGCGGTGCGACGCCGCCGGCACGAAGACGGCACGGTCCCGTCCGGGGAGGAGGGCTATCCTCGCGACGGTGGCGCTCTCGACCGGACAGCGACTTCTTCGTCACGACCGGAGGCTCGGGGCGCGCTACGTCGCCGGCGCCGACGAGGCGGGACGCGGATCGCTCGCGGGGCCGCTGGTCGTCGCGGGCGTCCTGCTGGACTATGGCACGCTCCGGGGCCACAGCGTCCGGCCGCTCGCGTACCTGAACGACTCGAAGCAGGTGGCTCCCGAGGAGCGCGAGCGGCTCTACCGCGCGGTCCTCGCGGCCGCGACCGCGATCGCCGTGCGGGTGATCCCATCGGCGGACATCGACCGCTCGGGGCTCCACCGCTCGAACCTCTGGGGGCTCCGCACCGTCCTCGCCGAGCTCCATCCGCCCGCGGAGGCGTGCCTCGTCGACGGCTTCCGGCTCGGTCCGCTCGCGCCGCCGCACACCGCCGTGGTCGACGGCGACACCAAGAGCGCGGCCATCGCCGCGGCCTCGATCGTCGCGAAGGTGACGCGCGACCGCCTCATGCGCAGGCTCGACGCGCTGTACCCCCGGTACGGGTTCTCGTCGCACGTCGGCTACATCACGCCCGAGCACACGCGCGCCGTCCGGGCGCACGGGCCGTGCCCGCAGCACCGCCGCTCGTTCGCGGCGCGCGCCTACGTCGAGATGTGAACCGCGGCGAGCGGATCGCGGTACGCCACTACCGACTGCGCGGCTACCGGATCCTCGGCGCCAACGTCCGGGCGGGCGGCAACGAGCTCGACCTGATCGTCCGGCGCGGCTCGCGGCTGATCTTCGTCGAGGTGAAGGAGCGCGCCGGCGAGAGCTTCGGTGGCGCGCTCGCAGCGGTCGACCGGGAGAAGCGACGCCGCGTCCGCCGCGCCGCGGCCGCCTGGCTCCATGCCAACCCGCCTCGCCCGGGTCTCGACGTCGCGTTCGAGGTGGTCGCGATCACCGGGCGCAGGCTCGAGCGCCTCGAGCTCGACTCCGAGCCGGAATGAGCGAGCCGGGCGCTTCGTTACAGTGGATAACTCGAACAGCGCCGGGGGGCACTATCCCCGAACGGACGCGCTCGTCAGGACGGCCGATGGTGGCGACACCCTCGTGCCCGGGCGCGTCGGCCTCGCGAGAGGCGGGAGAAACCTCCGGCTGACAACGACACGACGTCAGCCGGAAAGGACACGAAACACCCGATGACCACCCGCATGCGTACCTGGATCCTGCTCGCCGGACTGTCGGCGCTCTTCGTCGCCGTCGGCGGCCTCGTCGGAGGCACGAGCGGGATCATGCTCTTCCTCGTCATCGCCGTCGGCTTCAACTTCGCGATGTTCTGGTTCTCGGACCGGCTCGCGCTGAAGATGAGCCGGGCGCGACCGCTCGAACCCGGCGAGGCGCGCGACCTCGTCGCGGACGTCGAGGACCTTGCACAGCGGGCGCGGATCCCCGTCCCGCGCCTTTATCTGATCCCGTCGCAGCAGCCGAACGCCTTCGCCACCGGCCGGAGCCCGAAGCGCTCGGCGGTCGCCGTCACCGAGGGGCTTCTCGCTCTCATGCCGCGCGAACAGGTTCGCGGGGTGATCGCACACGAGCTCGCGCACATCCGAAACCGCGACGTGCTCGTGACGACGATCGCCGCGATGATCGGCGCCGCCATCTCCGCGGTCGCGCACTTCCTCCAGTTCCAGTGGCTCTTCGGGGGAGGCGACGACGACGAGAGCCCGCTCGGGATCGTCGGGACGCTCGCTGCCGTGCTGATCGCCCCGATCGCGGCGATGCTGCTCCAGTTCGCCGTCTCGCGCCAGCGCGAGTTCCTCGCCGATGCGACCGCGGCCGAGCTGCTCGGCACCGGCCGTCCGCTCGCGGACGCCCTCGGGACGCTCCAGCGCGGGGTGGAGGTGCTCCCGATGCAGGTCAATCCCGCCTCGGCGTCCCTCTACATCGTGAACCCGCTCTCGGGTCACGGCATGACGGCGCTGTTCTCGACCCACCCGCCGATCGCCGCCCGGATCGAGCGCCTCCAGGCGTTCGACGCGAAGCGCGGGCTGTAGGCGGGCGTCGCCGCGCACGCGCGGCGGGCAAGGACAGTTGGCCATGGGCGCCGAAGTAGGCGCCCATGGCGGCCACGCAGGAGGCGCTCTACGGCCGGCTCGACATGGCGCTCTCATGGTCGGAGCAGGAGCTGCCGGAGCGGGAGCGGACGAAGCACGTCCATCGACTGCATCCGTATCTCGGGAAGTTCGTGCCGCAGCTCGTCGAGGCGCTCCTCGACCGCTACGTCGCTCCCGGGGGGAACGTCCTCGACCCGTTCGCAGGGTCCGGGACGACCCTCGTGCAGTCGCTCGAGTCGGGCCGCGACGCGGTCGGCGTCGACGTCGCGGGGTTCAACTGCCTCCTCATGCGCGTCAAGACGCGCCGCCACAATCTCGATGCGATTCGTCGCGACCTGCTCTGGGCGCACGAGGAGATCTCGGCATTCGAGCCTGACGGCCGGTACCCGGCCGAGGCGTCGCCGTTCGTCCGGGCCTGGTACGCGCCGCGGGCTGCCGCCGAGCTGCTCCACTTCCGCGCGCTCGCCGAGTGCGTGGCGTCGGTGGACGTGCTCCGCGTCGTCCTCGCACGGGCCGCGCGCTCCGCCCGTCGGACCACCCACTTCGACCTCGACTTCCCCCGCGCCCCACAGCTCGAGCCGTACTGGTGCCACAAGCACCGCCGCGAGTGTCGCCCCGTCGAGGAGGCGCGGCGGTTCCTGCTCCGCTACACGCTCGACACGCTCGAACGCATCGAGACCTTCGCGGGCGTCCGTGACCCGGCGTCGAGCGCGTTCGTGCACCACGGCGACGCGCGCGAGCTCGAGCTGGGAGGGCCGTTCGACGCCGTGATCACGTCACCCCCGTACCCGGGGCTGATCGACTATCACGAGCAGCATCGCTACGCCTACGAGCTCCTCGGTCTCGAAGAGCGCCGCGCCGAGGAGCTCGGGCGCCCGGCGCGCGGCGTCGGCCGCGACGCGATCGGTGCATACGTCGACGGTGTGGCGGACGTCCTGTCGAACGCCCGCAGCCGGCTTGCCCCGGGCGCGCCCGTCTGCGTGGTTGTAAATGATCGGCGTGGGTTGTATTCGGAAATCTTGCGCCGTGCAAGGCTTCGCCTCGATGAGCGACTCGAGCGCCACGTGAATCGCCGAACGGGACGGAGAGCGGGCGAGTACTACGAGTCGATCCTCATCTGCAGGGCCGCCTGAGCATCCGGCTCGGGCCGTCGTCGTCGAGACAGGAGGTCTTCATGCGCACACTGATCGCACACCGTCCGTCGCCCGCGATGGTCGTCGCCTGCATCGCACTGCTCGTCGCGCTCGGCGGGACGAGCGTCGCGGCCGTCACGGCGCTCGCGCCGAACTCGGTGGGGACGCCGCAGATCAAGGCGAACGCCGTCACCGCAACGAAGATCAGGAACAACAACGTGACCGCTGCGAAGGTCGCACGGAACGCGATCACCGGCGCGAAGGTCCTCAACGGGTCGCTCTCGCGCGACGACTTCGCGTCGAGCTCGATCCCCGCCGGCCCGGCCGGTCCCGCCGGCCCGACCGGCCCCTCGGGGCTCATCAGCGCCATCAGCGTCCGGCAGGCGGGCGTGGTGGTTCCCGGTGGGACCGCCCACAACTCGCAGTACTCGACGGGGTCCGTCACGGTCAACTGCAACGCGAACGAGAAGGCGATCTCCGCCGGCACGGGCTGGAGCGACGACGCTGCCGACCGCGAGCTCTGGACGCAGCGGATCACGCCGATCGTCACGAACAACGCCGTCACGGGCTACCGAGGGACGGGCGGCAACGACAGCGGCAACTCGAGCACGTTCACGCTGTACGTCCTCTGCTACGTCGGCTGACCTTGTCTGGCGCGGTGGGGTCGCTCGCGGCCCCACCGCCACGCTTTCGGCACGGAGTCGGCACAGTCGTGTGACGCGCTCCACCGTACGGTCGAGGGATGCTCGGCCGCGCGGTCACGTTCGCGCTCGTCGGTCTCGAGCCGCGGCGCGTCGAGGTCGAAGCGCACCTGCGCTCGAGCACGCTCCCGTCGTTCTCGATCGTCGGGCTTGCCGATCGCGCGTGCCAGGAGGCGAAGCACCGTGTCCGGAGCGGGGTCGACTCGTCGCTCCTCGAGTGGCCAAATCGGGCGATCACCGTCAACCTCGCCCCCGCTGCGCTGCGCAAGGAAGGAACCGGCTTCGACCTGGCGATCGCGCTGACGGTGCTCGCCGCGTCGGCGCAGGTCCCGCGCGACCGGCTCGAGGAGCACGCGTGCATCGGTGAGCTCGGCCTCGATGGGCGCATCCGACCCGTTGCGGGGACGATCGCGGCCGCCGAGGGCGCAGCCCGTGCGGGTCTCGCTCGCGTGCTGTGCCCCGTCGATTCGTCGCAGGAGGCCGCGCTCGCGGGCGTGGAGGCCGTCGGCGTGCGCCACCTCGCCGAGGCGGTGGGCTACCTCCTCGGCCATGCGGCGATCGCGCCGGCCGAGCCGCCGGAGTGCGCGCCACGTCGCAACGCTCTGCCCGACCTGGCCGACGTCCGCGGACAGGAGCGTGGTCGCCGAGCGCTCGAGATCGCGGCCGCCGGATCGCACAACCTGCTGCTCGCCGGGCCACCGGGCACGGGGAAGACGATGCTCGGGCGCCGGCTGCCGTCCGTCCTCCCGCCGCTCTCGCACGCGGAGGCGCTCGAGGTCACTCGGATCCATTCCGTCGCGGGGACGCTCGACCCCGCCGCTGGGCTCGTCGATACGCCTCCGTTCCGGGCGCCGCACCACGGGGCGTCTGCCGCGGCGGTCGTGGGCGGTGGATCGGTGCCGCGGCCCGGGGAGGTGAGCCTGGCCCATCGCGGCGTTCTCCTCCTCGACGAGCTGCCGGAGTTCCCGCGGCCGGTGCTCGAGGCGCTCCGGCAGCCGCTCGAGGACGGCGTCGTATCGGTCTCCCGCGTCGGCGGGCGCTCGCTGTTCCCGGCCCGGTTCCGGCTCGTTGCCACCATGAACCTCTGCCCGTGTGGCGGTCGCGGTGACCCGCGTCTCGACTGCTCCTGCACTCCGGCCCGGGTTGCGGCGTACCGCGACAAGGTGTCGCGGGCGCTGCTCGACCGCTTCGATCTCGTCGTCTCGATGCCGCGCCCGCAGGCGGACGAGCTCGCTGCCGGGCCGTCGGAGGCGTCGGCGGTCGTGCGCGACCGCGTGCTCGCCGGAGCGAGCCGGCTCGCCCGCTCGACGCCGCGTCGCACGGCCGCGGCCTCGGAGCTCCTCGACCGCGCCGTCGACCGGCTGCCGCTGAGCGGTCGCGGCCGGGCGCGGGTGGCCCGCGTCGCGCGCACCGTCGCGGCCCTCGCAGGCTCCTCCGACGTCCGGCCGGAGCACATCGCGGAGGCGCTCTCGTACCGCTCACCGGCGGAGCTGTCTCATCCGTGACCGTCCGCCGTCTCCGCCGGCGCGACAAGGGCTATCCGGTGCTGCTCGCTCAGATCCCCGACCCGCCTCCGTCACTCTGGCTCCGCGGCGATGCGGACCTCGACCTGCTCGCCGCGCCTGCCGTCGCGATCGTCGGTGCCCGCGCGTGCTCGGGCTACGGGAGGTCGGTCGCCCGCATGCTCGCGACGGAGGCGGCCACCGCGGGCGCCGTGGTCGTGAGCGGGCTCGCGCGCGGCATCGACGGCGAGGCGCACCGGGGCGCGCTCGCCGCGAGCGGCCCGACCGTCGCGGTGCTCGGCTGCGGCGTCGACCGCGACTATCCGGCCGCGCACGCCGAGCTCGCACGGTCGATCGTCGGCACCGGCGGCCTGATCGTCTCCGAGTACGAGCCCGGGGTGGAGCCCGCACCATGGCGCTTCCCGGCACGGAACCGGATCATCGCGGGACTCGCTCGCGCGACCGTCGTCGTGGAGGCGCGCGAGCGCTCGGGCGCGCTCATCACCGCGGACTTCGCGCTCGAGGACGGCCGCGAGGTCCTGGCCGTCCCCGGAGAGATCACGAGCGCCCTGAGCGCCGGCGCGAACGGTCTGCTCCGACAGGGCGCGACGCCGGTGACCTGCGCGGCGGACGTTCTCGAGGCGATCGGCGTCGAGCGTGTCTCTGCCGCGCCTGCGATCCCGGACGTGGCAGGCGCGGTTGCGGTCCTCGGAGCGCTCTCGGACGGGGCGGCGACCGCCGACGAGCTCGTGCGTGCGACCGAGCTGCCGGCAGGCGAGGTTGCCGCGGCGTTGGTCGAGCTCGAGCTCGCCGGCGTGGTTGCGGTGGAGGCGGGGGTGGTGCGCAGTACGATCGCCCGGTGACGCCGTACTGGCTGGACGAGCCCGCTCCCGTGCTGCCGCGTGGCAACGGCGACCCCGTCGATGTCGGGATCGTCGGCGCGGGCATCACGGGATGCGCGTGCGCCCTTGCGCTCGCCGAGGCCGGCCTGCGCGTCCGGGTCGTCGACGAGCGCCGGGTTGCGGAGGGCGCGAGCGGCCGCAACGGAGGGTTCGCGCTCCGCGGCATGGCAGGCCCGTACGACCAGGTCGTCGCGGACCACGGCCGGGAGCGTGCGCTCGCGCTGTGGCGCTGGACCGAGGCCGAGCTCGCCGAGCTGGCACGCCTCGCGGGCGATTCCTTCCGCCCGCTCGGCAGCCTCCGGCTCGCCGCCGACGCGGAGGAGCGCGAGGACCTGCGCGACGAGCTCGAGGCGCTGTGGGCTGATGGGATCGAGGCCGAGTGGATCGACGCCCCGGACGGCCTCCTCGCGGGACGCTTCACGGCCGGTATCCGCCACCCGACCGACGGCGCGCTGCAGCCGGCCCGCTGGGTGCGGGCGCTCGCGTCGCGGGCCGCCGAGGCCGGCGTCGAGCTGGTCGAGGGGCGTCGCGTCAACGACCCGTCCGAGCTCGAGGCGGAGACCGTCGTGGTCGCGACCGACGGATATCCGAGCGGCCTCCTGGGCGAGCTCGAGGGGCTGATCGTGCCGACGCGGGGTCAGGTGATCGCGACCGAGCCGCTCTCCGAGAGGCTGTTCGAGGAGCCGCACTACGGGCGTCACGGGTTCGACTACTGGCATCAGGCCGAGGACGGCCGCATCGTCGCTGGCGGCTTCCGCGACGTGTCGCTCGATCGGGAGTTCACCGACGAGGAGGCGATCACCGACGACGTGCAGGCCGCGCTCTCGTCGTTCGTGAACGGCCTCGTCGGCCGCGAGCTCCGGGTCGACTACCGCTGGGCGGGGATCTTCGGCCTCGTCCTCGACTTCCTGCCGGTGGTGGGAGCGGTGCCGGGCACGCCGGGAACCTGGGTCGCGGCGGGCTATTCGGGCCACGGCAACGTGCTGGGGTTCGCGTGCGGCCGCCTGGTGGCCCGCGCGATCCTCGGAGACCGGGATCCCCTGCTCGACCTCTTCGAGCCCGCTCGTTTGCTCGGCGTCTGAGGCCGCTCAGAGGTCGATCGTCGGCAGGTCGAGCGCGCCGGCCTTCGCGAATGCCGCACGCGCGATCGCCAGATCCTGGATCGCGAGGCCCGTGGAGTCGAACAGGGTCACGTCCTCCGCGCTGCGGCGGCCTTCGGAGTCGCCCGCGAGGACGCGGCCGAGCTCGGTCACCCGATCGCGCGTGACCGTTCCGGTGGAGACGCCCGCCGCGAGCTCGCCGCCGTGGCTCGCCTGCTCCCAGTCGTCGCAGAACAGGCGCGCGCGCTCGAGCTCCTCGACCGCGACCTCCGCCTTGCCGGGGCCGTCGGCGCCCATCAGCGAGACGTGCTGGCCCGCGCCGAGCGAGCCGGAGGCATAGAGCACCGCGGCGCCGGGCGTGACCGTGATCACCACGTCCGAGCCGAGCGCCTCGTCGGCGGTCTGAGCCGCGCGTGCGCCGAGCCGTTCGGCAACGCGCTCGCGCCGAGCCCGATCGACGTCCCAGACGACGGGCGTGACGCCTCGCGCGACGAGCATGCGAGCGGTCTCCGCGCCGTTCACACCACAGCCGATCACCCCGTACGTGGATGCGCCGGCGCGGCAGAGCGTGTCGGCTGCGAGGACGCCCGCCGCCGCGGTCCGCAGCGCGGTCACCGCGGCCGCATCGAGCAGCGCCAACGTCTGGCCCGTCTCGGCATCCGACAGCACCACGAGCCCCGCGACGGTCGGCAGCCCGCGCGACGGGTTGCCCGGGAACGACGTCACCCACTTCAGGACCGCGTGGCCGCCGCCCAGCGCGGGCATCGCACGGAAGTCCCCGGCCGGGTAGTTCGCCACGTAGACCTTCGGCTGCATCGTCCAGTCGCCGCGCGCGTGCGCGACGAACGCCTCGCGCACCGCGTCGTACGCCTCGTGCGGGGTCACGGCCCGCTCGACGGCCGTCCCGGAGAAGAACGCGACGCTCACGCCGTCTTGACGGCGCCGATCAGCTTGACGACGGACTCCTTGGCGTCGCCGAAGAGCATCGTCGTGCGCGGATCGAGGTAGAGCTCGTTGTCGATCCCGGCGAACCCGGGGTTCATGCTGCGCTTCATCACGATCACGCTCGTCGCGCGGTCGACGTCGAGGATCGGCATGCCGTAGATCGGGCTCGAGGTGTCGGTGCGCGCGGCGGGGTTCGTGACGTCGTTGGCGCCGATGACCAGGGCGACGTCGGTCTGCGCGAACTCGGGGTTGATCTCGTCCATCTCCTTGAGCTGGTCGTACGGGACGTTCGCCTCGGCGAGGAGCACGTTCATGTGGCCGGGCATGCGACCGGCCACCGGGTGGATCGCGTAGGCCACGTCGACGCCCCTGTCCTCGAGCAGCTCGGCGAGCTGGCGGACGTCGTGCTGCGCCTGTGCCACGGCCATCCCGTAGCCGGGGACGACGATCACCTTGCGGGCGAAGGAGAGCTGGACAGCGACGTCCTCGGGGGTCGTCGCGCGAACGGTGCGCCCGTCGTCCTCGCGCGGGCCGCTCGCGCTTGCCTGCACCTGGCCGAAGGCGCCGAAGAGGACGTTCGCGACCGACCGGTTCATCGCCTTCGCCATCATCAGCGTGAGCAAGGTGCCGGACGCCCCGACGAGCATCCCGGCCACGATCAGGACGGTCGAGTCGAGGACGAAGCCCGTCGCGGACGCCGCAAGGCCGGTAAAGGCGTTGAGCAGTGAGATGACGACGGGCATGTCGGCGCCGCCGATCGGGAGCACGAACATGACGCCGAAGACGAGCGCGAAGACGATGAGCGCGACGAGCGCCCACTGCTCGTCGACACCTGCGACGAGCGCGATCCCGAGCCCGGCGGCTCCGAGCAGGATCGCCGTGTTGAAGATGTTCTGCCCCCGGAACACGATCGGACGGCCCGAGACGAGCTCCTGCAGCTTCGCGAACGCGACAAGCGAGCCGGAGAACGAGATCGAGCCGATCAGCGCCGAGAGGACGATCGAGACGACCTCGTCCTCGACCATGTCGCCCGTCGAGACGTGGAACTCGGCGAGCGCCACGAGCGCCGCCGCGCCGCCGCCCACCCCGTTGAAGAGGGCGACCATCTGCGGCATCGCGGTCATCTTCACGGTGCGTGCGCCGACGAGGCCGACGATCGCGCCGATCGCGCCGCCGGCGACGATCAGGCCCCAGTTGCCGATCCCCTCGAGCGCGAGCGTGGTCGCGATCGCGACGAGCATCCCGACGCCGCCGACCCAGTTCCCCTTCCGCGCGTGCTTCGGCGACGAGAGGAAGCGGAGCGCGACGATGAAGCAGACGATCGCGACGAGATAGAGGAGCCCGATGACGTCCGGGTCGGAGATCACGTGCGCCTACGCATCGCCCGGAGAGGCACTCAGCCGTCCTTGCGCGGGTCGGGCCGGCGCTTGAACATCTCGAGCATCCGGTCGGTCACGAACCAGCCGCCGACCACGTTGGCGGTCGCGAGCACCATCGCCACGAAGCCGATCACCTTCGTCACCCCGTCGTCTGCGTAGCCGAGCACGACGATCGCACCGACGATCACGATCCCGTGGATGAAGTTGGTGCCCGACATCAGCGGTGTGTGCAGCATCGTCGGCACCTTCGAGATCACCTCGAAGCCCAGGAAGATCGAGAGCACGAGGATCGTCAGCTCCACGACGAGCCCGAGATCCGTCACGCCGCCGCCTCCGCCGGCTCGCCCGTGACGCACGCGCCTGCCGTGATCTCGTCCTCGAAGTCGAGCGTGAGCGTGCCGCCGGGCGCGAGGTGCTCGAGCAGCGCTGCGACGTTCCGCGAGTAGAGCCGGCTCGCGTCGGCGGGCATCAGCGACGGCACATTCGTGAGGCCGACGATGGTAACGCCGGTGTGGGTGATCTCGTGCCCCGGCGACGTCAGCTCGCAGTTGCCGCCCGTCTCCGCCGCCAGGTCGACGATCACCGACCCCGGGCGCATCGACTCGACCGCCGACGCCGGGATCAGCCGTGGCGCCGGACGGCCCGGCACAGCAGCAGTCGTGACCACGATGTCGAAGTCCGGGATCCGCTCCTCCAGCGCCGCCTGCTGCGCCCGCTGCTGCTCCTCCGTCAACTCGCGCGCGTATCCACCCTCGGTCTCCTCGCCGCGAATCCCGAGATCGAGGAACGCTGCACCCAGCGACTCGACCTGCTCGGCGACCGCGGGCCGCACGTCGAACGCCGAGACGACCGCACCGAGCCGCCGCGCCGTTGCGATCGCCTGCAGGCCTGCGACGCCGGCGCCGAGCACGAGGGCGCGCGCCGGGGCGATCGTCCCCGCCGCGGTCATCATCATGGGAAAGAGCTTCGGGCTGCGGTCGGCCGCCAGCAGCACCGCCTTGTACCCCGCGACGGTCGCCTGCGACGACAGCGCGTCCATCGACTGCGCACGCGTGATCCGCGGAATCGACTCCATCGCGAATGCGACGACGCCGCGTTCGCGCAGCCGGGCGACCCCGTCGAGATCCGTCAGCGGCTCGAGGAAGCCGACGAGAACGATCCCGGGCCGGTAGGCGCCGACCTCGTCTGCGTTCGGCGAACCGACGCGGAGGACCGCCTCGACGCCGTCGAGGGCGCCCGGGAAGTCCGCGAGACGCGCACCCGCTTCCGCATACGGCTCGTCCGGGAACCCCGCGAGCACCCCCGCTCCCCGCTCGACGACCACCTCGAAGCCGTTCGCAGCGAGCTTTGCGACCGTCTCGGGCACGAGAGCGACGCGGCGCTCTCCGGGCCCGGACTCCCTCGGGACACAGACTCGCATCGCGGAGAGAATCTACGGGAAGGGTTCTGGCCACGCGGGAGGAACCAGACAGCCCGTGGTTCGACTTGCCGCCTTTGCAACCGCGATGGAGGTCTGTGACCCCGCGCTCGCTGCGCACGCCGCGCGCGTCGCGACGAACGCCGAGGCCGTGGCTGTCCGACTCGGCTGGACGGACGAGGAGCTCGAGGCGCTCCGGCTGGGAGCGGCGCTCCACGACGTCGGGAAGGTGAACGTCCGTCATGACGTGCTCGCGAAGCCCGGCCGGCTGGAGGACTGGGAGCTCGCCGAGATCCGCACGCACCCGGTCGAGGGCATCTGGCTGCTCTCGGGCGTCACGTCCCTTGCGCCGGCGCTCCCGTTCGTGCTCTTCCATCACGAGCGGTGGGACGGACGCGGCTATCCGACGCGCCGTGCAGGACAGTCCATCCCGGTCCAGGGACGCATCCTCGCGGTCGCCGACGCGTTCGACGCCATGACGTCGGTCCGGCCCTACCGGCCGTCGCTCTCGCCGGCCGAGGCGGCAGACGAGATCCGCCGCTGTTCCGGCACCCAGTTCGATCCGACGGTTGCAGCGGCGTTCCTCGACGCGTTCGAGGCCGGCGAGATCGTGTACGGCCGGGCCGCAGTCGCGGCCTGAGGCTTGATGTGGAATAGGAGTGCGTGCGGGGATGGCCTGCACCAAGTAGCGTGGTCGGCTCGATCGGCGTGCAGGCTGGTTGCCTGGATGTCGAGCGAGACGGCCGCGATGCGCCGTGTGCAGGCCACCATCCGTGCGCGCTCGTATTTCGCATCAAGCCTCTAGAGCTAGAGAGACGACCAGACGTCGATCTTCGTCCGCGTGCGGCGGATCACCTCGTCCGAGAACGCCGTCGTGCCGTGGTGGCCGCCGAGGTCAGCGGTGCGGTTGCCCTCCGCGACAGCCTCGAGGGTCGCCTCGCGGATCGCGCGCCCGGCACCCTGGCAATCCTCGTCGTCGGTGTGCGACAGGAGCGCGGCGGCGGCGAGGATCATCGCCATCGGGTTTGCGACGTCCTTGCCCTCGAGCGCCGGCGCGGTTCCGTGTGCCGCCTCTGCCATGAGCGCCGTCGGCCTGTCCATGCCGCCCTCGCCGAACGCGACGAGCAGCGACTCCGAGCCCGCGATCGAGCCGAACAGCGGCAGGACGAGGTCGGAGAGAATGTCGCCGTCGCGATTCAGGGCAGGAATGACCATCGGTGCGCCACTCGACGAGATGAGCAGGGCAAACGTCGCGTCGATCAGTTGCGGCTCGTACGGCACCTCGGGATGGCGCGCAGCGGCTGCGTCCATCTCCTCCTTCAGCATGCCTTCGTAGACGGGGCTGACGGTGTACTTCGGCCCTCCGAAGACCTTGGCTCCGGTCCGCTCCGCCTGTCGGAACGCGAACTCGGAGACCGCCCGGCAGACGCTCCGCTCGATCCGCTCGGTGCGGAAGGCGACCTCGTCGTCGCCTTCGCCCTCGCGCCACTCCTTCGCGCCGTACGCGTCCCCGACCGCCATGCGAACGACGGAGATCGGTGCGTGGACACCGCCGACCGGAAGGACGCCGGGGATGCGACGACCCGTCCGCACGATCACCTTGCCGCCGATCTCCTCACGAAGGATCCGATTGGGCGACCCGACGTCGTCCCGACCCTCGGGCGTGACCGTCGCGGCCTTCAGCCCGAGGCCGTGAGCGGCGATCGCCCGTGCCGCCTCGTGCACGACGTCGTTGGCGGTCTCGCGCCTGCGCGCGAGCGACAGGTCGAAGCGCGGCAGCGCGAGCTCGATGCCGAGGACGTCCGGCTGCAACACGCGGACGGCTGCCTCGAGAAGCTCCTGTCCCGTCTGGTCGCCCTCGAGCACGACGATCGTGCGCGTGTCCATCGGGCGGCAGTCTAGTCGTGGATCTGCTTCGCAGCTCCACTGGAAAACCACGAAAAAGAATGCGTATCATTGCGAGCTGGAGATAGCAGTTCTTCCACTGGATATCGCGACAGCGATATCCGTCGACCGATGTCCAACAAAGGAGTCAGCGTGGCCAGAAAGACCGTCCTCGTTTGCGACGCGTGCGGCACGGAGGTCGGAGAAGGAAAGGGAGCCGTTCTGCGCGTGACGTTCAACGACGCCAGAAGGGGCGCGAAGCAGGCGGATCTCTGCGACTCGTGTGCCGGTGGAATGCCCGGCGCAGCGGTCGCGCGACGCGGCCGCAAGCCGAAGTCGCTCGCCTAGATCGCCGGCGCACACGCGCGCCGGTTTCCCGCTCGGAGCGGGTTTCCCGTCCGGCCCGTAAGCGAGGGCGGGAAACCGGCCCGACTACCATGCACCGGTGGGTCTCTCTCTCGTCGTCGGTCCGGCACATGCGGGCAAGGTCGCGTCGCTGCTCGACCGTTTCGTCGCGGCGATCGACCGCGACCCCTGGCTGATCGTCCCCAACCGCAACGACGTCGAGCGCATCGAGCGCGAGCTCGTCCGGCGCGAGGGAGGGCTGCTCGCGGGCACGATCGGCACGTTCGACACGCTGTTCGAGGCGCTTGCGCATGGAGACGGGCTCGGCCGGCGACTCGTCGGCGAAGCGGAGCGCGCGGTGATCGTCAGGCGGGTGGTCGACGCGGGGCCGGACGCGCCGGGCGCACGGTTCCCCGGGTACGCCGACGCACTCGGAAGGGCGTTGGCGGAGCTGGACGGTGCGCTCCTCGACCCCGACGACCTCGACGAGCCCCTCGCGTCGCTCGTCCGCGCCTACCGCGAAGAGCTCGACCGGCTCGCTGCGTGGGATCGGGGGATGCTTCGCCGCCGGGGCATCGAGCGGCTGACCGGCGACCTCGGCTCGTGGGCCGACAGCCCGGTGCTCGCGCACGGCTTCGAGGACCTCACGGGCGCGGAGTGGCGGCTCCTCGAGGCGCTCTCGGCGCGCACCGACGTCCACGTGTCGCTGCCGTACGAGCCCGGCCGCGCCGTGTACGCGTCGCTCGCCCGGACCGCCCGCGATCTGGCGGCGCTCGCGGACGGCGACATCGTCGACCTTCCGCCGCGTGCCGCCGAGTATCTGCCGCCGGCGTTGGCACACGTCGAGCGCGAGCTTTTCGCCCCGACGCAGGAGCGCGCGCCCCTCGACGGCGCCGTCCGCTTCCTCGAGGGAGCGGGAACGCGCGGGACGCTCGAGCTCGTGGCCGAGGAGGCGCTGGCCGCGATCCGCTCCGGAATCGCGCCGGACGAGATCGCCGTCGTCTGCCCCTCGCTCGAGGCGATTCGCGTCCCGCTCGAGACGGCGTTTGCCGCGCTCGGCGTTCCCGTGGCGTTCGAGGGGCGAACGGCGCTCCGCGCGATGCCGTTCGGGCACTCGCTCGTCTCGCTCCTCCGCTTCGCCTGGCTCGGCGGCGAGCGACCCGAGCTCTACGCGCACCTGCGCTCGCCGTACTCGGGGCTCCAGCGCCGCGAGGTGGACTGGATCGAGGGAAAGCTACGCGGCCGCGGCGTCGTGCGCGGCGAGCGCACGGTCGAGGTCACCGCCGAGCTCCGTGGTGGTCGCCCGCTTCTGCTCCTCGACCGGGCGCACGCGGACGAGTCGCCCCTCGAGACGGTGCGCGCAGTGGGCGCTTCGATGCTGCGGAACGCGCACGGCGTCGTGGCGCCGCCGCTCGGCGCGCGTTCACGGTCGGACCTCGCCGCCCACGACGCCGTCTCTCGCACGCTCGACGAGCTCGATGCGCTCGCGGGCGCAGGCTGGGAGATCGGCCGTCGCGACGTGCTCGCGGCACTCGACCGCGCATCCGTCCCGGGCGAGCGTGCGGGCGCGCCGGGCCGGGTCGCCGTCATCGACCTCCTGCGGGCCCGAACGCGCCGCTTCGACACGGTCTTCGTGCTCGGGCTCGAGCAGGGGACGCTTCCGCGCCGTGCCCGCGTGGAGCCGTTCCTCGACGAGGACTCGCGTCGGAGCCTCGAGGACCGCCGCGGCGCCCGCCTCGAGCGGCCCGATCCCGCGAGCCGCGACCGCTACCTCTTCGCGACCGCGTGCACCCGGCCCCGGCGACGGCTCGTGCTCGTGCGCCAGGCAGTCGGCGACGAGGGAACCCCGCGCGAGCCGAGTCCGTTCTGGGAGGCCGTGCGAGAGCTCTTCGACGAGGACGACGTTCGTCACCACACCCTCCGCCGGCCCCTCTCCGCGCTGACCCGCGACATCGAGGCGGCTCCGACCGACCGGGAGCGCCTGCGCGCCCTCGCCCGGGCCGCTGCGACGGAGCCCGCCGAGGCCGCCGCGCTCGCGGCCCAGAACGGCTGGGACCGGCGCCTCCGTCGGGCGACACGCGCCTTCGAACGGCCGACGCGGCTCACGCACGAGCGGGCGCTGCGCCTCGTTGGGAGCCGGGACGCCTACTCGGTGTCCGACCTCGAGCGGATGGCGTCGTGCTCGTCGGCCTGGTTCGTCGAGCGCTACCTCCGCCCTGGGACGATCGACCGGGAGGTCGACCGCATGCTCCGGGGCTCGATCCTCCACAGCGCGCTGCAGCGCTTCTACCAGCAGCTGCCGAGCGCGATCCCGGGAGCCGACCGCGTGACGCCCGAGAACCTCGAGCAGGCGATCTCGCTGATGCGGAGCTGCGTCGCGCAGGCGGTCGAGACCGGTCTCCGCATCGACGCCGGCGACCTCGACCGGCGGGAGCTCGAGCAGGGCCTGCAGCGCGACCTCGAGCAGCTCGTCCGCGACGAGGCGGCCTCGAAGTCCCCGTTCGTCCCGCGTGAGCTCGAGGTGTCGTTCCGGACGTTCGAGCTCGAGCCGGGCGTCGTCGTCAGCGGCAAGATCGACCGGATCGACCGCGATCCGATGGGAGCCCTCGGGATCGTCGTGGACTACAAGTCGGGCGCGGCCTCCTCGGCGGCCGACATCCGCGAGAAGGACCTCCTCCAGCTGCCGCTCTACATGCTCGTCCTCCGCGACCAGCTCGGGCTCGAGCCCGTCGGGGGCGTCTACATGCCGGTCGGTGGCGGCCGCCGTCCGCGCGGGCTGCTCCGAGCCGGCCCCGAGGCGATCCCGGGCTTCAGCTCCCGTGACTACCTCGAGCCGGACGAGTTCGCCGACGCGATCGACACCGCGCGCTCGACGGCAGTGGGGCTGGTCGAGCGCATCCGGGAGGGAGACGTCCTGCACGATCCGAAGGGCGGCGAGTGCCCGCACTGGTGCGACCTCTGGCGCATGTGCCGCAAGGAGCGTCCGTGACGCCGACGCCGAACGAGCAGCAGCGCGCGGCGACCGAGGCACGCGGCACCGTCTTCGTCGCTGCCGGCGCGGGAACGGGGAAGACCGCGGTGCTGGTCGAGCGGTTTGTCCGCGCGGTCGTCGACGACGGCCTCGACGTCGACTCCGTCCTGGTCATCACCTACACGGAGCGCGCGGCCGGAGAGCTGCGCGCCCGCATCCGGGCGAGCCTCATCGAGCGCGGGCGCCCCGACCTCGCGCTGGAGCTCGACGGCGCCTGGGTCTCGACGATTCACGGCTTCTGCAGGCGGCTCCTCGGTGCGCACCCCCTTGCGGCCGGGATCGATCCTGGCTTCCGCGTCCTCGACGAGTCGCAGGCGCTCGTCCTCCAGGCCGAGGCGTTCACCGCCGCGCTCGAGGCTTTCTGCGCCGCAGACGAGCCCGACCGCTGGCAGCTTCTCGCCACCTACGGCGCCGACGGCCTTCGCCGCATGCTCGTCGAGGTCTACGCGACGCTCCGCTCGGCTGGTCGAGATCTCGTCCTCGAGCCAGGCCCGCGCGCCGGCCTCGGCGGGCGCGTAGACGGCATTCGCGAAGCGGCCGAATGCCTCGTCGCCGACGCGCAGGCGACCGAGCTGCAGCGTGATGCCGCCCAGGCGGCGCTCGATCTCCTCGGCTCGTCGACGCTCCCCGAGCGTCTCCTGGCCCTCGGTGAGCTCAAGGTTCGAGGCCCGCGCGCCGCGAGCTTCGCGGAGGCGCGCGACGCGGTCGTGGCGGCGGCGCTCGAGGAGCTCGCCGCCCGGGATCGCGAGCTGCTGCAGGAGCTGCTCACGACGTTTGCCGCCGCCTACGCGGACGCCAAGGACCGGGAGTCGGCGCTCGACTTCGAGGATCTCCAGCTCCGCGCTCGTGACCTTCTCGCGAACCATCCGGAGATCCGGGAGCGCGAGCGGCAGCGGTTCCGTTCGATCATGGTCGACGAGTTCCAGGACACGAACCGTCTGCAGACCGAGCTCCTCGACCTGCTCGAACCGGGCGACGATGGCGACCTGTTCGTCGTGGGAGACGAGTTCCAGTCGATCTACGGGTTCCGTCACGCCGACGTGGCGGTGTTCCGCGAGCGTCGCGAGGCGGCGGGGACCGTCCTGCCGTTGACCCGCAACCACCGCTCGCGCCCCGAGGTGCTCGCCGCCGTGAACGAGCTCTTCGCGGCCGAGTTCGGGGACGAGTTCCAGCGGCTCGAGCCGGCGTCGGCCTCCGACCAGCCCGCGCTCCGGAACGCCGTGGAGCTCCTCGTCACCGACAAGGCCGCAACGGCCGAGGCCGGTGTCCACTGGCGACGCTCCGAAGCCCGTCACGTCGCCCGTCGCGTGCGCGAGCTGGTCGACGCCGGCGTCGCGACGCCGGGGCAGATCGTCCTCCTCTTCGCAGCCGGCACCGACGCGGAGTGGTTCGAGGAGGAGCTCCGCGCCCTCGACCTGCCGACCTACCGCGCCGCCGGCCGCAGCTACTTCGGCCAGCAGCAGGTCGTCGACCTCCTCGCGTACCTACGGCTCCTCCACAACCGCTACGACGACGAGGCGCTCCTGACCGTGCTCGCGTCGCCGTTCGTCGGTGTCTCGAACGACGCGCTCGTCCTCATCCGGGCGGAGGCGCAGCGCCAGCCGATCTTCCGCGGGATCGAGCGGGGCATCCCCGTCGATCTCTCGGACGACGACCGCCGCCTCGTTCTGGCCTTTCGCCAGCGGTACGACCGCCTGCTCGAGCTCGCGGCCCACGCGCCGCTCGAGCTCCTCTGCGAGCGCGTGCTCGGCGAGCACGACTACGACCTCGCCGTTCTGGCGCGACACGACGGCAAGCGCCGCTACGCGAACCTCCGCAAGCTCGCCCGCCTCGCCCGCTCGTACGAGGAGCTGCGCGGCGCGGACATCGAGGGGTTCGTGCGCTTCATCGAAGGACAGGAGGACGTCGGCGCCAAGGAGTCCGACGCCGTCTCCGAGGAGGAGGGCGCCGACGCGGTGCGGCTCCTCACGATCCACGCCGCGAAGGGCCTCGAGTTCGAGGTCGTCGTCGTCGCGGACGCCGGTCGCAGCCGGCCGCCGGTGTCCGACATCCTCGCGCTGTCGGACGGGCGCTTCGGTTTCAAGGTCGCGCATCCCGCGACGGGCACGCGCGTCGGCACCGAGTCGTATCGGGACGTCAAGGAGCATCGCGAGCAGGCCGAGCGGGCCGAGCGGCTGCGCCTGTACTACGTGGCGATGACGCGTGCGCGGGAGCGCCTCATCGTCTCGGGATCGATCGGAACGACAGGTGACCAGGGCGAGGAGACACCGATCGCCTGGGTGCTCGGGCGGCTCGGGCTGGAGGAGGAGGCGCGGCGGCCGAGCACCGACGGCCCGTTCGAGATCGAGCGCGGCGCTGCGACGGTCGTCCTCCGAGTCGACCATGGTCAGCAGGCGCCTGCTCCGCCTCCCGCCGCCGTCGAGCCGGTCGTCGTGGCGACCGAGGCGGGCCAGCTGGCGCTGTTCGAGGGGAGTGGCGAGGCGCTGCCGCCGCCCGCGCCGCGACTGCGCGAGCTCACGGTCGTCCCGGACCCGCCGCTGCACCGCGTCGCGCGCCTGTCGTTCAGCGCGCTCTCGCTGTTCGAGCGCTGCTCGTACCGGTACTACGCCGAGCGGGTCGTGGGCATGCGCCCGACCGCCTGGGCCGACGGTGCCGGCGGCGGCGCCGGTGCGCTGCACCCGACCGAGATCGGCGACGCCGTCCATCGCGCGCTCGAGCTCGTCGATCTCGGCGCTCCGGCGCGCCCCGAGACGCTCGAGGCGCTCGTCCGCTCGTGGTATCCGGTCATCACCGATCCGGAGCTCGCTCACGTGACGTCGCTCGTCGACGCCTACTGCGCGTCTTCGCTGGCACGACGGATCGCCGGGCTGGACGGGGTTCGCGTCGAGCGGCCGTTCGCCTTCGAGCTCGACGACGTGCTGCTGAACGGCCGCCTCGACGTCCTCTGGCGGTCAGACGGTGAGGCGCTCGTGGTGGACTACAAGACGAACGTGCTCGACGGGCGTGATCCCGACGAGATCGTGGAGGCCGAGTATCGGGCCCAGCGAAGCGTCTACGCCCTCGCGTGCCTGCGCGCCGGCGCCGAGCGTGTCGAGGTCGCGTACCAGTTCCTCGAGGCGCCGGAGGCGGTGGTCTCGGCCTCGTTCTCGCTCGACGACCTCGAGCTGCTCGAGCGCGAGCTCCGCGAGACGATCGCGCGGATCCGGGAGGGCGACTTCCGCCCGACGCCGAGCCCGTTCGCCTGCTCGGGGTGTCCTGCGCTCAACCGCGTCTGCGCCGGACCGGATCTCGACGCGTACCCCGACGAGCTGGCCCTCCCCGAGCTGACGTCGGCGGGCTAGACGTGCGGGTCGCGGCTCTCTACGACGTTCACGGCAACCTGCCTGCGCTCGAAGCCGTGCTCGCCGACGTCGCAAGGGAAGACGTCGACGAGATCGTCGTCGGCGGCGACGTCCTCTGGGGCCCGTTGCAGGCCGAATGCGTCGCGCGACTTCGCGGGGCAGGCGCGACGTTCGTCGGAGGGAACTGCGAGCTGGACGTCCTGCAGCCGACGAGCGAGGTCGCCCAATGGTGCTACGAGCGCCTCGACGACGACACCCGATCGTTCGTCCGCTCGTGGCCGCGGACGATCGAGCGCGAGCTCGATTCGCTCGGCCGCGTCGTCTTCTGCCACGCGACGCCCCGGGACGTCGAGGAGATCGTCACGGTGCTCACGCCCGACGACGCCGTTCACGAGGCGCTCTCGGAGGTCGACGCCGACGCCGTCGTCAGCGGCCACACCCACGTGCGGCTCGACCGGAGCGTGGCGGGCGCCCCACGGCTGCTGAACCCCGGCAGCGTCGGCCTGCCGTACGAGGGCGCCACGGGGGCGTTCTGGGCGCTCCTCGGCGGAGGAGTCGAGCCACGGCACACCGAGTACGACGTCGAGGCAGCGCTCGAGCTCCTCGGGGCCACCGGATTCCCGGCGTTTGACGACGTCTTCCCGAAGGCCCTTCGCGGTCTCGTCAGCGCCGAGTCGGCGAGCGCCGAGTTCGAGCGCCGTCGTGGCGCGTAGCTACGTCCGCGAGGCGCGGCGGCGGGGACTCGGCCGCCGCCGCGACCGGATCGGGCCGATCGTCGACCGCCTCGCGCGAGAGCACGCCGACGCGACGATCGCGTTGCGCTTCCGGACCGACGTCGAGCTGCTGATCTCGGTGATGCTCTCCGCGCAGACCACCGACGTGAACGTGAACCGCGTCACCGAGCGGCTCTTCGAGAAGTACCGGCGACCCGAGGACTACCTGGCCGTGCCGGTCGAGGAGCTCGAGCAGGACATCTTCGCGACGGGCTTCTACCGCCAGAAGACGAAGTCGATTCGCGGGGCGATGCGCGTCCTGCTCGAGGAGTTCGACGGCAAGGTGCCTCGACGTCTCGAGGACCTCTTGCGGCTTCCCGGCGTCGCGCGCAAGACGGCCAACGTCGTGGCAGCCGAGCTCGGGCACGCGCAGGGCATCGTCGTGGACACGCACGTCCGACGGCTCTCGCAGCGCCTCGGCCTGACGCGGAACGAGGATCCGGTGAAGATCGAGCGCGACCTCCAGCGCCTCGTCCCGCGTCCCGACTGGGCGCGGTTCCCGCACCTGCTCATCTGGCACGGACGGCGTATCTGCGACGCGCGGAAGCCGCTGTGCGAGGAGTGCGTCCTCGCTGAGCTCTGTCCAGCCGCCCGCGTCGTCCCGGCGTCAGTCGCCGGGACGGACCCACCGCTGGACGACGAGCCTGCCGCCGCTCGAGTCCTGTGAGAGCAGCGCGTAGCGCGGCGGGGAGACGACCGAGCGGGCGGTCGCCGTCGCGTCGCCGGGGTCGCCTGCGACGACCACGCTGACGGCCTCGCCACGGCCCGCCCGACCGGTGCGGAGCTCCGGTGCGTAGTAGGCGAAGGCGAACCGCGCACGCTCGGGAAGCACGACGACCGTGTCGCCCGGCGACTGCTGACGGCGAACGAGAGCCACTGCGGCCCGCCAGTCCTCGGGATCCTTGCGCGCCGCGCCGGCGACGAGCGTCCCGAGCGCTATCGCCGCGAGGCTCGCGCCGGCGGCGAGCCGGAGCATCCGGTCGGGAATCGCCACCAGGCCGATGCCGGCGGCGAGCGCGACGCCGCCCGCGCACACGGTGAGCGCGGCACGCGGGTAGACGGGCAGCGCGACGCCCGCGACCAGCACGCCTGCGAGGGGCGCGAGTGCCAGGCACGCGACGAGCACCGGCTTCCAGCGACCTTCGGCGGGGGACGTGCGCCGGACGAGCACCACGATGCCCCAGACCGACAGCGCCACGACGACGGCGTTCCAGCCGATCCCGTGGCCGAGCCCGACGGCGATATCGGCGAGCTCCAGCGGCCCGGCACCATCCGGAGCGTCAGTGCGGTCGATCACCGCGGCGGCGAGAAAGAGGCCGGATTCCACCACCGCGACGGCGGCCGCGGGGAGCGCGAGCCGGAGATCGATCTCTCGTCGGGCGACTGCGATCGCAGCGAGTTGGGCGACGAGCGCGCTCGCCGCGATCGGGTGGGTGAGGGGGAGGAGCGCCGCGCTCACCGCGTACACGGCCCACCAGACCGCGTTCCCGCGCTCGACGGCGCGCGCGAACAGTGCGCTCGAGAGCAGCATCGCTGCGAGAGCCATGGCGAGCGGCTCGACCGCGCGCGAGACCCCCATGACTCCGAGGGACGTCGCCAGCACGACCGAGGCGGCGGCGCCGGCGTGACGTCCAGCCAGCCGCCGGCCGAGGCGATAGATCGCGATCGCCGCCACCACGGACGCGGCGACGGACGGGAGGCGCACCCACTCCTCGGCGTCGTTCCAGGCGACGAGCGGCTGGAGGACGGCGAGGTACCCCGCGCGGGCCGGATCGTCCGAGAACGCCCGGTCGAGGACGTCGGCGAACGAGCCGTGGGCGGCCGCGACGATCGCGGCCTCGTCGACGTCGAGCGAGCGTCGTCCGAGCCCGGCGAGGCCGACGATCAGCGCCAGCGCGGGGCCGAGGTAGGGCAGCGCCCGATCGGTGACGGCGAGGAGTCGTCTCACGAGGTCGTCCGAGCGGCCGGTCGAATCAGCGGCGTGTGCCGGGACACTCACCGACCTTCACGCTAGCGAGAGCTCCGGCTGACGCTCCGCGCGGCTCAGAGCCGGCGCTTCCAGCGGAAGAAGCTCATTGCAGCTCAACCATGCGCAAACCCGCATGATTCAGTCAAGCTCGACCGTACCTCAATGACGTGCTACTCCGGCGTGAACGTCGCGACGACCGGCTGGTCGCCTGTGTTGTCGTTCAGCGTGTACTCGACGCCGGCCTCGAGATTGATGTCGATGAACACGGAGGTGCCGGCGGGGATCGTCTGTACGGCGTTCACGTTCACGTCAGCGGACCCGATTCACCGCATCGACCGGGCCGTCACGCCGCATGAATCCTCACAACCAGCGCTTCCAGCGGAAGAACGCGAGCTGGGCCAGTGTCGTGGCGACGATCAGGCCGACCGAGACCCCGAGCGTCCAGTAGCCCTTCTCGAACACGCCCGTGAAGTTCTGGCCGTAGAAGCCGGTGATGAGCGTCGGCACGAGGACGAGCGAGGCGACCATCGTCAGCTTCTTCACGATCTCGCTCTGGGTCTCCGCGATCTTCGCCTGGAGATAGTCGCGGACGCTCGAGAGGAGGTCGCGCGCGACGTCGAGCTCCTCGATCGCCCGGACGAGCGTGTCGTACGTGTCCGCGAAGGCTCTCTCGGCATCTCGGGGGAAGAGCGCGTCGTCCACGCCGAGATCGAGGCGGCCGTCGACGACCCGGCGGACCGCTGCCCGGGTCGCGCTGGCGTTCCGGCGGGCGTGGAGCATTTCGTGCCGCAGGGTCGACAGCCGCTGCCGAAGCAGCGAGGACGGGATCTCGTCGACGTGATCCTCGAGCTCGTCGATCTCCGAGTAGAGCGCGTCGACGAGATCGAGGTACGACTCCGCGACGGCATCTACGAGCCGAT
The DNA here is from genome assembly GCA_963814565.1 of uncultured Actinomycetes bacterium. Taxonomy (GTDB): domain Bacteria; phylum Actinomycetota; class Thermoleophilia; order Gaiellales; family Gaiellaceae; genus Gaiella. The sequence goes on from CAWFDO010000009.1 coordinate 77,877, forward strand.
GGACGAGCAGACCCGGCTCGAGCGACTCGTCGACGTGCTCGAGGCCGGCGAGATCGGCAACGGCCCCGTCCGACGCCGTCTTCCGCACGGTGACGAGGACATCCGGCGTGGCGACGACGTCGAGCTCGTGGTAGACGACCCGGTCGTCCCCGCGCAGCCGGCCGGGCAGGAGGAGGACCCCCAGCAGGTACGTGCCGTGCGACTCCAGCGTGGGTCGGGCGTCCCGCCCGTCGCCGGCGACCGCGCACAGGGACTCGATCGCATCGGGGTCGAGGCGCGCGGGGACGAGCGAGACGAGGTCGTGTGCCGACGGGTCGACGAGGTCGATCCTCCGAGGCGCGGACACGTCTGCGAGCGTAGTCCCCGGGGGCGACGGAGGACGACCCGTCGCTGCAGTCGGCGGGGAGCCCTCGACTCGCTCTACGCGCCGCCGGCGACGGCGACCGACACGGCGGCGTGCCGCTGCTCGCTCAGCCACCGCTCGGCGTCGAGCGCCGCGGCACAGCCGGAGCCGGCCGCGGTCACCGCCTGGCGGTACACGTGGTCCTGCACGTCGCCGGCCGCGAACACCCCGTCCACGTTCGTCGCGGTCGACTTGCCCCGCGTCACGAGGTAGCCCGTCTCGGGCTCGTGGTCGAGCTGGTCGAGGAAGAGCGCGGTGTTGGGGTCGTGGCCGATGGCGACGAAGAGGCCGTCCGTCTCGAGTTCGCTCTGCTCACCGGTGACGGTGTCCTCGAGGCGGACGCCGGTGACCGACGGGTCGCCGAGCACGTCGGTGACGACCTTGTTCAGCACGAGCTCGATCTTCTCGTTCGCGCGGGCACGGTCGACCATGATCGGGGACGCCCGGAACTCCTCACGGCGGTGCACGAGGTAGATCTTGCTCGCGAAGCGCGAGATGAACAGCGCCTCCTCCATCGCCGAGTCGCCGCCGCCGACGACGACGACGACCTTGTCGCGGAAGAACGCGGCATCGCAGGTCGCGCAGTACGAGACGCCGCGGCCCTGCAGGCGCCGCTCGGACTCGAGCCCGATCTGGCGCGCGGACGCACCCGTGGCGACGATCACGGACTCAGCGCGGTACTCGTCGTCGCCGACCCAGACGCGGAACGGGCGCTGCGAGAAGTCGACTCGCGTGACGTCGTCGGTGATGAACTCGGTGCCGAAGCGCTCCGCCTGGCGGCGGAAGTCCTGCATCATCGCCGGGCCGAGGACGCCGTCGGCGTAGCCCGGGTAGTTCTCCACGTCGGACGTGATCATCAGCTGGCCGCCCCAGTTGAAGCCTTCGATCACGAGCGGCTCGAGGTTTGCGCGCGCCGCATAGAGCGCGGCGGTGTAGCCGGCAGGCCCGCCGCCGATCACGATCACGTTGCGGACGTCAGTCACGTTCTTCCCGTGCTCCCTTGCTTCCGTGTGTACCCCTCACTGTAGAAACGGATCGCGCCACGCGGATGTTCCAGTGTCAGGCGGCGTTCGCGTCGCGAGGGAGGATCTCGAGCGTCCGCTGCTCGAACTCGGGTGCCTGCAAGGGGGCGGTCTGGCTGGTGACGGGCTCGAGCTGCTCGATTGCCTTGTCCGAGACGACGTGCTCGGAAAGCTTGCGCGCCGGGGAAAAGACACGTCGTTCCGTCGAGGCGACCGCCTGGTTGTATGCGGTGACCGCGCGGTCGAGGCTGGTTCCGACCTTGGCGAAGTGCCCGCCCATGACGCTCAGCGACTCGTAGAGCTTGCGCCCGAGGTCGTGCACGGTCTGCGCGTCTTTCGCGAGTCGCTCCTGTTGCCAGCCGTAGGCGATCGCCTGGAGCAGCGCGATCAGCGTCGTCGGCGAGGCGATGTGGACGCGTGACCGGACGCCGAGCTCGACCAGGCCGTTGTCCTGCTCCCAGGCGGCGCGGAAGAACCCCTCGTCCGGCAGGAACATGATCACGTAGTCGGGGCTGTCGGCGAACTGCTGCCAGTAGGCCTTCTGGCTGAGCTTCCCGACGTGGTCGCGCACCTGGCGGGCGTGGTCTGCGAGCTTCTGCGCCCGCACGCCCTCGTCCTTCGCCTCGATCGCATCCAGGTACGCCGTGAGCGGCACCTTGGCGTCGACCACGACCTGCTTGCCGCCGGGCAGCTGCACGACGAGATCGGGGCGCAGCCGGCCGTCCTCCGTCGTCGCCGTGACCTGCTCCGCGAAGTCGCAGTAGGGGAGCATCCCGGCGAGCTCGACCACACGCTTCAGCTGCATCTCCCCCCAGCGCCCGCGCACGTGAGGCGACCGCAACGCCGTTGCCAGGGTCGAGGTTCGGTCGCTGAGATCGGTGAGCTGCCGCGTCACGTCGCCGTAGGACTGCGCGCGGGCACGGTCGGCCTCCTCGACCCGCCGATTGATCAGCTTGAGCGATTCGTTGAGCGGTGCCACCGTCGTCTCGAACCGTCCCTTGGCGAGCTCGACGAGCTGCGCATTGCTCTCCGCATAGGCCGCTGCCGAGGCCGCCTTGACGGCATTCGTGACCCGCGCGTCGAGCGTGCCGCGCTCGGCGACGAGCTGCGCCTCGGCCTCGATCGCCCGGCGTTCGAGGCCGCGCATCTCCTGCTCGAGGGCGTGGGCTCTCGCGCCTGCCTCCGTCGACGCCCGAAGTCGGTCGCGGACCGCGAACCAGACAGCGGCCGCTCCCACAGCGAGGCCGACGAGACCGATGATCAGCGATCCGATCGTCATGAGGGCGAGGGACCGTAGCTCGCACGTCGGACGGACCGGATCTGGCCGTCGGTATCGTTCCGCGACCATGCCTCCGAAGCCGCGCCCGCACGGGAAGCCCAAGCCTCCCGGCTCCTCGAAGGGGACCGACCGCCGCACGCTCGTGATCGCCGCCGCCGCCGGCGTGGCCGTCGTGGTGGTGGCGGGTGTCGCGCTCGCGCTCGCGAACGGAGGCGGCGACGGGCCGGGCGACGCGCGTCCCGCGCTCGAGGCCGCGGGCTGCACGGTGACCACCGTGGACGCACTCCCGGGGGTCCACTCGATCACGACGCCGGACGGCTCGTCGGACGAGTGGAACACCGACCCGCCAACGAGCGGCGCGCACTACGAGGTGCCGGTGATCTGGGGCTCGTACGACGAGCCCGTCAATCAGGCGCAGCTCGTCCACAACCTCGAGCACGGCGGTGTCGCGATCCAGTACGGCGACGAGGTGCCGCCCGCGACCGTGGAGCAGCTGGAGAGCTTCGTCCAGGAGAATTCGCGCGGAACCGTTCTCGCGCCGCTCCCGTCGCTCGGGAACCAGATCGCGCTCGGCGCGTGGGTGACCGAGAGCGCGTCGGAGCCGGACAAGGGCACCGCGTACCTGGCGAAGTGCACCGGGTTCGACGAGGACGCATTCCAGGGGTTCCTCGACGCGTACCAGTTCCAGGGGCCCGAGCGGTTCCCGGCAGACTCCTTGCTCCCCGGCATGACCTGAGCCGCCGGCGCCGATACGCTGGGCGCCGCTGCCGGGGTGGCGGAACTGGTCAGACGCGGCCGGCTTAAAACCGGCTGTCCCTCGGGACATGGGGGTTCGACTCCCTCCCCCGGCACCTGACGCCACGGGCGGCGAGACCTCTCGGCGGGCCGAGCCTGGCTCCGCCCGCGCCAAAGGCGTCAGGAGGCGTCAGGAGGCGTCGACTCGAACGGCCTCGGCTGTGGGCGCGGCGACGCGCCAATCGCCCGCGGATACACTCCACGCCGCGATGGCGAGCACCGAGCACGTCCCGTCGTTCGCCCACCTCGAGTTCGACACGCCGCTCTACCGGACGGCGATCGCGCAGTTCGACCAGGCGGTGCCGCACGCGGACGTCGACGACGGAGTCGCCGAGCGGCTGCGGCACCCCGAGCGCTCGATCATCGTCTCCTGTCCCGTCAAGCTCGACGACGGGCGCCGCGTCGTGTTCCCCGGCTACCGGGTACAGCACTCGAGCGTCCTCGGGCCGACGAAGGGCGGGATCCGCTACGACCCGGAGGTCTCGCTCGGTGAGTGCGCTGCGCTCGCCGTGTGGATGACGTGGAAGTGCGCGCTGCTGCGCCTGCCGTACGGCGGGGCGAAAGGCGGCGTCCGCTGCAACCCGCGCGAGATGTCCCCGCGCGAGCTCGAGCGCCTTACGCGCCGCTTCACGTCGGAGCTCCTGCCGTTCATCGGGCCGCAGGAGGACATTCCCGCGCCCGACATGGCGACGAACGAGCAGACGATGGCGTGGATGATGGACACCTACTCGATGCAGCGCGGGCACGCCGTCCCGGAGATCGTCACGGGCAAGCCGATCTCGATCGGCGGGTCGGTCTTCCGTCACGAGGCCACGGGCGCCGGCGTCGTGATGGTCATCGCCCGCGCGTGCGAGCGGCTCGGCTGGAAGCTCGCTGAGCAGCGCTGCGTCGTCCAGGGCTTCGGGAACGTCGGCGGCATCGCAGCCCAGGAGCTCGTCGACCGCGGCGCGACGGTCATCGGGGTCTCCGACATCTCCGGCGGCATCCACGACCCCGCCGGCCTCGACATCCCGACCATGAACGCCTACGCCGTCGAGAACGGCTCCCTCGAGGGCTGGCAGGCCGGCACACGGATCACGAACGAGGCGCTGCTCGAGCTCGAGTGCGACATCCTCGTCCTCGCCGCGCGAGAGGATCAGATCCACGCGGACAACGCCGTGAGGCTCCGGTGCCGGATGGTCGCCGAAGGCGCCAACGGCCCGACGTCGCTCGCCGGGGACGCGATCCTGCGCGAGCGCGAGATCCCCGTCCTGCCGGACGTCCTCACGAACGCCGGCGGCGTCACGGTCTCGTACTTCGAGTGGGTCCAGGACCTCGGCCGCCTGTTCTGGGGGCGCGACGAGATCCGCGCGAAGCTCGCGGAGAAGCTCAACGACGCGTTCGACCGCGTCTGGGAGATCTCGCACGAGCGGGCCGTGCCGATGCGGACCGCCGCGCTCGTCGCCGGGATCCGCGACGTCTCCCAGGCGCTCGAGGCGCGCGGCCTCTACCCGTGAGCGATCAGACCCCTCGCGTTCGGGATGCGATGATCGCGGAGCCGCGGTCGCTTCCGGCGACGGCGACCGCGCGCGAGGCGGGTGAGGTGCTCACGCCCGCCGAGGTGCGCGCGGTGTACGTCGTCGACGCCGACGGCGGGCTCGTCGGCGTCGTCACGCGCAAGACGCTCGTCGCCCGGGTCGTGGCCGTCGGGCTCGACCCGAGCACGACACCGCTCGGCGCGCTCGCGGAGCCGCCGTACTACGCGATCGACGCGGAGACGCCACTCGACGAGGCCTTCCGGTTCATCGAGGAGAACGACGCCGAGCGCATTCCCGTCGTCGACGACGGCCGCCTCGTGGGGGTCGTCTCGCGCGCCGTCCTGCAACGGCGGCTCGCGGAGGACGAGGAGCCCGCGGTCGACGAGACCTAGAGGCTTGATGCGGAATACGAGCACGCACGGATGGTGGCCTGCACACGGCGCATCGCGGCCGTCTCGGTCGGCATCCAGGCAACCAGCCTGCACGACGATCGAGCCGACCACGCTGCTTGGTGCAGGCCATCCCCGCACGCACTCCTATTTCACATCAAGCCTCTAGAGGCGATGCGGCCGTGACGCTGAACGGAAAAGTTGCCGCGGTCAGCGGCGCAGGCTCGGGGATCGGGCGCGGGATCACGGCCGCCCTGGCACGTGCCGGGGCGAACGTCGTCGTCAACGACGTCGTCGCGGACGGGCTGGACGAGACCCTCCGCCTCGTGCGCGAAGCGGGGGCTGAGGGCGTCGCCTCCGTCGGTGACGTCCGTCGGCGTGAGGACGTCGAGCGCCTCGTGGACGACGCCGTCGGCACGTTCGGTGGTCTCGACGTGATGGTGGCCAACGCAGCCATCGGCCTGTACGCCGACCTCGAGGAGATGGCCGAGGAGGAGATCGACCGGGTCCTCGACGTCAACCTGAAAGGTGCGTTGACCTGCGCGCAGCTCGCGATCCCGGCGCTTCGCGCCAGGGGAGGCGGGAGCATCGTGTTCGTCTCCTCCGTGCAGGCATACGAGACGTTGCGCGGCTGCGTCGTCTACGGCGCTGCGAAGGCGGGGCTCGTCGCCGCCGCGCGGGCGCTGGCGGTCGAGGTCGGCGAGCACGGGATCCGCGTCAACGCGATCGCGCCGGGCACGATCGACACGCCGATGCTCCAGCGCGACCTCGACGGCATGAACACGGCCGAGGCAGACGGCTTCCTCGACCGGGTGCGCGCCGCGAACGCGCTCGGCCGCATCGGGACGGTGGAGGAGGTCGCGGACGTGGTCGTCTTCCTCGTCTCGGACGCCGCCCGGTACGTGACGGGGACGACCGTCGTCGCAGACGGCGGCTTCCTGGCCGTCAGGAGCTTCTGAGGATGCTGCGCCTCGCCGAGATCCTGCTGGAGCCGCGGTTCGACCCGGCCTGGGCGCAGCTTCGCCAGATCGGCGTCGACGAGGCGGTCGGCGTCCTTCCCCGCGCGACCACGGACTGGCGAGGGCATGCGGCGGAGCCCCCGTGGGCCTACGGCCCGCTCGCGCTGCTCCGGCAGGAGGTGGAGGACGCAGGCATGCGCCTCACCGTGATCGAGGACAACCCGCCGATGGACCGCCTTCGGCTGGGGCTGCCCGGCCGGGAAGAGGAGCTCGAGGTCGTGCTCGAGCTTCTCCGAACGATGGGGCGGCTCGGCATCGAGGTGTGGTGTTACAACTGGATGGCGGTCGTCCCGTGGTCGCGGACGTCGACCGCGATCGCGACCCGCGGCGGCGCGACCGCGACGGGGTTCGACCTCGCAACGTGGGCCGACGGCCCGGATGCGCCGGAGGCTCCGGTCGCCGAGGAGCGGCTCTGGGAGAGCCTCGCGTGGTTCCTCGAGCGCACGGTGCCGGTCGCCGAGGAGGCCGGCGTGCGGCTCGCGCTGCATCCCGACGACCCGCCGCTCTCGCCGCTCCGTGGGATCGGGAGGGTGATCCGCTCGCTGGACGCGTACGACCGCGTCTTCGAGCTGGATCCAAGCCCGGCGAACGGGATGACGATGTGCCAGGGCAACGTCGCCCTGATGACCGGGGACCTAGCCGCCGCGATCCGGCGGTTCGGCGCGCAGGGTCGGATCCACTTCGTCCACTTCCGCGACGTCCGGGGGACGCCCGAGCGGTTCGTCGAGACCTTCGTCGACGACGGCCCCACGGACATGGCGGCGTGCGTGCGCGCGTACGTCGAGAGCGGGGTTGACGCGCCGCTCCGCACCGATCACTCGCCCGCTCTGACCGGGGACGGCTGGATCGTCCCCGGGTATCCGACCCTCGCGCGGCTCCACGCCGTCGGCTACGTGCAGGGGCTGATCGCCGCCACCCGCTCCGGCTGATCAGAACGCGCCGGCGTAGCCGTTGAGCGCGGGCTGGCCGCCGAGGTGCGCGTAGAGCACCCGCGACCCCGGCTCGAGACGGCCGTCGCGGACGAGGTCGATCGTCGCCGCCATCGACTTCCCCTCGTACACCGGGTCGGTAAGCATTCCCTCGAGCCGCGCGCAGAGCCGGATCGCGTCGATCGTCTTCTCGTCCGGGATCCCGTACGTGCCCGCGTGCCATTCGTCGAGCAGCACGATCTCGTCGTCGGCGAGCTCGCGCCCGAGCCCGATCGCCTCCGCCGTCCTGCGGGCGATGCGCGCGATCTGGTCTCGGGTCTGCTCGACGGTGGCGGAGCCGTCGATCCCGAGCACGCGCCGGGGCCGGTCCTGGCCCGCGAAGCCGGCGATCATCCCCGCCTGCGTCGATCCGGTGACCGAGCACACGACGATCGTGTCGAAGAACACCCCGAGCTCGGCCTCCTGCGCGGCGACCTCGTCGGCCCAGCGGGCGAACCCGTGCCCGCCGAGCGGGTGGTCGGAAGCGCCCGCCGGAATCGGATATGGCTTCCCTCCCGCCGCCTCGACGGATGCGAGCGCGTCCTCCCAGCTCGGCCGGATGCCGATGTCGAAGCCGGCTTCCGAGAGCCGGACGTCCGCGCCCATGATCCGCGACAGGAGGATGTTCCCCACGCGCTCGTAGCCCGGGTCGTCCCAGTCGACCCAGTGCTCCTGGACGAGCACGCAGGCCAGGCCGAGGGCGGCGGCGACCGCCGCGACCTGCCGGGTGTGGTTCGACTGCACGCCGCCGATCGAGACGAGCGTGTCGCACCCCTGCTCGAGGGCGTCCGCGGCGAGGTACTCGAGCTTGCGCACCTTGTTCCCGCCGTACGCGAGACCCGAGTTGCAGTCCTCGCGCTTCGCCCAGAGCTCCACCTCGCCGCCGAGGTGCCGGCTCAGGCGCTCGAGGCGATGGACGGGCGATGGGCCGAACGTGAGCTCGACGCGCGGGTAGTCGGCGAGACTCGGCATCGCCGAGAGCCTAGAGGCCTGAGGTGGGTCATGCGCACGCACGGCTGGGGGTCTGCACACGGCGCATCGCGGCCGTCTCGCCCGCTATCCAGGCAGCCCAGCCTGCACACCGGTCGAGCCGACCACGCTGCTTGGTGCAGGCCCTCCCCGACACGCACGCCTAACCCACCTCAGGCCTCCAGAACCTCAGCAGCACGTGTAGGCGCCGGGTGGGGCGGGTCCCTCCTCCGGCGCGGGGAGCTTCGTGGCCTCGAGCGCGACGCCGTGCAGCAGATCGCGCTCGCTGACGGTCATCCCGTCGAGCGCGTACCGGGCAAGAATCGCCTCGAGCACGACGAGCCCGGCGACGATCACCGGCGCCCGTGCGGGTGCGAGGCCCCGGACCTGCCTCCGCGCCTCGAGCGGAAGCTCCGCGAGCCAGTCCAGCGTCGTCAGGACAGACTCGCGCGTGAGGACGTGGCCGTGGACGCTTTCAGGGCCGCCGAGCTCGACGGCTGCGGCCGTGGTGATCGTCCCGGCGACGCCGATCGCCTCGTCGATCGAGAGCTGCGGAAGGAGTGAGCGGACATGGGTCTCGCACAGGGCGAGCTCCTCGCCGAGCGGCGGGTCGGAGGCGAGAAACCGCTCCGTGAGCCGCACGCTGCCCGCCTCGGTGGTGACCGTCGCGTCGACACCGTCCGTCCCGACGACGACGAGCTCCGTCGAGCCACCGCCGATGTCGACGACCAGCGTCCGCGGTGCGAGCCCGCCGCCGCTCAGGACCCCGGCCAGCGTCAGCTGCGCCTCCTCCTCGCCGCTCAGCAGGCGTGTCGTGAAGCCGTAGCTCCACTCGACCTCGCCGAGGAACGCCTCGCCGTTGTCCGCGTCCCGCACGGCGCTCGTGCCGACGGCCAGCACCCGCTCGGCTCCGAGGTCCTCCGCCTCGCGCCGGTAGTCGACGAGGACGTTCCGCACGCGCGCGATCGCGGTCGGGAGCAGGATGCGCCGACGGTCGACCTGGTCTCCGAGGCGCGTGATCTCCTCGTGGCGGACGACTTCCTCGAGGCGGCCGTCGACGACGTCTGCGACGAGCAGGCGAGTCGTGTTCGTCCCCAGGTCGACGGCGCCAACCCTCATCGGTCGCACCGTACTCGCTCCGCGCGGGGGCGCCTCAGCCGGGCAGGAACCAGAGGAGGCGGCGCATCGCGTGCCGCGCCTCACGGATCGCCTGGAGCTGGACGTCGAGCCGTGCCCGCGAGACCGCAAGGCGCTCCACGACGTCGCCGAGCCGCTCCGACGACGCGCTCGCGCGGTCGAGGTGGACCTGGATCTGCTCGGACGTCGCGGAGATCCGCGCGGTCTCCTCGCCGAACACGCGACCGGTCCGCTTGAGCCGCCGCCAGAGCGCAAGACCACCGAGCACGGCGTACACGAGTCCTGCGACGAGCCCGACGAGATAGAACGCGAGCGCGATCCAGACTGCCACGATGCGCTACGATAGTGATCGCGACGCGGGGTGGAGCAGTCAGGTAGCTCGCCGGGCTCATAACCCGGAGGTCGCAGGTTCAAATCCTGCCCCCGCTACTGGAAAGGCCCGCATTGGCGGGCCTTTCGTCGTTTTTAACTGCCCGGTCATACCGCCAGTAACGTCACCGGCACGTTCAAGAGCTACGTCGTTCCCTTGAACCGCGCCCGCCGCCACGTCAGGATCGCGACCATGGCCGTCGGTAAGACCGTCTACCTCCTCAACTACCCCGACGGCACGCAGAGAGCGCTCAGGCGCATCGAACCCGAACACGCCGTCCAGGGGACGGAGATCGCATCCGGCTGGTTCATCGACCGGCTCGAGTTCGCGAAGGGTGGCAGCTACACAGACGACGGGTTCCCAATCACCTTCGAGGCCTGGGTCAAGCGCAAGCCACCCGACGACGTGAGCGACCCCTAGGTTGGCCGCGGGTCGTAGCAGGGGCGGCGCGCGCCTCAGCCGTCGGGATCGGGCGCGCCACCCGACAGGAGGCGTCAGGTGTTGGATGCGTCCGCAATGGGTAGGGCGGCACTCCCAGCCCGCTAGCTCTTCCTTTCGCAACCTGAGTCCTTGCGCCAGGTCGAGCGGAGAAGAGAGAGCGATGTCGTCGCGTCTGTTCTTGTTCGAGTTCCCCGACGGGGAGACGGAGTATCGAACGAGTGCCACGCGACCCGAGCCAGGCGAGGTGCTCAAACGCCGCGGGCAGGAGTTCGCCGTATCGCGCGTCGGGATGGACAACGCGGGTGTGACCGTCGTCACGCTCCGAGAGCATCCCGCACCAGAAACGAAGCCATGACGATCGACCCGACTGGTCGTGCTCCAGGCTGAAACCAGTAGGGTCGGTAGTAGACGCCTACATAGCTCTCCCTCTCGCCGTGTCTCGAAGCTGAGACATCGCCGCCGGGCTGAGCGGGAAAAGAGACTCTGTGTCCTCTGAGCTGCACACCTTCCGGTTCCCCTCCGGGGTCACCGAGTTCCGCATGAGCGAGACGGCCCCGGATGTCGGGGATGTCCTCAACCGCAACGGCGACGACTGGATAGTCGAAGAGGTAGTCCCCTCCAAGGACGGCGCGACCGTCGTCACGCTGGGACCCGGACCGAAGCCCATCGAGTCCGCGACAAACGAACCGGCCTCCTGATCGATCCGAGCGACGGCCGGCGCTAGAGGAAGAAGCCGCGGGCCTCGGCGCTCTCATTTACGGGCGACATGTAATCGCGTATTCTGCCCCCGCGGATGCGGCTCGCAGGACTCGAGATGACGACCAGCGCGGTTCAAGTGATCGTGTTGCGCCTCAGGGACTACCTCTACGCGGAGGCCGCTGAGCGGCTCGAGTGCGCTCTCGACAACGACCTCCCCGATGTCGCGCTCACCGATCGAGAACGAACCCAGATCCTCGACGTCCTGATGGACCCACCCGACGACGACGAGCTCACACAGTTGCGCCGCACGCTGCTCGCTGAGTACACCTGGCGCGTAGGGCACGGTCTCGCTGCCGCCCAACCCGCGTAGCAGAACGTTTGCCGAGCTGGCAAGAACCGTTCTGGGCGCGCTCGGGCCCCACAGCAAGGTGCACATGCAGTGCGGCTCCTCTCAGCCGCGGTGCGGCGCCCCGAGCTGACGGCGGGTATCCCGAGCCGCCACGCATTGACGGCCGCCCGAGGGTTCACGGGGATCGACAGCGGGTATCGCGTTGTGACGATCGGCCTGGCGAAGAGAGAGGAGCGAACGGATGACAACGCCAGAACGGACAGGCGGCAACGTCGGCGGGATCGGCCTCGGCGGAATCCTCGTGATCGCGGGAATCCTCTTGGCGATCTTCTGGAGTGGCTGGATAGGAATCGTCGTCGCCCTCATCGGCCTGATCGCCTTCGGCGGGTTCGCCCGCGGGCGCTGGTACTAAGCCGCTCACGCGCGGCCCAGCCGCCACGTACCGCAACCGATGCCGACACTTCTGGCACGTCTGCGTGTTGCCGTTCCGTGCCGTGAACGTCCGCCCGCAATATGCGACGCGAGTGGTGCCGCCGGACGACGGGACGAGCTTCAGTCCTCGACGCCGCGCTGTCCCCCGATGTTCCTGGAATGCATCTCAGACCCCCCTGTCTCAAGCGACGAATCAGTGGCCTGATGCTGCTGGCCGAGCGACGTTCACGGAGTGGAGGAGGCCGTAGTCGTCCCTGCGGATCAACGAAGTCGTACTTTCGGGTTTACCGCACCATCGGCGCGCGACCTTGTGCGGTAGCTGACATCTCTTCCACGGTCGCGCGAACGTGGTACCCGGTCAGGGGGCGGCTGCCCGTCCAGCGGTGCCGCCTCGATACCGCCAGAGTGCGGCAGCTTCATCGTGGCTCGTGGCGCGGTTTCTGGTTCGATCCTCGGTGATCCTCGAGGCGACGGGGAGGCAGGACATGGACGACCTGATTCGAGTGGCGATCGTGGACAACGAGCCGGCGGCGGAGATCGCGGTCGGTCTGTTGCGTGTGGAGGGAATCCGTGCGATCTGGCAGCGCGCGGGCCGTGTCTCGGCGGGTCTGGATCTCGGATCGGCGGGAGGAATCAGCGGGGCATTCGAGGTCCTCGTCCTGGCTAATGACGCCGGACGAGCGATGGAGCTGTTGTCCGCCTCCGAACAGGAGCCGCCCTAGAGTCTGGTCTTCACCTCGGTAGGGATACGACGCAGCCGCTCGTCTCGCGGCGCATGACCGGAGGTCGCCGGTTCCGTTCCTCGTAGGCGACGCTTCACGCCGCCTCGGTGGAGACGAGCGCGGTGACCCTCTCGATCACCGCGGGGAAATGCTCGCGCGGCACGTGCTCCACGACCAGGTCCAGGTCGGGGCGCCGGTCGCGCAGAAACTCGAGGTACGGACGCTGCGCGAAGACTCCCGTCCCGAGCTCGGGAGTCCCGGTCTCCGCGCCGCCCGGGGCGACGTCCTTCAGATGGGCGGCGACGAAGCGATCCTCGAAGCGATCGAGCAGCGCTGCCGTCACCCGCTCCTGGGCCGGAAGGCGGTGGCTCGAGAGGTAGTTGTACGGGTCGCAGACGACCTGGAGATGCTGGGTCGGGAAGCGCTCGAGGAGGCCGAGCAGCTGACTCTGCGTCCGCAGGACGTTCTTGACGTGGGCCTCGACCGCGAGGATCGTCCCCGTCCGCTCCGCGACCGGGAGGAGACTCTCCAGCGCGTCGTCCAGAAGTCTCCAGGCCTCGTCGCCCCAGTTCTCTAGCGAGTCCGTCCAGTCCCCGTGCGGGTCTCTGGTCCCCGTCTCCGTCGCGACGACCCACGTGTCGAGCGCCGGCGCCAGCTCCAGGCACCGGCTCAGGTGGTCGATGTTGGCTTCCCGACGCGCGACGTCGGGAGAGACCAGGTTCCGGTAGCCCGCGATTCCTGCGACCAGGATCCCGTGCTCTGCGAGCGAGGCGCGGCGCGACGCGGCCGCGTCAGGGTCGTCGAAGCAGTCGTCGAGGAGCTCGCGGCCCACGTAGACGGAATCGAGCCCGGTGCGGCGCGCGTCGTCGCCGAGATGCTCCCAGCTCCGGTCGTCGAGCTCGTGCGAGATGGCGGAGAACCGCGGCCACGGAAGCGCGCTCTCGACCTCGGGGAAGACGGCGCGCGTGAAGCTCAGATCGCGTCCGATGAGCGGAGGAGGGCCGGGCGGCGTCTCGAGCGTCAGCCACCCGCCGTAGCCGATCTCGGCCAGCGCGCGTGCGCATTCCGCGAAGTCGACCTGCCCGAGCCCCGGACGCACGTCGCCCTGCATGACACGCATGTCCTTGATGTGCACCCGGCGCACGAGCTCGCCGAGCGCGCGGATCTCGGTCGGGCTGTCCAGCCCGCGCCGCAACGGGTTGGCGAGGTCGAAGTAGCACCCGAAGGCGGGCGAGCCGACACGCTCGGCGAGCAGGCGGATGTCGTTCGCGGGAAGCAGCCCCTCGAAGCACAGCGTGATCCCTCGCTCGGCGGCCAGAGGGCACAGCGCGGCAAAGGCGGCCGCGCAGCGTTCGAACCCGTCCTCGCCCACGACCTGGGCCCGCAGGAAGAACGGGACGAGGACGACCTCGGCGCCGAGCTCGGCCGCACTCTCGATCGCGAGGCGCACGTCCCCGGCAGCGGCCTCGGACACGCTCGGATCCTGGTCGGCGATCCCGCCGTGGTTGTGCTCGGCGAGGACGAGGGCATGGATCTCCAGCGAGCGGCGGCCGCGCCTGGCACGAAGGCGCTCGGCGACGGCGGTCTGCAGCTCACTGCGTCCGACCGACACCTCGACACCGCTGAACCCGAGCCGGTCGGCAATCTCGAAAACGTCGCCGCCGTCTGCGACGGCCGCATCCATCAGGGCAGCTCTCACGTCAGCGCGATCTCCGCGACCGGGAGCCAGGCCTCACCCGCGGGTTGACACGCGACAGTAACTGCCTCGTCGTGGACACGGGCGCGCGCTACGGCTTCGTCGCCACGGCGCCCATCTCGAGCACGTCGGCGCCGGTTGTCGTTCTCGACGGCTCGGCGTCGTCGATCACCGGCAGGCCGGTGATCGCGGCGATCAGCTCGGCGGTGTGCTGCGCTGCGGCTGCCGGGCCGAGTCGGCCTGTGAGGACGGCCTCGAGCATCGCCTGCAACTGGGCGGAGACGCGGGGGTAGAGCGGAGTCGACGGTCTCGTCACGGCGTGGTCGAGGAGGGCGGCGGTCTGGGAGAGAAACGCGAGATGAGGTGCGGCGAGCGCGACGGACGAGCGGCGGGACGGGATCCGACCGGTCGCGCGCCCGATCCGGGCGAGCGCCTCCGGGGCGAGGATGTCCTCGAGCAGTCGCATCGCCAGCGCCGGCTGCGCGGCCTGGCGGAAGATCCCGTAGACCATCGTCCCTGCGACGCTCGCAGGCGCGCCCCGGGGCCCGCCCGGCACGGGAGCGAAGCCCACGTGATCCCAGAGCTCGCTCAGGGGAACCCCGAGCGCCTTCGCCAGCGCGTCGGCTTCGTAGCTGCCGCCGAAGCTGATCACGGCCTCCCCTTCTGCAAGAAGCCGCACCGGCCGGTCCCACTCGTACGCGACGACCTCCGGCGACATCGACGCGTCTTCGACGAGGCTGCGAAGGAACCGGAGCGCCTGCGCCGTCTCACGGGAGTGCAGGGTCACTCCGCCGCGCGCCAGCACCTCGGCGGAGTTCGAGGCCAGGAACGAGATCAGGCAGTAGGCGGTCGTCTCGCCGCCTCGCGACCCGCCCGGCATCACGATCGGGTGTGGTTGACCGTTTCGGACGAGCGCGCGTGCGACGGCGCGGAGCCCGCTCCAGGTCGCCGGCGGCGCGAGATCGAGCGCGGCGAGCTCACGCCGCCGATACCAGAAGCCTGCGACATCGGCGAAGGCGGAGACGCCGAACGTGCGGCCCCCGTAGCGGTTCGCGGCCACGAGCGCGTCGAGGAAGTCGACCTCGTGCTCGTGGCGCACCCAGGCCTCGTCCAGGTCCTCGAGCGCGTAGAGGAACCCGGCAGCCGCGAACTCGGCCGCCCAGACGGAGTCGAGGACGGCGAGATCCGGCGCCTGCCCTTCCGCGACGGCGTGAGTCAGCGCCTGGTGGAGCGTCGGTCGGGAGACGGTGACGATGTCCACCTCCACCGTTCCCTCGGCGCCGTCCCGGATCATCCGCGCCCACGGCCCTTCTTCGGGGACGACGACGCGAATCTCGGGCTGATCGGGTCGCCGGCGCAGCCAGTGCGGGTTGACGAACGTCCCACGCCGCCGGTGACGGAGGATGACGCCCTCCTCCGCAAGCTCCGAGAGCGCGCGGCTCACCGGCGTCCGGCTGATCTCGTAGCGGTCGCAGAGCTCGTGCTCCGTGGGGAGCTGACCGTCCCTCCCGTAGACGCCGCCGAGGATCTCCTCGAGTAGCACCGTCTTCAGCTGGAAATAGAGCGGAATCGGCTGTTTCGGGTCGATCGCCATCGGGATCTCGATCGGATTTCGAGGAGGACTCTACTCGCGCCTCCGCGGACGTCCGGCTCCTTCCTCCTCGGGGTTGCCGACCCCTGAGCGCCGTCCTTGACTCGGCGCAACCCATTTGCTATTTGAGCATGACAATACTCGTCCTCGGGAGCTCGATGAGCGACGGCGTGCTCGACGGAACGGCTGATCGGCTGCAGGGGACGGAGCTCTCGACGCGTGCGCTCGAGGTGCTCGAGTCGAACTGGCTCGGTCACGGCACGCGCCCGTCGCGCCTGTATCCGCACCAGTGGAGCTGGGACTCGGCGTGCATCGCCATGGGGTACGCGGGCTGGAATCAGCCTCGTGCGGAGATGGAGCTCCGCTCGCTGTTCGCGGGTCAGTGGGCGAACGGCCTGCTCCCGCACATCGTCTTCGCCGAGGGCGACGGCCGCTACTTCCCGGGACCCGACTTCTGGCAGGTCGAGCGTTCGCCGGACGCCCCGTCGGAGGTCAGGACCTCGGGGATCGCGCAGCCGCCGCTCCATGCCACCGCGGCGCTACGCATGTTCCGGCGGGTGCCGGACCGCGACCGCGGGATCGCCTTCCTCCGAGAGCTCGCGCCGAAGCTCCACGACTGGCACGCGTACCTCTACCGCGAGCGAACGCGGGGCGGCGGCGGGCTGGTCGAGATCTGGCATCCGTGGGAGTCGGGGATGGACAACTCGCCGCTGTGGGACGAGGCCCTCGCGCGGATCCAGCTGACCCCCGCGCAGGTTCCCGAGTACCGGCGCGTGGACGTCGAGCTCGCGAACCCCGCGGAGCGACCGACCGACGAGGAGTACGACCGCTACGTCTACCTCGTTGGGCTCTTCCGCGATCTCGAGTATCGCGGCGACCGGATCCAGGACGCGTCGCCGTTCGCCCTCCAGCCCGTGCTGTTCAACTCGTTGCTGGTGCAGGCGAACCTCGATCTGGCCGAGATCGCGCAGGTGCTCGGCGAGGATCCCGGCCAGTACAAGGAGTGGGCGGAGCTGACCGCCGGCGCCCTCCGGACGGTGCTGTGGAGCGAGCAGGAGGGGCTCTACGTGGACTACGACCTCGACGTCGGGCAGCACGTCGGGGCGCGAACGGCCGCGGGCCTGGCGCCTCTCTACGCAGGTGTGCCGACCGTCGAGCAGGCGCGGCAGATGGTCGAGCGACTCGCGGGCTCGCGCGTCGAGGTCAACGCCTCGGGCTGGGCGGTGACGAGCCTCGCACCCGACGATCCCGGATACGTGCCGACGCGGTACTGGCGGGGCCCGATCTGGCCGATTCTCAACTGGGTCCTGCAACGGGGTCTCGACCGGTACGGCTACACGACGCTCGCGGCCGAGGTCAGACGCGCCCTGATCGACCTGTCGGGCCGCAGCGGGTTCTGGGAGCACTACAGTCCGGCGACCGGTGCGGGACACGGAGGCGAGAACTTCGCTTGGACGGCGGGACTCGTGCTCGACATCCTTTCGATCGAGACGGAGTCTGCAGAGGAAGGAGCAACCATGGCGGACGCTGCGGCCACGCCTGCCGTGGACGGCAGTGCCACATCGCGCAACGAACGGAGGGAGTGAGATGAGCGACGTGAGTAACGACGGCCTCGGCTGGGAGGAGCCGATCGATCGGCGGACGCTGCTGGGCAAGGCGGCGATGGCGGGTGGGGTGCTCGCCGCAGGAGGGCTACTGACGGCTGGACGGGCAAGCGCCGGTCCTGCCGCGGTCGCCGGGGATGTCACCGCCTTCTTCGGCCAGTTCGGGGCGATTGCCGAGCAGGAGGGCATTCGGAAGTACGTCCTCAAGGGCTTCAACGGGGACGTCGACGCGGTCTTCGCGCCGATCAGCGCTCCGACGCAGTTCATCGACCGCGTCAGGGCGGAGGCGAAGGCCGGCAAGGGCTCGATTGACGTGCTCGTCGGCCTCCACGGCGACTTCGTTACCTTCCAGAACGAGGGACTGATCCGCGGCGTCGGCGACGTGACGCGCCAGATCAAGGGTCTCCCCCCGGCTCTCGTCAAGCACGGGAAGCTGGGAACCAAGACGCAGTACTACACCCCACACTCCCAGGCGACGTACGTGATGGTCGCCAACAAGAGCGTGCTCAGGTACCTGCCCAGAGGGGCCGACATCAACGCCATCACCTACGGGCAGCTGTTCCAGTGGGCCAGGGCGATCCGAAGGGGCATGGGCCAGAACAGGTTCGCCCTGCCCGCCAGCGACACCGGCCTGATGAACCGGTTCCTCCAGGGCTTCCTCGTCCCGTCGTTCACCGGCGCCTTCGTCACGAAGTTCCGGTCGAAGGAGGCCGTGGCGGCGTGGGAGTACATGAAGCAGCTGTGGCAGTACACGCACCCGCAGTCGCTGTCGTATGCGTTCATGCAGGACCCGCTGCTCAGCGAGGAGGTGCTGCTCGGCTGGGATCACGTCGCACGGTTGAAGACGGCGCTCGACCAGCGGCCCGACGACCTCGTCGCGTTCCCCGTCCCGAGAGGCCCGAAGGCACGGTCGTACATGCCGGTCCTCGTGGGCATGGGGATCCCGAGGAACGCACCCAACCCCGACGGTGCCAAGGCGTTGATCCGCCACCTGACGACGCTCGGCCCGCAGGCAGCGCTTCTGTCGGTGTCGGGCTTCTTCCCGGTCGTGGGAGGGCGCCTCTCCAAGCAGATCTCCCCCGGGCTGCTCGCCGAGGCGGAAGCCGTCCGTAAGCAGCAGCAGGCGAAGGACGCCGTCCAGGCGCTGCTCCCGATCGGGATCGGAGCCGAGGGCGGCAACTTCAGCAAGTACTATCGCGACGCGTTCACCCGGATCGTTCGCAACGGCGAGAACATCCAGACCGTCCTCAGGGAGCAGGGCGAGCTTCTCGACCAGATCTTCGCGAAGACGAACGCGCCCTGCTGGGCACCGGATCCGCCGAGCGGGAAAGCGAGGTGCAGGGTCGCGTAACCCGCGTGAGCTCTGACCCGGCGCGATGACCACAGTCGCCCAAGAGACGACGCTCACGCGCCGACGACGGCGGTGGGAGAGTCTGCCCTACTGGCTGATCCTTCCCACCGTCGTCTACCTCGGTCTGTTCTTCGTCTGGCCGATGATCCAGGGCTTTGGCCTCGCGCTGCGGGACGAGAGCGGCAACTGGACCACCACCGCACTCGAGACGATGGTGGACGACGCCGCCTTCGGCGAGGCGATGAGCTTCACGTTCCTCCTGATCCTCGTGATCTTGCCGATCCAGTTCGTCCTCGCGTTCGGCATGGCCCTCCTCCTGAACGCGCGGCTGCGAGGCGGCGGCCTGTTCCTCTACATCTTCCTGCTCCCGCTTGCGATCTCGGATCTCGCGGCCGGCATCGCCTGGTCGGCGATCTTCACCGAGCGCGGCTACCTCAACACGATCCTCGAAGGCGTCGGCGTGATCGACCAGCCGTTCATCTTCCTCGACCCGACGTCGAAGACGCAGCTGGTCATCGCCGTCGCCGCGGCCGAGATCTGGCGCTCGACCACGTTCATGATGGTCATCCTCTTCGCCGGGCTCCAGGCCATCCCGAGGGACTACGTCGAGGCCGCGGAGGTGTTCGGCGCCGGATTCTTCCAGCGCGTGCGCCATGTGATCCTGCCGATGCTCAAGCCGTCGATCCAGGTGGCGATCCTCCTCCGTCTGATCTTCGCCTTCGAGGTCTTCGCGGTGGTGATCGCGCTGACTGGGCTCCGGGGCGACGGTGCTCGCGGCCGAGGCCTACAAGTGGCAAGCGACCAACGAGAACGAGCACGTGGCGGCCGCATACTCGATGGTCATTCTCGGCCTCTCCCTCGCCGCCGCGGCGGTCGTGCTGATCGTGCTTCGCACCCCGCGGGAGCGGAGGCTTCGCTGATGGCGTTGCAGCGCATCCGGATCGGACGGGCGTTTGCCTACCTGGCGGCAATTGCGATCTCGGTGTTCGTCCTCGCACCGATCTACCTGATCACGATTTCCGCCTTCTCGAGCTTCGACGCCGTCTACGAGTACCCGAAGAACCTCGTCCCGAGCGATCTCTCCATGGAGTCGATGAACATCTTCCTCGACTCCGACGGCGTGACCGACTCGCTGCAGCGGAGCGTCTATGTCGCCATCATCACAATCATCGCGTGTCTCGCGATCGGCACGCCCGCGGGCTATGCGCTCGCGCGATTTTCGTTCCGGGCAGCCAACCCTTTCCAGCTGGCGCTGGTGAGCACTCGCGCCTTCCCGCTCATCATCATCGCGATCCCGCTCGCGGTGACGTATCTCCGTTTCGGCATCGACGACACCGTCTACGGCGTGGCAATGGCACACATCGCCTTCACGCTGCCTCTCACGGTCCTCGTCATGGCCAGCGTCTTCGCGGGGATCTCCTACGAGCTGGAGGAGGCTGCGATGACGCTCGGCTGCAGTCGGCTCTCGGCCTTTCGCCGGGTCGCACTTCCGCAGGCTCTTCCAGGGGTCGCAGCATCGGCGATCTTCATCTTCGTGACGACCTGGAACGAGGTATTCGCCGCCGCCCTTCTGACGCTGAGGAACCGCACCTTGCCCGCCCAGATGCTGGCCGCGCTCGATACGTCTCCACTTCCGTACCGCCTCGCCGGCGGCTTCTTCCTGCTTGCACCGGCGTTGGTCGTCATCTTCTTCATCCGCAAGTACTTGCTGACGACATGGGGGCGGGTGGCTCGGTGACAGGGGAGAGCGCACACGTTCACCGCTCCGGGAACAACCGGGCCGGCTCGAAAGGGGCGCTCAGGCGATGGCTGAGATCACGTTCCAGGGCGTGAGGAAGAGCTTCGGCAAGTTCGCCGCCGTCGACGGCGTCGATCTCGAGGTCCACGACCGGGAGTTCGTCGTGCTGCTCGGCCCCTCGGGCTGTGGCAAGACGACGCTCCTGCGCTGCCTGGCCGGGCTCGAGCGGGTCGACGACGGTCGGGTCTTCATCGGTGGACGGGATGCAACGGACCTCCAGCCGCGGCGGCGGCGAATCGCCATGGTCTTCCAGAGCTACGCCGTCTTCCCGCATATGAAGGTGTACGACAACATCGCCTTCGGGCTGCGGATGCAGAAGGAGAAGAAGCCCGTCGTCGACGAGCGGGTGCGCTCCTCCGCCGGGCTGCTCCACATCGAAGAGCTGCTCGACCGCTACTCGTCGCAGCTCTCGGGCGGGCAGAGGCAACGCGTCGCCGTCGCCCGGGCGATCGCCACGAAGGCCGACGTGCTGCTGATGGACGAGCCGCTCTCGAACCTCGACGCGCTCCTGCGCCTGGAGATGCGCGCGGAGCTCAAGACGCTGCTGCAGAACCTCGACGCAACCACGATCTACGTCACGCACGACCAGATCGAAGCGCTCAGCATGGGTGACCGCATCGCCGTCATGAACAAGGGCAAGATCGTCCAGCTCGGCAACCCACTCGAGGTGTACGACAACCCGGCCGACACCTTCGTCGGTGGCTTCATCGGCAACCCGCCGATGAACTTCCTGGAGGCCGAGGTGGCTCCGAACGGCCGCAATCCGGTCGCCAGGCTCAGCGGCGGCTCGATCGAGCTGACCGGCGAGACCGCTGCGCTTGCGGGGCACAACCTCCTGCTCGGCATCCGGGCGGAGGCGATCGGCGTGGAGACCGCACCGGCCGACGGGCTGGTCAAGGCGAAGGTGATCGTGCTCGAGCCGCTCGGCTCCCACAACCTGCTGACGGTGCGCTGCGGCGACGACTCGTTGAAGGTCTCCATCTCTCCCGAGCTCTTTCCGCAACCGGAGAGCGACGTCTGGCTGCGCCTCGAGCCGGCGCGGATTCGATGGATGGATCGGGATACGGGGGTCGCGATCCACACGGGCGCGGAGAAGCTCGCCACCGAGACCGCGATCGTGACGACGTAGGCCTCGTGCTCGCCTCCACGAGCACGCAGGTCACGCCGAGCCCCGGGGCCGAGCTCGACTACCGGCCGTCCTTTCCCGACGGCTACCGGCCGGGCATCGGCGTCGTCGGATGCGGCGCGGTCGTGCGGTCGGCCCACCTCCCGGGCTACGCGCGCTACGGCCAGCGCGTCGTCGGTGTCTACGACGTCCGGCCGGAGGCGACGGACGGCGTGCGCGAGCAGTTCGGGGTCGAGACGGTCTTCGCGGAGCTCGACGAGCTTCTCGCTGATCCGGAGATCGAGATCGTGGACGTCGCGACGCACCCCGACGTCCGCCCGGCCCTCGTCAGGCGGGCGCTGGCGGCGGGCAAGCACGTCCTCTCGCAGAAGCCGCTCGCGAGCGACCTGCAGACGGCTCGCGAGCTCGCCGAGGAAGGCGAGCGGCTGGGGCTGGCGATCGCCGTCAACCAGAACGGTCGCTGGGCGCCCGCGTGGCGCGTGGCGACCCTCTTGATCGAGGAGGGCGCGATCGGCGACGTCGTCGCCGTGACCCATCTCTACCACCACAACTACGGCTTCACGCTCGGCACCGTCTTCGACGAGATCGAGCATCTCGTCCTCTACGACTACTCGGTCCACTGGTTCGACATCACCCGCTGCTGGCTCGACGGGAAGACTCCCACCGCAGTCCGGGCGCAGGAGTACCGGACGCCGAACCAGCCGGATGAGAGCACGGCGCCGTGGGGGGCCTGGGCGACGATCGACTACGAGGACGGCGCGAGCGCCCTGATCCGTGGCGTCGGCTGCGCGGCGACGTCGAGGCCCCACAAGCCCTTCTGGATCCACGGCTCGGAGGGAACGATCCGGGGCGCAGTGCTCGGCTCAGGTCCCACGCCCGGGTCGGAGTGGCTCGAGCTCGAACGCGACGGCCGCACGACGCGCTTCGAGCTCGACGGCTCCTGGCACACCAACGGGTTCGCAGGCGCGCTCGGCGAGCTCGTGACGGCGATCGCCGAGCGGCGGGAGCCGTACAACTCGGCGCGTCACAACCTGCTCTCGCTCGAGCTGACGCTGGCCGCCTGTCGCTCCGCCGAGGACGACGGCCGCCCCGTCGTCATCGGGCGGGAATAGGACGCGATCGCCGGTGTCGCAGGCCAGCGCCATCCCGGCCCCGGATTTGTTACCAACCGTGATGTGGATGAGACCCTCGTCGACGACGCAATGACAGAGCGGCCCCGGGTCATCGTCGATCCCCATTTCCGGGCGATGGGGGACATCTTCTCCCCCGAGGACTCGCTGCGTCTCGCGGAGGCCGTCGAGGTCG
Source organism: uncultured Actinomycetes bacterium (assembly GCA_963814565.1). Taxonomy (GTDB): domain Bacteria; phylum Actinomycetota; class Thermoleophilia; order Gaiellales; family Gaiellaceae; genus Gaiella. The sequence goes on from CAWFDO010000009.1 coordinate 100,859, forward strand.
TGTGGGGGCAGGACGAGCCGATGCCGGTCAACGCGTTTCGGGAGGCGCTGCCGGACGCGTTCGCTGTCGTGAGCTCCGGCTGGCGTTACGGGCCTGTCCTGGACGAGGCAGTCGGCCTGAAGGCGATTCTCACCGTCTCGGGCGGCTGGCCGCCCGAGCTGGACTACGGCGTCTGCTTCGCGCGCGGGATCCGCGTGCTCTCGGCCGCCCCGGCGTTCTCCGCTGCCGTCGCCGAGATGGCGCTCGGACTGGCCCTCTCGTCCAGCCGTGACATCGTCGCGGGCGATCGTGCGATGCGATCGCGCGACGAGCGTTGGCTCAGCGCCGGCGACGGACTGGGGACGTTCCTCCTCCAGGGCAAGCGCGTCGGGCTGGTCGGCTTCGGCAACATCGGCAAGAGCCTGAGAGCGCTCCTCGAGCCGTTCGGCTGCGAGGTCTACGCCTACGACCCGTGGCTGACCGACGCCTACCTGCGGGCGGAACGCGTCGAGCCGATCGAGCTCACCGCGCTCCTGGAGACCTCGCGCGTGATCTTCGTCCTCGCGACACCCACGACGGAGAACCAGGCTCTGCTCTCGCGGGAGCGGCTCGAGCTGCTGGCACCCGACACGGTGCTCGTCCTGGTGAGCCGCGCTCACGTCGTCGACTTCGACGCGCTCACCGAGCTCGTGCTCGCCGGTCGCTTCCGTTCGGCGATCGACGTCTTTCCGACCGAGCCGCTCGATCCCGATCACCCGATCCGTGACGCCCCGGGCGTCGTCCTGTCGCCGCACCGGGCCGGGCTCGTGGAGGAGGCGCTCCAGGAGATCGGCCGGCGCGTCGTCGACGATCTCGAGGCGCTCGTCCGCGGGTTACCGCCGAGGCGCCTGCAGCCGGCCGAGCCCGAGCTCGCAACCCGCTACGTCCGGACGACGCAACTCGTCCAGCGGTCAGATGCAGAGCCGGCGACGATCGGCACCGACCAGTGAGCCTCGCCGACGACGCGCTCGCGGTACTCGAGCTGAACGACACCGGCGAGTTCGTCAAGCCGTCGCAGCGGCTCTATCCCTGGCAGTGGAACTGGGACTCCGCGTTCGTCGTGATCGGCCTCGCCGGACCGGCACCCGAGCGTGCGCGGACCGAGGTGCGCTCGCTCCTGCGCGGCCAGTGGGCCAACGGGATGGTCCCGCACATGGTCTTCCACCCCCAACCGGTCGACTACCGCCCAGGCCCCGAGCTGTGGGACTCGGCAGGGTGCGAGGGCGCCCCCGACGTTGCGACGAGCGGCCTCATCGCGCCTCCGGTACTCGCGACCGCCGTGCGGGTGCTGCACGAAGCCGCTCCCGATCGCGCGTTCCTCGAGGAGGTGGTACCGAAGCTCGAAGCCTGGCACCGCTGGTTCCACCGCGAGCGCACGGATGCCGACTCCGGGCTGATGGTCATCTTCCACGGCTGGGAGTCGGCCGACAACGCCCCGCGCTTCGACCGGGCGCTCGCGCGAATCGACGCCGATGCCGTGGAGGCGATCGAGCGAACCGATACGAGCCAGATCGCCGCGGACGAGCGTCCGACCGACCTCGACTACCGCCGATACGTTGCGCTCGTCCGCTGGCTGCGCGCGCGTGACTATCGACCCGAGCCACCGTCGTCGGCCCCGTTCGCCTACCTCGATCTCCCGCTCAACTCGATCCTCGCCGTGGCCGAGGACGACCTTGCGTTCCTCCAGGCGGAGGTAGGCGCCGCCGGTGGACGGGCCCGCGGTGCGGCCGACCGGCTCCGCGAGGCACTGGGCGCGATGTGGGACGAGGACGCCGGCGCCTACCGGGAGCGTGACCTCAACGGCGACGAAGGCGTCACGGGCACGGTGGCCGATCTGTTCCCCCTGTACGCCGGCGTTCCCGATCCGAGTCGCGCGCGTCGCCTGGTGGCCGAGCACCTGCTTGCGCCCGAGCGCTTCGGGCCTTCGCCCACGGCGCCGTGGGCCGTGACGACCGTCGCCAAGTCGAATCCCGACTTCCAGCCGAGGAACTACTGGCGCGGGCCGGTCTGGATCAACGTCAACTGGTTCCTCGTCCGCGGGCTCCAGCGCAGCGGGTTCGACGACGAGGCCGCCGAGCTCCGCCGCTCGACGCTCGAGCTCGTCTCGCGCTCGGGCTTCTCCGAGTACTACGAGCCGACGACCGGCGAGCCGCTCGGCACCGGCAACTTCTCCTGGAGTGCCGCGCTGACGCTCGACCTGCAGCGCCGCCCGTGAGCTATGAGCCGGAGCCCCGCTACGCCGTCACGGGCGGCGAGGTGGAGGTCGGCCGCGAGCCACTCGCCGCCGAGGTCGCGGTGCGCGAGGCGCGGGTCGTCGCGCTCGACGGGCCCGCGGCGTTCCCCTGGGAGCGCGTCGTCGGCCCGCTCGCGGAGCGGCTCGGGGCAACGACGCTCGACATCCGCCGCTCGACGGCCCCGTGGGACGAGGTCCGGCGACGGACGGCGGCCTCCGACATCCCGGACGACCCGGTCTTCGCGCGGCTCCCCGACGGGTCGCTGCGCGACCTCTTCGACGCATTGCCAGCGCGTCCGCAGCGGGACGGCGTCACGCTCGTCTTCGGCCCCGGCGCCGGGCTCGTCCCGCACGACCTCCTCTGGTACGCCGACGTGCCGAAGCGCATGGCGCTCGCCGCGATCCGAGGCGGCACGGCGCGCAACCTGGGGCAGCCGGACGACGAGCGGGGGAGCGAGCAGCGGCTCCTCTACGTCGACTGGCCGCTCCAGGATCGCCACAAGCAGGCGCTCCTGCCGTCGCTCGACCGGCTCGTCGACATGAGCGACCCTGCCCGTCCGCGCTCGCTGACCGGCGAGGCGCTACGGGCCTCGCTGCGCGATCTCGCGGGTCGCCCGTTCCGGACGCGGCCGACGTTCCTTCCCGGGCCATGGGGCGGTCAGTGGCTGCGACGGACGCTGGGGATCGAGACCGCCGCGCCGAACCTCGCGTGGTCGTACGAGCTCATCACCCCCGAGAGCGGGATCCTGCTCGGCATCGAGTCGCCGCTCGAGGTCGGCTTCGAGCTCGTCATGGGACAGGAGAGCGAGCGTGTGCTCGGCGTCGACGTCGCGGAGCGCTTCGGCCGGTCGTTCCCGATCCGCTTCGACTACCTGGACACGCTCGGCGGCGGTCACCTCTCCCTGCAGTGCCACCCGCGAGCCGGGTACGCGCGCGAGATCTTCGGTCTCGACTACACACAGGACGAGACGTACTACGTGATGGAGACCAGTCCGGGCGCCTCCGTCTTCCTCGGTCTCCGGACGGGCGCCGATCTGGACGAGTTCAGAGCCGCCGCCGAGGACGCGGAGCGGGGCGCCGAGCTCGATGCGTCCCGGTTCGTGCAGGTGCACGAAGCCGAGCAGCATCGCCTCTACCTGATCCCGGCGGGCACGGTGCACGCGAGCGGCGCCGGAAACGTCGTCCTCGAGATCAGCGCCACGCCCTACCTCTACACGCTTCGCTTCTACGACTGGCTGAGGCGCGATCTCGACGGGGCTCTGCGACCGGTACATGTCGACCACGCCTTCGCCAACCTCGATCCGAGCCGACGCGGGGATGCGGTCGCCGAGCTGATCCCGGAGCCAGGCGTCGTCCGCCGGGGAGACGAATTCGTGGAGCTCGAGCTCGGCCGCCACCCCGATCTCTTCTTCGCCGTCCACCGCCTCGACTTCGCGGAGACCGTCGAGGACGACACGCAGGGCCGCTTCCACGTGCTGAACCTCGTTGCCGGGGAGGAGCTCGAGCTCGAGACGGCAGCCGGCGATCTCCATCCGCTCGCATACGCCGAGACGATCGTCGTGCCGGCGACGGTCGGCGCCTACCGGCTTCGGCGGCGCCGTGGAGGGGCATGCAAGGTCGTGAAGGCGTTCGTCGCATGAGCGGCCCGGTGACGGCCCTGGACCTCGGCGGCACGCACGTCGTCGCGGGCCGTGTCGAGCCTGACATGGCGACGGTCGTTCGCGGGGCACGCGTCGCGCTGCCCGCGGATGCGGAACGCGACGACCTGCTGGCCCGCATCACCGGTGCCGCGAGGGAGATGCTCGGCGAGAGCACGCGAGTGGCGTGCGCGGTTCCCGGCCCGTTCGACTACGCGCGTGGCGTCTGCTGGGTCGGCCACAAGCTCGAGCCGCTCTACGGCGCCGATCTCGGTCTCACGCTGTCCGCGGGGCTCGATCTCCCGAGAGATGCGATCTCGTTCGTCAACGATGCCGATGCGTTCCTGCTCGGCGAGTCGTGGGCCGGCGCGGCGGCGGGGCACCGCCGCGCGGTCGGCGTGACGCTCGGTACCGGTCTCGGCAGCGCGTTCCTCGCGGACGGGCGAATCGTCACTGCCGGAGCAGCGGTTCCGCCGAGTGGTGAGATCCACCTCGTCGAGTACCGGGGGAGGCCGGTGGAGGAGACGATCTCGCGTGGAGCGCTGATCGAGCGCTACGGCGACGCATCGCTCGACGTCCAGGAGCTCGCCGCACGCGCCCGGGGCGGCGACGCGCGCGCGCAAGAGGCGTTCGACGAGATCGGAGCCGCGCTGGGCGAGGTGCTCGGGCCGTGGCTCGAGTCATTCGGCGCGAGCTGTCTCGTCGTCGGCGGATCGATTGCACGTGCCTGGGAGCTCTTCGAGGGCGCGCTTCACGGCTCGCTCGTGGTCGTCACCTCGCTGGAGTCGATTCGTCCCGCCGCGTTGCTCGACGATGCGCCGCTCCTCGGGGCAGCGATCGCTTCGACGCGAATCGTCTTTCGCCGCTCGCGCGCGACCGACTCGCAGGTCTCGGCATGGCGGGACAGCGTTGCCGGTGCGCGTCCGCTGCATCGGCTCTCGGTCGCCGAAGCCAGAGTCGAGCAGGCGGCGGAGGTGGCCGCCGGCACGCCCCAGGGCGACGGGCTCGAGACCGCCGACCTCGAAGGTCCCGTGCCGATCCGTCTCTACCGGCCGCGCGCGGTGGACCCGGTCCCGCTTTGTGTCTGGTTCCCCGGCGGCGGCTGGGTGCTCGACACGCTGCTTTCCACCGAGCACGTGTATCGCCACGTCGCGCTCTCGACGCCGTGCGCGGTCGCGTGCGTCCGCTACCGCCTCGCTCCGGAGCATCCGTTCCCGACGCCGGTCGAGGATGCAGTCGCCGCGGTCCGCTGGCTCGTCGAGCACGCGGACGACCACCGGGTCGACCCGCGGTGCGTCGTCGTCGGCGGCGCGAGCGCGGGCGCCAACCTCGCCGCCGCGGTCACCCTTGTCGCGCGCGGTGGCGACCCCGACGTCGCCGCGCAAGTACTGGTGTACCCGGCGCTCGTTCGCGAGCCGGCGACGCGCTCCCGGAACGAAAGCGACTCCTCGTTCTTCGGCGCGGCCGACATCGAATGGTGCTGGTCGCACTACCTCGCCCGAGAGGAGGATGCCTCGAACCCGCTCGCCGCGCCGCTTCGCGCCGACGAGCTCGCAGGGCTGCCGCCGGCGCTCGTCGTCACCGCCGGGCTCGATCCGCTGCGCGACGAAGCCGAGCTCTACGCCGATCGCCTGCGGGCGGCCGGCGTCCCGGTCGAATGCGTCCGCTTCGGCGGCGTTCCGCACGGCTTCTTCTCGCGGAGCGGCGAGCTCGACGCGGCCGACGAAGCCCAGCAGCTCGTGATCGACCTGCTTCGGACGACGTTCGCACCCGCATAGGCACGGCCTCGATCACGTCCCAGCAGCGGAGTCCCTCGTTCGCGCCCTTCGCCGACGCATCACGACGGCAGCTCGCCGTCTACGTCCGTGGCGCCGGTAGTTGCTGCACGGCCCAGTGGTTGCCGTCGGGGTCGTGGAAGAACACGAACGATCCCCAGGGGAAGTCCTCCACCTCGCCGACGTCGACGCCGCGCCCGATGAGCTCCTCGCGGGCGGCGTGCACGTCGGCGACGACGAGCTGAACCTGCGCCGAGCCGGGCCGGGACTCGCTCAGGCCGGTCCCGAAGGCGATCGAGCACGCGGAGCCGGGCGGCGTCAGCTGCACGAAGCGGAGCTCGTCACTGACGTGGTGGTCGTGGTCGGCGTGGAAGCCTGCCTTCTCGGTGTAGAAGGACTTCGCGCGGTCGACGTCGGTGACCGGGATCGTGACGAGCTCGAGCTTCCAGTCCATTGCTGCCTCCTCGTGTGACGGGCGCGCGGCAGGCGCCGGCTTTGGGCATTCTGGCGCTCGGTCGGCGCCCCGCGCGCAGGCAGACTTGCCGCAGTGGAGCTCGAGGCGTACGAGCTGGTGTTCCTCCGGCGCCCGCCCGACGCGCGGCAGTACGACGAGGAGACGCTCGATCGGATCCAGGCGGAGCACCTCGCGTACCTCGGGTCGCTGCGCCAGGCCGGATACATCGTCACGAACGGCCCCGTGCTCGAGCAGCCGGACGAGACGCTGCGTGGGCTCGTGCTCTACCGCGTCGGCTCGCTCGACGAGGCGCGGCGCCTGGCGGAGCAGGACCCGGCCGTCCAGGCGGGTCGGCTCGCCGTCGAGGTGATGACCTGGTGGTGCCCGGCGGGGAGCATGACCCGACCCGGCCGGCCCGTCGACCCGTCCGGCTGAGTCAGCCAGGGCCGCGGCGCTGTGCCCGTCGCAACGCCTCGAGACGGCGGCGATCCTGCTTCGTCGGTCGCGCGCCGAGGTCGGCGCCGAGCGGTCGGGCGAGCCGGCGCTCGGCCATGCGCTGCTCCCGGAGGGCGATCGAATCCGGCGTCTCCTCGTAGAGCGTGGCGGCGACGGACGCCGGCCCGCGCTTGTCCGCGAGCCCGCGGACGACAACCGTGCGGCGGAGGTCGCCGATCGTCACCTCGAGCCGATCGCCCAGGTGCACGTCCTTCGCCGGCTTGACGCGCTCGTCGTTGACGTGGATCCGGCCGCCGAGGACGGCCTCCGTCGACGCGCCGCGCGTCCTGAAGAAGCGCGCCGCCCAGAGCCACTTGTCGATCCTCACGGCGTCCATCGTCGCTCCCTGCTCGCTTCGAGATCCGCCGAGCCTCAGCCGCGCTCGGAACGCGCGACGTACGGCCGCTCGGGCTCGCCGATGTAGACCTGCCGCGGCCGCGAGATCTTCTGCTCCGGGTCGCCGAGCATCTCCTCCCACTGCGCGATCCAGCCGGGTAGACGACCGAGCGCGAAGAGCACGGTGAAGTAGTCGGTCGGGTAGCCCATGGCCTGGTAGATGAGGCCGGAGTAGAAGTCGACGTTCGGGTAGAGGCGCCGGGAGACGAAGTACTCGTCCTCGAGCGCGATCCGCTCGAGCTCCAGGGCGATCTCGAGCTTCGGATTGAGCCCGGTCTGCTCGAAGACGTCGTCGGCGACGCGCTTGATCAGCTTGGCCCGCGGGTCGTAGCTCTTGTAGACGCGATGGCCGAAGCCCATCAGGCGCCCCTTGCCGTCCTTCACCTGCTCGATGAAGCCGGGGACGTGCTCCTTGGTGCCGATCTGGTCGAGCATCCGGAGCACCGCCTCGTTCGCCCCGCCGTGGAGCGGTCCGTAGAGAGCCGCGATCCCGGCCGAGACCGCCGAGAACGGATCGACGTGGGACGACCCGACCCCGCGGACGGCGCTCGTCGAGCAGTTCTGCTCGTGGTCGGCGTGCAGGACGAGGAGGATCTCGAGGGCCCGCTGCAGGACGGCGTTCGGCTGGTGCCGCCCGCCGATCTCGAACGTCATGTTCACGAAGTTGCCGATGTAGTCGAGGTCGTTCCGCGGCAGGACGTACGGGAGCCCGTGCGCGTGCCGGAACACGTACGCGGCAATCGTCGGCAGCTTCGCCATCAGTCGGACGCGCTGGAGGTACCGCCCCGCGGGGTCGCCGATGTCCTTCGCGTCCGGGTAGAACGTCGAGAGGGCCCCGACCGCACCGAGCAGCATCCCCATCGGGTGCGCGTCGTAGCGGAAGCCTTCGAGGAACTTCTGGACGTTCGTGTGGACGTACGTGTGGTACCGGACGTCCTCCTCCCAGCGCCGGAGCTGCTCGGCGGTCGGGAGCTCTCCCTCGAGCAGGAGGAAGGCCGTCTCGAGGAACGTCGCCTCCTCCGCCAGCTGCTCGATCGGGTAGCCCCGGTATCGCAGGATCCCGGCGTCCCCGTCGATGTACGTGATCGTGCTGCGGCACGACGCCGTGTTGAGGTACGCCGGGTCGTACGCCATCAGGCCGGCGTCGTCGCCCTCGACGCGGATCTGCTGGAGGTCGGTCGCACGGATCGTGCGGTCGGTGATGGGCAGCGTGTACTCGTGCCCGGTGCGGTTGTCGGTGATCGTCAGCGTGTCCTCCGCCACCGGAGCTCCCCTTTCCTCGAGTCGACCGCCAGATCGTTCCAGATCGGGGCCGCCCGAGGGCGGGGCCTCAACGTCCGGCGAGTTCTCACCTCTGGAATATCCGTCGGGAAGATTTTCTCGAATTCCTCCGTCATGATCTCTGTATGCGTCCGACTCTTTACATTCGAACCCTTGACAGATCGGTGAGCGAACTTCTACACTCGGACACGAAAGGAAGCGAGACCATGCTGAATACCACCATGCCAACCACATACCTCGCCGAAGCGGCCGATGCCGCCGCGTGGCAGCTCGTCCGGCATACGCCGGCCGGCTTCCCGCGCAGGTCGGGGTATGACAGGGCCCTCGTGGAGAGGCAGATGCGCTAGATCGCTGGCGCAGAGCAGCTTCTCGAGGGCGACCCGATGGGTCGCCTTCGTCGTTTTCGGAGGCGAACGATGTCAACCGAGAAAGAGGTGATGCCCAGCTTGAAGAAGCACGAGATCGAATCGAGGCCCCGCTCGAGAGAGAAAGGCTCTACGCGTTCGCGTGAAAATATGCATGGAGATATGCAATTGTATTTGTCATGCGATTTTCCAGAACGGACAGAGGGTCCGGCTCCAGAGCCCCTCCACGTAGGACGGCGACCAGTCGCGCTAGCGCAGCCGGAGGTCGACGATCCAGGGTCGAAGGGTGAGCGAGTGGCATGGAAAACAGCGCCGTCGACCGGACGGACGCGACAGAGGACGGACGCCCGCACGCCACTGCGTCGATCTCCCCTCGAGGGGAGATGGATGGAGGGCGCAGCATCCGACGCCCGTGGCCGTAGCTCAGCCGGTAGAGCGCCCGTCTGAAACGCGGGGCGCCGCAGGTTCGACTCCTGCCGGCCACATCGCACGCGACTCCGTAGCTCAAGAGGCAGAGCTGCCGGCTCTTAACCGGAGGGTTGCAGGTTCGACGCCTGCCGGAGTCACTCGCGGCAGCGGTGCCCGGCTCTTGCCCGGACACGCGCTCGCCTCGGACACGGAAGGACTGCCATCGGCGCGGTACCCCGTCTCGAAAACGGGCGGCTCTCACAGGCTTGGGGGTTCGACTCCCTCTCCTTCCGTCGTACGCATCGCGCACCCGATGCCGGTGTGCGCCGCGCGTCCCCGCATGACGCACGCCGGGACGCGCGCTTCGGAGGCATGGCCGAGTGGTAAGGCAGCGCCCTGCTACGGCGTAGGCGCGTCGAGCGCGTCCGCAGGTTCGAGCCCTGCTGCCTCCGTCCCTTTTCCGCCCCGTAGCTCAGTGGATGAGAGCAGTGGGCTTCGAACCCACGCGCGCCCGTTCGAGTCGGGCCGGGGCGCTCGCACCGTCGATCCACCGCGGGTAGCTCAATTGCGGAGAGCGCCTCTCTTACAAGGAGGAGGATGGGGGTTCGAGTCCCTCACCGCGGATACCCAGGCCCTTGAAGCTCAGCTCGGCAGAGCAGCCGCCTTGTAAGCGGAAGGCTGTCGGTTCGATCCCGACCTGGGGCTCCTTCACCCCCTCGTAGCCCAACCTGGCAGAGGCATCCGGCTCAGACCCGGACCAGTCGTGGTTCGAATCCACGCGGGGGGACTTTCGGCGCGGGAACCCATGGTTCCCCCGCCAGCCCCCTCCTTTCGGGGCGAACACCGTCGCATGCCGGGTCAGCCTCCCGGCCGGACAAGCCGGCCTCCGGCATCACCGCGCCGAGACAACCTGGAAGGGGCGTCGGACCGGGCCTGAGGGCGCCGGGGCACGACGCCTCACCCGTTCCTGCGGTTCCTGTTCGCTCCGAGCGATGCGACGTCGTCCAAGGGGCAGGACGCCCGGCTGTTACCCGGAGAACGCTGGTTCGACCCCAGCCGTCGCAGCTCGTTCCTCGGTCGTCCAACGGCAGGATCTTCGGCTCTGAACCGAAGGATGCGTGGTTCGAATCCCGCCCGAGGAGCTCGGTCGTACGGACGAGGACATGGCGTCCATGCGGTTTCCAACGCCGCCGGAGAGGGTTCGATTCCTTCCGTCCGTGCTCCACACGCCCCGGTCGTCTAGCCGGCCAGGATCCCGGTCTCTCACACCGGTGACGCGGGTTCGAGCCCCGCTCGGGGCGCTCCTCGATGCGACCGTGGTGTCAGGTCGGAAGCACACGGCGTTGCCAGCGCTGCGGACCGGGTTCGAATCCCGGCGGTCGCTCTTCTCGGGGCTCTTGGTGGCCAGGATGGTGGTTTGCATCCACCCGAGCGGGGTTCGATTCCCCGGGGCTCCATTGCGATGCTCTCGGACGCGCCTGGTGGCGCGGCCTGGCTGTCTCCCGGGTGAGGCGGGTTCGACTCCCGTCGAGGGCGCTGGCAGAGCTCCCAACACGATGAAGCACGGGCCGTCGGGCCGCGCTGGGCGGCACGCTGCACTCGCCCATCGCGCCCAGCCAGGGCGTGGTCGTCAGGTGGAAGCTCTTCTCGCCGTAGCTCAGCGGATCCGAGCACCACCTTGCGAGGGTGGGGGACGGAGGTTCGAGTCCTCCCGGCGAGATTCGACGACGGGCCGGCTGGGCAGGCGCCGCTCTGATACGGCGGTCGAGCGTGGTTCGATTCCACGGTCGTCGATCTCCCCGTAGCTCAGCGGAAGAGCAGAGGGCTTCTACCCCTCGTGTCGCAGGTTCGAGCCCTGCCGGGGAGCTCGTGGAACTGACTGGTCGTAGGGGAGACGGGCCACCCCACCGACTTCGGGCGTCGGAGATCGCAGGTTCGAATCCTGCCGACCAGATCCTCGCTCTCGGGAGAGAGCGCGCGCGGTAGAGGAGCGGCTGTCCTCGCGAGCCTCATGAGCTCGAGACCGTGGGTTCGAATCCCACCCGCGCTATAGCGAAAGCACAGGATCGACCCGTCGACGGGCGGGCCGAGGAAGTGACGGAACAAGGGCTGTGCAGAGCGCGGGCCCTAACGTGCGGCTGGGCCGACAAGCCCCCGGGGCCAACCGGTGAGGGGGTGGCGGCGTCGAAATGACGCTGGCAGGACTGCCGAAAGGTAAAACAGCCGGCTCCGGGGCAAACCTAGCTACGTCTCTGCCTCCGGTTGCGGGGAGCCGATCCCGCCTTCCATTTCTCCTGGCGGCCGTGATGTAACGGCAAGCATCCGGGGTCGTGAGCCCCGCTGTGTCGGTTCGAGTCCGACCGGCCGCCTAGATGGTTGATCGGCAATTGGCGCGAACCGGATGACGCCCCAGACACGGCGCCGGGCGCCCCGTCCGGGCACGACCCGTAGTGCCAGCTACGAGCCGTACCCGGCCGGTGCACCCGGCTTGGTCTGGGACGCCCCCGGACGTCACGCGAATTACCGATCAACCATCCGGGTACCACCGTGCGGACGCCGAGCACCGGCGAGCTCAGCGCGCTGTAACCGCGTCGCCACCGGCTGTGGTGGTTCGACTCCACCCGTCCGCATCACGTCGAAGCGACCTCACGGCTTCGACATCCTTGGGCCCGTAGCAGGAGGTCAGCACGTGCACTTCGCGTCGGTGTGGTAGCGCCGGCAATAGGAGCGGAGACGTCATCGTGGGTGCAACTCCCACCGGGTCCATCTCGTCGCGGGCCGGAGCGGCCCGGTTATCTGGCACACAACGGTTCGACTCCGTACGGGTCGTGCGACCACGACCCGGTTCCGGATCGCAGACACACGACCGCGACGACACCATCGAGGCTGCGGGCCGGAGCATGCCGGTTATCGCATCCATACAGCGACGGATGCGGGTTCGAGTCCCGCCCCGGGCCGCGAGGACCGGGCCCGCCTGACACCGTGGCCGAGAGGCGAGGCACGCGCCTGCAACGCGCGTACACGGCAGTTCGAGTCTGCCCGGTGTCTTCGGCGCAGCTCGAGAATCCGTTACCCCGGGATTCTCGAGCTCCGCTGGAGTGGACCTGGACCTGCCCGCCCGTCGCGCCTGAAGCACTTGATGCACTTCTGTCGCAGAGTCGTGACCCACGCGTGACGCTTTCCTCGATAGCGTGGCATCAGGGCACCTGGGGTGCCCCTGGGGGCGGTTGGCGAGCGTGAACGCTCGTTCCGCTGCAATCGCGGCCTAGGGTTCCCGCATGCGCAGGCTGCCGGCAGAGACGATCCCACGGATCCCCGAGCCCGTGCGCAAGGTTGCGCGGAGCGCCGTCTGGGGGCTCGGCCGGGCTACCTCACGCTGGCGGCCGCTTCCCGACTTCCTCGTCATCGGGGCGCAGAAGGCGGGGACGACCGCGCTGTACGCGTACCTCCGCTGGCATCCCGCGATCACGGGGCCGTCGTGGAAGGAGGTGAGCTTCTTCGACCGGCACTGGTGGCGTGACGAGGCGTGGTATCGCGGCCACTTCCCCCTCCGCTCGAGAGGCAGGCTCGTCGGCGAGGCAAGCCCGAGCTACCTCTTCCACCCGCTCGCACCCGAGCGGGCTCGAGCCGTGGTCCCGAACGCAAGGCTGATCGCCCTCGTCCGCGACCCCGTCGACCGGGCCTACTCCCAGTACCAGCACGAGGTCGCGCTCGGGCGCGAGCCGCTGACCTTCGAGGACGCGCTGGCGGCGGAGGAGGGCCGGACGCGCGGCGAGGTCGAGCGCCTGCTCGCCGACCCGCGCGCGTTCAGCCGTGCCTGGTGGGACCACACCTACGCCGCGCGCGGTCTCTACGCGGAGCAGCTCGAGCGATGGCTCGCGATCTTCCCGCGCGAGCAGCTCCTCGTCGTCACGACCGACGAGCTGGGGGAGAGGCCCGCCGAGGCATACGCCTCGATCCTCGCCTTTCTCGGAGCGCCGCCGCACCGGCTCGACGAGTACCCCCGGGTGTTCGACCGCGAGTATGCGCCGATGCGGCCGGAGACCCGGGCCGCGCTCGTAGCGCACTTTGCCGAGCCGAACAGGAGGCTCGAGGCGTTGCTGGGCAGATCGCTCGGCTGGGGTTCCGAGCAGGGGTGAGACACGTTCGCCCCTACGCCTCGGTCGCCGGCTCCCAGATGTTGATGTCGCTCTCGGTCGCGTAGCGGTCGATCTCCGCGAGCTCGTCGTCGGTGAAGTCGAGCCGCTCCAGCGCACGGAGGTTGGCCTCGAGCTGCTCCACGCTGCTTGCACCGACGAGGGTCGAGGTCATACGGGCATCGCGGAGCGTCCATGCGAGTGCCATCGCGGCCAGCGTCTGGCCGCGACGCTCGGCGATCTCGCGAAGGGCGGCGATCTTCGCCGTCGTCTGGTCGGTGAGCTGGTCGGCCGAGAGGGAGAGGTCACGGTCGATGCGCGAGCCCGCCGGAATGCCGTCGGCGTAGCGGTCCGTCAGCAGGCCCTGCGCGAGCGGCGAAAAGCCGATGCAGCCGACGCCGAGATCTCCGAGGGCGTCGAGGAGGCCGTCCTCGATCCACCGGTTGAGCATCGAGTACGACGGCTGGTGGATCAGGAGCGGCGTCCCGAGCCGGTCGAGGATCACGGCGGCCTCGCGCGTCTCCTCCGGCGGGTAGGACGAGATTCCCGCGTACAACGCCTTCCCCTGGCGCACCGCCGAGTCCAGCGCACCCATCGTTTCCTCGAGCGGCGTCTCGGGATCGAGGCGGTGCGAGTAGAAGATGTCGACGTTCTCGAGCCCCAGGCGGCGGAGGCTCTGATCGAGGCTCGCGAGCAGGTATTTCCGCGATCCCCACTCGCCGTAAGGCCCGGGCCACATGTCGTAGCCGGCCTTCGTCGAGATCACGAGCTCGTCCCGGTACGGCGCGAGGTCGCTCCCGAGCAGCCGGCCGAAAGTCTCCTCGGCGGAGCCGTACGGCGGCCCGTAGTTGTTCGCGAGGTCGAAGTGGGTGACCCCGAGGTCGAACGCGCGCCGCACGATCGCGCGGCTCGTCTCGAGCGGGCGGTCCGCGCCGAAGTTGTTCCAGAGCCCGAGCGAGACGGCGGACAGCTTCAAGCCGCTCCGACCGGTGCGGCGGTACGGCATCCGCTCGTAGCGGTCGGGATGGGCGAGGTAGGTCATGCGTTCCTCCACTCGGGGGTTGCGGCGAGCTCCTCGAACGGGCGGAGCGCGTCGGGATTGGCGAGCGAGTCGCGGCTCAATGCGGCGTCCACCGGCTCTCCGCTCAGGATGCGCTTGACGGGAACCTCGAGCGCCTTGCCCGAGAGGGTCCGCGGCACCTCGCGGATCGGGCGGATCTCGTCCGGGACGTGGCGCGGGGAGCAGTCCTCCCGGATCCGCTCGCGGATGCGGGACACGAGGTCGTCGTCGAGCGCGACGCCGTCTCGGAGCACGACGAACAGCGGCATGTACCCCTGCGTCCCCTCGCGCGGCAGGTCGACGACGAGCGCGTCGACGACCTCGTCGAGCGCGAGAACGGCGCCGTAGATCTCGGCGGTGCCCATCCTGATCCCACCCCGGTTGATCGTCGCGTCCGAGCGGCCGGTGATGACCGCCGTCCCGCGGTCGGTGAGCTCGATCCAGTCGCCGTGCCGCCAGATGCCCGGGAACGTGTCGAAGTAGCTCGCGCGGTAGCGCGACCCGTCCTGGTCGCCCCAGAGCCCGATCGGCATCGACGGCATCGGCTCCGTGATCACGAGCTCTCCGACCTCGTTCACGACGGGCGCGCCGGCCGCCGTCCAGGCCTCGACCTTCGCGCCGAGCGACCGGGCCTGCAGCTCTCCCCGGTACACCGGCAGCGTCGGGACGCCTCCGACGAAGGCGGTGCAGACGTCCGTCCCTCCCGACATCGAGAAGAGCCACGTGCTGCGCCCGAGCGCGTCGTGGACCCAGTCGAAGCCCTCGGGCGAGAGCGGAGACCCCGTCGACCCGACCGCGGCCAGGCCGGAGAGCGCACGACCGCCACGCGGTTCGACGTCGCCCTTGATGCAGGCGGCGATGTAGCTCGCGGAGGTCCCGAAGCACGTAACGCCCGCCTCCTCGGCGAGATCCCAGAGCGCACCGAGGTCGGGATGGCCCGGGTTGCCGTCGTAGAGGACGATCGAGGCTTCCGTCAGCAGCCCACCGACCAGGAAGTTCCACATCATCCACCCCGTCGTGGTGAACCAGAAGAGCCGGTCCTCGGACTGGAGGTCGACGTGGAGGTGGAGGGCCTTCAGGTGCTCGAGCAGGATTCCGCCGTGACCGTGGACGATCGCCTTCGGAAGGCCGGTCGTGCCGGAGCTGTAGAGCACCCAGAGCGGATGGTCGAAGCCGACCTGGGCGAATGCGAGCGCGTCGTCGTCGCCCTCGTCGAGGAAGTCCTCCCAGGCGGTCGCGCTCTCGAGCCGTTGGAGCGCGGGCTCGGGCTCGAGATAGCCGAGGACGACGGTCCGCTCGACCGTCGGTATGGCCCGCTGGAGCGTGCGGACGACGTCGAGCCTGTCGTAGTCGCGGCCCCCGTAGCGGTAGCCGTCGACGGCGAGCAGGACGCTGGGCTCGATCTGCGCAAACCGGTCGACGACGCTCTTGACGCCGAAGTCGGGCGAGCAGCTCGACCAGATCGCGCCGAGGCTCGCGCAGGCGTGGAACGCCACGACCGCTTCGACGATGTTCGGCAGGTACGCGACGACCCGGTCACCCGGCCCGACGCCCGAGGCGCGGAGCGCCGCTGCGGCGCGTCGCGTTGCCTCCGCCAGCTCGCCCCAGGTCGTCTCGACGAGCGGGCGGAGCTCCGAGGAATGACGGATCGCGACGGTGTCGGGCTCTCGGTTGCGGTACACGTGGGCCGCGTAGTTGAGCCGTGCCCGGGGAAACCACCGCGCCCCGGGCATCCCTCGCGCCTCGACGACGCTGTCGTAGGCCTGCGAGGAGCGCACGCCGAAGAAGTCCCAGATCGAGCCCCAGAACGCCTCGAGCTCGGTCACCGACCAGCGCCAGAGCTCGTGGTAGCCCTCGGCGCGCACACCACTGCTCTCCGCGAGCCAGCGTGCGTAGCGCGTGATCGTGGCCCGCTCGATCCGGGCCGCGTCGGGCTCCCAGAGGATCGGGGGCGTCTCCCTCACGGCGAAGAGCCTACGTGCGGCCTGCCGCGGGCAAGAGGAGAAGAGGAAAGACCGGGCGCGCCCCGGAGGGCGCGCCCGGAAAGCCGCATCAGCCGGCGAGCACGACGTTCGTCGCCTGGGGGCCCTTCTGGCCCTGCTCCGGTACGAACTCGACCTTCGCGCCCTCGGGGAGGGACTTGAAGCCCTCGCCCTGGATGCCGCTGAAGTGAACGAAGAGGTCCTTGCCGCCGTCGTCCGGGGTGATGAAGCCGTACCCCTTGGCGTCGTCGAACCACTTCACGGTTCCGGTTGCCATCTGATGAAACACCTCCTTGCCATTGACTCACGAACGGGCGGGGAGGTGCAGGAAGAGCGCACTACCGAACCGCGTCCTTGTTGAACGGTGGGAAAGTAGCAACGATCTTGTCGTCCGGCCCGGGTCCGTCGCCGGACCCGGGCCGAGGGGATACGTTACGCCGACTCCGCGAGATCGCGGCGCCGCTTGAGCGGCGTCGCGTCGCGGTCGAGCGCGTGCTGCAGGCGCGTGAGCGCGGACTTTTCGAGCTGGCGCACCCGCTCACGGGTGAGCTGTAGCTCGCGGCCGATCTCCTCGAGCGTGAGGCTCTCCTGCCCGTCGAAGCCGAAGCGAAGCTCCAGCACGCGGCGCTCTCGCTCCGGCAGGCCGGACAGCGCGGAGCGGACACGCTCGCGCTGGAACGACTCGTCCGCCTCTTCGACGGGATCCGGGGCGGTGCGGTCGGCGAAGAGGTCGCCGAGCTCGCCGTCGCCGTCCGAGCCGACCGCCTGGTTCAGCGACACCGATGCCTCGACCGCGTCGAGCGCTTCCTGCACGTGATGCAGCTTGAGGCCCGTCGCCTTCGCGAGCTCCTCGATCGTCGGCTGCCGGCCGAGGCTCACCTCGAGGCGCTGGCGGGCGCGGCTGAGCTTCTGCTGCCGCTCCTGCACGTGCACCGGCACGCGGATCGTGGCCGACTGGTTCGCGACCGACCGCTGGCAGGCCTGGCGGATCCACCACGTGGCATACGTGGAGAACTTGAAGCCCTTGCGGTAGTCGAACTTCTCGACCGCACGGTTCAGACCGATGACGCCGTCCTGGATCAGATCGAGGAACGGCACGCCGTGACCGCGGTAGCGCTTCGCGATCGAGACCACGAGGCGCAGGTTCGAGTTGATCATGCGCTCCTTCGCGGTCAGGTCGCCGCGCTCGACGCGCTTTGCGAGCGCGATCTCGTCCGCGGCGGTGAGCAGCTGGTAGCGACCGATCTCGGAGAGGAACATGCCGAGGGAGTCGGTCGTCGACGGGCCGGAGCCCGGTGTGAGGTCGAGCTCGAAGTCGTCGTCGTCCTCTGCCCGAGGCAGCTCGACGCCGCGCCCCGTCAGGAGCGCCTTGAAGGCCGTGACGGCGTCCTCGTCCAGCTCGTGCTCGAGCACGAGGGCGTCGAGCTCGTGCGCCTCGACCTTGCCGCGCTCCTCCGCCTCCGCGGCGAACGCATCCAGTGCAGGAATTTCGATGATGCTGGTCTCCAAGTGTCCTCGCTTCGTTCTCGAGACGCGCGACAGGAAGTCTCGCGCGTGTTTGGTGTGTCCTGAGGGCGGCGCCGTGCGACTACCCATCTGTCGCGGCGCCTGTGAGAGTTTGAACGGCCGAAGGCCCCGTGTCATTCCCACAGGGCACTTTCGAACGAATTGTTTACGTTTGGCGTGGTACATGCCCGTTTCCGGGCCCGTTCGACGCCTCAATTCACGCGCGGATCGTCGGGAAGGAGGGCGAGGACCGCGAGAGCGCCGCCCTGGCGCCGCAGCACGTCGCTCCAGAGGCGCTCCGGCTCGTCACCGAAGACGTCGGTGGCGCGGGCCGGCAGGACGAGCCAGGAGCCTTCCTCCAGCTCCTCCTCGAGCTGCCCGGGTGACCAGCCGGCGTAGCCCGCGAAGACGCGGAGCGCTCGAACGGGCCCGACGCCGGCCGCGTCCTCGATCTCGCCGGGGAGGAAGCCCACCGACTCGACCACGAGGTCGTCGGCGTCAGCCGTGTCCACGAAGTCCGCGAGCACCACGACCGACCGGGGCTGGACCGGCCCGCCGAGATGGACGACGTCGTCGTCCTCGACGAGCTCTGCGAGCGGGGGTACGGCGTCCGCGACCGTCACCGACGTCGGGCGGTTGAGGACGACGCCCATCGCGCCGTCGTCCCCGTGCTCGCCGACGAGGACGACCGTGCGTCGGAAGTTCGGGTCGTCGAGAGCGGGCCCGGCGACGAGGAGCTGACCGCGGAGCGAGTCCAAGGAGCCATTCTCGCCCGCCCGGACGGTGTCCGGGCGGGCGAGAGCCGGCTGCGTCAGCGGCGACTCGCGACGGTGCGCGGCGCGCCCTGGATCTTGATGCGATACGTCTTCGAGACCTGCGTCCCGGAGTCACCGAGCGCCCAGAACTTGACCCGGAAGGTCCCGGGGGCCAACGGCGTGCCGGTGACGACGCCCGTCTTCTCGTCGAGCGACAGCCCCGGCGGGACGTTGCCGGAGACGAGGAAGACCTTCGTCTGCGACGCTCCGCCCACCGGGAGGCGCCACGAGTAGACCTTGCCGACCTTGCCGACCCGAGCCGTCTTCGTCTTGTGGAACGCGAGGAGCGCCTGGGTGGTGAACGTCACGCGGAGCGTGTCGGCTGTCCCGCGCACGTCCTTCACCGTGAACGTCGAGCGCGTCAGGCCGGCCCGGGTCGGCGTGCCGGTCAACGTGCCGTCGGCGTTCAGAGTGATCCCGGGGGGCAGCGCGTCCACCGTGTAGGCGTACGGTTCGCGACCGCCGGTTGCCTTCACGCCCCACGTGAACGGCGTCGCGAGCTTCATGTTCACCGTCAGCGGCTGACTGGCCACCGGCGTCCCGTTGGGTGCGAGGCCCAGGTCGAGCGGCGCGAGCACGAAGATCGACAGCTGCTTCGTGTCGCTCGTTCCGTCGCCGTTCGCCTGGACGGTGAACGAGAAGGCCCCGCTCTGGGTCGGCGTCCCCGAGATGGCGCCGTTGGGGTTCAGCGTCAGCCCGGGCGGAAGCGTCCCCGCGGCCAGCGTCCACGAGCTGACGGTCCCGCCCGAGGCGGTCAGCGCCGGCGCGGTGTACGGCTGGTTGATGCTCGCGTCGGGGAGCGACGAGGTCGAGACGACCAGCCGCGGCTTCGCCGGGTTGATGTTGATGATGAAGCGATCGTCCGACGGCGACTTGCAGTAGCCGGCGTTGTCGTACGTGACGGTGAGATAGAAGTCGTAGCTTCCCGCCGCCGTCGGCGTCCCGCTGACGAGTCCCTCGTCGGAGACCGAGAGTCCGGGCGGGAGCGTGCCCGAGGAGACCGAGAACCGGGCGCAACCGAAGTCCTCACCGCGTCCTCCGTCGGGCGGCGCCAGGTAGATCGTCAACGAGTAGGGCTGGCCGACCGTTCCGGTCGGACAGGTGGCCGGGTTCTCGCCCGAGCAGCCCATCTTGCCCTCGTCGAAGTTACCGGCGGCCGCGCCCGGCACGAAGATCGCACCGGCGGCGATGACGAATGCAACGGTGAGGATCAGTCGGAGACGATGCATCAAGCTCCCTTTCGGCGACAGCAGACGGCGCGGGACGCTAGCAGCGGTGTTGAAAGATTCCGTAAGGCTTAGCGCGGCGCCCGGACGGTACCTGCGCTGCCCGTTCCGGGCGTGGCCAAAACGCAGTGAGCCTCGAGCGACGTAGGATCGCGACAGTGCCGACCCTCTCCCGCGAGATCCGACTCGCCGCCAGGCCTCGCGGCGCCCCGACGCCGGCCGACTTCGAGCTGGCAGAGCGGGAGCTCCCGGACCCGGGCGACGGCGAGCTCGTCGTCCGGAACGCGTTCGTCTCGGTCGACCCCTACATGCGGAACCGGATGAACGACGTGAAGTCGTACGTGCCGCCGTTCGCGATCGGCGAGCCGCTCACCGGCGGGGCCGTCGGGCAGGTGGTCGCGTCCCGGAACGACCGGTTTGCCGAGGGCACCTGGGTCGTGCACGACCTCGGCTGGCGCGAGGCCGCGCTCTCGGACGGAAAAGGGATGCGCGCGGTCGATCCCACGCTCGCGCCGCTCTCGACCGCGCTCGGAGTGCTGGGGATGACCGGGTTGACCGCGTTCGTGGGCGTCGTCGACATCGGCGAGGTCCAGGAGGGTGACGCCGTGTTCGTCTCCGGTGCGGCAGGCGCCGTTGGCAGCATCGCCGCGCAGCTGGCCCGCTTCCGCGGTGCGCGCGTCGTCGGGAGCGCCGGCTCACCCGAGAAGCTCGCGTGGCTCCGCGAGCTCGGTGTCGACGGGGTCTTCGACTACCGGGAGACGAGGACCCGGGACGCCCTGCGGGAGCTCGCGCCGGACGGCATCGACGTGTACTTCGACAACGTCGGCGGCGACACGCTCGAGGACGCCCTCGGCGCGATGCGGCTTCGCGGGCGGATCGTCGCCTGCGGGTCGATCTCGCGCTACAACGCGACCGAGGCGCTGCCCGGGCCGCGCAATCTGTTCCTCATGGTGACAAAGCGCCTCCGGATGCAGGGATTCCTCGTCTTCGACCACAACGACCGGTTTCCGGCGTTCCTCGAGGAGGTGGTGCCGCGCGTCGCGGACGGCACGCTTCGCTACCGGGAGACGATCGCGGACGGCCTCGAGCGGGCGCCCGAGGCGTTCATCGGGATGCTCGAGGGTGCGAACATCGGGAAGATGCTGGTCCGCGTCGGCCCCGAGCGGTGAAGGCGTCCCTGTGTCGGGTCCTCGGGCATCGCGTTCCCGAGGCCAAGCGCTTCTTCCTGACGCAGCGTCGCGCCCGCTGCTCGCGATGCGGGAAGCGCGTTCGCGTCAACCAGGGTTAGCTGCTGGATTCGGCGTCGAGCGCATGGCGCAGCGACCTGACGTACGCCCCGAGTGCCGACGGGCCGTCCTCCGCGACCTGCACCGCGCGTGAGCCGACGACGATGCCGTCGGCCAGCGACCCGGCCGCGGCCGCGTGCTCCGGCGTCGAGATGCCGAAGCCGGCGTAGAGCGGCACGCCGTCCGCCAGCGGTCGCGTCCTCGCCACGAGCCCCTCGAGGGACGACGACAGCTCGGCGCGGGCGCCCGTCGTGCCCGTCAGCGTGACGAGGTAGAGCCAGCCGTCGGTCGACGCCGCGGCGAGGCGGATGCGCTCGTCCGTCGACGTGGGGGCAACGAGGTGGACGCGGGGCAACTCGGGCCGCTGCCCGGCCGGGACGTCGGAGACGATCATGCTCGTGGCTCCGGCCGCGGCGGCGTCGGTCGCGAAGCGCTCCCAGCCGTAGGCCTCGAGGAGCGCCGCGTAGGTCATCGGCAGGATCGGCGCGTCGCCGACGAGGCCGCGCGTCGCGGCGAGGCACTCGAGGCACTGCGCCGTCCGCATGCCGCGCGCGAGCGCCCGCTCCGAGGCGCGCTGGATGACGGGGCCGTCGGCGAGCGGGTCGGAGAACGGGAAGCCCAGCTCGATCATGTCCGCGCCGGACTCGACGGCGGCGCGCGCGAGCTCGGGAGTCTCGGGCTCGCAGACGAGGTAGATGCCGAGCGTCTTCCGGCTCATGCGGGCTCGGCCGGGAGCGCCGCCAGCGCCTCCGAGAGGTCCTTGTCGCCCCGTCCCGAGAGGCACACGGCCACGTACTCCGCTTCGATTCGGTCGACGACCGCGAGCGCGTGCGACGACTCGAGCGCGGGGATGATCCCCTCGGTTCGCGTCAGTCGCGCGAAGGCGTCGAGCGCCTCGGCATCCGTGCACGGCAGGTACGTGGCACGGCCGGTGTCGCGGAGCCAGGCGTGCTCGGGGCCGACGCCGGGATAGTCGAGGCCCGCCGAGATCGAGTGCGCGTCGGCGATCTGGCCGTCCTCGTCGGCGAGGATCGACGAGCGCGAGCCGTGCAGCACTCCTGCCCTGCCGGTGCCGAGCGACGCCGCGCCCGCCGCCTCGACGCCGACGAGCCGGACATCCGCGTCGTCGAGGAAGCCTGCGAACATCCCGATCGCGTTGGAGCCGCCGCCGACGCACGCCACGACGGCCTCGGGGAGCCGGCCCTCGGCGCCGAGCAGCTGCTCGCGGGCCTCGCGGCCGATGACCGCCTGGAGCTCGCGCACGAGCTCCGGGTACGGAGCCGGCCCGACGCACGAGCCGATGACGTAGTGGGTCGTCTCCACGTTCGTGATCCAGTCGCGGATCGCGGCGCTCGTCGCCTCCTTGAGCGTCCTCGTGCCGAACTCGACGGGCTCGACCTTTGCTCCGAGCAGCCGCATCCGCTCGACGTTCGGGGCCTGGCGGCGCATGTCGACTGCACCCATGTAGACGACGCACTCGATCCCGAACCGCGCGCAGGCCGTCGCGGTCGCGACGCCGTGCTGGCCGGCGCCCGTCTCGGCGATGATCCGGCGCTTGCCGAGCCGGCGGGCGAGCACGACCTGGCCCAGCGCGTTGTTGATCTTGTGCGCGCCGGTGTGGTTCAGGTCCTCGCGCTTGAGGTAGAGCCGCTTGCCGGGGGCGAAGCGCGAGGCGAGCGTGATCGGGGACGGGCGCCCGACGTACGTCCGGCCGAGCTCGTCGAGCTCCGCCACGAACGCCGGATCGACCTTCGCTGCCTCCCACGCGGCGGTGAGCTCGTCGAGCGCGGGAATCAGCGTCTCCGGGACGTACCGCCCGCCGTAGGGGCCGTAGGTTTCCTCCAGCGCCGTCATGCCCGCGCCGCCTCGACGTAGGCCCGCACACGGGCGTGGTCCTTGATCCCGGGCGACGTCTCGAGGGACGACGACGCGTCGACCGCCCACGGCCGGACCGCCTCGATCGCCTCCGCGACGTTCTCGGGCCCGAGGCCCCCTGCGAGGACGATCCGCCCCTCGGCGCGTGCCGCCTGCTGCCAGTGATCCGCATCCTTCTCGCCCCACGGCTGGTCGAGCAGGCGCGCGACCGCCTGATCGCCGCGGTACAGCGTCGCCTGGCGCCCGCGGACCTTGCCCGGCTCGACGGTGTGCACCTGGTCGAGGTCGGCCGTGGACTCGCCCGCCTCGCCGACCCAGACGGCGACGGCGAGCGTCTCGTCGGGAACCGGCAGCACCGTGTCGGCCGCACGCGGGCTCTCCGGTGCGAGCACGAAGCCCAGCAGGTCGGCGCCCGCCTCGGACGCGACTGCGACGTCCTCCTCGCGCGTGAGCCCGCAGACCTTCACGAGCGGGCGAGAGAGGAGCTCCGCGAGCTTGGCCGCCGGGTCGGGCGCGCGCATCAGCGCGGACCCGACGAGGATCGCATCGGCGCCGGCGAGCTCGGCCGCCGCGCCTTGCGCGCGCGAGTGGATGCCCGACTCGGCGATCGCGACGCGGTCGCCGGGGATCCGCGAGAGGAGCTCGAGCTGCGCCCCGCGGTCGATCTCGAAGGTGGACAGGTCCCGCGCGTTCACGCCGAGCACCGGTGCGCCGAGCGCGATCCCGCGGTCGAGCTCCTCCGCCGTGTGCGCCTCGACGAGCGTGTCGAGGCCGAGGCGTTCAGCCTCCGACAGGAGCGCCGCCGCCTGCGCGTCGTCCAGGTCTCGCAGCAGGAGCAGCGCTGCATCCGCTCCCGTCTCCTTCGCGAGCAGGAGGTCGTCGGCGGTCGTGAAGAACCCCTTCGCCAGGAGCGGCGCGTCCGTCGCGCCGCGCGCCGCGCGCAGGTCGTCCCACGAGCCGGCGAATCGCTCGTCCACGAGCACCGAGATCGCGGCCGCGCCCGCACTCGCGTACGCGGGCGCGATACGCGCAGGGTCGGCGCCTGGGCGGAGGTCGCCCGCCGACGGGGAGCGCCGCTTGATCTCCGCGATCGCGCCGAGCCCGGGGGCCCGGAGGGCGTCGGTGAAGCGGCCCATCAGACGGCCACCTCGTTCGAGAAGGCGACGAGCCGGTCGAGCGTGGCCATTGCCGCGCCGGAGTCGATCGCCGCGGCCGCGACCTCCACGCCCTCCCCGATGTCCTCGGCGAGCTGCGAGGCGACGAGCGCGCCGGACGCGTTGAGGACGACCGCATCCCGCCGCCCGCCCGTCTCACCCGCCAGCACGCGGCGCAGGGCATCGGCGTTCTCCGCCGGACCGCCTCCCCGAAGCTCGTCGGGTGACGTCGGGTAGATCCCGAGCGAGCGCGGATCGAGCTCCCAGTCGCGGATCTCGCCGTCCACCACCTCGACGACGAGGTTCGGCCCCGAGGGCGACAGCTCGTCGAGCCCTCCGTCGCCGTGGACGACGAAGGCGCGCCGGGCGCCGAGGCCCGCGAGCGTCTCCGCGTAGGTGCGGGCGAGCGCGGGAGAGTGGACGCCGAAGACGCCGTCTCGCGCGCCGGCCGGGTTCGCGAGCGGCCCGAGCACGTTGAAGACGGTGCGCGTCCCGAGCTCCTGCCGCACCGGGGCGGCGAAACGCATCGCGGGATGGTGGGCGCGGGCGAACATGAAGCCGAAGCCGTGCTCGTCGATCGACGACGCGATCCGCTCGGGTGACTGGTCGAGGGCGATGCCGAGGGCCTCAAGGACGTCCGCGGAGCCGCATGCCGAGCTCGCGGCGCGGTTCCCGTGCTTCGCGACTGCGGCGCCCGCCGCCGCTGCGACGAGCGCGGCGGCCGTGGAGATGTTGAACGTGCCCGCGCCGTCGCCGCCGGTGCCGACGATGTCGACGAGCGGCTCGCGCGTCGGCGTGACGGGCACGACGTGCTCCGCCATCGCCTCGGCGAAGCCGGTGATCTCGTCGACGGTCTCGCCCTTGGCACGGAGGCCGATGAGCAGGCCGCCGATCTGCGCGGGCGTCGCCTCGCCGCTCATCACGAAGCCCATCACGTCCCGTGCCTCGGCGCGCGAGAGGTTGCGGCCGTCGGCGACGGCAGCGATCGCGACGGCGATCACGTGAGGAAGTTCCTCGCCATGTCCGGGCCGAGCGGCGTGAGGACGCTCTCCGGGTGGAACTGAACCCCTTCGACGGGATACGTGACGTGGCGGACGCCCATCACCTCGCCGTCGTCCGTCCGCGACGTCACGACGAGGTCGCCCGGCACGGTGGTTGCGGCGAGCGAGTGGTAGCGGCCGACCTCGACCTCCGCCGGCAGCCCCTGGAAGACCCCGCCGCCGTCGTGGGTGACGACGCTCGACTTCCCGTGCAGGAGCGCCCGCGCCTGCCCGACCTCGCCGCCGAACGCCTCCACGACCGCCTGATGGCCGAGGCAGACGCCGAGTGTCCGCGTCGTCGGCCCGAGCCGCCGGATGAGCTCGATCGACACGCCCGCGTCGCCGGGGCGCCCCGGCCCGGGGGAGACGACGAGTCGGTCGGGAGCGAGCTCGACGGCCTCGTCGGGCGTGATCGCATCGTTCCGGACGGTGACGACCTCGGCTCCCAGCTCCTCGAGCAGGTGCACGAGGTTGTAGGTGAACGAGTCGTAGTTGTCGAGCATCAGGACCTTCACCGGCGCAGCCGCCCTCCGCGAAGGGTCAAGTGACAATTTGTCACTTGGGCTTTCTTTCGCCGGCCGCTCACCGTGCAGCCTCCTCCTCGGCGAGGTCGATCGCAGCCTCGAGTGCCGCAAGCTTGCGCAGGCACTCCTCGTGCTCCGCCGAGGGCTCCGAGTCCGCCACGATCCCGGCGCCCGCCTGGAGGTACGCCATCCCGTCCCGCATCACCATCGTTCGGAGCGCGATGCATGCGTCCATGGTGCCGCCCGGGAGCGAGTAGAGCACGGCGCCGGCGTACGGGCCGCGCCGGAAGCCCTCGAGCTCGGAGATGAGCTGCATTGCACGGACCTTCGGAGCGCCGCTCACCGTCCCGGCCGGGAAGCAGGCGCGAAGGACGTCGAAGGGCGTCGTGCCGGGCCGGAGCTCGCCGACGACCTCGGAGACGAGGTGCGAGACGTGCGAGAAGCGCTCGACCTCCATGTTCCGCGCGACGTGCACGGTGCCGGCGGTGCAGACGCGCGAGAGGTCGTTTCGCCCGAGATCGACGAGCATGACGTGCTCGGCGCGGTCCTTCTCGGACGAGAGGAGCCGCTCGACATCGCCCTCGGTCGGCTCGGTCGTCCCGGCGATCGGGCACAGGCTCGCGCGGCCGTCCTCGCAGGCCACGAGCCGTTCCGGCGACGAGCCGACGAGAGCGATGCCGTCGAGGTCGAGGAGGAAGAGGTACGGAGACGGGTTGACGCGGCGGAGCGCGCGGTAGACGTCGAGCGGTGACGCGGAGGTCGGACGCTCGGCGCGCTGCGACGGTACGGACTGGAAGACGTCCCCGGCGACGATGTGCTCCTTCACCGTGCGGACCATCTCCTCGTAGCGGGCCCGCTCGGGAAAGCGACGAAGGGGTCCCGGCTCGCCGCGAGGCTCCCGGTGCCACGGCACGCCCGCGTCGAGCCGGCCCGCGATCTCCTCCTCGTCACCGGCGAGGATCTCTGCCGTCCCGGCGCCGTGGTCGAAGCGGACGAGCGTGTCGGCGACGACGAGCCGCGAGTCGGGGAAGCCGTGGCCGTCGTGCGGGAGAGGCACCGTCGGCTCGAGGCGCACGACGTGGTCGTAGGCGAGGTATCCGATGACGGGCAGCTCGAGCGCCTCGGCCTCCTCGAACTCGACCAGGCGCGACCCGGCCCCCATCCACGAGCTCCGCCCCAGGCGGCCGCGCTCGACGGACTCGAGGAGGAAGCTCGCGCGTCCCATCCCGCGGAGGCGAAGGTACGCGCCGAGCGGCGTGAGGAGGTCTGTGGTGATCGTCGCGATCGGGTTCATGGGTCTCGAGAACGAAAGAGACCTCCAGCGGGAGGTCTCGGGCAGTCAGGGTGGAGCTCGTCGACTAGCGCACGCTCCCGCCTCGCCCGTGGCGGGACCACCACCAGAGTCGAGTGCGGGCGGAACGCATGGACGCCGAGCCTAGCGCGAAAGCGCGTTCGGGCGCAACGAGCCGGGCTCAGTAGCCCGGCGGGTCATACGTCGGTGGAGGCGGAGGCGGCTCGGTCGGGGGAGGCGGCGGCGGTTGTCCGATCGATGTCTTCGTCAGCTTCGCCTGGCCGCGGATCTCACCTGCCGCGTTCTTCGCCGTGTGGACGTTGACGTACGCGGTTCCGCGGCGCATCCCCTCGGCCACGGCCCTGGTGATCGTCGACCTGCCGCTCTGGCCGTTCCGGCACGGCCCGCACAGCGCCAGGATGACGCCGCCGGCGACGCCCGCGCGGCCGCGGTGGACGTGCGCGGCGACGGCAGGCCCGCTCAGCTTCCTGTACGTCAGCTTCCACGAGATCGCGTAGGTCGGTCCGTCCTTGGTGACGGTGGACGTGAAGAGGCCGCCCGCGCCCGTCGGGGCCGTCGGCTTCGGTACCTCGGCGCCGGCGGTGAGGACGGTGCGGTACGTGAAGACGTCCGCGGAGCCGGCACCGGAGGCAAGTCCGCCGAACGTCAGCACGGCGGCGGTGGAGAGCGCGAGTGCAAGCCTGACCATCGTTCCTCCGGACGGTGAGTTCACCCGTCCCTACGCCGCGCGCGCGGCGTCGGATTGGCTCCTCCACGGCTAGGCTCACCACGTGGCTCGCGCTGTCATCGTCTCGGCCGTTCGCACGCCCTTCGGCAGGGTCGGAGGCGGGCTCGCCTCGACGCCCGCGACCGAGCTCGGCGCGATCGCGATCCGGGCGGGGCTGGAGCGCGCCGGGATCACCGGCGAGGACGTGGGGTACGTCGTCATGGGCCAGGTGCTCCAGGCGGGCGCGGGACAGGCGCCTGCGCGCCAGGCGGCGATCGGGGCGGGCATCCCGAAGGAGGTTCCCGCGGACACGATCAACAAGGTCTGCGCCTCCTCGATCCGCGCGATCGAGATCGCCGAGCTGATGATCGCGGCCGGCCGCCACGACGTCGTCGTGACGGGTGGGATGGAGTCGATGTCGTCGGCCCCCTATCTCCTTCCGAAGGGGCGGTTCGGCTACCGCCTCGGCCACGGCGAGGTGCTCGACCACATGGTCTTCGACGGCCTCACCTCGTCGTTCGACGGGCTCCACATGGTCGAGCAGGCGTCCGTCGTGTCGCGCGAGCTCGACATCTCGCGCGAGGACCAGGACGCCTGGGCGTACCGGTCGCACCAGCGTGCCGCCGCGGCACAGGACGCAGGGCTCTTCGACGACGAGATCGTCCCCGTCGGCGACCTCTCCGTGGACGAGAGCGTCCGCCGCGACACGACGCTGGAGAAGCTCGCCTCGCTCAAGCCGGTCTTCGACCCCGAGGGGACGACGACGGCCGGCAATGCGCCCGGCGTCACGGACGGGGCGTCGTGCGTCGTCGTCTGCTCCGAGGAGTGGGCGAGAGCGCGTGGGGTCGAGCCGCTCGCGACCGTTCTCGGCCACGCGTACGTCGCCGACGAGTTCGCGTACCTCGCCCGCGTTCCCGCCGCGGCGTCGGACAGGGTCCTGGCCGCCGCCGGGAGCACGATCGACGACGTCGCGCGCGTCGAGATCAACGAGGCCTTCTCGTCCGTCGCGCGCAACTCCACCACGATGCTCGGCGCCGACGAGGAGCGCGTCAACGTCAACGGCGGCGCGGTCGCGCTCGGTCATCCGATCGGCGCGTCGGGCGGCCGCATCGTCGGCACGCTCGTCCACGAGCTCCGCCGGAACGGCGGCGGGCTCGGGCTTGCGGCGATCTGCTCCGGCGGCGGTCAGGGCGACGCCGTCCTCGTCCAGGTGTGAGGCTCGTCCTCGCACTCGCTGCGCTGGCGGCGCTTGCGACGGCTCCGGGAGCATTCGCGCTCGACTGCCCGAACGTCCCGCTCGAGGAACGCCTGGCGGCGGCCGACGTGGCGTTCGTCGGGCGCGTCACCGACCAGCGGCCGGGCGGCGACGGCACCGGTGTCGTCTACCGATTCCTCGTCGACCAGCGCGTGAAGGGGTCGGTCGGGCGGGAGGTGGAGGTGCACGCGGCCGAGCCGCTCGTCGACGCTGCGGACGAGCCGCTCGTCCACGACGAGGCGCTCGGGGTCCTGGCGCGGCTCGTCGGGGCGCGGATCGAGACGGAGTCGTGCCTCCTCACCGATCCGGGCGCGCTGCTCTCGACGAGCGACGAGCCACGCGGCGATGCGATCAAGATCGTGATCGGGCTCGTGATCCTGGGCCTGGTCCTCACCTACTCGATCCGGCGCCTCCGTCGGCGTGAGCCCCCACGACGAAGTAGCCTCGGCGGATGAGGTTCGACCGCGTTCTCGTCGTCGGCGCGGGCCAGATGGGCGCCGGCATCGCTCAGGTCGTCGCCGCGTCGGGGCGCGAGGTGCTCCTCCACGACGCCGTGCCCGGCGCCGTCGATCGCGGGGTCGAGACGATGCGACGGAGCCTCGCGAAGCTCCACGAGAAGGGCGGCCCGCCGCCGGACGAGGTCCTCGCCCGTGTCACGGCCGTGGACGAGATCGGCGCGGCCGATCTGCTCATCGAGGCGATCGTCGAGAACGCGGAGGCGAAGAAGGAGCTCTTCCGAGCGGCCGATGCCGCGCTCCCGCAGGAGGCCGTCCTCGCGTCCAACACCTCCTCGATCCCGATCACCGAGCTCGCCGCCGCGACGTCGCGGCCGGAGCGGGTGATCGGCATGCATTTCTTCAACCCTGTTCCCATGCTGGCGCTGGTCGAGGTCATCCGCGCGGAGCAGACGTCCGACGAGACCTCCGCGGCGATCGTCCAGCTGGCCCGCGATCTCGGGAAGACCCCGGCGGAGGCGAACGACTTCCCCGGGTTCGTCTCCAACCGGATCCTCATGCCGTTCATCAACGAGGCGGCGTACGCCGTCATGGAGGGCGTCGCCGAGCCGGAGGCGATCGACACCGTCGCGAAGCTCGGCTTTGCCCATCCGCTGGGGCCCCTCGCGCTCGCCGACCTGATCGGCCTCGACACGTGTGTGGCGATCATGGAGGTGCTCCACGACGGTCTCGGCGACCCGAAGTTCGCACCGTGCCCGCTCCTCCGGCGCTACGTCGCCGCGGGCAGGCTCGGGCGCAAGTCGGGCCGCGGGTTCTACGACTACGGCTAGATGATTGATTCCAAATGGACGTGTGCGTGGGGATGGCTGTGACCGAGCCTGGTGCGGGGAGCGGTCACGGCGCATGTCGGGTGATACGTGTCGTGGCCGATCGTCGCGCCAGGCGACGTGTCACGGCCACCAGCCGCGTGTGCGGCTATTCGGGATCAATCATCTAGGCGTGGATCCGCTCGTCCGCGCCACGCTGCAGGCCTACGAAGACGCGGACGAGGCGTTCGTCGAACGCGCCTTCCACGAGGTGCTGCGGAGGCCGCCCGACGACGATGCGCGCACACGAGCGCTCGCCAAGCTGGGGGACGGGACGCTGTCGCGCGCGACCTTCGTCCACGAGCTCGTCACGTCCGACGAGGCGACGCACGTGCGCGCGCTGGACGACGCCGTCGCGCTCGGTCTCGGTGCCCGCGGCCGGAGCGTGCGCCTCACGTGGCTCCAGGGGCCCCCGGGAACGGACGAGCGCGTGGTCGAGATCCCGTGGGTCCTCTCGCGCCTCGTCCCGTCGGGCCGGGTGCTCGAGGTCGGCTACGCGTTTGCCGAGCCCGCGTACCTCGGGGCCCTTCTGCGGGCCGGGGTCGACGTCGTCGGCGTCGATCTCGCCGAGCGCGAGGTCGACGGCATGGAACGGCTCGTCGCCGACGCCCGTGCATTGCCGCTCGCGGACGCGAGCGTCGACCAGGTCCTGCTCGTGTCGACGCTCGAGCACGTCGGCGCCGACAACACGGGCTACGGGCTCGACGCCGAGGCCGCGCCGGGATCACGCGTCGACGCACTCCGCGAGCTCGGCCGTGTGCTGGGTCCGCGCGGCCGGCTGCTCGTGACCGTCCCGCTCGGTGAGCCGGGCGACCACGGCTGGTTCCGCCTCGACGACGTCAACGGCTGGAACGCGCTGTTCGCCTCCGCGGGCCTGTTCGTCGAGGAGCAGGAGGCCTACGAGCTCGAAGGCGAGGGCTGGCGGGCGGCGCCGGCATTCCGCGCGTCCGGCGTGGGGTACGGGGACCGAGGACCCGCTGCGTCGGCCGTCCTGTGCTCCGAGCTCTCGGTCGGGCGGCTCCGGCGGCTCGTGACGCCGGACGGGCTTGCGCGGACGCTCCGGCGGCGCGCACGGCCGCTCCGGCATCGCCCCTAGACTTCGATCGTGGATCTGACCCTCACCGACGAGCAGCGGGAGATCCAGGCGCTCGCACGGGAGTTCGCGGACGGCGAGATCGCACCGCATGCCGGAGAATGGGACCGCGAGCACCGGTTCCCGGCGGAGGTGTTCGCCAAGCTCGGCGGGCTCGGCTTGATGGGCGTGTGCGTGCCCGAGGAGCTCGGGGGCGCCGGTGCGGACTTCGTCTCGTACGTCCTCGTCCTCGAGGAGCTCTCCCGCGCGGATGCAGGCGTCGGCGTCACCGTCGCCGTCCACACGAGCGCCGCGACGCTGCCGATCGTCATGTTCGGCACCGACGAGCAGCGCGCGCGGTTCGTCCCTGCACTCGCTCGCGGCGAGGCGCTCGGCGCCTTCGCGCTCACCGAGCCGGGCTCGGGCTCTGATGCGGGGTCGCTGCGGACGACCGCTGTCGCCGACGGCGACGGCTGGCGCATCAGCGGCGCGAAGCAGTGGTGCACGAACGGCAGCCACGCCTCGACGTTCCTCCTTTTCGCCCGCACGGATCCGGCCACGGAGGGCGCCCGCGGCGTCAGCGCGTTCGTGCTGGACGCCGACCACGTCGAGGTGACCCGCGAGGAGGAGAAGCTCGGCCTCCACTCGTCGTCGACCGCGGACCTCCGCCTCGACGACGCACGGGTCGGCTCCGACAGGCTCCTGTACGAGGAGCGGAAGGGCTTCGCCGTCGCGATGGCAACGCTCGACGGCGGGCGGATCGGCATCGCGGCACAGGCAGTCGGCATCGCGCAGGCGGCGCTCGACACCGCGCGGGCGTACGCGCTCGAGCGCGAGCAGTTCGGGCGCCGGATCGCCGAGTTCCAGGCGATCCAGTTCACGCTCGCCGACATGGCGACCGAGATCGCCGCCGCCCGGCAGCTCACGCTCCGGGCCGCCTGGCTCAAGCAGACAGGGCAGCCGCACGGAGCGGAGGGCGCGATGGCGAAGCTCTTCGCCTCGCGGGTCGCCGTGCAGGCGAGCCAGAGCGCGATCCAGGTGCTCGGCGGCTACGGCTACACGCGCGAGTTCCCGGCCGAGCGGTACTACCGTGACGCGAAGATCACGGAGATCTACGAGGGCACGAGCGAGATCCAGCGGATCGTCATCGCGCGCGACCTCCTGCGGACGCACGAGCGGGCGCTGTCGGCGCCGGTCTGAGATCGCAGGCCACGCGACACCGCGTTAGGTTTCACCGCATGCCGCGCGCGCAGGACGAGCCCGTTCGCCTCACGCGGATCTACACGCGCGGCGGCGATGGAGGGGAGACGTCGCTCGGCGACGGGTCGCGCGTCTCGAAGCTCGATCCACGGATCACGGCATACGGCGCCGTCGACGAGCTCAACGCGGCCGTGGGAGCCGTGCTCGCCGGGGGCGCGCCGGATGAGCTCCGTGCCGTCCTCGAACGCGTCCAGAACGAGCTGTTCGACCTCGGCGCCGACCTCTCCGTGCCCGCGCACCTCGAGGGTCGGCTCCGGGTGGAGCAATCGCTCGTCGACCGGCTCGAGGCCGACTGCGACCGGTTCAACGCCGACCTCCCCGAGCTCCGGAGCTTCGTGCTGCCCGGCGGCACGCCGACCGCCGCCGCGCTCCACGTCGCCCGGACGACCTGTCGCCGTGCCGAGCGGGAGGCGATCGCCGCGGCCGAGGCCGTGGAGATCGGGCCGTGCGTTGTGCCCTATCTGAACCGGCTCTCGGATCTCCTCTTCATCCTGTCGCGCACGGCGAACGCGATCGCGGAGCGCGACGAGCCGCTCTGGAAGCCCGGCGCGACACGCTGACGGTCTTCGCGGCGGCGCTCCGGCTCGGGGCGACGTCGTTCGGTGGCCCGATCGCGCACGTCGGCTACTTCCGGGAGGAGTACGTAGCGCGCCGGCGCTGGATCGCCGACGAGGAGTTCTCGGAGCTCGTCGCTGTGACGAACCTGCTGCCGGGCCCGATGTCGAGTCAGCTCGGCATGGCGATCGGCGCCCACCGGGCCGGCGTCCCGGGCGCGATCGCTGCGTGGCTCGGCTTCACGCTCCCGTCCGCGGCCCTGATGACGGCGCTGGCGCTCGTCATCGGCTCGACGGACGTTGCCGGTGCCGGATGGGTGCACGGCCTGGAGCTCGTCGCCGTGCCCGTCGTGCTCTTGGCGGTGCTCGCGATGCGGCGCGCCCTCGCGCCCGATCGCGCGCGACTTGCACTCGCCGTCGCGGGGCTCGCCCTCGCGCTCGGGATCGGCGGCTTCGGCGGACAGGTCGCCGCGCTCGCGCTCGGTGCGGCCGTAGGTCTCTTTGCCTTCGGCGCGCTTGCGCAGACGCCCGAGCTAAACGTGCGGGTCGGCCGTCGAGGCTGGCTCGCCGTGGCATGTCTCGCGACGCTCGGTGGGCTGCTCCTCGGGCTTCCGGCGCTCCGCGACGCGACCGGCTCGCAGGCCGTCACGCTCGTCGAGGCGATGGTGCGGTCGGGTTCGTTCGTCTTCGGCGGCGGCCACGTCGTGCTCCCGCTCCTCGACCAGGCGCTCGTCGAGCCGGGGTGGGTCTCCGAGCAGGAGTTCCTTGCCGGGTACGGGCTCGCGCAGGCGATGCCCGGACCGCTCTTCTCGTTCTCCGCGTACCTCGGCGCGCTCGAGGAGCCTGCCCCGAACGGCGTCTCCGGCGCCGCGCTCGCGCTCGCCGCGATCTACCTGCCGTCGTTCCTCCTGCTCGGGGGCGTGCTGCCGTTCTGGTCGTCCATCCGCCGCCACGCGCGCGTCCAGGCTGCGCTCGTCGGCGTCAGCGCCGCTGTCGTCGGCGTGCTCGCGGCGGCGCTCTGGGACCCGATCCTCACCGGTTCCATCGACACCGTCGGCGACGTCGCGTTCGCGGTCGGGCTGCTCGTCCTGCTCGAGCTCCTGCCCGTCTGGGCGGTCGTCCCGGCGGCCGCGGCGGCCGGGGCGGTCCTGCTCTAGCGGCTTGACATGGGGCTATCGCCGTCGGCCGTCGGGGGGGTGCAGCTGGCGCACGGTTTCCCCGGCGCGCGCCCCCAGGCTCACATCGAGCCTGTGGCCGGTCGGTACGACGGGCCAGGTACCGACGAGCCACTCCGTGAGCTTCCCCGCCGGCATCGGATGGCCGAGGTAGAAGCCCTGGGCGAGGTCGCAGCCGAGAGCCGTCGCCGCCTCCCACGCCATCCGGCTCTCGACCCCCTCGGCGACCGTCTCGAGGCCGAGTCGGTGGGCGAGCTCGACGAGCGATCGCACGATGGCGTCCGAGCGTCCGCCGCGACCCGCGTCATGGAGGAACATCTCGTCGATCTTCACCTGGTCGAGAGGAAGCGTGCGGATCGCCGCGACGGACGCGGCGCGCCCGAGATCGTCGAGTGACAGCCGCAGGCCGAGGTCGCGAAGCCGCTTCACGACGAACCGGTCGAGCTCGGCGCCGGCGCCGGGCCCCGACGGGACGATCTCCAACGTCAGTCGCCGCGGCTCGACGTCGTGCGTCTCGAGAAGCCGCATCAGCCCGTCGACGAGCTCCGGATCGTCGATCATCCGGTAGGGGACGTTGACGGCGACGTCGAGGGTATGCCCCACGGCATCCCACTCTTCGAGCCGGCCGAGCGCGTCGTCCGCGACGGCGAGCGTCAGCGCCCGGACGAGCGGCGTCTGCTCGACGTGGGGGATGAACTCCGAGGGAGTGACGAGCCGATCCGGATGCGCACGCCGGACGAGCGCCTCAGCGCCGCGCACGGCTCCCGAGTTGAGATCGATGATCGGCTGGTAGTGGACGACGACCTGGCCCCGCTCGAGTGCGCTCTCGAGATCGCGGACGACGCCACGGTCGATCGCACCGCGACCGGAGGTCGCCAACTCCTGGCTCGCGTCGCGCTTCGTCGCGTACATCTGGCCGTCGGCCCGCATGAGGAGCTCGATCGGCTCGAGCCCGTCCTGGGGGAAGAGCGCCCATCCGATCGAGGCGTCGAGCTCGACGTGCCCCCCGTCGACGCGGTACGGCCGCCGGATCGCCTGCCGCAGACGGCCGACCAGCGCAGCGGCCTCATGGTCGTCCGACGTCCCCAGTGAGAGCACGACGAACTCGTCGCCGCCGACCCGTGCGACGGTGTCGGTCGCTCGGACGACCGATTCGAGGCGCCGCGCGATCGCGCGAAGCACCTCGTTGCCCGCCTCGTGGCCGCGGACGTCGTTGACGCCCTTGAACCCGTCGAGATCGACCACGAGGAGCGCGAACGTCTCCTCCGTGCGCCGCGAGCGCGCGAGCGCCTGCTCGATCCGATCGTGAAGCAGCGCACGGTTCGGCAGCCCCGTCAGGGGGTCGCGCAGGGAGAGATCGTGCGCCGTCTGGATCTGACGTCCGAGGAGGAGCGTCGCAGTGCACGCCCAGGCCGCGAGCGTGAATGCGAACACGACCGCAGCGCTCAGGCGCTCGTGCCGGACGAGCTCGTAGCCCACGAGGACGCCGAGACTGATGATGAGGGCGGCGACCATCGGCCAACTGGGACGAGTGGACGCAACCTGACGGTTGAGGTTTTCGCGCACGTTGAATGTCTCGCGCCCTGACGCCAGGAGCGGGCGCGATGCTCCGCAGTGCACGGATCGTCGTCGCGAACCTGTTGCCCTTCGTCACCCTGCCGGGGGAACTGCATCCCCCGTTCGAGTGCAGAGGATTGCCCGGAGTCGCGCGGAAACGTGCCGTGTGGGGCTTCGCTCGCTCGCCGCTTTGGTCTGGGTGGCGCTCGCCGTCGGATGCCTCGTCGTCTTCGGCTGGTCGCTCGACGCGGTCGTGGGGGCCGCAGGGTGCGCGGTCCTCGTCGCCGTCACGGTGACCGACCTCGAGCGGCGCATCATCCCGAACCGGATCATCGTGCCCGCCCTCGGTGTCGCGCTCGTCGTGCAGACGGCCCGCGACCCCAGCATCGAATGGCTCGTCGCCGCCCTTGCCGCCGGCGGCTTCTTCCTCGCCCTCGCGCTCGTGCATCCGGCCGGGCTTGGAATGGGGGACGTCAAGCTCGCGGCGTTCCTCGGTGCGTGGCTCGGGCGGGACGTATTCCTCGCGCTCGTGATCGGCTCGCTCCTCGGAGCACTGCTCGCGGTCGTCGTGCTCGGCAGGCGCGGCGGAGACGGCCGTCGGACGACGCTCCCCTACGGGCCGGCGCTTGCGGCGGGGGGCGTCATCGCGCTGTTCTTCGCCGAGCCGCTGAACGATGCCTGGCTGGGCTGAGCGCCCGGCTAGTCCCTGAGCTGCTCGAGCACGGCGCAGCGCCGCGAGTCCGCGGGTAACGGTGAGATCGTCAGACGGATGCACCGGTATGCCCCGTCCTCGAGCTCGACCGCGTCACCCGGCTCGGGCGCCGGCCCCTCCCGCTCGAGCAGCCGATACGCGCCGGCGACGGTAAGGATGACGTGCGCCGTCTCCGGCAGCGTCCCTTGGCCGTCGGCGACGGTCGCTGCGCTCGCTGCGCCGAGTGAGTCGAGCCGAGCGGCAAGCGCTGCGAGCTCGGCCGCCTGGCGCTCGAGCTCGACCGCGCGTGCTCGGACGGCCCCCTCTCGCCGTTCGACCGCGGCCCCGCGGAGCTCGACGGCACCGAGCTCACGACCTCGCTCTGCCACTCGCTCCTCCGCGACGGCGAGATCCGCCTCGCGACGTTCGAGCTCGGCGGCTCGCGCGTTCAGCTCGGCTTGCCGGGAGTCGAGCTCCGCGGAGCCCTCGCGGAGGATCTGCTCGACGCGCAGATGGAGCTCGCGCACACGCTCCTCGCGGCGTTCGAGATCATGGACCGCGGTCAGGAGCTTCTCGGAGCGCAGCTCGAGCTGGCGGCCGTGGACGGCGATGAGGTCGGCCACGGCGTCCCCGGTGTCCGTCGGGGCGAAGAGGTCGCGCAGACGGTGACGTACGCCTGCGGCGCGCAGCTCGTGCGCGCGCTCCCACTCACTTTCGCTCTGTGCGTGGTCCTCCATCAAGCGTGTATCGAGAAATCGCCGACGGCGCATCCTAAGCCGTCGAGATTCGAATGAGCCGCCGGCGCGGTCCCGGCTTCGACACTCTAGTGCGCCTTCCTCCCTCGTTGGGGGGAGGTGACCTGCCCAAACGGGGGAGGCGGGCGAACGGATGATCCCGTATTTGAGTGTGTATGGATGCTTCTGGTGCGCGTCTCCTTGCCGCCCGCATCGCAGCGGGCGTGCGAGTCGGAACTCGAATCGAGTTGCTCGCAGACTCCGACACGGAGCTGCGCGCCGGCGACCGTGGAGTGGTGTGCGGGATCGAATCGGGTGGCGACGTCGTCGTCGAGTGGGAGCGAGGCTTCCACCGCTCGATCAACCCGCGGAACACGGCGTTCCGTCCTGTAACCCTCTAGCGAACGATCGGCAACGAACAGGTGTCCGGCCTCGGTCGGACACCTGTCTGGACCGCCGGCGCAGGAGGGTCGGGACGTCGAGGCACGCCGGCGCGACCAGCCCTACGACGATGTGCCGGCGGGAGATCAGCGACGGCCGAAGTCGAGCGTGACGACCCACGTCGACCGCCCGCCGAAGACGCCGCCTGCGGCCGGGTGGTGGACGATCGCGATGCCGGCATCGCGGTAGCTCGAGCGGAGGAGGTTCGCCCGGTGACCGGGTGAGGCCATCCAGGCGGACACGATCGACTGGGCACTCGGCCCGACCCCGCCGAACATCGCGAGGTTCTCCCCGACCGTCCATGTGCCCGAGTCGGCGAAGTAGAACTGCTTCACGCGCTGCCAGAACGGCGTGCCGTTGCGGGACTCGTGGGCGAAGAAACCGCGGAGCGCCATCGAGCGCGAGTGCCGGTCGGCTGCACGCGAGAGCGCCGCGGACGGGCTCAGCGCTGGACGACCGTGCGCCGCGCGGAGCGTGTTGATCTCATGGAGGACGAGCTCCTCGAGCGACGTCGCCCGCGTCAGCGTCATGCTCGCGTTCTCGGAGGCAGACGCGCTCCCTCCCAGCGAGAAGGCGAGGGTCACAACCAGCGCGCAGAGCAGTCTGCCTCGGAGCATTCCGCACCCTATCGTCGAAGGAGGACGCCGGACGTGCCCTCCCTCCAACGGGTGATGCCCGCCTCCCAAACGGGGTAAACATCCGTGCGCGACGCACGCGTCACGGGGAAGCTCTGGAGGGCGACGCTACCTGCGGTTGCCCTTGTCGTCGTGGTCGTCCCTGTCGTGCCGGTCGCTCTTGTCGTCTCGGTCGTCCCTGTCGCCTCGGTCGCTCTCGTCGTCCCGGTCGCCCCTGTGGTCCCTGTCCCGATTGTCGTCCCGGTCGCCGCCCTTGTCGCCCTTGTCGCCCCGGTCGCCATGGCCCTTGTCGCCCTCGTCGTCGCCCGTGTCCGTGTCGTTCCCGTCGTCGCTCGGGGCGGGATCGTCGCCCGCGCCCGGCGCGGGAGCCGGGTCCGCCGGCGGCACGTGGTCGGCCGGTGGCGCCGCCGGGACCGGGGTCGAGGGAGGGGAGGTGTCGGACGCGCCGTCGGGCTTCGGCTCTTCGGCTGCTTCGGATCCTCGGGGCCCTTCGGCTCCGGTGCGACCGGACCGTCGCCCTTCGACTTCGGCCCGGCCGGAGGCTTGACCTTCGGCGGCTTCTTCGCTTTCGGGGGCTTCTTCGCCTTCGGGGGCTTCGGCTTCGCGTTCGCCTTCGGTATCACGGGCGAGGGCGCTGTTACCGCGGTCTGGCCGGAAGCCGGTGTGGAAGCCCCGGTGGGGCTCTCGCCACCGCCGTTGGGAGTCTCGCCACCGCCGGTGGGAATCTCGCGACCAGCGGTCGTGCTCGAGCCGCCGTCACCACCGCCGGGCTCGGTCGGTCCGTTGTCGTCATCGGCGCCGCCACCACCGCCGCTACCGATGGGTGTCGTCGTCGGGTTGTCGCCGCCTGCAGGGCCGCTGCCGCCGGGCCCGCCGCCGGGAGCAGGCCCGCTGCCGGGTGCCGGCCCCCCGCCGGATCCGGGCGCGCTGCCCGGGGATGCGCCCGCTCCGGGTGCCGCGCCGGCGGACGTCGTGTGGCCGTTCGCAGGCGAGAGGGTGTGAGTCGAGGCGTCGGCCCCGTTCGCGTGCGCCGGGAGGACGTCGCTCGGTCCGAACGTCGCCCCGCCGGGCGGGCGCAGGAGCGGCACGCCGGGTGCCTCGCCCGAGACGGTCGACGACGGAGGCGCGTCGGACGTGGTCGCGCGCTCGGCCGACTCCGTGCGCGACGCTCCGGCAACCGCCGCCGACGCGACCGAGGGAGACTCGGTGCGAAGCGTGTTCACGCCCTGATAGCCGACACCGGCTGCGACGCTCACGGCTGCGACGACCGCGGCAACCTTGACCGCCGCACCTCCGAGGAGCGAGCCTCCCGCGACGGTGCCGCCGACGGTGACGGAGCCGCCCGCAGCGCCGCCACCGGCTGCGGCGCCGCCCGTCCCCACACCGGTGGCTGCCGTCGTCCCCGCTTCGCCGCCGACGGCAGTGAGCGTCGACGCAGCGGCGACCGGCGTCTCCCTGAAGAGCGCGAGCCCGACGGGGAGCGGCAGCATCGCCAGACCCTTGAATGCCTTGCGCTGCTGCGCCTGCGAGCGGGAGAACCGGGCGCACGACGGGCAGTCGGCGATGTGCGCATCGAGCCGCTTGCGGGCCTTCCGCGAGAGCCGGCCGTCGCTCTCGCGGGAGAGCGCCTGCTCGGCCGTCTGACACGTGACGAGGTTCTCGAGCTCCTCGGCGAGCGAGCGCCGCGCGCGGAACAGGAGCGTCTCGAGCGCCGAGGTCGAGAGGGCGAGCAGCTCGGCGATCTCCTTGTAGGAGCGTCCCTCGAGCTCTCGCAGGACGAGAGCCTCGCGTTGGTTCGTCGGGATCCGCTGGAGCGCCTGCACCAGCTCGTCCAGGCGAACGTCGTCCTCGGGCGTCTCGTCGGGCACGTCGTTGACCAGTTCGACCGTCACGGGGCGGGCCGCCGCCTGTCGCCAGCGTTGCCGAACGAGGTTGTGCGAGATCGTGAGGAGCCAGCGTGACGGCTCGCGAGGTATCTCCCCGCGCTCGAGCGCCCGCAGCGCGTTCACGAAGGTCGTCTGGGTGACGTCCTCGGCATCCGCGTGGTTCCCCAGGACCGCGTACGTGTAGCGGTAGACGTCCCCGACGTGTCGGCGGTAGAGGTCGTCCAGCGCCGACATCGCGCGGCTGCTCGACTCGGTGGCGGCCATGGCCCGCTCACGTTGATGAAATGCCCCGCTTGTCGCATCCCCCTTACAGAGTCCTTACATGCGAGCGCGCAAGTTTCGACGCCCGATCGCATCTATCCGGGTGATGGAGACATTGACGACCCGAAAGGCATGGAAAGCACGGCGGCTGCCTTTCGTCGTCGTCAGGTCGATTCTCGTCGTTCCGGCGGCTCATGCGGCCGAGCCGTCGGTGACGCCGATCCTCGCCTTCCGATGCCACACAGCGCTCGACAGGGGACGGCCGGTAGCAACCTAGCCGTGCCCCACGACAGAGGTCGCTCGCCCCATCGTGGGGGGTGGGGGGAGCGAACACAGAGGGGGAGGTGGCGGCCTCCCCCTCGTCGTTTCGGGGAAGCACACGGTGTTGATCCTCCCGGCGCGACGCCCGGCGCGTCCCGGCGCTACTTCAGCCAGGGCCGCTCGTCCGGCGTCATGCGCGGAAGAGCGAAGGTGAGCATCGTCGGCCCACCGGGAGCGCTGTCGATCTCGAACGAGCCACCGAGC
Source organism: uncultured Actinomycetes bacterium (assembly GCA_963814565.1). Lineage (GTDB taxonomy): Bacteria > Actinomycetota > Thermoleophilia > Gaiellales > Gaiellaceae > Gaiella. The sequence continues at coordinate 141,910 of CAWFDO010000009.1, forward strand.
ATCCGGACACGCTCGCCGATCCCGACGATGCCGAGCCGCCCCCGCTGCGCCGCCCGGGCGAGCGCCCGTCCGACCTCGAAGCCGTGCCCGTCGTCCACGACCCGCACCTCGATGAACGAGCGGCGCATGCGGAGCCTGATCTCGACCGTCGAGGCGCCCGAGTGCTCGCGGACGTTGGAGAGCGACTCCTGGATCGCACGGTAGACCGCGATGCGCTGGCCCGACGTGAGTGACTCCGGATCGCCCCGGATCTCGAGCCGCGCGTCGATTCCCGTGCGCTCGGCGAAGGTGTCCACCTCGCGGTGGAGGGTCTCGCCGAGCGGGCGCGACACGATGCTCCGAGACTCGAGCGAGCGCGAGATCTCGCGCAGCTGGCGATCGAGCTCGACGCTCCGCGCCAGCAGGTCGTCGAAACGTCCCGCGGCGCGCTCCCGGTGGGAGTCGAGGATGAAGGGGTACACCTGCTCGCGGAGGTGCGCGATGTCGGCGCCGAGCGCAAGGACGTCCTGGATCGGCCCGTCGTGGAGGTCGAAGCCGATGCGCATGAGCCGTTGCTCGCCCGCCGTGACGAGCGTGTGCTCCCGTTCTGCGGAGCGCTCGAGCAGGAGCTCGCGCTCGAAGATCGGCGCGAGCGCCGAGCCGGCCACGGCGAGGTAGGCGTCCGCACGGGCGATCGGGTCGGGGACGCGCGCGACGATGACCGCGCAGGGGGTCGAGAACCGTCGTACGAGCGCCGAGCGCAGGGTACGGCTGCCCATGAGCGTCAGGCCGCCTCGACGGAGCGCTGCCCGTGCGGTCGCGCGGGCGCGACGGCTCGCTGCACCGTGTCCGATCGACACGATCGGGTCGATGGTGCTCTCCTCGACCTTCCACAACGAGGCCTCGCTCGCGACGCCGAGGAGGACGAGAAGCCGCAGCTGGATCTCGCACGCGACGGGAGGCGGCAGCTCGACGACGAGCGAACTGGTGCAGGCGGTGCGATAGAGGTCGTAGGTTGCGGCCTCGACCGGCTCGCCGCGGGCCTCGGCCAGTGTGTCGACGGCGATTCGTGCGTCGGTCGCGTCGAGCTCTCCCTCCGTGGCGAGGCCTACGACGACGTTTGCGACATAGATCCCGGTCGCCAGGCGATCGGCCGCATCCGTCGCGCCGGCGCCGGAGAACGCGATCTGCGCCGTTCGGTGAGCAGACTTGAGGAGCCCCTGAACGCGCGGCTCCGAGTCGCCGAGCAGCGCGCGGTGTGCCGCCTCGAGGCGCGCGGAGCCGTCGGTCGCGGGCACGACGAGCTGCAGGCGTCTGTCTGCCCGCTCCGCCTCGTGCCCTGTGCGCGCGAGGGACGCCATCAGCTCGTTACGCGCCTGGCCATCGCTCCGCTGGTTTCACTGCTTCGACCACGATCCCTCCCCTGTCAACCGCAGTCCTCAGTTGTCGCGAAGCCGCAGAACCTGACGCCAAATCTTATCCGGCCTTCCGCGCGAGCGCGCTCTCGACGGCCGCGACGACGCCTTCGGTCTCGTCCCACTTCTCGTAGACACGCATGCCGACGGGAGAGCGCTCCTCGGCGCGCTCGCCGACGAGGACGACGGTCGCCTCGGGACGCCGTGCCCGGGTGACGTTCGCGATCCGGAGGCCCTCGGTGAGCATGTCGCCGGTGTCGATGACGACGACGTCCGCCGCCTCGCCGCCGGCCGCGTCCGCGGCACCCGCGGGCGGGACGCTCGCGACGACGTCGATGCCCTTGCCGTCGAGCAGGAATCGCACGAGCTTGAGGTAGCGCTGGTCCTTGCTCGCGAGCACGACGCTGCCGCGGCGGTCGACCACCAGCTCCGCGCCGGGACGTACGGGCGTCTCGTCGACGTTCGCCCGCGCCGCCCATGCGACCCGGTCGCCGAGCGAGAGCCCGCGCCGGTCGCACTCGCCCGCGCGCAGCTCGACGACCTCACGTGCGCCGCGGCACGAGGCGGTCGAGAACGGCTTGAGGCGCGGCACGATCTTCACGACGACCTGGTCGGCGTCGAGGAACACGACGTCGATCGGGAAGCGCATGAACGCCGTATGGATCGACCAGGCCGGCCGCAGCAGTACGCCGTGACCCGACGGCAGATCTGCCTTTCCCAGGAGCCCGCGCAGGCGCCGGAGCGTCGAGTCCGCCACGGTGACCGACTCGGCCACGACCCTGCCGTCCTCGCGGCGGAGCGTCAGGTTCGGAACGGGACGCATCCCGACGATTCCTCGGGCTAGCCGAGGGCTTCCATGATCACGATCATCACCGGAAGCAATAGCACGATGAAGAGCGCCGGCATGATCAGGAACATGATCGGGAAGAGGATCTTGACCGGCGCCTTCTGGGCACGCTCCTCGGCGTAGGCCCGCTGGCGCTTGCGCATCTCGACGGCGAGGTTGCGCATGATCTGACCCGTCGAGACGCCCATCGTCTCGCCCTGCGAGATCGACCGCGCGAACATCCGCACGCCGGTCGTGTCGACCCGGGTGATTGAAATGGTCGAGTGCCTCGACGAGGGTCAGGCCCATGTTCTGCTCCTGCAGGGTGAGGCGGACCTCTCCGGCGAGCGGCTCCTTGATCTTCAGGGACGCCATCCGCAGGGACTGCGGGAAGCTGAGACCCGCCTCGAGCGTCACGACGAGGAGGTCGATCAGATCGGCAAGGCCCCGCTCGACCTGGTCGCGCCGCTTGCGTGCCCGCGAGCCGACGATGTACATCGGGAGCATCCAGCCGAGCACGCCTGCGCCGACGACGGCCAGGACGAGGAGCGCGGCGCTGCCACCGGCGAGCGTGGTCAGCCAGACCGCGAGGAAGCAGCCCGCGATGGCGGCGAGCAGCTGTGTCCCGAGCAGGCGCTCCGGCGTGGACTCGTACATGCCGGCGGCGATGAGCCGCGACCGGTAGTCCTTGCCGCGGAGCCTCGAGAAGTGCCGGGTCATCCAGGCTCCGGCGGTCGCCGTGACGTCGTCGACGAACGACCGGAAGCTCCGTCGTGACTCGTCCGCCCCGGAAACGGTCAGCGAGCTGGTGAAGCCGTAGGCGCCGATCTGCTGGATCGTCTCGGTGGACGGGCCTGCAGGCGTCATGATCGCCCGGGTGACCATGGTCACCGCGACGGCGAGGAGGAGAAGTCCGAAGATGAGAATGAAATGGATCATGATCAGAGCTCGATCGCCACGATGCGACGGATGATGTAGAAGCCCCCGATGGTCATGAAGATGGCCATGATGCCCGCGACCTGACCGATGGTCTGATGGAAGAGCGGGTCGAGGTGCTCGGGGTTCACGAGCATCAGGAAGAGGAAGATCCCGACCGGCACGAGCGCGACGATCGCGGACGAGAACCGGCCCTGGGCGGTCAGCACGGTGACGAGGCGCTGGATGTCCTGGCGTGCGCGAATGTTCTTCGTCACCTGGTCGAGCACCTCCGCCGTGTTGCCGCCCGCCTCGCGCTGGACGAGCGCGAGCACCGCGAGCTGGTCGACGTCCGAGCTCTGCATCCGCTTCGCCGTCACCTCGAGCGCCTCGTCGAGCGGGATGCCGAGCCGCTCGTCCGTGACGACGCGGCTGAACTCACGCTTCGAGGGCTCCGGTGACTCGTCGGCGACGACGCCCATGGCGCCCGCGAGGCTGTGCCCCGCGCGGAGCGCCGACGCGAGCACGTCGAGGTTCTCCGGAAGCTGCTCCGAGAAGTTCTTCCGCACCTTCCGTGCCCGTCCGCGGACAACGAGGTTGAGGACGATCGGAGGCAGGATGCCGACGACGATCCAGAAGGTGCCGAAGGCGACACCGGCGACCACCCCGAGCAGCAGCCCGGTGGCGAGCGAGATCACGATCATGCGGGTGGGGTCGCTCTCGATCTGCGCCACGTCCATGTCCTCGGCGAATCCCTCCGTCCAGCGCCAGTTGCGCTTCCGCTGCTTGTCCTGGCCGACGGCCGCGAGGAGCAGGTCGACCTCCTTGCGCCGCTCGGAGGCCCGCTCCTCCTCGGGGAGCGTGACGTAGGTCCCGAGGCGCTTCACGAGCTGCTCGTTCTTGCGGAGGCTCCAGAAGGAGCGAGCGGCGAACGCGAGCAGCGCGAGGATCAGGACGATCAGCAGTGGGACGAGGAGCCACGACTGGAGCAGCTTGTTTCGGAACGCCGGCTGGTACGGCGCCGACGTCCCGGGAGCCGGGCTCTGGTACGAGAAGGACACCGGCTCCGTGCCCTTGACTGCGACCTGAACGTCGACGTCCTGGTCGGGCCGCGCAGTCGAGCGGTACCGCAGCAGGTACTCGTTGCTGAGCTCGAAGCCGAGCTGATCGTAGATCTTCGTCAGCGCCTCGGGAGAGTCCGCAGTGGCGTACGTGCCGCCTGTCTCGTCGGCCAGCCGCTCGAGATCGTCGGGCAGGAAGTCGGGCGACTCGATCCCGACGGGGTAGACGCGGACCTTCTGCTCCTTGAGCTGCGCGAGCGCGGAGTCGAGCGTCGTGACGCTGCCGACGTCGTCGCCGTCCGAGAGCAGCACGATCCGCGCTGCGCCGAGCGTCGACCCGCGCACCTGGGCGACCGCCGCGGCGAGCGCGTCATACGTGCGGGTCCCTTCCGCCAGCTTGGGCGACTTCGAGAGGGCCGCGACCACGGCCTTGCGATCCGTGGTGAGCGGCAGGGCGACCGTCGGCTTGTGGTTGAAGAAGACGACGGAGATGGGCTGGTCGGGGTTCCGCGCCGCGAACGCGCGAGCCGCCGCCATCGCGGAGCCGATCGACCCCTTCATGCTGTTCGAGGCGTCGATCAGGAGCACCGTGCCGATGCCCTTGCCGGAGGCCGCCGACAGGACCGCGAGGTTCTTCACGGGTGCGCCGTTCTCGGTGACCGACACGTCGTCGGTCGTGAGGGCCGGCTTCTTGGCCTCCGGCAGCGTGAGGATGTACGCGCGGTCCGGGAAGATCGGGCTGCCGGCCTCGACCACCTCGGGGCTGGCGCTCTCGGCCGCCGATGCGGGGATCGCGAGGACGAGTGCGGCCACGACCGCGACGAGCGCTGCGAGGATGCGGGACACGGCGCTGCTCACCGGCGGAGGTCGGCGACGTTGTTGGCGACGGGGTTGTGCGTGAAGATCCCGGCCGGCAGCTCGATCCCGCGCTTGGCGAACTTGTCCAGGAAGATCGGGCGGAGCCCGGTCGCGGTGAGCTTCCCGTTGATGCTGCCGTCGGGCGCGAACGAGTCCATCTTGAACTCGAAGATGTCCTGCAGGGTGATCACGTCGGACTCCATCCGCTGCACCTCGGTGACGGCCGTGACGCGACGCGTCCCGTCCTCGAGGCGCTCGACGTGGACGACCATGTCGAGGGCGGACGAGACCTGCTGCCGGATCGCGCGGACAGGCAGGTCGTAGCCGGCCATCAGGACCATGGTCTCGATGCGGGCGAGCGCGTCGCGCGGGGCGTTCGCGTGCACGGTCGACAGCGACCCGTCGTGACCCGTGTTCATCGCCTGGAGCATGTCGAGGGCCTCCGGCCCGCGCACCTCGCCGACGATGATCCGGTCGGGGCGCATGCGCAGGGAGTTCCGCACGAGGTCGCGGATCGGGATCGCACCCTCGCCCTCGATGTTCGGCGGCCGCGCCTCGAGTCGGAGCACGTGACGCTGGTGGAGCTGGAGCTCGGCCGCGTCCTCGATCGTCACGATCCGCTCGTGGTCCGGGATCGCGGACGACAGCGCGTTCAAGAGCGTCGTCTTTCCCGAGCCGGTGCCGCCGGAGATGAGGACGTTGAGCTGCGCCTGGATGCAGCGCCGGAGGAAGTCGATCGACTCCTCGTTGAGCGAGCCGAGGTTGACCATGTCCTGGAGGCCGAGGCGCTTCTTCGCGAACTTGCGGATCGTGAGGATCGGCCCGGAGAGGGACAGCGGGGCGATGATCGCGTTGACGCGCGATCCGTCGGGAAGACGCGCGTCGACCATCGGAGATGATTCGTCGATCCGGCGCCCGATCTGGGCGACCATGCGGTTGATGATCCGCCGCAGGTGCGAGTCGTCGTTGAAGCGCACGGTCGTCTCGTAGAGGCGACCCTGGCGCTCGATCCAGATCTCGCCCGGGCCGTTGACCATGATCTCCGTGATCGAGTCGTCGGCCAGGAGCCGCTCGAGGGGGCCGTACCCGAGGATGTCGTCGGCGATCTCCGACGTCAGCCGCTCACGGTCGTCCCTGGAGATACCGGTCTCGCTCGACAGATGACGGCGGATGTCGGCAAGCACCCGGTCGCGCATGCCGACCGGGTCGATCGTCTGTCCGGTGAGCTGGGGGCCCAGCTCACCGATGACGAGCATGTGGATCGAGTTCTTGAGCTCGGCGAACGGCTCCTTCGTCGGACGCGGAGCGCCGCCGGGCTGCTTGCTTGTTCGTGACGAGACGCTCGTGGAGCTCCATGGTTGCTAGTTCCTCCTGAAGCGGAACAGGGATCGGCGTCCGCGGCCATCGGTCTGCTCGACCGAGACCGCCTCCTCGCCGTTCGGCTTGTCGACGAACAGCGACGCGAGCTCATGGAAGGAGCTGGCCGCGAAGGACTGGGGACGGGAGAGAATGATCGGCACGCCCTCGTTCACCGAGCGCGGGATCTCGCGGTCCGAGGGGATGAAGACGTTCGGCTCGGCGCCGAGCACCGCGACGACGTCGTGCTGGCTGATGCCGACGCGCGTGTCGGCGCGGTTGAGCACCAGCTGGATCTTCTCGGGGTCGTAGTCCATCAGGCTCAGCGTCTCGAGACCGAGCTTCGTGTTCTTCAGCGACAGCGAGTCGAGCGTCCCGACCATCACGAGGTCGGAGCTTGCGTCGATCGTCGCGATCACCTCCGCGGTGAAGCCCGGCGGCGTGTCGGCGATCACGTGGTCGTAGTGCTGACGCGCGATCACGAGGACGTCGCGGAGCAGCTCGATGGTGATCGCGCTCGCCTGGTCGGGCCGCGCGGGGGCGAGGAGGATGTCGACACCGGTCTGGTGCGTCATCACGTAGTCCGCGAGCTTGTCGGCGTCGAGCGAGCCGCCCGACACCGCGAGGTCGTACATCGTCCGCTCGGGCGGCAGTCCGAGGCAGAGCGCGACATCGCCGAACTGGAGGTCGAGGTCGATGATGAGCACCTTCTCGCCCGCGAGCGCGAGCGCGGTGGCGAGGTTCGTCGACGTCAGCGTCTTGCCCGTCCCGCCCTTCGGCCCGAGGACGCAGATGAGACGACCCTCGCGCCGTTCGCCGTGCGCGCCGCCCATGCCCGGCCGGCGCGCGATGGCCTTGGTCATCACGAACCGCAGCTGCTCCTTCGTCTGCGGGAACATGGCCATGTCCGCCGCCCCGACCTCGAACGCACGCCGGAGGAACCCGTTCGGAGACGACGCCGACAGCACGATGATGGGGACGTCCGGCGTCGAGCGATGCGCGCCGTCGATGATCTGCAGCGAGCGGTCGTCCTCGCGGCCCTCACAGGCGATGAGGACGACGTCGACCGGCTTGCTCCGGAGCGTCTGCACCGTCTCGTCGACGCCGTCGGTCACGCCGACGAGCTCGAAGAGCGCGTCGTCGGGCAGGGCCCGCTGGACTTCGAGGGCGTCGAGGCCCTCGACGGCCACGAGCGCTCGGATGAGGGTCTCGGCCATGGGGCGACCTACCTCGCTGTCCGGTTCCTGCTCGCCTGGCTGAGGAGGGTCTCCATCGTGACGGTCAGAGCGGGCGTCTTCTTGGCGCCCACCTGCGGCCGCAGCAGGAACCACAGCGTACCGTTGTCGGACGCGAACGCCAGCTTCTGTGCGAGACGCGCCTCGGCCTTCAGGACGTACGTCGACGACTGGCCCGCTGTCGGCGCGCGCACGATCTCGACGTTCGGCGCGAGCAGGGTGAGGAGGTTGCCCTCGTCTGCGGCCAGCGAGACGTAGACGTCGACGTGGTCGCCCTGCGCCGTGTAGCCCACGAGGCCCCGTGCAGGATCGACCGGGATGGCGACCCCGCGCTCGAAGCCGGTGAGCGTCGTCGGGACGGCCTCGCTCGTGGTGACGCTCAGGTCTGCGGTCGTGATCTGCTGGCCGGGGAAGATGTCGCCCGCCGCGAGCCGGCCGTTCAGGTACGCCGGGTCGGAGATCGCGCCGACCTTGAGGTCGTTCTTCGGCAGGCTGGCGACCTGGAAGAGCTCCTGCTTCGCGATGATCGTCCCGGAGGTGCCCATCGGGATGAGGTTCTTCGCCACGAGGACCGGCGTCGCCGCGTTCTCCGCGTTGACGCTCGACCGGTAGCGGTTGAGGTAGACGACGAGCAGGATCGCAGCGAGCAGCGCCGCCCCGATTCCCAGCGCGAGCGTCCAGCTCCGCGAGTTGCCGATACGGCTTGAGATTGCCTGCTGCGACATGGTCGTTAGCTCCTCTTCAGTCCTCGGTCGGGTGGTTCCGGGCCTATTGTCGGCGTTCCGTCGGCTGTTCTTGAGGGTCGAATGGCCAGGTCTCTGCCGACGGGAGACCAGGATTGACGTCTCGACGGCAGCTGCTCATCGCACCAACGCAGGCTTGCAGTTGAGAGTCGCCGCGTCGAGGTTGCACACATCGTCTCCGGGAAGGACGCCGTCATCGAGAGTAACGATGTCGACCAGGTGTCCCCAGAGCTGTGAGCCCTTGCCGTTGTAGCCGCGCGGTGGGTCCTCGTCGCCCGGGCACCCCATCCCGTCACCGCCGGTCACGTAGACACGAAGGAACGCCTTGATGGGGAACCATCCGTGCCTTTCCTGCGTCTGTCCAAGCGTCGTCAGGAAGATGTACGCGAGCCGGCGATCCTCTGGGTTCAGGTTGTCAGGGCCTGCGGTCGGCCAGTAGTTCGTCGTACACGGCGTCGCGAAACGCTCCTCGATGCCCTTGTTCGTCGACGTCTTGTTGCCGGACACCGCACCCACGCAGTCCCAGGTGCCGTTGGGCAGGGGCGGCTGGGGATCGCAAGAGTCGTTCCGCTGGTTCACGGCCATCTGTTCTGGGCAGCCGTTGTCGATCGCTGTTCGTAGGCCGCTTGCACCGTTGCCCTGGCCGCAGTTGATCGTGAGGGTCCGGTTCCCCGTTCCCTGAACAGCGCCTCGGATCAGCACGGTGTGACGCTCGTCAACTCCCGTATTGGCAACGACGATCTTGAACGCTCCGGTCGGACCGCCGTCGGCGGCGATGGAGTTCGGCATCGGCGTGGTGCCGCTGAGAAGCTCCGCGTAGAACAGAGGCACGGAGTTGACCGGATCGGCAACGTACGTCGAGTGAAGCCAGTTGCCGGCCTGTTCGGTGTCGAACTCATCGACACATGGGCTTCCCGTCGTGCACACACACGGCTTGCTCCCTGTGCAGTTCCGCGTGCCGTTTCCGCTGGTTGCCTCGATGGTGCCCGACGTGAGGGTGCCCGAGGTCATCGTCCAGCTCGCCTTCAGCATGTGCTGGCCGACCTGGGTGTAGTCCTGTGAGATCGTCGTGCTGCCTGTGACATCGTTCGGATCCAGGGCGATCTGGCCTGTGTACGTGGTCTCGGTCCCGGAGCTGCTGGAAGCGGTGGCGTCGATGGGCGGCAGCGCAGGGTTCGAACTGGTGATCGTGATCTTGCTCGGCGCGGGGTTCGGCCCACGGTCGACCTCGGCGGAGAACCAGATGGTGCATGCCGCCGACGAGTAGATGAATCCGACGCGGTCGGTGCCGCAGCTTCCAGGGGTGAGCATGAAGTGATGCATCAACGGAAGCGAGCTACCCGTCGGGGTGTCGTCGTCGAAGACGTTGATCCAGTCGATCAGAACGGCATCGCCTGATCCGTCATTGGAGGTCCCGTTGGCGGTGACCTGGCTCTTGAGATCGGTGGAGAACTCGCATGAGCCACCGGTCGCGACGCCCATCCAGTAGTTCACGCCTACGTCGTCGTCGCCGTTCGGGAGGTTGATGCCCTGAACGTTTGCCGTCCAGCGTCGCGGGATGCTCGGATCCGCCGTCAGCGCGACCGGATTGGAGCTGCCGACGAGCGAGACCCGGTTCCCGGTCCTGATGTTGAGAAACTCCGCCCAGACACAGTCGACGTAGTCGCCCGTCTCATGGACGAACGGCAACCCGCCGGCTCGGAGCCCCTCCAGCTGCTTCAGTTCGACCCGAGCCTGCGCGGCCACCGAGAGCAGGTTGAGGCCGAATCCACCGAAGAGTGTTCCGACGTTCGTCTCCCGCACTTTGACGTCAGTCCAGATCGCATCAGCGGGGCTGTACAAATCGCCTGTCGCATGCTCCGTGCAGGGGCTCGCCCCATCCGTCCAGTCGGCATCCGTCGGACTGGACGCATTTATTCGGACGGTCAGATTGTTGGTCGCGTTGACCGTCTGGTTGTACTTGTTACCGAGAACGCTCGAGTCGGCGGTGCCGGCATAGCGCTTTGCCACCTCGCCGATCGCGGTCGCCGTGGCCGTCGGTGATGTCGTGCAGTTCTTGAGCTGCGCGAGGTACTCGTATCCCGCTGCGAGGGCGCCGACGTCCGCCTTGTTCTGAAGCTGGCGCTTGTGCGTGTACCAGTTGCCGACGTCGACTACGAGTGCCGTAAGCAGCAGGAACGCCGCGACCATGAACGCCGACAGAGCGAGGATGCCACCGCGCTCGTCGCTACGGAGCCGCTTGACGCTCATCACGTGCACGTCCCGACGTCGCCACCAACAACAGCGCCGCTCTTGTAGTTGGTGGGCGGGTGGGTGCCATCGTCGGCGAACCGCTCGATCCGCTGTGTCGACGCTCCGCGAATCGTGACAGAACCGATGCCCAGGATCGGAACGAGCGTGAGGGACTTCTGGATGCGCACCCGCACCGGGTCGCCGAGATTGACCGCGGGCGTGCCGTCCGGCGGAAAGTCGATGCACACATTCGTGCCGGTCTTGAACTCCTGAGTTGAACCGCCGATCGCGTTCTGCTGAAGAGAGGTCGGGACGTAGGGATTCCGATCGACGACTGCCCAGCGCGCAGCCTCGCTTGCCTCGTGGTTGGTCTCGATCCAATAGAAGAACACCCGCCCGAAGCCAAGGAGTCCCCCGACGATGATCAGAAACATTGGGACGACGAGCGCGAACTCCGTCATCGCAACGCCGTTCTCGCGCCGCAAAGCTGCCAGGTATCTCACCCGTCCACCCCGCCGCGTTGGGGACCACGTACTGGCGCGGGGTGTCCCGTGCCAGTCACATGGTTCCGCACAAATCGGATGGATGGGGGCCGCCCCATAAACATCGTTAGTCCGCTTACATCTACTTTTTTGCCATCAACGGGGTGAGGGCCTTGTGGAGGTTCTTGAACGTCACGTCGGTCTTCTTCGCCGGCGTCGAGGTCGTCCACCAAAGGACGACGTTCGAGCCGTAGCGCTTCTTCGCCATCCAGACCTCGGCGCCGCTCATTGTTCGCGCCTTCTCCCAGTAGATGCCGCCGGCGCCTGGGGTACCGAGCTGACCCGTGTGCGGATCCGTGAGCAGGCTCGCGACCTGACCCTCGACGTCCGGGTTCGTGACGAGGTAGATCGTGAACGTCCCGTAGCGGGCCTGCTTCGTCCCCGTCTGGACGCCGAGGTTGAACGCGGTGTACTTCCCGGACGAGCTCCGGAGCGTGTCGACGACCAGCTTCTGCGCGGTCCCCTTCTTGAACGTGCTCTTCAGCTGCGCGGCGGTCACGACGGTGGAGGCACCGTGCGCTCCGGCGACCACGATCGACGCAACGAGTGCGCCGGCGAGGAGCGCTGCGAGACGGGACGTTCTCAGGCTTCGGGTGGTCTGCATGGGGGAGTCCTCCTGGCGCGACCGACGCGCTACTCGACGCGTTCGGTCGTGCGGCTGTTGATGGTGCTGTTGAACACGACGAGCCCGAGCAGGTTGATCTTCAGCGGGTACGAGGCCCGGACGGTGACGTCACCGCTCGCGACCCAGCCCGCGACGTTGTTCACGGGATCCCACGGCGTGACCACGACAGTCATCTGGGTGGTGTCGAGGGTCCCGGCGGCAGCGTTCATCTTCGCGATGATCAGGGGCACCCTCTGGGTCGGGTCCGTGATCGAGCGGGAGACCGCCGCCTGGCGCGCCCCGACGCGGGTGGCGTCCGTCAGCGCGATGTAGTCCTTGAATACGACCCCGAACTGGATGATCCCCATCACGATCAGGAGCAGCACCGGGAGCACGAAGGCGAACTCGACGTACGCCTGTCCCTCCTCGCGCCTCGCACGGCGGTTGCGGTAGCGCTTGGTCATCATCACTCCACGAGGTCGGGCAGGTCGTTGTCCACGAGCCGGGCTGCGTTGGTGAGCACGTCGCCGGCGACCCGGGCAAAGAGCAGGCGGAGATCGTCCGGGTCAGCGGTGTAGTAGAAGTTCTCCGGCACCGACGCCATCGCGGTCAGCGCCTCCTGCGGGGTGCGCCCCCACGACTGCGACGACTCGGCCGACTGGTTGTTGTCCTGGTGGCCGCTCGAGTCCGGCCGCTGGCAGCGCTGCGACGCCGAGGTCTGGTTCTCGAGGTCGTAGCCGATCGTGTAGATCGCGGTGTGTCGGCCGCTCGTGTCCGAGATCGTCTTGGCGTTGTCCGCGGCGCGCACACCCGAGCCGCACGGGCGGTTGAACCAGGGCGAGTCACCGCTCCAGTGCACGCCGTTGTCGTGCGTCGTGTTGGCGCCGCCGTCGGTGAAGAAGATGATCACGTCCTGCACGTCCGGGCGGCCGTGCTGCGCGAGCTCGCGCACGGCCTCGTCGATCGCGACGACGTAGCTGGTGCTCCCCGCCGACTTGGTGCAGGCGAGCTTCGCCATGATGTCCGACGAGGGGTTGATATCCCAGTCCCCGGTGACGGGGTCCTTGGTCACGTAGTCGTCGGCCGGGTTGTTGTCGATGTCGTCGTCGGAGAGCGACGAGACGACATAGAACGCGCGATCCTGGCTCCGGTAGGCGCTCGAACTCGTGTCCCACCAGGGCGCCCAGGCGTCGAAGCCGTAGTAGTTGTTGCCGCTCGTCGGCTTGGCACACGCGTCGCTCGGGCTGTCCCCCTGGCCCGCACGCGGGCCGGTGGCGGGCGGGGTGACCGCGAGCCCGACACGGTCGAGCTTCGGATCCATGAGCGAGACGAACGTGGTGACTCCCTCCACCGCAGCAGAGAGGTCGCCGCACACCTGCGGGTTCGCGTTCGGGTTGTCCCCGGGGCTGCCCGCGCACATCGAGCCGGTGCGATCCAGGATCAGCATGATGTCGAGCGGCCTGACCGAGCACGGGAAGCACGCGGTCGCCTTGGCCGTCACCGTGAGCGAGCTGATACCGATGATCTTGGCGAAGAACGTCGGCACGTTCGAGGTCGACGTGACGGTGATCGCGTTCGCGGTCGCGTAGCGCGTGTTGCAGCCCGGGATCGAGGGGATGCAGCGCACCAGCGCCGACGTCGTCGCGTTGTTCACCGTGTTGACGGCGTTCTTGCTTCCGGGCGTCGGGCTGTACTGCTCGGCCGTCGTCCGCGCGACGGTCCCGTCCGGAAGCTCCTGCGCGCCGGCGAGGGCGGCGGCGTCGACGCCTGCCTGGAGCTGGCGCTGGACGAGCCGCGTGTGCCCGATGTCCACGACCAGCGCGACGACCACGAGGAAGATTGCCATCAGGACGCCCGTGAGCAGCAGAACCTGGCCGCTCTCGTCCGAGACGAGACGGCGCTTCGCTGACGATGTGCCCCCCCGGGCGATGCTGCCGCTCATCGTGGGCCTCAGAGAAGCCGGAAAGGGGATCGCGTGCCATCCCCCATTCGGGTGAGTGGCGTCCCGGTTGCGCTCGGCGGGAACGGTCTCCGCGGCCTCCCCGAGCCCGGCTGAGCGGGCGAGGAGGCGGAAGGGGAGGGATGTGTTCGACATCGGCAAGGGTGAAAGGAAGCGTGGGGCCCCGCCGTTGGGCGGGGCCCCGGGGAAGGGATGGCGGAGGGTGGGCGCTGTCGCCCCGCCCTCCGCAAGCCCAGGAACTACGAGCTCGGGAACGACTGGACCGAGCTGCCCGTCGACTGGAAGAGGTTCCGGATGGCCGGGCCGAGGATCAGGATGCCGGCGATCACGACGACCGCGATGCCGCCGAGGATGAGCGCGTACTCGGCCATGGTCTGGCCCTCCTGCCGCTCCCGGAGCCTCGCGTAGGTGTTCTGGAGATACACGACGAGTGCCGTCATGACTGGTGTTTCCTCCTTGGATGTTGAAGGGGGAACGCCCCCCCGGGCGTAAGCCTCTCTACGTTCCCCCCTAGCGGGAGGCTCACGGATGGTGCTTCGTGACCTGCAGGCAGGGACCCCCCCTGGGGCTAGTCACGGCTAGACGTCCGACCAAACGCAGGAGACATGCGGCGAATCGGCTTGCACCGGCGCCTCCCTCGGGTGAGGGATGCCGCGATTTCATCCTCTCGGGGGGCCTGTCCCGAGATGCGGATGCCGGAGCTCGCTGCCTGACGGGCGCGGCCGCCCTCGTACCGTTCGCGTCGGGCGGACCGCGGCTCGAGTGCCTCGAGGGCGCCGGCTGCGGGAGACGACGGGGTCGAAGAAAGCGGGGCCGCCGCGCGTCCGTCCGGACGAGCGACGACCCCGCAGAGGTCGAGCGTGAAGCTCTGGGCCTACGAGCTCGGGAACGACTGGACCGAGCTACCGGTCGACTGGAACAGATCGCGGATGGCCGGTCCGAGGATCAGGATGCCGGCGATCACGACGACCGCGATGCCGCCAAGGATGAGCGCGTACTCGGCCATGGTCTGGCCCTCCTGGCGCTCCCGGAGCTTCGCAAGCGTGTTTTGAAGGTAGACGACGAGTGCCGTCATGCCACTGCACCTCCGCAGGGGGTGATGGGTATGGAGGCCAGGGTACGCTCCCCCTCGGGCGTCGCCTGCCGTCCGCTCCTCCCCGCTATGGGGGGGTATCGCATGGTGTCGTCTAGCTTCGACGCTGACTACCCCCCCGAAAGCCTGGACCCATGCTGGACCTTCGGTCTGACCGGTCTGCACCGTCGGGGACGACGGATACAGAGACCTGCGGGCACGATTCGACGGTGACGCTCCGTGACACACATCTCGGCCTGGCGGCCGCCCTCGAGCGCATGCTCGGGCCTGACGGCGGGCTGCCCGTCAGCGTCGGCGCGGGGGCGGAAGTCGAGCCGACCACCGTCGCGGCGCTGGCGCTCGATCATCGACGTGCCCGGGGCTGGCTTGCCGCACACCAGCAGTCGGACGGCGGGTACAAGGAGGTGGCCGGCCGACCTGCCGGCCCCACCACGGCCGCCGTCGCCGCGCTCGCGCTCGAGGATCCCGACGCCGCCCGCAGGGCGCTCGCCTTCGCCGTCGCGCATCGAGGCATGCCGCTCCCGAACGCCGCAGACCCGGAGCGCAGGACGGCCTGGGGATGGACCGACGACGCTCGCTCGCTCGTCGAGCCCACCGCGCGCGTGCTGCTCGCCGTGAACGCTCTCGCTCCGGACGAGGCGACGACGAGGGGGGAAGCCATCGACTTCTTCAGGGAACGGCAGTGCGAGGACGGCGGCTGGAACTTCGGCAATGCGTCGCTCTACGACGTCGATCTCCGGAGCTACGCGCAGACGACCGCGATCGCACTCGTCGCGCTCCAGGGCGCCGAGCCGTCGCTCGTTCGGCCGGCGATCGCCTACCTGCGTCACGCCTGGCCGGCCGAGCCCGGGGGGCTCACGGCGGCCCAGGCGCTCCTCGCCTTCCGGCTCCACGGAGTCGAGGACGACATCCCCGCCCTGGAGGCGGCTGTCGCGGACGCGGCGCGGCGGACCTGGTTCCTCGAGAGACCGCTCTCGGTGGCATGGGCGGCGCTTGCGACCGCCGACGACGGGCGTCTCGCACCGCTGAGGTCACGCGCGTGAGCCTGACGCGGCGTCAGCTGCTCGTGCGCGGCGGAGCGGTCGGCCTGTGGGTCGCCGCGGGCGGTGGGATCCTCGCGGAGCGACGGGGCGTCTTCGACGGCCCCCCGCCGTTCTCGCGGTCGGAGTTCCCGACCCCGGGCACCTCCCCGGTCGCGGTGCTTCGCGCCCACACGTATGACGGCGACCTGGAAGGGCTTCTGCTCGACGGGCTCCGGCTGGTCGACGTCGACGTGCGCCGCAGGTCGGTGCTGCTCAAGCCGAACTTCGTCGAGTTCGTTCGCGGCTCGTCGATCAACACCGACCCGCGCATGGTCGTCGCAGCCGCAAACGCGTTTCGCCGCCTGGGCGCGTCGTCCGTCGTCGTTGCCGAGGGGCCGGGCCATCGACGCGACACCGAGGCGATCGCCATCGCCTCGGGGCTCCGCGACGCATTGGACGACGCAGGCCTCCGCTTCGTCGATCTCAACGACGCGCCGCTCGTGCGCACGCCGCTCCGGACGCGGTACACGGGGCTCTCGGAGCTCTGGGTGCCGCGCGTCCTCCGCGACACGGAGGTCGTCGTCTCCATGCCGAAGCTCAAGACGCACCACTGGGTCGGGGTCACGATGTCGCTCAAGAACTGCTTTGGGTGCATGCCCGGGCGCGTGTACGGCTGGCCCAAGGACGTCTTCCACGTGCGCGGCATCCCGGAGTCGATCCTCGACATCGCGGCGGCCGTTCGCCCGTCGCTCACCATCATCGACGGTGTCGTCGGGATGCAGGGCGACGGGCCGATTATGGGCGACCCGGTTGCGTCCGGCGTTGTCGTCGTCTCTCGCGACCTGGTTGCCGCCGACGTCACCGGCGCGCGGCTGATGGGCATGGATCCCGAGAAGGTCGGCTACCTCGAGGAAGCAGGCCGGTTCCTCGGGCAGGGCCGCTCCGAGCTGATCGAGCAGCGTGGGGAAGATCCGTCCCGCCTGACGAAGGCGTTCAAGCCGGCACCCCGCTTCGAGAGCCTCGTCGCAACCTGAGCGGAACCGAGCCTCAGCGCGGCGGGACGGGCCCCGGTACGGCTCCGCTCGTCGCGGAGCGAACGGTGAGCCTCGATCGCACCCGCTCGGGCTCGTCACGGAAAGCGACGGCGAAGACGATCGCGAATACGACGAGCAGCCGAGCGATGTCCCATGGGTCGCCGATGTCGATCCCCGCTCCGCGGAGGCCCCACGTCAGGAGCGGGAGGAACCAGATCCAGGACAGCCGCGGGCGCGCGATCGCCAGCGGGACCGCGGCGAGGGCGAAGTAGTCGAGCCAGACGATCGGCGAGAGGGTCAGCGCGGCCGCGATCGCGAGCGCGAAGCTCCGGTAGCGCCATGTCGCCACGAGCAGCGCGAGCCCGGCGCACCACGTCGCAATCCGGCCTGCCGTCTCGGAAGCGCCGCTCTGCACGAGAAAGCCGAACAGTGTGTACGTGTCCTGATCGAAGCCGCGGCCGAGCTGCGCGAGCGAGCGGGCGTAATGGTCGATGGAGACATAGGGGAGAATCAAGAGGATCGACGCTCCTGCGATCCCCGCTGCGAGCAGCGCAGCTGCCCTGCGGTGTGTCGCGGCAAGCCACACACCGAGCGGCCAGACGAAGAACTTGAGCGCTGTGGCGAGCCCGATCGAGAGCCCCGGAGCGAGCCGTCGGTCGCGGTAGCGCCACGCAAGCGCGAGCAGGAGGCACAGCTCCGCAGTGAGGTGCGAGACGCGCATCTCGCCCGCCACCTGTGGCCAGAGCGCCACGGCGCCGTAGACGCGCCAATCGCGGAGACCGACCAGCCAGAGCGCCGCCGCAATGCAGACGAGCCCGGCGAGGAGCATCACGACGTCCGCCACGGCAAGCGGGAGCAGCGTCAAGGGGGCGAGGAGGTAGACGACGAGGGGCGGCCAGATGAAGTTGGCCCGAACCGTCGGGTCGAAGTCGGGCGGCGGGTACGGATTGACGCCGTCGAGGATCTGCTCGGCCTGGGGATAGATCTCGTGATGGAAGTCGGCGGAGAGCGAGTCGTCCGAGAGCCCGATTGCGAGCATCGTCGCGAGCACGACGATCGGGAGGACGCCGAGCGCCGCCACCGTGACGACGCGTCGGACGGTGTCGACGAACTCGGGGCCTACCGGGCCCTTCTGTGCGGGCGGGGCGTCGGATGTCATGGCGAACGGCGCGCTCGCGCGAACGGAGCGAGCGAGCCCAGCCTATGGTCGCCGCGCGACGGAGCAGCTGCTCTGGACGGAGGTCCAGCCGCTGTCGGCCCTACGGTTGGGGCGTGGCAGGAGCGGAGCGGTCAGGCTGAAGAGCCCGTGAACGTGATCATGTACGACCCCGCCGCGCACGCTCTCGCGGTCGCCACCGAGCGATGACCGTCGGGCCGGCTGCACCCTCCCGCCGTGCTCCCGCGCGCGCCGAGCGACCGGGCAGCGCGCGATCGGCGGGCGAGACCGGGCTGCTCGCCCGGGTCGTGCGCGCTCCCGGCACGTGGCTCGCGGCGATCGTCGGCGTGTCGTTCGCGCTCCGGGCGTCCCTCAGCCTCGGCGCCGTGAGCCCGTGGGTACTCCCCGACGAGCTCGTCTACTCGGACATCGCGAGGAGCATCGCCGCCGGCGGCCGGCCCGCGGTGCGGGACGTCCCCGTCTTCGGGTGGGGTGAGGTCTATCCGACGCTGATCGCGCCGGTCTGGGGGCTCGTCGACGACCGCTATGTCGCGTACCACGCGACGCTGGTGGTCAACGCGATCGTCATGTCCCTCGCTGCGGTGCCCGCCTACTACCTCGCTCGGCTGTTCGTCACGCGCAGGTCGTCCCTGCTGGTCGCGCTCCTCACCGTCGTCGTCCCGTCGCTCTCGTACACCGGCGCAGTGCTGACCGAGAACGCCTTCTATCCCTTGTTCCTGCTCGCGCTGGTCGCGATCTCGCGCGCTGTCCGTCGACCGACGCTCGGCGCGCAGGCCTTCGCGCTGGGCGCCCTCGGCGTGCTCGCGTTCACCCGGATCCAGGGCGTCGCGGTTCTCGCCGGGTACGTCGGTGCCGTGCTCGTCTACGCCTACACGACGAGCTCCGGCCGCCTGCGGTATCTGCGTCGCTTCGTCCCGAGCCTCCTCGTCGCCGTTCCGGTCGCGCTCGCTCCGGTCATCGCGTCGGTCGCACGCGGCGACGGGATCTTCGGCTGGCTCGGTCAACGATCCGGAACGTTCGACGAGTTCCACCCCGACGAGGTGCCCCGATGGTTCGTGTACCTCGGGGTGGGCCTCGTCCTCTACGTCGCGGTCATCCCCGCCGTCGCAACCGCGATCGTCGCCGGGCAGGGGCTGTCGAAGCGCGCCGCCGAGCCGCTTCGACTCTTCGCCGCCGTGGCGCTGCCGACCTTCGCCGCGGTGCTGCTCGGGATCGCGCTCGTCAGCGCCTCGGTCGACGTCGACGGGATCGGGAACCTGAACGAGCGCTACGTCTTCCATGTCGTCCCGCTCACGTTCGTCGGGCTTGCGCTCTGGATCGAGCAGGGCCTTCCGCGCCCGCGGCCGTGGGCGTTGGTCGCGCTGGCGCTCGCGTGTGTCCTGCCGGTGCTGCTTCCCATCGACCGGCTGGACTACAACGCGGGGCTACAGGCTCTGGCCCTCGAGCCGTGGAGCGAGCTCTCGGGATCGCCGGTCGGCGTCGCGCTCCTGGTCGGCCTCTGCACGTTCGGCTTCGGTGCCGCATGGCTCGTGATCGGGGAGCGCTCGAGCTGGCTCCTGTGGGCACTCGTCGGCACGTGGATGGCCGTTCTCGGATTGTTCGCGGTCGAGTCGAACCGTGTCTCGGCGTCCAGGACGGCCGCCTCCTTCGAGGGAAGAGCGGCAACCTGGGTCGACGACGCCGTGACGGCCCGGGGCGGATGTGGTCGTCGTGTGGGACGAGAACCTCGCCCGGCAGCGGCTGCCGGACTCCTATTACTTCTGGTTGATGGTCACGGAGTTCTTCAACCGGAGCATCGGCGACGTCTACCGGCTGGGCGGCACGACGCGCTACGAGGACTTCCTCCCGACGAGGCCGGCAGGGATCGATCCGGACGGCATGCTGATCGATCGTCAAGGACGCCCGGTCGAGGCCGAGTACGCGCTTGTGACGTGTCGCACGCCGATCGATGGAAAGCTCGTCGCGCAGGCGCCCCGCGGTGCGCTTCAGCTCGTGCGTGTGGGCAGGGAGATCGTCCTGAGCGATGCCCGTGCCTGTACGGGGCAGCAACCGTGAGCGTTGCAACGTGAGGCTGGGCATCCTTCCGTCGTCGCCGATCTCGGCTCGTCGACCCGGCGTCACCGCGGAGGACGGCGATGGGCGTCCTGAGCTACGGAGAACGACACAGGGCGGGATTGGCGCTCGCTCTCCGCCGCGTGATCCTTCCACTGCTGCTCGTCGGCGTGCCGATCGGGTGGGCCGTGGCGCACCTGCTCACGTTCCAGAGCGAGGGGACTGCGATCGGGTTCGACTTCCACGGGACGCTCTGGGAGCCCGCACGCGCGGTGATCGAAGGCGGCCGAATCTACGCGGAGCCCACGCGCGACGCCGTGGTCATCGGCAACCCGTCCGTCTATCCGCCGCTTTTCATCCTCCTCGCAATCCCGCTGTCGCTGCTTGCCGCGACGGTCGCCGCGTGGATCTGGTCTGCGCTTCTCGCCGTCTGCGTCTGCGTCGCGCTCGGGATCGTCGGGCTCCGGGATTGGCGTCTCTACGTCTTGGCCGTCCTGTCGCCCGTGGTCATGCAGGGGCTGCTCTACGGGAACCTGACCCTCGCGCTGATGGTCCCGCTCGCGCTCGCGTGGCGGTTCCGCGGCAGTCCGTGGGTGGCCGGTCCGGCAGTCGCCCTGGCCGTCGCGGCGAAGCTCTTCGCCTGGCCGCTCGTCTTCTGGCTCCTCTTCACGCGGCGGTTCAAGGCGGCCGCGATCTCGGTCACGCTCGGTGCGCTGCTCCTCCTCGCACCCTGGGCGCTGATCGGGTTCGAGGGGCTCGCGCAGTACCCGGAGCTCCTGCGCGCGGTGCAGGACGTCTACGCCAGGGTCAGCCTGTCGGTCGCCTCGGTCGCCTCGGCGTTCGGCGCGTCGACGTCCGTCGCGGTCGCGATCTCGGGGCTTGCGGGCCTGTCGCTCGTCGGCGTCGCGTGCTGGGTTGCGCAGCGCGAGGACGGCGACCGGCGGTCGTACGCCGCCGTGATCGGGGCGTGCATCCTCGCGTCGCCCATCGTCTGGCAGAACTACGCGGCGCTCCTCTTCCTCCCGATCGCGATCACGTGGAGGCACGTCGCGCCGGCATGGTTCTTCGGCTACGCGATCTGGCTCGCCGCGCTTCTGCCAAAGCCGCGGCTCGATGGCCCGGTCCCGTGCTGCAGGCCGGACGACATGCCGGAGATCCGCTGGGTGCACAGCCACGCCGAGCCCGCTGTGGGGGCACGCCGGCGGGACGATGGCGGTCGTGTGCCTGGTTGTCGCGGCGCTCGTCGTTCGACGAGGTCGTGGCGACACGCATCCTTGGGCCTCGGCTGACCGCGCACCTCAGCCGGTTTCGGACTGACCTGCCGGAACCGACGCATGTTCGGGTTGCCGACGCAGGCCCGCGCGAAGCGTCGGCGCGCCAAGGCCGCACCAGACCAACAGCGCGAAGAACACGAGCCTGTACTCGGTGCCCTCGATGAGCACCGCCAGGAGCGGGAGGAGCCACGCCGCCGAGAACCGTGGGCGGCGCAGCGCGAGCGGGAGGAAGACGGCCGAGAAGTAGAAGCCCCACAGCACGGGACTCGCGGCGAGCATCGCGAGCACGGCGAACGAAAAGGAGCCGACCGCGTCTGCACGGCGGGCCCACATGGCGGCCAGCGCCAGCGCTGTCACGGCGATCCCGACTCCCGTCGGGAGCGCGTACGTGGGTTGATCCGCCGTCACGTCGCGCACGACCGAGACGAAGCGCTCGATGCCGTCGAACCCGATCGCCGCCCACGGTACGAAGACCGCCGCGGCGGCGACGGTGAGGCCGAGTGCCAGATCGCGGAGACCTCTCCGCATGGCGCTCCAGAGCACGAGCGGCCACGCATAGAGCTTGAGCGCCACGGCGAGGCCGACCGGCGCGCCGTTGTAGCGATACCCGAGAGCGAGGAGGAGTGCGACGAATGCGCTCACGTTCCCCACCTGGCTGACGCTGACGACCGGGCCCGAGACGATCGCCGCCGCGAAGCAGAAGGGATCGCGCACGCCGATAACCCAAAGCGCAGCCACGAAAGCGGCCGCGCAGAGCGCGCACGCCGTGTATTGCGCGACCAACGTCGGCAGGAGCAGAAGCGGCGACGCGAGCATCGCCCAGAGCGGCGGGTAGGGGTACTCGCCGCTCGTGCCCGGCGGATAGAGCGTCTCTCCGTCGACGAGCCGCTGTGCGGCCCCGAGCTTGAAATCGAGGGCGAGCCAACCGGTCGATTCGAAGTCCGCGACTTTCACGACCAGCAACACGCCGGCAGCGACCAGGGCGACCACTCCGAGCCAGCGCCACACCGACCGGAACGCCGCCCGGAGCGACGACCAGTCGCGCTTGCCGCCGGTGCGCAAGTCCCTTGTGACGGTTCCCATCCCGGGCGCCCTACCGTGCCCGCTGGACGAGCACGATCTCGCCGTCGCGGTAGATCGCCCGCGCGCCTGGCTCGGACATGAGCGCGTCGAGGTGCGCGCGATCGTCGACTATCACGACGTCGTAGCCGTCCGTCAGCGACGCCCAGTCCGGCCCTTCGCGGCGGCCGTAGCGCGCGATCCGGTCGATCGTGTCGG
>CAWFDO010000010.1:0-28083 GCA_963814565.1 uncultured Actinomycetes bacterium
GCTCGAGCAGCGCCATGCTCGGCGGCGTCGCCCTGGCGCGGGCCGAGCTTGACGACCCGCGTGTAGCCGCCGTGGCGCTCCGCGAAGCGCGGCGCGACGTCCGAGAACAGCTTGTGCACGACGTCGTTCGAGCGGAGCTCGGCCATCGCGAGACGCCGCGCGTGGAGGTCGCCGCGCTTGCCGAGCGTGATCATCTTCTCGGCGAACGGCTTCACCGCCTTCGCCTTCGCCTCGGTCGTCTCGATCCGACCGTGCGTGATCAGCGCGCCCGCGAGGTTCGAGTAGAGCGCCTTGCGGTGCGCCGAGTCGCGGCCGAGCTTCTTGCCTGAGCGTGCGTGGCGCATGGTGCCCTAGGCGGGAGCTCCTCGCCCTTCAGCGTGAGGCCGTGCGCGGCGAGCGTCTCGCGCACCTCCTCGATCGACTTGCGACCGAAGTTCGGGATCGCGGCGAGCTCGGTCTCCGACTTGGAGGTCAGGTCGCCGATCGTCTCGATCCCGACGCGCTTCAGGCAGTTGTACGAGCGAACGCCGAGCTCGAGCTCCTCGATCGGGAAGTTCTCCATCCCGTGCGAGGTCGTCGGCACCTCGGCCTCGGCCGCGGCGACCTCGCCGGAGGCCTCGATCTGCTCGAGATCGGTGAAGATCGCGAGCTGCGTGATGAGGATCTCCGCGGCCTCGGCGATCGCGTCCTTCGGCGCCACCGAGCCGTCGGTCGTGACGTCGAGGACGAGCTTGTCGTAGTCGGTGCGCTGGCCGACGCGGGCGGCGTCGACCTCGTAGGCGACGCGGCGCACGGGCGAGAAGATCGAGTCGATCGGGATCACGCCGATCGTCGTCTCCGGCCCGCGGTTCAGGTCGGCGGGCACGTAGCCGCGGCCGCGACCGATCGTGAGCGTCATCTCGAGCTTGCCCTTGTCGGCGAGGTGCGCGAGCTCGAGCTCCGGGTTGAGGATCTCGAGGTCGGCCGGCGCCTCGATGTCGGCGGCGGTGACGACGCCCGGGCCCTTCTTCGAGAGGTGCACCTCGATCTCGGGCGACTCGCCGTGGAGCCGGCAGACGAGGTTCTTGAGGTTGAGGATGATGTCGGTGACGTCCTCGCGGACGCCCGGAAGCGTCGTGAACTCGTGCGCGACGCCCTCGATCTTGACGGCGGTCACGGCGGCGCCCTCGAGCGACGAGAGGAGCACGCGCCGGAGCGAGTTGCCGAACGTGTAGCCGAAGCCGCGGTCGAGCGGCTCGATCGTGAAGCGACCCGAGCGCTCGTCGGCGTCCTCGGAGACGATCCGCGGCGTCTGGAAGTCCATCAGGGTCGAACGGGTGGCCATGTGATCCTTTCGGGGCGTGTCTGGTGGAGCCAGGGGGCGAGAGAGGTCTCGCCCCTACTTCGAGTAGAGCTCGACGATCAGCGATTCCTGGACGGGCGTGTCGATCTCGGCGCGCTCGGGCCACTTCAGCACCTTGCCCGTGAGCCCGTCGTGGTCGGCCTGGAGCCAGGGCGCGACGGAGGCGGTGAGGTCGGTGGCGTCGCGGACGATCGACTCGGCCGGGCTTCCCTGCTTCGAGCGAGACGATGTCGTCGGGGCGCACGCCGTAGCTCGGGATGTTGACGCGGCGGCCGTTGACGAGGAAGTGGCCGTGCCGCACGAGCTGCCGCGCCTGCGCGCGCGAGCCGGCGAAGCCGAGGCGGTAGACGACGTTGTCGAGCCGCGTCTCGAGCATCCGCAGGAGGTTCTCGCCGGTCGGGCCGGTCCGGCGCGACGCCTTCGCGTACGTGTTGCGGAACTGCTTCTCGAGCAGGCCGTAGTACCGGCGCGCCTTCTGCTTCTCGCGCAGCTGGAGCAGGTACTCGCTCTGCTTGATGCGGCCGCGCCCGTGCTCGCCCGGCGGGTACGAGCGGCGCTCGATCGCGCACTTCTCCGTCAGGCAGCGCTCGCCCTTCAGGAACAGCTTGATCCCCTCGCGGCGGCACTGGCGGCACTTCGGGCTCAGGTCGCGGGCCATCTAGACACGCCTCCGCTTCTTCTGGCGAACACCGTTGTGCGCCTGCGGGGAGACGTCCTTGACGCCGAGGATCTCGAGCCCGGCGGCCTGGAGCGAGCGGATCGCCGTCTCGCGGCCGGAGCCCGGGCCCTTGACGAACACCTCGACCTTCTGGAGGCCGTGCTCCATGCCCTTGCGCGCGGCGTTGTCGGCCGTCACCTGCGCGGCGAACGGCGTCGACTTGCGGGAGCCCTTGAACCCGGCCGAGCCGGCCGACTCCCAGGCGATCACGTTCCCCTCCTTGTCGGTCAGGGAGACGATCGTGTTGTTGAACGACGTCTTGATGTGCGCCTGGCCGATCGCGACGTTCTTCTTGACCCGGCGGCGCGTGCGGCCGCGGGTCGCGGCCTTGCGGGGAGGCGCCATTACTTCGCCTTCTTCCCGCGCCCGACGGTCTTCTTCGGGCCCTTGCGCGTGCGCGCGTTCGTCTTCGTCCGCTGGCCGTGCACGGGCAGGTTGCGCCGGTGCCGGATGCCGCGGTACGCGCCGATCTCGGAGAGCCGCTTGATCGCCTGCGTGCGCTCCCGGCGCAGGTCACCCTCGACCTCGAGGTTCGAGTCGATGTAGGTGCGGAGCTTCGTGACCTCGTCGTCGGTCAGGTCCTTGACCTTCTCGTCGGGATCGAGCTCGAGGTCCTTGCAGATCTTCTGCGGCCGTCGAGCGGCCGATCCCGTAGATGTAGGTGAGGCCGATCTCGAGGCGCTTCTGGTTCGGGAGGTTGACGCCGGCGATGCGTGCCAAATCTGTTCTCCTAGCCCTGCCGTTGCTTGTGCCGGGGATTCGTGCAGATCACCATGGTGCGCCCGTGCCGCTTGATGACGCGGCACCGCTCGCACATGGGCTTGACCGAAGGACGGACTTTCACGGGAGCTCCTGGGTGGCTACTTGAGACGGAAGGTGATCCGGCCGCGCGTGAGGTCGTACGGGGAGAGCTCGACCTTCACCTTGTCACCCGGGAGGATCCGGATGTAGTGCTTGCGCATCTTCCCCGAGATCGTCGCGAGCACCTGGTGGCCGCCCTCGAGCTCGACGCGGAACATCGTGCTCGGCAGGGCTTCGACCACCTCGCCCTCGACCTCGATCTTCTCGTCCTTGACTGCCAACCGACTCCTCGCGCAGGGTTCACGCCCTGCCCGTCGCGATGTTCATGCTGAGATCCGCGCGCAACCGACCGGCTGCCGCGCGGGCTGCGCAGTGTAGCAGGAGTCGCCTGATCCGACCACGCCCCGCCTCAGATCGCGGCGCGGCGCTCGGCGGCGCCGCGCTCGGCGGCGATCCCGACGCGCGGCGTGAGGATCCGCGGGCCCGCCGGGCAGGATCGCCACCGTGTGCTCGAAATGGGCGGACGAGCGAGCCGTCCTCGGTCGAGATCGTCCAGCCGTCCTCGGCGAGCCACACGTCCGGGCTGCCGACCGTGATCATCGGCTCGATCGCGATCGTCATCCCCTCCGAGAGACGCGGGCCGCGGCCCGGCTCGCCGAAGTTCGGGACGTGCGGGTCCTCGTGGTAGTGCCGGCCGACGCCGTGCCCGACGAGGCTCCGGACGACGGCGAACCCGGCGCCCTCGACGACGGTCTGCACCGCGTGCGAGATGTCGCCGATCCGGTTGCCGAGGCGCGCCTCCGCGATGCCGGCCGCGAGCGCGTCCTGCGCGACGTCGAGCAGCCGCTGCGCCTCGGCGTCGATCTGCCCGACGCCGAAGGTGTACGCGCTGTCCGCGATCGCGCCGTCGAGCGTGACGCCGACGTCGATCGTGACGAGGTCGCCGTCCTCGACGACCCGGTCGTCCGGGATCCCGTGCACGACGACCTCGTTCACCGAGATGCAGATCGCGCGCGGGTAGCCGCGGTAGCCCTGCGACGTCGGGATGCCGCCCTTCGCGCGGATGAAGTCCTCGGCGATCCGGTCGAGCTCGAGCGTCGTGATGCCCGGGCTCGATCCGCTCGCCGACGTGCGAGATCGTCTCGGCGACGACGGCGCCTGCGGCGGCGATCCGGTCGATCTCCGCCGCGCCCTTGCGGATGATCACGCCGCCGCCCCCTCGCCGAGCAGCTCGAGCGCGTCGGCGATCTCGGCGGCGACCTCGCCGACCGAGCGCGCCGCGTGGAGCGGGACGAGCTTCCCCGTCGCGCGGTAGCGCTCGACGACGGGCTCCGTCTGCTCGTGGTAGATCGCGAGCCGCCGCTCGATCACCTCGGGGCGGTCGTCGTGCCGCGCCTCCTCGTCCGCGCGGCCGAGCAGCCGCTCGAGCGCGACCTCGTCGGGGAGGTCGAAGAAGAGCACGGCGTCGAGCGTCCGCCCGATCTCGGCGAGCATCGCGTCGAGCGCCTCCGCCTGGGCGAGGTTCCGCGGGAACCCGTCGAGGACGAAGCCCGCGCGCGGCGTCCGGCTGCGACAGCCGCTCGCGGATGAGCGCGACGGTCAGCTCGTCGGGGACGAGCTCACCGGCCGCGAGGATCGGCTCCACCCGGCGGCCGAGCTCCGTCCCCTCCGCGATCGCGGCGCGGAACATCTCGCCCGTCGAGACGTGCGGGATCCCGTGCTCGGCCGAGATCCGCTGCGCCTGCGTCCCCTTGCCGGAGCCCTGCGGCCCGAGGACGAGGAGGTTCACCGCAGGAAGCCCTCGTAGCTGCGCATCATCATCTGCGACTCCATCTGGCGCATCGTGTCGAGCGCGACGCCGACGGCGATCAGCACCGAGGTGCCGCCGAGGGCGCCGGCGGAGGCCTGCGAGAAGCCCCCGTAGCGGATGAAGAGGCTCGGGGCGATCGCGACGATCGGCGAGGAAGAGCGAGCCGGGCAGCGTCAGGCGCGTCAGCACGCGGTCGAGGTACTGCGCCGTCGGCGGGCCGGGCCGGATGCCCGGGATGTAGCCGCCGTGCTTGCGCAGGTTGTCGGCCTGGTCGACCGGGTTGAACTGGACCGCCGTGTAGAAGAACGCGAAGACGACGATCATCGCGCCCTCGATCAGCAGGTAGAGCCAGTCGCCCGGCTGGAAGTACGTGTTGACGAACTCCTGCGTCGCCGGGATGTACTGCGCCATCGTCGGCGGGAACGCGAGCACCGCGGCGGCGAAGATGACCGGGATGACGCCGGCCATGTTGACGCGGAGCGGCAGGTACGTCGAGCCGCCCGAGGTCATCCGGCGGCCGACCATGCGCTTCGCGTACTGGATCGGGATCCGGCGCTGGCCCTCCTGCACGAAGACGACGGAGGCGACGATCGCGAGCGCGATCAGCGGGAAGAAGATGCGCTCCATCGGCCCGCCGTTCCACCAGGCGGTGACGCCGAGCGGGAGACCGGTGAGGATCGAGGCGAAGATGAGGATCGAGATGCCGTTGCCGATCCCGCGCTTCGTGATCTGCTCGCCCATCCACATCAGGAGGATGCTCCCGGTGGTGAGCGTGACGATGATCAGCACCATCCGGCCGGCGTTCGTCTGCAGGACGCCCTGGTTGCGGAACAGGAACGCGTAGCCGAGCGCCTGGCCGGCCGAGAGCGCGACGGTCAGGTAGCGCGTGTACTGGTTGATCTTCGCGTAGCCGGACTCGCCCTCCTTCTGGAGCTCGGACAGCCGCGGGATCACGACCGTCATGAGCTGCACGATGATCGACGCCGTGACGTACGGCATGATCCCGAGCGCGAACAGCGAGAACTGCGAGAGCGCGCCGCCCGAGAAGAGGTTGAGCAGGTCGAAGATCCCGCCGGTGCGCGAGAGGTACTGGTCGATCGCCTCGGCGTCGACTCCCGGCGCCGGGATCCACGACCCGAGCCGGTAGAGCGCGAGGACGAGCGCCGTGAAGAGGAGCCGGCGCCGGAGCTCCGGGACCTTCCAGGCGTTGGCGAGCCAGGTCAGCATGGCGAGGCCTCCGCGCCGCGCGCGGGGGCTAGACCTCCTCCGCGGCCTCGTCCGCCGCGGGCTCGGTCACGTCCTCGGCGGGAGCCTCGTCCTCGGGCTCCTCGACCTTCGGCTTCGCCTTGCGGGTCTTCTGCTTCTTCGGCACGGGCTCGCCGCGCAGCCACGTGACGCTGCCGCCGGCGGCCTCGATCTTCTCCTTCGCGGTCTTCGAGAAGCCGTGCGCCGAGACCGAGAGCGCCTTCGACAGCTCGCCGACGCCGAGCACCTTGACGTCGACCGAGACCTTGCGGATCAGCCGCTTGCCCTTGAGCGTCTCCGGGGTCACCTCGGCGCCCGCCTCGAAGCGCTCCTCGAGGTCGCGGAGGTTGACCGGCTGGCTGTAGGTGCGGAACGGCCCGATCGGCATCGCGTCCGCGGACGTGTTGCCGCGCAGCTTCGGGAGCCGCATGTCGATCGGCATCTGGCCGCCCTCGAAGCCGGCCGGCATCTTGTGCGAGCCCGGAGCGCGACTTCTGGCCCTTGAGGCCGCGGCCGGAGTACCGGCCCTTGCCCGAGCCGAGGCCGCGCCCGATGCGCTTGCGCGCCTTGCGCGGCTGCGCCGGCTTCAGCGAATGGAGGTTGAGCTCGTCCACGACCTACGCGTCCTTCCCGTCGAGCGGAGTCACCGACACGAGGTGGGCGACGTGCCGCAGCTTGCCCTCGAGCTCGCGCGAGACCGCGTGCTCGGCGCTCTTCCCGATCCGGCCGAGGCCGAGCGAGCGCAGCGTGCCGCGATGCTTCTCGCGTCTGGCCGATGACGCTTCGCGTCTGCGTGACGCGGACGGTGCTCACGCGGCGGTCTCCTCGGCGGCGCGCCGTCGGCTCGGCCACGGTCGCCGCCTCCGCCGGAGCTGCGCGGCGGGCTCGTCCGGCGACGTGCGGGCGCAGGACGGTACGGCAGCACGTCCTTGATCGACTTGCCGCGGCTCCGCGCGACGTCCTCCGGACGACGCAGGCGCTTGAGCCCGTCGACGGTCGCCTTCGCCATGTTGATCGGGTTCGTCGTGCCGAGGCTCTTCGCGAGCACGTCGCGGATCCCGGCGAGCTCGAGCACGGCGCGGACGCCGCCGCCCGCGATGACGCCGGTCCCGGCGCTGGCCGGCCGGAGCACGACGCGCGCGGCGTCGAACCGGCCCGTGATCTCGTGGGTGATCGTCGTGCCGTGCTTCGGGACGGTGAAGAGGTTCTTCTTCGCGTCGTCGACGGCCTTCGAGATGGCGAGCGGGACCTCGCGCGCCTTCCCGTAGCCGACGCCGACGCGGTCGACCTCGTCGCCGATCACGACGAGCGCGGTGAAGGAGAACCGCCGGCCGCCCTTGACGACCTTGGCGACACGGTTGATCTCGATCACGCGCTCCTTGAGCTCGCGTGACTCGGCTACTTCGACAACGCTCAAAACTGAAGCCCTCCCTCGCGTGCACCCTCGGCGAGAGCCTTCACGCGTCCGTGGTAGAGGTAACCCGCCCGGTCGAAGACGCAGGTCTCGACCCCGGCCTTCTTGGCCTCGGCGGCGAGCGCCTTGCCGACGGCGGCGGCCTGCTCGGTCTTGTTGCCCTTGAACGAGCGCTGCTGGAGCCAGCTCGCGGATGCGAGCGTGCGGCCGGCCTCGTCGTCGACGAGCTGGGCGAAGATGCCCCGGTTGGAGCGGAAGACGACGAGCCGCGGCCGCTCGGCCGTGCCCGAGATCTTCCCGCGAACCCGCCGGTGCCGGCGGAGGCGTGCCTCGCGAACTGAAACCGTCATGCGCGCTTCCCGACCTTCCTCCGCACGTGCTCGCCCTGGTAGCGGATCCCCTTGCCCTTGTACGGCTCGGGCGGGCGCACCTTGCGGATCTCGGCGGCCGTCTGCCCGACGACCTGCTTGCTGGTTCCCTTGACGATCACCTGCGTCGGCTGCGGGACCTCGAACGAGATCCCCTCGCGCGGCGCGATCGTCACCGGATGGGAGAAGCCCACGGCGAGCTCGAGCTCGGCGCCCTTGAGCTGCGCGCGATACCCGACGCCCTGGATCTCGAGGTGCTTCTCGAAGCCCTTCGTGACGCCCTCGACCATGTTCGCGACGAGCGTCCGCGTGAGGCCGTGGAGCGCGCGGTCCTCGCCGCGCTCGGTCGGCCGGGTCACCGTGACGACGCCGTCGTCCTGGGCGATCTCCATGCGCGCAGGCACGCGCTGCTCGAGCGTGCCGAGCGGCCCGGAGACCTTCACGTTCCCGCCGGGCGACACCTCGACGGTGACGCCGCTCGGGATCTCGATGGGCTTTCTTCCGATTCGCGACATGGGGCTACCAGACGAAGGCGATGACCTCGCCGCCGACGCCGCGCTCCGCGGCCTGGCGGGTGGTGATCACACCGGTCGACGTGGACAGGATCGCCGTGCCGAGCCCACCGAGGACGCGCGGCAGGCGGTCCTTCTTCGCGTAGACGCGGCGGCCGGGCTTCGACACGCGCTTCAGGTCGGTGATCACGCGCTCGCGGTTCTTGCCGAACTTCAGCTCGATGACGAGCTGGTCGACCGGCGTGGCCTCGACGACCTCGAAGCCCTTCACGTACCCCTCGTCGGTGAGGAGGCGTGCGATCTCCTCCTTCATCCGCGAGGTCGGCATCGAGACGGTGTCGTGCATCGCCCGGTTCGCGTTGCGAATGCGGGTCAGCATGTCGGCGATCGGATCGGTCAGCATCTCTCTTCCCCTACCACGAGCTCTTGGTCATGCCCGGGATCGCGCCGTCGTGCGCGAGCTCGCGCAGGCAGATCCGGCAGAGCTTGAACCTGCGGAACACGGCGCGCGGCCGGCCGCAGCGGTTGCAGCGCGTGTACGCCTGCACCTTGTGCTTCGGCGCGCGCTTCTGCTTCACGCGCAGGGACGTCTTGGCCACTACGAATCCCTTCTCTCGGTGGCGAAGGGCAGCCCGAGCGCACGCAGCAGTGCGCGGGCCTGCTCGTCGGTCTCCGCCGTGGTCGTGATCGCGATGTCGAGGCCCCGGATCGCGGGGACGCTGTCGTAGTCGATCTCGGGGAAGATGATCTGCTCCTTGATCCCGAGCGAGTAGTTCCCGCGGCCGTCGAACGAGTCGGGGTTGAGGCCCCGGAAGTCGCGGATGCGCGGCAGCGCGATCGAGACGAGCCGGTCGAGGAACTCGTACATCCGAGCGCCGCGCAGCGTGACGCGCGCGCCGACGGCCATCCCCTCGCGGAGCTTGAAGCTCGCGATCGACTTCCGCGCCCGGCGCACCTGCGCGCGCTGGCCGGCGATCGTCGAGAGCTCCTCGATCGCCGGCGTCGAGCGCCTTCGCGTCGGTCTTCGCGTCGCCGACGCCCATGTTGAGCGTGATCTTGGTGATCCGCGGGACCTGCATCACCGAGTCGAGCGCGAGCTCGTCCTTCAGCGCTGCGCGGATCTCGTCGTCGTAGCGCTGCTTGAGGCGCGCCACCGGTGTCTCCGTCGCGGTCGCCATCAGCTGCCGATCTCCTGGCCGCAGCCGTCGCGCTTGCAGACGCGGACGCGCACCGTCTCGTCCTTGATCACCTTGACCGTCACCCCGACGCGCGTCGGCTGGCTGCAGGTCGGGCAGACGATCATCACGTTCGAGACGTCGAGCGGCATCGGCTTCTCGATGATCCCGCCGGGGATGACGGTCGCGCCGCCCATGCGCGTGGAGTCGCGGATCGGGCGCGGCTTCGTGTGCCGCTTCGCGAGGTTGAGGTTCTCGACGATCACGCTGCGGTCACGCGGGCGCGCCTCGAGGACCCGTCCCTGCTTGCCGCGGTCCTTGCCGGCGAGCACCTGGACGAGATCGCCCTTCTTGATTCGCATGGTGGTGGCCATCTCTAGAGCACCTCGGGGGCGAGGCTGACGATCTTCATGAAGTTCTTCTCGCGCAGCTCGCGGGCGACCGGCCCGAAGATGCGCGTCCCGCGCGGGTTCAGCTGGTTGTCGATGATGACGGCGGCGTTCTCGTCGAAGCCGATCAACGTCCCGTCATTCCTGCCGTAGGGCTTCTTCGTCCGGACGACGACCGCTCTCACGACCTCGCCCTTCTTGACCGTGCCCTGCGGCGTGGCGGCCTTCACTGTAGCGACGATCTGGTCGCCGACACGGGCGTATCGCCGATGCGAGCCTCCGACCACGCGGATGCAGAGGAGCTCGCGGGCACCCGTGTTGTCGGCGACCTTGAGACGCGATTCCTGCTGGATCACTTCGCGGCCTCCACGACCTCGGCGAGGCGCCAGCGCTTCGTCTTCGACAGCGGCCGGGTCTCGACGATCCGGACGATGTCGCCGACCTTGGCCGTCGACTCCTCGTCGTGCGCGTGGAACTTGACGCTCCGGCGGACGACCTTCTTGTACTTCGGATGGGCCTTCACGACGTCGACCTTGACGACGATCGTCTTCTCCATCGCGTCGGAGACGACGGTGCCCTGGCGCTCCTGGCGCCGGCCGCGCTCGTGCTCCGGCTTCTCGAGCCGGACGATCGGCTTCCGCTCGGCGGCCTTGACCCGCTTCGGCCGCGTCCGCTGCGGGCGCTCCGACCGGGGCAGGCGCTTCTTCTTCGGCTTCGGGCCGGACTGCGGCGCCGGCGCGGCCTCGGCGGCCTCCGCCTCGGCAGCGGGCTCGGC
Source organism: uncultured Actinomycetes bacterium (assembly GCA_963814565.1). Taxonomy (GTDB): domain Bacteria; phylum Actinomycetota; class Thermoleophilia; order Gaiellales; family Gaiellaceae; genus Gaiella. The sequence continues at coordinate 10,550 of CAWFDO010000010.1, forward strand.
GGCCTCGGTCGCAGGCTCGTCGGGAGCGGCCTCCGCGGCGGGCTCCTCCGATGCCGCCTCGGCGGCAGGGGTCTCCTCCACCGGCTCCTCGGCGACGGGCGCCTCCTCGGCGGGTGCCTCTGCGACCGCCTCCTCGGCAGCCTCCTCGGCCGGCGCTGCCTCGGCCTCCTCGGCCTCGGGCTCGTCGACCGGCGCCTCCGCGACCGCCTCCTCGGCGATCTCGGCGGCCGGCTCGTCGGCCGGGGTCTCGTTCTCGTTCTCGTTCAGTTTCTCGTCAGCCATTCGTTCCTCACACCTTCTCCGCTGCCCGCTCGTTCTGGATGGTCAGGATGCGGGCGATATCGCGCTTCGCCTGCTGCAGCCGCGCGCTCGAGTCCAGCGCGCCGGTGGCGGCCTGGAAGCGGAGCTTGAAGAGCTCCTGCCGACCCTCGCCGAGCTTCTTGTCGAGCTCCTCGTCGGTCATCCCGCGCAACTCCCTAGCTTTCAAAGAGATCCGCCTCCCGCTTCACGAACTTCGCCTTGATCGGCAGCTTCTGGGCCGCGAGGCGGAGCGCCTCCTTGGCGAGCGGCTCGGACACGCCGGACAGCTCGAACATGACCCGTGCCGGGCTTGACGACGGCGACCCACCCCTCGGGCGAGCCCTTCCCCGAGCCCATGCGGGTCTCGGCGGGCTTCTTCGTGAACGGCTTGTCCGGGAACAGGTTGATCCAGACCTTGCCGCCGCGGCGGATCTTGCGCGTCATCGCGATTCGGGCGGCCTCGATCTGCCGGTTGGTGACCCAACCGTTCTCGAGCGCCTTGATCCCGTAGTCGCCGTACTGCACGTCGGTCTGGCCCTTCGCGAACCCGCGGCGGCGACCGCGGAACTGCTTGCGGTGCTTCGTCTTCTTCGGCAGCAGCATCAGGAGTCACCTCCCGTGCTCTCCGGGGTGGTCTCGGGCGCCGTGGTCTCGGGCGCCGTCGTCTCGGGCGGCCGCCTCGGTGGGCGGCGTCTCGAGCGAGGCGTCCGTCGGCTGTGCCTGCGTCTCCGGGGAGGGACCGCGTCCCTGGCCCGCGCGCGGGGCACCGCCGCGACCGCCGCCCCGACCGGGGCGCCGCCGGCGCTGGACGAGGCCGAGGCCCTTCGCGATCCTGGCCGCGGCCGCGACCGCTCTCGCGGGAGGCGCCGAGGCCCTCGCTGTTCGAGCCGCGACGCCGGCGCGAGCCGTCGGCCTCGGTGATCCGCTCGCGGCCGAGCGACCCCTCGTAGCCCTCCGGCATGATCTCGCCCTTGTTGACCCACACCTTCACGCCGATCCGGCCGTAGGTCGTCTTCGCCTCGGCGAAGCCGTAGTCGATGTCGGCGCGGATCGTGTGGAGCGGGACGCGACCCTCGGTGTACCGCTCGCTGCGGCTCATCTCGCCGCCGCCGAGGCGGCCGCCGCACTGGATCTTGATCCCCTGGGCGCCCGAGCGCATCGCCGAGGCGAGCGAGCGCTTCATCGCGCGCCGGAACGACACGCGGTTCTGGAGCTGCTCCGCGATCGACTGGGCGACGAGCTGCGCGTCGAGCTCGGGCCGCTTGATCTCGTTGATGTTGATGTGGACGCTCTTGCCGGTGATCGAGTGGAGCTCCTTGCGGAGCGCGTCCACCTCGACGCCCGACTTGCCGATCACGATGCCGGGGCGCGCCGTGTAGATGTCGACCGTGATCCGCTGCTTGTCCTTGCGGATCAGGATGTCGGACAGGCCGGCGTGCGCGAGCTTGCCGTTGATGTGGTCGCGGATCCGAACGTCCTCGAGGATGTAGTCGGCGATCTCCTTCTTGCCGGTCCACCAGTTCGACTTCCAGTCGTGGATGACACCGACGCGAAGGCCGCCGGGATGCACCTTCTGACCCATTACGCGGCCACCTCCTTCTTCTTCTTGGCCGGCGAGCGGCGCTTCGGCTTCTCCTCCGCGGGCGCCTCCTCGGCGGCGGTGGCCTCGGGCTGCGGCGCCTTCTCGGCCTCCGGCTTCGCCTGCTTCTGCGGGCGGGGCCGGCCGGCCTTCGGGCTCTCCGTGACGACGATCGTGATGTGGCAGGTCCGCTTGCGGATCCGGTTCACGCGGCCGCGCGCGCGGGCGCGCCAGCGCTTGAGCGTCGGGCCCTCGTCCGCGTACGCCTCGAGCACGATCAGCTCGTCGCCGTCGAGGCCGTGCGCCGACTCCGCGTTGGCGACGGCCGACGCGAGCACGCGGTCGATCTCCCGGGCCGCGGCGCGGGGCGTGAAGGCGAGGATCGTGCGGGCCTCGGGCACGCTGCGGCCGCGCAGGAGGTCCAGCACGAGCCGCGCCTTGCGGGCGGACATGCGGACCCACTTCGCCTGGGCGCGCACCTGGATGCGCTCGGGTGTCGTCTTCGTGGCCACTAGCGCTTCTTCACCTGTGCCTGCCGGTCACCGGAGTGACCGCGGAAGGTCCGCGTCGGCGCGAACTCGCCGAGCTTGTGCCCGACCATCTGCTCCGACACGAACACCGGGACGTGCTTGCGCCCGTCGTGGACGGCGATCGTGTGCCCGACCATCTCCGGGAAGATCGTCGAGGAGCGCGACCAGGTGCGGATCATCCGCTTGTCCCCGGCGGCGTTCATCGCCTCGATGCGGCTGAGCAGCCGCTCCTCGACGAACGGCCCCTTCTTGGACGATCTCGACATTTAGCGCCTCTCCTTGCCGCGGCGACGGCCGCGGACGATCAACTTGTCGGATTCCTTGTGCTTGCGGCGGGTGCGCTTCCCGATCGTCGGGACGCCCCACGGGGTCACCGGGTGGTGGCCCTTCGACTTGCCCTCGCCGCCGCCGTGCGGATGGTCGACCGGGTTCATGGCCGTACCGCGCACGGAGGGGCGCTTGCCGAGCCAGCGGCTGCGACCCGCCTTCCCGCTCGACTCGTTCGAGTGGTCGGAGTTGCCGACCTGGCCGACGGTCGCGCGGCACGTGAGCAGGACGCGGCGCATCTCGCCGGACGGGAGCCGCAGGACGGCGTACGGCGCGTCCTTCGCGACGAGCTGGACGCCCGAGCCCGCGGAGCGGGCCATCTTCGCGCCCTGGCCGGGCCGGAGCTCGACCGCATGCACGTTCGTGCCGGTCGGGATGTCGGCGAGCGGCAGCGCGTTGCCGGGCTTGATGTCGGCGCCCGTCCCGGACTGCACCGTCGCCCCGACCCGGAGGCCGGCGGGCGCCAGGATGTACGCCTTCGCGCCGTCGGCGTAGTGGAGGAGCGCGATGCGGGCCGACCGGTTCGGGTCGTACTCGATCGTGGCGACCTTCGCCGGGACGCCGTCCTTGACGCGCTTGAAGTCGATCCGCCGATAGCGGCGCTTGTGACCGCCGCCCTGGTGGCGCGTCGTGATGCGGCCGTGGTTGTTCCGGCCGCCGACTTCTTGCAGCGGCTCGAGCAGCGACTTCTCCGGCTCGCGTGCGCGTGATCTCCTCGAACGAGGAGGTGGCCATCTGGCGACGACCGGCGCTCGTGGGCTTGTACTTCTTGACTGCCATCTCGGTTAGACCTGTGCCCCTTCGAAGATCTCGATCGTCTCGCCCTCGCGGACCTGGACGATCGCCTTCTTCCAGCCGGGCCGCGTGCCCTTGAAGAGGCCGCGGCGCTTCGGCTTCGCCTGCACCTTGACGATGTTCACGCGCTCGACGTGGACGTCGAACAGCTGCTCGATCGCCTGCCGGACCTGCGTCTTGTGCGCGTCCGGGTGCACCTTGAACGTGTAGCGGCGGTCGGCGATCCCCGAGTAGCTCTTCTCCGAGACGACGGGGGCCAGCACGACCTGCTCGTTCGTCAGACCGCTCATGCCGACGCCTCCTTCCCGGCCTTCGTCTCGACGAGCGGGAGCGCGGCCTCGGTGACGACGACCGCGCGGGCCCAGACGATCGCCGCGACCTCGAGCTCCGCCGGCACCGTCACGAGCACGCGCTCGAGGTTGCGGAACGACTTGACGACCGCCTCCTCGTCCTCGTGCGCGACGACGAGCACCGGGGCGTCCTTGCCCCAGCCCTCGAGCACGCCCTTCGCCTGCTTCGTCGACGGCGCCTCGAACGAGGTCGCGTCGAGCACGGCGAGCGTGCCGTTCGCCGCGTGGTGCGAGAGCGCGCCCCTGAGCGCCGCCCTGCGGGCCTTGCGGTTCACCTTGACGTCGAAGCTCCGCATCCCGGGCGGGAACGCGACACCGCCGCCCGTGAACTGCGGCGCGCGGATCGTGCCCTGGCGGGCGCGACCCGTGCCCTTCTGGCGCCACGGCTTCGCGCGGCCGCCCGCGACGAGCCCGCGGCTCTTCGCGCCGCGCGTCCCGCGCCGGGCCGCGTTCAGCTCCGACCGCACGGTCTCGTGGAGGAGATGCGGCTTGACCTCGACCTCGAAGACGGTCGCGTCGAGCGCGACGTCCTTCGCCGAGCCGCCGAGCACTGTCGCCTTCACGGCCATCAGCGCTCGACTCCGCGGATCTCGACGAGCCCGCTCTTCGGCCCCGGCACCGAGCCGCGGACGAGGAGCAGGTTCCGCTCGGCGTCCACCTCGTGGACGACGAGCCCCGGCTGGGTGACGCGGTGGGCGCCCATGTGGCCGGCCATCTTCTTGCCCTTGAACACGCGCGACGGCGTCGCCGACGCGCCGATCGAGCCCGGCTTGCGGACGTTGTGCGAGCCGTGGCTCACGGGGCCGCGGGAGAAGTTGTGCCGCTTGATCGTGCCCTGGAAGCCCTTTCCGATCGAGACGCCGGACACCTTGATCCGGTCGCCGGGCTCGAAGGCCTCGACGGTGACGGTCTCGCCGGCCTGGAGCTCGCTCGCCCCGCGGAACTCGACGAGGTGCCGGTGCGCGCCGACGCCCGCCTTGCGGAGGTGGCCGAGCTCGCCCTTCGAGAGCTTGCGGTCCCGGACCGCGTCGAACGCGAGCTGGACGGCCTCGTAGCCGTCGGTCGCCTGGGTTCGCACCGTGACCACCGGGCAGGGCCCGGCCTCGATCACGGTGACGGCCTCGACGTTCCCGGTCTCCGCGTCGAAGACCTGGGTCATGCCGAGCTTCCTGCCGAGAATGCCCTTCATCGCCATCAGAGCTTGATCTCGATGTCGACGCCGGCCGGAAGGTCGAGGCGCATCAGCGAGTCGACCGTCTTCGGCGTGGGGCTGTGGATGTCGATCAGGCGCTTGTGCGTGCGCACCTCGAAGTGCTCGCGCGAGTCCTTGTCCTTGAACGGGCTGCGGATCACGCAGTAGACGTTCTTCTCGGTGGGCAGGGGCACGGGACCGGTGATCGTCGCGCCGGTGCGCTGCGCCGTCTCCACGATCTGGGAGGCGGAGCGGTCCACCTGCTGGTGGTCGTAGCCCTTGAGCCGGATGCGGATCTTCTGCTGAGCCATCTCTCGGGGTTCCCGTCGGCGGGAGGGCCGGGGCCCTCCCTACTTGACGATCTCCGTGACGACGCCGGCGCCGACCGTGCGGCCACCCTCGCGGATCGCGAAGCGGAGGCCCTGATCCATGGCGATCGGCTGGATGAGCTCGATCTCCATGTTGGTGTTGTCGCCCGGCATGACCATCTCCTGGCCCTCCGGGAGCTTGATCGAGCCGGTCACGTCCGTCGTGCGGAAGTAGAACTGCGGCCGGTAGCCGTTGAAGAACGGCGTGTGGCGCCCGCCCTCGTCCTTCGAGAGGACGTACACCTCGGCCTTGAAGTGCGTGTGCGGCGTGATCGAGCCCGGCTTCGCGAGCACCTGGCCGCGCTCGACCTCCTCGCGCTTGACGCCGCGGAGCAGCGCGCCCGCGTTGTCGCCGGCCTGCGCGAAGTCGAGGATCTTCTGGAACATCTCGAGACCGGTGACCGTCGTCTTCTCGATCTTCTCGTGGATGCCGACGATCTCGACCTCGTTGCCGACCTCGATCTTGCCCTGCTCGATGCGGCCGGTCACGACGGTGCCGCGGCCGGTGATCGTGAACACGTCCTCGATCGGCATCAGGAACGGCTTGTCGACGTCGCGCGTCGGCTCCGGGATGTAGGAGTCGACGGCGGCCATCAGCTCGAGGATCTTGGCGGTCCACTCGGGGTCGCCCTCGAGCGCCTTGAGCGCCGAGACCTGGACGATCGGGATGTCGTCGCCGGGGAACTCGTACTTGGAGAGGAGCTCGCGCACCTCCATCTCGACGAGCTCGATGAAGCTCGGGGTCGTCGACCATGTCGGCCTTGTTCAGCGCGACGACCATCGCCGGCACCTCGACCTGGCGGGCCAGCAGGATGTGCTCGCGGGTCTGCGGCATCGGGCCGTCGGCGGCCGAGACCACGAGGATCGCGCCGTCCATCTGGGCGGCGCCCGTGATCATGTTCTTGATGTAGTCGGCGTGCCCCGGGCAGTCGACGTGGGCGTAGTGGCGGTTCTCGGTCTCGTACTCGACGTGCGCCGTGTTGATCGTGATCCCGCGCTGGCGCTCCTCGGGAGCGGCGTCGATGGACGCGAAGTCACGAGCCGCGGTGCCCGTCCCCTGCTCGGCGAGCACCTTCGTGATCGCGGCGGTGAGGGTCGTCTTGCCGTGGTCGATGTGACCGATCGTGCCGACGTTGACGTGCGGCTTGTTGCGCTCGAACTTCTGCTTGGCCATTGCGGTTCCGGTCTCCTTCCGGGCCTAGTGCCTACTCGCCCCTCTGGGCGTCGACGATGTCCGCTGCGATGGACTGCGGAACGTCCTCGTAGCGGTCGAACTGCATGGTGAACGTGGCTCGCCCCTGGGTCATCGACCGCAGGTCGGTGGCGTAGCCGAACATCTCGGACAGCGGCACGCTCGCCTTGATGGACTGCGAGTTGCCGACCGGCTCGAGGTGCTCGACCCGGCCGCGCCGCGAGTTGAGGTTCCCCATCACGTCGCCGAGGTAGTCCTCGGGCGTGACGACCTCGACGGCCATCATCGGCTCGAGCAGCTTCGGCTTCGCGCGCTTCATTGCCTCCTTGAAGGCCATCGAGCCGGCGATCTTGAACGCCCGCTCGCTCGAGTCGACGTCGTGGTACGAACCATCGACGAGCTCGACGCGGACGTCGACGACCGGGTAGCCGGCGAGCACGCCGGCGCCCAGCGCCTCCTGGATCCCCTCGTCGACGGGCTTGATGTACTCCTTCGGGATCTTCCCGCCGACGATCTTGTCCTCGAACTCGTAGCCCTTGCCGGGCTCCTGCGGGATGAGGTTGATCTCGACGTCGCCGTACTGGCCCGAGCCGCCGGTCTGGCGGACGAACTTGCCGCGGATCTTGTTGACGGCCTGCCCCGCGGTCTCGCGATAGGCGACCTGCGGGCGGCCGACGTTGGCGTCGACCTTGAACTCGCGCAGGAGGCGGTCGACGAGGATCTCGAGGTGGAGCTCGCCCATCCCGGCGATGAGGGTCTGGCCGGTCTCCTCGTCCGAGGAGACGCGGAACGTCGGGTCCTCCTCGGCGAGCCGCTGGAGGCCCGTGCCGAGCTTGTCCTGGTCGCCCTTCGTCTTCGGCTCGATCGCGACCGAGATCACCGGGTCGGGGAACGTCATCGCCTCGAGCACGATCGGGGCGGAGTCGACGGCGAGCGTGTCGCCGGTGGTCGACTGCTTGAGCCCGACGGCGGCGGCGATCTCGCCCGCGGCGATCTCGTCGCGCTCCTCGCGGTGGTTCGCGTGCATCTGGAGGATGCGCCCGATCCGCTCGGTCTTGCCGTTCGTCGTGTTGAGGACGCGGTCGCCCGCCTTGAGCTTGCCGGAGTAGACCCGGAAGTACGTCAGCTTGCCGACGTACGGGTCGGACATGACCTTGAAGACGAGGGCCGAGAACGGCGCGTCCTCGGACGCGGCCCGGGTGATCTCGTCCTCCGTCTTCGGGTCGGTGCCCTGGACGGAGGGGACGTCGAGCGGGCTCGGCAGGTAGTCGACGACCGCGTCGAGCAGCGGCTGCACGCCCTTGTTCTTGAAGGCGGAGCCGAGCAGCACCGGCGTGATCGCGTCGGCGAGCGTCCCGGCGCGAAGCGCGCGCTTGATCATCTCGGGCGTCACCGACGACTCGTCCTCGAGGTACGCCTCCATCAGCTCGTCGTCGTGCTCCGCGACCGCGTCGATCAGCGCGTGGTGCGCCACCTCGGCGGCGGCCGCGTGCTCGGCGGGGATCTCCCCGACCGTGAACGACTGGCCGAGCTCGTCCTCGTAGACGATCGCCCTCATCTCGACGAGGTCGACGACGCCGACGTGGTGCTCCTCCTCGCCGATCGGAAGCTGGATCGGCACCGGGTTCGCGCCGAGACGGTCGCGCATCGACTCGACGGCGTTCGCGAAGTGCGCGCCCGTGCGGTCCATCTTGTTGATGAAGGCGATGCGCGGAACGCCGTAGCGGTCGGCCTGGCGCCACACCGTCTCCGACTGCGGCTGGACGCCGGCGACGGAGTCGAACACGGCGACCGCGCCGTCGAGCACGCGGAGCGAGCGCTCCACCTCGACCGTAAAGTCCACGTGCCCGGGAGTATCGATGATGTTGATGCGATGGTCGCGCCAGAACGCCGTCGTCGCCGCCGACGTGATGGTGATGCCGCGCTCCTGCTCCTGCGCCATCCAGTCCATCGTCGCGGCGCCCTCGTGCACCTCACCCAGCTTGTGGGTGCGGCCGGTGTAGTAGAGGATCCGCTCGGTCGTCGTGGTCTTGCCCGCGTCGATGTGGGCCATGATCCCGATGTTGCGGACGCGGTCGAGCCCGACCTGGGTGGCTGTCGTCGTGCTCATCTGCCTACCACCGGTAGTGCGCGAACGCCTTGTTGGCCTGGGCCATGCGGTACATGTCGTCCTTGCGCTTGAACGCGCCGCCCTGCTGGTTGATCGCGTCCATCAGCTCGGCCGCGAGCTTGTTCTGCATCCCCTTCTCGCGGCGCTCGCGCGCATACGTGACGAGGTAGCGGAGCGCGAGCGTGCGGCCGCGGCGCGGCGGCACCTCGACGGGAACCTGGTAGTTGGCGCCGCCGACGCGGCGCGAGCGGACCTCGAGCACCGGCGTGACGGACTTGACGGCCGACTCGAGCGACTCGAGCGCCGGCTTGCCGGTCTTCTCGGCCACCTGCGCGAGCGCGTCGTAGACGATCCCCTCGGCGATCGACTTCTTGCCGTCGAGCATCATCCGATTGATGAGCTGCGTCACGAGCACCGCCCCGTAGACGGGGTCGGGATTGACCGTGCGCGGCTGGATCTCTGCGCGGCGCGGCACTAGGAGCTGCCCTTCTTGGCGCCGTACTTCGAGCGGCCCTGGCGACGCTCCGAGACACCGGAGGTGTCGAGCCCGCCGCGGATCACCTTGTAGCGGAAGCCCGGCAGGTCCTTGACGCGGCCGCCGCGGATCAGCACGACCGAGTGCTCCTGCAGGTTGTGCCCCTCGCCCGGGATGTACGCGCCGACCTCCATCTGGTTGGTCAGCTTCACGCGCGCGACCTTGCGAAGCGCCGAGTTCGGCTTCTTCGGAGTCGTCGTGTAGACGCGCGTGCAGACGCCGCGCTTCTGCGGCGCGCCGCGCAGCGCGGGAGTCTTGACCTTCGCCTTGGGGTTCTTGCGACCCTTGCGGACGAGCTGGTTGACGGTGGGCACGCTACTCCTGTCGATTCGGTCGAAGCTTTTCTCGCACAGATGAGGCCGGCAGGACGAAGACGTCCCGCCAACCGGGGACGGGCAGCGTAGCAGACATGGGGATTCGGCGTCCCCCGCCCGGGTGAGACTCGGGGATTCCCGAAACGGCTTCCGCCGACTACATTGCGGTCGGGGAAGGGTGGGGGAACCGGACATCTCGAGCGGAGCGACCATCAGCATTGTCATTGCGGCGATTGCCCTCGTCGGGCTCGCCGTCGTCGTGGTCCTGCTCGTGCGCGGACGCCCGAAGCCCGAGCGCGAGGACCGGCTCGCGCGCGCCGTCGACGACATGCGCACCCGCATGGACGATCTCGGCCGCGACCTCTCGGACGCCCTCGAGCGGGCCGAGCGGGAGAGCAAGCGGAACCGGTTCCTGAGCGACCTCGGCAACTCGATCGAGTTCGAGGAGCTGCTCGACCGCGTGCTCGACGCCGCACTCGAGATCCCGGGCTTCGACGCCGCGATGGTCGTGCTCGACGAGGGGGGCGGCGAGCTCGGCGATCGCGACGCGCGGGATGACGCCGGAGGAGGCGGCACATCCGCCGTCGTCCGGAGCTGCGGGCGCCCAGTCCGCCGGCCCCATCACCGTCAACTACCGCTACGGCGCGGCGGACGCGGCGGACACCCACCTCATTCGCGGTGGGCTCTTCATGCCGCTCGTCAGCCGCGACGGCAGTGCGCTCGGGAGCCTGGCGCTGTTCTGGCGGACGCCGGGGTACGAGCCGAGCCACGACCGGATCGCGGCGATCGAGCAGATCTCGGAGACGTGCATCCCCGCGATCGAGAACGCGCGCCGCTACCGCGAGGCGCGCCAGCTCGCCGAGACGGACGCGCTGACCGGGTTCTTCAACCAGCGCTACTTCCACGAGACGCTTCGCCGGGAGTCGCTTCGCGCGCAGCGCTACGACCGGCGGCTGGCGCTCCTCATCCTCGACCTCGACGACTTCAAGGCGGTCAACGACCGCATCGGGCATCTCGCGGGCGACGCCGTGCTCGCGCAGGTCGCGGAGCGGCTGCGGAACGAGATCCGGTCGGTCGACATCGGCTGTCGCGTCGGCGGCGACGAGTTCGCGGTGATCATGCCCGAGTCGACGTCGGACGACGCCGGCCAGCTCTTCCAGCGGATGCACGACAGCCTCGTCGGGATGTCGGTCCCGGGCGGGCAGATGGTCCGGGTCTCGGCCGGTATCGCCGAGCTGCGTCACGGCGAGACAGCCGCGGGTCTCTTCGAGCGCGCCGACTCGGCGCTCTACCGCGCGAAGGACCTCGGCAAGGACCGCGCGACCATCGCGAAGGATTGAGCATGCTGCGGCGACGCTTGTTCCCCGCGTGCGGCGGAGCACATCCCTGAAGGCGTCCCCCGGCGTGGCCGCAACTAGCTCCCTGCGAGGCGTTGCCCTACTCGCGGACGACGAAGAGGCGGAGCGGGCGCGAGGGAACTGTCGTGTCGGGCGCGGGCTCGAGGGTCACGCCGACCCGTGTGCCCGGCGGGATGCGCCGCTCGAGCGCGACGACGGGGGACAAGGCGTCGAACGCTGCGTCGCCGACCGGCGTCGCGGATCCCGGCGCCACGAGCCACACACGGTAGGTGCTTCCCTCGGGCGCCGGGCCGAGGCCGTCGAGGGCGAGGACAGCCTCGTCCGACTGCGTGACGACGAGCGCGATGCGCCCGACCGAGCCGCGCAACGGGTAGCGGACAGCGCTCGAGTCGGCGAGGACCGCCAGCGACCGCTCGACGGCGGCGTCCTCCCCCGCGCTCGGCTGGGAGCGCGCCTCCGAGATGACCGACCAGGTGCCGAGGCCAATCGCCGCAAGGCCCGTCGCCATCGCGACGGCGGCGAGGGTCGGCCAGCCCGGGCGGCGGGTGCGCGGAGGCTCGACGGGCTGCAGCGCGATCGGCCGCGGCGGAGTCGCATCGACGGAGTCGGCGGCACGGTCGAGCCGGACGATCGTGGCGGTGCCCTCGCGGCTCACGGTCTCGAGGATAGAGCCGGCGGGGGACGGCAACGGAGTCGCGGCGATGGGCGGCGCACGTCCATAGGGTTCCCGCCGGAGGCGGGGATCCCGCTTCGGGACGAGGGAAGCTCCAGCCACCCCCCTCTGTAGGGTTAGCTCGATGAAGGGACGCAGGTTCGCGAGCGCCTCGGGGGAAGGTGAGTTGCGATGGTGACCGCTCTCGCCATCGCGGCGGTCGTCCTCGCGGCCGTCTCCTTCGTTCTCTTCGTGCTCGCGATCCGACGTCTCCTGACACGGCAGGCGGAGGTGACCGTGACGATGCTGCGCCGCTTCGACGAGCGGCTCGTCGAGTTCGCACAGACGCTCAACGACGCGCTCACAGCGATCCAGCGGACGCCGGCGCTCGCGGCGCTCGATCTGGAGGACGACCCCGAGCCGATGATGCGGACGCTCGAGGTCGCGCGCGAGCGGACGGGCGCCCACGGCGCGATCGCGCTCGTCACGGCCGGGAACGGCACGCCGATCGTCGCGACCGTCGGGCTCTCCGAGTCCGAGACCAACCACATCGCCCGCATGGGGTTCCCCGACTACCGGGGGGCGCGCGCGATCGAGGTGTCGTTCGCCGGCGACCTCGTCGCCCCTGACGGCCTCGACCCTGTCCGCGGAGGCCTCGTCATGCCGCTGCTCGACGAGCAGGATGCGCCCCAGAGCCTGCTCGGCGTCCTGACCCGCGATCAGGGCCACCGGTTCAGCGAGGACGACGTCGACGCGCTCGACGACCTCGTCCGCGCGGCGCGACCGCCGATCTCACGGGCGCTGAACCTGCGGAAGCCGGACGTCGTGCCGGAGCTCGACATGCTCACGAGCCTCCTCGACCGGCAGTCGTTCCCGTCCGTCCTCGAGCGCGAGATCGTCAGGTCGCGGCTCGCGAACCAGCCGCTCTCGTTGCTCGTCGTCGACGTCGACCGCCTGACGACGCTCAACGCCCGCATCGGAATTCTTGCCACCGACGGCGTCCTGCTCGAGCTCGCGAAGCGGCTGCGCGGCGTGACGCACCGCCTCGACTACGCGTTCCGCCTCGGCGGCGGCAAGTTCGCGGTGCTGCGGCCCGGCTCGGAGACCGTCGACGCGCGCGAGCTCTTCGAGTCGTTCCGGGCGGACCTCGCGGGGCATCCGATCGGGGACGTCGGTGTCGTTTCGCTCTCCGGTGGCGTCGCCGAGCTCGTCATGCGCGACGACGCGGGCTCGTTCGTCGCCCGTGCCGAGTCCGCGCTCGCGCACGCGAAGCGCGAGACCCGCGGGTCGGTCATGCTCGCCGGTGGTGACGACGAGCCGCCGCGCCCCCAGGAGCTGCTCCACGTGGTCCCGATGCCGGGAGACGTCATCGAGGGCTGAGCCGCCCGCGGCCGCGGTGAGCCGGCGCGCTTGACCGCTCCGATGCTCGTCGGTCTCGTCGTCGTGGCGGTCGTGGCGCTCGTCGTCCTCGGCGCGTGGGCGTTTCGGCGGCATGCGATCGAGCGGGAGCGCCGCCGCGTCGCCGTCCTGACATCGCTCGCGTCCCGGCTGCAGCGACGTCACGGCGTCGCTCGAGGTCCCGCTCGCGGTCGCGGAGCCCCCTACGAGGCCGCCGACGCCGCTCCCTGCGATCGAGCCCGGCGGGCGCGCCGCCTTCATCGACGCGCTGACCGAGGCAGTCGCAGATGCGCGGGCGGACGGCTCGCGACTGACCGCCGCCCTCGTCGAGTCCGGCTCCGCGAGCTCCGCCGCGCTCGTCGGCGACGTCCGGGGCGTCACGGGCGGGGAGGCCTACGAGGTCGGCTCGCGCACCGTCGCGCTCGTCGTGCCCGGTGCCGGGCGTGCCGACGCGCTCGGCGTCCTCGCGCGGATCCAGGCAGCGTGCGGAGCGACCGGGAACGCCGTCGAGCTCGAGCCCGGAGACGACGCGGTCGCGTTGGCGGCCCGGCTCCTCTCGACCCGCGTCGGGGATGCGACCGGGCGGGCCGACGAGTCGGTCCCCGACTGAGGTTGAACGGCTGGTGCGGGGAGGCCCGTTCGAGCCTCCCCGCACCCGTTCCTATGCTTCGTCCGGGCTCGCGTCCGGAGCGTCGGGCAACTCGGGCAGGTCGCGCAGCTCGTCCTCGTAACCGAGGCCGAGAGCCGACAGGTCGAGCCCGTCGCCGTCGCCGATCTCCTCGAGCGCCGCGAGCAGCTCGGCCTCCGAGCCGGGCCCGAACATGGCCGCCGGGAGCGGCTCGGACGGCTCGATGTCGATGCCGCGGTACTTCTTGAGACCCGTGGCCGCCGGGATCAGCTTCCCGATGATCACGTTCTCCTTGAGCCCCAGCAGCCGGTCGACCTTGCCCTCGATGGCGGCGTCCGTCAGGACCTTCGTGGTCTCCTGGAAGGACGCGGCCGAGAGGAACGACTCGGTCGCCAGCGAGGCCTTCGTGATGCCGAGGATGAGCGGCTCGAACGTCGCCCGCTCGCCCTTTGCCGAGCGAGCGGCCTCGTTCGCCCGCTCGAGCACGACCTTGTCGGCCAGCTGCCCCGGCAGGAGCTCCGTGTCGCCCGGCGTCTCGACGCGCACCTTCTTCATCATCTGGCGGACGATGAGCTCGATGTGCTTGTCGTGGATGTCGACGCCCTGCGACTTGTAGACCTTCTGCACCTCGCCCACGAGGTAGAGCTCGGTCGGGGTCGAGCCCTTCGCCGCCTTCGTGTGCAGCGCCAGCAGGTCGGCGGGGCTGAGCGAGCCCTCGTCGAGCGGATCACCCTGCTCGACGGTGTCCCCCGAGGAGACGAGCAGCCGGGTCCGGCGCGGGAAGGAGTACTCCTTCACCGGGAGCGGCTCGCCGTTCTCGTCGAGCGCGGACGGCGTGACGGTCACGAGGACCGTGCGGTCCTGCTCGTCCACCTCGACCTTGCCGCCGAGCTCCGCGAGCGTCGCCGCGCCCTTCGGGTTCCGCGCCTCGAAGATCTCGACGACGCGCGGCAGGCCGTGTGTGATGTCCGAGCCCGCCACGCCGCCGGTGTGGAACGTCCGCATCGTCAGCTGGGTGCCCGGCTCGCCGATCGACTGCGCCGCGACGATGCCGACGGCATCGCCGATCTCGGCCATGTCGCCGCTCGCGAGGAACGTGCCGTAGCAGGCGCGGCACACGCCGACCTCGCTGCGGCACTTGAGGACGCTGCGCACGGGCAGCAGGAAGCTCCTCGGCCTGCTCCTCGAGCTGATCCGCGATCTCGCGGAGGCGGAGCTTCGTCAGGAGCTCGCCCTTCTCGCCGAGGACCGTCTTGCCCGGCTTCCCGTCCTTGAGCGGCTTGTGGACGTCGGACGCGAGGACGCGCCCGGCCGCGCTCGGGTTGAGCTGCCCGTCGAGGATCGCCGACAGCCCGACGTGGTCGTCGGTGCCGCAGTCCTCCTCGCGGATGATGACGTCCTGCGAGACGTCGACCAGGCGGCGGGTCAGGTAGCCCGAGTCGGCGGTGCGGAGCGCGGTGTCCGCCATCCCCTTGCGGGCGCCGTGGGTCGAGATGAAGTACTCGAGCACCGAGAGGCCCTCCATGAAGTTGGCCTTGATCGGACGCTCGATGATCTCGCCCTTCGGGTTGGCCATGAGGCCGCGCATCCCGGCGAGCTGGCGGATCTGGTTGAACGACCCGCGGGCGCCGGACTTGGCCATCATGAGCACCGTGTTCGTCTCGTGGAGGTTTGCCTCCATCGCCTTGGCCACGTCGTTCGTGGCCTCCGTCCAGACCTCGATGACACGCTCCTTGCGCTCCTCCTCGGTCATCAGGCCGCGCTCGTACTCGCGCTCGACGTTCGTCACCTTCTCCTCGTAGCCGGCGAGGATCGCCTCCTTCTCCGGCGGGATCACGATGTCGTTCTTCGACACGGTGATGCCGGCGCGGGTTGCGAAGCGGAACGCGAGCGACTTGATCGTGTCGAGCACCGTCGCGACGGCGTAGGCGCCGTACTCGCCGACGAGGCGGTCGATCATCGAGTCGAGCTCGCGCTTCGTGAGGGCGCGGTCGACGACGACCTGCTCGTGCAGCCCGCCGCGGACGGCCTCGGCGAGCGACCGCTCGATCTCCGTCTCGAAGATCACGCGGCCAGGCGTGGTCAGCCTCACCTCGTCGCCGGAGCGGAACTCGATCGGCTGCTGGAGCGAGACCTCCTGCGCTGGATGCTCGAGCGCGAACTCGATCTCCTCCTCGGACGCGAACCGCGGCAGGCCCTTGACACCGAGCTCCTTCGCGAGCTCCGCAGACGACTTCTCCGAGAGCGGATCGTGCGAGCAGTACGTGAGGTAGTACACGCCGAGCACCATGTCCTGCGTCGGGGTGGCGAGCGGCCGCCCGTTCGCAGGCGAGAGGATGTTGTTCGAGGACAGCATCAGGATGCGCGCCTCGGACTGCGCCTCCGCCGAGAGCGGGAGGTGGACCGCCATCTGGTCGCCGTCGAAGTCGGCGTTGAAGGCGTGGCAGACGAGCGGGTGCACCTGGATCGCCTTGCCCTCGACGAGCACGGGCTCGAACGCCTGGATGCCGAGGCGGTGGAGCGTCGGTGCGCGGTTGAGCAGCACCGGATGCTCCGCGATGACCTCCTCGAGCACGTCCCAGACCTCCGGGACCATCGACTCGACGTACTTCTTGGCCGCCTTGATGTTCTGGACGGACTTCCGCTCGACGAGCCGGCTCATGATGAACGGCTTGAAGAGCTCGAGCGCCATCAGCTTCGGCAGCCCGCACTGGTGCAGCTTCAGGTTCGGGCCGGCGACGATCACGGAGCGGCCCGAGTAGTCGACGCGCTTACCGAGCAGGTTCTGGCGGAAGCGCCCCTGCTTGCCCTTGAGCATGTCGGAGAGCGACTTCAGCGGCCGGTTGCCCGGGCCGGTGACCGCCCTGCCGCGGCGGCCGTTGTCGAAGAGCGCGTCGACCGCCTCCTGGAGCATGCGCTTCTCGTTGTTGACGATGATCTCCGGAGCGCCGAGGTCGAGCAGCCGCTTGAGGCGGTTGTTCCGGTTGATCACGCGCCGGTAGAGGTCGTTGAGGTCGCTCGTGGCGAACCGGCCGCCGTCGAGCTGCACCATCGGCCGGAGCTCCGGCGGGATCACCGGGACGGCCTCGAGCACCATCCACTCGGGCTTGTTCTCGGATGTGATGAACGCCTGGACGACCTTCAGCCGCTTGATCGCGCGCTGCTGCTTCTGACCCTTCGACGTCTTGATCGTGTCGCGGAGGGTGATCGACTCCTGCGGGAGGTCGAGGTCGCGGAGCAACTCACGGATCGCCTCTGCGCCCATGCCGCCGCGGAAGTAGACGCCGAAGCCGTACGGCGACCCGAAGCGGTCCTTGAGCTCACGGAAGATCTGCTCGTCGTTGACGACCAGCTTCACGTCGAGCTCGCGGAACAGCTTCCACGTCTCCTCGAGCCGCCGGACGCCCTCGACCGCAGCCTCGCGCGCGTCCTCGCGCCTGCTCTCGATGTCGGCGACCATCTCCTTGACCTTGGTCGCCCACTGCTGGACGATCTCGAGGTCCTCCTTGCGGGCGCCCTCGACGAGGCAGAGGTCGTAGGCGAGCTCGCGCACCTGCTCGTCGCTCGCATCGCCCTCGGCACGCTCCAGCACGGCCCGAAGCAGGCCGTTGCCGGTCCCGCGCGCCCGGTCGAGGTTCTTCGCATCGACCGAGGCGACGAGCTCCGCGTCGTCCCCGGACAGCTCCTCTCCGCCGAGCAGCTGGTCGAGCAGCTTGTGCAGGTGCTTCGTGATCGCGCCCTTCTTCGAGCCGGACGACTTCTCGAGCTCGGCACGAAGGGGCTCGAGCGCGGCGCGGATCTCCAGCGCCGCCGTCGCGACCGACTCGATCTCGCGCGGAGCGAGGCGCCGGTCGTCGCGGGTGGCCGTCTGGCGGACGAGCTCGCGGATCCGCTTCGGATCCTCGC
>CAWFDO010000011.1:0-74931 GCA_963814565.1 uncultured Actinomycetes bacterium
GAGGAGGATCAGCGGCAGCGCGATGAACGTCACGAGCGGCTTCAGGAAGACGTTCGCGAGCCCGAGCACCACACCGGCAAGGATGATCGACCCCCACCGCCCGATCGAGACGCCGTCGAACGCCCAGTCCGCGACGATGAGCGCGAGCACGTTGATCGCACCGGCGATCGCGAAGCGGACGACCCAGATCACGGATCCGACCCTATCCCGTTGCCCGGACGGACAGCTGTCGAGTGTCGGAGTGAAGTCCGACACCGCCCTCCTCCAGGTGTCCGACTTCGTCGGACCCGCACCAACAGCGCTAGAACAGCTTCTGCAGCTTGAGAGCCGCGCCCATGTCGCCGGAGATCTTGAGCTTGCCCGTCATGTAGGCCGTGGTCGGGTTCGCCTCGCCGCTCGCGATCTTCGTGAGCGTCTCCTCGGTCGCCGTGATGGTGCAGTCGGCCTCGCCGGCGCCCTCGGTCACGGTCACCGAGCCGTCGTCGACCGCGACGGTCCATTGACCGACGCCCTCGACGTCGAACACGTACGAGTTCTGCATCCCGGCGGTCTTCTCCGGGTCGGCGCGGTCGGGGAGCTGTGCGAAGAACTCCTGAACGGTCATCGTGTCACTCGTCTCCTCGTTGACTGACGGTTCAATCGACGGTGAAGCCTAACTGATCGCCACGGGGGCGGGAGTCGCTGGGGCGAGTGCCGGCGGGCGGGGCAGGGCGAGGCAGAGGACCGCGCCGATACCCGGCGCCACGGCGGCGACGAAGAGCGCGGTCTCGAGGTCGACCGCGTCCGCGACGACGCCGAGCGCCACGGCGGCGATCCCGCCGAGGCCCATCGCGAGCCCGACGGAGAGCCCGCTCGCCATCCCGACGTGCCGCGGGAGGTAGAGCTGGCTGAGCACCATGGTGACGCCGAACGTGCCCACGACACAGAGGCCGACGAGCATCAGCGCGACCGTGCCGAGCACGCCTCCGACGGCCACGAACGCGACGACGAGGAACGGGAGGGCGGTCTGCGTGAGGAGAAGCGTCCGCCGAAGCCCGACGCGGTCCGCGACGGGGCCGAGCAGGAGCGTTCCGGCCGCACCCGCGACGAGCATGAGGGAGAGCATCCGGTTCCCCTCCCCCTCCGTGCCGCCGTTCTCGACCACCCACAGCGGAACGAAGGTCAGGAGACCGAACCACGCGACGCTGCGGAGGGCGATCACCACGCCGAGGAGCGTCATCGCGCCGACGTCGTCGACCGCGCTCGACCGCTCATGCGCCTCGGTCTCCGGCGCCAGCTCCTCGATCCCGTGCAGCGACCGCAGGAGCACGACTGCCGCGACCAGGACCGGCAGCATCGCGAGGAGGCCGCCGGTGAGGCCGAGCCAGAGGACGAGGGGAGTGACGACGATCGGCCCCAGCGCATATCCCGTGTTCCCACCGATGTTGAAGTAGGACATCCCGCTCGCGCGCTTGTGTCCGCTCGCGTAGGCGGCGAACTTCGCCCCCTCCGGGTGGAAGGCCGCGATCCCGATGCCCGCGACGAACACCAGCAGGAGCACGAGCTCGTACCGTGGCGCGACGGCCGCGAGCCCGGTGCCCAGGCCACCCAACGCGACGCCCGCCGGCAGGAGCCAGATCGCGCCGCGCCGGTCCGAGAGAAGCCCGAAGAGCGGCTGGACGAGCGAGGACGAGACGAGCACGGCCAGCATCAGCGCGGCCGTCGCCGTGTAGCTGAGGTCGAACTCGAGGACGAAGAACGGCAAGAGCGCCGGGACGGCCCCCGAAGCGAAGTCCACCGCGAGGTGGCCACCCGAGAGCGTCGCCATGGCGCTCCGGTCGAGCTCCTCGCGCATTCCTCGACCCTAGATGATCGATTCCAAATGGCCGCCCACGTGGCTGGTGGCTGTGACACGTCGCCTGGCGCGACGATCGGCCACGACACGTATCACCCGATATGCGCCGCGACCGCTCCTCGCCCCAGGCTCGGTCACAGCCATCCCCACGCACACGCCCACTCGAAATCAATCATCTTGTCGGCGGGGGACCGGCCCGTCGCGGTCCGGCCGGCAGGGCGGTACGGTCTTCCGAACCTGCCCACGCGGCATGAATGACTACGGTTGTCACCTTGGCTGCGATCGAGGCAGAGGGGCTCGTCAAGGTCTACCGGTCGCGGAAGAGCGAGGTCCGTGCGCTCGACGGCGTCGACCTCGAGGTGCGCGAGGGAACGGTGCTCGGCCTCCTCGGGCCGAACGGAGCGGGCAAGACGACCACCGTCCGGATCCTCGCGACGCTGCTCCGGGCCGACGCCGGCAGAGCGACGGTCGCCGGGCTCGACGTGACGACCCAGGCCCAGGCGGTCCGCAAGCTGATCGGGCTCTCGGGACAGTACGCCGCCGTCGACGAGAACCTCACGGGTCGGGAGAACCTCTGGATGTTCGGCCGGCTCTACCAGCTCGCGTCCTCCGAAGCGTCCCGTCGCGCGAACGAGCTTCTCGAGCGGTTCGCGCTCGAGGACGCCGCCGACCGGGTTGCGAAGACGTACTCCGGCGGCATGCGCCGCCGCCTCGACCTCGCCGCGGCGTTGATCGGGCAGCCGAAGCTCCTGTTCCTCGACGAGCCGACGACGGGCCTCGACCCGCGGAGCCGGCTCGCGATGTGGGAGGTCATCCGCAGCCAGGTGCGCGAGGGCAACACGCTGCTCCTCACGACGCAGTACCTCGAGGAGGCCGACGAGCTCGCCGACGAGATCGTCGTCGTCGACCACGGCATTATCATCGCCCGCGGCACCTCGGACGAGCTCAAGGCACAGGTCGGCGGGGAGCGCATCGAGGTCGTCGTCCACGATCGCGACCAGCTCTCCAGGGCGGCCGGCGTCGTCTCCCCCAACGGGTCGGCGTCGCTCGACGAGCACACGAAGCGGCTCACCATCGGGGCGCACGGCGGGGCGCAGCAGCTCGTCGACGTCGTGCGGGCGCTCGGCGACGAGGGCATCGCGCTCGACGACGTCGCGTTGCGCCGTCCGACGCTCGACGACGTGTTCCTCGCGCTCACGGGTCACGCAGCGGAGGAGCTTCCGGGAGAGGAGGACACGTGAGCGCGCTCCCCGCCGCCGCCAACGACGGCTTCGTGATCGCCTGGCGGGCGCTCAAGCGCGTGCCGCGGATCCCGGAGCTCGCCATCTTCGCGATCCTCCAGTCGATCATGTTCGTCGTGCTGTTCGCGTTCGTCTTCGGCGGCGCGATCCCGCTCCCGGGCGGCGGCAGCTACCGCGAGTACCTGATGCCGGGGATCTACATCCAGACGCTCGCGTTCGCCTCGATCACGACCGCGATCGCGTTCGCCGACGACATGACGAAGGGCATCATCGACCGCTTCCGCTCGCTGCCGATGGCGCGCTCCGCGGTCCTCAGCGGGCGGACGTTCGCCGACGTCGTCTACACGATGGGCATCCTCGTCGTCCTCATGCTCTCGGGCCTCGTGGTCGGCTGGCGCGTGCACTCCGGTGTCGTCGACTTCTTGCTCGCCGTCCTGCTGATGGTGTTCTTCACCTACTCGATGGCGTGGGTCGGCGTCTACCTCGGTCTCCTCGCGCCGACGGTCGAGACCGTCCAGCAACTCGGCTTCCTCATCGTCTTCCCGCTGACCTTCCTCTCGAACGCGTTCGTCCCGACGGAGACGCTGCCGGACGTCCTCCAGCCGATCGCCGAGTGGAACCCGATCAGCGTGCTCACGCAGGCGACGAGGGAGCTGTTCGGCAACCCCAGCCCGTACCCGAGCGGCTCGTTCCCGAGCGAGCACCCCTTCCTCCTCTCGGTGCTCTGGACGATCGCGATTCTCGCCGTGTTCGCCCCGCTCGCGGTGCGCAAGTACCGCGCGATCGACCGGTAGCGCTCGCTCGCACGCACCGGGCTCGGTCCGAGGAACCACAGCGCATGGCTCGTTCTCGTGGTGAATCACCACAAGGGGTGCCCGCACGCCGACTACCATCCGCGCCGCATGGACTTCGACCTGACGCCCGAGCAGGAGCTCCTCCGCGACACCGTTCGCTCGTTCGCCCGAGAGCGCGTCGCGCCCGTCGCCGAGGAGATCGACCGGGAGAGCCGCTTCCCCGTCGAGCTCGTCCGGGAGATGGCGGAGCTCGGTCTGCTCGGCATTCCCATCCCCGAGCGCTACGAGGGCGCGGGCGGCGACACCGCCGCCTACGCGATCGCGATCGAGGAGCTGACGCGGATCGACTCGTCCGTCGCGATCACGGTCGCGGCGCACACGTCGCTCGGGACGATGCCGATCTTCCTGTTCGGCTCCGACGAGCAGAAGGACCGCTGGCTGCCCGACCTCGCCGCCGGCCGGCGACTCTCGGCCTTCGGGCTGACCGAGCCGGACGCAGGCTCCGACGCGGGTGCCGCGCGGACGACCGCCGAGTTGCGCGACGGGTCGTGGGTCGTCAACGGGTCGAAGATGTTCATCACGAACGCGGGGACCGAGCTGACCTGGGGCGTGACGATCACGGCGCGCACGGGCCAGGACGAGGTCTCGAACCTCGTCGTCGAGAACGGGACGCCGGGCTACGAGATCTCCGAGCCCCTGCACAAGCTCGGCTGGAAGGCGTCCGACACACGCGAGCTGACCTTCGCGGACTGCGCCGTCCCCGAGAGCAACCTGCTCGGACCGCGCGGGCGCGGCTTCCACCAGTTCCTCGAGATCCTCGACGGCGGACGCATCTCGGTCGCCGCGATGGGGGTCGGGCTCGCCCAGGGCGCCTACGACCTCGCGTTCGCCTACGCGCAGGAGCGGACGCAGTTCGGCCGGCCGATCGGTCGCTTCCAGGCCGTGTCGTTCAAGCTCGCCGACATGGCCGTCGAGATCGAGGCCGGCCGGCAGCTCGTCTACAAGGCGGCGTGGCTGAAGGACCAGGGTCGGCCGTTCGCGCTCGAGGCGGCGATGGCCAAGCTCTACACCGGCGAGCTCTCTCACCGGGTCGTCAACCACGCGCTCCAGATCCACGGCGGCTACGGGTTCATGGACGAGTTCCCCATCTCGCGGCTCTACCGCGACCAGAAGATCCTCGAGATCGGCGAGGGGACGAACGAGGTGCAGCGGATGGTGATCGCGAAGCACCTCGGGCTGTGAGCCCGCGGCCGGGCCGCAGATCGAGCTCACGGAGTCCTCGCCGCCGGCTCTCGGCGACTGCAGCCGGGGTGGTGGTGGTGCTGCTGCTCGCCCCCGCGGCGGCGGCGCACGTCACCCTCTCGCCCTCCTTCGTCGAAGCGGGAGTAGGCTCGACGGTCCTCTTCGAGACGCCGAACGAGCGCGACGGACGGGCGACGACGTCGCTCCGGCTCGAGGCGCCGCCCGGAGTCGAGCTCGGACTCGTCGCGGCGCCCACCGGGTGGGAGCTCGCTCTCGACGACGACGTCGCCACCTGGACGGGCGGCCGGATCGAGGGCACGGACGTCGTCTCGTTCCCACTCGAGATCACCGCGCGGACAGAGCCCGGAAACGAGACGTTCCGCGCCGTTCAGCTCTACGACGACGGCGAAAGCGTCGGCTGGGAGGCGTCGCTCACGGTCGTTCCGGCCACGGGCGCGGATGCCCCGTCGCAGCAGCTGGGACGCGCCGTCGCCGCCGGTGGGGTCGGTCTCGCGGTGATCGCGATCAGCCTGCTCGTCGTCTGGCGCCTGCGACGGCGATCACTTCAGGAGAGATAGCGGAATCGGGTGCTACGGTCGCGCCCGTGCTCTTCGCCCAGATCCTGAACGACGACCTGGGATGTGCCTCGTACCTGGTCGGTTGCGAGGTCGCCGGGGAGGTCGCCGTCGTCGATCCGCACCTCGCGATCGAGCCGATCCTCGAGGGGGCAGAACGCCTCGGCGCGCGGCTCGTACGAACGATCGAGACCCATACGCACGCCGACCATGTCTCGGGGCACGGGCGCCTGGCGCTCGATCACGGCATCCCGGTGACGATCCACCCGGAGGCCGGCGTTGCGTACCCGCACGACCCGATGGCCGACGGCGACGAGATCCAGGTCGGGAACGTCGTCCTCCGGTGCATCCACACCCCGGGTCACCGACCGGAGCATTGCTGCCTCGCCGTGATCGACACGACGCGGGCCGAGGAGCCCTGGCTCGTGCTCACCGGCGACTCGTTGTTCGTGGGGGACACGGCACGCCCCGACCTCGCCGTCGGAGCCTCCGAGGGCGCGGAGGGGCTCTTCCGCTCGCTCCGGCGGCTGCTCGAGCTGCCGGACGGCGTCGAGGTCTTCCCCGGTCACGTCGCGGGGTCGCTCTGCGGCACCTCGATGAGCTCGCGGGCGTCGACCACCATCGGCTTCGAGCGACGTTTCAACCCGATGCTCGCGCTCTCGGAGGTAGACGCGTTCGTCGCCGAGTCCGCCGGCGTCTCGGCGCCGAAGCCGCCGAACCTCGTGCGTATCGTCGCCCTGAACCAGGCAGCGTTCCGGGGCACCCCGGGAGGCCTGCCGGAGCTCGCCGCGCCGCCCGACGACTCGCAGCTTCTCGACGTCCGGCCCCTTCAGGACCACCTCGCAGGACATCGACCGGGTGCCGTCAACATTCCGGTGTCCGGCACGAGCTTCTCGACGAAGGCCGGCTTCGTCCTCGACGCCGACCGGCCGGTGACCGTCCTCGCGTCCGAGCCCGACGAAGTGGAGCAGGCGATCCGCGGCCTCCGCTCGGTCGCCTTCGAGGAGGTCCCGGGCTACGTGCTCGGCGGCGGCGACGAGGTGACGGGCTCGGTGAGGATCGACGAGCTCGAGGACCTGATCGCGGAGGGCGCGACGGTGCTCGACGTCCGCGACAAGGACGAGCGGGACGTGGGCTACATCCCCGGCAGCCGCAACGTTCCCTACCGCCTCATGCGCACGTGCTGTCCCGATCTTCCCGAGGACCGGCCGATCGTCACGATCTGCGGCTCCGGACCGCGGGCCGCGATCGCGGCGAGCATCCTGCGGGCGAAGGGGCTGGACGCACGGCCCGTCGTCGACGGGGGAATGGACGACTGGCTCGCCCGCGGCGAGACGACCGTGTCGTTCCGCCGCTGCGGCGGCTAGAGCTCGCGGAGTCGGCCCGCCGCGCCAAGTCGCGCCAGCAGCTCCCGTGCGCGCGACTGCCGCTCGTCGGCGCGCGCTTCGTCACCGAGCTTCCGATGCTCTCGGGCCGCGAGCAGGAGCACCTCCGCCTCGAGCTGCGGCGCTCCGATCGCGCGCAGCGTGTTGGCGGCGTCGTCGAAGCGACGCTCGTCGATCTCGAGTGCCGCCGCGAGGAACGGCAGGTCGGAGCGCTCATCGAGTTCGATCAGCGCGCCGGAGCGCCCGACACGCTCGAGCGCGAGGGCCGCGAGGGTGATCCACCAGTCGGGCGAATACCCGGCCGGATTCGCGCGTCGCCGATCGAGCAACCGGTCGAGCAGCTCGGAGGCCTCCTCGTCCTCCCCGGCCCGCACCAGCATCCAGGCCCCCAGGGCGAGGTACGGCAACACGGTCTGGTCGTCGGCGCGCGCGTAGCCACGCTCCACGACCTCGCGCGCAAGGGTCGCGGTGCCGGCGAAGGTCCCGTCCCGCGCCGCAGCCAGCTCGGCCCGGATGAAGCGGTAGAACGGCTCGTAGTACAGCCCGCCCGTTCTCGCCGCTCGCTGGAGCTCGAGGGCCGCGATCCTGTTCGCCTCCTCCCAGTCACCGGCGAAGAAGCGCGCCTCGCAGAGATTGCCGTAGATGAAGCCGCCAAAGCCGTCGAGCATTCCCATCTTCTGGGCGTAGCGAAGGCCCTCACGCGCAACGGTCGTTGCGCGCTCGAGCTCGCCTCGGCTGAGCAGGATCGAGCTGAGATTGACGTAGACGCGTCCGCCCTCGCCCGGTTCGTGCCGCTGTGCGAGCTCGAGCGCTTCGTCGAAGTCCTCCTGGGCGAACTTGCCGGCGTTGAACCGTGCCGTCGCCCGAGTGATCAGCGCCGAGACGCGAGGCGCCTCGGCGCCAGACGCCTCGGCGAGCTCGATCGCCCGGGCCGCCGTCTCGAGCGACTGCTCCGACCGGCCGGAGACCATCTCCGCCCGCGCCACCTGGGCGAGGACGTGCGCGTGTCCCGCCGACGACGGCGCTCCGTCGATCAGCTCCAGGCTGCGCGAGCGCCATTCGGCGGCGCTTTCGCCCTCTCCACGAAGCCAGACCAGCATCGCGAGATCGACGCCCGCCACCGCCGCCTCGATTCGCGCGCCGCTTGCCCGGAGCCGGTCGAACGCCTGCCGGAGCTCGGGCTCACCGCCCTGCTCGGTGAACAACAGCGCCTTGCCGAGCGCGCGCAGCGCGTAGGGATCGAGGCCGTCGGGAAGCCACTCGGCGGCTGCGCGCAGGGCGCGCACGGATGCCGGATAGGAGCCGACGGCGAACGCCCGCAGACCGGACGCCCGGAGGGCCTCGGCAGCTTTGGGCTCGAGGTCGGCGGTGTCGAGCGACGCGCTCTGCGCCAGTGTGATCGCTTCGAGGTAATGGTGGGCGAGGAGCTCGGCGCGATCCTCGCGCCGGTCATCGGGCAGCGACTCGATCCACCGGGCGACGCGGACGTGGCGGTCGATCCGATCAGGGCGGGGCAGCTGTCCGTAGACCGCGTCCCGGACGAGTGCGTGAACGAACGAGTGCTCGGTTGCGCCAAGGACAGCCGAGCGCCGCTCCCGCCGGAGGAACTCCTTGCGGCCCAGGGACCGCAGGATGCCGTCGACCGTCTCGCCGTCATGCTCCGAGACGAACCGCAAGCCGTCCGACCAGACGACGCCGCCCATCACCGCGGCGTCGCGGAGCAGCTCCTTCTCCGCGGACGGCAGGAGGTCGACCCGCGCGGTCACGATCCCGAGCACGCTGTCCGGCAGCCCCTCGACATCACCGCCCGCCGCGTGCATGCGGACGAACTCCTCCGCGTAGAGCGGGTTGCCCGCCGCTTGCGCCACGACCGCCTCTCGGAGCTCGGCGTCTGCGGGGTCGCGCCCGAGCAGCGACTCGACGAGCTGGGCCGTATCGACGGGGGCCAATGGCCCCAGCGACACGGTGAGCGCGTTCCGCTTCCCGCCGCCCCACTCCGGTCGCCGCTCGAGCAGCTCGGGCCGCGCGCATCCGACGACCAGCAGCGGCACCCCCTCGACGAGGTCGACGAGGCTGTCGATGAAGTCGAGCAGGCCGTCGTCCGCCCACTGCAGGTCGTCGAAGACGAGGACCAGCGGCCGCCGCTCCGCGAGCGCCTCGAGAAAGATGCGCCAACCCGCGAAGACCTCCGTGCGTCGGTCGTCGAGACCGACGTCCTCGGTCACCAGCCCGACGAGCGGCTCGAGGGTCGTGACGACCCACCTATGCTCGGTCTCGGCGACGAGCTCCTCGACAGCATTCACGAGCTTCTCGGCTGTTTCACGCGCGCCGTCGTTCTCGTGGATCCCCGCCTGCGCTTTCACGATCTCGCCGAGCGCCCAGAACGAGATGCCGTCGCCGTACGGCAGGCAGCGACCGTACCGCCACGTGATGATCTCGTCGTCCTCCTCCACGGCGTGGCCCAGCTCGGCCACGAGCCGGCTCTTGCCGATCCCCGGGACGCCGACGAGCGTCACGAGCTGCGGCGAGCGGTCGACGCGCGCCCGCGCGAACGCGCCGAGCAGCAACGCGCGTTCGTGGTCACGGCCGAAGAGCGGTGAGGACGACTCGGGCTCGATCCCGCCGACGCGGCCCCGCGGCTCGACGGCCTCCCAGACCTCGACACGATCGATCTTCCCCTTCGCCTCGATCGGGGAGTGGGAGCGGAAGACGATCACGCGCTCCGTCGCAGCGTGCGTCGCTCCGGAGACGAGGATCCCGTCGACCGGCGCTGAGGCCTGGATCCGCGCGGCGGTGTTCATCACGTCGCCGGCGACCATTGACTCGCCTGCCTCCGGACGCGCATCGACCGAGACGAGCGCCTCTCCGGTCGCGACGCCGACGCGGACGTGGAGGTCGAGCGTCTCGTCCCGCTCGTTCAGGTCGGCGATCGCATCGCGCGCGGCGAGCGCCGCCCGGACGGCGCGCTCGGGATCGTCCTCGTGGGCGGTCGGCGCCCCGTAGACGGCGACGACTGCGTCCCCGATGAACTTCTCGACGGTCCCTCCGTAGCCTTCGAGCGCGTGACGGAGCGTCTCGTGGTAGCGGCGGAGGAGCGCGCGGACGTCCTCGGGGTCGAGCTGCTCGGCGCGCGCAGTCGAACCCACGAGGTCGACGAAGACGGCCGTGACGATCTTCCGCTCCTCTCGTGCGGGCGCTGTCCTCGACGAGTGTCGCCCCGCAGCCGTTGCAGAAGCGCGCATCGTCGGGGTTCTCGCGGCCGCAGCTCGGGCAGGCGATCACGCGGCGAGTCTACGCCGCTCCGTCGGCATCGACGCCGGCCGCTCAGCGAAGGCGGCGCACCGTGTACCCCCCGTCTGCGAGGGCACGGATGACCGCCTGCGAATGCTCCTCGCCGCGGGTCTCGAGCGTCAGCTCGGCCTCGGTCTCGAGCACGCTGATGTTGCGCCCCTCGCGGTGATGCTGGATCGCGAGGATGTTCGCGTGCTCCGAGGCGATCGTGCCGACGATGCGTGCGAGCTCGCCGGGCCGGTCCGGGATCAGCAGGGCGACGACGAGGTAGCGGCCGGAGGCGGTGAGGCCGTAGCGGATCACCGAGCTCATCGTGGTCGCGTCGATGTTCCCGCCCGCGAGGATCGCGCAGACCGGGCCGTCACCGCGCGACGCTCTCGGCGAGGATCGCGGCGACGGGCGCAGCACCCGCGCCCTCGACGACGAGCTTGACGCGCTCGAGGAGGAGCACGATCGCCTGCGAGATCTCCTCGTCCTCGACCACGACGACGTCGTCGAGGAGGTCCTCGAGGATCGGGCGTGTGAGCTCGCCCGGGTGCTTGACGGCGATGCCGTCGGCGATGGTCGCGCCGCCCGGCGATCGGCCGGCGAACGGCGCGCACGATGCCGCCTGGACGCCAACGACGCGGAGCTCGGGCCGGAGCGCGTCGAGCGCGAGAGCGACTCCCGCTGCGAGCCCGCCGCCGCCGACGGGTACCACGACCGTGCCGGGCCCAGGCGGCAGCACGTCGACGAGCTCGAGCCCGAGCGTGCCCTGGCCGGCGACCACGCGCGGATCGTCGAACGCGTGGACGAACGTCGCGCCGTCGCGCCGCTCGATCGCGCGTGCGGCGGCGAGCGACTCCTCGAAGTCCTCGCCCGCCATCTCGACCCGCGCCCCGTAGCCGCGTGCCGCCTCGACCTTCGCCATCGGCGCCCCCTCGGGGACGACGATCGTCGCGGCGATGCCCGCCTGGCGGGCCGCCCACGCGACCGCCTGGCCGTGGTTGCCGGCGCTCGCCGCGACGACGCCGGCCCGCCGCTCGTCCTCCGTGAGCTGGGCGATCGTGTTGTAGGCGCCGCGGATCTTGAACGCGCCCGTCCGTTGGAGGTTCTCGGCCTTCAGCAGCACCGGACGCCCGGCGAGGCGCGAGAGCGTCTCCGAGGAGTAGACCGGCGTCACGCGGGCAACGCCGTCGAGGCGCTCGCGCGCCTGGCGGATCGCGTCGATGTCCGGGCGCTCGGCGCTCATCCCGACCGCTCCGTCACCGCAGTCCACGACGGCGGCCGACCGCGGTCAGCGGGTCGACCTCGCGGCGCTGCACGCCCGCCACCAGCTCACGGACGTCGGGATCGTCGGCGATCGTCCGGCGCACGCGCTCGCGGATCCGCGCGACCGCGAGCGCCTCGACCTCGCCGCTCAGGTTCCGCTCCCTCCGAGCCGCGAGCTCCCCCCGCTCCTCGAGCTCGCGGCGTCGCTTCTCGAGCGCCTCCCAGAGCTCCGCGACCCCCTCGCCCCGCAACGCCTCGGTGAGGAGGATCGAGGGACGCCGCTCGCGGTCCGGATCGAGCGCGACGATCGAGCGCACTTCCTGCACCATCGTCTTCGCGGCCGGGTGATCCATCTTGTTCACGGCGATCACGTCGGGGATCTCCATGATCCCGGCCTTGAGCGCCTGCACCGCATCGCCGGAGCCGGGCATCAGGACGAGCAGGACGAGGTCCGCGATCCCGATCACCTCGACCTCGCTCTG
Source organism: uncultured Actinomycetes bacterium (assembly GCA_963814565.1). Taxonomy (GTDB): domain Bacteria; phylum Actinomycetota; class Thermoleophilia; order Gaiellales; family Gaiellaceae; genus Gaiella. The sequence continues at coordinate 12,096 of CAWFDO010000011.1, forward strand.
GCCGGTGCCGACGGTCTCGAGGAAGACGACGTCCTTGCCGGACGCGTCGACGAGGAGAAGGGCCTGGAGCGTCGCCTCCGCGAGCCCACCGAGGTGCCCGCGGGTGCCCATCGACCGGATGTAGACGCCCGGGTCGAGAAAATGGTCGGCGAGGCGGATGCGGTCGCCGAGGAGGGCGCCTCGCGTGAACGGGCTCGACGGATCGACGGAGACGACGCCGACGCTGCGGTCGTGCGCGCGGACGTGGGTCACGAGGGAGCCCACGAGCGACGACTTGCCGACGCCGGGCGGCCCGGTCACGCCCACCGACGCCGCGTTGCCCGTCGAGGGATAGACGCGCCGAACCACGTCCGCCCCTGTGGGCGAGCGATCTTCGACGAGCGTGATCGCGCGCGCGAGCGCGCGGCGGTCTCCGGCGAGGACGCCGGCGACGAGCGCGTCCTCCGTCCACTCGGGGCGAGCCACCGCCGAGACTCTGATGGCTGTCGGGAGACGTGCGGGGACCGGCGGCGCTCGCGCGTCGCGTGCGAGCGTGATCTCCGCTGCGACCTCGGCTCTGCTGCTCGCTCGCGCGCCGGGTCTCCTCGACCTCGGTCATCAGCGCGCGGAGGCGCTCGAGGCCCGCGGGGTCGCCGTTCGTGTCCTCGCTCGGCGCCGCGACATCTCGCGTCCGGGCGGTGAGCACGAACGCGAGCGCCGCCGCTACGAGGTAGACGCACCCGGCGATCGCCCACGCCGTACGCGCCCCCGCGGCGTCCACCAGCAGGCCGGCGCCCGCCATCGCCAGACCGAGGACGGCGTAGTAGCTCGACATCAGAACCGCGAGCGCGCGGCCGCGCATGGCGTCGGGCGCGCCGCGCTGTACGAGCACCTGGTTGCAGACGATCGCGGCACCGTTGCCCACTGTCGCGACGCCCGCGAGCACGGCCGCGACCGCGATCGTCGGCGATGCCGACGCGAGGCCGAAGCCCACGCTCATCAGGAGGAGAGCGCCGCCGTACACCCGGGTCATACCGAGCCTCCCGAGCGCCGGTGCCGCGAAGAAGCTGCCGAAGATCAAGCCGACGCCGGTCGCCGCGACGAGGAAGCCGAGGCCGAGGTTGCCCGAGCCGATCTCGTTCTTCGCGAAGGGGACCTCGCCGACGTTGACGAACGCCGTCGCAATCCCTGCCGTGCTCCAGACGACGAGGACCGTGACGAGGTGGCGCGAGTGGAAGACGACCTCGAGGCCGTCGCGGAGATCGGCCCAGTGGCCGCGCGTGATCGGGTCGGACGAGCGGAGCGCCCTGGCCGGGATCCGGCTCACGATCAACGCCGAGAGGACGAACGTCGCGGCGTTCGCCCAGTACGCGATCTCGGGGCCGGACGCGGCGAGGAGCGCGCCGGCGAGGATCGGCCCGAGCGTCCAGGCGATGTGCTCGACGGTCGTGAGGAGCGAGGTCGCCTGCTCCCGCTCGTCCTCGGAGACGAGGTTCGGCATGCCCGCCCAGACGGCGGGGCGGAAGAACCCGGTCGCGATGCCGTTGACGCCGGCCAGCGCGACGATCGCCGCCGGGTCGTCGACGAACGGCAGTGCGACGAAGGTGCCCGCCCGCATGAGGTCGGAGACGATCATCAGCCGGCGGCGCGAGAGGCGGTCGACGAGCGGCCCGAGCGTGACGCCGATGACGACGATCGGTAGGAAGTCCGCGATCAGGAGGGCCGCGAGCCACCGGCCCGAGTCGGTCCTGTCGAGGATGTCGACCGAGAGCGCGAGGGCGGCGAGGTAGGTGCCGACGGCCGAGGCGGCGGTCGCCCAGAACAGCAGGGCAAATCCCCGGTTGCGGCGGAGTAGGGACAGACGGCGTGTGGCGCCTAGGGCCACGCGCGGACGCTAGCACCGGCGGAGGAGCGACAACAGTGCCCGCGCGAGACGTGTCCGCGCGCGCCAGGCCGTCGCGGCGACGGCGCTCACGCCCCCGAGGGACGCTCCGGCAGAACCGCCTGCACGTGCCGCTCGGTCGTCCCGCGGCCGTTGCGACGGGCGGCTGCGAGCGCGCGATCGGCGAGCGCGTAGAGAGAGAATGCGTCACCCGAGCTCGCGAGGTCGCACACACCGGCGGTCAGCTGGACTCCGCCGATGTCGCCCAGCTCGTCGCGCCACCGGGCAACCGCATCGACCCCGCCCCCGAGGTCCGTCTCCGGAAGGATCCAGCCGAGCTCGCCGTCGTCCGTTCGGGCGAGCTCGTCGCCCGCTCGCAGGAGCCGGGTCAGCCGCTCGACCGCCAGGTGCGCCTCGGGCCGACCGAACACGCCCTCACCGACCCGGTCGTGCACCGCAAGGTCGGCGAGAACGACCGTGACGTTCGTACCCCCCTGGATCGCCCGGCGAACCGCGTCGCCCAGCCGCTCCTCGAACTCGCGGCGGTCGAGCAGGCCCGTGTCGGGATCGCGGGCCGCGAGCTCCGTCAGACGCCGCATCCTACGGTGACTCACGGAGACGTCACGCAAGGTCACGAGGTGGCGGGGCGCCCCGCTCGGGTCGTCGACGACGCGCCCTGAGACGAGCAACCGCACCCGGTCACCCTGCCGCCGCCGGAAGGTGAGCTCCGCGGTGAGCTCGCCGCACGCAGAGAGGTCGGCGTGCCAGGCCTCGACCTCGTGCCGGTGCTCCGGCGGCCAGAAGGGGAACGGGGCACGGGCGCCGACGAGCTCCTCGCGGTCGTAGCCGAGCAGCTCGCAAAGGCTGCGGTTGACCGAGCAGATCTCGTCGTCGCGAACGAGCAGGAGCCCGTCGGGGATCGCCGACAGCAAGCTGCGAACGGCGTCCGACTCCGCCTCGAGCGAGTCGGCGAGCCGCCTCCGGGCGGCGCCGCCGAACCAGAAGGCGAAGAGGCCGGTGAGCGCGAGGCCCAGCGCCGCCGCGGTCGCGAGCCAGAGACCGAGTTGGTCGGAAGCCGTCTCGCGGCCGAAGCCGACCGCGATCGCGGTGGCCACGCCGGACACGACGAGGAGCAACAGCTCCTCCTTCGGGCGCGAGATGCGGCGTGCGCTCACGCCGTGCCCGTCCGGGCGTTCCGCTCGAACTTGTGCCAGCCCTTGTCGCGGCGAAGGTACCGCCACGTGCCCTTCACGCGAGCCCAGCCCATGAAGGGCCGGTAGACGAACAGCTCGAGGGGCATCAGGGCGAAGAGGCGCACGACCCTCGAGAGCCGATACGTCCGCCCCTCCAGGTCCTGCATGAGCAGGGCCCCGGTCGTGAGCGCGCTGTTCCCGAACGTGATCGCCAGCGTGAGGACGACGAACTCCCACCAGTCGACCAGCCCCGACGCCGCCCCGACCACGAGCGAGACGACCGCGAGCACCTCGAAGATCGGCGCGATGATCTCCGAGAGAACGTAGAAGGGCAGGCCGAGCATGCCCACGGTCCCGTAGCGCGGGTTCAGCAGCATGCCCCGGTTCGCCCAGCACGTCTCGAGGATCACTCGCTGCCAGCGCTCTCGCTGAGAGATGAGCTTCTGCATCGAGTCGGGACCCTCCGTGACACCGACGCAGTCGGGCAGGCAGGCGATGCGATACGGGCCTCCGCGCCGGCGCAGCAGCCGATGGACGCGGAACGTGAACTCGATGTCCTCGCAGGTGAACGACCGCGACCAGCCGTGCACGTCCTCGACGATGTCCCGCCTCCAGATCTGGAAGGCGCCCGCAGCACAGAGCATGAAGTTGAGGCGGGCCCATCCGATCCGGGTGCCGAAGAACGCCCGGAGGTAGTCGAAGGACTGGAAGGCGAACAGCGGGCTGGTGTCGGGCCCCAGGAAGCGGACGCCGTCCGGGAGCGAAGCGGCGGGGTCGCGCATGTTCTCGTAGTAGCTCGTCAGCCCGACGACCTCCGGGTCGCGGACGATCTCGCGCATCGCGCGTGCGAGAGACCCCCGGGTGAACACCATGTCCGCGTCGACTGCGCAGACGTAGCGGTACCGGCAGTGGTTGAACGCGGCGTTGAGGGCGTCGGCCTTGCCGCCGTTCACCTTGTCGACGACGAGGAGCCTGCGATCTGCGAGCGACCGGCCGTACCCGAGCACACGCTCGGTCTCGACCACCCCGCGCGAGGACGCGTCGACCGGCACGAGGTCGAGCTCCTCGACGAGACGCTCGAAGGTGTCGTCGGTCGAGCCGTCGTTGACGACGATCACCTCGAACTCCGGATAGTCGATCGCAAGCAGCGAGCGAACCGCGTCCGCAAGACCGGCGCTCTCGTTGTACGCGGGAACGAGGATGCTGACCCCCGGCGCAAACCGGGAGCCGGAGAGCGCGTCGATGTCGTCGACCTCGCGCTCTCGGCGGCGGCGGCGCGACTCCGTGAGCCCGACGACCAGCAACCCCCAGTGCATGAGCCACAGCAGGGCGAGGTACGCGCCGCACGTCAGGACGGCGACTCGGAGCGCGGTCTCGAGCGTCACGAGGCGCTCTCTGCCTCGAGCTGGCTCCCGTCGCCGAGGACCAGCCCTCTCCGGGCGCGCTCGGCCGCCGCGACGCGCCACCTTCTGCCGCCCGCGTCGAGGACCTGCTCCGGCCGTCCGGCCTGGTCGTCGCCGACGAGCGAGTGCCCGATGTCCTGCAGCACGAGGGCTGCGCCGCTCCGCAACGCCTGGTCGTCGCTGTCGAGCGCCGGCTCGACAGCCGTCGTCGCGTGGTCGCCGGTCGTGACGAGCGCCTCGCGGGCGGCCTCGCGCACCCACCACGACGTGTCGGCGAGGAGTGGGACGAGGTACGTCGCGGACGCGCGCCCGGAGACGGCCGCCGCGGTTCGGCACGCCTGTGCGCGCACCTGCGGATGCGGGTCCTCGAGGAGCCGAAGCGCATGACGGAGCGCCGCGGACGAGCCCGCCGCTCGAAGCGTCTCGAGCGCGGCGCCGCGCACGTTCGGCGACGGGTCCGACGTACAGGCAGGGACGTGCTGCTCGGCGAGCACGGGATAGCGCGAGAGCAAGCGCACGGCGTAGGACCGGACGACGGGGCTCGGATGGCCGAGCAGCGGCGTGAGCCGTGGACCCGGTCGCGGCGCGAGCCGGTCGAGCACTCCTGCCACGCGGACGGGGTTCTCGCGCGCCTCCGCGAGCGCCTCGACGAGACCGTCGATGGCCCAGTCGTGCCGGTCCGCGAGGTTGCCGAGGGCCGTTACGCTGGCCGTGCGGAGCTCCGGGACGTCGCTCCGCAACGACTGGTAGAGCAGTGCCTCGGTCGTGCGCCCGTCCGTGTCCCCCAGGCCGACCAGCTCCGAGACAGCCGGGCTGTCCTTCCACTCGCCGACCTCGGTGACGATCGCGAGCGGACGAGTGCGGCGCCGGTGGCGGAGCCGACCGGCGAGCAGCGTGAGAACGAGCAGCGCCCAGGCGCCGCCCGCCACCACGCAGACGACCACGAGGCCGGTTCGACCATCCATGCCCCCCTCCTGTCGGCACCTCGAACGGGTGACACCTCACCCGTCCGGGGGAGCCCCCCGCGAGACCTAGACCTCTGTCAGGCGCTCGGGCCCTTTGGCCGGTTCGCCTTGGCCATTCTGCCCGCGACGAGGTTCGCCAAGCCAAGCTCGTCAGCCTTCCCCACCGGGCGGCCGAGCGACGTGAAGACGACGCCCGACTGGATCTGACCGTGCTGGAGGATGATCGCGTCGACATATGCGCGGACCCGGTCGCCGGAGATGGTCAGCGTCGCGACCACGCGGAACGCAGCGGTCATCGGCGCCACCTTCGGGAAGGTCAGGCGCTTCGCCGACACGATCGAGACGCGCTGCCCCTGCGGCGCCGACAGGCGGATGATGTCCGCGAGGCAGGTAGTCGTCTGCGGCGATGTGCCGCGCTTCCACGACTTGCCGGCGTCCCCCGGCGAGCGGTAGACATTCGTGGTCGAGCCGATCGTGACGTAGAGGCCCGGCTGGCTCAGCTGGAAGTCGGGCGACCGCGCCTCGCCGCTGATCGTGAGATCCGACTCGTCGAGCGCGCCGCAGCGGACACCCTTGGGCAGGTCGTTGTCCGGTCGAGCGCGGAGCGTGAACGCGGGCGACAGATCGCCGCGCTTCAGCACGACCGACTGCGCCATCGTGTTGCCCTTCCCCGTCAGCGCCTTCTTCGGCTCCCCGTCCGCGCCCCAGGCGACAGGCGTGACCGCCAGGGCAATGAGGACGCAGATGGCCGAGCGCATACGCCTACTGTAGCCACGTACTCGCCGTCGGGAAGCACGCGGGCCACACCTTCCAGGAATCTGCCCCGCCGCGGTCGGGATCGAGCGGCAGGAATCCGCTCCTGTGGATGCCGGCTTCGCGCGGCCTAACGAGGGTCGTAGGCGAGGTTCTGGCGAAGCCAGCGCTCGGCCGTCGAGAGTTCCTCGCCCATGCGCCCGGCGTAGTCCTCGACCTGGTCGCGACCGATGCGGCCGATCGAGAAGTACCGCGCGGAGGGATGCCCCAGGTAGATCCCGTTCACCGACGAGCCGGGAACGGCCGCGTAGGACTCGGTCAGGGAGAGGCCGGCCTCCTCGGCTCCGAGCAGCGCGAAGAGCGCTCCCTTCAACGAGTGATCGGGGCACGCGGGATATCCGAATGCCGGCCGGATCCCGCGGAAGCGCTCGGAGACGAGCTCCCCCGGATCGAACCGCTCGTCGGGTGCGTACCACGAACGGCGCGTCCGCTCGTGCAGCCACTCGGCGAACGCCTCGGCGAGCCGGTCGGCGAGCGCCTTGGCCATGATCGCGTTGTAGTCGTCGCCGTCTTGCTCGAAAGTCGCCGCGAGCTCGTCCGCGCCGTGGATCCCGACCGCGAAGCCGCCGATGTGGTCATGGAGACCGGTCTCGTGCGGCGCGACGAAGTCCGCGAGCGAGCGGTTCGGCCGGGAGTCGTCATGCGTTCCCTGCTGGCGCAGCATCGGGAACCGCGTCGGTGCGTTCCCGTTGACGGCGGTCAGCACGATGTCGTCGCCGTCGGAGACCGCGGGCCAGAACCCGTGCACGCCCCGCGGGGTCAGGAGCCGGTCCCGCTCGATGCGGTCGAGGAGCGCGCTTGCCGCCTCGAAGAGCTCGCGTGCGACCTCCCCCTTGACCGGATCCTCGAGGATCGCCGGGTACCGGCCCTTCAGCTCCCAGACGTGGAAGAAGAACGTCCAGTCGATGTACGGCCGCAACTCCTCGAGCGCGGGCTCGACGAGGCGCGTGCCGGTGAACGCCGGCACCGCGAGATCCTCGGCGTGCCAGACGATCGGTGTGCGTCGCTCCCGGGCGGCGCGCAGCGGCAGGAGCGGACGGCGCTCGCGCTCGGCGTGGAGCGCACGGAGCCGCTCCTGCTCGCTGCGGTTCTCGACGTCGAGCTCGGCCCGGCGCACCGGGTCGAGCAGCGCGCCGACGACGCCGATCACGCGCGACGCGTCGAGGACATGCACGGTCGGCTGCGTGTACTCGGGCGCGACCCGCACGGCCGTGTGCTGCCGGGAGGTCGTCGCGCCCCCGACGAGGAGCGGCAGCTCGAGCCCGCGGCGCTCCATCTCCTTCGCGACGACGACCATCTCGTCGAGCGACGGCGTGATCAGCCCCGAGAGCCCGACGACGTCGCAGTCCTGCTCGACCGCGGTGTCGAGGATCGTGTCCGCGTGGACCATCACGCCGAGGTCGATGACCTCGTAGTTGTTGCAGCCGAGCACGACCCCGACGATGTTCTTGCCGATGTCGTGCACGTCGCCCTTGACGGTCGCGAGCACGACGCGCCCGGCGTTGCGGTCGGCCGCGCCCTTCTCGGCCGCCATGAACGGCTCGAGGTACGCGACCGCCCGCTTCATCGCGCGCGCGCTCTTCACGACCTGCGGCAGGAACATCCGGCCCGAGCCGAAGAGGTCGCCGACCACGCGCATGCCGTCCATCAGCGGGCCCTCGATCACGTCGAGCGGCCGCTGCCGCGCCTGGCGCGCCTCCTCGGCGTCCAGCTCGATGAAGTCGATGATGCCGTGCACGAGCGCGTGCTCGAGCCGCTTCTCGACGGGTGCGTCGCGCCACGACAGGTCCTCCTCGCGGCGGACAGCCTCGTCGCCCTCGTACCGCCGGGCGAGCTCGACCAGCCGCTCCGTCGCATCGGGGCGGCGGTTCCAGATGACGTCCTCGACGCGCTCGAGCAGCTCGGGCTCGATGTCCTCGTAGACCATCAGCAGGCCGGCGTTGACGATCCCCATGTCGAGCCCCGCGCGGATCGCGTGGTACAGGAACGCCGCATGCATCGCCTCGCGGACCGACTGGTTGCCGCGGAACGCGAACGAGAGGTTCGAGATGCCGCCGCTCGTGCGGGCGCCCGGGCACCGCTCCTTGATCAGCGGGACGGCCTCGATGAACGCCTTCGCGAACTCGTCGTGCTCCTCGATCCCGGTCGCGACCGCGAGCACGTTCGGGTCGAAGATCAGGTCCTCGGGCGCGAACCCTGCCTGCTCCGTGAGGAGCCGGTAGGCGCGCTCGCAGATCTCGACCTTCCGCTCGACCGTGTCGGCCTGCCCCTTCTCGTCGAACGCCATCACGACGACCGCCGCGCCGTAGCGGCGGACCACCCGGGCGTGCTCGAGGAAGGGCTCCTCCCCCTCCTTCAGCGAGATCGAGTTGACGACCCCCTTTCCCTGCACGCATTTGAGGCCCGCCTCGATCACCGACCAGCGCGAGCTGTCGATCATGATCGGCAGGCGCGCCGCCTCCGGCTCGGTCGCGAGCAGGTTGAGGAAACGGGTTATCGTCGCCTCGCCGTCGAGCAGGTCGGCGTCCATGTTCACGTCGAGCGCGTTCGCGCCGCTCCGCACCTGCTCGAGCGCCACCTCGACTGCGGCCTCGAGGTCGCCTGCCTCGACGAGCGACCGGAACCGGGCCGAGCCGGTGACGTTCGTCCGCTCGCCGATCATCACGAACCCCGTGTCCGGGCCGATCTCGAACGGCTCGAGCCCGCTCCACCTCGTGCGCGGCACGCGCGCCGGGATCGGGCGGGGCGCGATGCCGTCCACCGCCACGGCGATCTGGCGGACGTGCTCGGGCGTCGTCCCGCAACATCCCCCGACGAGGTTGACGAGGCCGTCCTCGGCGAAGGCCCGGAGGAAGCGGCTCGTGTCGGCCGGCTGCTCGTCGTGCTCGCCCATCGCGTTCGGCAGGCCGGCGTTGGGGTAGCACGAGACGTACGTGTCCGCGACCCGGGAGAGCCCCTCGAGGAACGGCCGCATGTCGGTGGCGCCGAGTGAGCAGTTGACGCCGACCACGAGCGGATGCGCGTGCTCGACCGACAGCCAGAACGCCTCCGAGGTCTGCCCCGAGAGGTTGCGCCCGCTCCGGTCGATGGCCGTGAACGAGAGCCAGAGCGGCAGCTCGGGCGCGACATCGGCGGCCGCGACGATCGCCGCCTTGGCGTTCAGCGTGTCGAAGATCGTCTCGACGAGGAGCAGGTCGGCCCCACCCTCGGCGAGGGCGGCGATCTGCTCGGCGTAGCTCGCGCGGACATGGTCGAACGTGACCGAGCGGAAGCTCGGGTCGTCGACCTTCGGCGAGACGGAGAGCGAGACGTTGAGCGGCCCGATCGCGCCCGCGACGAAGCGCGGCCGGTCGGGCGTCCGCGCCGTCCACTCGTCCGCGACCTCCCGCGCGAGCCGCGCGCCGGCGCGGCTCATGTCGACTGCGAGGTGCTCGATCCCGTAGTCCGCCTGCCCGATCGACGTCGCCGTGAAGGTGTTCGTCGTCGCGATGTCCGCCCCGGCGGCGAAGTACTCGTGGTGGATCTCGGTGATGAGCTCCGGCCGCGTGAGGTTCAGGAGGTCGGGATCGCCCTGGACGTCGCGGTCGTGGTCCGCGAGCAACGCGCCGCGGTACTCGGCCTCCGAGAGGCGCTTGCGGTGGATGAGGACGCCCCACGACCCGTCGTGGATCGCGATCCGCTGATCCATGATCTCCCGTAGGCGGTCGGCTGCGCTCACGTCGTCTCCTTCGCCAGCCGGGCGACCACGCCTACGCGAGCTGACCCGACCGTCAGGCCGGGTGGCTCTTTAGGCGTTTTTCTCCTGGTCGCCAAGCTGCCTGTCAAAGCTCTCCAGGGCCTCTCAGCGTAGCGCAGGGGACAACTTCGCGGCCTCGCCTGGTTCCCGCGTGCGAAGGCCGGATTCAGCCGGTGGTGCGTCCGGACACGGACAGCTGGTTCTCCGCGTGGGCGATTCGCTGCTCGAGCTGCCAGCGATCGGCGGCCGACTCGCCGGCCTCGACCTTCTCGAGCTCGGCCCTGGCCGCCTCGAGCTGTGCCTGGGCGCGCGCGTCGTCGATCTCCTTCACGTTCACCGCGTCGTCGACGAGGGCGAGGGCGCGGTCGAGCTCGACCTTGAAGAACCCCGGCCCGGTCGCGAACTCGAGGACCTCGTTGGTGTCGAGGTGGACGCGGGTGGAGCCCGCCTTCAGCGTCGCGACGAGCGGCGCGTGACGGGCGAGCACGCCGATCTCGCCGGCGGCGCCGGGGACGATCAGCATGTGCGCCTCTCCCTCGAAGGCCGGGCCGTCAGGTGTGACGACCGCGACCTCGAAGGGAGGGTGATCCGTGACGTCCGCCATCTGGACGGTCTACGCGGCGACCTGCTCGAGCTGGCGCGCCTTCTCGACGACGTCCTCGATCGGGCCGACCATGTAGAAGGCCGCCTCGGGGAGCTCGTCGTGCTCGCCCTTGATGATCGAGTCGAAGCCGGCGATGGTGTCCTCGAGCTTGACGTACTTGCCGGGCGTGCCCGTGAACTGCTCGGCGACGAAGTTCGGCTGCGAGAGGAAGCGCTCGACCTTGCGCGCACGGGACACGACGAGCTTGTCCTCGTCCGTGAGCTCGTCCATCCCGAGGATCGCGATGATGTCCTGCAGGTCCTTGTAGCGCTGGAGGATCTGCTGCACGCTCGTCGCGACGCGGTAGTGGTCGTCGGAGACGATCCCGGGCTGGAGCGCGCGCGACGTCGAGTCGAGCGGGTCCATCGCCGGGTAGATCCCCTTCTCGACGATCGCGCGCGAGAGCGTCGTCGTCGAGTCGAGGTGCGCGAAGGTGTTCGCGGGCGCCGGGTCGGTCAGGTCGTCGGCGGGCACGTAGATCGCCTGCACCGAGGTGACCGAGCCGGTCGTCGTGGACGTGATGCGCTCCTGGAGCTGCCCCATCTCGGTTGCGAGCGTCGGCTGGTAGCCGACGGCGCTCGGCATCCGGCCGAGGAGCGCGGAGACCTCCGAGCCCGCCTGGACGAAGCGGAAGATGTTGTCGATGAAGAGCAGGACGTCCTGGCCCTGGTCGCGGAAGTACTCCGCCATCGTGAGGCCCGAGAGGCCCACGCGGAGGCGGGCGCCCGGCGGCTCGTTCATCTGCCCGTAGACGAGCGCGACCTTGTCGATCACGCCGGACTCGGTCATCTCGAGCATGAGATCCGTGCCCTCGCGGGTGCGCTCGCCGACGCCGGCGAAGACCGAGACGCCGCCGTGCTGCTGCGCGAGGTTGTGGATCAGCTCCTGGATGAGAACGGTCTTGCCCACTCCGGCGCCGCCGAAGAGGCCGACCTTGCCGCCCTTGATGTACGGCGCGATCAGGTCGACGCACTTGAGGCCGGTCTCGAAGATCTCGATCTTCGGCACGAGGTCGCGGAACGACGGCGGATCGCGGTGGATCGGCCAGCGCTCGACATCATCGGCGAGCGGCTCCCCGTCGTCGATCGACTGGCCGATCACGTTCCAGAGGCGGCCGAGCGTCGGCTCGCCGACGGGCACGGAGATGGGAGCGCCCGTGTCCAGGACGTCGACGCCGCGCGCGAGGCCGTCGGTCGAGTCCATGGCGACCGCGCGGACGCGATCGTCGCCCAGGTGCTGCTGCACCTCCGCGACGAGCGTGCCGCTCGGCACCTCGATCTCCAGGGCGGTCAGGATCTCGGGGAGGCGTTCGGGGAAGACGGCGTCGATCACGACGCCCTTGATCTCGATGATCTTCCCCAGGTTGCGACCGGACGTGCTCGTCTCAGACATGTGGCTCCGATGGGCGTGTCGTTGGACCGAACGGCGCCCGCACGGGCGGGCGGCGACGGAGTCTACCGAAGCGAAATCGGCGCCCGGCCGGTTGCCGGCCGGTCGCGCCGTCGTCGTCCATCCGCGCCTCGACACGCTCGGCGTAGTCGAGGCGTCAGACGTCGGACGTGACGAAGCTGGGCGTCACGATCACGCCGTCAAGCGTACGTGCTGCGGTTCCGAAGAGAGCGAAGATTCCCTGAACAGCAGGGTCAGCCCTGCTGCGGGACCGGGACTCCCGAGTGCGGGGCCCAGTAATCCACGAGCCACTCGCCCTTGACTTCCTTCAGGCCGATGTAGAAGGCCGTCGGCGGCACCTCGCTGCCCTGCTTCGGGGTCAGCAGCACCTCGAGCACGACCCGGCCCTGCCCGACCTCGTTGACCGTGAACGCCGCCCCCTGGAGCCCCGCGGTGGGGAAGTACTGCACGTTGATGTTCCCGCTCAGCCATTCCTGCTTCGTGCAGGCGCAGTCACGCTTCAGGTCGGGGTGCGAGATCTCCCACGCGCGCTCCAGGTCCTCCCTGCCCGCCGCGGCGAGGATGAACTCGCCGGCGACCTCACGCGCCTCCTTCGGCACGTCGCTCTCCTTGGGAGTCGTCGGGGTGCCGGGGGCGAAGTCGGTGCCGTCGATGGTGCTCGTCGGGGCTGCGGAGGGCGTCGCGTCGTCTCCGCCCAGTCGCACCGTCACGAAGGCCACGAGGCCGGCGATCAGGACGAGCGCCGATGCCCACATGGCCGTCCGCGCGAAACCGGGCGACTTCAACCGCTCGATCACGGGCGAAGGCTAGCCCACGTCATGTTGCAGAGATGTTGCGGCGGTAGAGGATGAACGCGAGCGGAACGAAGGCGGCGAGGAGCGCGTGCGGCGCCAGCTGGTGCGAGACCACCTGGCGTCCCTGCGGGACGAGGGTGCCGGCTCCGATCCGCTCCTTCACCGCCGCGGTCAGGCCCTCGATGTCCCCCTCGTTCAGGACCGGGGCCTCGAGCGCGCCGGCGACACCCCGGAGCGTGCGGCCGCCCGTCCGGTCGGGGCGGTAGGCGGGATCGCGCTGGCCGTTCGCATCGAAGACCGACTCGTCGCCGCGCCAGACCTGCACGAAGACCGTCGACACGCGGCCCTCACCGAGCCGCTCCCGGAGCGCCTCGAGGTCGACCGGCAACGTCTCGCCGTCCGAGACGACGACAACGACGCGCCGCGCGGTCTCGCGGCGGAAGAATGCCGTTCGTCCGATGTCGCCGAGCGCGGAGAACGCGGTCGCCTTGTTCGCACGGCGGTCGGGAGGCGGGCGCTCGACGCCGATCGCACGGTTGACGACGGACACGAACGAGTTCGAGCCGAGGGTCGGAAACAGGTGCGGCAGCACGCGGTCAGTGAGCGACGCGACGCCGACCCGCGTTTCCGGGATGGACGCGCGGAGGCGCTTCGCGAGCTCGCGGCTGCGATCGAGGCGGGTCGGCTCGCTCGGCGCACGGCGGGCGAGCATCGACCGCGTGACGTCGAAGACGACGAGGACCTCCGCGCCGTCGCGACCATGCGTCGCCTCGGAGCGGGACACCACCGGCTGCGCGGCTGCGAGCCCGACCAGCAGGCCCACGAGGCCGAGCAGCACGAGATCGACCACGAGCCCCCGGCGTCCGGCGGGTGTCAGGCCGAGCCCGGAGGCCGCGTTCGCGGCGCGACGGCGGGCGACGACGCGGGCCCAGATCGCCAGGCCGACGATCAGCCCGACTGCCGCGGCCAGAGGCGTGAGGAAGCTGACCGTCACGCCCCACCCGCCTCAGAACCCGCTGCCCGCGCTGGACGACCCCGAGCCTGGGCTGGGGAGCGGAGCGCGCCTGTCACCGCCCCCCGCCGTCCCGCCGCCCGTCTCGCGGAGCAGCTTGAGCGCGAGCTCCAGGTCGTACACGGCGTCGGCGTTGCGCGGGTCGAGCTCGGCAGCCCGCTGGAACTGCTCGATCGCGCGACGCAGGAACACGTGGCGCTGCACCGGTGAGTTCCGCGCCTCCTCGAGGAGGAACGCCCCCCGCAGGGTCGCGAGCACTGACCGCCGGTCTGGGCGCTCCTCGGCCTCCATGAGCCGCGCCAGGCGCCGCTCGGCCGCAGTACGCCGCGTGACGTCGGTGAACACCTGCAGGGGCGCCCGCGGCTCGCTCTTCCAGAACTGGTCGACCGCCCCGCGGAACTCGACGTCGTCCGCGAGGCCGAGGGCCGTGCGCGTGATGCCCGTGGGGAGCAGGGTGTTCGGCTGCCACGAGGCCTCGGCATGCGCGGCGTAGGCGACGTCGTCGTCGCGCATCGTCCGATCCCAGCGGAGGACGTCTGCCGCCAGTGCCACCAGCACCGCGGCCGCCACGACGAGCGCGACCACGGCTGCCGCGCCCGCGGCGGGCCGGAGCCACTTGCGCGGCGCGCTCATGCGTCCCTCCCCCACGCGAGCCGCGCGCCGAACCGCTCGTTGAGCGCGAGGAGGCCGAGGAGACCGGCGCCGGCCACGGCGAGCGCCCACGGCGACGACCCGACGAGCGTGAGGCTCTCCCTGACGCTCGTGTTGCGCACGAGCTCGCCGCGGTCGAGCATGGCGTCCTCCCCGACGACCCGCTCGAAGAAGTCCCGATCCTCCTCCGCCGGGAAGAGCGGCACCACCCGCAGGTTGAGCCCGTCCCGCTCGTACGCCGTGACCTCCTCCAGGAGCGCGGACGAATCGAACCCGGAGTTGTCGAGATCGCTCAGGAGCAGGACGGAGAGCGACGGGTTGCCCTCCCGGTGGACGATCGCACGCGCCTCCGCGAGGCCTGTCGAGATCTTCGTGCCGCCGCGGAACGAGAGCGACCAGGGGCTCTCCTCGGGCTCCTGCTGCCGTGCGGTCGGAGGGTCGGACCGGCGCCGCCCGAACCCGGGACGCTGGAACCCGCCGGGAGGCGCCTCGAAGAAGCGCAGGATCGGACGGAGCTCCTCGCTCCGCGTGTCCGGCGGGAGCATCTCGTAGGCGGTGTCCGAGAAGACGACGAGGCCGATCCGGCCCTCCGTCTCCGCCATCGACCGGATCACGCGCTGCGCTCGCTGCGCCTTCTGCTGATCGACGCTCGACGACAGGTCGAGAACGACGATGCCGCCGCTGCCCGTCGCGAAGTAGCTCGTCGGCAACGCCTGCAGGTCGCGGGAGAACACGAACGCAGCGACGAGCAGCGCGACGGCGAGCACCGCCAGGCCGAGACGCACGAGCCGCGTCCGACGCTGCTCGCGACGGAGCTCTACGGCCGCCGACGTCGGCAGGCGCGGGCCCCGCCGGAGCTCGAACGCGCTCACGCCGCGGCCTCCGTTCCCGTGACCTCGGTCACGCGGCGCGCGAACCCGGCGACGTCGCCGCCCGTTGCCGCGCCCGGCGCCCATGCGAGGGCGCGCGCGTCGCCCGCGAGCCCGTCCTGGCCGACGTTCGTGAGCTCGCGCGCGAGCCGCTCCAACGCCCTCCGCCGGTCGGGCGAGGCGGCACCGTTGGACGAGCCGGCGAGGACGAGATCGAGCGCGCGCTCGAGCGGCGAGCGGTCGGGCCGCTCCTCCTCGACGACGCCGTCGCGCTCCGTCCGCCAGAGCCGCCGGGCAAGCCATACGGCGAGGCCGGCGAGGCCGGCCGCGAGGGCGAGCAGCACGACTGCGAGACCGCCGGGGCCGATGTGCGTCGTCACCGCCGGCAGAGCCGCGTCGCTCGCCCGCCAGCGGAGCTGCTCGACTGCCGCGGGCGACACCCGCGAGGCGACCTCGAACGGCGGCCAGTCGAGGATGTGGCGTCCCGGCCCGGAGCCCTCGATGAAGCGGTAGTGCACGAACCCCGGCTCGAGCTGCGCAATGCCGCGCGCCGCAGCCGCGTCACACCCTTCGCGGAGGCAGCGGAGCGGATACGTGAAGACGACACGGGCAACGCCGTCGATCACCTGGCGCTCGACGGTCGGCTCGCCGGCGAGCTCGTAGGGAGCGAAGTCGGTCTCGACCCGGACCGTGTCGGGCTTGATGAAGTTCGCGTCGGCGACGACCTCGACCGTCGCGACGACGGGCTCGCCGAAGGTGTGGACGTCGGGCGTGACCCGCGTCGAGACCGCAAGCGTCTCCGGCGCGTCGCGGGCGGCTGCGTCGTCCCCGCTCCGGGAGAGCCACAGCTCGCGAAGCGCGAGGCCGACGAGGATCGCGAGGACGACCTGGAAGCCGACGAGAGCGAAGCGCTTTGCCGTCATGCCGCGTGCCCCCAGGCCGCTTGCCGCTCCGTCGACCAGTTGAGGAACGCGCCGAAGATGTGCTCACGATCGTCGCGCGAGACGAGCACCGGCTCGATCCCGAGCGAGCGCAGCCCCGCGACGAGCTCCGCCAGCCGCGCCTCGTGCCGCTCGCGCCAGCGTCGCGACTCGCCCTTCTCGAGCCGAACGGCGCGGACGCGGCCGTCGGGGCCGACGAGCGGGAGCACGAGCCGGTCGACGTCCGGGAACCCCTGCTCCCAGGTCGGATCCTGAATCACGACGGGCACGACGTCCCAGCCACGATCGAGGGCCCACTCCCAGGTCTCGAGCGGCGTGGGCTCGATGAAGTCCGAGAGCACGAAGACGAAGCTCGCCGACGGGACGGCGCGGCGATGGAGCGTCAGGAATTCGAACATCGTCGTGACGCCGTCCGCTCCGGCGTCGAGCCCGGTCAGCTCGTGGTCGACGGTGGCGAGCGTGCGCCGGCCGCTCGCCGGCGGGCACCAGCCGACGACCCCGTCGCGTCCGTCCGCCTCGAGCAGCCCGATCAGCCCCCGGGACTCGGAGACGCTGTCCTCGATCAGCTCGAGCGCGACCCGGGCGGCCGCGTCCTTGTGGAGGAACGGGAGCCCGGGTGGGCAGAGTGCCATCCCGGGCCGCCGATCGACGCAGGCCACCACGCGCGGAGCCTCGTCGGCGAAGTACTCGCGCACCACGAACTCGTCGGTCGCCCGCGCAGCCGAGAGCCGCCCCGAGGCGCCCCAGTCGATCCGGTGCGGGTCGTCGCCCGGCACGTACGGCCGCGACCCGGCGATGTCCGAGCCGGACCCGCGCCGGGCGCCGTGCATGGAGCCGAACGCAAGGCCGATCAGCCGACGGCGCGACACGAGCGGGAACGTGAGCGACGAGCCGATCATGCGTGGCTCCCCGCGTCGCCGGACGGCTCGTCGAGCTCGGCCACCGGCGGCGGGGCAAGCGAGAGGCACTCGTCCGCGAAGGCGTCCATGACCGCGGCCATGCCGCGCTGGCGCGCCTCCGCGAGCTTCGTCGGCGTGAGGACCACGCGGTGGCCGAGGACCGCGACGAACAGGCGCTCGACGTCCGTCGGGACGACATACTCGCGGCCGTGCAGGAGCGCCCACCCGCGCACGGCACGCTCGAGTGCGAGGCTGCCCCGCACGGACGCACCCACGGCGGTGGCGCTCATCTCGCGCGTCGCCCGCACGAGCGCGACGATCCACTCGGCGATCAGCGGGTCGATGTGGACGGCCGCGACCGCTCGCTCGAGGGTCTCGATCTCCTGCACTCCGACGATCGCTCGGAGCGAGGCGAGCGGATGCTCGATCCGCTGGTCGCCGATCACCTGGAGCTCCTCCTCCGCGGAGGGATAGCCGAGCGAGGTCCGCAGGAAGAACCGGTCGAGCTGCGCCTCGGGCAGGGGGAACGTCCCCTCGTATTCGATGGGGTTCTCGGTCGCGAGGAGCAGGAACGGGCGCGGCAAGGCGCGCGTGGTGCCGTCGACGGTCACCTGCCGCTCGGCCATCGCCTCGAGGAGCGCGGACTGGGTCTTCGGCATCGCGCGGTTGATCTCGTCGACGAGGATGACGTTGGCGAAGATCGGCCCGGGGCGGAACTCGAAGTCGCGGATGCGCTGGTCGTAGACGGCCAGGCCGGTGACGTCGGTCGGCTGGAGGTCCGGCGTGCACTGGATGCGCGTGCCGATCGCGCCCTCGATCGACTGGGAGACCGCACGCGCGAGGACGGTCTTCGCCGTGCCCGGCACGTCCTCGAAGAGCACGTGGCCGTTGCAGGCGAGCGCGGTCAGCACGAGGCGGATCTCGTCGCGCTTTCCGTGCACGACCGTCTCGATGTTCGCGAGCAGCCTGTCGGCGACCTCGACGGCCTCGCGAAGAGCGTCGGACTCGGCAACCCGAGCGGTCACGCCGACGAGTGTAGTCCGGCCCTCCAGGGTGCTCGACTCTCGGCCGGTTACGGGTCGATTGCGGGGAGCGCCGGCTTGACCGCGGTCGCCCCGTCCGAGGCCGGCAGGATCTGGATCTCGCCGGTCCGGAGCCCCTCGCGGCGGATCTCGCGCATCACGGGGTCGCCCATGCTCGGGTCGGAGATCCCCGACGAGAGCGCCTGCTGGGAGGAGCCGCCCTCCTGGGGATGCGACGCGAGGGTGACGCCGCCGAGAGTGACGGCGAGCAGCGCAGCGGCGGACGCGGCGTTCGCGATGACCCGCGTCGGGAGGCGCCGGCTCGGGACGGAGATCGTCACGGGCCGGGGCAGCGGCTGGAGCGGCAGGGTCCGAAGCTCCTCGGCGATCCAGCGGCTGTCCCGCTCGAACGCCCGGCACCCGGCGCACCGCACGGTGTGGAGCGACACGGTCCGGCGCTCGAGCTCGGACAGCGGCGCGTCGAGCTGCCGCGAGAGCAGCGCGCGGGTACGGTCGCAGGACGGGCCATAGACGCTCGTCATGCTCGTTCGGACGTCGAACAAATGGTTTGGTTAGCGGGAATCGGGCCTTGGGCTAGAGCAGATGCGTTCGCGGGTCGAGGATCGCGCCGACGACGATCATCGCGATACCGAGCGCAAGGAACAGCCACGTCGTCGCCCGCGCGTCGGCCCGCTCGTCCGCGCTCGCGGCGCGAACCCCACCCGAGAAGATGCCGAAGCCGAGGATCCCGCCGACCGCCTCGTGCTCCTCGTCGCCGCCCTTTGGGCGCACGGGCCCTCGAATGCCGTTGAACACGCCCAGCACGATGAGGAAGCAGCCGATGAGGTAGAGGCCCGTCGCGGCCGATCGCGCCGCAGGCCCTCCCAGGGCGAGCCCGATGAGGGCTGCGACGCCGGCCGTGACGATGATCGCCACGCCGGAGAGAACGGCAAACCGGCGCGCAGCGGGAAGCAGCGACGGCCGAGCGTCCGACGGCAAGGAGCGCTACCCGGTCGTCTCGACCGGCTGCGGCCGCGCCGCGGGCTGCTCGGAGATGTCCATCGGCCAGCGCTCGAGCGGGTAGTGGCACGCGACGAGGTGGTCGGGCGCGATCGGATCGAGCGGCGGCGGCTCCACGTCGCAGTGCCCTTCGTGGAAGCGCGGGCATCGCGGGTGAAAGTTGCACGCCGACGGAGGATTGATCGGGTTCGGCACATCGCCCTCGAGCACGACCTTCTTCCGCGCGCGGCCGGTCTCGGGGTTCGGCAGCGGCACTGCCGAGAGCAGGGCCCCGGTGTACGGGTGCTTCGGGTTGACGTACAGCTCGTCCCGGTTCGCGAGCTCGGCCGCCTTGCCGAGGTACATCACCATCACCCGGTCCGAGATGTGACGGACGACATTGAGGTCGTGGGCGATGAAGACGTACGTCAACCCGAACTCCCTCTGCAGGTCCTTCAGGAGGTTGAGGATCTGCGCCTGCACGGAGACGTCGAGGGCCGAGACCGGCTCGTCACAGAAGATGAGCTTCGGGTTCACCGCGAGCGCGCGTGCGACGCCGATCCGCTGGCGCTGCCCGCCCGAGAACTCGTGCGGGAAGCGGTTGAAGTGCTCCGGGTTGAGACCGACGACCTCGAGGAGCTCCTGCACCCGCCGCTTGCGCTCGGTGGGCGTCCCGATCCCGTGAAGCTCGAGCGCCTCGCCGATGATGAACCCGACCCGCTTGCGCGCGTTGAGCGACGCGTACGGGTCCTGGAACACCATCATCATGTTCCGCCGGAGGGGCCGCATCTCGCGTCGGGACAGCCCCGAGATGTCGCGCCCCTCGTAGATGATGCGGCCGGAGGTCGGCTCCAGCAGCTTGAGGAGGCAGCGGACGAGCGTCGACTTCCCACAGCCGGACTCACCCACGATGCCGAGCGTCTCGCCCTCGCGCAGCGAGAAGGAGATGCCGTCGACCGCCTTCACGGTCGCGATCTCCTTCTGGAAGATGATCCCGCGGGTGACCGGGAAGTGCTTCTTCAGGTCCTCGACGACGAGAAGCTCGTTGGCGGTGCTCATGTGCCGGCTCCCGCGTTGAGGGTCTCGACGAGCGCTGCGGCCTCGCGCGCCTTCGTCTCCTCGTCGAGGTGACAGGCCTGCTCGTGGGTCGGGTCGTGCGCGGCGACGGCGAGCACCGGCTCGCGCTCCCGGCAGACGGGCATCGCGTACGCGCAGCGCGGGTGGAACCGGCAGCCCGTCGGCGGGTTGAGCAACGAAGGCGGCTGGCCCGGGATCTGGTAGAGGCGCTCGACGTTCACGTCGAGGCGCGGCAGCGATCCCATCAGCCCCCAGGTGTACGGGTGCCGCGGCTCGTTGAAGATCGCGCGCACCGGGCCGCGCTCGGCGATCCGTGCCGCGTACATGACGATCACGTCGTCCGCGGTCTCCGCAACGACGCCGAGATCGTGGGTGATCATGATCACGGCCGAGCCGAAGTCCTCCTGGACGCGCTTGATGAGCGCCAGGATCTGCGCCTGGGTCGTGACGTCCAGGGCGGTCGTCGGCTCGTCGGCGATGATCAGGTCGGGATCGTTGACGAGCGCCATCGCGATCATCACGCGCTGGCGCATGCCCCCGGAGAACTGGTGCGGGTAGTCGTCGATCCGGCGCTCGGCGCGCGGGATGCCGACCGCCTTCAGGAGCTCGAGCGCGCGCGCGTATGCCTCCTTGGTGCTGACGTCCCGGTGGAGGCTGACCGCCTCGGCGAGCTGCCGCCCGATCTTGTGCACCGGGTTCAGCGACGTCATCGGGTCCTGGAAGATCATCGCGATCTCGTTGCCGCGCACGTCGCGGAGGCGACTCGACGACGCCTTGAGGAGATCCTCTCCGCGGAAGAGCACCTCCCCGCTCGACTTCGAGAACTTCGGGTCGTTGAGGCCCATCAGGGTCAGGCAGGTGACGCTCTTGCCCGAGCCGGACTCGCCGACGATCCCGAGCACCTGCCCCGGCGCGACGGTGAAGCTGACGCCGTCGACGGCCTTGACGATGCCGTCGTCCGTGTGGAACTCCGTCCGCAGGTCGCGGACGTCGAGGAGCGGCTCGCTCATCGCGCGAAGCTTACGTGAGTCGGATTCGCGGGTCGATCCACGCGTAGAGGAGATCGACCACGAGCGAGAAGATGATGATCGCAACGGCCCCGAAGATCACGACGCCCTGGAGCGTGGGCAGGTCGAACGTCCCGATCGAGCGGATCGCGAGACCGCCGAGCCCAGGGAGCCCGAACACGGCCTCGATGAAGATCGAGCCGCCGAGCAGGAGCCCGATGTCCATCCCGACCATCGTCACGACGGGGAGCATCGCGTTCCGCAGCACGTGCGAGCGGATCACCGTGCGCTCGGGAGCGCCTTTGGCACGCGCGGTCCGCACGAAGTCCATGGTCAGCGTCTCCATCACCTCGGCTCGCACGAAGCGGACATAGGTGCCCGCCACGACGATCGCGAGCGTGGTACACGGCAGGACCAGGTGGTAGGCCCAGTCGATGAAGCCACCGCACACGGACGCCTCGGGAACGCTGACGACCTCGCAGTAGCCGGAGAGCGGCGTCAGGCCGAGCTTGTAGCCGACGAAGTACGACAGGACCAGGCCGATCCAGAAGGACGGCAGCGAGATCCCGATGAGGACGTAGATCATCGACACCCTGTCGAGCAGCGACCTCGGCCGAAGCGCGGAGAAGATCCCGAGCGGGATGGCGATCGAGAGGACGAGGATCATCGCGCCGAACACGACCGACGCGGTCACCGGCGCGGCGTCGAGGATCTGCTCGTTCACCGACTGCCGGGTGACGAACGACTGCCCGAGGGAGCCGTCGGTGACGAGCCGCTCGAGGAACTTCAGATACTGGATGTAGACGGGCTGGTCGAGCCCGAGGAACTTCTCCACCTCTCGGATCCGCTCCGGTGTCGCCGACTGCCCGGCCGCGAGGCGCGCCGGGTTCGCCGGGACGAGGAAGAAGATGACGTAAGTGACGAACGTGACCGCGAGGAAGAGCACGAGGGCCCAGAGGAGCCGACGGATGAGGTAGCGGATCACGTGGTCGGGAGGATAGTGGTTCGTCCGCCGGATGTGTGGCCCGGGGGGAGGGCTCGCGCCCTCCCCCCGAAACCGCGTCCTGCCTTCCTAGCCCGTCTCTACCTGGTGCAGAGCTGGGTCAGGAGCGTGCTCTGGATCGAGGTGTAGCCGTAGCAGCCCACCTTCGTGCTCGTGAGGATCCGGGCGTTCGTCGAGATGTACGGAGCGACGGGCGCCTGGTCCTTCATGATGTCGCGGTCGAGGAGGCCGTATGCCGTGAGGCGGGCCTGCCCGGCCGTCGCGTACGCCTTGTCCATCCGCGAGTTGTACGTCGCGTTGTTGAAGTACGAGGCGTTGACGTTGTTGTCGGCCTGGATCCGGCGGCCGTCGAGCAGCACGTTGATGAAGTTCGACGGGTCCGGATAGTCCATGCCCCAGCCCTCGAGCGTGAGGTCGAACGGCTCGCCGCGGGTGGCGGTCTTCTCGTGCTGCACCACGCGGTCGAACAGCTTGATCTCGACGTCGATGCCGATCTGCTTCAGGTTGAACTGCACCGACTGGGCGATGGGCGGGCCCTGCGCCGTGTTGAACGTGTACATCACGGCCTTGCCGTCACGCGTGCTGCCCTGCGCGAGCGGGCGAGCCTTGGCGTAGTTCGGCCCCTTCAGCGAGTACAGGTCGTACTCCTTGAAGCCCGGCATCGGGTACGGAAGGAACTGGTCCGTCCGCTTCCCGGCCAGGAACCCGTGCTGCGCGACCATGAAGCGACGATCGATCGCGTTCGCAACGGCCTGGCGGAGCTTCACGTTGTTCTGGAAGAGCCCGCGCGACGTGTTCATCGCGAGGTACCAGAGCGTCGTCTGGTTCTTGACGAAGAACTGGCCGTTGGCCTTGTTGATGCCGTACTTCTCGGACAGCTCCTTCGCCTGTGCGGGCGGGAACGCGCAGATGTCGGCCTCGCCGCGCTCGCACATCAGCCGCTGCGTCGCGGGATCGGGTCCCACGATCCAGCGGTACTGATCGACGTAGTTCTTGAAGCCGAGCGACTTGAACGGCTCCGCGTTGTTCTTCCAGTTCGGGTTGCGGACTGCGAGGGCCGACTTGCCCTCGTTCCACTCCTTCAGGTAGTACGGGCCGGCCGAGACGACCGGCGCCTTGACGCCCTCCGCAGAAAACGGCAGGTCCGCCGGCACCGCGGCGAAGAACATCATCGACATCCGGGCAAGGAAGTCCGGAGCGACCTTCTTCAGGGTGACCGTGAACACCTGGCCGGCCGCGCGGTAGCTGGCGACGTCGTCCATGAACGACGACGCCGGCGACTGCATCGCCGTGTTGCGCCCACGATCGAACGCCCGCTTGAAGTTCGCAGCGGTGACGTTGGCGCCGGTGTTGAACTTGAAGCCGTTCTTCACGCGGAACGTGTACGTCTTCCCGCCGTTCGAGACGCGCGGCAGCGGCGCCGCCATCCCGGTGAGGCGACCGCCAGCGGCGCCCTCGACGTGCGGGTAGTACGTCAGCGTCAGGTTCGTCGCCGCCATCATGTTCCAGCTGTGGCTGAAGTAGGCGAGCCCGGAGTCGGCGTAGTCGAAGTCACTACGGCTGACGATCGTCAGCGTCCCA
Source organism: uncultured Actinomycetes bacterium (assembly GCA_963814565.1). Classification (GTDB taxonomy): domain Bacteria; phylum Actinomycetota; class Thermoleophilia; order Gaiellales; family Gaiellaceae; genus Gaiella. The sequence continues at coordinate 35,975 of CAWFDO010000011.1, forward strand.
CCGGTCTTCGCCTCGGCGGCTGCCCCGGCGCCTGCCGCCGTACCGGCGAACATCGCCGCGGCGAGCAGAGAAGCCCCAATCGCGGTCATCGCGACCGAAGCCCAAATGCGTCCCTTCATGTCACTCCTTTCCCGAGTGCGGTCCGGCTGGGTTCCGGACCGAGGCACTAGTTCGCCCGACCCTTTTGACGGGCGAACGTTGTCGTTTGTTAGAGAGCGGAGAAGAGTTTCCCTTAAGCGGATTTCACGCGGACGGCCCGCGCTGGAGGCGAAGCGGTGCATGTGGTCGGCGACTAGAGGCGAGAGCGCGGGTCGAACGCGTCGCGGAGCCCGTCACCGAGCAGGTTGAACGCGAGCGTCGTCAGGACCAGCGCGATTCCGGGCCACAGCATGAGCAGCGGAACCGTGGTGTAGAAGTTCGGCGCGTCGGCGAGCAGGTTGCCCCAGCTCGCTGTCGGGGGCTGGATCCCGACACCCAGGAACGAGAGCGCGGCCTCGCTCAGGACGAATGCGGCGACGATGAGAGTCGAGTAGACGATGATCGGCGCGATGAGGTGTGGCAGGAGGTGCGACCGGATGATGCGCGTGTCACTGGCGCCGGTCATCAGCGCCGCCTCGACGAATTCCTTCTCACGCAGCGAGAGGACCTTCGCCCGGATGATCCGCGCCGGGTAGAACCAGCCGAAGACGGTGAAGACCAGGACGAGCGTGACGACGCCCTCGCCGACGAGGCCGCCGAGGGTGATGTCGTTGAGCTGCGTCCCGGCCGTCGACGCGAGCGCGATCGCGAACAGGAGGGCCGGGAAGGCCATCGTGATCTCGGTGAGGCGCGAGACGATGGTGTCCGCCCACCCGCGGTAGTAGCCCGCGATGGCGCCGGTCGTGACGCCGATCAGCATCACGAGGAGCGTCGAGATCACGGCGACCTGGAGCGAGACCCGCCCCCCGTAGAGGAGGCGCAGGAACTCGTCGCGGCCCAGCGTCCCGTCCGCCCCGAGGATGAAGAGGTCGGTCCCGCCGGTCTCGAAGTTCTCGACGCGGCTCATCGGCCCGACCGGCAGCAGGCCGTCGTCGAGAGCGCTCGGGAAGATGTCGTTCGGGCCGTGCCCCAGCAGCTTCTCCGCGATCCAGGCGCCCGGGTAGACGAAGATGATGAGGAGCACGAGGAAGCCGATGCTCACCATCGCGACCCGGTCGCGCTTGAACCGCCGCCACACCTGCTCCCAGTAGCCACGGGCCTGGATCTCCCCCTGGACGGGGGGCGGCGCCAGCTCGTCACCGCCGACGGGGCCGAGGAGCTCTTCGGATGTGGTGCTGGTGGTCGACACGAGAGCGGGTGGAGAATAGCGCAGGACGCCGAGAAATAGGACGTCGCCGGAACCGATTTGTTGCGTGCCGTGCGACCGCCCGGCGGGCGCCGTCAGGGATCTGCCCCGCGAGAGGCGGGCATCGTCGGCAGGTTCCGCTCCTGCGGAATCCTGCTTCGCTACTAGGCGAGCGCGTCCGCGCCGGCCACGACCTCGAGGATCTCCTGGGTGATCTCGGCCTGGCGGGCACGGTTCATCTCGAGCGAGAGGCGGTCGATCATCTCGCCCGCGTTCTTCGAGGCGTTCCGCATCGCGGTCATGCGCGCTCCCTGCTCGGACGCCGACGACTCGAGCAGTGCGCGGTAGATCTGCGTCTCGACGTACACGGGCAGGAGCCGCTCGAGGATCTGCTCGGGCTCCGGCTCGAAGATGAAGTCGCCCCGGAGCGCGTCGTCGCGCCGCTCGTCCTCGTCCGTCTCGAGCACGTCGGCGGCGATCGGCAGGATCTCCTGCTCCGTCACGGTCTGCGTCAGCGCCGAGACGAACGTGTTGTAGACGAGCACGACGCGGTCGACCTCCCCCTCGACGAACAGCTCTGCCGCACGGTGGGCGATCCCCTGCGCGTCCGCGTAGGCCGGTGCGTCGGTGAACCCGACGAAGGAGCCGGAGAGCTCGCGCCGCCGGAACGTGAGCGTCGAGCGCCCCTTCTTGCCGACGCCGAGCCAGCGGACCGTCTGGCCGTCCGCCGTCAGCTGACGGTCGAGTGCGAATGCCCTCCGCATCACCTGCGCGTTGAAGGCGCCCGCGAGCCCGCGGTCGCCCGTCAGCGGCACGAGCAGGGTCGCCGACGTCGTCTCGCGCTGCTGCAGGAGCGGCAGCCCGCGGACCGAGCCCGCGGCCCGCCCGACGCCCGCGATCAACTCGCGCATCGTCTCCGCGTACGGCCGCATCGACTCGATGCGGCTCTGTGCACGCCGCAGCTTCGCCGCCGCGACGAGCTCCATCGCCCGCGTGATCTTGCGGGTGTTGCGGACCGACCGGATCCGCCTCTTGTAGTCCTGGACGGTGGCCATTGCTCAGCCGATGAGGCCGGCCTCCTCCTGCACGTTGAACGACTCGTTGAACTTCGCGAGCGCGTCGTCGAGCGTCGCAGCCGTCTCGTCGGAGAGGTCGCCCGCCTCCCGGATCGCCTGATAGACCGAGCCGTCGGCGCGGAGCGTCTCGCGGAGCTCCTCCTGGAACCGAGGCACCTGGGCGACGGGCACGCGGTCGAGCGCACCGTTGATCCCGGCGTAGATCGCGACGACCTGCTCCTCGACGGCCCACGGCTGGAACTGCGGCTGGTTCAGTGTCGCGACCATCCGCTCGCCGCGCGCGAGCGACTGCTGCGTGGCCGCGTCGAGCTCCGAGCCGAACTGCGAGAAGGCCTCGAGCTCGCGATACTGGGCGAGGTCGAGGCGCAGCCGCCCGGCGACCTTCTTCATCGCCTTCGTCTGCGCGTTCCCGCCCACGCGCGAGACCGAGATGCCGACGTTGATCGCCGGCCGGACGCCCGAATAGAAGAGGTTCGACTCCAGGAAGATCTGCCCGTCGGTGATCGAGATGACGTTCGTCGGGATGTACGCCGCGACGTCGCCCGCCTGCGTCTCGATGATCGGCAGCGCGGTGAGCGAGCCGCCGCCGAGGGCGTCCGAGAGCTTGCACGCGCGCTCGAGGAGCCGCGAGTGGAGATAGAACACGTCGCCCGGGAAGGCCTCGCGGCCCGGCGGGCGGCGGAGCAGCAGGGAGAGCTGCCGGTACGCGTCCGCGTGCTTCGTGAGGTCGTCGTAGATGACGAGCGCATGCTTGCCGTTGAAGAGGAAGTACTCGCCCATCGCGGCGCCGGCGAACGGCGCCATCCACTTGATCGGCGCTGCCTCCTGCGCCGGGGCGGAGATCACGATCGTGTACTCCATCGCGCCCGCGTCGCGCAGCCGCTCGACGACCTGTGCCACGGTGGACGCCTTCTGGCCGACCGCGACGTAGATGCAGATCACGTCGCCGCCGCGCTGGTTGATGATCGTGTCGACGCCGATCGCGGTCTTGCCGGTCCCGCGGTCGCCGATGATCAGCTCGCGCTGGCCACGGCCGATGGGGATCATCGAGTCGATCGCCTTGAGGCCGGTCTGGAGCGGCTCGACGACCGGCTGCCGCTGGATGACGCCCGGCGCCTTGAACTCGAGCGGCCTGCGCTCGGCCTCGATCGGCCCCTGGCCGTCGAGCGGATTGCCGAGCGGGTCGACGACGCGACCGAGGAGCCCTTCGCCCACGGGGACATCCATGACCGCGCCGGTGCGGCGGACGGGCTCGCCCTCCTTGACGTGATGCCACTCGCCGAAGAGGGCGACGCCGACGTTGTCCTCCTCGAGGTTGAACGCGATGCCGACGACGCCGTGCTCGAACTCGAGCCGCTCGAGGGCGACGCAGTTCTCGAGGCCGTAGACGCGGGCGATGCCGTCGCCGACCTGGAGGACGGTCCCGACCTCCGAGAGATCGGTCTCGACGTCGTACTGCTCGATCCGCTGCTTGAGGATCGAGGTGATCTCTTCGGGGCGGAGCTTCACAGAGGTCTCTCCTTCTTCAACTCAGGTTCGGGTCACGAGCTCGCGACGGAGCCGGTTCAGGCGGCCGCGCACGCTCGCGTCGACGCGCAGCGAGCCGGCCTGGAGGATGAGGCCGCCGATGAGGTCGGGGTCGACCGAGCGGGTCGCCTCGACCGTGCGGCCCGACGCCTCCTCGATCTGGCGGACGATCGCGGCGGTCTCCGCGTCGTCGAGCTCGTAGGCGGTGGTCAGCTCGACCGACAGGCGGCCCTGCTCGCGATCGACGATCGCCTCGAACTCCTCGGCGATCGCACGGAGGTCGCCCGCCCGCCCCTTCGACGCGACGACGCGGACGAAGTTGCGGACGATCGGGTCGGCGTCGCGGGTGATCTCGTCGAGGACGCTCGCCTTGGCGCCCGGGTCGAGCTGTGGGTTCGAGAGAAACGCCTCGAGCTCGGGCGTTGCCTCCATCGCCGACGCGAGCTCGGACAGCTCGTCCCGGGCGACGTCGACCTTGCCGTGGTCGCGCGCGGCCTCGTACAGCGCGCGCGCGTACATGCGGTGTGCGACCGCCACGTGACTAGTTCGCGCTCCCCTTCTCCAGGGCGGAGAAGTCGAGTGCCTCGACGGCCTCGCGCACGAGGCGCTTCTGGTCCTCGGCGTCGAGGACCTTGCCGACGACGCGCTCCGTCGCCTCGATCGTGAGGTCGGCGACCTCGGAGCGGATCTGGCCGATCGCGCGGACGGTCTCCGCGTCGATCTGCTTGCGCGTGTCCTCGAGGCGGCGCTGGCGCTCCACCTCGGCCTCCTGCTTCGCGCGCTCCATCTGCGCGTCCGCGACCTTGCGGGCCTCGGCGAGGATGTCGCCCGACTCCGACCGCGCCTGCGCGAGGATCGCGCGGTTCTGCTCGAGCAGCTCGCGGGCCTCGTTCCGGGCCTTGTCGGCCTCGTCGACCGCCAGCCGGATGCGGTCGCGGCGGTCGTCGATCGTCTTCTGGATCGGACCGAACGCGAATCGCCTGAGCACGAAGAACGTGATCCCGAACGCGATCAGCGTCCAGATCATGAGGCCGGGGACGACCTCGATCAGACCGGAAGCGAGCATGGTCTCCTGTCCGCCTTCCGCCTAGACGAGCACGTAGGCGAGCAGGCCGCCGATCAGGCCGTAGAACACGACGGCCTCGGTGAGCGCGAATCCGAGCCACTGGATGCCGGTCAGCTCTCCCTTGAGCTCGGGCTGGCGGGCGACCGCCTGGATCATCGACCCGAAGATGTTTCCGATACCGACTCCGGCGCCGAGCGCGCCGAGGCCGATGCCGAGCGCGAGCGCGATCGCCTTGCCGGCGTCTGCTCCGTCTTCGGCTGCGGCGAGAAAGAACGAGGACAGCATGGTTGAGGCTCCTCCTTGGTTCCTTGGTGGCTAGGGGCTTGATGTGAAATAGGAGTGCGTACGGGGATGGCCTGCACCAAGCAGCGTGGTCGGCTCGATCGGCGTGCAGGCTGGGCTGCCTGGATGTCGATCGAGACGGCCGCGATGCGCCGGTGCAGGCCACCATCCGTGCGTGCTCGTATTTCGCATCAGGCCTCTAATGCTCGGGCTCGATCGCCGAGCCGATGTAGATGGCTGACAGGGCCGCGAAGATGTAGGCCTGGATGGAGACGACGATCACGACCTCGAAGAGGTAGAACGCGGTCGCGGCCGGGATGGCGACCACGGCGAGGAAGACGTTCTCGATCACGAAGATCAGGCCGATGAACGTGAGGATCAGCATGTGGCCGGCGAGCATGTTCGCGTAGAGCCGGACCGAGAGGCTGATCAGGCGCATGAACTGGCCGAGGATCTCGAGCGGGATGATCAGCGGCAGCATCGCCTTCGGCACATCCGGGATCCAGCTCTTGAAGTAGCCCACGACCCCGTTGTGACGGATGCCCTCCACGTGCGTGAAGACGAACGTCATCAGCGCGAGCGCGAGCGTCACGGAGATCGTCGACGTCGCCGCGAAGATCGCGAGCGTCGGAAGCTCGACCCCGGCGATCTCGAACGTCTCGTCGGAGAGCGGCAGCGGGATGAAGCCGATGATGTTGACGACCCAGATGAAGACCATCAGCGACGCGACATACGGGAACCAGCGCCCGATCGCCTTCGTCGGGAGCCCCTGCTCGGCGACCTGGATCTGGGCGACCTCGTAGATCGTCTCGCCGAGCGCCTGCTTGCGGTCGGGCTCCTTACCCGTCTTGACGCGCATGAAGACGATGCCGATCACGCAGCTGACCAGCGCGCCGAGCAGCAGGTAGGCGACCGCCTTGTTGATCGACATGTCGAGCGGGCCGATGTGGATCGGGATCCACTCCTGGAGCTCCCACTCGTGCGAGGGGTCGAACTCGTCCTCCTCGCCGCCCGCGCTGTCTGCGGCGAGCGCGAGCGAAGGCAGCGCCAGGTAGGCCATGCCGACGAGGAGCAGGAGGCGCTTCTTCACGAGTGCGCGCCCTCCGCGAAGTACGTCACCAGTGACACGCCGAGCTCGAGCGTGAAGGCGAGCGCGTAGAGGATCGCGCCGGCAACGCCGACCCGAGGGTCCGCGACGGTGACCGCGACGAGCGGTATGCCGACCGCCATCGCCCGGAAGCTAGTGCCGATGCCCCGCATGCCTGCGGCGGCGAGGTTACCCGTGCCCAACGGGAGACGCGTCAGTACCCAGGCGAACGCCTGACCGGCCGCCCAGAGCGTCGCGGCCAGCACCCAGCCGTCGAGCGGCCAGCCTGCGACGGCGAACACCGGCAGCGCGAGGACGATCAGCGCCGACCCGGCGAGCGCGGGAACGAGCCGACCCGGGACCGGCCGCGGTGTGGCGAACATGCCCGTGCTCATGCGCCCTGCTGAGCGTAGACCTTGTAGACCACGAAGATCGAGAGCGGGATGCCGACGATCGCGCCGATCAGCAGGCCGATCCCGGCGGAGCCGACGAGCCAGCCGATGAGCAGGCCGACGGCCATCGCCGCACCGGTGGTCCCGAGCAGGAGGCCGGAGGCGGTCGCGAGCGAGTGAGGCGACGAGGAAGCTGCGGCGGCCATCCGGCCGGAGCATACCACCGAGCTTGTGACAGTCCTTTTCCTCTCTGTGAGCGGAAAAGGACTAGGTTAGTGGCAGGGTGAGCCGTATCGTCCTCGTCCACGGAAGCGTCGTCGGAGGGCGGGCGACCTGGCGCGAGCAGCGAAGGGGGATCGACGACGGAGCCGAGCTCGTCGTGCTCGAACGGCCCGGCTTCGAGACCCCGCCGGTTTCTGCCGCGACCCGCCGCGTCGACTTCGAGGACGACGCAGTCTGGGTCGCAGACCGCCTGGACGACGGCGACCACCTCGTCGGCCATTCCTACGGTGCCGTGATCGCGCTTCTCGCGGCCGCCCGCGACGGTAGCGGGCTGGCCACGCTGACCGTCGTCGAGCCGCCGGCGACGCGGGCCGCCCTGGACGTCCCCGAGGTCGCCGCCTTCGCGCGCGGCGGCGAGGAGCTCTGGGCGAACGGCCCGCGGGACGACCCCGAGGCGTTCATGCGCGCCTTCCTCGCCTCGGTTGGATCGGATTTCGATCCCCCCGTCCCGCTGCCGCCGCAGCTCCTGCAGGGAGCACGCCTGCTCGTCGACGAGCGCGGGCCGTGGGAGGCCGACCTCCCGCTCGAGGCGCTCGCGGCGCGCGGCCTGCCCACGCTCGTCGTCTCGGGCGCGCACCATCCTGCCTTCGAGGCGATCTGCGACCGCCTCGAGCAGCTCCTCGATGCCGAGCGCGTCGTGCTGCCGGGCTTCGGCCACAACGCGCAGCTCCACCCGGGGTTCAACCGCGTGCTCCTCGACTTCGTCGCCCGCCACGATCCCGCTCTCGATGCTTGAGCCGACCCGAGAGACCCAAGTGACAAGTTGTCACTTGTGTCGCGTCGGGGCCGGGGATTGGACGGCGTCGCCATCGTCGGGTCGCCACTCCCGCTCGGACTCGACGGCTCGCCTGGCGCCTCTCCTCCGGTTTAACTTGGGACGTCTTCTCGGGGCCGGCTCCCCGGGGCTCCGCGCGAGCTAGGCGATCAGCTTCACGAGCAGTAGCCCGACCAGCACGGCCAGGGCGATGAGCACGAGGAGCATGACGAGCGGGATGAAGCCGAGCATCGCGAGCTTCGTCGTCCCCGTGAGGTCGACCTGCGCAGACTCACCGGAGAGCGCCATCTCGACCTGCCGCTCGACCTGGGCGTGGATCTTTCGCGAGAGCCGCTCGCCGAAGTCCATCGGCTCTTCCATCTCGGTTCGGAGCGGCGGGAACGACGCAGGCAACCCGTCGATCTCGAGCTGCACGACGCGCTCGGGCTCGTCGATGTCCTTGAGGCGGACCGCGCCGAGCTCGACCTGGCGCACGCCGTCGGGCAGCGCGCCCGTCACGAGCGCGGCGGTCGTCGCTGACAGCAGGACCTGCCCGCCGTGCCCGGCGGAGCAGATCCGCGCGGCGCGATGGACGTCGATCCCGACATAGCCCTCCTCTCCGACGACGGGCTCGCCGGTGTGGACGCTCATGCGGACGCGGAGCTCGGACCCGTCCGGCCAGTCGTGGCTCGCGAGCGCCAGCTGGGCGGCGACGGCGGCGGCCACGGCGTCCTTCGCGCGGCCGAAGCAGTAGAAGAACGCATCGCCCTGCGTGTCGACCTCCTCGCCGCCACGCGCCCGGAACGCCTCGCGCACGATGTGCCGGTGATCCGCGAGCGCGTCGACGTACCGGTCGCCGAGCCGCTTGAGCAACTCGGTCGAGCCGGCGATGTCCGTGAAGACGAACGTGACCGTGCCGCCCTGCAGCGTGGTCACGCGCTGAGCCGCTCCGTGTCCTCCGACTCCGCCCGTCGCCGCCGGACGCGCGGGTTCGCGAGCTTGACGATCTCGAGCAGGTACACGATGTAGACCGAGAACGCGAGAGCGCCGAGCGCGATCGCGATCACGGCGATCGTCTCTCCGGTGTGCCAGTCTCCTCGCTCGCGGAACGGGATGAAGCGCGTCGCGAGCGCCGCGGCCCCGAGGCTCGCGGTCCACGCCCACATCGTCAGCGCCGCGCGCCGCTGCGAGAACCCGATGTTCATGAACCGGTGGTGGAGGTGCGACCGGTCTGGTGACGAGATCGGCTGGCGGTACTTGACGCGCTTCGCGACGACGAACGACGTGTCGATGATCGGCACCGCGAGCACGAGCAGCGGCAGGAACAGGACGACCGTCGAAGCCGTCTTCAGGAGACCCGAGATCGACACCGTGGCGAGCGTGAAGCCGAGCACGAGCGCGCCCGAGTCGCCCATGAAGATCCGGGCGGGGAAGAAGTTGTGCCGCAGGAAGCCGATGCAGGCACCGGCGACGACCGCGGAGAGGATCGCCGCATCGACCTTTCCGAGGGACAGCGCGAGGATTGCGAACGTGAGGCCGGCGATCGCGCAGACCCCCGACGCGAGCCCGTCCATCCCGTCCAGGAAGTTGACCATGTTCATGACCGCGACGATCCAGACGACCGTCAACGGCATCCCGACCCACGGCGAGAGGTCGACGACTCCGATGAAGGGGAACGTGAAGTGGTCGATCCACACGCCGAACGCGAGCGGGATCGACGCCGCCGCGACCTGGCCGGCGAGCTTCGGGAGCGGATCCAGGCCGCGGAAGTCGTCGATGGCGCCGACGACGCACGCGACCGCGGCACCGAGGACGATCCCGCGCATCTCCCCGTCGAGCGAGAGAAAGGCGAGCGACGGGACGAGGATCCCGAGGAAGATCGCGAGCCCCCCGAGACGGGGGATCGGCCGCTTGTTCAGCCGCCGCTCCGCGGGACGGTCGACGACCCCGAGCAGCCGCGCCATGCCACCGACCGCGGGCGTCAGGAGCACGACGATCGCGAAGGCGATCAGCGCCCCCCACACGACCTCCGGGTTGGCGCGCAGGTCGCTCCACATGGCCGCTACTTCGTTCCGTACAGGCGGTCGCCTGCGTCGCCGAGGCCGGGCACGATATACCCCTTCTCGTTGAGCTCGCGATCGATCGACGCGACGACGATCGAGACGTCCGGATGGTCGCGGTGGATCCGCTCGATGCCCTCGGGCGCGGCGATCAGCGCGATGAGCCGCACGGACGTCGCGCCGGCGCGCTTGACGGTCTCCACCGCTGCGGCCGTCGAGTTGCCCGTCGCGAGCATCGGGTCGAGCAGGATCACGTCGCGGTCCGAGAGGTCGTCCGGCAGCTTCACGTAGTACTCGACCGGCTCGAGCGTGTCCTCGTTGCGGTACAGGCCGATGAAGCCCACGCGTGCTCCCGGGACGAGCGAGAGGACGGCGTCGAGCATCCCGATGCCCGCCCGCAGGATCGGGCAGACCGCGACCTTCTTGCCGGAGATGCGTCGCGCAGCGGTCCGCTCGAGCGGCGTCTCGATCTCGACCTCCTCGTCCGCGAGGCCCTTCGTGGCCTCGTACGTGAGGAGCAGCGTCAGCTCGTTGACGAGCTGACGGAACATCTGCGTGGTCGTCGTCACGTCCCGCAGGAGCCCGAGCTTGTGTTGCACGAGTGGATGCGTGACCTCGGTCACGGTGCCGCCTGCGACGTCGGTTCCGGTCACGGAGACCCCTCGTCGACGTACGTCGCGTAGCCCCGGAAGCCAGGGTAGAGCGGCCTGCGCGCGCAGAGCGCCTCCGAGCGCGCCCGGAGCGCGCCGAGGTCGGCGTCGGTACCGAGCGCCTCTGCGACGATCCGCCCGACCTCGCGGAAGTCCTCCTCGTCGAAGCCACGGATGGTCGCGGCCTGAGAGCCGAGCCGGACCCCGGAGGCGACGGTCGGTGGGCGCTCGTCGAACGGGACGGTGTTCCGGTTCGTCGTCAGCCCGACGACATGGAGCCGCTCCTCGGCATCCTTGCCCGTCCACTCGGTCGCGCGTAGGTCGAGCTGCAGCAGGTGCGTGTCGGTACCGCCCGTCAGCAGGTCGATCCCTCCGGCGAGCAACGTCTCCGCCAGCGCGTCGGCGTTCGCGCGAACCTGCCGCTGGTAGGCGCGGAACTCCTCCGACGCGGCGATCTTGAAGCACGTCGCCTTCGCGGCGATCACGTGCTCGAGCGGGCCGCCCTGTAGCCCCGGGAAGATCGCGCGATCGATCGCCTGCGCGTGCTCTGCCCGGCAGAGGATCAGGCCCGAGCGCGGGCCGGCGAGCGTCTTGTGGGTCGTCGACGTGACGACGTCGCAGTGCTCGACCGGGTTCGGGTGGAGGCCGGCGGCGACGAGCCCGGCGAAGTGCGCCATGTCGCACCAGAGGAGCGCGCCCACCTCGTCGGCGACGCGTCGGAACATCGCGGTGTCGACGGTGCGGGGATAGGCCGACCCCCCGCACAGCACGATCTTCGGCCGGTGCTCGAGCGCGAGCGAGCGCACCTCCGCCTCGTCGACGACACCGGTCTCACGGGAGACGCCGTAGTGGACGATCGTGTACAGCCGCCCGGAGAAGTTGACCTTCAGCCCGTGCGTCAGGTGGCCGCCGTGGTCGAGCCGGAGCGAGAGCACCGTATCGCCGGGCTCCAGGAGGCCGAGGTAGACGGCCATGTTCGCCTGGGCGCCCGCGTGGGGCTGCACGTTGGCGTGGTCGGCGCCGAACAGCTCCTTCGCGCGGTCGATCGCGAGCTGCTCGATCTCGTCGACGATCTCGCAGCCGCCGTAGTAGCGGCGGCCGGGGTAGCCCTCCGCGTACTTGTTCGTCGGCACCGAGCCGACCGCCTCGAGGATCGCCGGCCAGGTGAAGTTCTCCGAGGCGATCAGCTCGATCTGGCCTCGCTGGCGGTCGAGCTCCCGCCCGAGCAGCGCCGCGACGTCGGGGTCGTGCTCGGCGAGCCCGCCGGTCCGCAGACGCCCGAACTGCTCCGCCGCGACTGCCACGGAGGGGAATGCTAACGAGCCGGGCGCCCGGCGACCGCGCCTCAGGCTCGTGAGACCGACACGCCGACGTCTCGTCGCCGGTCGAGCCGCCCGCGGTCTCGCCCGAGGCCGCCCAGAATGACGTCCGCTGCGCCGTCGCGCGCCGCGACGTAGTCGTTGCCGGCGCCGCACAGCACGCGGTCGCGGCCGCCCCCGGGCAGGAGGTAGTCGGCGCCGGGACCGCCGACGAGGATGTCGTCCCGACCGAGGCCGATCAGCATGTCGGCGCCGCCGAGACCGCAGATCACGTCGCGCCGCCCGGTCCCGACGAGCCGGTCCGGCCCGTTCGTCCCGACGATCGTGCACCGGAGCAGGCGTCCGTGGTCATCGCGCGGTCGGGCCGCAGTGCCGAACGTCGCCGTCGCCCCCGTGGTCGTGCCGGCGGCGCTCGCCGCGACGACGCGGAACCCGTAGCGTCGCCCAGGGGCGAGCCCCGTGAGCCGGAACGAGACGGGAGTCGTCGAGCTCGAGGCGGGAAGCCGGACGGCGGACGTGCGCGCCGTCAGCGTGCCGCCGCGGCCGAACTCGACCCAGACCTGGGTCTCGAGCCCGCCGGACGCGACGTCCACGCGGATCAGCGCCCGCGCGAGGGAGATCCCGGAGGCGCTCGCACGCGCGACGGTCGGGAGGCCCGCCGTCCGGAAGACGACGTCCGCGCCGTAGGTCGTGCCGCCCGAGCTCTGGGCGCCGAGGCGCACGTGGTACTCGGTGCCCGGAGTCAGGCCGGCCACGGTCTCGGAGACGGCGACAGCGCCCCGGCCCGAGCCCACCGGCTTGGCCACCGTTCGCGTGCCGTACGCGGTCGTCGGCCCGAGCTCGAACCAGGCGGTGGTCGCGCGGCCAACCGGGTCGACGGTTCCCGTGAGAGTGACGGAGAGCCCGGCGAGCGTGGTGGCGCCGGTCGTCGCGAGCGGCCCGGCGCTCGTCCGGAAGCTCCGGACCTGCCCGTACGTCGTGCCCGCATCGCTGCGCGCGGCGATGCGGTAGTGGTAGACGGTCCCGGGCTGGAGACCGCCGATCGTCGACCGCTGGGTCGAGGCGCCACGCGCGAAGCCGGCGTTGATCTCGCCCGTTCGGCTGCCCAGCCGCGTCGAGGTGCCGTACTCCCACCACGCGACCGTCCCCCTGCCCCGCGGGTCGACGCGACCGCTGACCCGCGCCGATGTGGGCGTGATCGAGTCCGCCCCACCCGTGGCGACGGTCGGGGCGCTGTCGGTGCGGAAGCTGACGTCCGCACCGGCGGTCGTCCCGATGTCGTTCGCGGCGACGAGGCGGAAGTGGTACGTCACGCCTGCGGTGAGGCCACCGACGCGGACGGAGACGCCGACCGGCGACACGCCGGCACCGGCCGAGCGCGTCTCGCTGCGGTTGCCGTAGCGGTTCGTCGAGCCGTACTCGATCCACCATCCCGTCGTGCGGCCGTTCGGGTCCACCGTGCCTCCGAGGTTCGCCGCGCCGGGGCCGATGAGGGCGGCCGCGCCGCTCCGGACCTCGGGCGCGCCGCGCGTGGTGAACGTCATGCCCGCCCCGCGGCTCGATCCGTCCTCGTTGGTCGCGACGACCCGGTAGTGGTAGGTGACGCCGGTCGAGAGCCCGGTCAGCTGGTGCGAGACGTCGACGGGTGAGGTCCCATTGCCCGCGCTCCGGGTGTCGCTGCGGGAGCCGTAGGCGCCGGTCGTCCCGTACTCGATGCTCCAGGTCGTGCTCGTGCCTCCGGGATCGACGGTGCCGCTGACGATCGCGCTCCGTGCGCCGACCGAGGTCGCGGGTCCCGTCGTGGCCGCCGGCGCGTCCGCGCTGGCCGGGACAGCGGCCACGAGAGCGGCGAGTGCGGCGGCGACGACGGGGAGTCGACGGCTCATTACACGCCCGAGTGTCCGCCCGCGGCGTTAGGCGGGCATGGGCAGGGCGTTAGAAGTCGGTAAGGCGCGCAAGCACCTCGTCGACAGACACGGCGCCCTCCCGGAGAACGACCGGCTCCGCGCCCGTGAGGTCGACCACGGTCGACGGCGTCCCGGGCAGCTCGCCTCCGTCGACGACCGCCGACACGGCTTCGCGGATCACGGCAGGAACATCCTCGACGCGTTTCGGATCCTGCTCCCCCGGGAGGTTTGCGCTCGTCGCGACGAGCACGCCGAGCGCCGCGAGGACGTCGCCGCCGTCGCCGGGGATGACGGGGACGCGGGCGCCGACCGCGTCTGGACGGCGCGCGTTGAGCCATCCGAACCGCCGTCCCGGGTTGGGAAGCACGAGGGTCAGCGGCCCCGGAAGCAGTGCCCGCGCGATCGCCCGGCTACGTGCGGGAAGCTCGGGCACGTGATCCTCGAGCACGTCGACCGAGGCGAAGAGCAGGGCGGTCGGCTGGATCGCGTCCCGCCCCTTCGCCGCGTAGAGCGCCCCGGCCGCGTCCTCGCTCCGGCCGTCGGCTGCGAGCCCGTAGACCGTGTCGGTCGGGATCAGCGCGAGGCTGCCAGCGCGAAGGGCGGCGACGGCCGCCTCGACGGCGCTCACCGGCGCCCCTCGACGACCCGGTCGCGGCCCGCGAGGTCCGGCGTCACCCGCACGTCGGCGTAGCCGAGCGACCGCATGAGCCCTGCGGCCCCGTCCGCCTGGCCGTCCCCGACCTCGAGCACGAGCGCGCCGCCACCCGTCAGCACCGCGGTCGCACCGCGGGCGACGGCGGCGACGGCCTCACGGCCGAACAGCGCCTCGGCAGGCTCCCAGTCGCGCACCTCGGGCTGAAGCGCGCTGCCGTCGTCGGGATCGACGTACGGCGGGTTCGAGACGACGAGCGCCCACGGGCCGTCGGGGAGCCCCTGGAAGAGATCGTGTCGCGCCAGCTCGAGGGGAAGCCCCGTCCGTGTGGCGTTCTCGTGCGCGAGGGCGAGCGCCTCCGACGACGAGTCGATGCCGGTGACCGCCGCGCCGGGGTGCTCGTCGGCTATCGCAAGCGCGATCGCGCCCGAGCCCGTGCCGACGTCGAGGACGCGGGGCTCCTCGAGGCCCTCGAGCAGCGCGAGGCACCGCTCGACGACGACCTCGGTCTCGGGGCGCGGGATGAGCGCCCGTCGGTCGACGGTCAGATTGAGCCGGCGGAAGCCCCACTCGCCGAGGACGTACTGGAGCGGCTCGCGAGCCGCCCGACGGGCAACGAGCATGCGGGCCGCGTCGAGCTCGGTGGGAGCGAGGGGGCGGTCGAGGTCCATGTACAGATCGATCCGCGCGACGCCGAGCGCGTGCGCGAGCAGTCGCTCGGCATCGAGCCGCGGCGTGTCCGATCCCTTCGCGGCGAGATGCTCGGTCGAGCGTCGCAGGACCTCGCCGACGGTGCCGGGCCCCGGCCCGGCACCCTCGAGGCTCACACCGCGGCCTCGAGAGCGCGGCGGCGGTCCTCGGCCTGGAGGGTCTCGGTGAACTCCTGGAGGTCGCCGTCGAGGATCTGGTCGAGCCGGTGGACCGTGTGCTTGACACGGTGGTCGGTGAGCCGGTTCTCGGGGAAGTTGTAGGTCCGGATCTTCTCGGCGCGCTCCCCTGTCCCGACCTGCGAGCGCCGGGACGCCGCCTGCTCCGCCTGCTGGCGCTCGCGCCCGGCCTCGTAGAGGCGGGCACGGAGCACGCGCATCGCCTTCTGCTTGTTCTGGAGCTGCGACTTCTCGTCCTGCATCGAGACGACGATGCCGCTCGGAAGGTGCGTGATCCGCACGGCCGAGTCCGTCGTGTTGACGGACTGGCCGCCTGGCCCCGTCGAGCGGTACACGTCGACCTTCAGGTCCTTCTCCTCGATGATGACCTCGACCTCCTCGGCCTCCGGCATCACCGCGACCGTCGCGGTCGAGGTGTGAATCCGTCCCTGCGACTCGGTCGCGGGCACGCGCTGCACGCGATGTGTGCCGCCCTCCCACTTGAAGACGGAGAACGCACCGTCGCCCTTCACCGCGAAGACGGTCTCCTTGACACCGCCACCGTCGTTCTCGCTCGCGGAGAGGAGCTCGGTGCGGTAGCCGCGCCGCTCGGCGTAGCGCTGCAGCATCCGCGAGACGTCCGCCGCCCAGAGCGCGGCCTCGTCTCCGCCCACTCCCTGCCGGACCTCGACGATCACGTCCTTGTCGTCGGCCGGGTCGCGCTCGACGAGCGCGAGCTTGAGCTCGTCCTCGAGATGCGCTATCTCCGCCTCGAGCTCGCTCGCGAGTGACGCCAGCTCGGGGTCGTCCTTCGCCTCCGCGAGGTCGGTCGACGCCTGCTTCCACGCGCGGGCGGCCCGGACGGACGACTCGAGCTCCTTCAGACGCCGCCCGACGTCCGCGGCCTCGCGATGGTCGTTGTAGACGTCCGGGTCCGCGAGCCGCTCCTGGAGCTCCACGAAGGACCGCTCCAGCTCGTCGACCAGCGTGTCGAGGCCCGCCATGACGGGATTGTAGGTCGGTCCGCTGGCGCGAGCCCGGGGCGGGCGTGCACCCGCGACCCGGCTCAGGCGGTGGCCAACGTCGCGTCGAGCGTGACCTCGGGGATGCCGGTGAGCGCCATCGAGACGGGGCAGTTCACCTTCGCACCCTCGGCCTGCGCGACGAAGCCGTCGTGGTCGACGCCGGTCACCGTGCCGACGACCTCGATCGCGGCCTTCACGATGCCCTCGCCCGGCTGGAAGGTGACCGTCACCGCAGTCTCGAGCCGCTCGGGCGGCGTCCCCGCGCCCGCGAGGGAGTGCGAGAGGGCCATCGAGAAGCACGACGCCCAGGCGGCTGCGATCAGCTCCTCCGGGCTCGTGCGGCCGTCCGGCGACTCGGTCCGGGACGACCAGGTGACGTCGAGCGGCCCGAACGCGCCGCTGCCGACGCCTTCGATGGTGCCGTTTCCCTCGGTCAACGAACCGCTCCAGGTCACCTTCGCGTTCCGGTCGGTTGCCATTCAGTCGCCTCCCTCGAGTGTCGTCGTGATGTCGATGCCGACGCCCGCGTCGCGCAGGAGGGACGAAAACGAGCACCCCTGATGCGCTTTTTCGACGACGGACTCGAGCTGCGCGGCGTCGATGTCGGGAACCCGAGCGCGGACCTCGAGCGCTGAGTGGACGACGAGGTGCCCGCGGCCCTCGACCTCGTCCATCGTGATCCGGCAGTGAACGTCCAGTCGGCCCGGCGGGGTGCCCGCGCCCGTGAGCTCGCCGGCGAGCGACATCGTGAAGCAACCGCCGTGCGCGGCTGCGAGGAGCTCCTCGGGGCTGGTCTTCCCCTCCGGCGCGGCGGCGATCCTCGCCGGGAGCGTGTAGCCGAGCGCCTCGAAGGCACGCGACGTCGCGGCCGTGAGCGCGCCGGTGCCGCGGGCGAGGTTCCCTTCCCACGACACATCTGCATCCCGGACGATCCGGGGCATGACTAGGCCATCACCTCGACCTTGCGGTCCGCGGCGAGCTCGGCCGGGGACTCGTCCGCCTCGCGCCGGCGCACCTCCTCGATCGCGCGGATCGAGACCTCGACCTGGTCGAGCGTCGGCTCGCGCGTTGTCAGCCGCTGCAGCCAGAGGCCGGGCGCGAGCAGGGTCATCAGCACGCGGTTGTCCTGATGCTTTCCGGCGTAGCGGATCAACTCGTACGCGAGCCCGGCGATGACGGGCAGCAGCAGGATCCGGCTCGCGATCAGCCAGTACCAGACCGGGCGGCCGATGAACGCGAAGACGAAGATGCCGATGACCATCACCCAGAGCAAAAAGGCTGTTCCGCAACGCGGATGGATCAAACTGAACTTCTGCACTCGCTCGGGCGTCAACTCGGAGCCGGCCTCGAGCGCGTTGATCGTCTTGTGCTCGGCGCCGTGGTACTGGAAGACCCGCCGCAGGTCGGGGAGCAGCCCGATGAGCCCGATGTAGGCGATGAAGACGGTGACGCGGATCAGCCCCTCGACGACGACGAACCACGCGGTGTCCTCTACGGGCAGCCAGCTGGTGAGGAGCGCGGGACCGATCTTGAAGAGCATCAGCGCGAACCCGATCGCGATCGCGAACGAGAAGATGATCTGGCCGCGCGAGATCTCGGTGACGACGTTCCCCTCGTCGTCCTCCTCGCGCGCGGCCACGTTCGCCGAGATTGCGAGGGCACGGAAGCCGATCGCGAGCGACTCGCCGAGGGCGATCACGCCGCGGATGACGGGGAGGCGCCAGATGCGGTGCCGCCTCATCGGCGAGCTGACGTCCCGGACGACCTCCTCGATGCCGCCCTCGGGCGTCCGCACGGCGACGGCCCAGCACGACGGGCCGCGCATCATCACTCCCTCGAGCACGGCCTGCCCGCCGTAGGAGACGCTCACATCCGCACCGTACCCGCGAGGGCCAGACGCCGCGACGGCCTAGCCGCGGGTCGCGGCGGCCTTCTCGAGCCGGCGCTGGAAGCGCTCCACCCGTCCGCCGGAGTCGACCAGCTTCTGCTTGCCCGTGTAGAACGGGTGGCAGGCGGAGCAGATCTCCACGTGGAGCTCTGCCTTGGTCGACCGCGTCGTGAAGTCGTTCCCGCAGGAGCAGGTGACGTGCGCGACGACGTACTCGGGATGGATGTCGGCTTTCATCGAGACGCCAGAATATCAGAGGCGATCTCGGGCCCGACGTTGCCTCCCGAGACGACAGCCACCACCGCGGAGCCGCTGATCCGTCCCGACAGGACGGCGGCGACCGCCGCCGCGCCGGCCGGCTCGCAGGCGAGCTTGGCGTCGGCGTAGATGCGCCGCATCGCCTCCGCGATCTCCTCGTCGGTGACGGTCAGCGCCTCGACCCCGAGGGTCCTGCAGGCGGCGAGCACATTCTCGCCGACGTACGGAGCGTCGAGACCACTGGCGATCGTCTCTGGCGTGAGCGTGACCGGTGCCCCGGCGTCGAGCGCCAGGCGAAGCGCGGCAGATCCCTCGGGCTCGACACCGACGACCCGAACCCCGCGCGGGGCGACCGCCGCGGCGATTCCCGACACGAGCCCGCCCCCGCCGACCGGGACGACGACGACGTCGACGTCGGGAGCGTCCTCGAGCACCTCGAGCCCGACCGTCCCCTGGCCCGCCATCACGCCTGGATCGTCGAAGGGATGGACCAGCACGCGGCCGGTCTCTGCGAGGTGCGCCTCGAGTCGCGCGAACGCGCCGGCGGGATCCTCGGCGTCGGCGTCGATCACCGCCCCGAGCGCCCTCGCCCGGTCCAGCTTGAATCGGCTCCCGGCCGTCCACGAGAAGACGGCGCAGTCGATGCCCTCCGCTGCGGCTCCCCAGGCGAGGGCGATGGCATGGTTCCCGGCGGACGCCCCGGCGACGCCGCGCGCGCGCTCCTCGGCGTCGAGGGCCGAGAGCCGGTTTGTGACCCCGCGCGCCTTGAACGACCCCGTGTGCTGGAGCAGCTCGGCCTTGAGGCGCAGGCCCGGTGCAAGGTCGGACCCGTCGAGCAGCGGCGTCCGCCGCACGCGGCCGCGGATCGTCTCCGCGGCTCGGAGGACGTCGTCTCGGGTAGGAGGCGCGCTCACGCCGGCGATCCTAGACACGACGACAGCCGCGATCCGATCGAGAATGCGCGCGTGCGCACCCCGCATCCCGTTCGCCTCGTCGTTCGAGACGAGCTCGACCGCCGACGGCTGACGGTGCTCCTCCGGCTCGTGCTCGCGATCCCGCACCTCGTGTGGCTCTCGATCTACGCGACGGCCGCGATCGCGATCGCGTTCGTCACCTGGCTTTTCGTGCTCGTCCTCGGGCGCGTTCCGAGGGCGCTGCACCGGTTCCTCGCGAACTACACGCGCTACGCCGTCCATCTCATCGCGTACCTCTGCCTCGCCGCGGATCCCTACCCCGGCTTCAGCGGCGACGGGAGCTACCCGGTCGACGTCGAGATCGACCCGCCGGCGAAGCAGCGGCGGCTCGGGGCGGCGGTCCGGCTCGTGCTCGCTCTCCCCGCGCTGACACTCTCGCTGGCGCTCGCCGGGTCGGCGGTGTTCGCGGCCGTCGCCGCGGTCGGCTCGGGCGGCCTCGTGCTCACCATCGCGATGCTCGCCTGGTTCGCATGCCTCGCGCGTGGCCGCATGCCCCGCGGGATGCGCGACGCGGCTACCTACGCGATCGGCTACGGCGCGCAGACCACGGCCTACGCGCTCCTCGTCACGGATCGGTACCCGGACGCGACGCCGGGCCGCGCCGAGCCGGTGCCCGAGCTACCTCCGCACCCTGTCGCGGTCACGGTCGACGACGCCCTCGCGCGGCCGCGCCTGCTCGTCCTCTTCCGCCTCCCGCTGTGCATCCCCCATCTCCTCTGGCTCACGACCTGGTCGGCGTTCGCGATCGCCGCCTGGATCCTCGCCTGGCTCGCCGCCCTCGTCAGCGGCAGTGTCCCGCGCCCGCTCCATCGATTCCTCGCCGCCTACGTCCGCGCCTGGATGCACCTGAGCTGCTTCCTCTGCGTCGTCGGCCGCCAGTTCCCGGGGTTCGTCGGGCGTGAGGGCGGCTATCCGATCGACCTGCGGATCGCGGCGCCCGTGCGGCAATCGCGGCTCGGCGTGCTCCTCCGCCTCGTGCTGGCGTTGCCCGCTGCGCTCCTCTCGAGCGCGTACCTGGGCGTCGTCTTCGTCGTCGCGGTCCTCGGCTGGCTCGCAGCGCTCGTGGTCGGCCGGATGCCGTGCGGGCTCCGCGACCTCGGCGTGGCGGCTCTCCGCTACCAGGCGCAGGTGAACGCGTACGTCTTCCTCGTCACGTGGCGCTACCCGGACTCCTCGCCCGTGCTCGTCGGGCGCGTCGAGCCGCCACTCGCGCCGCCGGTGGTGGTGCAGGCGTGAGGGCGGCGACGCACGTCGCCGTCGTCCTCGCGATCGCCGTCGGTTGGGGTCTCGCCGCCTGGCTGCTTCTCGACACGGCCGTCCCGGGCGAGCTCGTGCTGCCGCCCGTCGACGTGGATGCGGTGTTCGGCGCAAAGCTCGTCGACGAGGCCGAGCGCTACGAGCGGTTCCTCCTCGCAGACTGGGTCGCGGCGCAGGTCGTCGCCCTGGTGACCCTCGCCGTCTACGCCCGGTACGGCGTCCGCTACGCGCGCGAGTCGGCGGCGGGCCCGATCGGCACGGGGATGCTCCTCGGGATGCTCGGGCTCGCGATCGTCTGGCTCACGCAGCTGCCCTTCGCGATCGCGGCCGTCTGGTGGGAACGCCGTCACGACGTCTCCGAAGAGGGCTACCTCGAGGCGGTCGTGGGCGGGTGGCTCGGGCTCGGCGGAACCTTCGTCGCGATCTGTATCGCGCTCCTCGTCGTGATGGCGCTGGCGCGCCGGCTCGGGAGCTGGTGGTGGATCCCCGGCGCAGCCGTCTTCACCGCGATCGCGTCGGCGCTGGTGCTGACGGGCCCGTACCTCGTCACCGGCCTCGAGAAGCCGGACGACACGGAGCTCGTCCGGACGTACGAGCGCTTCGAGCGCTCGCAGGGCGTCAGCGACATCCCGCTCCGGATAGAGGAGGTGAGCGGCGACACGAGCCAGGCGAACGCGTACGCGTTCGGCATGGGGCCGACCTCGACGATCGTCCTCTGGGACACGCTCCTCGACGGCAGGTTCACCGACGGCGAAGTGCACGTCGTCCTCGCACACGAGCTCGCGCATCACTCGAGCGGCCACCTGCCCGAGGCCGTCGCGTGGTTCGGGCTCTTCGCGCTCCCCGGCGGCCTGCTGCTCATGCTCGCGACGCGGCGTCGCGGAGGCATGGGCGAAGCTGCCGCCGTCCCGCTCGCGCTGCTCGTTGCCGCGGTCTTCCAGCTCGCCGTGGCGCCGGCCCAGAACGTCATCAGCCGCGAGTCGGAGGCCGAGGCGGACTGGAAGGCGCTCGAGACGACGCGTGACCCCGAGTCAGCCGGAGAGCTCTTCCGCGGGTTCTCCGAGACGTCGCTCGGCGACCCGAGCCCGCCGACCTGGGCGTACGTGCTCCTCCAGACGCACCCGACGCTCGCGCAGCGGGTCGCGATGGCCGACGCCTGGGCGGCTCGGGAGAGCCCGCAGGCGTCCGACTGAAGTCGGGACACCTGCGGTGCCGAGCGCTCAGGTCAGCGTGTACTCGGGCCCGGACCCGCCCTCGGGCGGCGTCAACCGGCCGCCCTTGGCGCTGATCGCGCCGCACTGCACGCAGTTCGACGGCGTGACCTTCACCTCGACCGTGCCGTCGCCGTCCGCGTCGCCCACCTCGTACACGTGTGCGGGGCACATCCAGTGCCACATCTCGGCGACGTCGCGCGGCACCTTCGTCTGAATTCGCACGTGACTCGGCTGGTCGTCGCGCGTCCTGTTCCCGGACGCGAAGACCGACGAAAGCTTGTCGAAGGTCAGCGTCCCGTCGGGCGCGGGATACTGCGCCGCGCGGCCGGTGCGGATCAGTGATGCGTCCCCGTTCGGGTGCGTGTCGAAGTCCTTCGGCGGAAGCTTTCCCTTCGTGACCGTCATCGCGCTCGCGAGCGCGCCTCCCATGAAGAAACCCTTGTCGAAGACCTGGCGCATGTTCCGCACCTCGCCGAGCTCCTTCCACACGTAGCTCGAACGGAGCGAGGCGTCGTAGCCGTCGAGCGCGCCCCGCCGGTGGGCGACCTCGCCCCGCTGGAGCGCCGCGAACGCGGCCTCGGCTGCGAGGCGCCCCGACTCGATCGCGTAGTGCACGCCCTTGAGCCGCGGCACGTTGACGAGCCCGGCACCCTCGCCGACGAGGAGAAGCCCCGGCGCGTTGAGCGTCGACGGCAGCGACAGGAGGCCGCCCTCGGTGATCGTCTTCGCGCCCCAGGCGACGCGCTCTCCGCCGCCGAGGATCTTCCGCACGAGACGGTGCGTCTTGAACTCCTGCAGAAGGTCGTGCGCAGACAGCTCGACGTCGGCGTACTCGAGGCCGACGACGAAGCCGATCGAGACGTGCTCCTCGCCCATCGGATAGATGAACGAGCCGCCGAACTCGCCGTACCTGGCCCGCTTGCGGAGCGGCCACCCCATCGTGTGCACGATCTTGTGGAGCGGCGTCGCGACCTTCCAGACCTCCTTCACGCCGAGCGCCCAGATCTGTGGGTTCTGCCCTTCGAGGCCGAAGCGATCGATCGCCGCGGTCGTGAGGTGGCCGGCGGTGCCCTCCGCGAGAACGGTGATCCGAGCCGTCACGTCGACGCCGGGCTCGAAGTTCGAGAGCGGCTCGCCGTCGCGCCCACGACCCTTGTCGCCGGTGCGCACGCCGACCACGCGGCCGTGGTCGACGAGGAGCCTCTGGCCGGCGGTCTCCGGGAGGATCATCACGCCCGCTGCCTCTGCGTGCTCGGCGAGGAACCGGCCGAGCTCCGACACGGAGACGATCCAGTTGCCGTGGTTCATCATCGTCGGCGGAGGCGGGATCCGAAGCGCCGCGCCCTTCGTGAGGAGGTAGACGGCCTCGCCGTGCACGGGCCCGTACGTCGGCATCTCCTCGATCGGGATCCGGCCGGCGAACAGCTTCCGGATCGCGCGCGGGTTCATCACGGCGCCCGAGAGCAGGTGCGAGCCCGGCTGCTTCCCCTTCTCGAGCACGGCGACCGGCACGTCGCCCAGCAGCTCGCGTGTCTCGGGGTGCTCCTCGAGCAGCTGCCCGAGGCGTACGGCGCACGCGAGGCCGCCGGGGCCGCCTCCGACGATCAGGATCCCGACGTCGATGCGCTCGTCGGGGGCGTCGGTGACCGCGCCGATCGCCTCGGCGTTCGTGAACGGCGGCGGGAAGTCGGCCGGGCGGACGCTCACGCGGCGTCCTAGCTGCGAGCCTTCAGAAGCTCGGTGAGCTTCGGCGCGATCTGGGCGAGGTCGCCGACGACGCCGAGGTCGGCGAAGTCGAAGATCGGCGCGTTCGCGTCCTTGTTGACCGCGACGATCGTCCCGGATCCCTGCATGCCGACCTTGTGCTGGATCGCGCCGGAGATCCCGAGCGCGATGTAGAGCTTCGGCGAGACGGTCTTGCCCGTCTGGCCGACCTGGGCCGAGTACGGGTACCAGCCGGCGTCGACGACGGCGCGCGTGGCGGCCACGGCACCCCCGAGAGCGGCGGCGAGGTCTTCGCAGATCGAGAAGCTCTCGGGGCCGCCGAGCCCTCGTCCGCCGGCGACGATCACGTCCGCGTCCTCGATCGAAGGGCCGCTCGACGCCTCCTGCAGGTGGTCGACCAGGGTCGCGGCGGTGGAGAAGTCCTGGAACGAGGCGGCCACGTCCTTCACCTCTGCCGTCCCGCTGGACTCGACAGGGTCGAACGTGCCGGAGCGGATCAGCGCAAGCCGTGGCGTCGACGTCCAGCCGACCTCCACGAGCACGGTGTCGCCGAGCGCCGGGCGCGTTCCGACGAGCTCCCCGCCCTCGAGGCGCAGGTCCGTGAGATCCCAGTTGAGGCCGGCGTCGAGCCGCGCCGCGAGGCCGGAGGCGACATCGGCGGCGAGCACCGAGGCGCCGAAGAGGAGCGTGTCGGCGCCGCTCTCGCGCACGACGGCCTCGAGCGCGTCGACGCGCGGCTGGGGCAGCGGCGAGGCGAGCGCCTCGTCGTCGACGACGTACACCGTGGACGCGCCGTACGCGCCCGCGCGAGCTGCGGCGTCGCGCACCCCGCTCCCGAGCACCGCCCCCGCCACGTCCCCGCCGAGCGTCGCGGCCTTGCCGAGGACGCCGAGCCCGCCCTTCGTCAGCTCGCCGTCGTGCGTCTCCAGGAAGACGAGGGTCGCGGCCATCAGATGAGCCTCTTCTCGGCGAGGTACTCGACGATCTTCTCGGCGGCGCTGCCGTCGTCCTCGATCTTCACCTGACCGCTCTTGGGCGGAGGCGGAGAGGACGATCGAACCACCGTCCGCGACCCCGCCTCGCCGACCCGGTCGGCCGCGACGCCGACGTCGGCTAGCGCGAGCACCTCCTGCGGCTTCGACTTGGCGCCCATGATCCCCTTGAGCGACGGGTAGCGCGGCTCGTTGATCGCATCCGATACGGCGACGACGGCAGGAAGCGGCGCGGAGATGACGTCGTACCCGAACTCGGTCTGCCGCTTGCCGCTGATCGCGCCTCCGTCGAGCGTCAGCTCGGCAACCTGGGAGACCATCGGCCGGCGCAGCCGATCGGAGACGGCCGCCCAGAGCACCGCGCCGTCGGCGTCGCTCGACTGCTGGCCGAAGAGGACGAGGTCCGCCTCCTCGCGCTCGAGCGCCTTCGCGAGCGCATAGCCGGTCGCGAGAAGATCCGATCCGGCGGCGGCGTCATCGGAGACGAGCACCGCGCGGTCCGCGCCCATCGCGAGCGCCTTCCGGAGCGACTCCATCGCCCTCTCCGGCCCGAGCGACACGACAACCACCTCGCCGCCGTGGGCCTCCTTCAGCCGGAGCGCCTCCTCGACCGCGTTGACGTCGGTCGGGTTGAGCGCGCCCTCGCCAGAGCGGTCGAGCCGGTGCGTCGCCGGGTCGAGACGCTTGTGGACGGCGGCGTCAGGGACCTGCTTGACGCAGACGGCGATCTTCACGCGCGTGACTCTAGCCACGGCGTGCCGCCCGCCGTGCTGCCTGCTGTCGCCGCAAGCGCACCGACAGCAGAGGGGGAGCCGAGGCCCGTGACGACCTCGGCTCCCCCTCTCGACCTATTCCTCGATCGTCAGCTCGCTGACCATGCCGAGCGCCGCATGCGGCGGGCCGCCTGCGCGGTTCGTGAGGAAGCAGACGAGCGCGTACCGTCCCGGCTCGAGCTCCAGCTCGTCGATCTGCTCGCGGCCGGCGTCGAGCACCGTCGTCGCCTGGAGGTTCTCGAAATCCGCCGGCGGCGGACCGGTGTCGCTTTCGTCCGAGGTCATGTACGCCTTGACCTGGTCGAATGTCGCCCCCTCGTTGATCGGAACGATGAGCGTGTGATGCAGCTCCTCGCCCGTGTTCCGCAGGAGGAAGCGGTTGGTGCCTGCCTGCAGGCCGTCCGTCACGAACTCGAAATCGGCCATCTCGATCGACGCGTCGACCTCGGGCAGCTCGGCGTCGTCGTCACCGCTCGTGACCTCGAGCGTCGCCGTCGCGCCGCTCTCCGCATGGCTCTGAACGTCGTCGCCGTCGGGCTCGCCCGTGTCGATCACGTGATACGTGCCCTCCTCGAGCACGAGCTCCACCGACCCCGTGGCCCCCGGCGCGATCGACCCGACGCCGCCCTCCGCGGTCAGCCAGTCCGGGATCTTGCCGTCCTCCGACGCGATCGCGGCCAGCGCCTCGTCGACCGTGTGGCCGTCGGCGAGGCGGAGCAGTTGCGCCTCCGCGTCGTCCCCGGTGCCGTTCTGGAACTCGAGGCGGACGAGGCCCGCCTCGACCGACTCGGGAACCGTCAGCTCGAACCCGTCACCGGCCGGCGCGACCTCGATCGGGACGGCCGTCGGCTCACCTCCATCGTCGCCACCGCACGCGGCGACACCGACGGCCAGCGCCGCCAGCATTGCCGCCATGAGCACTCTGAACACCAAGACCTCCCTCGATTGACCCCTGAGCCAGGGCTCCGGTGTGGAGCCGCTGCCTGCCTGATGCGCGCGCGACATTAGCCGCTTCGCCGGCCGCTTTCCTTCCCACCTGCTAACGTCCCGCCCTTCGCGCGGCGCACCGGAGCCATGAATCGCCACCGGACGACAGCACGAGGGGTCTCTCTCCTCCTTCTTGCCGGCCTGATCGGGGCGGGCGTCGTCGGCTCGCCCGGTGCAGCACCGAAGCCGGGGTTGATCGACGGCAAGCCGATCGTGTTCCCGCTGACGGGCGACTACGCGTACTCGAACAACTACGGCGACGCGCGCGTGAACGGGAGCCACGCCGGGATCGACATCGAGGGCGTGCCGTGGCGAAATCCCGTCGTGGCGGCGGAGGCGGGCAAGGTCCGCTGGCACACGACCTCTTCCCGCGCCGGGTGCATGCTCTACCTCTACGGGAAGAGCGGGACGACATACCTCTATATCCACCTGAACAACGACCTCACCGAGCGGTCCGAGGACAGCGGCGGCTGCAAGCTCGACGTCGCCTACGCCGTCCCGGACGGCGCGAAGGTCACGGCGGGCGAGCAGATCGCCTGGAACGGCGACTCGGGCGACGCCGAGGGAAACCACCACCTCCATTTCGAGGTGCACCCGGACGACGGCGGTGACGTCAACCCGTTGCCGTACCTCAACGCGGCCGAGCGGCTGCTGTTCCCCGGTCGGATCGGCGAGTCGTACTCGCTCGGCGTCCGCGGCGTCCCGGTCGCGGCAGGTGGGGGGACGATCACGATCCGCGCGAGCGCCGTGCGCTGGTGGCCGGGCGGTCGCTGGACGTCCCTCGTCCGCGAGCGCGTCGTCGAGCTCGCCGTCGCAAAGGGCGCCGACGTCGACCGGACCCTCGTCGCCGCGCTCGAGAGCCCCGAGCCCCGCTCGCTGCAGTCGCGCAGCGCGACGCCCGCGATCTTCACGGCGTTCACGAGCCGCGGAAAGGTGACGACAGCCGCCCTGCGGGGGCAGACGCTCGTCGCGGCGCGGATCACGCGCCCTGGCGGCGCGACGGTGAAGGCGAAGCCGACGGGCGGAGACGGCGGCGGGACCATCGGCATCGAGACGCCGGACATCGAAGGCGACAACGGCCGCCCGTGCACCTACCCCGATCCGGGCTGCACCAACTAGGCCGGGGCGAGCGCGCTGCGCAGGAAATCGACGATGGCGCTGGTTGGTGCGCCCGGCGTGAAGACCTCGCTCACGCCCAGACGCTTCAGCTCGTCGGCGTCCTCCGGCGGGATCGTGCCGCCGACGACGACGAGGACGTCCCCCGCGTCGTTCTCGCGGAGACCCTCTACGATCCGCGGCACCAACGTCATGTGCGCGCCCGAGAGAATCGAGATCCCGACTGCATCCGCATCCTCCTGGATGGCGGTCTCGACGATCTGCTCGGGCGTCTGGTGGAGGCCTGTGTAGATGACCTCCATGCCCGCATCGCGCAGTGACCGCGCGATGATCTTCGCTCCCCGATCGTGCCCGTCCAGCCCGGGCTTCGCGATCACGACCCGAATCGTCCGCTCCACGCGGTCAGTATAGGAACGTGCGCCTCGTCGTCATCGGGTCGTCCCCGGCCTGGCCGAACGCGGGCAGCGCCCATTCCGGCTATGTCGTCGAGTCGGAGGGCAAGCGCCTCCTCCTCGACTGCGGGCCCGGAGTCCTGGGTCGCCTGCGCGAACGGGAGGCATGGCCGACCGTCGACGCGATCGCGATCACGCACTTTCACCTCGACCACTGGGGCGACCTCGTCCCGTGGGTCTGGGGCAGCTTCTACCGGCGCGGGCACGACGACGTGCGTCCGGCGCTCTGGGTGTACCGGGGCGGCCGCGCGTTCCTCGAGGAGCTCGGCTCGCGGCTCGGCTTCCCCGACATGTTCGAGCGGACGTTCACCCTCGCCGAGTACGACGGCGACGTGCCGTTCGTCGCGGCAGGCCTCGAGGTCCTCCCGGTCCGCCTCCCGCATTACCGTCTCGAGACCTACGGCTTCCGGGTGACGAACGGACGTGCGACGCTCGCGTACACCGGCGACACGGGGCCGAGCGAGCGGATTGCCGAGCTGGCACGCGACGTCGACCTGTTCGTCTGCGAGGCGACGCTCGAGACCGGCGAGGCCGACGGCGAGCCGCGCGGCCACCTGAGCGCCGAGGAGGCGCTCGACGCGTACGCCGCCTCGGGCGCCCGCAACCTGCTCCTCACTCACCGACCGTCGGAGCTGCCGACCCCCGAGGGCATCGTGCTCGCCTACGACGGCATGGAGCTCGAGGTCGTGCCGCAGTCGGTTCACGGCCCCGCGGGGTAGGGGCCGCGCTCCCGCCTAGAACACCGGCTGCTCGCGCCAGGTGCCCCAGACGCGGCGCCAGGCGTCGCAGATCTCGCCGAGGGTGACGCCGTCGACGACGGCGGCGACGATCACGGGCATCAGGTTCCGGTCGGGCAGCGAGGCGGCCTCCGAGAGCTCCGCGAGTCGGCGCTCGACGACCGCCGAGTCGCGTCGCGCCTTGAAGGCCGCGAGACGCTCGAT
Source organism: uncultured Actinomycetes bacterium (assembly GCA_963814565.1). Classification (GTDB taxonomy): domain Bacteria; phylum Actinomycetota; class Thermoleophilia; order Gaiellales; family Gaiellaceae; genus Gaiella. Next base: position 64,821 of record CAWFDO010000011.1, read on the forward strand.
CTGCCTTCGCTCGAGGTCGGGATCGATGCGGAGGATGTGGATCTCCTCGTCGTCCTCCGTCCGGTAGCGGTTGACGCCGACGACGACGCGCTCGCCCGACTCGACCTCCTGCTGGTAGCGGTACGCCGCCTCCGCGATCTCGCGCTGCGGCATGTTCTGCTCGATCGCGGCGACCATGCCGCCGAGCTCGTCGATCCGGCGGAAGAGCTCGTACGCCTCGGCCTCGAGCCGGTTCGTCAGGGCCTCGACGTGGTAGGAGCCGCCGAGCGGGTCGATGCCGTTCACGACCCCGGTCTCGTGCGCGATCACCTGCTGCGTCCGCAGCGCCAGCCGGACCGCGTCCTCGGTCGGCAGCGCGAGCGCCTCGTCGTAGGAGTTCGTGTGCAGCGACTGCGTCCCGCCGAGCACCGCCGCGAGCGCCTCGATCGCCGTCCGGGCGACGTTCACGAGCGGCTGCTGCCAGGTGAGCGAGACACCGGCAGTCTGCGTGTGGAACCGCATCAGCAGCGAGCGCTCGTCGCGTGCGCCGTAGGTGTCGCGCAGCTCCCGCGCCCAGATCCGCCGCGCCGCACGGTACTTCGCGATCTCCTCGAAGAAGTCGAGGTGCGCGTTGAAGAAGAACGAGAGCCGCGGCGCGAACGCGTCGACGTCGAGCCCGCGCTCGAGCGCCCACTCCACGTAGGTGAAGCCGTCCTTGAGTGTGAACGCGAGCTCCTGCGCGGCGGTCGAGCCGGCCTCACGGATGTGGTAGCCGGAGATCGAGATCGGATGCCAGAGCGGCATCTCGCGTGTGCAGAACTCGATCATGTCCGTCACGAGCCGCATCGAGGGCTCGGGCGGGAAGATGAACTCCTTCTGGGCGATGTACTCCTTGAGGATGTCCGTCTGGATCGTCCCGCGCAGCCGCTCCCGGGGGACGCCCTGCTCCTCGCCGACGACGAGGTACATCGCGAGCGCGATCGCCGCCGCCGAGTTGATCGTCATCGACGTGGAGACCTCGCCGAGCGGGATCCCCGAGAAGAGGATCTGCATGTCCTCGAGCGACGCGACCGCCACACCCTCGCGCCCGACCTCGCCGAGCGAGCGCGGGGAGTCGGAGTCGACCCCCATCAGCGCCGGCATGTCGAACGCGCACGAGAGCCCCGTCTGCCCGTGGTCGAGCAGGTAGCGGAAGCGCTCGTTCGTCTCCTCCGGCGTCCCGAAGCCCGCGAACTGGCGCATCGTCCACAGACGCCCCCGATACATGGACGGGTAGACGCCCCGGGTGAACGGGAACGACCCCGGATAGCCGAGGTCCCGCTCGTAGTCGACCGGGGACGTCGCGGGCGTCGACAGCGGCTCGACCTCGGCACCCGAGATCGTCGTGAACAGCTCCTCCTCGCGAAGCGGCGCCCCCTCGAATCGGGAACGCCATGCGTCGAGACCAGCCGTGCGCCGCTCCTCGACCCGCGCCATGGGCACGGATGGTAGCCCCGGCAGGCCCGACCGGGGGCGCGCGTCAGGGAGCCTCGTACTCCGCGGGCGCCTGCACGCTCGGCGTGCCGGGCTCGATTGCCTGGAGGTTGCGGACGAGGTTGGTCGCAGACAGGAGCACGACGACGAGCGCGATCCCGAGCAGCGCCACGAGGGTCAGGCCGCGCGCCAGCACTCCCGGTTGGTGCTCGGACTTCAGCATTTCCGCCCCTCCCCCCGATTGACCGTACGCCTCCGACGGTAGTCACCCCTTGGGGGGTCGCAATGCCTCGAACGAGGGAGTGAAAGCGATGGAGAAGGCCCCTCGACAGGGGTAGCCGCGGATGCCGTCGGTCGCTTCTGCGACACTGCAGGGCGTGCGTGTGCTTCTCGCCGACGACCACCGCCTGATGCTCGACGGGATCCGCCGGGCGCTCGACGACGACGGAGGCTTCGAGGTCGTCGGTGAGACGCAGAACGGCGCGCAGGTGCTTCCGCTCGTCGGTCAGACGAACCCCGACCTCGTCGTGCTCGACGTCCGCATGCCGAACATGGACGGGCTCCAGTGTCTCGAGGAGATCCGCCGGCGGTATCCGAAGGTGAAGGTCGTGATGCTGTCCGCGTCGACGACCCCCGACCTGATCGAGGGCGCGCTCCGTCGCGGCGCGAGTGCATACGTGCTGAAGACGGTCGATCCGAGCGATCTCCCCTCGACCCTCCGTCAGGTGGCGGGCGGAACGGTCTTCTCCACCGTGGGCGCGACCGAGCCGTCGATGCCCACGGGAGCCAAGGCGGCGGGGCTCACCGACCGCGAGATCGCGATCCTGACGGAGCTCGCGAAGGGCAAGTCGAACGACGAGATCGCGAAGGAGCTCTGGGTCACCCAGCAGACCGTGAAGTTCCACCTGACGAACGTCTACCGCAAGCTCAGCGCCAAGAACCGCGCCGACGCGGTGCGCCAGGCCTATCAGCTCGGGCTGATCGAGCGCCCCCTGGGCGACGAGTAGCGCGCGACGAGCAGGACGGCCCCGACGAGGGTCGTCGGCACGTACCAGACGGCCTGCATCGCGATGGCGAAGGCGAGCGCGGACTCCTGCGAGACGCCGAAGAGCGCCAGCGCCGAGACGCCGAGCCACTGATACGTGCCGACGAACCCCGGCGACGAGGGAATGGCCACGCCGAGGTTGATCGCCGCGGTGACGAAGAGCGCGTCGACGAACGAGAGGTCGATCCCGACGGCGCGCGCGGTGAGGATGGCCGCCACCGCCCACGTGCCCCAGGCCGCGATGCTCAGGGCGAGGAGCATGGTGCGGGACGTGCCGAGCGGCTCGGAGAGCCCCTCGAGCGTGTCGCGCGCGAAGCGCCTCGCGAGACCGCGATGCGAGCGCCTCGCGCGCGGTTGCCGGCGGGTGTACGTGCGCGACGCGAGGATGCCGCCCCACAGGGCGAGCAGGACGAGGAGCGAGCCGACGACGATCCGGTCGACCCAGGGCTCGTCCGTGACGAGCGGCAGGGTCGCGACGAGGAAGAGCGAAAGACCGAGGAGGTCGAAGCCCCGGTCGATCACGACCGTCGCGAGACCGCGGCCCCCGGAGTACGCGCCGCGCGACACCCAGCGGGCGCGCAGCAGGTCACCGACGCGGCCGGGAAGCACGTTGTTGACCGCGACTCCCGAGACGACCATCTCGACGAACTGGCGCTGGCTCGCGCTCGTCGCGGCGATCCGGCGCCAGCGTGCCGCCTGCAGCCAGTACACGGCGGCGATGCACACGACGGCGAGTGCGAGCGGGCCCAGGCGGACGTCCTGGAGCGTCTGCTTGACGGCACCGAGGTCGGCGCCGCGAACCGCGAGGAAGAGGAATACGGCGGAGGCAGGGATGCCGATGGCCGCTGCCACCCACATCGTGCGACGACCGGTGTCAGGGGAACGGCGCACACGCGGAGTCTGAACGCTCTGCGTGACGGTGGATTCGGGAACGACGGTCACCGATCGAAGACTGCGCACAGGCCTGACGGAGGCACGATGCGGGAGTCGACATCGTCCTAGCCCAATGTCCAGACAGGACCTCCGGCGCGACGGCGATCATTCGGCGATGTCCGGGACGACGCAGCGGGCGGCGGGCGAGTTGGCGGCTCCCACGCGTGGCTTCGAGGAGGCACCGGCTCTCGGCGGCCGCCTCCGCAGCATCCTCGAGACGAGCCCGTTCCCGATCCTCCTCGTCTCGCTGGTGGGGATCGTCCTTCTCACGGTCTTCGGCCCGTCGCTCGTCGTCGGCGACACCTGGCTGACGCTCATGGCCGGACGGGAGCTCGCGGAGCACGGCCTGCCCCGCGTCGAGCACGTCACCCTGCTCGGCGAGGGCGCGACGTGGACCGACCAGCAGTGGCTCGCGCAGCTCTTCTTCTACGGCGCGCACCAGCTCGCGGGGATGCGGCTGGTCGTCGTCGCCGACGTCCTCCTCGTGCTGCTCGCTCTCGCGCTCGCCGTTGGCACGGCCCGTTCGACCGGCGCGTCGTCGCGCTCCACCTTCCTGATCGGTCTCCTTGCAGTGCTGGCGGGCCCGTGGGGCTGGACGATCCGCGCCCAGTCGGCCGCGCTGCCGCTGTTCACCGGCCTCCTCTGGCTGCTGGTGGACGCCGCCCGTACCGGTGTGCGCCGGAGGACGCTCCTCGCGCTGCCGCTCCTCGTGCTCTGGGCCAACCTGCACGGCTCCGTCGTCCTCGGGGCCGCGCTGACGATGCTCCTCGCCGGGGTGACGCTCGTCCGGCGCCGCGGCGCCGAGCCCCTCCTCCCCGCGCTCCTCCTCGTCGGCGCACCGCTCTGCGTCCTCGCGACGCCCTACGGCTGGGACATCGTCGCGTACTACGACCTGATGCTCGTCGACGCGCCGTTCGCGGACATCCTGCGCGAGTGGCAGTGGTCGAGCCCGAGCACGACGACGGCCCTCTTCTGGCTGCTCGCGGTGGTCGCGGTCGGCCTGGTCGCGCTCGGCCGGTGCCGCTCACGCCTGACCTCTTCGAGCTGCTGGTGCTCGCCGTGACGTTCGTCGGCGCCGTGCAGGCCGTCCGCGGCGTGATCTGGTTCGCGCTCGCGTGCGCGGCGATCCTCCCGGTCGCCCTCGACGGGCTCCTCACGCGCGCGGATCCGTCGGCCCGACGCGTGAACCTTGCGATCTCGGTCGCGAGCCTCGCCGGCCTCGCGCTGCTCTTCTCGTCGCCCTCGCCCGGCCCCACGGCTGGTTTCGAGCAGGAGTGGCCAGACGAGCGAGTCGAGGCCGTGCGCGCAGCGACGCGCGATCCGTCGACGCGCCTCTGGGCGACGGACGGCACGGCCGACTGGCTCTCTGGCGGATCCCGGACCTTCGCGGCCGGATCGCCTACGACGTCCGCTTCGAGCTCTACGACGCCGAGACGATCGACCGGATCGCGCGCTACGGCCGCCGCGACGGGCCGGACTGGGCGTCGCTCACGGACGGCTACGACGTCGTCATCGTCGACGACGGCGCGCATCGCCGCGCCCACCTTGCGATTCCAGGATCACGTGTGGTCTATCAAGACAACAAAATCGCGGTGATCTCGTGACGGCGCGGGGGCCTGCGATCGACCGGCGAGGCCTGGCTCGGACGGCGAGACAGGTGCTCTCGGTGACGGCGTTCGCGGTCATCCCGGCGATCGCGCTGCTGACGATGCTCGCGACAGGCTTGTCGGACGACTCCCTCTCGGCGGACTTCCACCACGAGATCTATCCGCAGGCGAGGCAGATGCTCGACGGCGACAACCCGTACCCCGCGCCGAACTTCGACCCCACTGCCGCACCGAACTTCATCTGGCCCCCGTCGGTCGCCGTCGTCGTCTCGCCGCTGCTGCTCCTTCCGCTTGCCGCAGCGGACATCGTGATGGTCGCGGTCGGGCTGACGTGCATCGCCGCTTCGCTCTGGCTCGTAGGACTCCGCGACTGGCGCGTCTACGGCCTCGTCGCGCTGTGGCCGCAGGTCACGGGCGAGATGCGTGTCTCCCACCTGACGGCGCCCCTCTGCCTCCTGCTCGCGCTCGCCTGGCGCTCCCGCGATCGCCGTCTCGAGGCGGGGCTCGCGATCGGCGTCGCGACGTCCCTGAAGTTCTTCGTGTGGCCACTCGCGGTGTGGCTCGCCGCGACGCGACGATACGCCGCGGCGGCGCTCGCCGGGGGGCTCGCCATCCTGTCGCTGGCGCTCCTCGTCCCCTTCGTCCCGGTCGACCACTACTTCCGGTCGCTCCTCACCCTCGGACGGGCGTTCGACCAGGACTCGTACACGGTCTTCGGGCTCCTCGTGCAGAGCGGCGCCTCGGAGACGGTCGCGCGGATCGCGACGTGGGCCACGGCCGCGGTGTTGCTGGTCGCGACATGGCGCCGCCGAAGCTTTGCACTCGCGATCGCAACCGCGCTCGTGGCCTCTCCGATCGTCTGGCTCGACTACTTCGCCCTCGCGGCGATCCCGCTCGCGATCGCTCGGCCGAAGCTGTCGTGGGTCTGGTTCCTCCCGCTGGCGACATGGGGGCTCCCAGGCGCAGGGCTCGGGATCGGTGATCCGGCCGGCATGGCGCGGCTCCTCCTCGTCTTCACCGTCGTCCTCGCGGTGGCCGAGAGAGGCGAGCCCGACAGCTGCGAGGCACGCGCGCCGATGGACGGACGGACCATTGCCGCGACACGGTGACGATTGGGTCCTGGCGTGACAGTGGTCAGCGCTCGAAACCGTGCGGCACGGTCAGGTCCCCCGCTCGGATGCCGACAATGAGCCGAGTGACGTCGACCGCGTCCGCTTCCGGCGCCCCGGATACCCCTGCAAGCGACCTCCGGCTGCGCAACATCGCCGCACTGGTCGGGCTCGTCGGGCTCCCCATCCTGCTGTACGCGGTGATGCTCCAGACATTCTGGAGCAGGGGCGAGCTCGGCATCGACCTGACGCAGACGCTCCTCCCGGCCGCGCGCGAGATCGCCGACGGAAACTCGCCGTATCCGGCGTACGGATACCCGCCGCTGGTCGCGTTCGTGCTCGTCCCGCTGACCGTCGTGCCGTCGCCGGAGCTGGTCTACACCGCCGCTCTGCTCGCAGGTATCCCGGCGAGCCTCTGGGTGCTCCGGGTCCGCGACTGGCGCTGCTACGGCGCCGCTTTTCTCTGGGGCGCAACCTTCCACGCGGTCCAGACGGGCAACGTCTCGATCCCGCTGCTCCTCTTGACGGCCCTCGCCTGGCGGGCCCGGGAGTCCGCCCGGGCGGGAGCATGGGCGGGTCTGGCGATCGCGACCAAGCTCGATCTGCTGGCCGCTCGTCGTGTGGCTGGCCGCACGACGCAGCTACGTGACAGCCGTCACCGCGATCGCGGTCGCAGTCGGCGTCACCGTGGTGCTCTGGGGAAGCCTCGGGTTCTCGGGGCTCGTCGACTACCCGTCGAGCCTCGACAAGCTCGAGACGGCACAGGCGCCGTCGAGCTACACACTCCGTGCGCTGGGAGACGATCTCGGCGTACCGCTGCTCGGGCAGGTGGCGTGGTAGGCGGTCGTCCTCGCCTGCCTCGGCGCATGCGTCAGTCGCCGGACGCCGTGCTGACGATCGCCTCTCCTTCGCGCTGGCGGTCGTCGTCTGCGTGATCGGGTCGCCGATCGTCTGGCTCCACTCCTTCGTCCTGTTGCTGGCGCCCGTGGCGGTCTATCGACCGCGCCTGTCCGTGGCGTGGCTCCTTCCGGCCCTGATGTGGTTCGGCTCCGGAACGGGAAACGGCGATCTCTGGCAGACGGTGCTGGTGCTGAGCGTGGCAGCCGTGACGGTCGCGACTTTCCTCGTCCCGTGGTCTGCGTCGCGTCCCGGGCCCCGCGCGCCCGGCGCACCGACCTGATTTCGTCCGCCTCAGCCGCCGCGCACGAGCGCCCTCGACGAGACGTACGGTGCCGTCGGTGTGCATCAGAGCCAGTCGCCCGTCGGACGATCGTGCGACCGGGTCGGCCGTCGACGCCAAGCGAGCACGGCACGAGCACGAACGACGGGCGCATCGTCGCGCCCGACGAGTCGACGAGCGCGCGCGAGGCGCCCTCCGTGACGGGTATCGTCGGCAGCACGTTCTCGTAGTAGCTGGACGGGCCGAGGCGAAGCGTCCGGCCGACGGAGTGGTTGAGGACAGCGGTCGACCATGAGCGGGAAGTACGCAGGGCGGGCGCCGCCGGCCGAGGTCGGGCCCTGTATCCCACACCACCGGCACGACCTCCCCGGCGGCACCGCGTCGTCGATCCACGTCGGCGGAACGCCCCCGGAGAGCGCCGCGGCGGTCGTCGCATGGTGCTGGTGCGCGACGATCGCGACGAGCCACGAGCGGCGAGCCAGCTCGCGGTGAGCCCGACAGGACCCGCCGCCCGCGCCCCGCCGCAGCCAGACGATCCCGCGCCGAGCGCGCAGGCGGTGAGAACCGCGGTGATCGACGCGACGAGAGTGGGCAACGCGACCCAGGGCACGAGCGCGGGCGCGTAGAACGTCGCGTCGGCGTCGAGTCGTCGAACGGCAAGAGGCCGATCACTGCCGCCGACGACCACGAGGCCGGCCGAGAGCCACCGCGTCGCGGTCGGCCGTCTCGATCCATGCGGCGAAACCGACGAGAAGCAGCGGGACAAGGTAGAAGAGGTACCGCTCGTTGACCCCCTCCACGCCGTCGATCTCGACCGAGGTCCCGACGAGCGCGACGATCGCGACCAGCCCGCAGACGGTGGGAAGCGGCGACCGCTGCGAAGAGTCGCTGCGGCCTCGGGGCTCCTGGCGAGAGCCCGTCGACGATCATGACGCCGCTCGCGACCGCGGGACGACGGCGACCGTCAGCGCAGGTCGCCGGCCGCAGCGCCAGCGCGATCTGGACGGGCAACTCCGAGAGGACGAGACGCCGCGACCGCACTCGATCGACCGCCGAGGAAACTCGCGAGACCCCCGTCCGACGCGATTGCGACCGCCACGGCGAGTGCCGCGCGCTGGAGCACGATTGCGGCGGGACGGTAGCGAGCGAGGTATGCGCGCCGAACGACCGCGGGAAGGGTCAGAGCGAAGATGCACGTGGCGGCGATCGCAACCGGGAGGAGGATCACGCCCTGCGCGCGGGTGACGGTGAGGAGCCCGATCGCAGCGAGAGCGGCAACCTGGCCGGTCCCGCTCGGGGAACGCACCGTCCGTGCGACGAGCCATAACGCGCCGAGGAACAAGGGGTACGCCGCGTTCTCGGTCATCACCGAGCCGGTCGATGCCATCGCCGGGACGAGAACCGTGCCGCCCGCAACGAGCAGAGCCGAGCGATGCCCGACGAAGAGCCTCGCGAGCAGGTAGCCGGGGATCGCGGCGAGTGACATGACGAGCGCGTTCAGCGCGAGCGCTGCGCGGTACGCGACGAGCGGGTCGTCGAACAAGAGCCAGGCCGGCGCCACGAGCACCGGGTAGACGACGCCCCAGCCGAGGGAAGTCACCCCCCGCACTGCCGGTAGCCCGCCGTCGGCGAGGCTCCGGGCGAGATCGACATACAGCAGCTCGTCCGGCAGGATCCAGGGGCCGGGACGAGCGAGGGCGGCGACCAGTCGCACGAGGAACGACAGGCCGACCGCGACGGCGACCCAGCCCCACGTCGAGCGCGACGCTGAGAGCCTTCGAGCCCGGAGACGCTCCGTGCCGCGCGCCGAGCCCCGGGCGGCGAAGGCGGGAGCGCCGGCGGTCAGCGCACGCGGCGACTGCCGACCGATCGCGGTATCTCCGGCCGCCGTTCCTCGCGGAGCTCTGGCTCAGGCTGCAATCGACTCGAACCCGGGTGCCGGGGCGAACCGCCGTGTCAGCTTGCCGGGATCCTCGCCACGCTGATCGATCAGCTCCGAGCGCGACTGACCGAGGAAGCGTCCCGCCTCCATGAGGTACCCGACCTTCTCGGGGTCGATCCCCATGAGCCGCGCCCCCGTCACGTCGGCGGCGACGGGGTCGCGGGAGACGATGACGACACCGGCACGCACCGGGTCGCCCATGATCGGGCCGTCGCCCTCCATGCCGACGATTCCGTCGACGATGGCGAGCGAGGGCCGGACGGTGGCGACGATGTCGAGGATGGACTCGGGAATGCCTCGCACGTGGAAGACGTCCTTCGGCCACCCATAGACGCGGCCGGGCATGCACCCGAAGCAGTTCTTCAGCGACATGGTGACTCCGACCCAGTGGTGGGTCTTCAGCTTCGGCATCGAGACGACGACGTCGGTCTCGCGGAGGACGCGCGGCACCCAGAGCTCGCGGAGGCCCGTGTACCGGGTTCGCAGCGGCGTCCGCACCAGGGGCGCGTCGTTGAGGTCGACGAACGGGAGGCCGGCGTCGTCGAGCGCCTCGCGGAGCCCCGAGGCGATCGCGATCGCCTCCGTGTCGCGCCGATGGCCCGGCCCCTCGGCAACGACGACGGACGACGCGCCGAGGCGGCGAAACGCGTCGGCTGCCGCGACGACCATGCGGGTCGGTGTTGATGGACGAGCCGCGAGCGAACTCGACGAGATTCGGCTTGAGCAGCACCGACTTGCGGCGACGTCGACGCCGACCAGCCGCAACCCGTCGAGGAGTAGCCCCTCGAGGTCGCCGTCGTACGTGTGTGCTCGAAGCACTGCGACCGGCGCGGTACCCGGCTT
>CAWFDO010000012.1:0-64711 GCA_963814565.1 uncultured Actinomycetes bacterium
GGCACTCGGCGATCTCCTCGATGACGTGCTCGTCGGTCTCGCCGAGGTCGTCGAGCTCGGCGAGGAGCGCCTGCTGCTCGGCGAGCGCCTCCTCGCTGCGGCCGAGCGAGCGCAGGCAGCGGGCGACGCACCAGCGTGCGATACGCGTCCTGTCCCGGTCGTCCTGACGCCTCGCGTTCGACGAGCGCGAGCGCGAAGAGCTCGAGCGCCTCCTCGTAGGCGCCTGCGTCGTGCCTCGCCCACGCCATGTTGTTCGCGACCGACGCGACCCAGCGCCGCGCCGCTGGGTCGGTCGACGAGCGCGCGAGCTCCATCGCGCGCTCGTTCCAGGCCCACGCGCGCGTCCGCCGGCTCGACGATCCCGAGCATGTGTGCGGCGTCGACGGCGAGGGCGTCCTCGCCCGTTGCGTACGGGCGAGCTCCCAGGCCTCGCGGAACGCGTCGCGGCCGCGTCCCTCGCGACCTGCGTGTTCTCGACGCGGCCACGCTCGAGCAGGAGACGGATGCGGCCGCGAGCGTCGTCCGGGCGAAGCGCCGCGTCTGCCTCGTCGAGCGTCCGGTCGGCGTCGTCGAAGCGGCGCTGGAGCCCCTGCGCGCGGGCGAGCTGCGTCAGCATCTCCGCGAGGCGGGCGCCGTCGTGCTCCGCACGGGCGCGGGGAGTAGCGCTTCGAAGCGCCGTTCGCTCTCCGCTGGGTCACCGAAGTCCCAGAGGTCGTCGAGCCGGTCGAGCGGAAGGTCGTCCACGCGCTCTCAGCTCAGCGCTGAGATCGCCGCGTACGCCACGACGCGCCGCCTCGTCCACGCGGCAGCGCCCAGAACCCGTCGGGCGTCGAGAAGATCTCGACGTCGAGCGTGCCGTCCCAGCCGGCGGATGCGCAGACGCGTCCACGAGCGCTCGTCGGACCGCCGTCGGGCTCGGGAAGTTCGCGGTCGCCCGGGTCGGACTCCGTCGGCTCGTCGGCGACATGGAGCCCCGTGATCCGATCCGACACGCGCCGCGACGACGGCCTCTCGTCGGCCCGAGGTTGTACGTGTCGGCCATGATCCCGACGTCGCCGAGCCCGGCCTCGTCGAGCAGGGCGAGGGCGTCTGCGATCGAGTTCACGAAGCCCGTCGACGTCGCGCTGCGGCGGGTGGATCGGCTCGAAGCCCGAGTCGGACACGGCCTCGGCGCCGCACGTCCGCGACGCGCCGGAGGCCGTCGATCGACGAGTCGCGGCCCTCGTCGTCGGAGCGCGCCGCCGAGCGGCCCGGTGAGGCAGAGGATCGCACTCCGGGTCGTACGCGGCCAGGCGCCGGACCGAGTCGCAGATCGCCTCGATCCGCTCCTCGGGGTCGGCGGGGCCCTCCATGCCCGGGATCGCGAGCGGGAGGAATCGACGGGACCGTCGGGACGCAGTTCGAGACCGCCAGCCCGTGCTCGGCAGGAGCGCGCGGTTCGCGGCGTCGTCGTCGGGGAGCTTGAACTCCCAGATCCCGATCGCGTCGAAACCCGCTGCCGCGTACGCCAGCGACGTCCTCCTCGAACGACGCGTTCACCGTCGAGATCGCCGAGAGCGACCGCTTCACGAGCGTCCTGGAAGCTTTGCAACAAGGCGGCGTGTCAGCGGCGGCTTCGTCAGCTCCTTCGCGACGAGGTAGCCGGAGCCCGCGCCCAGCCCCGGGCCCGGGTGGGTGCTCGCCCCGACGTGCCACAGGCCTTCGACGGTCGTGCGTGGCCCGGGCGCCGCGCGAACGGCCGCCAGAGGAGGTTCTGGTCGAGCGCGCAGCTCCCGGCGTAGATGTCGCCGTCGACGAGGTTGCAGTTCAGGCCTCGAGGTCGACGGGGGAGAGGACCGACGCGCTTCAGGGTCGCGGCCTCGAGGTTCTCGATCGAGTCGCCGAGCCGGCGCGACGATCCGGTCGGCGTACGCCTCGCGGAGCTCCTCGGTCCACGTGCCGTCGCCGACGTCGAGCTCGCCGGCGGCGTCGCCCTTGACCCGCCCGGCCGGCAGCTCCTGGAGCTGGATCCAGACGATCCACTTCCCGTCCGGCGCACGCGACGGATCGACGGCGCACGGCTGGCCGACGACGATCGTCGCCTCGGCCGGGAGCAGGCCGCGCTCGGCCTCGTTGACCGCGCGCGAGACGCCGTCCAGGCCCGGCGTGACGTGCACGATCGCCGTGCGCGCCAGGCGGTCGGCCTCCGGCCCTTCCAGCGCGGCGGCTCGTCCATCGCGATGTGGATCTGCATCCCGGCGCGGCCGTAGCGGTAACGCTCGGCCGCGGAGCGGACGTCCGGCGGCGACGTCGCCCGGGCGGAGGAGCGAGCCGTAGAGCTGCGTCGGCGTGACGCCGGCGACGACGGCGCGCGTCGCGGTGACCGTCTCGCCGTCGGCGAGCGCGACGCCGATCGCGCGGCCGCCCGAGACGGTGATCCGCTCGACGTGCGCGTCCGTCCGCAGCTCTCCGCCGGCGTCCGTCACGATCCCCGCGAGTGCGTCGACGAGCTTGACTCCGCCGCCGACGGGGACGGGCATCCCGCCGAGTTGGATCGCGCACGCGATCACCTGGGTCATGAACCCCGAGACGGCGTTGTCGGGACCGAGCCCGGTGTGGAGAACCCACGGCGCGAGGAGCCCGTGCGCCTGCTCCGAGCGGAACGTCGCCGTCGTCCAGTCGCGGCACGTCGCAAGCGCGTGCCCTGCGAAGTCGAGGAGGCCGCGGCGGCCGAACCGGCGGAGCATCGCGCTGCCCGAGGCCGAGTCCGGCCGTCGACCAGAGCTCGGTCCCGAGGACGCCGAAGCTGACGTCCGCGTTCGCCATGAACTCCTCGAACTGGCGCTGCCACGCCGCGCCGTCGCCCTCGGCGAAGCGGTCGAACTCGGCGACGTTCGCCTCGAGCGACGTCTGGAGGAACATCGCGGAGCCGTCCGGGAACGCCGTCGCGGTCGGGAGCTCGGTGTTCAGGTACTCGAGGCCGCGCCGGTGGAGCTCGTCGCCGAGCTCGGCGTACGCCGCGGAGCCCTGGAACAGCGGATGCCAGGAGCTCAACACCTCGTGCGTGAAGCCCGGAAGCGTGTAGTCCGGCACGGTGCGGATCGCGCCGCCGAGCCGGTCGGAGCGCTCGAGCACGCAGACGCTCCAGCCGTCCCGGGCGAGCAGCGCCGCGGCCGTCAGCGTGTTGATCCCCGAGCCGACGAGCACCGCGTCGAACGCGCCATGGGGCGACGCTACCACGGCTCGAGCACCTTGACATGTCACCGGGTGCGGTGTGCAGAATCGCCGCATGCTGCTGCGTGAGGTCTCGTACGCGCGTCCGGCCACCGTCGACGAGGCGGTCTCCCTTCTCGCCGAGCACGACGGGGCGCGTGCGCTCGCAGGTGGCCAGACGCTGGTCAACGTGATGAAGCAGCGGGCCGCCTCGCCCGACGTGCTCGTCGACCTCGCGGGACTCGACGAGCTCCGCACGATCTCCGTCTCCGGGTCGACGCTCGAGATCGGCGCGATGGCGACGCTGACCGTCGCTGATCCGCTCCTCCGAGGTCGAGGTGACGCGGCCGATCCTCGCCGAGGTCGCGGCCACGGTGGCCGACGTCCAGGTGCGAAACCGCGGGACGCTCGGCGGCAACATCTGCGTCAACGACCCGACGAACCACTTCCCGCCGCTCCTCGTCGCGCTCGGCGCCTCGATGACCATCCGCAGCGTCGGCCGGCGAGCGAACGGTCGGGGCCGACGACTTCTTCGTCGGCGTGTTCGAGACCGCGGTCCGCGAGGGCGACCTGCTGACCCGGATCAGCATCCCGGCCGGCGGCAAGGGCACCGGCGACGGGATGGCGGGCGTGACGCTCGGCGCGCACGGGACGTACATCGCGAACGCGGCGGCCTCGGTCGTCGACGGCGCGTGGCGGGTCGCGCTCGGGTGCGTCGCGGCGGTGCCGGTGCGGGCCACCGCGGTCGAGGAGCGGCTCGCGGGCAGCGAGGTCGACGAGGCGCTCGCTGCGCGAGGCCGTCGAGGGCCTCGGCGCGTCGCTCGACCCGCCGTCCGACGTCCACGCGCTCGGCCGACTACCGGCGCAGCCTCGCCGAGACGTCCGTCGTCCGCGCAGTCCTCCAGGCATCCGAGCGAGCGAAGGGGTAGCCGTGCCGACACCGACAACGAGTCAGTTCGTCACCGTCACGGTGAACGGCCTCACGGTCGAGAAGGAGGTGCCCGCGCGCCGTCTCCTCGTCCACCTCCTCCGCGACGACCTCGACCTGACCGGGACGCACGTCGGCTGCGACACGGGCAGCTGTGGGGCCTGCACCGTCCAGCTCGACGGCAGTTGCCTGTGAAGAGCTGTGCAGTGCTCGCCGTCCAGGCGGACGGCGCCCGCGTGACGACGGTCGAGGGGCTTGCCGGGCGACAGAGCGAGACGCCGCTCCAGCGGTCGTTCGCCGAGCACCACGCGCTGCAGTGCGGCTACTGCACGCCGGGGATGCTGATGAGCGCGACGCGCGTTGCTCGCCGACAACCCGAGCCCGAGCGAGGACGAGGTCAAGGTCGCGCTCCAGGGCAACATCTGCCGGTGCACGGGGTACTGGAACATCGTCGAGGCCGTGGTCGCGGCCGGGAAGGCGTCGGCATGAGCGTCACCACGAGCGAGGAGACCACGACGCTCCAGAAGGGGTTCGTCGGGCAGAGCGTCCCGCGCAAGGAGGACCGCCGTCTCGTCGAGGGCCAGGGGGTCTTCTTCGACGACGTCAAGCGGCACGGGATGGGCTACCTCCACTTCGTGCGCTCGCCGTATGCGCACGCGCGGATCGAGTCCGTCGACGTCAGCGCCGCGCTCGCGCTGCCCGGCGTGTACGGGACGCTGACGGGCGACGAGGTCGCGATCCTGACCGACCCGTTCTTCCAGATCGCCGCCGAGCCCGGCGGCAGCGTCAAGGACTACGCGCTCGCCGTCGGCAAGGTGCGCTACCTCGGCGAGCCGGTCGTCGCGGTCGTCGCGGAGACGAGGCGAGCTCGCACGCGACGCCGCGGAGCTCGTCCTGGTCGACTACGAGCCGCTCGACGTCATCGTCGACGCGCGGAAGGCGCTCGAGGACGGAGCACCGCGTCCTCCACGAGGAGTGCGGCGGGAACATGTCCTACAGCGGCGTCTGGGAGTGGGGTGACCTCGACGCGGCGTTCGCCGAGGCGGACCACGTCGTCAAGATCTCGGAGCTCCACTTCGACCGCTTCAACTCGACCCCGCTCGAGCTCGACGGCGCGCTCGTCGAGTTCAACCGCGGCACGGGGCAGTGGACGATCACGACCAACAACCAGTTCCCCGGGTTCGCCGTGATCATGATGGCGCCCGGCGATGCGGGTCGGCACCGACAAGCTGCGCATCGTCACGCAGGACATCGGCGGCGGCTTCGGCAACAAGATCACCTCGCACCCGCAGCTCGTCGCGTGCTGCCTGCTCGCCCGGAAGCTCAACCGGCCGATCCAGTGGACGGAGTGGCGGACGGACTTCCACCAGTCGATGTCGCACGGGAACGAGCGCTGGTTCCTGGACACCGAGGTCGCGGTCACGGCCGACGGCACGATGCTCGGCTTCCGCACGAAGGCGATCGACGACGCGGGCGCGTACCTCCGCTACGAGCCGCTCGGCGGCGTCATCTGGGCACAGGTCTCGCCCGGCATGTACCGGTGGCGCAACATCCGCGTCGAGTTCACGCAGGCGATGACGAACAAGGCGCCGTGCTCGCCGAATCGCGGCTACTCGCGGATGCAGCACCTGTGGCTGACGGAGCGGATCATCGACATCGTCGCCGCCGAGCTCGGCATGGACCGCGTCGAGATCCGGCGGAAGAACTACGTCCAGCCCGAGGACATGCCGTACGAGACGCCGAACGGGTGCGTCTACGACTCCGGCGACTACCCGCGTGCGCTCGACATGGCGCTCGAGCTGATCGGCTACGACACGATCGAGGAGCGCCGCGCGGAGGCGGCCTCGCGCGGCAAGCTGCTCGGCGTCGGGATCGGCTCGACGCTCGACTCGGGGACGAACAACTTCGGGCAGTCGCAGCTCCTGAACCCCGACCTCCAGTTCTCGGGCAACAACGAGGTCGCGACGGTCAAGCTCGACATCTTCGGCGAGATCGTCGTCACGCTCGGGACGACGCCGCAGGGGCAGGGTCACGAGACGACGGCCGCGCAGGTCGTCGCGGACATCCTCGGCTGCGACGTCGACATCGTCCACGTCCGGGCGGGGCACGACAGCTACTGGAACTCGCACGCGGGCTTCTCCGGCACGTACGCGAGCCAGTTCGCCGTCACGGGCCTCGGCGCGGTGAAGGGCGCGACCGACATGCTCGCCGAGCAGATGAAGACCCTCGCCTCGATGGTCTTCCAGTGCCCGATCGAGGCGATCGAGCTCGCCGACGGGTTCGCGCGGATCAAGGACAACCCGGAGGCGGCGCTGCCGTTCATGGCGCTCGGCGCGATCCCGAACGCGAACAACGCCGGGTTCCCGGTCGACCCGCCGCCGATGAACGCGCGCTTCGTCTACCGGCCGCCGTTCGACGTGCCCGACAAGGAGCGGAAGTTCGGGAAGCTGACGCTGACGTACGCGATGCAGATCCACGCGTGCGTCGTCGAGGTCGACCCCGAGACGGGCGTCTACGAGATCCTCGACTACGCGGCCGTCGACGACTGCGGCGTGCGGATCAACCCGCAGATCGTCGAGGGCCAGGTGATGGGCGCGACCGCCCACGCGATCGGCGCCGCGATGTTCGAGTCGTTCACGTACGACGAGGAGGGCAACCTCCTGACGCCCAACTTCTACGACTACCACGTGCCGCACACGCTCGACATGCCGCCGCTGCAGACGGCGGCGATCGAGTCGCCCTCGCCGTTCACGCCGCTCGGCACGAAGGGGATGGGCGAGGGCGGCGGCGGCGGGATCCACTGCATCGGGGCGGCGCTGCAGGATGCGCTCCGCGCAGTCCGGCGGCGCGCTCGTGACCGACAGCCACAACCCGTACCACCGCGTCTGGGAGATGCTGCGCGAGCCAGAGCGGTCACGTTCGAAGGTGGAGGTGACGTCGAAGTGAAGCTCGAGGGGACGAAGGAGTTCGACGCGCCGCGCGAGGTCGTCTGGAGCGTGATCAACGACCCGTCGAAGATGGCGAAGACGATGCCGGGCGTCGAGAGCTTCGAGATCGCGGACGACAGGCACTGGAGCGCCAAGGTGAAGGTTCCGCTCGGGCTCGGCGGGCTCAAGATGTCGATCGCCTTCACGAAGCTCGAGGAGCGGCCGCTCGAGTTCGCGTCGCATGAACGCGAAGGGGCAGGGCGTCGGCGCGCATGATGAACATGACGACCTCGTTCTCGCTCTCCGGCGAGGGGGACACGACGTCGATGGCCTGGGAGGCCGACGTCAAGATCGCCGGCCCCGTCGGCTCGATGGGGCAGCGCGTGCTGCAGCCGATCATCAACCAGCAGGTCGGGAACGTGCTCGCGGCGCTCGACGCCGAGGTGCAGGCGGCGAAGACCGCGGCCGGATAGAGCACGCGGGCGGAGAGACGAGGCCCGGCTCGGATCTGTCAACTTCAGGACCGCACGCTCTAGGATGAGCGGACGGTGCCTCGGCGCCGGCGGCGTGTGCCTGATACCGGCGATCACCTCGAGTTCAACGTCCTCGGCCCGCTCGAGGTCCGGCGGGACGGAACGGCGCTTCCGCTCGGCGGCCGGCGCCAGCGCACGTTGCTCGCATGTCTGCTGCTTCGTCGCAACGAGGTCGTCCCGCGCGAGCAGTTGATCGACGCAGTGTGGGGCGACACACCGCCGGCGAACGGGACGAACTCGCTCCAGGTCGCGGTGCATGGGCTACGACGGCTTCTTGGCCATGATCGTGTGCGGGCGGAGCGGGATGGGTACGAGCTCGTGGTCGCCCCGGACGAGCTCGATCTCGACGAGTTCGAGCGCGCTGCAGGCCGCGCGCGCCGCGGAACCGCCACGGCTGCGGAGCTCCGGAAGGCGCTGTCGCTCTGGCGGGGTGTCGCCGCATCCGATACGTATCCGAGCCGCGTTCGCAACGAGCTCGCGCGCCTGGATGAGCTGCGGGTCTTCCTGATCGAGGAGCGGATCGACGCAGACCTCGCCTCGGGTCGCCATGCAGGGCTTGTCGAGGAGATCGAATCGCTTCTGGCGGAGAGCCCCTACCGGGAGCGTCTTCACGCTCAGCGACTCCTCGCGCTCTATCGCACCGGGCGGCAGGCGGACGCGCTGGAGGCGTACGCGGCTGCGCGACGCATGTTTGTCGATGACCTCGGGCTCGAGCCGGGGCCGGAGCTTCGCAACCTCGAGGCGCGCATCCTCCGTCAGGATCCGGACCTCGACGCGCCACGCCCCGTTCCGGCGCTGATCGGCGCTCCGCTCCCGGTGCCGCCGACGCCGCTGGTCGGTCGCGGTATCGAGCGCGCGGCTGCTGCCGCACTCCTCCGGCTCCCCGAGGTGCGGCTTCTCACGCTGACCGGCGTCGGCGGTTCCGGCAAGACACGGGTGGCGTTGGCCGTGGCCGCGGATCTGGGCGGCGAGTACGCCGACGGCGCGCACTTCCTCGACCTCGCCCCGTTGCGCAAACCCGAGCTCGTGCTCGGCGCGATCGCCCGTCTCCTGCGCGTGCCCGAGACCGATGGGCGGGCGGCGCTCGAGGCGCTCGCCGAAGCTTTGGGCGACCGCGAGCTCTTGCTGGTTGCTGACAACTTCGAGCACCTGCTGGACGCTGCGCCAGCCGTGGTCGCGCTCCTGGCCGCGCTGCCCGGCCTGGACATCCTCGCGACGAGTCGTGCGCCCCTCCGTCTCGCGGCGGAGCGCGAGTATCCGATCCGTCCGCTCGAGCTGCCAACGGGAGGGAGCAGCGTCGACATCGGCACACTCGGTCGAAACGACGCAGTTGCGCTGTTCACGGCTCGGGCCAGCGCGGTGCAACCGTCGTTCGAGCTCACGAGCGAGAATGCGGCCGCGGTTGCGGAGATCTGCGTCGCGGTCGACGGCCTGCCGCTCGCGCTCGAGCTGGCCGCCGCCAAGATGAGGCTGCTCCCGCCCGCCGGGCTCCTCGAGCGACTTCACGGCCGCTTGGACACCTTGACGGCGCGCGCCCGGGACGTCCCCGAGCGGCAACGCACCATCCGCGCGACGATCGACTGGAGCTACGACCTGATCGGCTCGTCGGAGCAGCACCTGTTCGCTCGGTTGTCGGTGTTTCCCGCCGACTTCTCGTTCGAGGCAGCCGAGAAGATCTGCGACGCCACGATGGACACGTTGGAGGCGCTCGTGGACAGCAGCCTTCTGCAGCCGGCGGGTGAGGGACGCTTCAGGATGCTCGAGATCGTCCGTCAGCGCGCGGCCGAGTACCTGGTCGAAGCGGGCGAGACCGACGCGGTCGGACGGCGACATCTCGACTTCTTCCTCGAGCTCGGCGAGAAGCTTCGACCAAGCCTTCGAGGTGCAGGTTCCGAGGCAGGGTTTGCAACCGTCGAGCGCGAGCACGACAACTTCCGAAGCGCGATGGTCTTCGCCCGCACGAAAGGCCTGAACGAGGTCCAGCTTCGACTGGCGCGCGCGATCCACCGGCTCTGGTACCTGCGCGGCTACCTGAGCGAAGGACGTGCCTGGCTGGAGGAGGCACTGGCCGCCGACGGCCCGCACATGCCTCAGCTGAGAGCGCAGGCGCTTGCCGGGTTGGGCGCGATCACGTGGCGCCAGGGTGATCTTCCGGCGGCCGAGTCGTACGCTTCGGAGGCGCTCGAGCTCCTCCGTCAGCACGGTGAGGAGCAGGAGCTGGTTGGCCCGTTGAGCATCCTCGGCGTCGTGGCCGCGAGTCGCGACGACTACGCCCGCGCGTCGGAGCTCTACGAGGAGATGGAGTCGCTCGCCCGAGCGGTCGGCGACGGCTACGGGCTCGCGATGTCGTTCAACAACCAGGCGTATGCGGCCTGGATGACCGACGACGTGTCCCGGGCGGAGCAACTCTGGAAGTCGTGTCGGGAAGCGGCCGGCAACGCCGAGACGACCGAAGTCATGGCGCTGGCGATCAGCGGCCTCGGCGACATCGCCCTTGCGCGTGGTGACCTCGGGCGCGCCGGACGCCAATTTCGCGAGGCGCTCGCGGTCTACTCACAGCTCGGGTTTCCCGACCTCGAGGCCGACATGTGCGTCTGTCTGGCCGCGGTCGCCGCAAGGGAGAATCAGCTCGAGCGTGCTGCGCGTCTGCTCGGCGCTGCCGCCTCCTTGCGCCGAGTCGGCGGGACCATCGAGCCGGCGGTGCTCGGCTACCTCGACGAGGCGACGGCCGCCGGTCGGGCGGAGCTAGGCGATGCGACGTTCGCTGCTTCCTTCGGACGCGGTCGGGCGGCACCCGGTGACGTCCTCGACGAGGAGCGAGCGAGGGCCGAAGCACGATGACACTCGCCGAAAGCACGTGTTAGTGTCGGTGACATGTCACGGAACCGGCGGGGAGCGAGCGGATGACAGCGCCGTTCCGGATCGGCGTCATGCAGCTCACGATGGAGCCGCTCGACGAGATGCTCGCGTCGGCGCGCGTGATGGACGAGGCGGGGATGGACACCGTTTGGCTCGCGGAGGCGTACCCGTGGTGGCGGAAGCACGGGATGGAGGCGCGCTCGTCCACCGTCGTCTCGGCTCTCATGGCCCGGGAGACGACGAGGCTCACGATCGGCTGGGGCATCATCTCGCCGTTCACGCGTCACCCCGTCCAGGTGGCCATGGACGCGCGCGTCGTCCAGGAGGCGGCGGGCCCGGGGCGATTCCTGCTCGGGTTCGGGACCTCGAAGATCTTCCTCAACAACATCCGCTCCCAGACCAAGAAGACGCTCGGGCCGATGCGCGACGCGGTCGCGATCGTCAAGGGCGTCCTCGGCGGGGGGGCCTTCGCGTACGAGGGCGAGACGTGGAGCGCCGATGTCCCGGCGCTGCAGGACGCGGCCCATACCCCGCGCGACGTCCCGCCCGTGTACGTCGCCGCGACCGCGCCGAAGATGCAGGCCCTCGCGGGCGAGATCGCAGACGGGTGCCTGACCCCGTCGATCACGACGCCCGCGTTCGTCCGCTATACGCGCGAGAACGTCGACGCGGACATCGACATCGGCTGCACGGTCGTCGCGTCCATAGACGCGACCGACCGCGACCGCGGCAGGGACGGCGCGCGCGAGATCGCCGGGATGTACCTCGCGAACAAGGTCCAGAACATCGCAGGGCTCCGCGGATGTGCTCCTCGACCTCGCCGGGATCGAGCAGGACGAGATCCGCCCTGTCGCCGACGCGATGGAAGCGGGTGGCCGGCTCGCTGCGAAGGCGAAGGTCACCGACGCTCTGCTCGACAAGTGCAAGCCGATCGCGGGCACGCCGGACGAGTGCATCGCGGCAATCGAGGAGTACCGCGACGCAGGCTGCACGCACGTGATGCTCGAGCTCTGGGGCGAGGACCGCCACGAGCAGATCCGCCTGTTCGGCGAGGCGGTGCTGCCACACTTCCGCTCGTGAGCGACAAAGACCTCGACGCGTTCACGGCCTTCGAGGTCGCCGGCTGGGAACGTCAGGCCGCCACGTACGAGGCGAGCGTCGGCCGTGTCACTTCCAGGGTGATCGATCCACTCCTCGACGCCGCGGGCGTCGTTGCCGGGAGCAGGGTTCTCGACGTGGCCACGGGGCCGGGCGAGATCGCCGCGCGGGCCGCAGCGCGTGGGGCGAAGGCGACGGGGTGCGACGTCGCCGAGGCGATGCTCGAGCGCGCGCGCGCGAAGCACCCGGGGATCGATTTTCGACAGGCCAATGCCGAGGAGCTCCCGTTCGAGGACGGGCGCTTCGACGCTGCCGTGGCCGGGTTCCTCCTCCTCCACCTGGCCCGCCCCGAGCGTGTCGCCGCCGAGCTCGCGCGCGTCCTTGCGGTCGGCGGCAGGGTTGCGGCCACGGTCTGGGACGCTCCCGAGCGCAACCGATACCTGGGCGTGATGTTCGACGCCATCGGCGAGTCCGGGGCGACGCCTCCTCCGGACCTCCCTGCCGGGCCGCCGTTCTTCCGCTTCGCGGACGAGAGCCTTTTCGCCCAGCTGCTCGAGGGCGCAGGCTTCGCGGACGTGACGGTCGCGGCCGTCGCCTTCGAGGAGCGTCTCGCGAGCTCAGGCGAGCTCTGGGAGGCGATCATGGCCGGCGGGGTGCGCACGCCACCCATGGTCCTCGGCCAGCCCGAGCCCGTTCAGCGCGAGATCCGCGCTCGCTTCGACGAGCTGCTGGAGAAGCATCGGGTCGACGGCGGCTACGACGTGCCGGTGTCCGTCAAGCTCGCTTCCGGCACAAAGGCGGGCTGATGGCGACGATCACGGTTCGTGGGCACGGAACCTCGTCGGCGCAGCCGGACGAGGTCGCCGTCGGTCTCACCGTCGAGGCGGTTCGTCCACGGGCGGCCGAGGCGTTCGCGGAAGCGTCGCGGCTCGCGACGGACGCCGCCTCGCTCTGTGACGAGCTCGGGGTCCCGGCGGGACGACGCACGACGTCGCGCATCTCGCTCGCCGAGCACGGCGAGCACACCTCGGCGGGCTGGCAGCATCGCGGGTATCGCGCCACGAGCCGGATCGGGGCTCGGCTGGAGGACGCCGAGCTCGCGAGCCGGGTCGTCTCCGAGGCGGCGGAGCGCCTCGAGGCGAGGATCGACGGGCCCACCTGGCGCGTCGCGCACGACAACCCCGCGCACTCGGAGGCGCGCCGCCGTGCCGCGGCGGACGCGCGGTCGAAGGCGGAGGAGTACGCCGCGGCGCTCGGTGGCAGGATCGGCGCGATCGCGTCGGTCGTCGAGCCCGGCACCGCCCCGCCGGGGCCGCCGCAGCCCCGCGCCTACGCCGTGCAGCAGGAGGTCTCGGGGATGCCGCTCGACGGCGGCGAGCACGAGGTCGTGGCGGAGATCGAGGTCACCTTCCGGCTGGAGCAGGGGTGAGCGCCCCGTCGATCGCCGTCGACCGCGACCGGCTCGTCGACACGGCGAGCCGGATGATCGGCGTCCCGAGCTTCACGGGCGACGAGCAGGGAATGGCCGAGCTGATGGCCTCGCTGTACGAGGACATGGGCCTGCGGTGCCAGTGGCAGCAGGTCGAGGACGGCCGCGCCAACGCGCTCGGGATCCTCGAGGGCGACGGCGGCGGCAAGAGCCTGATGCTCAACGGGCACATGGACACGTCGTACTCCGGGCGCGAGCCCTGGCTCCGCGACGTTCCCGGGTTCCAGCCCGAGGCGTTCGTCCGCGACGGGCGGCTCTACGGCCTCGGGATCTCGAACATGAAGGGGGCGCTCGCCTGCTACGTCGAGGCCGTGCGCGCGCTCCGCGACGCCGGTGTCCGCCTCCGCGGCGACGTGCTCATCGCCGCCGTGTGCGGGGAGATCGAGAAGACGCAGCAGGGCGACGCAGTCGGAGCCGAGTACCGGGGCTATGCCGCCGGGTCGCGCTACCTCGTCTCCCACGGCGGCGTCGCCGACATGTGCCTGCTCGGCGAGCCCACGGAGGGCAAGGTGGTGCTCGGCCACTACGGCACCCTCTGGCTCCGGATCCGCGTCCACGGCGACTTCATCCACACCGCCTTCAGCGAGGGGCGCCGCGATCGGAACGCGATCCTCCGGCAGCATCAGGTGCTGGCTGCGGTGGAGGAGTGGATCCCGACGTGGGAGGACGACCCGGCGAACGGGTACCGCGGAGCAAAGGCAATCGTCAACGTCGGCGCCGTCGAGGGTGGCTTCGGCTGGCGCGTCTCGCGGACGCCGCACCACGCCGACCTCTTCCTCGACGTCCGGGTCCCGCCGACGAAGCCGATGGCGGTGGCGCGGCGCGAGGTGCTCGACATGGTGCGCGGACTCGCGGAGCGGTTCCCCGACTTCGGCGTGGAGGGCGAGGTGTACGTCACGGCCCCCGGGGCCGAGATCGACGAGGGGCACGAGCTCGTCACGGCGATCGACGGCGCGCACGAGGAGGTCTTCGGCGACGCCGCCCGGCCGCGACGTGACGCGGTGGTTCTCGGATGCCTCGGTCCTGACGCGCTACGGCATCCCGACGGTGAACTATGGAACCTCGACGGGCCTGATGGACGTCGAGCAGGGGGAGAACCTCGAGATCGAAGGCCTCGTGCGGACCGCGGAGGTCTACGCGAAGGTCGCCGTGCGCGTCTGCGGCGTGGCGTGAGGCCGCAAGTTACAAGTTGCAACTAGCTCGCACACGACCGGGATGCTGCTACCGCTCCGTCCCACTGGAGGCTGAGAACCCGTGAAGCTCGTGACGTTCGGAGAAGGCGAGGGGCGGGTCGGAGTGCTCGACGGCGAGGAGATCGCCGTCCTCGACGTGCCGACGATGCGGGAGTACTTCGAGCGCGGCGGGGCGGACGAGACCGGCGAGCGCGTCGCGCTCGGCGAGACGCGGCTCCGGGCGCCGATCGTCCCGAAGAAGTTCTTCCACACCGCGGGGAACTTCCGCGAGCACGACGAGGAGTCGAAGAACGTCAACTGGTCGCACGTGATCGCGCCGTGGATCAACTTCTTCCAGAACGTCGACGCGATCGTGGGGCCGGACGAGCCCGTGATCTACCCCGAGCACCTGACCGAGGAGCTCGACTACGAGCTCGAGCTGGCAGTCGTGCTGCGCAAGCCGGGAAAGTGGTTCTCGCCGGAGGAGGCGATGGACTACGTCGGCGGCTACGTGATCTTCAACGACATCACCGCCCGCGACATCCAGCGCGGCGAGATGCGCTCGGGCGTGTTCAGCTTCTGCAAGGCGATCGACACCTTCTGCCCGCTCGGGCCGTGGATCGTGACGCCCGACGAGATCGCCGATCCGCACGACCTGGCCATGCAGCTGCGGGTCAACGGGGAGGTGCGGCAGGAATCTCACTCCGGCCGGATGGCGGTGACGATCCCGGAGATCCTCTCGAACTTCTCGGGGCTCACGTACTCCGCCGGCGACGTGCTCTCGACCGGGACCGTGTCGGGCGTCGCCGGGTTCAAGTCGCCGGAGGAGCGCGCGCGCCTCTACCTCAAGCCGGGGGACGTGATCGAGGCGGAGATCGAGAGCATCGGCGTCCTCCGGAACCCCGTGATCTCCTGGCAGGACGGTCACGGTGCGCCTCCGCCCCCGCGGATCCGCCCCTGGGGCGATGCCTGACGCGGGGGTTGTCCCCGTCGGGGCCCGCATCGACCCCGACCGGAGCTCCGCCGCGCAGCGCCTGCTGAGGAAGGTTGGCATGGCCGCCCGCGCCATGATGGGATCCGGGTGACGATGCAGGAGGAGGGTCACCGGACGCCGAGCGAGCACGCACGCGCGCTCGTGCACGGCGCGGTCGACTATCACGTCCACATTGCGCCCGACTTCGTCGCCCGGCGTATCACCGACGTCGAGTTGGCGCACCGATGCCTCGAGACGGGTCAGGCGGGGTTCGGCCTCAAGTCCCACTACTCGTCGACGGCCGAGCGCGCGCAGGTCGTCGCGGCCACTGTTCCCGGCGTTGTCGTCCTGGGGACGATCACCCTCAACCGCTCGGTCGGCGGCCTCAATGCACTCGCGGTGGAGGTCGCAGCCCGGCAGGGTGCCCGCATCGTGTGGTTCCCCACCGTCTCGGCCGTCAACGAGCAGGACGAGGTGCTGAAGGCGGGCGTGCACGAGAAGGTTCCCGTCTGGGTCGCTTTCGAGCTCTCTCTCCGGGAGGCGGGCCTCGCGTGTGACCCCGTGCCGGTTGTCGACGACCGAGGGGCGTTGTTGCCCGAGGCCCAGGAGGTGCTCGACGTCGTCGCGCGCAACGGCCTCGTCCTCTGTACGGGTCACCTCGGGCGCGACGAGGTCTTCGCGCTCGTCGAGGCGGCGGCAGAACGGGGAGTCACCGACATGGTGGTGACGCATCCGGAGTTTCCCTCGCAGTCGATCTCCCCCGACGACCAGGTGACGCTTGCGGGCATGGGCGCGCTGATGGAGCGGGCGTTCACGACGCCCCACACCGGCAAGGCGTCATGGGAGAGCGTCTTCGAGGCGACCCGCGCCGTCGGGGCGGAGAGAACGGTGTGGGCGACCGACCTCGGCCAGACCTCCAACCCGCCCGTCGAGGACGGTCTGGCGCTGATGGCCGACTCCTTTCTCGCCGCCGGCTTCACGGACGACGAGATCCGGACGATGGCCGTCGCGAACACGCGACGCGTCGCGGGCCTCGACGTCGCGCAGGCGGTGTCGTGAGCGAGCCCGTCTACGACGTCGCGCACCTCGGCCGCGTCGAGCTGCTCACCCCGGACCTGGCGGCGAGCCTCGCGTTCTTCGTCGACGTGCTCGGGATGGAGGAGGTCGAGCGCTCCGGCGACACGGTCTTCCTCCGCGCGTGGGGTGACTACGAGCGCGCGTCGCTCCAGCTGACCTCCGCGGGGCACGCGGGGGTGGGGACGATCGCATGGCGCACGACGAGCGACGCGGCGCTCGAGCGGCGGATCGGAGCGCTCGAGGCGTCCGGCCGCGGGGAGGGCTGGTCGGAGGGCGAGGCGGGCCACGGCCGCTCGTTCCGATTCAGCGATCCCGACGGCCACCGCATGGCGATCTACTACGACAGCGCGTACCACGAGCCCGTCGGCGAGCAGCTTCCGACGCTGAAGAACCAGCCGCAGCGGATGTCGACCCGCGGCGTGGGCGTGCGCCGCCTCGACCACGTCAACGTCTGGTGCAGGGACATCGACGTGAACAGCGCCTACATGGTCGAGACGCTGGGGTTCCGCGTCAGCGAGCAGGTGGTCGGCGACGACGGCCGCCTCGTCGGCTCGTGGCTCCACGTCACGCCGAAGTCGTACGACCTCGCGTACGGGCGCGTCGACCCGTCCGGCGTCGGCGGACGCCTCCACCACGTCGCGTTCGCGGTGGACGCGCGCGAGTACGTGATGCGTGCAGCCGACGTGTTCCTCGACGCGGGGGTGAGGATCGAGTGCGGCCCCGCGAAGCACGCCGTCCAGCAGACGTGCTTCCTCTACGCATTCGAGCCGGGCGGCAACCGCATCGAGGTGATCACCGACGGCCGCCTGCTGCTGGCGCCCGACTGGCCGGCCGTCACGTGGACGATGGAGGAGCGGCTGCGCGGCCAGGCGTGGGGGACGCTGATGCCCGAGAGCTGGTTCACGTACGCGACGCCGCCGGTCGAGACACCGCAATGAGCCACTAGCCCACGAGTTCCAGGAGGACGGGATGGCACCCAGGAACCTGCAGGAGATCGTTGACGAGACGAACCCCGTCGAGCTGCTGCGCGACTCGCAGATCGGCGCCTACGTGTACCCCGTCGTGGCCGCCGAGTTCACGAACTGGCGGCGGGAGCAGCGCGCCTGGCGCGAGACGGCCGTGCTCTACGACCAGACGCACCACATGGTCAATCTCTTCTTCGAGGGTCCCGACGCGCTGAAGCTGATCTCCGACACGGCGATCAACAGCGTCGAGAGCTTCCCGGTCGACATGGCCAAGCAATACGTTCCGACGACGCCGGCGGGCGAGGTCATCGGCGACGGGATCCTCTTCCACCTCGCCGAGGACGCGTTCGTGTTCGTCGGCCGGGCGCCCGCGGCGAACTGGCTCGAGTTCCAGGCCGAGACGGGCGGGTACGACGTCGTGATCGACAAGGACGACCGGTCGCCGATGCGCCCGATGGGCAAGAAGGTGACGCGGAGGGTGTGGCGCTTCCAGGTCCAGGGCCCGAACGCGTGGCAGGTCCTCGAGAAGGTGAACGGCGGGCCGATCGAGGACGTGAAGTTCTTCCGGATGGGAGTGATGACCGTCGCCGGCCAGCAGGTCAGGACGTTGCGGCACGGCATGGCCGGCGCGCCGGGGCTGGAGCTCTGGGGGCCGTACGAGACGTACGACGAGATCCGCGAGACGATCCTCGAGGCGGGGAAGGAGCTCGGGCTCGAGCCCGTCGGATCCCGCGCGTACTCGTCGAACACCCTCGAGTCGGGGTGGATCCCGTCACCGCTGCCCGCGATCTACACGGGCGAGGAACTGCGCGCGTACCGGGAGTGGCTGACGTCGGCGAGCTACGAGGCTGTGAATGCCCTTGCGGGGAGCTTCGTGTCCGACGACATCGAGGACTACTACCTCAACCCCTTCGAGCTGGGATACGGCCCGTTCGTCAAGTTCGATCACGACTTTCACGGACGGGAAGCGCTCGAGAAGATCGATCCCGAGTCGCAGCGCAAGAAGGTCACGCTGGCGTGGTCGGGTGACGACGTTGCGGACATCTTCGCGTCGGTCTTCGCGCCCGAAGGCGAGGGCTACATGCCCTTCGACATTCCCAACGCCAACTATGGCTCCTCGAACTTCGACGCCGTGCTCGACGAGGACGACAACGTCGTCGGGCTTTCCCTGTTTACGGGATACAGCGCAAACGAGAAGCGCGCCCTCTCGCTCGCGACCGTCGACCCAGAGATCGAGATCGGCACCGAGCTGCGTGTCGTCTGGGGCGAGCCCGACGGCGGGTCACGGAAGTCGACGGTGGAGCCCCATCGACAGAAGGACGTTCGCGTGATCGTGAGCCCGGTGCCCTATTCGGAGGTCGCCCGGACGTCCTACGCGGAGGGGGGCTGGCGTGCGGAAGGGGTCGCGCGCTGAGCGACCATCACGCCGCCGGACCGGCGGTCACCTCAGCGCCGCCGCGTGCGCTCTTCGACGACGAGGGTGTCAAGCCACGCGGCCGCCGCCCGCGAGATCCGGGGCTCGATTCCGAGCTCCTCGAGGTACGCCGCCGCGGCCTCCATCTCGTCGAGCCGCCGCTCGGCGTGCGTCAGCGTCCCCGACACGAGGCGCTCGAGGAGCGGCTCCCCGAGGACACCCGCGATCTCCCGCCGGAGCCAGTCTTCCGCTCCGCGCGTCTTCGCGCCCTCGATGCTCTCGAGCACGGCCGCGGCGAGCCCCTTCATGAACACGCTCCGGAGGAGCTTCAATCCCGCCGCGTCGCCCGGCTCGTCACCGACCACCTCGACCGGCATTCCGAGCGGCCGGACGAGGTCGGCGAAGCGGCCCTGCTCCGTCACCGGACGCGAGGGCCGGCGTCGCGATACCACGCCCGGGTACGGGGCCGAGGAGCGCCACGTCTGCGAAGCCCGCACCCGTCCGGGCGATCACGGCCGCGACCGCGCGCTTCAGCGCGGGCGCGGTCGTGTTCAGATCGGCGTAGAGCTGTCGTGCAGCCAGGGCCGGCGCGACGCTCTCCGCGGCGTCGACTGCGTGGGCCCCGGTCGTGAGGCTGAGCACGAGGACGGCATCGGCCACCGCGTCGGCGGGGGTCGCCGTGCGCTCGACACCGGGCGGCGCAGCGACCGGGTCCCAGCCGCGCACCGCGCACCCCGCTGCAGCGAGACCGGACGCGATGGTGCCGCCCGCCTCACCGAGGCCGAGGACCGCCACCTCGAGCGTCACGCCCGGCGCTGCCCCTCCACGAGCCGACGGAGGTCGTAGACGTCGTAGGACCGCTCACCCGCCGCGAACCTGGCCCGGAGCTCGCTCTCGCGCGCCTCGCGCTCGCGCGCCGCATGAACGACGTCGTCGACGTCGTCCGACTTGACCACGACGGCGCCGTCGGCGTCGAGGACGACCACGTCGCCGAGGGCAATCCGGGCGCCGCCGACGAGCACGGGTATGTCCAGAGCTCCCACGTGCTCCTTCGTCCCTCCCTGCGCGCGCACGTGTCGTGCCCAGATCGGGAGCCCGAGCTCGCGCAGCTCCTCCACGTCACGTATGGCGCCGTCCACCAGCATCGCCGCGACGCCCTGGTCGAGCGCCTGGGTCGCGAGCAGGTCGCCGACGAGGGCGACCGGAGTCGGGTCGGGCATCGTCAGCACGAGCACGTCGCCGGGCTCTGCGTGTGCCACCGCCGCGTGCACCATCAGGTTGTCGCCGTCGCCGCAGAGCGCCGTTCGCGCCCGGCCGGCGACCCGCGAGCCGGGAACGACCTGCACCAGCGGGAGGTCGACCAGCCCCGTCTTGCCCTGGGCCTCGTGCACCGTCGCGACGCCGAGCCGTGCGAGCTCCTCGAGCGGGGTCACAGCCCCTCGACCACCTGCGGGACCTCGCGCTGGAACGCCTCGGCAAACCGGACCTCGGCGCGGCCGGAGATCCGCCGCGCGTGATTGGCCCGATGCCCTGCCCGCTCGGTGTAGTACTGCCGGAGGTACTCCTGCGCGCCCATCACCTCCATGGCGGCGAGCTTCCGCTCCCAGACCGGCGTGATGTCGAGGAACGTGGTCGGGACGAAGCCGCAGAGCTCCGGCTGATGCGGCTCGAAGAGCAGGAGCGCAGGCGGTGCGATCGTCCTGAAGTCGCTCGCGACACCCGCGCCGCTCGCGAGCTGTCGCGCCCGGATCATGGCGTCGGAGGCCACGCCGTGGTCGGGGTTGAAGGGGTCCTGGCGAGCGTGTCCAAGCACCACGTCCGGCTCGGTGTCGAGCATCAGCTCCGTCAGCTCGGCGATCGCCGCGGTGTCGATCTCGAGCGGGTAGTCGCCGCGGTCGAGGAAGACGATCTCGGCGCCGAGGATTCCGGCGGCTGCCTCGGCTTCGGCGCGGCGGACGGCTTTGACGTTCTCGAGCGTCTGTCCCTCCTGCTTCCACAGCTCGCCGGACTCGCCGCGCTCGCCGAACGAGAGCGAGACGACGGTCGCAGCTCCGCCGCTCGCCGTCACCGTGGCGATCGCGCCGGCGGCGCGCCACACGAAGTCCGCGGAGTGCGCGCTCACGACGAGAAGCCTCCGGGGCGCGACGGGCCTCGCCATCAGCCGACTGTACAAGAGCGATGGGCTGGGCTCCGTTGCGAGGGCGCCTCATGGAGGTATCCCGCATTCTCGAACACCGTATCGACAAGTCGACTCTCATCGGGTTACTCTCATCGCGTGACAGACCGAGCGGCCGGGGGTCCGACGAGGGGCGAGCATCATGGTTGTCGGACACCATCGGCGCGCCGGTCGGTCGAGCACGGATTGCGGTTCATGGACGGCCAACGAGGAAGGAGATGTCCGTGAAGCGGTTCTGGTTGGTTGCGGCTGTCGGTGCCCTGGCGGCGCTCACGGCTTCACTGGGCGGGTCGATCGCCTACGGCGGGTCGAGCTCCGCGAACGCCGCCGCCCCGATCAAGATCGGTGCGATCACGCCGTTGACGGCGAACTTCGCGCCATGGGGCATTCAGGTGCGCGCCGGGATGGCACTTGCAGTGAACGAGATCAACAGGACGGGTGGCGTGAAAGGACGAGGGCAGGGGCGGAAGCTCAACCTCGTCGTCGCCGACGACCAGTCCACGAACACGAACGCAGCGATCGACGGCTTCCGGCGGCTGACCCAGCAGGAGGGCGTCGTCGCTATCGGAGGCATCATCGGCAGCCCCATCGGGCTGGCGACCTCGCGACTGGCCGAGGAGGCGAAGGTGCCGCTGTTCCTGGTCAAGTCGGGGAACAACGAGATCCTGACGCAGTCGTCGCGCTACACGTTCCGCACCTGCCTGCCCTCTGCCGCGATGGTCGCCCAGTCGGTCGTGCAGTTCGCGCAGCGTCGCTCGATCCAGAGCGTGGGCGTGATGATCGCCGACTACGCGTGGGGCCAGTCGTTCAAGTCGTCGCTCGAGGATGCGGCCAAGGCCACCCCCAACGTGAAGTTCAACGTCCAGGTCGCGCCGGTTCCGACGACCAACTTCACGCCGTATCTGCGCGCGTTCGGCGACGTGTCGTTGATCGTGGCGACGGGCCATCCGCCGGGGGCGCCGCTCGTCCTGGCACAGGCGGCACAGCTGGGCCTGAAGGCGCCGGTGCTGGGTGCCGACGGGCCGTGGTCGCTCACTGCGAAGAACGCTGCGGCGACGGCGTTCGGCCGCTACAGCGACTTCAAGTGCATGAATACGACGACCAACGCATACAAGACGCTCGCGAAGCGCTACCTGCGGACGTTCCCGCAGAACGAGTTCTTCGAGGACGACGCGCTCGCCGGCTATGCGTACGTGAAGATCATCGCGCAGGCGATCCAGAACGTCGGGGCGAGCCCGCAGGCGATCGCGGCCTACGTCCACCGGACGACGTTCAACATCCCCGGGTACGCGTTCCCGCTCAGATGGACGGCGTGGGGTGAGCTCGATCGGCCCACGATCCAGTTCTCCGTCCTGACCAGGGGCGCTCCGCCCGAGGCCGGGCTGAACACCGCGTCTACCACCTTCTGGCCGAGGGTGCTCTACAGGACGCGGCCGCTGACCCCTTACCGTCCGCCGTCGTAGCCGGAGGTCGAGCTGCTTCTCGAGGTCGACGGCATAACAAAGCGCTTCGGCGGTCTCCCGGCCGTCGACGGCGTGTCATTCGGGATCGACGACGGCGACATCGTCGCCGTCGTCGGTCCGAACGGGGCCGGCAAGAGCACCCTCCTCAAGGTGATCGTCGGGCTCGAGCGGCCGACACGCGGCAGCGTCCTGCTCGGCGGCTCGAGGATCGACGGTCTCGCCGCGCATCGCGTCCGGCGCAAGGGGATCGCCATGGCCGCACAGCGGCCGCTCCCGTTCGGCTCGATGACGGTCCTCGAGAACGTCGCGCTCGGCGCGATGTTCGGCGTCGACCGCGGCGTCGTCGGCGAGCGAGACGCCCGGCGACGGGCGGCGGATGCGCTCGCCTTCGTCCAGCTGGAGGAGCGGGCCGACCAGCCGGTATCGAGCCTGAACCTCCATCAGCTCCGGTTTCTCGAAATGGCGAAGGCGCTCGCAGGCAAGCCCCGCGTCCTCTTGCTCGACGAGGTGATGGCCGGGCTCAACGACTCCGAGGTCGCCACCTCCGTCCAGATCGTCCGCAACGTCCGCGACGAGCTCGGCGTCGCGATCCTCTGGGTCGAGCACGTGATGAGCGCCGTCATGCAGCTCGCCGAGCGCGCGATCGTCCTCAACTTCGGCCGACTGCTGGCGGAGGGCGTGCCCGAGGTCGTGATGCGGGACCCGCAGGTCGTCGACGCGTACCTCGGGCAGGCGCGCGTTGCTTGAGGTCGTCGGGCTGGCGGCCGGCTACCTCGGCGAGCGTGTCATCGACGACATCGACGTCGAGGTTCGCACCGGTGAGGCGGTCGCGATCGTGGGCTCGAACGGTGCGGGGAAGACGACGCTCTTCCGGGCGATCGCCGGGCTGCTCCCGGCGATGGAGGGCCGGGTCCTGTTCGACGGGAAGGATCTGACCCGTCGTCCCGCCCATCGCATCTCGCGTGACGGAATCGCCTACGTCCCGGCCGAGCGGCACCTGTTCCCGGCAATGACCCTGAAGAGCAATCTCGTCCTGGGCGCATACCCGAAGCGGCCCGATCGCGCGACGTTCGAGCTCGTGTACGACCTCTTCCCCCGCTTGAAGGAGCGTCAGCGACAGCAGGCGGGCACCCTGAGCGGCGGTGAGCAGCAGATGCTGGCCGTCGCCCGCGCGCTCATGGCGCGGCCGCGGCTCCTCATGCTCGACGAGCCGACCACCGGGCTCGCTCCGAAGATCGCGCAGATCGCGTTCGAGGCGCTCGAGGGGCTCAAGAGCGACGGCATGACGCTCTTGATCGCGGAGCAGCAGGTGCCGCTCGCCCTGTCCGTGGCCGACCGCGGCTACGTGCTCGAGAACGGTCGCATCCGCCTCAGCGGGACGTCGGAGGAGCTCGACCAGAACCCGGACGTCCGACGCGCGTACCTGGGTGTGGCGTGACTGCGGTCGTCCTCGACGGGATCGTGCTCGGGCTCGCGTTCGGCCTGCTCGGCGTCGGGATGACGCTGGTCTACGGCCTCGGCGGCGTCCTCAACCTCGCCTACGGCCAGATGGTCGTCCTCGCCGCGATCGTCGTCATGCTCGTCATGGACGACGGCGTTGCCACGGTCCTGGCGGCCGCCGTCGGCGTGCTCGCGGTGGCCGGCGTCGCCGTCCTGCTCGATCTGACCCTGATGCGCGCGGTCTACCGCGAGCACGGCGAGGAGCGAACCCTGCTGGGACTGCTGCTGACGCTCGGGGTCGCCTTCGTCATCGCGGGCGTGCTCACCTGGCGCTACCCGTCGGGCGCGCTGTACATCTACATCGACGGCGATCCGGTCTCGATCCTCGGCGTGCCCATGGCGGTGGGGAGCATCTGGGCCTCCGTGATCGCACTGCTCGTCGCGGCGGTGCTCCTGCTGTTCTTCGGGCTGACGACCTTCGGGCGCGGGGTCCGGTCGATCATCCAGGACGAGACCGGCGCACGGCTGGTCGGCATCAACCCCGCGTTCGTCCGGACGGTGATCTTCGCACTGAGCGGCGCGCTCGCTGGGATCGTCGCGATCACCCAGTCGATGAGCGGCCCGCTGACGGTCAACGCCGGATTCGAGCTCACGACCTTCGCGCTGATCGTCACCGTCGTCGGTGGTCTCGGCAGCGTCGCGGGAGCCTTTCTCGCGGGCATTCTCCTCGGCGTCGTGAACACGCTGAGCGCCCACTACATCGGGCAATACATCACGACGATCATCCTGCTCGGCGCCGCCGCCCTCACGATCCTCATCCGGCCACGCGGATTGCTCGGGCGCTAGGCGAATGGCGAGGTCGAGGAACATCGGCTGGGCGCTCCTGCCGATCGTCGTGACGGCGGCGATCCTCGCGCTTCTCCCGTCGGTCTGGTTCGGCGACTCGCCCTACACGACGTCGCTGGCCGTCCAGGCACTCGTCTTCGCCGCGTACGGCGTCGGCTTCAACCTGATCTTCGGGAGCACGAACCAGCTCTTCCTGTGCGTCGGCGCGCTGGCCGGGATCGGCGGCTACGGCGCCGTGATCCTCACGGACGAGACGTCGCTGCCGATGGCGGTGGGCGTGGTCGTGGGCACGGCGAGCGCGGCGATCGTCGGCGGGCTGCTGAGCTGGATCGCGGTGCGGCGCTCGCTCGGGATCATCTTCACCGGGATCGTGACGCTCGTCTTCTCACTCGGGTTCGCGAATCTCCTCCTCGGCCAGCGTGACCTGACGGGATCCGAGACCGGTCTCGTGGTGACGGCGGCCGCGGACAGGCTCGGCGACGATCAGGTCGGCGGCTACTACCTCTTCGCCGGCCTGCTCGTCCTCTTCCTGATCGTCTTCCGTGCGCTCCAGCTCTCGCACGTCGGCTGGGCGTTCCGCGCCCTGCGCGACGACGAGGTCGCCGCCGAGCTCGCGGGCGTCGACGTCGCGCGGTACCGGATCTACGCGGCGACGCTCGGCTCGGCGATGATCGGCCTGACGGGCGCCCTCCTCGCCTACAGCGCCGGGTTCATCAGTCCCACGACCTACAGCTTCGACCGGGTGGATGTCCGCGTCCTCGTGCTCGTCGCGTTCGGCGGCCTCGGCACGCTTCTGGGCCCGGTGATCGGTGCGGGCGTGTTCGCGATCCTCGACGAGCAGCTGACGACGAGTCTCGAGCTCCGCGAGGTCCTCTACGGAGTGTTCGTGCTCGCGATCTTCCTCTTCTTCCGCCACGGCGTGGTCAGCGCCGTGCTGTCCGCGGTACGACCGGCTGGTTCGCAACCGCCGGGCAAGAGTGCGTTGCAGCCGTCCGGCGACTGACGCCCGACGGGAGCGCCGTTCAGGCCGGAGTCGAGCGATAGCCGAGCTGGGCGGAGATCGCCGCCGCGGTCCGCTGCATGACCGGCCCGAGCCGCGCGACGAGGTCGTCGAGCGAGGCCATCGTCCGGTGGGCCGCGAGGTTGACCGCGGCGACCGCTTCGCCGCTCGCGGCGATCACGGGCACCGCGACAGAGCGAAGCCCGTAGGCGAGCTCCTCGTTGTTCACGGCGATGCCCGTGGCACGGACGTGCTGGAGCTCCGCGAGCAACGCCGTTCTCGACGTGAGCGTGTTCGGGCCACGACGGGCGAACGTGATGCGGCCCAGGAGCTCGTCCCGCTCGGCGTCGGGGAGGAAGGCGAGCAGCACCTTGCCCATCGACGTGCAGTACGCCGGGAGCCGCGAGCCCACGTGAAGGTCGAGGTCGATCTCGTTCTGGTGGCGACGGGACGCGCGGAACCGCTCGACGTAGACGATGTCCACGTCGTCGAGGATCGCCATGTTGACGGTGTGCCCCGTCTCGTCGCAGAGTCGGCGCAGGTGCGGCGCGGCGACGTCCCGGAGCTCCATCGAGTTGATCGCCGTGAAGCCGAGCTCGAGGACGCGCGGCCCGAGGACGTACTTGCGCGTCGACGAGTCCTGATGGAGGTAGCCGAGGCCGCGCGAGCGTCGCGATGTAGCGGTGGGCCGTGCTCCGGGTGAGACCGAGCTCTTGCGCGACCTCGCTGACGCCGATCAGCCGTCGCTTGGCCGAGAACGACGCCAGGATCGCAAGCCCGCGCTCGAGCGACTGCGAGGTCGCGGCCCGCACGTGGTGCACTTCTGCCGCATCCCGTGTTCTACATAGTCGAACAGCGTGCTGACAGGTCG
Source organism: uncultured Actinomycetes bacterium (assembly GCA_963814565.1). Classification (GTDB taxonomy): domain Bacteria; phylum Actinomycetota; class Thermoleophilia; order Gaiellales; family Gaiellaceae; genus Gaiella. The sequence goes on from CAWFDO010000012.1 coordinate 26,424, forward strand.
ACACCCCGACGTGTTGGGGCGGCGGACGCTCGATCACCGCAGGCCGAGCAGGCGGGCCGCGTTCTCCTTGAGGATCAGCGGCCTGACCTCCTCTTTGAAGTCCGCCTGCGCGAAGTCCTCGAGCCATCGGTCGGGCGTGATCATCGGGTAGTCGGATCCGAAGAGGACACGATCGCGAAGCAGCGTGTTGGCGTAGCGGACGAGCTGCGGCGGGAAGTACTTCGGCGACCAGCCGGAGAGGTCGATGTAGACCTGCTGCTTGTGCAGCGCGACCGAGATCGCCTCGTCCTGCCACGGGAACGACGGATGCGCGAGAACGATCTTCAGGCTCGGAAAGTCGACCGCGACGTCGTCGACGTGCATCGGGTTCGAGTACTTGAGGCGGATGCCGCCGCCGCCGGGCAGGCCCGAGCCGATCCCGGAGTGCCCGGTGTGGAAGAGCGCCGGCAGCCCCGCCTCCTCGATCACCTCGTAGAACGGGTAGAACGCGCGGTCGTTCGGGAAGAAGGCCTGGATGTTCGGGTGGAACTTGAACCCGCGCACGCCGTGGTCGCGCGATCAGGCGACGGGCCTCGTCGACGGCGTTCGGCCGGTTCGGGTCGACGCTCGCGAACGGGATGAGGACGTCGGCGTTCGCCGCCGCGACCTCGGCGATCTCCTCGTTGCGCACCGCCGGACGGCCGGTGACCGTCTCGGCGTCGACCGTGAACACGACGGCCGCCATGTTGCGCTCACGGTAGTACGCCGCGACGTCCTCGACCGTCGGCGTGCCGCCTTCGCCGAAGTACGCTTGCGCGGCCTCGCGCCACTCGGGTCGGAGACCGTCCTCGCCCGTGCGCCCGACCTCGGCGTGCGTATGGACGTCGATCGCGACGATCCTTCTCCAGGTCGATCGTCAGCGGAGCTCCGACCCGCCCGTCCTTGAGGACGGGGGCGCCCTCGCCGTTCGTCGCCTCGAAGCCGTAGCTCCCGCCGAGGTCCCAGACGCGTGTCGTCACCGAGTCGCCGGGATGGAGCGGCGCGGAGAAGCGGACGGCGAGACGGCGCACGGCGCGCGGGTCGTCGACCCGGCCGCCTCGAGCACGGCGCGCCCGGCGAACGCGATCGTGCAGAGGCCGTGGACGATCCGGCCGGGGAGCCCGACGCGGCGCGCGAACTCGTCGTCGAGGTGGATCGCGAAGTCGTCGCCCGACGCCGCCGCGTACCGCTCCGTCTGGTCGAGCGCGACGGGGTAGGTGATCTCCGCCAGGCGGGCTCGCGCCGTCGACCTCGAGGCGATGGTCGGGCGCACGCTCGCCGACGCTCTCGTCCGGTCTCGATCCCGCGGAAGAACTCGGTCACGTACTGCTCGACGACGAGCTCGCCGTCCTCGTCGAGCGTTTCCGTCCTGATCACGAGGCTGCTCCCGTTCGGTCGCCGAGCAGCGCGACGGCGTCGCGCGCGACGTCAACGTCATCCCCGCCTCGATCGGCCGGTGGACGACGATGTCGTGCTCGTAGTGGACGACGCGCCGGCGTGCCTCGTCCGAGGCGACCGATCGCGAGGCGGGCGCGATCGTCTCCCATACCGGGACGATCGCGAAGACGAGCCCGCCCGGGACGTCGTCGGTCGCCGCCGCGTACGCGCTCGAGCGCATCGTCGGTGACGCGGTAGGCCGCTGCGGTCTCCCTGCGATGCCGATCCCGCCGAGGTCGAAGCTCGTCATTCGACGTCCTTCGGAATCCGGCTACCTTCCTTGGCGCTCTGCCGGAGACTCGGTTACCGGAGAGTCGGCGCCGCGATCGCCTCGAACCCGCTCGCGAGCGCGGGCAGCAGGCCGTGCGGGAAGAAGAGCATGACGACGATCAGGAGCAGCGCCGAAGACGCCGAGCGAGAGGATCGACGGCCCCTGCGGCGGCAGGTCCCAGCCGAGCAGGCTCTCGCGCGTCCCGAGGTCGCGCAGCTCGTGCTCGACCCACACGATCGTCACCGCACCGACGACGGCGCCGTAGACGCTGCCGAGGCCACCGATCGACACCATCACGACGAAGAGCAGGCTGAGGACGATCACGAAGTCCTCAGGCCCGAGGAACTGGGCGTAGAACGTGAACAAGCCCGCCCGCGAGCCCTGCGAGCGCCGCCGCGAAGACGAAGAGCTTCAGCTTGTACGCGCCACGTCGATCCCCGAGGCGGCCGCCGCGGGCTCGTGCGCGGCGATCGCCTGCAGCGCCCGCCCCGACCTCGATGCGACGAGGTTCGTCGAGAGCAGGAGCGCGAGCGCCGACGAGCCCCCAGACGACCGCGGCGTGCGTCGCGCCGGTGATCTCGTGGCCGCCGACGGTGAGCCGCTTCGTCACGGTCACGCCGTACTGCCCGCCGGTGAACCGGTCCTGTGCGTAGAGCAGCGACCAGGCGATCAGGGCGAAGGCGAGCGTCGCGAAGGCGAGGTAGTGGCCCGCGCAGGCGCATGAGCGGGATCCCGATCAGGAGGGCGACGGCGGCGCTCACGATCGGCGCGATCGCCACCGCGAGCAGCGGGTCGATCCCGGCCTCCGGGTCGACGAGGCGCGTGTCCGGGTCGAGTCCGACCGTCAGCAGGCCGGACGTGTACGCGCCGATGAGGAAGAACCCGCCCTGTCCGAGCGACACCTGGCCCGCGAACCCCATGAGCAGCGTCAGGCCGATCGCGACGAGCGCGTACAGCCCCATGCGGTCGTAGAGGCCCACGTCGCCGCGTCCGAGCTGGAACGGGCAGCCAGCAGGCGAAGGTCGTCGACGGCCGCCAGGACGCAAGGCGACGCGCCTCCGTCCACCGACGCGCGCGTGTCGTGCGGGTGGAGCCTGCGCGGTCGTCATACCGCGAGCTCGCCCCGCGAGCGCCAGCCGATCAGGACGAGCATCACGCCGAGCGCGATGATGAGGTTGTACTGCGGGTCGACGTAGCCGACGACGAGCTGCTCGACGACACCGAGCGCGTAGCCGCCGAGGAGCGCGAGCCGGATCGACGCGAACCCGCCGAACACGGCCGCGGCGAACCCGTTGATCGTGATCGAGAGGTCGGCGTTGTACGTCACCGGCACCGTCGGCGCGAGCAGGATGCCGCCGATCGCGGTCAGCGCGCCGGCGATCGCGAAGGCGATCACGGCGACCGAGCGCAGGTTGAGCCCGATCAGCTCCGCGGCGCGCGGCGAGTCCGCGGAGGCGACGAGCGCCTGGCCGACGATCGTCCGCCGGAGGAAGAGCGTGAGCCCGAACGCCGCGCCGAGCGCGACGGCCGCGAGCACGGCGTACTGCGGCTGGACGAGCACGCCGCCGATGTCCCACGCGGTGTCCGACACGGCGGAGTAGGAGCGCGGGATCTCCCCGAAGCTCGCCAGGAGCACGGCCTCGGCGAGCGAGCGCGATCCCGACCGTGACGATCAGGCTGGCGAGCGGTGTCGTGCGCCCGCGGATGCCCGACGGCGACGACCGCGACGAGCGTCGCCACGAACGCCGTGATCAGCGTCGCGAGCACGGCCGCGACGACCAGCGACACGTGCTTGCCGAGCGAGTACGTGAGCAGGCCGGCGAGGACCGCGAAGACGCCCTGGGCGAAGTTGACGATCCCGGTGGCGCGGTACACGAGGACGAGCGACATGCCCACGATCGCGAACACCGAGCCGGTCGAGATCCCCACCACGACGAGCTGGAAGAACGTCGTCACGCCTGCTCCCTCCGACGGCCCGCCGAGGTACGCGCTGCGGACCTCGGTCGCGCCCCTCGAGGTCACTGCTCGTCCCCTCGAGGACGACATGCGGCCGGTCTCGAGCACGTACGCGCGCTCGCAGAGCGAGAACGCGAGGGTCGCGCTCTGGTCGACGAGGAGGATCGCGACGCCGTCCTCCTCGTTCAGGCGGAGCAGGAACTCGGCGAGCTGCTGCACGAGGAGCGGCGCGAGGCCGAGCGAGAGCTCGTCGATCGCCAGCAGTCGTGGCGCGGCCATGAGCGCGCGACCGATCGCGACCATCTGCTGCTGGCCGCCGGACGTGCGCGCCGCCGGACGGTCGCGAAGCTCGCGGAGCTGCGGGAGCAGGGTGTAGACCCGCTCGAGCCGCTCCCGCACCTCGTCCTTGCTCCGGAGGTAGCGGAGCGTCGACGAGACGATCTCGATGCTGAACACGCGACCGTACGCGCCGAGCAGGAGATTCGCCTCGACCGGCAGCGTCGCGAAGACGTGGCGTCCCTCGGGCACCTGGCTGATCGCCCCTCCGCACGATCGACCCCGGCGTCGCGCCGGTGACGTCCTCTCCCTCGATGCGGACGCGTCCCGACGGACGGTCGGACGACACCGCACGCGGCGTTGAGCACCGACGTCTTGCCCGCCCCGTTCGGCCCGATGAGGGCGACACGCTCGCGCGCGCCGACCTCGAGCGAGACGCCGTCGACGGCGACGGCCTGGCCGTAGCGGACGACGACGTCGTCGACATCGAGGAGCGTCACAGCGTCGCCGACCCCAGGTAGGCCTCGACGACGCGCTCGTTCCGACGCGGACGTCGGCCGGCGTGCCGTCGGCGATCACGCGACCCCGATCGAGCACCACGACGCGATCGGCCAGAGAGCCGACGAACGCCATGTCGTGCTCGACGAGGATCTGCGTCAGGCCCCGCTGCTTCAGCGCGAGCAAGGTCTCGGCGAGCCTGCCCTTCTCGCCGCTGCGCAGGCCGGCTGCGGGCTCGTCGAGCAGCAGGAGGCGCGGCCGCTGCGCGAGCGCGCGCGCGACCGCGAGCAGCCGCAGCTGGCCGAGCGGCAGCGACCCGGCAGGGTCGGCCGAGCGGTCGTCGAGCCCCACGAGCGTGAGCGCGCCGTGCGCCTCCTCCTCGATCCGGCGCTCCTCGCCTCCGCTGCCAGGGCATGCGCAGCATCGCCTCGACGAACCCGGTCCGCGTCCACGAGTGGCACCCGACCATCGCGTTCCCGAGCACGTCGAGGTGCGCGAGCGGTGGAGTCGTCTGGAAGACGGTCGCGAGACCGGCGGACGTCCGGCGATGTGCCGTCCATCGCGTCACCTCGCGTCCCTCCACGACGATCTGGCCCGCGTCGACGCGGAGCAGGCCGGAGATGCAGCCGAGCAGCGTCGACTTGCCCGCGCCGTTCGGGACCGATCAGGCACGTCAGCGAGCCGCGCTCGATCGCCAGGTCGACGTCGTCGACGGCCGCGACGGCGCCGAACGTCTTCGTGACGCCGCGGACCTCGCAGGCGAGGTCCGCGGCGTCGGGTTGGCTGTCGACGGGTTCGGACTATCGCGTGAACGCTGCGCCGAAGAGCGCCCGCGGCTTGCACGACGCGATGTTGCCGGCCCACATGCTGTCCATCTGGATCGCACTGTGGTTCCGCGGCCCGAGGTAGAGCCGGCCGCCCGGGGTGGGCAAGCGACGGAGCTTGGTCTCCAGTGCCGTGTTGATCGCCGCCCGCGTGAAGCCTCCGCGCTCGATCGCCGCCTTGAGCGCGAAGAGGGTCGTCGACGCGTCGACGTTGAAGACGGAGATGGGGTGCTGACGAGGCGCTCGACAAGCTGTGCGAGCGCCCGGCTTGGATGCGTGCGGGGGAGCTGCTGCCCAGACGCTCCCCAGGAAGCCGTTGACCAGCGCGCCGTTGACGTCCGGGCACGTCGCCTCGAGGAACTGCGGCGAGAGGTTCCCGCCCGTGAGGACGAGACGCTGCGAGAGCTGGAGCTGACGGAACTCCTTGACGATCGTGTTCGCCGCCGGCGTCACCGTCCACATCCACAGAGCCTGCGCGTTCGAGTTCTTCACCTTGGCGAGCTCGGCGGCGAAGCTCGTCGTCGTCGGCGAGAAGATGATCGACTCGGTGATCGTGAAGCCGTAGGCCTTGGCGAGCGCCTCGACCTGGCCGACGCCGTCGCGCCCGAAGCCGCCGTTGTCGCCCATCAGCGCGATCCGCTGGACACCCGAGGCGCTTCAGGTACTGCGCCATGCTGTACGCGTAGAGCCGTGACGTCGGAAGCGCGACGTAGACGTACGGACGCGGAGGTGCGACGAGCGTTGTCGGCGGCGAGAGCGCAAGGAACGGGATCTCGTGCCGCGGTCGCGAGTGGCGCGGTGGCGACCGCAGCGGCAGCGTTGCCCGAGCCGAGGATCGCGACGTACTTCGGGTCGGACGCGAAGCGCTGGACGTTCTGAACCCCCTGCGAGGGGTTGGACGCGTTGTCGAGGACGTCGACGACCAGCCGGCGGCCGTTGATCCCGCCGCGGGCGTTCCAGTAGTTGGCGAGCGCCAGGATCGCCTCGCGGTCGCCCTGGCCGACGATCGCCTGCGGGCCTGTCAGCGGCGTGTCCATGCCGATGTAGACCGTTCCGCGCGTGGCCTGCGGCCCGCTCGTGAAGCCTGTGAGCACCGCCACGCCGGCCAGCACCACGAGGAGTGCGAGCATTCTCTTCATCGCTTCGCTCCTTGTCGGATCAGGACCCGTGCAGCGAGCAGCGTGGGGGTGCCCCTCCGCGTCGCGTCGTCGGGGGACGCTCCACCGGCCGTGCAGGCAGCTTCCGTCGAACCGGTGCGGCGTCGCATCTCGACGATGCCCCGTATATATCAGGAAACCTGATTGTCTTCAACGACGCGGCGCGTGGCCGCGGTCTCCCTACGTCATGCCGGTCGTCTGCCCGCCGCTCGCGGTGATCACCTGGCCGTGGACGAAGTCCGACCAGGGCGAGCAGAGGAAGAAGATCGGGCCGGCCGCGTCCTCGGGCGTCGCGGGCCGTCCGAGCGGGATGATCGTCGGCGCCAGCTGCCGCATCTTCTCGGGGATGCCCAGCGCGATCTCGACGCCGTCGGAGACGAAGTGCTCCCCGCCGTCGTCCGAGGCGGCGGTGAGGCGCGTCTCGACGAACCCGAACGCCACGGCGTTCACGTTCACCTTGAACGGGCCCCACTCGCGGGCGAGCGTCTTCGTCAGGCCGACCAGGCCCGACTTCGCCGCGGAGTAGTTGACCTGGCCGAGGTTGCCCTGTGTCCCGGAGATCGAGGTGACGTTGACGACCTTGCGGAAGACCTCCCGTCCCGCCTCCCGGTCCGCCTTGCCGGCGTCGCGCAGGTACGGGGCGGCGGCGCGAAGGAGCCTGAACGGGACGACGGTATGGATCTCGAGCATTGCCCGGAACTGCTCGTCGCTCATCTTGTGCGCCATTCCGTCCCAGGTGTAGCCGGCGTTGTTGACGACGATGTCGAGCTGTCCAAATGCATCTACCGCCGTCCGAACGACCTCCTCCGGCACGCCGTCCTTGGTGAGATCCCCGCCGACGACCGCGGTCTCGCCGTCGATCGCGGCCGCCGCCTCCGCCGCGAGCTCGCCGTCCAGGTCGGTGATCACCACGCGCGCGCCGTGCGCGGCCAGCAGCTCGGCCGTTGCGCGGCCGATGCCGCGCGCCGACCCCGTGACGACTGCGGCCTTCCCTTGCAGGACTCCCATAGCGCCTCCTCGATCCCGTGACCGAGAATCAGGCTACCTGATATTCACCGGCCAGGAAAACCGGCATGCAGCGCGCGCACGGCACTGATGAGCCCGTTGCGCAGGCTCTTGACCTGGTGCGGCGTCAGGTCGGCGAGCATCTCGCGTTCGAGCTCGTCGACGGCCGCGTTGCACGTCGCAAGCACCTTGCGGCCCTTGGCCGTGAGCGCAGCCGGGAACACGCGCCGATGGTTCGGGTGCGGCGTCCGCTCGACGAGCCCCTTCTTCTCGAGCGCGTCGAGGACCTCGCTCATCGACTGCGGGGTCATGTACGCGCGCCGCGCGAGCTGCGCGTTGGAGAGCTCGCCGCCACGCTCGAGGATGCTCAACGTCGTGTACAGGAGCGTCGTCAGCCCGTGCGGCTTGACGCGCTCGTTGATCTCGGCCCGTAGCGCTCGCTCGAGCCGCGCGACGACGTAGCTGACGCGCGGCTCGGGCTGATGAGCGGGCTCGTGCAGAAGGGCGGGCTCCGTCATTGCCGTTCCCACCATACTGTCAGGAAACCTGTGATTCTTCCTCCCCGATGAACCTCGCCCGCATCCTGACAGACGGTGCGGCCGCACACGGCGACCGCCCCGCGTTGTGGTTCGAGGGACACGCGATCTCGTACACGGAGCTCGAGCGCCGAGCAGCCGTCGCGGCGGCCGTGTTGCGCGAGCGGGGTGTCGGCGCGGGCGACCGCGTGGCGATCAGCCTTCCGAATTCGCCCGCATTCGTCGCCGCATGCTTCGGAGCCCTTCGCGTCGGTGCGATCGTCGTCCCCTTCAACATCCTCCTCGCCGCGCCCGAGGTCGAGGAGCGAGTCGCCGCCGCGAGCCCGGTCGCCTTCATCGAGGAGGCGCTTCCGACGGAGGGAGCGGAGGAGAGCGAGAGCGAGATCGTGGAGCGTGATCCCGCCGACCCGGCGGTCGTGCTCTTCACGTCCGGGACGTCGGGACGCCCGAAGGGCGCGATCCTCACCCACGGCGGCATCCTCGCCGCCGCGCGCAACGCCGCGGATGCGCTCGCGCTCGGCCCGGAGGACGTCGTGCTCGGCGCGGCGCCGTTCTCCCACGTGCTCGGCCTGTCGACGGGCATCGTCTCCACGCTTGCTCGCCGGCGGGGCGGTCTCGATCGTCGGGCGGTTCGAGCCGGAGCAGACGCTCGCGACGATGACGCACACGCGTACGACAGTCCTGCTCGGCGTGCCGACGATGTGCCTGGCGCTGTGCCAGGCCGCCCGGGCCGCCGGCGAGCTGCCGCCGGTGCGCATCGCCCACGTCGGCGGCGCCGCCGTGCCGGACGGCGTCGCGCGCGATTTCGAGGAGACGTTCGGCGGTCGGGTGGTCGAGGGGTACGGGCTGACCGAGCTGAGCGGGATCGCGACGACGTCCCCCCTCGGGCGGCTGCGGAAGCCCGGTTCTGTCGGCATTCCGCTTGGCGGCACGGAGCTTCGCGTCCGCGACGCCGACGCCGAGGGCGTCGGCGAGGTCATGTTCCGGGGCCCTTCGGTGATCCCCGGGTACTGGAACGATCCGGAGGCGACGGCGGCCGCGATCGCCGCGGACGGCTGGCTCGCCACCGGCGACATGGGCCGTCTGGACGAGGACGGCGACCTTCACCTCGTCGACCGCAAGAAGGAGCTGATCATCCGCGGCGGCTACAACGTCTACCCGCGGGAGGTCGAGGAGGCGCTGTACGCCCATCCCGACGTCCTGGAGGCGGCGGTCGTCGGCGTCCCGGACGCGACGCTGGGCGAGGAGGTCGCCGCCGTCGTCGTGCGCCGTCCCGACACGGCCGTCACGGCCGACGAGCTCGAAGCCTGGGCGAGGGAGCGGGTTGCGCGCTACAAGGTTCCGCGGAGGATCGCCTTCGTCGAGGAGCTCCCGAAAGGACCGACCGGGAAGATCCTGAAGCGGGCGATCGATCGCCGCGTGCTGACGGTGCTGACGGACGAGTGACGGAAAGAACTCGCCGATGCTTCCCGTTATATGGAACACCGTATTGACAAACGGACACCTGCCTGCGAGGGTCGAGCGAATAGATGACGGCGGCGTTGTCCATCTCGGCCGATGAGGCCGTGAGCGTCGTCCGCTCGGGCGACATCGTCATGGTGGGCGGCTTCGGGCTCGTCGGCGCACCGTTGACGCTGATCGATGCGCTCGTCGACCACTCGGACGCGACCGACCTGACGATCGTCTCGAACAACATCGGCGAGCCGGGGCGCGGGCTCGGCAAGCTCCTGCGCCAGGGACGGATCCGCCGCGGCATCTCGTCGTACTTCACGTCGAACCCCGAGGCGGTCGCGGCGGTGAACGCCGGCGAGATCGAGGCGACGCTCGTGCCCACAGGGGACGTTCGCGGAGGCGATCCGCGCCGGTGGCGCGGGCATCGGCGGCTTCTACACGCCGGTCGGTGCCGGCACGCTGCTCGCCGAGGGCAAGGAGGAGCGCGTCATCGACGGTGTCCGTCACGTCCTCGAAAAGCCGATCCGGGCCGATGTCGCCCTCGTCTATGCGGCTCGCGCCGACGAGCTCGGGAACCTCTGGTACCGGCGAACGGCGCGAAACTTCAATCCGCTGATGGCGACCGCGGCGACGGTCACGATCGCGGAGGCCGGCGAGATCGTCCCCGTCGGCGGGCTCGAGCCGGAGTCGGTCGTGACGCCACACCTGTACGTCGACCGCCTGGTGGCCGCGGCGTGACCAACGACGTGAAGGCGCGGATCGCCGAGCGCGCGGCCCGGGAGCTCTGCCCGGGTGAGGTGGTGAACCTCGGGATCGGCATCCCGAACCTCATCCCGGAGTTCCTCGGGCCCGAATCGGGTGTGGTGCTCCACACGGAGAACGGGCTGCTCGGCGTCGGGCCACGACCGGAGGGCGCCGAGATCGACCCGGACCTGATCGATGCGGCGAAGCTGCCGATCACGGCGCTACCGGGCGCGGCGTACTTCGACAGCGCCCAGAGCTTCGCCATGATCCGAGGCGGCCACATCGACGTCGCGGTGCTCGGGGCGCTCGAGGTGAGCGCCGCCGGCGACATCGCGAACTGGGCCGTCCCCGGAAGGGATGTTCTCGGCGTGGGCGGCGCAATGGACCTCGTCGTCGGCGCGCGACGCGTCATCGTGACGATGACAGCCGTTTCTTCGCGCGGCGAGCCGAAGGTCGTCGCCGAGTGCAGCTACCCGCTGACGGCGGCGGGCGCAGCGGACGTGATCGTCACGGAGCTCTCCGTGTTCCGGCGCGCGGACGGCGAGCTCCGCCTGACCGAGCTCCTGGGCGAGGCGACCGTCGACGACGTGACCGAAGTGACCGGGGCGCCGTTCGTCGTCGCCCTCGAGGAGAGCCGTGCAGCTCGATGAGAGGCACTTCGCCGAGGTCGACGACTCCACACGCGCCGGCGACGACCCACCGAACGATCAACCGGACTACGTCGGCACCCGGCTCCGAGCGCCAAAGCAGCCACTGGTGATCCTCCCGTCGACCGAGACGGAGCTCACCGGCCCGGCGTACGGCGAGTCCGCCGTCGAGCCGTTCGACGCCGACCTCACGCGCCAGCACGCCGGCGAGCCGCTCGGGCAGCGGATCGTCGTCGAGGGACGCGTCCTCGGTAGCGACGGGAAGCCTCTCCCCGGCCAGCTCGTCGAGATCTGGCAGGCGAACGCAGCGGGCCGCTACCTCCATACGGTCGACACCCATGACGCGCCGCTCGACCCGAACTTCTCGGGCGCGGGGCGATGCCTGACGGACGACGATGGCAGGTACCGGTTCGTCACGATCAAGCCGGGGATCTACCCGTGGGGGAACCACCCGAACGCGTGGCGACCCGCGCACATCCACTTCTCGCTCTTCGGCCGTGCCTTCACCGAGCGCCTGATCACGCAGATGTACTTCCCGGACGATCCGCTCTTCCCGTTCGACCCGATCTTCAACTCGGTGCGGGACGAGGCGGCGCGCAAACGCCTCGTGAGCAGCTTCGACCTGGAGCTGACCCAGCCCGACCAGGCACTCGGGTTCCGCTGGGACATCGTCCTCGGCGGACGGGAGGCGACGCCGCTCGAGGAGCCGCATACATGACTGACGCACTCGGCCTGACCCCCTCCCAGACCGCGGGGCCGTACCTCTCGATCGGGCTTCTGCGAGAGCTCGTGCCGACACACCTCGTCGAGCCGGACGCCCCCCGGGCGATTCGCATCCGCGGGCGCCTCCTCGACGGCGCGGGCGAGCCGGTCCCGGACGGGCTGGTCGAGATCTGGCAGGCGGATGAGGCAGGCCTCTACGGGACCGCGGGATTCCCGGGATTCGGCCGCTCGGGGACGGCCGACGCGGGCCGGTTCGAGTTCGTCACGGTGAAGCCCGGGCGCGTCGCCTGGCCGCAGGGCGGCGCCCAGGCGCCGCACATCGCCGTCGGGATCTTCGCGCGCGGCCTGTTGAAGCGCGTCGTCACGCGCCTCTACTTCCCCGACGAGGCCGAGGCGAACGACGGCGATCCGGTGCTCGCGCGCCTGACCCCTGCCCAGCGCAAGACGCTCATCGCGGTGCCGGACGGCGACGACCTCGTGTTCGACATCCATTTGCAGGGCGCCGTACAAACGACATTCTTCGCGGTGTGACCGCCTTCGCAGCGCTGTACGTCCCCGCGGAGCTCGCGGATGCCGTCTCCGGCCGAGCGTGGCTCGCTGCCATGCTGGAGGCCGAGCGCGCGCTTGCCGCGGCGGGGGCCGCCGCGGGTGCGGTGCCGGCCGACGCCGCGGTGAGGATCACCGACGCTTGCTCGGCAGACGGGTTCGACTGGGAGCGGCTCCTCGCGGAGGGGCGCGCAGCCGGAACCCCGGCGGAGCCGCTCGTGCGCGCGCTCGTCGAGCGGGTCGGCGAGGACGCGGGACGCTACGTCCATCTCGGGGCGACCAGTCAGGACATCGTGGACACGGCGGCCATGCTCGTGGCGCGCCGTGGGCTGGAGCTCGTGCTGCGCGACCTCGACCGCGTCGCCGCTGCGTGCGCGGGGCTCGCGCGGGAGCATCGCGACACGCCGATGGCCGGGAGGACGATGCTGCAGCACGCGGTCCCGACGACGTTCGGGCTCAAGACCGCCGGCTGGCTCGAGGCCGTCCTCGACGCGCGCGCGCGGCTGGCGGACGTTCGCGCCAACAGGCTCGCCGCACAGCTGGGCGGCGCCGCCGGCACGCTCGCGGCCCTGGGCGAGCACGGCCTCGAGGTAGCGGCTCTCTACGCCCGGGAGCTCGGCCTCGTCGAGCCAATCCTGCCCTGGCACACGAACCGCACGCGGATCGCCGAGCTCGGCGCGGCCCTCGCGCTCGTCTGCGGGGTCGTCTCCAAGGTCGGCCTCGATCTGCAGCTTCTCGCCCAGACCGAGGTCGCCGAGGTGCGGGTCGGAGGAGAACGGGGCGGGTCTTCCGCGATGCCCCACAAGCAGAACCCCGTGGAGGCGATGTGGGCGCGGGCGGCCGCCGAGCTCGGCCGCGCCCAGGCAGCCGTCCTCACCGGTGCGCTCGTCGCGGAGCACGAGCGTCCCGGAGGGGCGTGGCAGGCGGAGTGGGATGCGCTGTCCGGCTCGCTCGCCGCCACGGGCGGCGCCGCGTCGGCGCTCGCGAGCGCCCTCGAAGGTCTCGAGGTCGACGCCGAGCGCATGCGCGCCAACCTCGACCTCACGGGCGGCCGGATCGCGTCCGAGCGGCTCGCCGTCCTCCTTACCGAGCGCCTGGGCCGTGACGAGGCCCGCGCCCTGGTCCGAGATGCGTCGCTGCGCGCCGCCGTGAAGGGCGACACGCTCGAGGACGCGCTCTCCGACACGGAGACGGGCCTCGACGAGTCCGAGCTCGCCGCTGCGCTCGATCCCACGACGTACCTGGGCTCGGCCGGGCCCCTCGTCGACCGTGCGCTCGACCGTTATGCGAGCGAGAGAGGGAAGGAGCCCGAGTGAGCGAGAGCCGCGAGGAGTCGCACGCGCGAGGGATGGAGGTACGGCGCGAGGTGCTCGGCGATGCGCACGTCGATCGCGCCGTCGAGCGGACGACGCCGTTCACCGAGGACTTCCAGGACCTGATCACGCGGTACGCCTGGGGGGAGATCTGGTCACGGCCGGGGCTCGACCGCCGGACGAGGAGCGCGATCACGTTGACGGCGCTCGTCGCGCTCGGTCGCGAGCACGAGCTCGAGATGCATGTCCGCGCGGCTCTCCGGAACGGGCTGACCCCGGACGAGATCGCAGAGGTGCTCCTCCAGTGCGCCGTCTACTGCGGGGTGCCTGCGGCCAACGGCGCGTTCGCGATCGCGCAGCGGGTGATCGACGAGTCGGGCACATGACGCGCGCCGTCGTGCTCTCGGCCGTCCGGACGCCCGTCGGACGCTACGGGGGCGGCCTCGCGGAGGTGCGCCCGGACGATCTCGCAGCCGTCGCCGTCGCCGCCGCGGTCGAACGCGCCGGCGTCCCGGCCACGGAGATCGAGGACGTGTGGCTCGGGTGCGCGAACCAGGCCGGGGAGGACAACCGGAACGTCGCCCGGTTCGCGGCGCTGCTCGCGGGTCTTCCCGATTCCGTCGCCGGGGTGACCGTCAACCGCCTGTGTGCCTCCGGGCTCTCCGCGGTGGTCGGCGCGTGCCACGCGGTGATCGCGGGCGACGGCGACCTGTTCGTCGCGGGCGGCGTGGAGTCGATGACGCGCGCGCCGCTCGTCACGGCGAAGCCCGACGTCGCTTTCGGCCGCGGGAACCGCACCCTGTTCGACACGACGCTCGGCTGGCGGTTCACGAACCCGCGATACGAGGAGCGCCACTCGAGCGAGTCGATGGGGGAGACGGGCGAGAACGTCGCCGACCGCTGGCGGGTGAGTCGTGACGACCAGGACGCGTTCGCGCTGCGCTCGCAGGAGCGCTGGGCCGCCGCGCATGCCGAGGGACGCTTCGCGGACGAGCTCGTTCCCGCCGGCGAGCTCACGTCGGACGAGCATCCGCGTCCCGAGACGACCGCCGAGAAGCTCGCCTCCCTGAAGCCCGCGTTCCGGCGCGACGGGACCGTGACCGCGGGCAACGCCAGCGGCATCAACGACGGCGCGGCCGCGCTGGTGATCGCCAGCGAGGACCGTGCCCGCTCGCTCGGCGTCGAGCCGCTCGGCACGTTCGTGGGCTCCGCGGTCGCCGGCGTCGATCCCGCGGTCATGGGGATCGGCCCGGTCCCGGCCGTCCGCAAGCTGCTCGAGCGGACAGGGATCGCGGTCGGCGACGTCGACCTCGTCGAGCTGAACGAGGCGTTCGCCTCGCAGTCGCTCGCCGTCGTGCGAGAGCTCGGGATCGACGAGGACCGCGTCAACGTCAACGGCGGCGCGATCGCAATCGGCCACCCACTCGGGATGAGCGGCGCGCGGCTCGTCGTCACGCTCCTCCACGAGCTGCGGCGGCGGGAAGGCCGGTACGGCCTGGCCACGATGTGCGTCGGCGTGGGGCAAGGGCAGGCGGCGCTCTTCGAGCGCAGCGGTCCGGCGTGACGCGGACGCAGGTCGGGATCGTCGGCGCCGGTCCCGCGGGGCTCACGCTGGGGCACCTCCTCCATCGCGAGGGAATCGACTCGGTGATCCTCGAGCGCCGGAGCCGAGAGTACGTCGAGGCGCGGATCCGCGCCGGGGTGCTCGAGCACGACGTCGCCGAGCTCTTCGACCGGGCGGGCGTCGGGGAGCGGATGCGACGAGAGGGCCTCGTCCACACGGGGGTCGAGCTCCAGTCGGGGCGTGAGCGGCACCGGATCGCCTTCGACGAGCTGACCGGGAGGTCGATCGTCGTCTACGGGCAGACCGAGGTGGTCAAGGATCTGATCGCGGCACGGCTGGAGAGCGGCCGCCCGCTCCACTTCGAGGTGGCCGGTGTCTCGCTGCACGACCTGGACGGCGGCCCAGCGAAGATCCGCTACGAGGAGGCAGGGGAGGACCACGAGCTCGAGTGCGACGTCGTCGCGGGCTGTGACGGGTTCCACGGCGTCTCCCGCTCGAGCGTTCCAGCCGGCGTCCTCCGCGAGCACACGCGGGAGTACCCCTACGGCTGGCTCGGGATCCTCGCCGGCGTCCGCCCGTCTCACGATGAGCTGATCTACGCGCACACCGAGCGCGGCTTTGCGCTCCTCAGCATGCGCTCGCCGGAGATCTCGCGCCTGTACCTCCAGTGCGCCCCGGACGAGGACCTCGAGGAGTGGCCCGACGAGCGAATCTGGGAGGAGCTTCAGGCCCGGCTCGGCGTCGACGGGTGGACGCTCCACGAGGGGCCGATGCTCGAGAAGGCGGTCACGCCGATGCGCAGCTTCGTCGTCGAGCCGATGCAGTGGGGGCGCCTGTTTCTCGCCGGCGATGCCGCGCACATCGTGCCGCCGACGGGGGCGAAGGGCCTGAACCTCGCGATCCGTGACGTGAACGTGCTCGCCGAGGCGATCGTCGCGTGGTACCGGGACGGAACCCGGGAGCTGCTCGATGCGTACTCCCAGACCTGCCTGCGGCGCGTCTGGCGGGCCGAGCACTTCTCCTGGTGGATGACGACGATGCTCCACCGCGCCCCGAGCGACGACGACTTCGCGCTGCGGTTGCAGCAGGCGCAGATCCGATACCTCGCCACGTCCCGGGCTGCCGCGACGAGCCTCGCCGAGAACTACGTCGGCATCGAGCGGGTCTGAGCGACGCAGCCGAGCGCGCCCCACGCGCCCGGCGCTGACACGACAGTAGGATCGACGCGTGGCCTGGGCTCGCGACGACGCCAAGCTCGATCGTGTTCGCGCGCTCATGGGAGAGCAGGGGATGGATGCGATCGTCGCCCGTGCTCCCGACAACGTCCTCTATCTGACGAACTTCTGGGGCATGAAGGGATTCGACGCCGTCCTCTTCCCGCGCGAGGGCGAGCCGACCCTCTTCTGCCTCGAGGCGTCGGCGGAGGACGCCGGCCGGACTGCCTGGACCTCCGACGTGCGCCTGGTCGAGGGGTATCGCGCGGACGATCCGCGGCCACCGGCGCTGCGGACGCTCGAGCGCGCCGCCGAGGCGGCGCGCGAGCACGCCGTCGTCGGGGTCGAGCTCTCGCTCGGCACGCAGGCGTCGGACCGGATGGTCGGCGAGCCGACGACGTACACAAAGGGCTGGTTCGACGCGTTCCCGGAGGCGGTCGACGCGACGCCGCTGCTCGCGGCGGCCCGCGCGCTCAAGACCCCGCAGGAGGTGGAGCGGATGCGGCTCGCGAACGACATCGCGGCCGCGGCGATGGACCACGTCGTCGGCGTCATCCGCCCCGGCACGACCGAGGCGCAGATCGCGTCCGAGTGGCTGGGCTTCGTCCACGGCGAGGGGACGGGCTGGGCCGGGAAGGTCGATCTCGCGCTCGGGTTCTCGCTCGTCTGGGCCGGGCCGGGGATCAAGACGTTCACCGCGACGAGCAACCGGCCGGTCGTCGAAGGGGAGCCGACGCTCTTCGAGATCTGGGTCTGCGCCGACGGCTACTGGTGCGACCACACGAAGAACGTCGTCGTCGGTGAGCTGACGAGCGCCGTACCGCGAGCTCGAGGCCGGCCTGACCGAGGTCTACGACGCCGCGGTCGCCCACTGCACAGCCGGGCGCGAGCCTCGCCGAGCTCGACCGGCTCGTCCGTGACGGGGTCGCAGGGAATCGGCTACCCGGGCCAGCCGTCGCACCCGATCTGCCACGGCGTCGGTGCGCAGGGCGCACGAGCCGCCGTACGCGCACCAGGCCGGCGGCGGCACGGTCGAGGCGGGCATGGTGCTTGCAATCGAGCCAGGATGCTACTGGGACGGGGGAGGCGGCCTCCGGCTCGAGGACAACTGGCTGATCACCGACGAGGCGCCGGAGAAGCTCTGCTCGTTCGCGGACGGCATCGTTCAGGCGGGAGCATGATCGACCGCTCGAAGATCTGGACCGGGGACATCAACCGGCTGGCGCTCGACCCGCAGCCGCCCGTCACGGTGGGCCTGTACGACACGACGCTCCGCGACGGCGAGCAGACGATCGGCGTCGTCCTGACACCCGAGGAGAAGCTCGAGATCGCCCGGGCGCTCGACGCGGCCGGCGTCGACCGCATCGAGGCAGGCTTCCCACGCGTCTCCGAGGACGACTTCCGTGCCGTCGAGCTGATCGCCGGCGCCGGCCTCGAGGCAGAGGTCTGGGGGTTCTCGCGCGCCGTGCAGGCGGACGTCGACGCGCTCGTCGAGCTCGGCGTCCGCGCGTCGGTGATCGAGAGCCCCATCTCCGACGGCAAGCTCGCGGCGCTCGGCGTCTCGCGGGAGACGATGCTCGAGCGCATCCGGAGCGCCGTCTCCTTCGCGTCCGAGAACGGGATCCACGTCGCCTTCTTCGGCGTCGACTCTTCCCGCGCCGACCTCGTGTTCTTCGACCGCGCGTACGCCGCCGCGGTCGAGGCCGGGGCGGCGGAGATCGTCGTCGTCGACACGCTCGGCATCGCGACGCCGGAGGCGGCGGCGCTTCTCGTCTCCCGGGCGCTCGATCGCCTCGACGTCCCCGTCCACTGGCACGGGCACGACGACTTCGGCCTCGGCACGGCGGCCGCGATCGCGGCCGTCCAGGCCGGCGCAACATGGGTCCAGGGCACGGTGAACGGTATGGGCGAGCGGGCCGGGAACGCCGACCTCGTCGAGGTCGCGCTGGCCCTGGAGGCGCTGTACGGGATCCCGACGCGCCTCGACCTGACGCACGCGCGCGTGCTGTCCCGCCTCGTCGCCGAGAAGGCCGGAACACCGCTGCCGCCGTGGAAGGCGGTGACCGGCGAGGCGCTCTTCACCCGCGAGTCGGGTGCGGTCGCAGCACAGTTCCACGACCCGCCGGCGATCGAGCCCTACGCGTCGGAGCTCGTCGGGGCCGAGCGCGGCATCGTGCTCGGCAAGAAGAGCGGTATCGACTCGATCCGGATCGCGGTCGAGCGGCTCGGCCTGGACGTCCCGGCCGACAAGCACGCGGAGCTCCTCGCGGCGGTCAAGGCGCTTGGCACGAGGCACCAGCGCCTCATCACGGACGCGGAGTTACGACGGCTCGCGAAGAAGACGAGAGGAGGCACCAATGGCACGTGAGCTCTCGAACCCGACCGATCTCCATCCCGCGCCCGGGTTCAGTCACATCGCGATCGCGGAAGGGACGCGCGTCGTCCACTTCGCCGGGCAGCTCGGCCTCGAGACGGACTTCTCGCTCGCCGCCGAGGATCTCCGCGGGCAGACGGTGAAGGCGATGCGGAACGTCGAGATCGCGACCCGCGCCGCCGGCGTCGGCTGGGACGACATCGTGCGCCGGACGATCTACACGCTCCACCCGACCGAGTACGAGGTGATCACGAGCGCGATCGACGAGGTGACGGGAGGCGCCGACCATCCCGCGCAGACGATCGTCGGCGTGACGGGGCTGGCGGTGCCCGGCTGCCTGATCGAGATCGAGTGCACGGCCGTCGTCGGCTGACGCCGCCCGCAATGCAGACGATCGACCGGCAGTCCTTCTTCGACGTGATGGCCTCGTTCCCGTCCGGCGTGGCCATCGTCACCACGGTCACCGCGGACGGAGCGCCCCGCGGGCTGACGACGACGGCCGTCTGCAGCGTCTCGGCCGAGCCGCCGACGATCCTCGTCTGCGTCGACCTCGCGTCACGCACGCTCGCGGCGCTGCGGGCCAGCGGCCGGTTCGCGGTCAACTTCATGGGCGAGGGCCGCAGTGAGCTCTGCCTCCTCTTCGCGTCGAAGGCCGAGGACAAGTTCGCCCACGTCACGTGGCGGCCGACCCCGTCCGGCATGCCGCTTCTCGCGAACGACGTGCTCGCCTGGGCCGACTGCGCGACGATGCAGGAGCTGCAGGTGGGAGACCACGTGGTGCTCGTCGCGCGCGTCGAAGCGGGAGGGGTGCAGCCCGAGCTCGAGCCGCCGCTCATGTACTACCGGCGGTCGTGGGGCGTCTGGTCGCCGGCGCACGACGCGAGCGAGGCCGACCCGGTCTCGATCCCCGCGATCGAGGTCAGCGGGCGCGACGTCCAGTGGCAGGGGGCGGAGTACTAGCGCAGATCCCCGAGGGCGCCCGCTGCGCGGTCGCAACTCCACCTCGACGCCCGATTGACTGTCATGTCAGAGGGGTGGGATACTTCACCACGTTGACATGTCACGAGAGGGAGGGCGGTCGATGAGGTTCAGCCTCTACACGGAGATGCAGCTCCACGACGGGAAGACCCCGCAGCAGCTCTATCGCGAGGTCCTCGAGCAGATCGAGAACGCCGACCGGCTGGGCTACGACTGCTACGCGTCGATCGAGCACTTCTTCTTCCCGAAGTTCTCCATCTCGGCGCATCCGACGGCGCTCTTCGCCGCCGCGGCGCAGCGGACGAGGACCATCCGCTTCCGGACGATGCTCCACGCGCTCCCCTACTGGAACCCGATGGTGCTGGCGTCGGCGATCGCGGTGACCGACATCCTCACCGACGGCCGCTACGAGTGGGGGGTGGGTCGCGGGCACGGCTGGATCCCCGAGAAGGCCGGCATCCCGCTGGACGAGCACGCGCGGCCGCGATACGAGGAGGCGGTCGACCTTCTGTTCACCGCCCTCGGCAACGAGCGCTTCTCCCACAAGGGCGAGTACTTCGAGGTCGCCGACTCGCACGTCGTGCCGTTCCCTACGCGGAGCTTCCGTGTGTTCCTCGGGGGCACGTCGGACAGGACGTACGAGCTCGCTGCGGAGCACGGCTGGGGCGTCGCCGTGCCGCCGCTCCTGCCCTACAAGGTGCTCGAGGAGCAGCTCGACCTCTACCGGGCGAAGTGTGTCGAGCACGGCACGACGCCGGACATCGTCTGGATCCACGCGTGCCACCTCGACGAGGATCGCGAGACGGCGATGCGCGAGGCGCGCGACTGGGTCACCGGCTTCATCTACGGCAACAGCTCGCCGCTGCTCGAGTACGACAAGCCGGATGCGGAGGCGCTCGGGAAGGCCGGCTACGGCTTCTACGCCGCCGGGATCATGGAGCAGCTCGCCGAGGTGCCGTTCGAGCAGCTCGTCGAGGAGGATTACGTCTGGGTCGGGACGCCCGACGACATCGTCGCGCGGATCGCCGAGACTCGCGAGATCTGCCCGGGCATCACCGAGATCGGGATCACGGTCAACGCCGGCGGCGCGCCGCACTGGATGGCGATCAAGAACCAGGAGCTGTTCGCCTCGTCCGTGAGACCGCGCGTCCAGGCGGCCGAGCCGGTCGAGGCCGCCCAGGTTGCGTAGAGCTCGTTTCACCACGAAGCCTTGTGCCGCCGGAACGCGCTGGGCGGCGCGATGCGGCGTCCTCGGTCGCGCACATATGCCCCATATGGGCGCTCCCTGCGTCCTTGCCTCGCGCCGCCCAGCGCGCCCCGTCGACGAAGCGTCATGGTGAAACGAGCTCCCAGGCCGATCGAGCGTGTCTGCGTGATCGGTGCCGGTGCCATCGGAAGCCTCTTTGCCGGGCACCTTGCCCAGGTCGCGGACGTCTCGGTGCTGACGCGCCGTCGCGACCACGCCGAGGCGCTCGAGCGGGACGGCCTCCGCGTCACCGGCCGCAGCGACCTGCATGCCCGCGTCCGGGCGACGCCCGACCCGGACGGGCTCGAGCCGTTCGACCTCGGAATCGTCGCAACGAAGGCGAACGGTCTCGAGGACGCGGCGGCAAGCCTCGAGGGGCGGTTCCCCGGGGCGATGCTGATGACGACGCTCAACGGGCTCGGTGCCGAGGAGGTCGTGCGGGCGCACGGCGACTGGCCGCTCGTCTCGGCGGTGACCTTCATGTCCGGGACGAAGCACTCCGACACCGAGGTCGAGTACATCCTCGACACGGCCGACGTGGATGGGGCCGTACGAGGACACGCCGCTCGAGCATGTCGAGGAGATCGGCGAGCTCATCCGGCGGGCCGGCCTCGTGGCGGAGGTCTTCGCCGACCTGCGTCCGGCGCAGTGGTC
The DNA here is from genome assembly GCA_963814565.1 of uncultured Actinomycetes bacterium. Taxonomy (GTDB): domain Bacteria; phylum Actinomycetota; class Thermoleophilia; order Gaiellales; family Gaiellaceae; genus Gaiella. The sequence goes on from CAWFDO010000012.1 coordinate 47,857, forward strand.
GAAGCTCATCTTCAACGCGACGGTCAACTCGGTCGCAGCCCTCACGGGCCTTCCCCACGACGCGCATTTCGCGGCGGAGGAGAGTCCGGACGACCTCGGTCATCTCGTCCACGACCTCGTCGACGAGGGGAAGGCGGTCGCCGAGGCGGCAGGGATCGAGCTCCACGAGGACCCGTGGGAGATGAACGTGCTCGCCACCCGCCGCGGGTCGGCTCACTATCCGTCGATGCTGGAAGACGTCGAAGCACACAGGGCGACGGAGATCGACCTCATTACCGGCTCACTCGTCCGCGAGGCGGAGCGTCATGGCGTCCCGGTGCCACTGCACACGGCGCTGCTCCGGCTCGTCAAGGCGAGGGAGGAATCGTGGACTTGAGAACGTCCACACCCACGTACCAGGAGGCGTGATGACGAGAAGGAAGACAGGAGCGCTCGCGGCGGCGCTCGCAACGCTCACCGCGATCGTCGCGATCACCGCCGCGTCCGCACCGGCGGCGTCGAGCGACCCGATCGTGATCGGCTGGGCGTTCGACGGCAACGGCGCCATGGCGCCGTTCGACGGGCCTGCGCTCGCGGCCGCCCAGATCCGCGTCAAGCAGGTGAACGCCCGGGGCGGCGCCAACGGTCGCAGGCTGCAGATCGTGACCTGCAACACGCAGGGCAACAAGCCGGCGATCGCGCGGGCGTGCGCGGCGCGGTTGCTCTCGCGGGGAGCGGACGTCATCTTCACGACGTGCGACGTCGACTTCGCGGCGCCGGTCGTCCAGGAGACGATCAACCGCGGCGTCCTCGCGGTCGCGCCGTGCATCGGCACCGACCAGATGGGGCCGAAGCGCTTCGGCGCCAAGGGACGGCTCGCGTTCTCGTTCGGGAACGTGGCGCAGGACGAGGGATCGGCGATGGCCGAGTTCGCGTGGAGCAAGGGGTGGCGGAACGCAAGCCTCGCGACCGACACGGTGATCGTCTACTTCCGTGATGTCGTCAAGGCGTTCAAGGCGCGGTTCACGCAGCTCGGCGGCAAGATCGTCGCGGAGGAGAGCTACCAGTCGCTCGGCTCGACGAACATCACGAACGCCGTCACGCGGTTGAACGGGCGTCAGGCGGACGTGATCGTGACATCGACGGCGGGCGCGTTCGGCGCCCTCCCGCAGATGATCTCGGGGCTGCGCACGCTCGGGAACAACACGCCGGTGCTGAACTCCTGGGCCGGTGACGGGGTCTACTGGGTCACGAAGGAGCCGCAGGTGACGAACTACTACTTCGTCACCTACGCGTCGATCTTCGGCGACGACCCGGTCGGCGCGGTCAACGCGCTCGCCAAGGCCCTCAAGGCCGGGACGGGCGGGTTCGTGACGGGCTCCGCCGCCGTCGACGGCGTGGTGACCGCGATCAAGCGGTCACGCGGGTCGACGAACGGCGTCGTGCTCGCCGCGACGATGGAGAAGTTCAGGAAGGTCCCGACGCTCTCGGGCCTCGTGAGCTTCTCGCCGTCACTGCACTCGGTGTTCGGCCGGCAGTACCGCGTGATCCAGATCCAGAACAACCAGGGCAAGCGCGTCGGCTCGGTCGTCGCGAAGGTCGTCCCGAAGATCTAGATGGTCGACCGGCGATTCCCGCGAACCGGATGGCGCCCCAGACGCGTCGCCGGATCACCCCGTCCGGGCACGGCCCGTAGTGCCAGCTACGAGCCGCGCCCGGCCGGTGCGCCCGGCTTGGTCTGGGACGCCCCCGGACGTCACGCCAATCACCGGTCGACCATCTCGGGACGGCTCGGATCGGCACCGACGTAGCGCCGCAGGACGATCGGCGGCCCGGAGGAGCGCTCCGGGCCGCCGATCTCGCGCGCTCGTTCGACGGTGTCCAGGCGGTTCAGGGCGTCTCGCTCGCGCTCCACCGCCACGAGGTCGTCGGGCTGATCGGCCCGAACGGCGCCGGCAAGTCGACCCTCGTCAACCTTCTGACCGGCTTCGACCTGCCGACCGCGGGGTCGGTCGAGCTCGACGGCCGCGACATCACACGCTGGAGCGCGAGCCGGCGCGGGAGGCACGGTCTCGCACGGACGTTCCAACACAGCCACCCGTTCCGGTCGCTCTCCGTGCGGGAGAACGTCGAGGTGTCGTCTCTCGGCGTGGGTGCGTCGCCGGCGACGGCACGGCGCACCGCCGACGAGCTGCTCGGGCTGCTCGGGCTCGACGACTACGCAGACGGGCCCGCGGGTGCGCTCGCGCACGGCGACGAACGGCGCCTCGGGGTCGCGCGGGCGCTCGCGACGCGGCCGAGCTTCGTCCTCATGGACGAGCCGGCGGCGGGGCTGCCCGAGGCGGAGGTGCCGGAGTTCGCCTCTGTGGTGCGGTCCGTTCGCGACGAGCACGGTGCCGGCGTCCTCCTGATCGACCACAACATGGCGCTGATCATGGAGGTCTGCGACCGGATCCAGGTCCTCGACCACGGACGGACGCTCGCGGAGGGCACGCCGACCGAGATTCGCGCGAACCTCGACGTGGCCGCCGCCTACCTCGGCGAGAGCGCCGTCCACGAAGGGCCGTCGTGACGGGGCCCGGGCTGACCGTCACGGACCTCGAGGTGCGCTACGGCCCGGTGGCCGCCGTCCGCGGGGTGTCGTTCGAGGTGGCGCCCGGCGAGATCGTCGGGCTGATCGGGCCGAACGGCGCCGGGAAGTCCTCGACCCTGCACGCGATCATGGGGCTCGTCCGGGTATCCGCCGGCGACGTCCGCCTCGGCGATCGCTCCCTCCGTGGACGACCACCCGAGGCCGTCGCGCGGAGCGGGATCGCGCTCGTCCCCGAGGGGCGCCGGATCTTCGGCGAGCTCACCGTCGACGAGAACCTCCGCCTCGGGCTCTCCGGACGACGCTCGCCGGACGGTGCGGCCGAGGACGTCGACCAGGTCCTCGAGATGTTTCCGGTCGTGGCCGAGTTCCGCGGGCGGCACGCCGGAGCGCTGTCGGGCGGCCAGCAGCAGCAGCTGGCGATCGCACGTGCCCTCGTCGCGGCTCCCGACGTCCTGCTCCTCGACGAGCCGTCGCTCGGGCTCTCCCCGACGGTCACCGACGCGGTCTTCGAGGTGCTCGCCGCGATCCGCGACCGCGGCATCGCCGTGCTCCTCGTCGAGCAGCGCGCGCAGCGGACCGTGGCGCTCGCGAACCGCTCCCTCGTCCTCGCGAACGGGGAGATCCGCCTGACGCTCACCCCCGACGACGCCGGAGACACCGAGCGCATGATCCACGCCTACCTGTCATGAGCGTGGTCGCAAGCGGGCTCACCGACTTCCTGCGCGCGGCGATCGAGCCGCAGGTGCAGGTCGACGCGATCGGCATCGGCGCGGTCTACGCTCTGATGGCCGTCGGCATCGGCCTCGTCTTCGGCGTGCTGCGTCTCGTCAACTTCGCCTACGGCCAGCTCGTGATGGCCGGGGCGTTTGCCCTCGCCTTCGCGTCAGACCAGGACTGGCCGGTCTGGCTGGGCATCGTCCTCTGCTTCGCCGTCGTGCTCGCGCTGTCCGCGGCGATGGACCGCATCGTCTTCCGGCCGTTGCGGACCCAGTCGGCGGCCACGATGCTCGTCGCCACGTTCGCGGTCGCGTTCCTCCTGCAGGCGATAGCGCTCCTCATCGACCAACGTGACGACACGCTCGGGGAGCCCGCGGCCTCGCTCGCGAAGCTCAACCTCCCGTGGACGATTTTCGGGACCGACGTGCGCAAGATCACCGTCGTCGCCATCGTCACCGCGGCCGTGTGCCTGATCGCGCTCGTGCTCTTCCTCGGCCGGACGAAGGTCGGCCTGCAGATGCGCGCGGCGGCGATGGACTTCCAGACCGCCCGGCTCCTCGGCGTCCGCGCGAACCGGGTGATCGGCTCGGCGGTCCTGCTCTCGGGGATCCTCGCCGCGATCGTCGCGGTGATGCTTACGGTGCAGCAGCCCCTCGTCACGTCGACCTTCGCCCTGCGGGAGACGATCGTCGTCCTCGCCGGGGTCGTCGTCGGCGGCATGAACCGGTTGCTCTCGGCGACGCTCGGCGGCTTCGCGATCGGATACGCGTCCGGGCTGCTCGGCGGCGCGCTCCCGACCGCGCAGAGCCAGTACCTGCCGTCGTTCCTCTTCGGCCTCGTGATCCTGACCCTGCTTGTACGGCCCGGCGGGCTCTTCACGCGTGGTCGCGGGCCGGTGGAGCGCGTATGAGGCAACTGCGCACGTTCCTGCCCGTGCTCGCGCCCGTGGCGCTCGTCGTCGCGACGGGCGTCGTCGGGACCTTTTTCGAGCGCTCGACCGAGATCTACTTCATCAACGCGCTCGTCTCGGTGTCGATCGTGGTCGCCATCTACCTCTTCGTCGGCAACTCGGGCGTCCTCTCGTTCGGGCACATCAGCTTCGTCGCCGTCGGTGCATGGACGGCGGGCGTCCTCTCGGTGGCGGTGGAGGAGAAGCCGGCGACGATGCCCAACCTCTTCGGGTTCCTTTCGGACACGACCGTCGGCAACGTTCCGTCGCTCCTGCTCGCGGCGCTCGTCGGCGGCGTCTTCGCGCTCGTCGCAGGCCTCCCGCTGATGCGGCTCTCCGGCCTCGCCGCCGGCATCGCCACGTTCGCCGTGCTCGAGATCACGAGCAACATCCTTCGCTACCAAGAGCGGATCGGCCCGGGGCTCAACGTCTTCTCGTCGGTGCCGGAGACCACCGACATGCAACAGGCCGCGATCGGCGCCGTCGTCGCGATCGCCGTCGCATTCGCATACCAGGTGAGCCGCTTCGGACGGCAGCTGCGCGCCGCGCGCGACGACGCACCGGCGGCCCGCGCCGTCGGCATCTCGGTGTACCGTCAGCGGCTGATCGCCTTCGGGCTCTCCGGTGCGCTCGCGGGCTTTGCCGGCGGGCTGTACGTCCACTTCCTCCCGATCAACGTCGACGCCGTCTACCTCGACCTCACGTTCATCACGCTCGCGATGCTCGTGATCGGCGGCATGACCAGCCTGTGGGGCGCCGTCGTCGGCGCGCTCGCCGTCTCGGGGCTCGACTCGCTGCTCGCGGAGGCCGAGAACGGCGCCTTCCGCATCGACCTCCCCTCGGGGAGCCGGATCGTCGTCGTCGGCGCGCTGATGGCGCTCGTGCTGATCCTGCGGCCCGAGGGCATCACGGGCGGGAGAGAGGTGCCGTTGGGCCGCCTCGCACGCGCGCGGACGGTGAAGGAGGGAGCGACATGAGGATCTGCGTCGTCGGCTGCGGAGCGGTGGGGTCGCTGTTCGCCGCAAATCTCGCGACCCTCGACGACGTCGACGTGTGGGCGTTCGACCTGAACAGAGCGCATGTCGATGCGATCAAAAAGAACGGATTGCAATTGACCGGCGCGGGCGAGGTCGTCGGCCGACCGAATGCCACCTCGGACGCCGGCGAGCTGCCGCCGTGCGAGTACGGGATCGTTGCGACGAAAGCGATGCACGCCGACGGCGCGATCGCCGCGACGGCGCACGCGTTCGCCGACGGTGCGGTCGCGTCGGTGATGAACGGCGTCGGCAACGAGGAGACGCTCGCGGAGCACGTGGAGCGCGTGATCCGCGGGACGACCTTCCCGGCGGGGAAGCTGCTCGAGCCCGGCGTCGTGCAGTGGGACGTCAAGGGCGACACGACGTTCGGGCCGTTCGAGCCACGGCCGATCGACGTCGCGGCGATCGAGCCGCTCGCCGACGCGTGCACCCGCGCGGGAATGCCGGCCGCAGCGGTCGGCGACGCGCGCCCGGGCCAGTGGCGCAAGGTGATCTTCAACGCGGCGACGAATCCAATCGGCGCGCTGACCGGGCTCACGCACGGCCGCGTCTGCGAGCGGCCCGACCTGCGCGCCCTCGTCTCCGGGCTCGTCGACGAGGGCACGGCGGTCGCCACGGCGCAGGGAATCGTGCTCGACGCCGACCCGGAGGAGCTCATCGACCACGCCGCCCGTCCCGACGTCGCGTACGGGCACAGGGCTTCGATGCTGCAGGACGTCGAGGCCCGGCGGGCGACGGAGATCGACTACCTGAACGGCGGCATCGCACGCTTCGGGCGCGAGCTCGGCGTGCCGACGCCGCTCCACGACGCGGTCACCGCACTGATCAAGGGGGTAGAGGCTTCATGGCAACAGTGACTGACGTGAGATCCGACCTCGACCGCCGGTACGCGAACGTCCGTGCTGCGATGGCGGAGCACTCGCTCGACGCGCTCGTCGTCGCGGGGAGCGAGTACTCGGGCTTCGAGGGCGCCGTGACGTATCTGACCGGCTTCCAGATCGTGCACCGGTACGCGTACGCGATCGTCCCCGCCGACGGCGACCCGTTCGTCGTCTTCCCGTCCGAGGCGCGCTACGTCGGAGAGCACGGTACGGCGCTCGTCGAGCAGCGCTTCGATCCGCACCCGGGCACGGCGATCGCCGCGCACGCGAGGGACGCGGGCTGGCGGCGCGTCGGCGTGTACGGGCTCGACTACGTGATGACCGTGCGGGACTACCGGCCGCTCGAGGGGCTCGACCTCGTCCCGTTCGACGTCGAGTTCGATCTTGCGCGCGCGGTGAAGAGCGACCTCGAGCTGGAGAGCGTGCGCGACTCGGTGCGAATCAACCGGCGCGGCTTCGAGGTCTGGGCCGAGGCCTACGCGCCCGGCCGGACCGCGGCCGAGGTGATGGCGGTCGCCGAGGAGTACTTCATCGCCGAGGGCTGCGGCCGGCTCACGATGAACATGGTCCTGACCGCGCCGGGACGCTCGGGCATCGCGCTGCCGGAGTTCAAGATCGCGCGCAAGGAGGAGATCCTCGGCGACTTCGTCCTCCCGTCGCTCGAGGTGGCCGGCCCCGGGATGCACTGGGTCGAGGTGTCGCGCGCCGTCGCGGCCGAGGGGACGGAGCTCTCGGACGACACGAGGGCGATGGAGGATGCCTACGTCGAGTACTTCGAGGCGGCCCGGGGCGCCATGCGGGCCGGTGCGACGTGCCACGACGTGCACACGGCCGTCTCGAAGGGCTTCCACGACCGCGGGTACCACCTGGGGCACGTCACCGGCCACTCGATCGGGATGACGATGATCGAGTTCCCGAAGGTGGGGGAGGGCGTCGAGACCGAGCTCGCGGAGAACATGGTGCTGTCGATGCATCCGCACGCGATCGCCGCCAACGGCGAGGACTGCCTTTACATGCAGGACACGTGGCTGGTGACGGCCGAGGGCGGCGTTCCCCTGGCAGATCTGCCGATGGAGATCGTCGTCCGGTGACCCTCGCGGACGGGCTCGTCCGGAACGAGGACGGCGTCACCCGCTGCTGGTGGGGCGGCGGCGACCACCCCGAGTACCGCTCGTACCACGACGACGAGTGGGGGACGCCCGTCACGGACGACGTCCGGCTCTTCGAGAAGCTCTCGCTCGAGGGCTTCCAGTCCGGGCTCTCGTGGCTGACGATCCTGCGCAAGCGCGAGGCTTTCCGTCGTGCGTTCGCCGGCTTCGACTTCCAGAGGGTCGCGCGGTACGGCGCCCGGGACGTGGAGCGCCTGCTCGACGACGCCTCGATCGTGCGTCACCGCGGCAAGATCGAGTCCACGATCAACAATGCGCGTCGGGCGCTCGAGCTCGTCGAGGCCGAGGGGTCGATCGCGGCGTTCGCCTGGCGCTTCGAGCCGGCGGCCGCGGAGCGGCCGCGGAAGATGACCCGCGAGTCGCTCCTGGAGCTCTCCCAGACGGATGCCTCGCGGGCGCTCGCCAAGGAGCTCAAGCGGCGCGGCTGGACGTTCGTCGGCCCGACGACGGCGTACGCGTTCATGCAGGCGATGGGCCTCGTGAACGATCACCTGGAGGGCTGCCACGCCCGTCCCCGCGTCGAGGCGGCACGTGCCGCGTTGACCCGGCCGAGCTAGTATCAGCAAGGTGAGCTGGCCGTGGATCGTCCTGCTCGCCCTCGGCGTCATCGTGATCGTCGCTGCGGAATGGCCGAGGGTGTCCGAAGTCGTCGGGGCCGACGCACGGCGTCGTCGTGAGCGCGAGCGCCGCAAGGCGAAGCTGCGTGTCGTGAAGACGGACGACGACGACTTCGTGGAGAGCGTCCAGCGGGATCTCGACGCGCTTCCGACGATCGAAGAGCCGCGAACGAAGCGCTAGACGGGGTTAACGCCGCACGACGGTCACGCGCGCAGACACGACGCGCGAGTTCGGCAGGATCCGCGCGACGTTCTCCATGTTTCGCGTCTCCTGGTAGTCGGCGAGCTCGACGCGCAGCCGGTGCTGCCCGACCGCCAGGCCCGCGGTCGAGACGGCGACGATCCCCTTGCGCAGGCTCACGCGCGTCGGGCGGCCGTCGACGGTCGCCTCGAGCGAGCGCGGGTCGACGCCTGCGCCGGCGTCGCGGACGCGGATCCGGACGGCCGACCCGACGCGGACGCTCCGGCTGACGATCGTGGCCGCCGGCGGTGTCACGTCGTTGATCCAGAAGCGGAAGCGGAACGCCCCGGCGCCGGCGGGGCTCGGGCTGTCGAAGACGACGTGGTACGTGCCGGGCTTCGGGTGGATCGCTCCGGCGACGAGCGTCGGGCCGCCGAACTCGTCGACGTACGGGTTGAGGTTGACGGGCAGGGCCGGGTACCCGGTCAGCCGGTTCTCGTTCCCGTCCGCGACGACCCGGGGCTCGACGCGGGACCCGGCGCCGCGCTGGGTGATGACGACGCCGAAGTTCGCGACCCGGCCGGTGACGCGGACGCGGAAGACCTGCTCGGGGCCGTCGAGGCGGGACGAGACGGGCCCGGCGGCGGGGACCTCCGGATAGCGATAGACGGCGACGCGTGCCGGGCGGCCGCGCGTGTCGCCCGCGTAGGCGCCGGGCCGCGCCAGCGCCTGGGCGGTCGTCCGGAGCTGCGGTACGGCGACCCGGCCCCAGAACGGTATGCGCCGCACGGCCGTGTCCCGTCGGAGCACGACAACCCCGGACACGTCCCCCTCCTGGGTACCGGACGTCAGGCCGAGCGTCAGCGGCCCGGGAACGACGGCCGCCGGTGCGACGGTCGCGGTCGTTCCCGCCGGCGCCGCGAGCGACTCGACCGTCGCGGTCCATGGTCCGGCCCCGCCGCCTGCGTCGGCGAGCGACACGGTGCTGCTGCGCGTCGCGCTCGCCCCGACCAGCCCGAACGAGACGGCGGTCGGGGTGGGTCGCACGAGCGGCGTGTCGGCGGCCGCGACGTCGACGAGCCCCGCTCCCGCCCGCGTCGTCGCGGAGGCGATGCCGCCGACCGTGACGGGTCGTGCCGTGACGCTGAGCGCCGCCTTCAGCTGCTCCGGGGTCCATTCCGGATGCCGCTGGAGGAGGAGTGCGACGGCGCCCGAGACGTGGGGCGCGGCCATGCTCGTCCCCGACGAGGTCGCCCACCCATCGGGCTCGGCAGACAGGATCGAGGCCCCGGGGGCGACGATGTCGGGCTTGAGCCGGAGGGAGACCGGTGTGGGGCCCGAGGACGAGAAGCCCGCGATCCCCGGTGCGGTGCCCGACGTGCTCGCCCCCACCGTGATCGCGCGCGTCGAGGTCCCCGGCGACGTCAACGAGCCCTGCCCGTAGTCGTCGAAGTCGTTCCCCGCCGCGACGACGGAGACGACTCCTGCCGCGGCCGCGGCGTCGAGCGCGAGCGCGACGATGTCCCGCGACGGCTCGATCTCGGGCTCGCCGATCGAGAGGTTGATCACGTCCATGCCGTCGGAGACGGCGGCCTCGATCGCGGCGACGAGCTCGGGTGCGTTGCCGTCGAGCCCGACGTCCGCGTCGGTGGGGATGGTGAGCGCCTTGTAGTTCCCGATGTACGCGCGCGGGGCGATCCCGCTGACCCGCGTGCCCTCTGCAAGCGTGTCGCGGTTCCCGGCGGCGATCCCGGCCACGTGCGTCCCGTGGCTCGACTGTTCGGGGTCGAAGGGCTTCGAGGCGTGACGCCACGTCGCGCCCGGAGGCGGAAAAGCGCGGGCGACGATGACCTTCGCCGTCGTGTACTCGGCCTGGCCACGCGGATACCCGGGCGGCATCGCGTATCCCGCCGGATCGAAGAAACGGTGCCGCTGGTCGACGCCGTCGTCGATGATCCCGATCTTGATCCCGGCACCGGCGTTCGGGAAATCGGCGGCGGGCAGCTCGCGCGCGCGGATCGTCACCGCGTCGGGACCTGCCAGCACGTGGTACGTCGTCGGCGCGAACACCTCGCGCACGCCGGGCAGCCCGGAAAGACGCCGCAGGTCGCGCGTGAGGAGTACGACGGAGACGCCGTTGGCGACGAGCCGGTAGCGCCAGTGCACCGTCGCGCTCGGAATCCGGGCGCTCAACGCCTTCTCGAAGCGCCGCTGCTCCTCGTCGATCCGACGCGCGTCACCCGCGCCGGCGAGCCCCAGGGGCGGCGAGCGGAGGAGGACGACCACCTGGCTCCGGTCTCCCGCGACCGCGGTCGGGGCACGGTCGGACGCGCCGCCCACGAGCGCGAGGGCTACGACGAGGAGTGAGAGTGCCAGCGCGCGCGTCACGGGGATTGAGACGCCGACGACCGCCGCTTGTCGGCGGGGTCCGCGCTATGCGGATGGTAGATACGAACCCCTGCAAATCGCCGGGACGTGTCTCAGAGCGTGTCTCACGACGCCTCAGCGACCGCTTCGAGACGCAGCGGCTTCGGCGGCGTCGGGCGATTCGCCTCGTCGCTGAACCTGCCGCCCGTCGTCTGCTCAGGCTCGTCAGGCACCGAGCGCAGGTGCCTGCGCACGACGGCACCGTCGCGGAGCCAGCCGCTCACCGTTCGCGGCGAGACGCCCGCTGCAGCCGCAGCCATCGGGATCGTCGCCCCGCGCGCGAGCGCCGTCTCGACCGCTCTATGGCCTGCGCTGTCGCCTTACTCGGGCGTGCCACGATGCGGCCTCAGCGATACTCGGTCGCTCTGTCGATTGACCTGAAACCGCGTGTCGGAACGAGGGTCAGTTGGTTCAATCCAGGCCCTCTCGGGATCAGATCGACAACGAGCCATCCCTGCCACCGGCCCGATTTCGGAAACCGCGCTACGCACCTGAAACGGCTGTACTTCGGCACCTGCGTCGTAATCGCTGCGAGGTTCGACCCATACCCGAGCGTCCCGTTGGGACTCACGCTCATTGCCGCCTTCAGCCTGAACCTGGCCACCCCGACTCCCGCGCAGGCCGCGCTCGTAGCGAGCCTCGGTGCCTGCCGTAACGCGAAGGTCGCGTACTCAGGTGTCCACCACCACGCCGGACGCGCTGACGCAGTTGACCGAGCATCTGTCGCGGTGGGCGTGACGAGCAGCGCCACGAACACAAGAGCCAATGACAACCCGCGCATGGTGGTGATTCTGCACCCCTAGCGCAGAAGGAGTCGCCCGCGCGCGGCGCGAGCAGAGCACTGATCGTTGCTTTTCTGCACTCCACAGAGCACGAAGTCTTCTTCGCAGCGAGTGTCCCCGCCGAGGCAGGGCGGTGCCGGGTTGGTGGGCTCCCCGCGCCCGGTTCGGTCAGAGTGCTCGTCGCGTCAGCGACGCGCACGAGGGGCAGCGCCTCGGAGGAGGCTGCGTCCAGATCACCTTCCCAGCACCCGTTCGCTGGATGTGCGCGAGGACGTAGTGGCCGCAGAGCGCCCTGACCGGTCGCTTCATGCAGGGAACGGTAACGGTCGGTCCGGTCGTTCCCTCAGTCGCTCGTCGAGCTCCGTCTGTCGTGGGCGCTCGTCAAGCTCGCAGGGCGCGCCCTGTGAAGTCGCCCCCCGCGGCTCGCGCAACGAGTCCGGGGGCATGGCGACGAAGGGGAGTAGCCCACGTCACCCCCGTATCGTCGCGACGTCCGCGAGCGGCTGCGTCAGTCGTGAGACACGGACGATTCGTGTCTCAGATTCGTGCTCAGAGGCCCGGAATCGAGCCTCCCGACGCGCCGCGTGAGCGCTTGCGCCCAGACGCGTCGAGCGGCTGCAATGCAGCATCAGCGCTGAGGGCGTGGCTCGTTCTGTCGTCGTCTCTCGCGACGTGGCGAGAACGGGCCTGCTATGCGGATGAGAGGACTTGAACCTCCACGCCCTTACGGGCACACGGACCTGAACCGTGCGCGTCTACCAATTCCGCCACATCCGCGGGACGACCAGTGTAGCCAGGAGGGGTCAGGCGGACAGCGCGGCGAGCACCTGGTCCGCGTGCTCCGCCGGCTTCACCTTGCGAAACGCCTTCGCGATGTTCCCCTCGGCGTCGATGACGAACGTCGAGCGCTCGACGCCCATGTACGTCTTGCCGGCGAACGACTTCTCGCCCCACACGCCGTACGCGTCCGCGACCGCATGATCGGTGTCGGCAAGGAGGGTGAACGGCAGGTCATACTTCGCCTTGAACCTCTGGTGCGATGCCTCGCCGTCGGGGCTGACGCCGAGCACGACCGCACCCGCCTGCTCGAAGTCGCCCCACGCGTCCCGGATCGCACACGCCTGCGCGGTACAGCCGGGCGTGTCGTCCTTTGGGTAGAAATAGAGGACGACCGGCTTCCCGCGCAGCGATTCGAGGGATATGGCCTCGCCGGTGTCGCTCCGCAGGGCGAAGGACGGGGCGGGCTGGCCTTCCTCGATCATGTGCGTTCGGTCTCCTCGTTAGGGTGCGCGCGATGGTATCCGCACACGTGGTCGCGGGCTACGGCTGGAGTGGCGCATCATTCCTGCTCTTAGGATGACCGAGCAGGCACCCCGGTGGACGCTGCATCTGGAGAAGACCCTGGCTGCGCCTCCCGAGCGTGTGTTCGCGGCCTGCGTCGAAGCCGAGAAGCTCGCCGAGTGGTGGGGTCCCACGGGATTCACCTCCCCGGGCATGCAACTCGACGTGCGCGAAGGAGGGCGGTACCGAATCACGATGCAGCCACCGGAAGGAGAAGCGTTCCATCTCCGTGGCGAGTTTCGCGAGATCGAAGTGCCACGTCGCCTCGTCTACACGTTCGTGTGGGAAGAGCCCGATCCTGACGATCAGGAGACGGTGGTCACGCTGACGTTCGAGCGGGCCGGCGAGCAGACCCGTCTCGTGCTCGACCAGGGGCCATTCACGACCGAGGCTCGACACGAACTGCACCGGGCGGGGTGGACGGAAACGCTCAAACGGCTCGAACGAGCTGTTGCGTAGGGACCGGCAAGCGTCTAGACAGGCCGCGCCGTGACGCGTTTACTGTTTCAACGAGACAGCGAGTCGTCCTTCGGGTAGAAGTAGAGGACGACGGGCGTTCCTCTCAGATCCGCCAGGGAGACCGTCTCGCCCGAGTCGGACGGCAGCGAGAACTCGGGCGCGGGCAGTCCTTCCGTGACCATGCGGTCGGATGCTAACCCGGACTGCCGGGCGCTGCGAGCGAGAACTCCGAGCGGTCCAACCCGAGAGCCGAGGAACCGGGCTATTGCCTCGACCTGCTCGGGGCGCAGTGCAGGTCAGTGGTGTGCTTTGAGTCTCTCGTGGTCGGTTGAGAGCCTTTGCAGCTCAACCGCGATCTCGCGGATGGCTTGCTCGAGGCGCTGGTCCCGGGCGATGAGATGTTCGATCACCTCGTGTATCGCCGTCGTGTGCAGGGGCGGCCAGGAATCGTCGCGAGAGCCGAGTAACCTTTCGACTCTCTCGACAACGGTTTCGCAAGGGGATTCGAGGGCTGCCATCGTCCCTCCCTTTGTTGGACTCCACCATGATCCGCCCTCCGACACGCAGGCGCAATCCGGGACAACCCCGATCTCGTCGGGACAAACCCTGAACCTGAGCGTCAACGCCGGGGTCCGTGCTCGACGTCAGCGACTTCTCAGCGGCTACGAGGTCGGCAAGTCACCCAGCGAGGACGACCCGACGAGCGTTACGGAGTTGCCTTCCGCCGTATCGTCGTGTCCGAGCCTGGGTAATGGATCGACTCGTGCTCCTCGTCCCAGAGGACTCGGTAGCGCACGTGTTCCGGCGTGCCGAGCACCTCGACGATGAGGCCGGTGCGCTCGTGCTCACCGACGGCATGGGCGTGCACGACGACCCAGTCGCCCGCTCGTGCGGGGCGGCCGCTCTCGGGTGGTGTGGTCGCTTTTCTTGGCATCGCTCCGATGGTCACTCCGGTCGCGTTCGACGACATCCGGGAACCGCCTGATCGCCGCTCGTGGCCACGTCGCCAACGTCGGCGTCCACGGCAAGCCGGCAACCCTGCACCTCGAGCGGCTGTGGATCAAGGACGTGACGATCACTACCGATCTGGTGGACAGCTGCACGACGCCACGCCTGATGCAGCTCATCGAGGCCGGGAAGCTGGATCCGGCGGTCTTCACGACGCATCGGTTCTCGCTCGACGACGCGATGGCCGCATACGATGCCTTCGCGGACGCAGCGACGTCGGGAGCGTTCAAGGTCGTGCTCGAAGGAGAGAAGCATTTGCAGCTCGTGCCCGCCGAGGCGGCGCTCGTAGGCGCACGGGATGTCGACGACGTCCACTGACGCCGTCGACGTCATCCTCCGGGACGGTCGCACGCTTCGGCTGCGACCGCCCCGGCGGGAGGACGCCGAGGCGCTGCTCGAGTTCTTCCGGTCCCTCTCCGAGCAGAGCCTTTACCTCCGGTTTCACGGCTTCCCCTCGCTGGAGCCGAGACTCGTCGAGCCGCTCCTCTGTCCTGACTGGATCGAGCGGGGCGCACTTCTCGGGACACTCGCCGACGACGGGGGCGAGCAGGTCGTCGCCGTTGCCAACTACGTCCGGCTTCGCGACCCGGTCGCAGCCGAAGCGGCGTTCGCGGTCGCCGACGAGCATCAGCGGCGCGGCATCGGCACGCGCCTGCTCGAGCGGCTCGCGGAGCGCGCCGCCGAGGTCGGAATCGAGCGATTCGTCGCGGAGGTGATGGCCGACAACCGAAGCATGCTGGGCGTCTTCGGGGCGGTCGGCTTCGAGCTGACGCGCGAGCTCGAGGGGGGCGAGGTCGAGGTGCAGTTCCCGATCGCGCCCACCGAGCGCTATCGCGTTCGGGTGGAGGAGCGCGACCACGCCGCGGTGACGGCGTCGCTGCGACCGTTCTTCGAGCCGCGCGCCGTGGCCGTGATCGGGGCATCGCGGCGACGCGGCACGATCGGCGGCGAGCTGTTCCGGAACGTCCTCGCGGGTGACTTCGTCGGCGCCGCGTACCCCGTCAACAAGAACGGCGAGCCCGTCGCCGGCGTCCGCGGCTATGCGTCGGTCCGTGAGATCCCCGAGCCGGTCGACCTGGCGGTGATCGCGCTGCCGGGGGCTGCAGTGCACGCCGCCGCCGACGAGGCGCTCCAGGCCGGCGTTCGTGCCCTGCTCGTCATCTCGGCCGGGTTTGCGGAGGTCGGGCGGGAGGGCGCCGAGCGTCAGGAGCGGCTGCTCGAGCTGGTCCGGTCACACGGTGCGCGGCTGATCGGGCCCAATTGCCTCGGGATCGCCGTCGCGGGCGCGTCGCTCGATGCGACCTTCGCGGCGCGGTCGGCGGCGCGCGGGAACATCGGCTTCTCCTCCCAGAGCGGCGCCCTCGGTGTGGCTTTCCTCGAGGCGGCGGAGGCACGGGGTCTCGGTCTCTCCGCGTTCGTCTCGATCGGCAACAAGGCGGATGTCTCCTCGAACGACCTGCTCGAGTGGTGGGAGGACGACGTCGCGACCGACGTCATCCTTCTCTACCTCGAATCGTTCGGCAACCCCCGCCGGTTCGGAGGGCTGGCGCGCCGCGTCTCGCGCCGCAAGCCGATCCTCGCGCTGAAGGGCGGCACGACCCTTTCGGGCCAGCGTGCCGCGAGCTCGCACACCGCCGCGCTCGCCGGCTCCGACGCGGCCGTGGACGCGCTCTTCCGTCAGGCCGGCGTCATCCGAGCGACCTCGCTGGAGGAGCTCATCGACGTCGCCGCGCTGCTCTCCAGCCAGCCGGAGACGAAGGGGCGCCGGGTCGGCATCCTCACCAATGCCGGAGGGCTCGGGATCCTCTGCGCCGACGTCTGCGACGCCGTCGGGCTCGAACTGCCGGAGCTGACCGACGGAACGCGCGAGCGGCTCGCTGCGCTGCTCTCGACGGAGTCGAGCCTCGGAAACCCCGTCGACATGCTCGGCGGCGCGACGGCGGGCACGTACGCAGAGGCTCTACCGCTCGTGCTCGCCGATGCCCAGGTCGACGCGCTCATCGTCCTGTTCGTGCCCACCGTCGCCGCGTCGGCGGACGACGTGGCGCAGGCGATCGACCGCGCGGTTGTGGAGACCGCGGCAGGCAAGCCGGTACTGGCGGTCGTGATGACAGCGGCCGGGATTCCGGACGCGCTCCGTCACGGTCGAGGGCGTGTCGCGGCTTTCGCGTACCCGGAGGCGGCCGCGCGGGCGCTCGGCCGCGCAGCAGCGCGGGCCGAGTGGCTGCGCCGCCCTCACGGGACGGTGCCCGAGGTCGACGGGATCGACCGCCGGGCTGCCGAGCGCGTCGTCAGCGCCGCGTTGTCGCGGGGGGACGACGTCTGGCTCGAGGCCCCCGAGGCACGAGAGCTTCTTCTCGCGTACGGCCTGCCGCTCGTCCCCGAGCGGGTCGCGAGGACCGTCGACGATGCCGTGGCGGCCGCTCGCGAGCTCGGCTTCCCCGTCGTCGTGAAGACGGCGCTCGCGGGGGCCCACAAGACTGACATCGACGGGCTCGCACTCGACCTCGACGACGAGGAGGCGGTCCGCGCAGCCGTGTCGCGTATCGGCACGCCGGCGCTCGTGCAGCCGATGGTCGCGGGGAGCGCCGAGCTCCTGGCGGGGATCGTCCAGGATCCGGTGTTCGGCCCGCTCGTCGCGTTCGGGCCCGGCGGCGTGCTTGCTGAGCTGATCGGTGAGGCAGGGTTCCGGATCGCGCCATTGACGGATCAGGA
>CAWFDO010000013.1:0-76337 GCA_963814565.1 uncultured Actinomycetes bacterium
TCCCGTGGCGGACCCGGTGTAGTCGATAATGTTGAACCACAGCTTGCCGTAGTCGTCGCGGACACGCGTGCCCCGCCCGATGATCTGCTTGAACTCCGTCATGCTGCCAATCACGCGAGCCAGCACGATGTTCTTGCAGGTTGGCGCATCAACGCCGGTGGTCAACAACTGCGAGGTCGTGAGGATCGTGGGGACGTTGGTGTCTACGTCCTGGAAGCGGCTGAGGTGCCCACGCCCGATGTCGCCCTCGTCGGCTGTCACCCGACAGACGTAGTCCGGATACTGGGCGACGAGGTCGCTGTTGAGGTTCGACAGGGCCGTCCGCATCTCGCTCGCGTGCTCTTGATCCACGCAGAAGACAATGGTCTTGGCGTGCCGGTCACCGGATTTCTTCAGGAACGCGGTGAGGTGCCTGGCCACCGCCTGGGTCCGCGCTCGCAGGGCGATCGACTCGCTCGAAGTCCTTCGTCTGGTACTCGTCGTCAGGGATCGCCCGTCCATAGCGGTCCACTTCGTCGGGGCTGGGCCGCCAACCGGCCGCGTCCCACTCCGTGACGACCCGATGCACGCGGTAGGGGGCCAGGAAGCCATCCTCGATGCCCTGTCGCAGGCTGTACTGGTAGAGCGGGTTGCCGAAGTACAGGTAGGTGTCGCGGGTCTCGGCCCGCAAGGGGGTCGCGGTCATGCCAAGCTGATAGGCCGGTGCGAAGTAATCGAGGATCACCCGCCACGCGCTCTCGTCGCGGGCGCTGCCCCGGTGGCACTCATCCACGATGACCAGGTCGAAGAAGTCCGGCGGGAACGCTTTGAACAGCCCCGCGCGGCGTTCGTCCTCGGCCAAGCGCCTGGTAGATTGCGAAGTACATCTCACGACTCTTGACGACCTCGCCAGACTCGATCTTGTAGCGGGCGTCCCCGAAGGCCGCGAAGATGCCGTCCTTGGGTTGATCGACCAGGATGTTGCGGTCGGCCAGATACAGGATGCGTGGCCGCCGGTACTCGCCGGTGCGGTTCCAGCGAGCGTTCCACAGCTTCCAGCATAGTTGAAACGCCACGGCGGTCTTGCCGGTCCCGGTCGCCATCGTGAGCAGCAGTCGACGCTGGCCCTTGAGGATGGCTTCCATGCGTCCGATTGATGGCGATCTGCTGCGTAGTACCGTTCGCCCTTGCCAACGTCATGGTTGAACGGCGTGAGCAGCCGGTCGGCGACCTGCTGATCGGTGATTCTCGGGCCGCACGGTATCGGTCCCACAGCGCGTCTGGCGTCGGGTACGCCGTCAGGGTGCGCTCGAGGCCGGTGAAGTAGTCGAACTCGATGATCTCGTGACCGTTGGTCGCGTAGGCGAACTTCAGGCCGAGCATCTCGGCGTATTGCTTGGCCTGTTGGAGACCATCGGCGGCGTGCCGATATGCTGCCTTGGCCTCGACAACTGCGAGCGGAAAGTCCCGCGGGTATCGCAGGAGGTAGTCCACCCGCTTCGACGGCTTGCGGACGAAACCCTTACCGACCGGGACGATACGACCGTCCGTGATCGTGCGCTGCTCAGCGATGGAATGCGGCTCGGTGTCCCACCCCGCCGCTTGCAGCAAGGGGACCACGGATTTTCGGCAGGTATCGGCTTCTGATGGCAAAGGCTTGGGCGTGGTCGCAGCGATTATGTTTTAGTCGTCCGTGGAGCATTTCCGCCCGTCGGGGCCGCCTACTCGCTAACCGAAAGGGCCGGACCGTTCATGAGAGCGACGACGTGATTTTACCCGGCTTTGCAGAAAAGTGAGCGACGGACTCTCGCCGGGCACTAACGGAAAGGTCCAATGAATTAGAATGGCAGACGGTCACGATTGTGAACGCGGGCAATGTATACCGCCCGCGCTATGCGGCCGACAGTTCCGGGTTGCGGAACGCCGGTCCACGACGGGCTACGACGCACACGTCTGAAACCGGCACGCCATCACACAAACGCGGCGGCGAACCTTCACTTGCCTCTGGGGGCGCAGCAGGCCCTCAATCGGGGCACTCTCAAATCCCCGGAATGATGTACGACGCCGATGAAGGTACGGCTGACCCTCCTAGCCACACGACCAGCGTCACAGCGCAATCGCAGCCGAGACATTTGCTAGCGATTCGGACCAGCGCGAATCGCCTGAGAGGCGCGCCGGGATCGGGGGTCGGCAAACCAGGTTGTCGGAACCTGGACTCAACGAGAACCACACCACCGCGGCGATGGCGCACGAGGAACAGGCACGGGCAGTGTAGGCTATCGCTCATGAACCGCGCACGGGGACCGCATTGGGACGATGACCTGACAGGTGTTGCGCACAACATCGCGGCATCAGAGGATATCGCGACTACGGTGCTGGCCGGACCAGGGACGGCGAAGACCTACGCGATGAAGCGCCGTGTCATGCGGCTGCTTCAGGAAGGTGTCGATCCACGACGAGTGCTCGGCCTGCACCTTCACGCGGACGGCCGCGAGGGATGTGGCCAGGGAGATGGTAGACTTGGAATCGAGGGTGCCGGTGCCGTCTGGGCAGGAACGCTTCATGGCTTGTGTTTCTCGAATCCTTCAGCGTCGTGACGTGCTCGCCGCAACCGGACGTGTGGCTCGACCTCTGGTGGCATCGGAGGAGCGATCTTATTCGGAGGATAAGCCGCACCTTCGGCGGCGTGCGCGAGACGTTAAGAAGGTCGAAGCATTCGCCGCAGCTTGGGCGCGAAACCGAAAACGGACGGAACCAGGCTCGGCCGCATGACCGGAATGACCGCAGCCTTTCAGGCCGCGCTGATCGACTGGCTACAGTTTCACGGTGCGATGCTCGTCGGTGAGATGGTGCCTGTGACCCTAGAGTATATGCGGAGCAATCCAATGTGTGCCGAACGCCAGCAGTTCGACCACGTGATCGTCGATGAATACCGATCTAATCCGCGCCGAGCAGGTGCTCGTCGACCTGCTGGCGGAAATGGCTCGCTAGCGTGATAGGCGATGAGGACCAGTCGATCTATTCGTTCAAGCACGCCGCTCACCCTGAAGGCATTACAACATTTGCAGACCGACCATCCGGGCACCACGGATGAGACGCTGGACGTTTGCCGCCGTTGCCCCACTACCGTCGTTGCGCTAGCCGATAGCTTGATCACCCACGACCAGAGTGCCAGCGGGCGACCGTTGCAGCCTCGCGATGAGAATGGACCGGGTGAAGTGCAGATTGCAATCGGGACTCGCTCGCTGGGGAAGCGGTCGGCATCGCACAGTATGTTGTCGAACGTATCGAACACGACGGCGTATCCGCCGGCGAGATCCTGATCCTGGCCCCTCGAAGACGACTCGGTTACGCAGTCCGGGACGCCTTGTTCGAACGTGGTGTCGTGGCACACAGCTTTTTCAACGAGCAAGCCCTGGACGGCAACCCTAAGAGACTTGATGACTGTAGAGCTCAGCAGGCGTATGCGCTTCTGGCACTGATTGCCGATCCTGAGGACCGGGTCGCGTTACGGTGTTGGTGTGGGTTTGGAAGCGATTCGCTAGGGGAGGCAGGATGGCGCAGGATTGGCGAGCGGTCAGATGAAACAGGAGATTCGCCTCGTCAGGTGTTTGAGCAGTTGGCTTCCGGCGGGATGCAAGGGTTCAACACACGGGTCCGGTGCTTACGAGATTCCGCGCACTCGTCGAGCGAGGAAGACGGCCTCGACGAGCGCGGCGAGGAGCATCCTCCCGACTCCGCGCCCGCGCGCCCGCTCGGCCACGTAGACGGAGTGCTCGACCACGCCTCGGTAGACCTCGCGCCGGGAGACCGGCGAGACCGCCAACCAGCCGACGACCCCGGCGGCGTCATCCGCGACCAGCCGCGGCGCCGGCAAGTGGGCCGCATCCCAGTCCTCGAAGGGCGGGACGCCGACCTCGAACGTTGCGTTGCCGGTCGCGATCCCTTCCTCGTATATCCGGGCGATCGCCGGCCAGTCGGAGGGAACTGCGGCGCGGAGGACCGGCACCCCGAAACAGTACGGATCGCCGCACCACTGCATGCCGTCGCCGGTCGTACGGTCAGCGCCGTGGAGATACTCCGCCCGACATCCGAGCTGTTCGACGAGGCGCTTGCGCTGCTCCAGGCTTCGGACTCGGCGGTCTACGGCGACTCGGACTGGACCGAGAGCGAGCTTCGCGAGGAGTGGGACGGACTCGACCTCGAGCGCGACGCCTGGCTCGTCGCCGTTGACGGCCGGCTTGCGGGGGTCGGGCACCTCCTCGATCTCCGCGGGGGGCGGTGCGTCGGCGACGCGTACGTCCACCCCGAGCACACCGGCCGCGGCGTGGGAAGCCTGCTTCTCGAGCTGCTCGAGGAGCGGTCGCGCGAGCGGGAGCAGGAGTGGCCGGACGGCCAGCGCATCGTCCTCGAGTGCGCGCATCTCGTCGGCGACGAGCGCGCGCCGCGCCTCTTCGACTGCCGGGGCTTCGACCACGTACGCAGCGGCTTCCGGATGGTGATCGACGTCGCCGACGGCGACCCCGCGCCGGAATGGCCGGAAGGGATCGAGCTTCGCCCGCTCGACGTCGAGCGCGACGGTCGGCTCGTCCACGCGGCGACCGAGGAAGCCTTCGCAGAGGAGTGGAATTTCCTCCACCGGCCGTTCGACGAGTGGCGCAAGCGCGTCTTCGACTGGTCGCGATTCGATCCGTCGCTCGTCCCCGTTGCCTGGGACGTGGAACGAGGGGAGATCGCGGGGCTCTCGCTCAACTACCCGAAGCGGATGGGCGACTGGGGCTGGGTCGGCGCGATCGGCGTGCGACCCGCCTGGCGGCGCCGCGGGCTCGGCCTCGCTCTCCTCCGCGACTCGTTCCGTCGCTTCCGCGAGGCGGGTGAAAGGGTCGTCGCCCTCGGCGTCGATGCCGAGAACCCGACCGGTGCGGTGCAGCTGTACGAGCATGCCGGGATGCGCGTCCTCTGGCGGGCGGACGTGTGGCAGAAGGAGCTGCGGGCCGGTGCCTGACGTCTCCCTCCGCGCACCCACGCTCGACGACGTCGACGCGGTCGTCGCCGTGATCAACCGCGCGTCCCGGGAGCGGCGCGGCCGGGACGAGGTCGATGCGAACGCCGTCCAGGGCTGGTGGACGCAACCACAGCCGTTCGACCTCGCCTGGGATGCGGTCGTGGCGGTCCGGAGCGGCGAGATCGTGGGCTACGGCGACCTGGGCGACCAGGCGAACGACGGCACGGTCTTCTGGCTCGACGTCCGAGGTGACGCGATGCCCGAGATCCACGCGGAGCTCGAGCGCCGCGCCCTCGAGCGGTGCGCCGCCGACGGCGCGGTCAGGGCGGTGGCCGACGAGCGCGACGCCGAGCTGGCCGCGCTGCTGGCAGCGCGCGGCTACCGCCGGATCCGCTCGTCGTACCGGATGGGCCTCGACCTGCGCGGGCCGACGTTCTCGCCCGAGTGGCCGCCGGGCGCGGTCGTCCGGACGTCGGTCGAGGGAGTCGACGAGCCGCTCCTTCACCGGATCAACGAGGAGTCGTTCGC
This sequence comes from uncultured Actinomycetes bacterium, assembly GCA_963814565.1. Taxonomy (GTDB): domain Bacteria; phylum Actinomycetota; class Thermoleophilia; order Gaiellales; family Gaiellaceae; genus Gaiella. The sequence goes on from CAWFDO010000013.1 coordinate 5,513, forward strand.
CGACCACTGGGGGCACACGCCGACGCCGTACGAGGAGTGGCTGCACTGGCTGCTCAGCATGGGCGAGGGCGACCCGTCGCTGTGGTTCGTCGCGGAGGTCGAGGGAGTCCCGGCAGGCGTCGCGATCTGCCGGCCGTACGACCACGGCGACCCGGACTGCGGTTGGGTCTCGGTGCTCGGCGTCCTTCGCGAGCACCGCCGCACCGGCCTCGGCACGGCGCTGCTGACCCACGCGTTCGGCGAGCTCCAGCGGCGCGGCAGGCTTCGCGCCGAGCTCGGCGTCGACGCGGAGAGCACGACCGGCGCGGTCGGGCTCTACGAGCGTGTCGGGATGCGCGTCCTCTGGCGGTGGGACATCTGGGAGCGCGGCGCATGAGCGCCCGCCCCGAGATCGTGCCGTTCGCTGACGAGCACCTCGCCGAGGCATCGGTGCTGCTCGCAGCCCGGCACGCCCGGCACCGCCTCGTCGAGCCGCTCCTCTCTGCCGCGTTCGAGAAGCCGGATGCGGCGTGCGTGGAGCTGGAGGCTGCCTGGCGTTCGGAAGGTGCCTCGGGGGCCGCCGCGCTCGACGGCGGCCGTCTCGTCGGGTACCTGGTCGGCGCCCCGCGTCGCGGGGCGCCCTTCGGCCCGAACGTCTGGGTCGATCCGTCCGGCCACGCGGTGGAGGAGGCCGAGACCGTCCGCGACCTCTACGCGCATGCCGCAGCCGCGTGGGTCGCCGGGGGCTCGACGAGGCACTACGCAGTCGTCCCCGCACACGACCCGGCGCTCCTCGATGCGTGGTCGCGGCTGGAGTTCGGCCAGCAGCAGGGCCTCGGGATCCGCGAGGTGCCTCGCCAGCCGGGCGAGCCGGGCCGCGCTCGCGTGCGCATCGGGACCGCGGACGACGTGGACGAGATCCTGCGGCTCGACATCCTCGGCGAGTACCAGTCGTCGTCGCCGACGTTCGCGGCCCATGTCGCACCCGACCCAGAGGAGGCGCGGGAGGAGCTCCTCGAGGAGCTGGCCGATCCTCGCGTGGCCAGCCTCATTGCCGAGCTCGACGGTCGCGCGGTCGGCATCGCGACCGCCGCTCCGGCCGAGTACTCGGGCCTGCACACGGGTGTCGCCCGGCCGGACGACGCCTGCATCCTCGGCTACGCGGCCACGGTGCCCGAGGTGCGTGGCTCCGGTGCGGGCGTCGCGCTGACGGAGGGCGTCTTCGCATGGGCGCGCGAGAACGGGTACACAACGGTCGTGGTCGACTGGCGCGTCCCCAACCTGCTCTCCTCGCGCTTCTGGCCGGCCCGCGGCTTCCGGACGAGCTTCGTGCGCCACCATCGGGCGGTCGCATGAGCGCCCTCCGTGCGCGCTGCCCGCACTGCCGCACGCTCACCGCGGTCGCCTTGGACGACTCCTACGAGTGCCACAGCTGCGGCGCCGCGTTCGCGGCCGGCCTCGTGCGCGTCCCGCGCGCCTGGGGCGCAGGAGGTGAGCCGATGGTCGAGGCGGCCGCGACCGCGCTCCCGTACCCCGAGGCGCTGGTCGTCGACCGGGAGACGCTCGACGAGCAGAACGCCGCGATCGCCGAAGGCCTGCCAAGGCGCCCGCTCGTGCTCGGCGGCTGTTGTTGCTCGCATATCGGCGCAATCCGCGGTCTCGCCGCCCGTCACGGCCGGCTCGGCGTCGTCTGGTTCGATGCGCACGGCGACCTCAACACCCCGGAGACCTCGCCGTCCGGGAACGAGTGGGGAATGCCGCTGCGCATGGCGATCGACGAGGGAAGCGTCCGGCCCCAGGACCTCGCTCTCATCGGCGCCCGCGACCTCGACCAGCCGGAGCTCGAGTACGTCGCGGTGCACGGGATCGACGACGACCTCGACCGCGCGCTCGACGGCGTCGAGGCGGTGTACGTCGCGCTCGACGTCGACGTGTTCGAGCCCGGCGAGGTGGCGTGCTTCATGCCGGCTCCCGGCGGCCTGACCGTCGGTGAGGTCGACGCGGCGCTCCGCACGATCGCCTCGCGCGCCCGGATCGCGGGGCTCGGGCTCACGGGTCTGGCGCCGGACGCCGATCCGGCGACGCTCGCGGACCTCGCGGTCGCAGCCGGTCTCTGAGCGACAGGCCGCCCCGGACTAAGATGCTCGACATGTCGTCGGGGCACATCGACGTCTCGATCGAGCACAAGCGTGCCGATCCGGCGCAACGCGACGGGGAGAAGGAGCACCCGAACACCTGCCCCGGCTGCGGGTCGCACTACCGTGACGACGAGCTCGCAGAGCACCTGCGCGTCTGTCCCCACTGCGGTCACCACTTCCCGGTGCGCGCGCCGGAGCGCGTGTCGCAGCTCGCGGACGTCGACACCTTCGAGGAGGAGGACGCCGACCTTCGCTCCGCCGATCCGCTCGAGTTCTTCGACCTGAAGCCGTATACGGAGCGGCTTGCGCAGGCCGAGATCGACACCGGCCTCGGCGACGCGATTCTCACGGGGAAGGGGGCGATCGACGGTCATGCGTGCCGGATCGCCGCGATGGACTTCTCCTTCCTCGGCGGCTCGATGGGGAGCGTCGTCGGCGAGCGGTTTGCGCGCGCCTGCGAGCGTGCAGCCGAGGATCGCGGGGTCGTCGTCTCGGTCTCCGCGTCGGGTGGCGCGCGCATGCAGGAGGGGATTCTGGCGCTGATGCAGCTGCCGAAGACGGTCGCGGCCGTCGGCGAGCTCCACGACTCCGGCGGTGTGCTGATCTCGGTGCTCGCGCACCCGACCACGGGCGGCGTGACGGCAAGCTTCGCGAGCCTTGGCGACGTGATTCTCGCCGAGCCGGGGGCGCTCACCTCGTTCGCGGGTCCGCGGGTCGTCGCGCAGACGACGCGCGAGAAGCTCCCCGACGACTTCGGCCTGGCGGAGTCGAACTTCCGCTTCGGGCACGTCGACGCCGTCGTGCCGCGCACGGAGCTGCGACCGACGCTGGCACGGCTCCTCCGGCTGTTCGGGGGGCGAGGGTGAGCCAGGAGGCGGAGCTCGGGCTGCGCGACCGGCTCGCACAGCTCTCCGGCGTCAAGCTCCTGCGCGGGACGAAGCTCTCCGCCGAGCTCGAGCGCCTCCAGCGTCAGCTCGAGCGGCTGCGCGAGGACACGTCCGACGAGGAGATCTGGCTCTCCGTCGAGCTGGCGCGAAACGAGAAGCGCCCGTACACGCTCGACTACGTCGAGCGCATCCTCGACGACTGGTTCGAGCTCCACGGCGACCGCGGGCGGATGGACGATCACGCGATCGTCGCGGGGCTCGGCTCGCTCGACGGCCGCACGATCGCTCTCGTCGGCCACCAGAAGGGCCGGGACATCGCTGAGAGGGGATACCGGAACTTCGGGATGGCCTATCCGGAGGGCTACCGCAAGGCGATGCGCACGATGGAGCTCGCAGAGCGCCACGGGTTCCCGCTCGTGACGTTCGTGGATACTCCCGGCGCGTATCCCGGCGTCGCCGCCGAGCAACACGGCCAGGGCGGGGCCATCGCACGCTCGCAGGCGCTGATGCTGCGTCTCGAGATCCCGACGGTTGCGGTCGTCATCGGGGAGGGCGGCTCGGGGGGCGCCGTCGCGATCGCCGTGGCCGATCGGGTGCTGATGCAGGAGAACGCGATCTACTCGGTGATCTCGCCCGAGGGCTGCGCATCGATCCTCTGGCGGGACGCGGCGCAGGCGAAGAAGGCGGCTTCTGCGTTCAAGCCCGACGCCGCGCATTGCCTGGAGCTCGGCGTCATCGACGGCATCGTGCCCGAGCCGGAAGGCGGCGCCCACGAGGGCCACGACGAGGCGGCACTCCTCCTTCGTGAGGCGCTCGTCGCCCATCTCGACGAGCTGGTGGACGTGCCCACGGACGAGCTCCGCCGCCGCCGCCGCGCGAAGTTCCGCTCGATGGGCGTGCTCGTGCAGGTCTGACGACCTCTGACACGACACCGCGCGCTCTCCACACTTTCCACAGGCTTATCCCCCGTCTTGAATACCGGTATTTGCAGCGCTTTTGTCGGAGCTGTGCAGAGGATGTTAAGGGCGGGCGACGGCGGTGTCTCGGTCTTGAGCCGACGGGCAGGCTGACCGACTACGGCGGATCGACACCGTCGGGCCCGGCCCGGCCCGTTCGGTCCTCGGCGGATCCGCGAACGGCCGGGTGACCCGCCTGGCGCCCGCCCTGGCGCCGAGCCGCCCGCTCGGCTGACGCGAAGTCGACACAGAGCCGGCACACGGGAAGCACGGGATCCCGGGTAGCGTGACATCAGGGACACGGGAGTGCCCCTGGGGGAGGTTGGGGTCCGGGGGCAGCGCGCGGGATGGGATCATCCGGGGCGATGGCGGACCTCCGCGACTACCGGCGTAAGCGCGACCCGAAGAAGACCCCGGAGCCGTTCGGCGGCGACGCCTCCCCCACGGCGCCGATCTTCGTGATCCAGCGTCACGACGCCCGGCGGCTCCACTACGACCTGCGGCTCGAGCGGGACGGCGCCCTCGCCAGCTGGGCAGTCCCGAAGGGGCTCCCGTTCCGGTCGGGCGAGCGCCACCTCGCGGTGCACGTCGAGGACCACCCACTCGGCTACGCGACCTTCGAGGGCGTCATCCCCGCCGGTGAGTACGGTGCGGGCGCGGTCGAGATCTGGGATCGCGGAACGTACGAGCTCCTCGAGGAGAAGCGCGGCGGCGGCCTCACGGTCCGTCTCCACGGTGAGCGGGCCCAGGGGGTGTGGACACTCGTCCCGGCGCGCCTCGACGGGGACGAGCGGAACTGGTTGCTCCTCCGGAAGGACGCGCCCACGGACGACGCCACCACGTTCCGCCCTCAACTCGCCCAGCTCGCCGAGCGGCTGCCGAAGGGCAACGGCTGGCTGTACGAGCCGAAGTGGGACGGCTACCGCGCAATCGTCACCGTCTCCGGTGCGGAGGCGACGCTCACGAGCCGCAACGGCACCGACCTCACCGAGCGGTTCCGCGACGTCGCGCGCGCGGCCGTGCGGGCCGTCCGCTCGCCCTCGGCGGTGATCGACGGCGAGGTCTGCGCGCTCGACGAGGACGGCACCGCGCGGTTCGAGTCACTCCAGAGCGGGTCCGGGCGACTGATACTCATGGCGTTCGACCTCCTCTCCGTCGACGACGAGCCGGTCCACACCCGACCGCTCGAGGAGCGACGGAGGCTGCTCGAGGAGCTGCTCGACCCGTCCGTCGAGGAGGTCCGCCTCTCGCCCGCATTCGACGACGGCGACGCGCTCCTCGCCGCCGCGGAGGCGCAGGGGCTCGAGGGAGTCGTTGCCAAGCGTGCGGACGCGCCGTACAGGCCGGGCCGTCGCACGCCGGAGTGGCAGAAGGTCAAGCTCCGCTCGCAGGAGGACTTCCCGATCGTCGGCTATACCCGCGGAACCGGGCGTCGCGCGAAGCTCGGCGCGCTCGTCCTCGGGCGGCGGGAGCCGGACGGGCTCCACTGGGCGGGGAACGTCGGCTCGGGGCTCACCGACGACGAGGTCGACCGCCTCCGTGAGCTCCTCCGACCTCTCGAGCGCGGAACGTCCCCGCTCGTGTCGACGCCGAAGATGCCGCGCATCCGGGCAGCGGACGTCACCTGGCTGGAGCCGGTGCTCTCCGCCGAGGTGACCTACGCCGAGAAGACCCGGGAGGGACGGCTGCGGGCACCCGTGTATCTCGGGGTCCGCGACGATGTGCCGATGGAGCGACCGCCGATCGAGCCGGAGATCCGGCGCGGACGCCGCACGCTGAAGCTCTCGAACCTCGACAAGCCGTTCTGGCCGGAGGAGGGGATCACGAAGGGCGAGCTCCTCGCGTACTACCGCGACGTTGCCGACGTGCTCGTCCCCCATCTGCGCAAGCGGCCGTTCACGATGAAGCGCTACCCCGACGGGTGGCAGGGCAAGAGCTTCTTCCAGAAGCAGGCGCCGTCGCACATGCCCGACTGGATCGAGACCGCGCCGTTCCCGGCCTCGACCCGCGACGGCGAGAAGCGGGTGATCGACTACGCGCTCGTCGACGACGAGCTCGCGCTCCTCTGGATGGTCAACATGGGCTGCATCGACATGCACGGGTGGGCGTCCCGCGCCGACAAGCCCGAGCGGCCCGACTGGGTGATGTTCGACCTCGATCCGTCCGAGGGATCGGGGTTCGAGGAGGTGATCGAGGTCGCGCTCCTCGTGAAGCAGACGCTCGACGTGCTCGAGCTCGACTCGGTGCCGAAGACGAGCGGCTCCCGTGGGATCCATGTGCTCGTCCCGATCGCGCGACGGCACGGCTTCGACCAGGTGCGCGAGTTTGCCGGCATCGTGGCCGGCGCCCTCGCCCGTGCGCACCCGGCCCTCGTCACGACCGAGTGGACGCGGGCGAAGCGACGAGGAGTCCTCGTCGACGCGAATCAGAACGGGCCGGGGAAGACGACGGCGTCGGTCTACTCCGTCCGCCCCCGGGCGGGCGCGCCCGTCTCGACGCCGCTCCGCTGGGACGAGGTGAAGCCCGGGCTCGAGACGGCGGCGTTCACGATGGACGTCGTGCTCGACCGCGTCGCGCGCGAGGGCGATCTCTTCGCCCGCGTCCTCGAGGGCGGCCAGTCACTCGGGGCGGCGCTCCGCGCCCTCCGCTGAGCGGTGCTACGGCTCGTCCTCGCCGAGCCGGCGGGGATGTCCCAGCGCGGAGAGCTCGACGATGTCGCGGCGGAAGAACAGCGAGACGGTCCAGTCGGTGACCACACGCACCTTCCGCCGGAAGGTCGGCAGCGCGTAGAGGTGGTACGTCCGCGCCACCCACCAGCCCGGGAAGCCCCGGAGACGGATACCCGGGAGCTCCGCGATCCCCTTGTAGCGGCCCAGGGTCGCCACCTGCCCGAGCATGCGGTACCCGTACGGGCGCGGCTCGCCGACGAGGTTCTTCGCGAGCCGCCGCGCCTGCCGGAGCGCGTGCTGGCAGGTCGGTGGGTCGAAACGATCCGGCGTTCTTGTGTTGGGGACAGCGGCGCAGTCGCCCAGCGACCACACGTCGGGCGCGTCGACGACGCGAAGGGTCTCGTCGACGACGACGCGCCCGCGATCGTCGAGCGGGAGGCTCAGGGTCGACAGCGCGGGGTGCGCACGCACGCCCGCGGCCCAGATGAGCGTCCGCGCCGAGACGCGTGTCCCGTCCGCAAGCAGCGCATCCCGTCCGTCGAACGACTCCAGGGTCGTCCCGACGTGAATCTCGATCCCGCGTCGCTCGAGCTCGTGGTGCGTGTACTCCCCGAGCTTGCGCGGGATCTCGGAGAGGATCCTCGGCGCGGCGTCGACGAGCACCCACCGCTGCGCCGTGCCGCGGAGCGTTGGGTACGACCGGCGGATGGCGTCGTGGGCGAGGTCGTGCAGCTCGGCCAGCGCCTCCACCCCGGCGTAGCCCGCGCCGACGAAGACGAAGCCGAGGTCGCGCGCCGCCTCGTCGGGGTCGAGGCGCGCCGCGGCGGACTCGAGCGCGCGCAGGAGCCGGTTGCGGAGCGCGATCGCATCGGCGACGTCCTTGAAGCCCTTGCCGTGCTCCGCCAGGCCCGGGACGGGGAACGTCCGCGGCACGGCACCGAGGGCGACGACGAGCCGCTCGTACCCGATCTCGAACGTGCCGCCGAGCGTCTCGGCCACGACGGACTTCCGATCGGGGTCGCGCGAGAGGACACGGCCGAGCAGCAGCTCGGCGTGCGGGCACATCGTCCGCAACGGCACGACGACGTGCCGCGGCTCGAGCGTCCCCGCCGCCGCCTCGGGCAGGAGCGGCGTGTACAGCATGAAGTTGTCGGGATTCACGATCGTCGCGCCGCGCTTCCCGAGGAGCCGCGCGACGTAGGCGCCGGCGAAGCCACCGCCCACGACGAGGGTGCCGGCCTGTGCCTCTCGACGCTCCACCGCCCTAGGATCGCAAGCGTGGCACGCCAGGTGTCGGTCATAGGGAGCGGACGCGAGCACGAGAGCGCCGCGGAAGAGGTCGGAAAGCTCCTCGCAGAACGGGGCTGCGTCGTCGTGACGGGCGGGCTGGACGAGGTGATGGCCGCGGCTCACCGTGGCGCGAAGGCGGCGGGCGGGACGACCATCGCGATCCTCCCGGGCGAGAGCCGGGTCGGCGCCAATCCGTGGGCCGATCACGTCGTCGCTACGGGTATCGGGCACGCGCGCAACCTCGCGGTCGCCGCGTCGGGCGACGCCGTGATCGCCGTCGGCGGCAGCTGGGGCACGCTGGCGGAGATCGCGTTCGCGATGCGGCTCGGTCGGCCGGTCGTCGTACTCGACGGCCCTCCGGTGAAGGGCGTTCCACGTGTGTCGACCCCGGCCGAGGCGGTCGAGGCCGCCCTCGCGGGCGGCTGAGCTCAGGCGCCGTCCGCGACCTCGCGCAGGCGCCGTTCGAGGAACCGCCGCTCGGGCGCGTTGTCCGTGAGCGCGAGCGCCTCGCGATAGCTCGCCGCCGCCTCTTCGTGACGGTCGAGGCGACGGAGGAGGTCGGCACGCGCGGCGGGGAGGTAGCTGTAGCCGGTGAGGCCCTCGATCCCGTCGATGAGCGCGAGCCCCTGCTCGACGTCGCCTGCCAGCGCGACCGCGACGGCGCGGTTGAGCCGGACGATGGGCGAGGGATCGAGCTGCTCGAGCGCGGCGTACGTCGCCGCGATCACCCGCGGAGGAGCGCCTTCCGCGTGACCGGCCGCGATCGCCGCCTGGAGCTGATACGGCCCTGGCTGCCGGAGCGATTCGGCCCGACGGAGGACGCGCAGGCCCTCGTCGATCGAGGCCCCGTCCCAGAGCCGACGGTCCTGGTCGGCGAGGAGGATCAGCTCGCCGTCCTCGCCGACACGCGCCTCGCGCCGTGCGTCCTGGAGCAGGAGCAGGGCGAGCAGCCCGAAGGCCTCCGGCTCGTCCGGCATGAGCACGCAGACGAGCTTCGCGAGGCGGATCGCCTCGGCGCAGAGGTCGCGACGGACGAGCGCCTCGCCCGCGGTGGCGGCGTACCCCTCGTTGAAGACGAGGTAGAGCACGCGAAGCACGTCGGGTACCCGATCCGGGAGGAGATGGTCCGGAGGCACGCGAAACGGGATTCCCGTCTCGCGGAGTCGTCGCTTTGCGCGGACGAGCCGCTGGGCGAGGGCCGGCTCCGTGACGAGGAACGCGCGCGCGATCTCCGGTGTCTGGAGCCCTGCGACCTCGCGGAGGGTGAGGGCGATGCGCGCGTCGACCGCGAGTGCGGGATGGCAGCACGTGAACAGCAGTGCGAGGCGCTCGTCGGGGATCGAGCTCACGTCAGCGTCCTCGTCGGCGGGCACGTCCTCGAGTCGGGCCAGAAGCTCGGCCTTGCGGGCGAACGTCTGCTCGCGGCGAATCCGGTCGATGGCGCCGTTCCGCGCCGTCGCCACGATCCAGGCGCCGGGCGAGCGAGGGACGCCGTCCCGCGGCCACCGCTCCAGCGCGGTCGCGAACGCGTCCTGTACCGCGTCCTCGGCGAGCGAAAGGTCACCGAGGACGCGGGTGAGGATCCCGACCGCACGAGGCCACTCCTCCCGAAACGTCGCCTCGAGCGAGAGAGTCACCGCTCCACGATAGGCCGTACCTCCAGGGACCCGTACTCCGCAGCCGGGACGAGCGACGCGATGCGGATCGCCTCGTCGAGGTCGGGCAGCGTCGTCAGGAACAGCCCGCCGATCTGCTCCTTCGTCTCGGCGAACGGGCCGTCGGTGATCACCGTCTCGCCGTCCACGACGCGTACGACCTTCGCCTCGGTCGCCGCCACGAGCTCCCTCCCCGCGACCTCCGGGTCGGCCTTGCCCATCTCCTCGAAGAGCGTGATCCAGCGAGGCATCGACTCGGCGCGACGCTCGGCGGCCTCCTCCTCGCTGATGCCGTCCCAGTCGGACTGGTCGCTGTAGACGAGCAGTGCGTACTTCACGGTCAGGCCTCCTCGTCGACGTGGACCTGTCGCACCTCGACAGCGCCATGGGAAGCGGCCGGAATCCGGGCCGCCCATGCGAGCGCGTCGTCGAGGGACTCGCAGTCCAGGATGAAGTAGCCGCCGAGCGCCTCCTTGGCCTCGGCGTACGGGCCGTCCGTCACGAGCGGCCGGCCCTCGCGCAGGCGGACAGTCGTCGCCGCTGCCGTCGGGCCGAGCTCCTCCCCGCCGGCGAGGACGCCGGCGTCGCCCGCAGCGCGGGAGAACTCCGAGTACTGCTCGTACATCGCGTTGCGCGTGTCGTCCGAGAACCCCTCCCAGGCGGTCTCGTCCGCGTAGATCAAGGCCAGGTACTCCATGGGCTCCTCCCTCGTCGCTGTCGCTGGTGTTTTCACCATCACGACGAACGGCGGCGGCCGGAATCGACAGTGCCGGCCGAAATCGGTCCAGCCACCCGGTATCGGTCCAGCGCCCCCCACGGGGGAGCCGGCTCCCCTGAACGAACGATCGCAGAGAAGCCGTGACGTGTGTGCGCCGTGAAGGTGCCGACTTCGTGCAGGCCGCCGCTGCGGGCACGCTGTCGTCCGCGCCGGGACGACGCCGCCCTCACCCGCCCGCAGTCGTCATCCGCTCGAGCAGCGTCAGTGCGGCCGCCTTGTCGAGGAGCTCGTTGAGGTTGCCGCACTTCGGGCTCTGCACGCAGGACGGACAGCCGGAGCGGCACGGGCACCGCTCGAGCAGCCTGGCCGTGTCGGCGACCCAGTCGGCGAACCGGTCGAACCCCCGCTCGGCGATCCCGACGCCGCCTGCGTGTCCCTCGTAGACGAACACCGTCGGCCGGCCGGTCTGCTCGTGCACGTTCGTCGACAGCCCGCCGATGTCCCAGCGGTCGCACATCGCGAAGAGCGGGAGCAGCGAGATCAGCGCGTGCTCGGCGGCATGCAATGCGGAGACGAGGGTGGGCATCGAGTCGATGTCCGTCAGCAGCTCGTCGCCGGGCGAGAACCACACGCCCTCGGTCTCGAACGAGGTCTCGGGGAGCTCGAGAGGTGTCGTGTCGATCACGCTCCCGTCGGCGATCGCCTTGCGCTGGTATGCGACGACCTGCTCCCGGACCGAGAGCAGCCCGACGTGGAGCTCGACGCCGGCGACGGACGCCGTCCGGAGCGGCGCGACGATCGACGTCTCCGTCTCCTTCCGCGCCTGCGTGTACCAGTCGACGGCCACGGGTCGCACGAGCGCGGTCAGCGACTCGAGGTCGAGGGATGTCACGCCGTACTGGTCGCCGAGGTGGAGGTACACCGCGCCCGCATGGATCGTCGAGAAGGCGCGCTCGCGCTCCGACGTGCCGAGCACCGAGCCGCTCTCCTCGTCCACGATGACGAACGCCTCGGTGTCGCCGGAGCGGAGCGAGAGGCGCGCCGCGGGGGTGTCGCGGCCGCGCCAGACGTACCCCGCGGCCGTCCTCTCGAGCTCCGGGAGGAGCGCCGCGCGCTCGAGCGCCTCGGGCCCGAGGACGGCCGCGTCGGCGTCCGTCAACGGGCCCTCGTACGCGGCCGAGAGCACGTGCCCGTCGAGGATCCGCGGAGCCGCGTGGTCGATCAGCGCCGCCTCCGTCGTCCGCTCCAGCAGCGCGAGTGGCTCGTTCATGAAGAACTGGTCGAGCCCGTCCTCGCTCGCGACGAGCACGGCGAGCCCCGTCTCCCGACGACCTGCACGACCCCACTGCTGGCGGAGCGACGCGACGGTGCCCGGGAAGCCCACGGAGATCGCGCAGTCGAGCGATCCGATGTCGATGCCGAGCTCGAGCGCGTCGGTCGCCGTGACGCCGAGCAGCTCGCCCTCCACGAGCCGCCGCTCGATCTCGCGCCGCTGCTCCGGCGTGTAGCCGGCCCGGTACGGGGCCAGACGCCGGGCGGTCGCGCTGTCGAGACGGTCGCTCGCAAAGCGGTGCACGAGCTCTGCGGCCTTCCTGCTCTTCGTGAAGCAGATCGTCCTTCTGCCGTCGGCGACGAGGCCGGCGAGGAGCCGGGACGCGTCCGAGAGCGCGCTCGCGCGCGTGCCGAGCTCCTCGTCGAGCAGCTCGGGGTTCCAGAGCACGATCTCCCGGTCGGCCCGCGGCGAGGTGTCGACGTCGACGACCCGGACGTCGAGCCCGGTGAGGCGCGAGGCGAGCTCGCCGGCGTTCGCGATCGTCGCGGACGCGAGGACGAACACGGGCTCGGCGCCGTAGGCGAGCGCGAGCCGGCGTAGCCGGCGAAGCACGTTCGCGACGTGCGATCCGAAGACGCCGCGATACACGTGCGCCTCGTCGACCACGACGACGCGCAGGTTGTGGAGCGCGTCTCCCCAGCGGTCATGGTGCGGGAGGACGCCGACATGGAGCATGTCGGGGTTCGTCAGGATCGCATTCGCATTCCGACGGATGTGCGCCCGCCGCTCGATCGGCGTGTCGCCGTCGTAGATCGCCGGGCGGAGGCCGCGCAGGCCGAGGGAGGCGAGCCAGCGGGCCTGGTCCTGCGCGAGCGCCTTCGTCGGATAGAGGTAGAGCACCCGCGTCGTCGCCTCGTGCGCGATCGCATCGAGAGCCGGCAGCGAGAACGCGAGGGACTTCCCGGACGCCGTCCCGGTCGTGACGACGACGTGCTCGCCGCGCGCGACCGCCTCCCACGTCTCTGCCTGGTGCGCGTAGAGACCGGTGACCCCACGCCGCTCGAGCGCCGCAGCGAGCGCCGGGTGAAGCTCGTCCGGGAGTGGCTGGCTCCGGCCCGGCCGGCCGGGCTGGACGCTGCGATGGACGACCTCGGGGCTCGCGAGCAGGTCGTCCGACACGGCAGCTCTACACGCCGAGCACGCGCGCGACCGCCTCGGCGTACCGTCGTCGCGGCTGGGCGCCGTCGATCGTCTCGACGACCTCGCCGCCGGCAAAGAGCATGACGGTCGGCAGCGAGAGGACGCCGTAGCGTGCGGGCGTCCGGAGGTGGTCCTCGATATCGAGCTGCGCGACCCGGAGCCGGCCCTCGTGCTCGCGCTCGAGGTCGGCGAGGAACGGCTCGATCGCCTTGCACGGTCGGCACCACGGAGCGGTGAACTCGACCACGACCGGCGCGGGCGACTGCAGGACGTCCCGCTCGAACGACGCGTCCGTCGTCTGGATCACAGCCGCCCCCGCATCGCCTTCCAGCGGAGCACGGGCACCTGCCGCATCGCCTCGATCACGATCGCCCCGCTCATCTTCGACTCGCCGACCCGGCGGTCGACGAACGTGATCGGGAGCTCGACGACCCGGAACCCCGCCCGGAGCGCGCGATACGTGCCCTCGATCTGGAACCCGTAGCCACGCGCCGCGATCGCGTCGAGGTCGATCGTCTCGAGCACCCGCCGCCGGAAGCACTTGAAGCCGCCCGTCAGGTCGTGCACCGAGACGCCGAGCACGAGGCGGGCGTAGAGCGACCCGCCGCGGGAGATCAGGCGGCGGACGCGGCCCCAGTTGACCGTGCCGCCGCCCGCGACCCAGCGCGAGCCGAGCGCGAGGTCGGCGCCACCCTCGCACGCGGCGATCAGGCGGGGAACGTCGCCGGGATCGTGTGAGAAGTCGCAGTCCATCTCGAGCACGAGCGCCGCGTCGGACTCGAGCGCGCGCGCGAAGCCGGCGAGGTAGGCACGCCCGATGCCTTCCTTCCGCGTTCGGTGGAGCACGTCGAGCCACTCGAGCTCTGCCGCGAGCCGGTCGGCGATCTCGCCGGTACCGTCCGGGGAGCCGTCGTCGATCACGAGCACGCGGTCACGGGCCGTGTCGAGCACCTCGCCGAGCGCCCGCACGAGCGGCTCGATGTTCTCCCGCTCGTCGTAGGTCGGCACGCAGACGACGGCGCGGGTCGGCATGACGGGCAGTCTGCCCGCTCCGCCGGTGGGGAGCCCGTCCCTATGATCGGCGCGTGGCCTCGCTGCCCCGCAACGCAGACGTCGCCGACGCGCTCGACGCTCTCGCCGACGTCTCGGAGATCCTCGGCGAGCAGGGCTTTCGCGTCCTCGCGTATCGCCGGGCGGCCACGCGAATCCGGGAGACGGGCTCGTCGATCGCCGAGCTCGCGCTCGCGGGGAAGGCGAAGGAGCTGTCGGGGATCGGCGCGACGATCGAGGCGAAGATCGTCGAGCTGACGGAGACGGGCGAGCTGTCCGCGCTCGAGAAGCGCCGGGCCGAGGTGCCGGACGAGGTGACCCAGTTCCTCCGGCTCCCGGGTCTCGGCCCCAAGACTGCGGCGCGGATCTGGCGCGAGCTCGGCGTGACGACGCTCGACGGGCTTCGCGAGGCGGCCGAACAGCAACGCGTGCGGACGCTGCAGGGGCTCGGCGCGAAGAGCGAGGAGCGGATCCTCGAGGCGCTCGCCAAGGGCCTCGGCCCCGAGCCGGAGCGGCGCGGCCTGCTGGCGCAGGGCCTGCCGGTCGTCCGCGACGTCGTGGAGGCGCTCCGCTCGCACCCCGCGGCGGTCGAGGTCTCGCCCGCCGGGAGCGTGCGCCGGGGCCGCGAGACCTTTCGCGACCTCGACGTGATCGCGACCGCCACCGACTCCACTGCGTTGCTCGCGCACTTCGTCGAGCTGCCGTGGGTGCTCGAGGTCGCCGCACACGGTGACACGAAGGCGACCGTCGTCACGAAGCAGGGGCTCCGGCTCGACCTGCGTGTCGTGCCGCCGGAGGACTACGGCAGCCTGCTTCAGCACTTCACCGGCTCGAAGGACCACAACGTCGCGCTGCGGGAGGAGGCCCAACGCCGCGGGCTGTCCGTGTCGGAGTACGGCGTGACCGTGGTCGACACGGGCGAGGTGCACCGCTTCGGATCCGAGGACGACCTCTACCGGTTCCTCGGCTACGCGTTCATCCCGCCCGAGCTGCGGGAGAACGGCGGCGAGCTCCAGGCCGCCCGCGACGGCGGCTTGCCCGCGCTCGTCGAGACGGGCGACCTCGTCGGCGAGCTCCACTGCCACTCCACGTGGTCAGCCGACGGGAAGGGCTCGATCGAGGAGATGGCCCGCGAGGCGAAGCGGCGCGGGTACCGCTACCTCGCCCTGACCGACCACTCGCACTACCTCCGCGACGGGCGGATGGAGGCGCAGTGGGAGGAGATCGCGGCGGTCAACGAGCGCGTCAAGCCCTTCAAGGTGCTGCGCGGCGTCGAGGCGAACATCCGGGCGGACGGCGCCGTCGACGTCGCCGACGACCTGCTCGCGGAGCTCGACTGGGTCGTCGCCTCGCTCCACGCAGCCTTCGACAGGAGCCCGACCGAGCGGCTCCTCGCTGCGGTCGACCACCCGCGCGTCCACTGCATCGGGCACCTCACGGGCAGGAAGCTGAACCGCCGCGTGGGGGCCGACGTCGACGTCGAGCGCGTCGTCGAGCGCGCAGTCGAGACCGGGACCGCGCTCGAGATCAACAGCCAGCCCGACCGTCTCGACATGCGCGACGTCCATGCGCGGCTGGCAGGCGAGGCCGGTGTCCTCGTCCCGATCACCACCGACGCGCATTCGGTCGGGGCGCTCTCGTACGCGGAGCTCGGCGTTGCCCAGGCTCGCCGGGCGTGGCTGACGAAGGAGCAGATCCTCAACACGCGGCCGTGGCGCGAGATCGCGGGCCGTCGCCGGTGACTCGCGCCGCCGCCGCCGGGGTGGGGCTCGGATGACGCTCCGCGACGACGGCGCCGCGACGCTCGAGTGGCTCGCCGCCTACCTCGACGGCGTGCGGGAGCGGCCGGTGCTCTCCCGGGTCGAGCCGGGAGCGATTCGTGCGGCGCTGCCCGAGCGCGCCCCGGACACGGGAGAGCCGTTCGCGGCGGTGCTCCGCGACCTCGACGAGGTTCTCATGCCCGGGCTCACCCACTGGCAGAGCCCGCGCTACTTCGCGTACTTCCCCTCGACGGGGTCGGACCCCGGCATCCTCGCCGAGCTGCTCGCGGCGGGGCTGAACCAGGTCGGGATCCTCTGGCGCACGTCGCCGGCGCTCCAGGAGCTCGAGGAGGTGACGCTCGCCTGGCTCGCCGACCTGCTGGGGCTCCCGGCCGGGCTGCACGGCCACCTCGAGGACACGGCCTCGAGCGGGCTCGTCACCGCGCTTGCGGCCGCGCGCGCCGCCGCGCCCGGTCGCCGGGTCGTCGTCTGCTCCGAGCACACGCACTCGTCGACCGCCAAGGCGGCGCGCCTGCTCGAGCTCGAGCTCCGCACGGTGCCCGGCGACGACGCGTTCGCGATGCGGCCGGACCTCGTCGACCTGACGGACGCGTGCGCGCTCGTGGCGACCATCGGGACGACGTCGTCGACGGCGATCGATCCGGTCCCCGTGCTCGCAGAGCGCTGCGCCGCCGAGGGCGTGTGGCTCCACGTCGACGCCGCCTACGCCGGCTCCGCGGCGGTCTGCCCCGAGCTCCGCCCCCTCTTCGCGGGCTGGGAGCGCGGGGACTCGATCGGTGTCAACCCGCACAAGTGGCTCCTGACGCCGATGGACTGCTCGGTGTTCCTCACGCGGCGACCCGACGACCTGCGGCGGGCGTTCAGCCTCGTCCCCGAGTACCTCCGGGTCGACGAGGACGTCGTCAGCCTGAGCGAGTACGCGGTCCCGCTCGGCCGGCGGTTCCGCGCGCTCAAGTTGTGGGCCGTCCTCCGGTGCCACGGCCGCGAGGGGCTGCAGGCGGTGATCCGCGAGCACGTCCGCCTCGCGGCGCTGTTCGAGGACTGGGTTCGCGTGGAGCCCGGGTGGGAGCTCTGCGCGCCCCGGCCGTTCTCGCTCGTCTGCTTCCGGCACGAGGGGTCGGACGAGGAGAACGAGGCCCTCCTCGAGCGGGTCAACGCGACCGGAGAGGCCTTCCTCTCGCACACGCGGCTCGGCGGCCGGTTCGTGCTCCGCCTCGCGATCGGCAACGCCCGGACAACCGAGGAGGACGTGCGAGCCGCCTGGGAGATCCTGCGCCGCGAGGCGTCGAGCCTCTAGAGCGACCGGAGCAGGGCCAGGACGCCGGCCGTGCCGTCGACCACGAGATCGGCCGCGGCGACGAGCTCCGCCGGCGCCTCACCCGAGTCGACGGCGACGCGAACGGCGCGCTCGAGACCGTCAAGGCCGCGGAAAGCATCGAGGTCGGTCGTGTCATCCCCGGCGTACAACGCGCGGTCGACCCCTGCGCGGGTGACGAGCGCCCGAACGGCCGTGCCCTTGTCGGCCCTCACCGGCGGTCGTACCTCCAGCACCATGCGGCCCCAGCGCGGGACGAGCCCTGCCCGCTCGGCGGCTTCGGCGACGCGCTCGAGGTACGCGCGGGCGGCCTCCTCGTCCTCGGCGCGCCGGAAGTGGAACGAGAGACTCAACGGCTTCCGCTCGGCGGGCCAGTCGACGCTGCTCGCGAACGCCGCGACCGTCTCGGCCCACCGCTGCGCTTCCGGGGCGAGCTCCAGCCCGTGCTCGCCGACGATCGCCACGCCCTGGACGGAGAGCATCCGCTCGACCTCGTCTCCGGGACGGCCGCTGACGCACGCCACGAGCGCGTAGCGGCTCGCCAGGCGGGCGACCTCACGACGGGTCTCGTCGGGGACGCGTGCGTCCTCCGGCCGCTCGACGATCGGGGCGAGCGTCCCGTCCACGTCGAGCAGGATCGCCGCGCGCCGCGGATCCTCGGAGAGCCTTCCGACCGGGTCGTCCGCCATGGGTCGACCCTAGGATACGAGCGGTGCTGGTGCGACTCGCCCTGATCGGTCTCGTCGCCGGCGTCTTCTCGGCGGTGTTCGGCGTCGGCGGCGGAGTTCTCGTCGTGCCCCTGCTGATCTGGCTGGTTGCGTTTCCCGCGCACGCCGCGACGGCGACCTCCCTCGCCGCGATCCTCGTGACGGCCTCGGCCGGCGTCGCGCTCTACGCCGCTCGCGGCGACGTCCGCGTCGGCTACGCCGCCCTCGTCGGGCTCCCCGCGGTCGCCGGGGCAATCGTGGGAACGAGCGTCCAGCGGCGTCTCTCGGGCGGGACGCTCACGCTCGCGTTCGCCACGCTGCTCGCCGCCGTCGGGATCTGGCTCCTCGCCGGATGAGCACCTGGACGATCGTCGCGGCGGTGTCGCTCGGACTTGCCGCCGGCGTGCTGTCGGGCGTGTTCGGCGTCGGCGGCGGGATCCTGTTCGTGCCGACCCTCGTGGCCCTCGGGCTCGGCCAGGTCGAGGCCGCCGCGACGTCGCTCCTCGCCATCGTCCCCACGGCTGCGACCGGCGTGATCCGGCAACGTTCCAGCGGGAACCTGAGGCTGAGCGCCGCGCTCGTCGTCGGCGTCACGTCGATCCTCGGCGCGGAGGTGGGCGTCCGGATCGCGAAGGCAGTTGACGAAGACCTGCTCCGGCGCTCGTTCGGCGTGCTGCTTCTGGCGGTCTCCGTGCACCTCGCGATCCGGGGTGCCCGGGAGCGGCGAAGCTACCCTGACGTGTCGTGAGAGGCGCTCGCGTCGCATTCGTGCTCTTTCTCGGCGCCACGACGGTCGGCATCGCGGCCGCCGCTTCCGGCGATCCGGTACCGCCGCGGCAGTCCTCCGCCACCGCGCTTGTTGCCCAAGTGACGGTGCCGGGGCAACCGACCGTGGCGACGACGCTCTACACGGCCCCGCCGGTGGTGAACGGCGGCGGCGCCTTCGCCCATCCCGCCGACGGGTCGATCCTCCGGATCGGCGCCGCGACGACCGCGGCCACGGCGCAGCCCGGCAGCTCCTCGTCGGCCGAGGCGAGCGTGAGTGCGCTTGCCGTCTCGGCGCTCGGCGGCGAGATCACCGCGCAGTCGATCACGGTGCGCGCCGGGACGGCTGCAGGCCCGGGAGGCGCGACGGGCGACGTCGGTCGCTCGGCGGTCACCGGGCTCGTCGTCCTCGGGCAGCCCGTCACGCCGAGCGGCAACATCCAGTTGCCCCTCGCCGACTGGGGCACGCTCGACGTCCTCGGCGCCTCCAGCACGATCTCGGACGAGCCGCGGTCCGCCGAGAGTGCCGTCACCGGCCTCCGCATCCGGCTCAACGCCGAGCACGCCGGCCTTCCCGCGGGCACGGAGATCGTCGTCGGCGCGACCACCGCGCAGGCGGTCGCCCAGGCGGTGCCGAGGACCCCGACGAAGCCGAAGCCGACGACGCCGGCCAGGATCACGAGGCCGGGATCCCCGGACGGAGGAGCGCCTCGTCGTCCCGCCCCGAACGCTCCCCGGGAGCCGGGCCGCTCCATCCCGGGAGCCCCGCCGGAGCTCGTGCGTCCGGCGCCGGAGGTCACGGCGCGGCTCACGAACGGGGGTTACGTGTTCCCGGTCTTCGGGACGGCGGCGTACGGCGACACGTTTGGCGCGTTCCGCGCCGACGTCGCCGGCAAGTGGCACCACGGCGAGGATCTCGTCGCACCGCGCGGGACGCCGCTCCTCGCGGTCGCGGACGGGTCGCTCCATTCCGTCGGCTGGAACGACATCGGCGGCTGGCGGCTGTGGCTCCGCGACGACGGCGGCAACGAGTTCTACTACGCCCACCTGGACGCCTACTCGCCGCTGGCAGTCGCCGGCCGTCGCGTCAGGGCGGGCGACGTGATCGGGTTCGTCGGAGACTCGGGCGACGCGGAGGGCGGCCTGCCGCACCTCCACTTCGAGATCCACCCGGTCGAGCTCCTCTCGCTCGGCTACGACGGCGCGGTCGCGCCGTACCCGATCCTGATCGCGTGGAGGCGCGCGGAAGACGCGGCCTTCGCGTCCGGTCGTCGCTACGTCTTCACCGGAGCGGCCGGCAACGGCCTTCCGGTCGCATCGGCTCGCGCGGGTGCCGTGCTCCTCGATGCGGACGACATCTCGGGCGCGAGCGGGCTCGTGCCCGGCGCGCTGCAGCGGGCGCTCGCCGGGGGCGAGGCCCGCTCCAACGCGAATCCGTAACGACCTCCTAGGAGGAGGCCTTCGACCTGGTGGACTTGACGGCCTCGTCGGCCTTCTCGACGGCGTCGTCAGCCGTCTTGGCGACCTCCGCGGCGGCGTCCTGGATCGTGTCGCCTGCGTCGGCGGCCATCGTCTCGAACGTGTCGAGCGGCTGAAGGTCGTCCTGCCCGGCGATCATGTCGAGGAGCTTGTCCCGGGTCTGCGCCCCGGTCCACGGGTTGTAGAGCGCGCCGGCGATGATTCCCGCCAGCAGGACCATGTTGCGGCCCTTGTGGCTCTTCTTCTTCTTGCCCTGCAGCGTCTCCTTCGCGCTGAGCAGGTCGTCGATCGCCCGGCGCATCTGCTCCTGCGCCTTCTTGTCCGTCGCGAGCGCGCGTGCGCCGCCGCTCACGCCGTTCTGCTTGGAGAGCGGGCCATAGAGCTCGCGCGCCGCTGCGAGGGCGTCCTTCAGGTCGTTGCGGAACTCCTCGTCGTTGAGCGCGCGCTCGAGGTACGGCTTCACCGTCTCGATGGTGTCCGACATCGTCGCCGCCGCTTTCTTCTTCGCCATGCGGCCGTCCTTTCGTCTCGGGAGAGTCCCTGAAGTATTACCCCGTTTGGCCCCCTACGATGCAGGCGTGCGTCTCCTCCGTCGGATCGCCATCGGTGTCGCGGCTGCGCTGGCCGTGATCGCCTACGTGTGGACCGCCGCGGTGCGCGCCGCACCGGGCGTCCGGCGGCGGAAGGCCGAGTCGCGCGCGCGACGGCGCGCCGACGCCTGACGCGCACCGGGTGATCGAGCCCCCTCTGATCCGTGGCGGCGCCGTCGTGCGCGGGCTCTCGCTCGTCGTCGGGCTGTTCCTCTTCGCGCTCGGCATCGTGCTCCAGCTCCAGTCCGAGCTCGGGCTGAGCCCGTGGGACGTCCTCAATCAGGGGGTCAGCGAGCGGACCTCGCTCTCGTTCGGGACGGCGAACATCGTCATCGCGGTCATGGTCCTCGCCGTGGCCTGGGCGCTCGGAGCCCGGATCGGGATCGGGACCGTCGCGAACGCCGTCCTCATCGGGCTGTTCGTCGACTGGCTCCTGAGCCTCGACGCCGTCGACTCGCTCGCGGGGCACGGCCTCGGCGTCCGGATCGCGCTGCTCGTCGGCGGTATCGCGATCGTCGCGCTCGGCTCGGGCTTCTACCTGGGCGCCGCGCTCGGCGCGGGCCCCCGGGACTCGCTGATGATCGTCGGCGCCCGGCGCACCGGGACGAGGATCGGCGTCACCCGCGCGGTCCTCGAGATCGGGGCCGCGGTCGTCGGCTTCGCACTGGGCGGCACGGTCGGCGTCGGCACGCTCGCGTTCGCATTCGGGATCGGCCCGGCGGTCGAAGTCGCCTTCGGGCTGCTCCTCTGGCTGGGGATCGCCGTGCCGTCGACCGGGCGACACGAGTACGATCGCGCGTCATGAAGGGCCTCGTGTGCGCCGGCGGCGAGGCGACCCGCCTCGGCGAGCTGACCCGGGTCGCGAACAAGCACCTGCTGCCCGTCGGCCGCTGGCCGATGATCTACTACCCGCTCCAGCTCCTGGAGCGGGCCGGGCTCGAGAACGTGCTCGTCGTGACCGGCAAGGGCCATGCCGGCCAGATGATCGACCTGCTCGGCGACGGTGCCCTCAGCGAGCGCGGCACCGGGGAGCCGCTCCTCTCGCTCGACCTGACCTACAAGGTGCAGACGCAGGCAGGCGGGATCGCGCAGGTCGTCGGCATGGCCCGCGACTTCGCCCACGGCGAGAAGCTCGTGGTCGTGCTCGGTGACAACATCTTCGAGCGCTCCCAGGCGGACGCGATCAGGAGCTGGGACGCCGGTGAGGACCGGGCGCTGATCTTCGTCAAGGAGGTGCCCGACCCCGAGAACTTCGGCGTCGTCGCCTACGACGACGATGCGCGGGTGACGGACATCGTCGAGAAGGCGGGCGTCGTCGACACGCGCTACGGCGAGCCGCCCTCGCGTGACGCCGTCGTCGGCCTCTACTGCTTCCCGCCGGACGTGTTCGACCTCATCGAGCGACTCGAGCCGTCCAACCGGGGCGAGCTCGAGATCACCGATGTCAACCGCCACTATGCGCACGAGGGCCGTCTGGACGTCGTGCGCGTGGAGGGCTGGTGGGAGGACGCGGGCAAGCACTGGCAGCACCTCGCGGAGATCGGCCGGCTCGTCGAGGAGACGGGCGCCAACGGATGAGCGTCGACGGCGTCGTCCGGATCCCGCTTCGTCGCTTCGAGGACGACCGCGGCTGGTTCAGCGAGCTCCGGCGCGACAGCGCGCTGCCGAAGCCGGCGACCCAGACGAACCTCGTGTTCTCGCGGAAAGGCGTCATTCGCGGGCTGCATTTCCACGAGCGCGGACAGGACGACCTCTTCATCGTGGTCGAGGGGACGGCCCGCGTCGTCGTCCTCGACAGGACGACCGGCGCCACGTTCACGGAGGACATCGGCGACGGCAACCCGGTCGGCCTCTACGTCCCCGGTCATCACGCCCACGGGTACGAGGCGCTCACGGACACCCTTCTCTGCTACCACGTCACCGAGGAGTACGACCCAGACGACCCCGACGAGCACGGCGTCCCGTGGAACGACCCACGGGTCGCGCACCTGTGGAGCACGACGACGCCGATTCTCTCCGAGCGCGACGCCGCACCCTGATCACCGGCGCCGGCGGCCAGCTCGGCCACGCCCTCGCCCGGGTCTTCGCGGACGACGACGTGCTCGCCCTCGGCCGCGAGGGGTGGGACGTTCGCGTCGAGGCGCCGCAGCTTCCGTGGCCTCCTGCCCTCGTCCTCCACGCGGCGGCATGGACGAACGTCGACGGTGCCGAGGACGACCCGCAGGGCGCAGCGGCCGTCAATGTCGGCGGGACGGCGCACGCGGCGGCGCTCGGCGCGCCGCTCGTCGCCTACTCGACCGACTACGTGTTCGACGGCCGGAAGGAGGCGCCGTACGTCGAGTCGGATCCGCCCGCGCCCGCCTCGGCCTACGGAAGGACGAAGCTCCACGGCGAGGCGTCGGCCGGGGAGCGCGCGTGGATCGTCCGGAGCTCGTGGCTCTTCGGCGAGACGGGCCACAACTTCGTGCGGACGATGCTCCGGCTCGGCGCGGAGCGCGACGAGGTCGCGGTGGTGGACGACCAGCGAGGCTGCCCGACCTACGTCGGGCACCTCGCCGAGGCGACGCGCGTGCTCGTCGACGGCGACGCCGCGTTCGGTGTCTGGCACCTCGCCGCCGATGGGCGACTGCACGTGGGCGGACTTCGCGGAGGCGATCTTCGAGGACGCCCGCCTCGACTGCCGGGTGCGGCGGGTCACCACTGCCGAGTTCGGTGCGAAGGCACCGCGTCCGGCGGTGTCAATCCTCCGCAGCGAGAAGGGCGCCCCGCGGCTACCGCACTGGCGTGACGGCCTCCGCGCCTGCCTCGCGGCGCTCGGCTAGGGAGCCCGCCCGGAGCTCCGCGACGATGCTCGCCCGCCCGCGGCGCATCGCCCAGTGGTGGTTCCAGGCGAAGACCGGGCGCAGCAGCGGCGTCAGGTGGCGCACGAGCGGCTTCCGCACGTCGACCCGCCACTCAAGGACGACCCGCGTCCCCCCGTCGACCGGCTCGAGCGTCCAGATCCCCTCGCCCTCGAAGTCGCCCTGGATCTGCGACACGAGCCGGCGCGGAGCGTCGGCCTCGACGCAGACGAGGTCCCAGCGCAGGCGGTACGGCAGTCGCCCCCGGGTCAGGAGCCGGGCGCGCTTCCCCGGCGCGGCCGGTCCCGGGTCACCCTCGCCCTCGAGGAAGGCGTCGCCCCACCAGCGGGGGTAGTCCCGCGGGCAGGAGAGGAGCTCGTAGACCTCCTCGACCGGCCCGGGCACCAGCCATTCGTCGACGAACGCGTACGCGGCCACGGGACTGGTTCGCACGAGGGCCGGAACCGGTTCGGGCGTCCCGGGACTTTGTGCCGATAAGTCACAAGCGCCGCTCCGGCCCGGGGCTGCGGCGCTCGAGGGCCGCTACCCTCCCCCGATGCGCGTTCTCGTGACGGGCGGCGCGGGCTTCATCGGCTCGCACTTCGTGAAGCGGCTCGTCGCAGGCGGTGACGACGTGGTCGTCCTCGACAAGCTGACCTACGCGGGGAACCCCGCCAACCTCGACGGCACGGGCGCCGAGCTCGTCGTCGGCGACATCGCCGACCCGGAGGCCGTCTCGAGGGCCGCGCAGGGCTGCGACGCGATCGTCAACTTCGCCGCCGAGACCCACGTCGACCGCTCGATCCTCGGCCCGCAGGAGTTCGTCCATACGGACGTGCTCGGGACCATGACGCTGCTCGAGTGGGCGCGCGAGCACGGCGCGCGCTTCGTCCAGGTTTCGACCGACGAGGTCTACGGCGACCTCGAGGCGGGCGGTCGGGCGGTCGAGGGCGACCCGCTGCGGCCGTCGAGCCCGTACAGCGCAGCCAAGGCCGGAGGCGACCTCCAGGTCCTCGCGTACGTCCGCACCTACGGCGTCGACGCGTCGATCACCCGCGGCGCGAACACGTACGGGGCGAACCAGTACCCCGAGAAGCTCATCCCGCTGTTCGTCACGAACGCGCTCGACGGCGAGGCGCTTCCCGTGTACGGCGACGGGAAGCAGGTGCGCGAGTGGCTCCACGCGGAGGACCACTGCGCCGGCGTCGAGCTCGTGCTGCGCGAGGGCCGGCCCGGCGAGATCTACAACGTCGGCGGGGAGGATCACGAGAACATCGAGGTGACGCACCGGATCCTGGAGCTGACCACGGCGGATCCGTCGCTCATCCGTCATGTCGAGGACCGGGCCGGGCACGATCGCCGATACGCGCTCGACGACTCGAAGCTCCGGTCGCTCGGGTGGTCGCCGGAGCATTCGTTCGGCGAGACCGGCCTCCGGTCGACCGTCGACTGGTACCGCGAGAACCGGTCCTGGTGGGAGCCGATCAAGTCCGGCGACTACCGCCGCTACTACGAAGAGCAGTACGCCGCCCGGCTGCAGGCGTGATCGCCCGCCGCAGACCCGGGAGCATGCGCGGCGTCGTCGCCTTCGCCGCCGTCCTCGCCGCCTTCACGGCCGCGGCGTCGGTCCACGGTGCGCCGAAGCCGCCGCAGCCTGCGTTCCTGCTCGCCGGGGGCGGGTGGGGGCACGGCGTCGGCATGAGCCAGTGGGGCGCGTTCGGCCAGGCGAAGGCCGGTCGCGACTATCGGGCGATCCTCGGGCACTACTACCGCGGCACCCAGATCGGCTCGGCGCCCACGTCGATCCTCGAGCGCGTGCGCGTTCTCGTCGGCGACGGCCTCGCGAAGGTGACGCTGACGAATGTGCTCGCCGCGTTCGACGCGAACGGCAAGCGGTACGTGCTGCCGGTCGGCCCCGTGACGATCGGGCCGAAGCTCCAGCTGCCGGTCGGTGACGGCGGCAAGCCGCTCGCCCTCCCGGGGCCGGTGACGTTCCGCGCGACGCCCGGGTCGTTCCTCGCCGTGGGCGACAAGCGATACCGGGGCGACCTCCGCATCGCGAAGGCGGGGGCGAAGCTCCAGCTGGTCAACATCGTCGGGCTCGAGGCGTACCTGCTCGGCGTCGTGCCCGGGGAGATGCCGAGGGACTGGCCGCTCGAGGCGCTCAAGGCCCAGGCCGTCGCCGCGCGCACCTATGCCGTGGCGCACCTCGTGAAGGCCAAGGGCTTCGACCTCCACTCCGACTGGCGCAGCCAGGTCTACTACGGCGTCGCCTCGGAGGGCGCGGGACCGACGCGTGCGGTCAACGAGACGAAGGGCGAGATCGTCACGTACGAGGGCGCCCCGGCGCAGACGCTCTACTTCTCGTCCAGCGGTGGCCGGACGATCAGCTCGCTCGACGTCTTCGGCAACGACATCCCCTACCTGCAGGCGGTCGACGACCGCTGGGACTCGGTGTCGCCGAACTTCCAGTGGCCGTCCCAGCTCTTCACCGGACCGCAGCTCGCGAAGCGCTTCGGGCTCGGCGGCTCCGTCACCGACGTCTCGTACGTCCCCGGTGAGCCGGGCCGCCCCGCGGTGATCCGCCTCGCGACGGCGACGGGCTCGACCGACCTGCGGCTGAGCGACGTCCGCGCGCGGCTCGGTCTGAAGTCGACCGGGTTCCGGCTCGGGATGCTGCGCCTCGACGGCCCCACCGTGACCGCCCCCAAGGGAAAGCTCCTGCTCACCGGGCTGGCGCGGAACGTCGAGGGCGTCGTCCTCGAGCGCCGCGGTGCCGGCGGCGCGTGGGCCAGGGTCCGGCAACTCGAGCCCGCGGACGACGGGACGTTCGCGGTGCCGATCCGTCTCGACGCGACGACCGTGTTCCGGCTGACCGCGGACGGCCTCGCCGGCCCGGCGCTCACGGTCCGGTTCAAGGCGTGAGCCGGCGCGCCCTCGTCGGGGCGCTCGCCTGCTGCGTCGCGCTCGCGTTTCCCGCGACCGGCCTCGGCGCGCGATCCCACGTCGGTGTCCAGCCCGGCGCGGATCCCGCCGTCGTGGCGCGCGCGATCGAGCGCGCGACGGGCGCGCGCGTCGAGCGGCTCGCACCGTTCCGGGCGCTTGCCGTCGACGCGCACCCGTCCGCGCTCCGGCCCGTTCCCGGCGTCGCGTGGGTCGAGCCCGCCCGCGAGCGCCGCCTCGCGTTCGAGCCGACCGACCCGCTCGCCGCCCGCCAGTGGTACGCCGTCGCGAACCGCTCCTACGACGCCTGGCAGGCGCCGCCTCCCCTCGCTCCGGTGCGCGTCGCGGTGATCGACTCCGGGATCGACCTCACGCATCCAGACCTCGCCCGCCGTGTCGCCCTCGCAAGGAGCTTCGTCGGCGCCACGGCGCAGGACACGCGCGGGCACGGGACGATCGTCGCGGGCATCATCGCGGCGGAGATCGACAACTCGACGGGCATCGCCGGGCTCGCCCCTGCCGCGGAGCTCCTCGTCGCGAAGGTCGTCTCGCCCGGCGGGACGATCGCGGTCGAGGCCGAGGCGAAGGCGATTCGGTGGGCGGTGGACAACGGCGCGCGCGTGGTCAACATCTCGCTCGGCGGCCTCCGCGACCCTCGTAGACCGAGCCGCGACACCTACTCACGGCTCGAGGAGGAGGCCATCCGCTACGCGGTCAAGCGCGGCGCGGTCGTCGTGGCGGCGGTCGGCAACGCCGACCAGGCACCGCGGTCGCCGTGGCAATTCGCGAGCTACCCGGCGGCGCTCCCGCACGTCCTCGGCGTCAGCGCGCTCAGCCGGAGCGGCGGCTCGCCCGGCTTCTCGAACCGCGACGCCGTCTTCAACGACATCGCCGCACCCGGCGAGGACATCCTGTCGACGTTCCCGCGCTCGATCACCGCGGCGCGCCCCGGCTGCCAGGAGCAGGGCTACACGCCCTGCGCGTCGGACGAGTTCCGGCCGCCGGACGGCACGTCGTTCGCCGCGCCGCAGGCCACCGCCGTGGCCGCGAACCTGCTCGGCGTGCGGCCGCTGCTGCGGCCCGAGCAGGTCACCGCGATCATCGAGCGGACGGCGGTCGACGCGACCGCGTCCTCGGGTTGCGGGTCGTGCGGGCTCGGACGCGACCCGTTGACGGGATGGGGCGCGCTGGACGCGACCGCCGCCGTGGGCGCCCTCGACGGCGCCGTGCCGCCGCGCGACGCCCATGAGCCGAACGACAACGCCGGTGAGGATGCGTACCCGCTCTACTTCGCCTCCGGCGAGAAGGCGCGTTTTGTGCGCGCGTCGGTCGACTTCTGGGACGACCAGGACGACGTCTATGCGATCTACCTGCGACGCGGGGAGCGGCTGTACACCTCGCTCGTCCCCGCGGTGCCGAGCAACGTCGTGCTCGCCCTCTGGCGCCCGGGGACGGCACAGGTGACGGGCCTTGCCCCGCCGGACCGCCGCGTGCGGATCTCGACCCGGGCCGGGCGCCGCCAGCGTCTCGCCTGGACCGGCGTGCAGGAGGGCTGGCACTACCTCCAGGCGCGCCTGACGGCGCCGAGCCATCCGCCCGTGGCGTACCGCCTCTCGATCGTCCGCACGCGGTAGTACCCCGGACGCCGGGCACGCCCGCGAGGGGCGCTCGGCGCGGCTGCATCACGCACCGCTGCCGCGCAGGTAGGCGAGCACCGCGAGCACGCGCCGGTGGTCGTCGGATGCGGGCAGCAGCCGGAGCTTGAGGAAGATCGAGTTGACGTGCGTCTCGACGGTCTTCGGGCTCAGAAAGAGCTTCTCGCAGATACCCCGGTTCGAGCGCCCCTCGGCGATGAGCGCCAGCACCTCCCGCTCGCGCGGCGTCAGCTCGTCGAGCGGGTCGTCCTCCCGCTTGCGGCCGAGCAGTTGCGCGACGACGTCGGGGTCCACGACGGTGCCGCCGTTGGCGACGCGGCGCACGGCCGCGAGGAACTCGTCGAGCTCGACGACGCGATCCTTGAGGAGGTAGCCGAAGCCCTCCGGGCTGTCGCGGAAGAGCGTCAGCGCGTGGCGCGCCTCGACGACCTGGGACAGGACGAGGACGCCGACCTCCGGGTGCTCCGCCCGGATGCGGACGGCCGCCTGCGTGCCCTCGTCGGTGTGCGTCGGCGGCATGCGGACGTCGACGATCGCGACGTCCGGCTTCTCGCTCCTGACTGCTCGCTCGAGCGCCACCGCGTCGCCTACCTGGGCGACGACGTCGAATCCGTTCTCCGCCAGCACGCGTGCGACGCCCTCGCGCAGCAGCACGGAGTCGTCCGCGATCACGACGCGCACGGGAGCTCCCCGATCACGCGCGTCCCGCCACCCGGCGGGCTCTCGATCCGCAGCCGCCCGCCGTGGGCCTCGACGCGGTCCGAGAGACCGCGAAGGCCGGAGCCGCCGTTCAGGCTCGCGCCGCCGACGCCGTCGTCGGCGATCTCGACCACGAGCGTCCCGTTGCGTCGCGCGGCGCTGATCGTCACCGACGTTGCATCGGCGTGCTTGACGGCGTTCGCGAGCGCCTCGCACGCGACGAAGTAGGCGGCGCCCTCGATCTCGCTCGGCAGCCGCCCCGGCGGCGCCGTCACGATCCGGACGGGGAGGGGCGTGCGGTCTGCGAGCGACTCGAGCGCCGCGGCCAGGCCCTCCTCCGTGAGGATCGCGGGATGCACCCCGCGTGCGAGCTCGCGGAGCTCGCGCACCGCGAGCTGCAGCTCGTCGACGGCGTCGGCGAGGACGTCGTCCAGCTCCGGGCCGAGCTCGCCGCCGAGGCGCTTCTGCGCGGCCCGCAGCTCGAGGGCGAGGGCGACGAGGCGCTGCTGGGCGCCGTCGTGGAGGTCGCGCTCGATCCGCCGCCGCTGGTCGTCGCCGGCGGCGACGATTCGGGCCCTCGACTCCCGCACCTGGACGAGTTGGGCTCTGAGCTCCGCCTGGAGGCGTGCGTTCTCGAGCGCGAGCCGCGCAGCGGCACCGGCCGAGTCGAGGAGCCGCGTGTCGTCGCGCAGGCTCGGGTCGTGGACGAGCGCCGCGAGCGGCTGCCCGTCGCTCTCCAGCACCGTGACCGCCCGCCGCGAGCCCGGCGTCGGGAGGGCGATCGGCCGGCCCTGCGCGTCGGCGTACTCGTGCCGTTCGGGCAGCCAGAACGCGAGCTCGAGGCTCGGGTCGCCGAGCGCGCGCGCGAGAGCGTCGCGGAGCTTCTCGGGTGGGACCTGGTCGAGCTCGCGCATGAGATCCGCCACGTGCGCGGCGGCGAGGCGGGAGTAGAGGAGCCCCCAGACGATGGCGAACGAGAGCGCGATCTGGCCGGCGACCTGCCACCAGTAGACGTAGTCCGCGATGGCGGGGACGTCGCTCCCGAAGGTCGAGAGGAACTCGTAGAACGCACGGAGCGCGGCGACGCCGACGGCGAGGAGCAGCGGCATGAGGATCCGCCGGGAGCGCCGCGTGGCCTTCACGAACTTCCGGAGGAGCAGCACGACGAAGCACGTGGTGAGGAAGCCGAAGAGCACGACGACGTAGGCCTTCTCGAGCGTCCGCGCGAGCGCCGCGTCGCCGCTGACGACGATCGGGCTTCCGGGGGCGAGCGGCGCGTACTCGAGCCGCGCCCCCTCGGGCGTCACGAGGAGGATCGCGACCGGGAACGCGAGCACCGTCGCGTAGCCGACACGGACGAGCAGCAGCTCGAGGCGGTCGATGACCCGTCCCGTCGGATAGGCGAGCGCGACGTGGCCGAGCAGCGCAAAGCTGAGGCCACCCAGCAGGAAGCCGACCGCGAAGAGCCACGGCTCCGGGCTGTATTGCCACGGCCGGACGAGGACGGCGAACCCGAAGAGCGTCATGAGCAGGCCCATCCGATTCGCCGGCCGCTGCCACCACGCGAGGAGGCCTGTCGCGATCGCCGTCCACCCGATGACGACGGCCGGGAGCGACCGGATCTCCGTCTGGTGGAGGTCGTCGTGGAGCAGTCGGAAGGCCATCACGCCGAGCGGGACCGCGGCCACGGCGAGAAAGACCTTGACGATCTTCATCGGCGTCGCTCGAGGGCGGAGAGGACCGCCTGGCCGGTCAGCTGGTCCTTCGGGATGAACGCGAGCGCCCCGCTGCGCCCGACGCGGCCCGCGACCTCGGAGCGGTCGCGGCTGGAGACGAGCAGGACGTCCGAGACCGGGCTCAGCAGCGGAACGAGGTCGAGGCCGCTCGCATCGGGGAGCTGGACGTCGAGCAGCACGAGGTCCGGCCGGTGCCGCTCGACCGCGACGAGCGCCGACGCGCCGTCGGCCGCCTCACCGACCACGTCGAACCCCTCCAGCTCGAGCAGCTTTCGCGCGGCGCGGCGGAACCGTGCGTGGTCGTCCACGATGACGACGGTTCGGCGCATCGGACGAATCGTCACACCTGCACAGGCCGGCGGCCACGGGGCTGGCCCGGATCTGGCCGCCGCCGGCGCGTCGGGGAGCACCCTGAGGCCGCTGCTCCACGCGCCCCACGATGCGATGTTCTTGCGGTGCGCGCAACCCCTGGGACGGGCGGGTCAGCGCCCCGGGCGTCTAGGCCTGAGCGTCGAGCAGCTCGTCGTCGGGCACCTCGCGGATCACGCGCGCGGGGCTTCCCACCACGACCGCGCGCGTCGGCACGTCCTTCGTCACGACCGCGCCGGCGCCGACGAAGGCGTCCTCGCCGACCTCGACGCCCGGGCAGAGGATCGCGCCGCCGCCGATCCGCGCGCCACGACGGATCGTCGGGCCTCGCATCAGCTCCAGTCGCTTGTCGGTGCGGCCCATGAAGTTGTCGTTCGTCGTGACGACGCACGGCGCGATGAAGACGTCCTCCTCGAGCGTCGAGTAGGCCGTCACGTAGGCCTCCGCCTGGATCTTCGTGCGGTCGCCGATCGTCGTGTCGTTCTCGACGAGTGAGCCGCGCCCGACCACGACGTCGTCGCCGATCGTGACCCGCTCGCGGACGCACGACTGGTCGCCGAGGATCACGCGCGCGCCGATGGTCGAGCCCGCGAAGACGATCGCCGCGGTGGAGATGACGGTGCCGTCCCCGACGACGGTCGGCGGCAGCGGCTCCCGCTTCGCGGTCGAGCGCGGCGAGAGCGTCGGCTGCTTGCCGACGACGGCGTGCTCGAGCACCCTGACGCGGTCCCCGAGGATCGTCCCGGGGTGGACGATCGCGGTCGGGTGCACCTCGACGCTCACGAGGTCGAGCGAAGGCTTTCGCTGAGCCGGTCGAGGGTGCGGACGACGGCGAGCCCGTCACGCGCCTCGCGGTGGTCTCCCGGCCCCTCGGCGACGAGCCGGAGAAAGTGCTGCAGCTCGAGCCTGAGCGGCTCGTCGGTGGAGATCTTGGGGCTGTAGATGTCGCCGGTCCGGGTGCGCCACTCCCCGTACGTCTCGGCCGGCTCCCACGGCGCCTTCTCGTAGACCGTCACCTTGCGCTCGAGCTCCATGTCGTCGAAGACGACCATCTTCTCGCGGCCGACGACGGTCATCTTCCGCATCTTCTGAGGGTCGAGCCAGGAGAGGTGCATGTGCGCGACCTTGCCCGAAGGGAAGCGCAGGAAGCAGAAGACGACGTCCTCGATCCCCGGCTGGACGAAGTCCTGGCCGTAGGCCACGACCTCCGACGGCTCCTCCTCGAGAAGCCAGAGGATCACCGAGAGGTCGTGGACGCCGAGCGACCAGAGCGCGTTCTCGTTCGAGCGGATCACCCCGAGGTTCTGCCGGTTGCCGTAGACGCACGCCACCTCGCCGAGCTCGCCGGCGTCGACGAGCTCCTTCACCGTGCGAAGACCGGGGTGGTACAGGAGCAGGTGCCCGGGCATGAGGACGAGGTCGCGCTGCTCCGCGAGCGCGACGAGCTCCTCCATCTCGGCCCCCCGCATCGCCGGCGGCTTCTCGACGAACACGTGCTTGCCCGCCTCGAGCGCCTGCTTCGCGAGCGCGTAGTGGGTCGGGACGGGAGTGGCGATCACCACCGCGTCGACCGTGTCGTCCGCGAGCAGGTCGTCGAACGCGGCGGTCAAGCGCGCCTGCGGGTAGCGCGCCGCGTACTGCCCCCGCCGCTCCTCGTCGATGTCGCAGATCCAGACGAGGTCGGCGAGCTCGCCGACGACCCGCGCGACGTTCCGTCCCCAGCCGCCGACGCCCGCGTGGGCGACGCGGGTCACAGGCCCCTCAAAGCTTCCAGACCTTCTCGCTCGTGACGCCCGCGCGGCCGGTGGCGTTCCGGAGGTCGACCACGAGCGCCGCGTCGGTCACCAGCTGCGCGTAGTCGAACCCCGAGTGCGCCGTCGCGATCACGACGACGTCGTAGGCGGCGGGAGCGAACGGCACCGACTCGAGCGCGATCCCGTCGGCCGCGAACGAGGGAACGTGCGGGTCGTGGTAGGCGACCGAGGCGCCCGCGTTCTGCAGGAGCTCGATCAGCTTCACGGCGGGCGACTCGCGCCAGTCGGAGATGTCCGCCTTGTAGGCGACGCCGAGCACGAGCACGGACGAGCCCGACAGCGACTTCCGCGCGCCGTGGTTGAGCGCCTGCGAGACGCGCGAGCGGCAGTAGTACGGCATGTTCTGGTTGACCTCGCCGGCCAGCTCGATGAACCGTGTCTGGAAGTCGAACTCGCGGGCCTTCCAGGTGAGGTAGAAGGGGTCGATCGGGATGCAGTGCCCGCCGAGGCCCGGGCCCGGCTGGAAGGGCATGAATCCGAACGGCTTCGTCGCGGCCGCGTCGACGACCTCCCAGATGTCGATGCCCATCCGGTCGCAGAGCTGCGCGAGCTCGTTGACGAGCGCGATGTTGACCGAGCGGAAGATGTTCTCGAGCAGCTTCGTCAGCTCGGCCGCCTCCGGCGAGGTGACGCGGTGCACCGTGTCGACCGCGGAGCCGTACAGCGCCGCCGCGGCATCGGTCGAGGCCTGGTCGATCCCGCCCACGACCTTCGGCACCGTCTTCGTCGTCCAGTCGATGCGGCCGGGGTCGACGCGCTCGGGCGAGAAGGCGAGGTGGAAGTCCCGGCCGGCGACGAGGCCGGACGCGCGCTCGAGCACGGGCAGCAGCTCCTCGCGCGTGGTTCCCGGATACGTGGTCGACTCGAGGACGACCAGGTGGCCGGGCCGGAGCCGCTTCCCGATCTCCGCACCTGCCTCGAGCACGATCGAGAGGTCGGGCTCGCGCTGCCGCGAGAGCGGCGTCGGGAGTGCGATGAGGATCGCGTCGGCGTCGCGGAGCACGTCGTAGTCGGTCGTCGCGCCGAGGCCGCGCTCGGCGACGAGCGCCGCGAGCGCATCGGAGGAGACGTCCTCGATGTAGCTCTCCCCGCGCCGGAGCTTCTCGACGCGGTGCGCGTCGGCCTCGACCAGCACGACGCGTCGCCCGGCCTCGGCGAACACCTGCGCGAGCGGCAGGCCGACGTAGCCCGCGCCGACGATTGCGACGTCGTACGCGGCCGTCGCCGGGCTCCCGTCCGGGTGGCTTCCTGCGGTCGTCGCTGCGGTGGTCTCGGGGAGGGTCACAAGGTCGGAATGCTAGCGGGGGAGGCTGCTTGTGACTGATCGTCACAAGCCGGCCGGGCGTCGTGGACTTCGCCGTCCGGCGCCGGAATACTCCCGGGGTGGACGAGCAGGCGCATCGCAGCGCCCTCACCTGCGAGCGTTGTGGTCTGGAGCTCGCGCCGGATGCGCGCTTCTGCTCCCGATGCGGGGCTCCGCGCGACGGCGCGTCGGCCCCCCGCGAGGAGCGGAAGCTCGTCTCGATCCTGTTCGTCGACCTCGAGGGGTTCACCGCGTCGTCGGACAACGCGGACCCGGAGGACGTCCGCGACGCCCTGAGCGCGTACCACGCGGTCGCCCGGGAGCGGATCGAGTCCTACGGCGGGAACGTCGAGAAGTTCATCGGGGATGCGGTGATGGCGGTCTTCGGTGCGCCGGTCGCGCACGGAGACGACGCGGAGCGGGCCGTGCGGGCCGGGCTTCGCGTCCTCGATGCGGTGGGGGGGCTCGGGTCGGGGCTCGGGGCCCGGGCGGCGGTGAACACGGGCGAGGCGATCGTCCGCGTCGCGGCGGAGGCGGGCGAAGCCATCGCGATCGGGGACGTGGTGAACACGGCGGCCCGGCTGCAGGCCGCCGCCCCCGTCGGCCGGCTCGTGGTCGGGGCAGAGACCCGGCGCGCGACCAGGCACGCGATCGCCTACGAAGAGCTTCCCGCATCGGTCGCGAAGGGGAAGGCGAGCCCCGTCGAGACGTGGCTCGCAACGGGCGTGATCTCGGAGCCCGCGGAACGACCGGAGACGCTCGGCCGGTTCGTCGGCCGGGCCCGCGAGCTCGAGCTGATCCGCTCGGTGTGGCGCCAGGCGACGCTCGACTCGAGGCCGCACCTGGTCACCGTCGTCGGGCCGACCGGCATCGGGAAGTCGCGGCTCTGCCGCGAGATCGCCGCGGAGGTCGACGCCGGCGGAGGACGCCTGCTTCGAGGGCGATGCCTTCCGTACGAGGAGCGGACCGGCTACCACGCCGCGACGCAGATCATCCGGCAGGCATTCGGGATCTTCGACTCGGACCCGCCGCGGGTCGCACGCGACAAGCTCGACGACGGCGTCGCCCGGCTCGTGCCGGCCGCGGAGAGCCCGGACACGGCGCGCTACCTCGGGTTGCTGCTCGGGCTCGGTACCGGCATCCCCGGGGTGAACCAGCGCCTCATGTTCCTCGCGATGCGCCGGATGATCGAGTGCCTCGGCGAGGAGCAGCCGACGCTCGTCGTCTTCGAGGACATCCACTGGGCGGCTGCGTCCGAGCTCGACCTGATCGAGTACCTCGGCGGGCAACTGCGCGAGGCGGCCGTCGTCGTCGTCGTCCTCACGCGCCCGGAGCTCCTGGACGAGCGCCCCTGGGGGGCGCGCCTGCCCGCGCACACGAGCATCGTCCTCGATCCGCTGAGCACGGGGGAGACGCGGGAGCTCGCCGAAGGGCTCGCCGGCGGCCCGTCGGGGAGCGGCGAGACCGTCGACCGGCTGGTCGAGGTCTCGGAAGGGAACCCGCTCTTCGTCGAGGAGCTCTCGGCGGCGCTCGCAGACGGCGCCTCCGGAACGGGGCTGCCGGTGACGGTGACGGCTGCGATCGCGGCGCGCCTCGACGTGCTGCCGCCCCACCTGCGAGCGGTGCTCTTCACGGCGGCGGTCGTCGGGCGAAGCTTCTGGAGGAACGTCGTCGCGGCCGTCTCCGCCGAGCAGGAGGTGGACGAGGCGCTCGACGAGCTGGAGCGGCGTGATCTCGTTCGCCGTGAGCACGCGAGCCGCCTCGAGGGGGACGTCGAGTACCGCTTCCGGCACGCGCTGATCCGCGACGTGGCGTACTCGACGCTGCCACGGGCGGAGCGGGCCGGCCGTCATGCGGACGTGGCTCGGTACATCGAGGCTCGGGTCGGTGAGGACTCGGACCCGGTCGCGTGGATCCTCGCGCATCACTGGCGCCTGGCCGGCGACCCCACTCGGGCTGTTCCGCATCTGCTCACCGCGGCCAGCGTGGCGGAGCGCGGCTGGGCCACCCGCGAGGTCGTCGACCTCTACTCGCAGGCGTACGAGCTCGCGACCGACCCCGAGATGCGAACGACGATCCGCCTGCGCCGCGGGATGGCGTTGAAGGCGCTCGATGCCGACCATGAGGCCGCAGCCGAGCTGGCCGCAGCGCTTCCCGAGCTCGAGGGAGGCGAGCGGCTCGACGGCCTTCTCTACGCAGGGCGGGCGGAGGTCTGGTGCGAGCACCACGAGGACGCGCTTCGCTACGGAGAGGAGGCGCTCGCGTTCGCCGAGAGCCGCGGGGAGGACGACGGCCGCGCCGCAGCGCTCGCGGTCGTCTCGAACGCGCTCGCGATGCGCGGGGAGGAGGGCGACCTCTCGCGCGCGGTGGCGCTCGGCGACGAGGCGCTGGAGGTGTGGCCCGCCGGAGCCCGCGGCTACGAGCGCGCCGACCACATGCACCTGCAGGCAAGCGTGAAGTACTGGACGGGGGACTACCGAGGCGCCGCCGCGCTTGGAGCCCGGGCGCGCGCGGCAGGAGGTGAGGTCCAGAGCGCCCATGCCCTCCTGCGCGGCGGGGGCATCGACGCGATGGCGAGCGTCGGGCTCGGGGAGCACGAGACAGCGCTCACGAAGCTCGACTCCATGCTGGCGATCGCCCAAAACCTGGGACGGGCGGGCACGTACCTGTCCAACTACCAGGCGGTGATCTTCCGCGAGCTCGGCGACCTCGACGCCGCCCGGGCTGCGAACGAGGCCGCTCTCGAGGCGGCGCGCGACTTCTCCTTCGCGATGCCGCGTCGGTTCGCGCTCTCCGATCTTCTCCAGACGGCGCTGCTCGACGGTGACATCGGCCGCGCCCAGGCCGACTGGCCGGGCCTCTGGGAGGACGCCTCCGGGGCAACCGGCTGGACGCGCTGGCTGATCCTCGGCCGCCTGGCGGTCGCGCGGTCGGAGATCGCGCTTCACGCCGACCCGCCCGACGTGGCAGCCGAATGGGCGGCGAAAGCGGTGGACGTGACCGTGCGCACCTGCCGGCGAAAGTACGAGGTCCTCGCCCGCGCGCACCTGGGCAGCGCGCTCGTGGCGCTCGGCCGCCCGGTCGACGGTCTCCGCGAGCTCCGCTCGGCGGTCGAGATCGCCGACGCGCTCGTCAACCCGGTCGGGCGCTGGCACTCACGGGCAGCGCTCGCGGACGCCTTGCGAGCGACCGGCGACGAGGGCGATGCCGCCGCGACGACGAGCGAGGCGCGGCGGATCCTGACGGACTTCGCCGCGACGCTCGCGCCGAGTCACGCGGAGACGCTGCTCGCGTCCCCGCCGGCCCGCGCGATCCTCGAGACCGCCTAGAGCGACGCCAGGAGCGCTCGCGCGATCCGCTCGGCGGCGTGCCCGTCGCCGTAGAGCGGCGGCGCGTCGGCCGGGAAGCGTGCCGCCAGGACAGCCTCGACGATCGCGTCCGGGTCGTCGTCGACGAGCACGTTGGCCCCGACCTCCACCGTGTCGACCCACTCGGTCGACGGTCGCATCGTGACGCACGGCACCCGGTACCAGTAGGCCTCCTTCTGGAGCCCGCCCGAGTCGGTCGCGACGACCCGCGCCTGCGACGCGGCCGACGCGAACGCGAGGTAGCCCATCGGCTCGTGCACTCGGATGTTCGCGCCGAGCGGGATCTCGTGCGCGTCGAGCACAGAAGCGGTTCGCGGGTGGGCGGGCAGCACCACCGGCTCCTCGAGCCGCGACAGGCCCTCGGCGATCCGGCGCAGGCGCGCGGGCTGCACATTCGCCTCCCGGTGGATCGTCGCCACGACGTAGCTCCCGGGCGAGTGGGGCGGCTGGACGCGCTCGCGCGCGATCGGCGCGAAGCGGAGCGTCGCATCGGCCATCACGTCGCCCACCACCTCGACACGCCCGCCGACGCCCTCGTCGCGCAGGGTCGCGGCCGATCGGTCATCGGGGCAGAGGAGCAGGGTCGAGAGCCCGTCCACCTCGATCCGCGCTCGCTCCTCGGGCATCGACAGGTCGCCGCTCCGGAGGCCGGCCTCGACATGGGCGATCGGTATTTCAGCAGCGGACGCCGCCCGCGCGCCCGCGAGCGTCGAGTTCGTGTCCCCGAGGACGAGCACGGCGTCCGGCGTCTCGGACGCGAGCGCCGCGGCGATCGCCGGCGTGAGCACTTCGACGTCCGCGGTGCGGAGGTCGAGCCGGTGCGCCGGCTCGTCGAGCGAGAGCTCGTCGATGAAGACCTGGGAGAGCTCGTCGTCCCAGTGCTGCCCGGTGTGGACGACGACCTCGTCGATGCCCGCCTCCCGGATTGCGACCGAGAGCGGCGCCGCCTTGACGAACTGCGGGCGATTGCCGACGACGGTCAGGATCCTCACCGTCGCAGCGTACGGTCCTCCAGGCGCTGCGGGCGGAGGCCGCGTCTCGCCGTGAGACAATCGCCCCGGCCGCGCCAACCCTCTAGGATCGCCTCGTGCCCGGGCGAGACGACGCGCGGAGTCGCGTCGCGGAGCTGATGCCGGAGCTCCGGGCGGACCTCGCACGGCTCGTCGCGATCCCGTCCGTGTCGGCCACGAACTACCCGCCCGAGACGCACGCGGAGCTTCTCTCCTGTCGGGACGCCGTCGTCGAGCTTCTCGAAGGCGCGGGTGTCCAGAACATCCGGTCGCTCGAGCTGCCGGACACGGCGCCGGTCGTGCTCGGCGAGATTCCTGCCCCGGACGGAGCGCCCACCGTCCTGCTCTACGGGCACTACGACGTCGTGCCGGCGGGCGACGAGGAGAAGTGGGCGTCTCCTCCGTACGAGCTGACCGAGCGCGACGGCGCGCTGTACGGAAGGGGGTCCGCCGACACGAAGTCGAACATCGTCGCCCACATCGGCGCGCTCCGCGCGTGGGAGGGGCGGCCGCCGGTCGGCATCAAGATCGTGATCGAAGGGCAGGAGGAGGTCGGCAGCGCGCTCAACGACTACCCCGCGACGCACCCCGCCCTGTTCCGCGCCGACGCGATGGTGATCGCGGACATGGGCAGCGTGCGCCCGGGCGTGCCGACGCTCACGATCGGCCTTCGCGGCATGGCGCAGACGACCATGGAGGTCGAGACGCTCGCAGGGCCGAAGCACTCGGGCCAGTACGGTGGCGCCGCGCCCGATGCGCTGGGTGTGCTCCTGCAGGCGCTCGCGACGCTTCACGACGAGAACGGCGACGTCGCGGTGGAAGGCCTGAAGCGCGAGCCGTGGACCGGGGCCGGCTACACCGAGGAGGAGTTCCGCACGCTCGCCGAGGTGCAGGACGGGCTCCCGCTCGTGGGGTCGGGCGATCTCGGCTCACGGGTCTGGTCAGGCCCTGCGATCACCGTCACCGGCATCGACATCACATCCGTCGACGATGCGCTCAACGCCGTCAACGCGCACGCCCGGGCGAAGATCAACACCCGCGTGCACCCTGCGCAGGACGCGGACGAGGCGCAGGAGGCCGTGGTCCGCCACCTCGAGCAGACGCGGCCGTTCGGGATCGGGGTGACCGTGCATCCCGGTGTGACCGGCAACGGGTTCCTCGCCGAGACGACAGGCCCGGCGTATCGGGCGGCGCGCGAGGCGATGGAGGCGGCGTGGGGCATCGAAGCCTCGTATGCGGCGACGGGCGGCTCGATCCCGCTCGTCAACGCGCTCCACGTGGCGGTCCCGGAGGCGGAGATCCTGCTCCTCGGGACGACCGACGGATACGCGAACATCCATGCGCCGAACGAGCGGGTGCTGCTCGAGGAGTTCGAGAAGGCGGTGCTCGTCGAGACGGAGTTCCTCGGTCGCTTCGCCGAGGCGTTCACGAGCGGATCGAGCGAGGAGGACGCATGAGCGAGCAGGCGGCCCCACCTCCTCCGGCCGCCGAGCCCTCGCGGGGGATGATGGTGCGCGTCCTCGACGCGATCGAGCGGGGCGGCAACAAGATGCCGAACCCCGCGATCCTGTTCGTCTGGCTGTGCGTGTTCGTGATCATCGTGTCGGCCCTCCTCGCCTGGGCGGACATCAAGGTCACCTACCAGGTCGTCGAACCGCCGCCGGTCGCGGTCGAGGAGGTCGTCCAGGGCGGCTCCACCCAGCCGTCCGGAGGCCTTCCCGATGCATCGGTTCAGGAGGGCGAGTACCGGGTCGTCGAGAAGTCGGCGGAGATCCAGAGCCTCCTCTCGGCCGACGGGATCCGGTTCCTGTTCACCTCGTTCGTCGCCAATTTCCGGAACTTCGCGGCCGTTGCGATCATCCTCGTGGTGATGATCGGAGTCGGCCTCGCGGAGGCCGCAGGGCTGATCGGGGCGCTGATCCGCAAGCTCGTCGCCGTCTCGTCGGAGGCGATGCTGACCCCGATCATCATCTTCATCGGCGTCCTCTCGAGCATCGCTTCGGACGCCGGATATCTCGTGCTGATACCCCTGGGTGCGGCTGCGTTCAAGAGCGTCGGCCGCAACCCCCTCGCCGGGATGGCGGCTGCGTTCGCAGGGGTCGCAGCAGGGTTCGGCGTGAACTTCCTGATCACGCCGCTCGACGGAGTGCTGACCGAGATCACGAACGACGCGAGCGCGCTCGTCGATCCCAACCGCTCGATCGACCTCGCCGCGAACCTCTATTTCGGCATCGCGTCGACGATCCTGGTCACGATCGTCCTGACGATCGTCTCCGTGTACGTCGTCGAGCGAAGCCTCGGCAAGCACGACGCGTCGCTCGAGAGCGACGACGAGTCGCTCGACGCCGACAAGGGCCCCGAGGTGTCGCCGGAGGCGGAGGCGAAGGGCCTTCGCTACGCCCTCCTCGCGACGGTCGCCGTACT
Source organism: uncultured Actinomycetes bacterium (assembly GCA_963814565.1). GTDB lineage: Bacteria > Actinomycetota > Thermoleophilia > Gaiellales > Gaiellaceae > Gaiella. The sequence goes on from CAWFDO010000013.1 coordinate 46,126, forward strand.
CGTCGTGATCGCCCTGCTCACCGCGTTCCCCGACGCGCCGCTCCGCGACCCCGTGACGGGCGACATCATCGGTGACTCGCCGTTCATGGACAGCCTGATCGTGATCATCACGATCATCTTCTTCGCGGCGGGGCTCGCCTACGGTCGCGGCGCCGGGACGATCCGGACGAGCGACGAGGTGCTCGCCTCGATCACGAAGTCGTGGGCGGGGCTCGCGTCGCTCCTGTTCCTCTTTCTGCTGATCGCGCAGTTCATCGCGTACTTCAGCTACTCGAACATCGCGCAGGTGTCGGCGGTGAAGCTCGGCGACTGGCTCGAGGAGGCCAACATCGGGGCGGTCTGGCTGCTGATCGGCTTCGTCTTCGTGACGATGCTGGTCGACATCATCATGCCGGCCGCGATCGCGAAGTGGGCCATCCTCGCGCCGATCTTCATCCCGCTCTTCCTGCGGCTCGACGTCGCACCGCAGACGGTGCTCGCGGCGTATCGAGTCGGCGACTCGCCGTTGAATGTGGTGACGCCGCTGATGGCCTACTTCCCGCTGATCATCATCTTCGCGCAGCGCTACCGGAAGGACGCCGGGATCGGCACCGTCGTCGCGATGATGCTCCCGTACGTCGTCGTCCTGTCGATCATCTGGACGCTCTTCTTCGTCGCCTGGTACCTGCTCGGGATCCCGCTCGGGCCGGGGTCGTCCGTCCACCTGGACTAGCCGCCGCCCCGGTTCGAGCGCTCGCGGGAGCTGTTCCTCTCCCGCGTCCCCGAGTGGCTCGACCCCGAGGCGCTGGCGCAGCGAAACTCCCTCCTGTGACGACGTTCGTCTCCACCGGGCAGCTCCCGTCGCCGGACGAGGTCCGAGCGCTCGTGGACGAGGCACACGAGCGGTACCGGGAGGACGGGGAGGGCACGACGTCGGACGTCTACCCCGCCCTGCGCGACGCCGCGCCGGATCGTTTCGGGATCGCCGTCGTCGCGACGAGCGGCGCGGTCCACGCGGCCGGTGACGCCGCCGACGAGTTCACGATCATGAGCGTCTCGAAGCCGTTCGTCTTCGCGCTCGTCTGCGAGGCGCTCGGCCCCGACCGCGCCCGCGACGAGCTCGGCGTCAACGCCACCGGCCTGCCCTTCAACTCGCTCGAAGCGGTCGAGCGGAGCCCCGACGGCCGGACGAACCCGATGGTCAACCCCGGCGCCATCGCGGCCACGAGCCGCGCACCCGGTGCCGATGGCGACGAGCGGTGGCACGCGCTCCGGGACGGGCTCTCCGCCTTCGCGGGCCGTCCGCTCGCGCTCGACGAGGAGGTGTACGTCTCCGCCTCGGAGACGAACCATCGGAACCGCGAGCTGGCAGGCGCGCTCGCACGCCGCAGCCGCCTCGGCTGCGCCCCCGAGGAGGCGGTCGCCCTCTACACGCGGCAGTGCTGCCTCGCCGTGTCCGCGCGCGACCTCGCGGCAATGGGGGCCACGCTGGCAGACGGCGGCGTCAACCCGCTGACCGGCGAGCGGGTCGTCTCCGAGGAGACCTGCCGGCACACGCTTGCCGTGATGACGTCCGCCGGCCTCTACGAGACCTCCGGTGACTGGCTGTACGACGTCGGGCTCCCCGGGAAGAGCGGCATCGGCGGCGGCATCGTGACCGTCGCTCCGGGCAAGGGAGGTCTGGGCACCTTCGCGCCCCGGCTCGACGCCGCGGGCAACAGCGTCAAGGGGCAGCTGGCCGCACGGTTCCTCTCGCGCTCGCTCGGGCTGGACATCTTCGCGTCCGCGCCCGACCGGGTGCACTGAGAGAATCCCTCCCGGTGGCACCGCGGCTCCTCGTCCTCGCGCTCGCCGCGGCTCTCGGCCTCGCGGTCGTCCCCGCGGCCGCCGCCGACCTCGCCGACGAGACGGCGCTCGCGGAGAAGTTCGCGCCCGTCGTTCGCCTCGTCGCGCAGGCGGAGGAGTGCGGCCCGGGAGAGCCCTACGAGCCGATGGACGTCGAGGCGCTCTTCGGCGATTCGACGGTCGCCCTCCGGGGCCCCTGGAACGCCTTCGACCTCGTGAAGATCGCTCCGACGGCGGAGGACATCGCCGGGCTCTACGAGTACCACCTCGATTTCCCGGGGAACGCCCTCGAACCGGGCTGCACGTACGAGCTGTGGGCGCGGCGGCTCACGGAAGGCTCCGATCCCGCGATCTACGCGCACGTGGCCTCGGAGACGACGGCGCCCGGGAAGCTCGCACTGCAGTACTGGTTCTTCTACCCCTTCAACGACTTCAACAACACGCACGAGGGCGACTGGGAGATGATCCAGCTCGTCTTCGACGCGGAGGACGCGGCGGATGCGCTCGACGAGCGACCGGTCGAGGTCGGCTATAGCTCGCACGAGGGCGCGGAGAAGGCGGCGTGGGACGACGACAAGCTCGAGATCCTCGGCGGCACCCACCCCGTCGTCTATCCGGCCGCCGGCTCGCACGCCAACAAGTTCACCGACGCCCTGTACCTCGGGAGCTCCGCCGAGGCGGGGGTCGGCTGCGACGACACTCGCGGACCCCACCGAGCGCTCGCGCCGGACGTCCTCACGATCCCGAGTGACGCCGCGGCCGCCGCCGACGCGTTCCCCTGGATCACGTTCGAGGGACGGTGGGGCGAGTTGCAGAAGGCGTTCTTCAACGGGCCGACCGGCCCCAACATGAAGACGCAGTGGCTGACGCCGATCGAATGGTCGGAGGACTGGCGCGATCGCAGCTACGCCGTGCCGACCGGGGGCCTGCTCGGGACGAGCGCCACCGACTTCTTCTGCTCCGCCGTCGAGCGCGGCTCGGGTGCGCTGAGCTCGCTGCTCCGAAACCCGCCCGCGGCGTTCATCGTCCTCATGAGCCTCCTCGGGCTGCTCGCCTTCGTCGTGATCAAGGCAACCTGGACGCCGGTGGCCGCGCTGCGCGTCGGTCGTCGGCGCGCGTGGGGCCAGATCCTCTCCGCGTCCGCCTCGATGTACGTGAAGCAGCCGCGGCTCTTCCTCGGTCTCGGGCTCCTCCTGATTCCGATCGCCTTCGTCACGACCGTCGTCCAATGGCTCCTGCTCGCGGGGATCGACCTCCTCGGCAGCGTCACGGGCGATCTGGCAGGCCTGTTCGCCTACGTGGCGATCGTGGTGGGAGCGACGCTGACGCTGCTCGGCCTCGCGCTGGTGATGGCGGCGACCTCCTGCGCGCTCGTCGAGCTCGACGCGGGTCGGCCGGTCGGCCCGGCCAAGGCGTACCGGCTGGCGCTCCGGCGCATCCGGCCGCTCCTTCGTGCTGTGGCGATCTTCGTGGTGATGTGGGTCGCGCTTACCTCGACGGGCGTCCTCATCCCCTTTGCGCTGTGGTTTGCAGTGCGCTGGGCGCTGCTCGCGCCGGTCGCCGAGCTCGAGGACCGAGGCGGGCGGGACGCGCTGCGTCGGAGCGCGGAGCTCGTCCGCGGTCGCTGGCTTCGCGTCGGCTCGCTCGTCGTCCTCGGCGGCCTGCTCGCCCTCCTCTCGGGCCCGCTGCTCGGCGCGCTGCTCATCTTCGTCTCCAACTCGTCGCTCGCGCTGCTCAACCTCGTGGCAGGGATCGTGTACGCCGTCGCGCTCCCGTTCGTCGCCCTCGTCACCTGCTACGTGTACTTCGACGCGCGGACGCGACTCGCGCTCGAGCCGCGCGAGTCGGTCGACGAGCTGCCCGCCGAGATCGCCCTCGATCGGTCCTAGCCCGGGCGCTTGGCGTCGCGGGAGTCGCGCCAGCGCGTGTCCTGCACCTCCACGGCCTCCGCCGGTGCGCGATCCCTGGGAATCGCCTCGAACCAGTTCGCGTAGCGCCTCGCGAGCGGCGCCGCCGTGAGCCCGTGCGCGAGGACGGAGAGCCCGACGGTGAGGAAGACCGTGACCAGGATCGTCTCCTCATTCGCCAGGTTGCTCTCCTCGGCGAGGAGGATCGCGAAGACGATCGAGGCGAGCCCGCGTGGCCCGAACCAGCCGAGGAAGCCGACCGTCGGTCGCCGCGCCCCGATGCCGGCGAGCGCGATTGCGACCGGGAGCATCCGGACGAGCGTGAGGCTCAGGACGGCGTAGGCCGCGATCGCGACCGTGACGTGGCCGAGCGACGGCCCGAGCAGTACGGCGCCGAAGACGACGAACGTGACCGCGCCGAGCGCGGCGCCGGCCTCCTCGAGCATCTGCGCCGTCTCCTCCGCCCGGCCGTGGAGCAGGCCGCCGAACACCATCCCGCCGACGAACGCCGCGATGAACCCCGAGCCGCCAATCGGCGCGGCGATCCCGTACGCGAGAGCGGCACCGGCGACGGGGCCGATCTGGAGCCATGCAGCGTCCGCGTCGGCGCGCCGCCTGGCAGTGACGACGACCGCTGCCGCGATCGCGCCCGCGATCGCCCCCGCCATGACCCCGTACCCGATCTGCTCCGCAACGAGTCGGGCGGCGGCGCCGTCGCCGATCGCGCCCTCCTCGGCCTCGGCGACCGCGAGGGCGACAAGGAAGATCGGCACGCAGATTCCGTCGTTCAGCCCGCTCTCGACGTTGAGCCCCTGTCGGATCCTCGACGGGAGCCGCGGGAACGTGACGACGGCCTGTCCGAGCGCTGCGTCGGTCGGTGCAAGGATGACGGCCAGGAGCAGCGCCTCGGGCCAGGCGAGATCGCCGAGGAGCGCCACTCCGGCGGCGAGGCCCGCGACGAGGGTCAGCGGCAGGCCGATGCCGAGGAGCCGCGCCGGGATCGCGATCTCCCGCCGGAGCGCGCGGAGGTCGATCCGTGAGGCATCTGCGAACAGGACGACCGTCAGGGTCGCCTCCGCGAGGAGCTTGACCGACTCGCCGTGTGACGACGGCTCGAGCAGCCCGAGCGCCTCGGGGCCGACGAGGAGCCCGAAGGCCACGAAGGCGATCGCCGGAGTGAGGGAAGTCCCGTCGACGCGCCCGGACACTGCCGCGAAGGCGAGCAGCGCCACAGCGATCGTCGCGAGCGTCCAGTCCACCTGCGGAACCTAGAGGACCGGACGAGCCGTCGAGTGGATCGTCGGCGAGTCACCGGGGTGAATCCGGTGGCGCGAGCGACGCTCTGATTCGAGGGATCGCCCTGTTCCCCCGGCGGGGTGATGCCGTTCGCACGGATGGGCCTACGTTCTGTCTGCGGCACTTTCCTCGATCGCGCGGCATCACCCGACATGCGGCCACGCACATTCCCGTGCACCCTCCTCGGCGACCCGGAGCCCGTCGGGTCGTGACGGTCTCCCCACGGTCGGAGCGCTGGGACGCACGCCCCTGGCTCGGGGCCTTGCTTCGGCGGTCGGCGCAGGTCATTCCGATTGCGCTGTCCGTCGCGTTCGCCGTTGCGGCAGGCTCGCGCGTCCCTGCTCCGGCCGGGTCGACCGTTCACTTCGTCGCCTGGTGGGCCGCGCTCTCGGCGCTTTCGACACTCGTATTCGTCGCCGTCGGGAGGCTCTGTCGTCGGCTTCTGCCCCTTGCCGCCCTGATGAAGCTCGCGCTCGTCTTTCCCGATGCGGCGCCGTCGCGCTTCCGGCTTGCCTTCGTGTCGGGAACGGTCACGTCGCTCGAGAGCCGCCTGGCGGACGCGCGGCGAGGCCTCACGACCGACGCCCCGGCAGACGCGGCGGAGCGCCTGCTCGCTCTCGTTGCCTTGCTCGACACGCACGACGCGCTCACGCGCGGGCATTCGGAGCGGGTGAGGGCGTACTCGCAGTCGATCGGAAGGGAGCTCGGCCTCGACCGGACCGAGCTCGATCTCCTGAACTGGGCGGCGCTGCTCCACGACGTCGGCAAGCTCGACGTTCCGCGCGAGATCCTGCTGAAGCGAGGGAAGCCGACCGACGAGGAGTGGGAGGCGCTCCGTGGGCACCCCGCGGCGGGCGCGCGCCTCGCCTCGCCGCTCGACGACTGGCTGGGGGAGTGGGGCGACGCGATCGAGCAGCACCACGAGCGGTGGGACGGCCGGGGGTATCCGAACGGGCTTGCGGGGACGGAGATCTCGCTCGCGGGCCGGATCGTCGCGGTCGCGGACGTCTTCGACGTGATCACGTCGTCCCGGTCGTACAAGGAGCCGTCGACCTGGAGCGCGGCCCGGATGGAGATCACGCGCTGCGCCGGCTCGCAGTTCGACCCGGACGTCGTTCGTGCGTTCCTCGCCATCTCCGTCCGCCGCAGCCGACTCACTGCGGCCGCCGCCTGGATGGCAAACATCTCCGTACTCGCCCGAATCCCCGCGCCCGTGGCGAGCACCGTCTCGGCGGGCGCCGTGGCCGTCGGCGTGAGCGCTTCTGGTGGGGTCGCATCGCACCTCGATGTCGGCGAGCTCTCCCGCCCCGCTGGCTCGCCGCTCGCTCTCGCGAACGTCGCTCACGGCCGGACCAGCGCGGCGCGCGCTCCAATCGGCTCGCCCGCGCTGCCCGAGCGGCGACGGGCGCCGATTGCGCCCCGACGCAAGCCGGAGCGCGCCGCGCCGACACGAGGTCCTGTTCGTGGTCTGCCTCCCGTCGTCGAGGCGCCGCTCCCGGGCGACACGCCCGCCGCCCCGCCGCCCCGGTCGCCCGACACGACGCCGATCGGCTCCGAGCCGGAACCGCCCGGGACGGAGGCCGCCTCCCAACCGAGCGCTCCGATGTCCCCGCGACCACCGGAGCCGCCCCGCCGGCCGGAGCTTCCTGCCGTGCCGCCCGTGGCCCTGCCTCTGCCGGAGCTTCCGGCGGTGCCGCCCGTGGCCCTGCCTCTGCCGGAGCTTCCGGCGGTGCCGCCCGTGGCCCTGCCTCTGCCGGAGCTTCCGGCGCTGCCACCCGTGCTCGACACGGCACCGCCGGTCGCAGAGCCGCCCCCGGAGGGGCAAGCGCCGGACGTCTCCCTACCGCCGCTCCTGTCAGGGTTGGTCGACGCGGTGAAGGGGCTCTTGCCGCCGCCCAAGGGCGCAGCCGCGTCACGTCCGTGATCTCATGACCGCGTGAGCGGGGACGACAGGACTGTCAACCGCGCCAACTGGGACGAGCGCGCGCCGGCGCACGCCGCGTCGGCCGGGTACGGCCTCGACCGGTTCCGCGCCGATCCCGACCATCTGAGCGACGTCGTGCGCTTCGACCTGCCGCTCCTCGGCGACGTCGCCGGCCTCGAAGGCGTCCACCTCCAGTGCCACATCGGGACGGACACGATCTCCCTTGCGCGGCTCGGCGCGCGGATGACCGGGCTCGACTTCTCGTCCGCCTCGCTCGCGGAGGCACGTCGGCTCGCGGAGCAGACGGGCGCCGACGTCGCGTTCGTGGAGTCCGACGTCTACGCCGCCGCCGACGTTCTCGGCGAGGGGCGCTTCGACCTCGTCTTCACCGGGATCGGCGCGCTCTGCTGGCTGCCCGACATCCGGCGCTGGGGCGACGTCGTGTCGCGCCTGCTTCGGCCCGGCGGGCGCCTCTTCATGCGGGAGACGCACCCGGTGCTATGGGCGCTCGACGATCGGCCGGACGGGCTCGCGATCGAGTACGCGTACTTCGAGACCGCCGAGCCGCTCGTCTGGGACGAGCCCGGGACGTACGTCGAGACCGACGTCGAGTTCACGCAGACCGTGACGCACGAGTGGAACCACGGCCTCGGCGAGATCCTGACGGCGCTGCTCGAGGCGGGGATGGAGCTCACGGGCCTCGTCGAGCACACGAGCGTGCCGTACGAGGCACTGCCGGGCCAGATGGAGGACGTAGGCGGCGGCGAGTGGCGCCTGAAGGACCGGCCCGAGCGGCTCCCGCACACCTACACGCTGCAGGCGGTCAAGCGCGGCTGATCGTCCGGGCGGCCGCGATCGACCGCTCCGACCAACGCCCCTCGGCGTCGGTGCCCCACGCGAGTGCGTGGGCGAGCCCCCACCCGCGAAGCCGCCCGCGATCCATCCCGAGGTCCGCCAGGACGTCCAGCCAGCGGCCGACGACGGCGGAGTCTGCCGAGAACCCGGCGTTCCGGAGCGGCCCGACGCCGTCGAGCTCGCGCTCGCCGACGAGAGGCTTCGGATCGATGACGAGCCACGCCTCGCGCTCGGAGCGAAGGACGTTCCATCCGTGGAGGTCCTGGTTGACGAGCCGGCTCGCACCGCGGTCGACGTTGCGGAACACATCGAGCGCGACGTCGAGGAGCGACCGCTCGAACGGCCTGCCGCCGTCGTCCCAGCGTTGCGGCACCTCCTCGGCCCAGCGGTCGGCCTCGTCGGCGAGCAGGCGGAAGGCGTGCGCGGGAGGCGGCGTCCCGGGCAGCCCGGCGAGGAGCGCGGTCACGATCGGGGCCTCGTCGACGTTCGCCTCGGCGAGCGTGCCGCCGGGCACACACCGCTCGAGGAGGAGCGCCCGCCGTTCGTCGTCTCGTGCGAGCAGGCGCACGGCGCCCTGTCCTTCCCAGCACGCGAGCGCATCCGCCTCGTGGTCGGCCTCGAAGTGCGACGGAGCGTTGAGCTTGAGGACGGTGGCGCCCGCGGGCACGACGAGCGAGTGGGGCGTGTCGAAGGGTGCCTCCAACTCGAGCCCCCACTCGGCCGCGCACTCGGCGACGAGCTGCGGAAGCCGCTCGAGCCATTCACGCTCGTGTCGCCACCCCTCGGCGAGGCGTTCGGGGATTCGCATGGTCGTCCAAGCATGCGTGCCGGACACGAAGACACGGCCCGAACGGACATCGCTTCGTGCCTGGCACGGCCCACGTCCTAGGATGACGGCGGCGCCATGACCCTCTCCGACGCCTTCGCCGCCGCCACGGGCCCCTGGACCGGATCGAACGGGTTCCGGATGATGCCCGCCGACCCGTTCTCGATCCGACCGTCGACGACCACGCTGACCCTCGCGGCCGCCGGCAGCCTTCTGTCGTTCACGTACACGTGGTCGCACCCGGAGGACGGCGACCACGAGGGGCTGCTCGTCGTCGGCGCGGACGACGACGGCCGGCTCGTCGCGCTCTGGGCCGACTCCTGGCACCAGCAGCCGGCCCCGATGCCGATGACCGGCTCGCTCGACCCGGACGGCGGGCTCCTCGTCACGGGGAGCTACGCGGGCGAGTGGGGCTGGCGCATCGCCCTCGCGACCGACGGCGAGACCCTCACGATGCGGATGGACAACGTCGTCCCGGCGAGTGTCGCAGGCGAGGCCGAAGCGGGCCCGTATCCGGTGATGCTCGCCGAGCTCAGCCGCCCGACGTAGCCGGACGCGGGATGGGCCGTGAAGGGATCGAACCTTCGACCTTGGGATTAAGAGTCCCCTGCTCTACCAGCTGAGCTAACGGCCCGAGGACGCTGAAGAATAGCGCCCGCGGGCTTCCGCTCCGCGACGACCCGGGGCGCCTGGATAGCGTGGCCTCATCACGCTCGAAGTCGGCAGCCCCGCGCAACATGAGGTCACGCTGACGTGGTCCGACCCAGATCGCGAACGGCCGGCCCGGGACGTACTCGTGCGGCTGCTCGCGTTGACGGACCATGCGCAGGATCGCGGCGACCTCGCGCCGTACCTGATGGAGCCGGCAGGCGGCGGCCAATGGACATGGACCGCTCGGCTCCCGGCCGATCTGCGCACGTCATACCAGCTGTGTGCGGCCAGGGACGACCGTGTGCCGCGCAGGGTTCTCAGCGACGACGAGTGGCTTGCGCTCGTGGCGGAAGGCGTGGCCGACCCGGCGGCTTCCGATGTGCTGCCACCCGGCTGCGTCTTCGGCAGCCCCCAGGAGCAGGCGTCGGTGTTGTCGATGCCCGACGCGCTCGCCCAGCCGTGGCGCGAGCGTCGCCCGTCGGTGCCGCAGGGCGGTCTCGAACGAGTCGAGATCGGCAGCGGGACAACGGCCTCGATCGTCCATGTGTACCGCGCTTCCGGTACGGAGACTGCGACGGATGTCGCACTCGCGATTCTCTTCGACGGAGGCACGCTGCTCGACATCGACATCGCTGCGACCTTCGACAACCTCGTCCACGAGGAGGCGATCGAGCCGCTCGTCGCCGTCCTCGTCGAGTCGATACGCGGCTCCGCGCGTCGCGGGCCGACCCGGGTGGAGAGTCTCACCGCTCCCGACATGTTCGAATCGTTCGTCGTCGACGAGCTGCTCCCGGTTCTCGTCGACCGGCTCCCGATCACCGACGACCCGTCGAGGTCGGCCGTCGTCGGCCAAAGCCTCGGCGGTCTCGCCGCGCTGTGGCTTGCGCACCGGCACCACGGCCTCTTCGGCTGTGCGGTCGCGCAGTCGTCGTCCCTGTGGTGGCCCGGCGGCAACGGTCAGCTCTCGGGCGACGATGTCCTCGCCGCGTACGCCGGCTCCGTTCCTCCCGTCCGCCTCTTCGTCGAGGTGGGCAGCGAGGAGACGGACGTCCTCGCCGGCAATCGCCGGCTGCGTGAGCTTCTCCGCGACGTCAGCGACTCCGCCGCCTATCGCGAGTACCGCGGCGGACACGACTACGCGTGCTGGCGCGGTGGGATCGCCGACGGTCTGATGGGCACGTTCGGAACGGCACGCTAGGACCGGATTCACCCACTCCGAAGCTGTAGTCTCGGCCCGGTGATCCGGCGCGGAGCCATGCTCAAGATGGTCGTGATCGCCGCGCTCGCGGCACTCGTCACGACCCTCGTCGCGGTGCTCATCCCGTGGCTCCCGGAGTCCGCCTCCGAGGAGATGGACCGCATCATCTTCACGTACTGGTTCGCGACGATCATCTGCATCGGGATCTTCGCGCTCGTCGCCGGCGTGATCGTCTACGCGGTCTGGACCTTCCGCGCGCAGCCCGACGACGACACGGACGGGCCGCCCATCCACGGCCACACCGGCCTCGAGATCGCCTGGACAGTCGTGCCCGCGATCCTCGTCATCGCGATCGGTGTCGTCAGTGCGGTCGTGCTCTCGCAGAACGCCGACGCCGGCCGCGACCCGCTCAAGGTCAGGGTGTTCGCGCAGCAGTTCGCGTGGCGGTTCATCTACGAGGACGACGTGCGCTCGGACGAGCTCGTCCTGCCCGTCGACCGCGGGGTCGAGTTCACGATGGTGTCGGCGGACGTGATCCACTCGCTCTGGATCCCGCAGATGGGGCAGAAGCAGGACGTCGTCCCGGGGGTCACGACCGAGATCGTGATCACGCCGACGCGGACCGGACGGTTCACCCTCATCTGCACCGAGCTCTGCGGCCTCGGCCACTCGACGATGCGCGCGCCGGTCCGCGTCCTCTCGCAGGCGGACTTCGGAGCGTGGCTCGAGCAGCGTGCGCAGCAGGGCGAGGGCGGCGGAGCGGGCGGTGGGGAGGGCGGAGGCGCGGGAGGTGGGAGCGGCGGCGGCGGCGGCGGTCAGGAGCTCGGCGCGACGACGTTCGCGCAGGCCGGCTGCGGTGGCTGCCACGCGCTCGCGAAGGCCGGCACCGACGCGCAGATCGGTCCCGCGCTCGACGACCTCACGGCGGCGGCCAACGAGGCGGGTGTGCCCGTCCCCGAGTTCGTCCGCTCCTCTATCGTCGATCCCGACGCGGTGATCGCACCCGACTACCAGCCCGGGGTCATGCCGAAGGACTTCGCCCAGAGCCTCTCGCCCGAAGAGCTCGACGCACTCGTCGCGTACGTGAGCGGGGAGGGGTCCTAGTGGTCGCAGAGAGAGGCAACCGGTGACGACGACCGTCGAGCGGCACGAGCACTCGGGTCCGGGTCCCCACGCGCCGCCGCCGCGAAAGCGCGGGATCTTCATGCGCCCCGGCTACGTCCGCGGGCTCTGGTGCGCCGGCGTCTTCTTCCTGATCGGGATGTACATCGTCGTCACGCTCCGCTGGCTCGCGGGGTGGGACCCCGTCTACGCGTGGGAGTACATCGTCCTGGTCGGCGGAATGGTGACGGCGCCGATCGGCTTCCTGCTCGGGATCGGCGCCTTCGACTACTGGCTCTACTGGATCTCCGGGCGTCCGACGATCCCGGACGACCACGCGAATCACGGCGCGTACACGTGGACGGACTACTTCAAGGTCAACACCGACCACAAGGTGATCGGGGTCCAGTACCTCGTCACGACGTTCTTCTTCTTCATCTCCGGCGGCTTCCTCGCGATGTTGTTCCGCGCGGAGCTCGCGCAGCCGGGGATGCAGTTCTTCGACACGCAGACCTTCAACGGTCTCGTGTCGGCGCACGCGACGCTGATGATCTTCGTGTTCATCATCCCCGCGTTCGCCGGGCTCGCGAACTTCGCGGTGCCGCTGATGCTCGGCGCGCCGGACATGGCGTTCCCGCGACTCAACGCGCTCAGCTTCTGGATGCTGCCGATCGCCGGCGTCATGTTCATGGCGAGCTTTCTCGCCCCGGGCGGCGCCTTCGCCACCGGCTGGACGAGCTATGCGCCGCTCGCCTCCGAGCAGCCGTTCGGCCAGGTGTTCTTCAACATGGGCGTCCAGTGGGCCGGCGCCTCGTCGATCGCCACGGCGCTGAACTTCCTGGTCACGATCATCACGATGCGCGCGCCGGGGATGACGTTCTGGCGGATGCCGCTGCTCGTATGGGCGAACTTCACGACCTCGCTGCTGGTCGTGATCGCGACGCCGTTCATCGCCGGCTCGCAGTTCTTCGTCATGTTCGACCGGGTGATGCACACGAGCTTCTTCATCCCGGACAACGGCGGCTACGTGCTCGGCTACCAGCACATCTTCTGGTTCTACAGTCACCCGGCCGTCTACATCATGATCCTGCCGGGCTTCGGGATCATCTCCGAGATCATCGCGGTGATGAGCCGCAAGCCGATCTTCGGCTACCGGCTGATGGCGATCTCGCTGCTCGGGATCCTCGTGCTCGGCTTCTCCGTCTGGGCGCACCACATGTTCGTCGCCGGTATGGCGGACTGGCTGCGCGTGCCGATGATGATCTCCACGCTCCTGATCGCGGTCCCCACTGGGGTCAAGGTGTTTTCCTGGTTGGCAACGCTGTGGGAGGGAAAGATCCGCCTCAACACGCCGATGCTCTTCGCGCTCGGATTCGTCTCGATGTTCGTGATCGGCGGGCTCTCCGGGATCTACCTCGCCGCGGTCCCGATCGACATCCACGCGTCGGACACGTACTTCATCGTGGCGCACATCCACTACGTCCTGTTCGGCGGCTCCGTGTTCACGATCTTCGCCGGGATCTACTACTGGTTCCCGAAGATGACGGGCCGCATGTACGACGAGCGGCTCGGCAAGCTCCACTTCTGGACGACCTTCATCGCGTTCAACGTGACGTTCTTCCCGATGCACTGGGTCGGGCTCGTCGGGATGCCGCGACGCGTGGCCGACTATGCGGCCACGTTCGGCGCCCTCAACATGGTCGTCTCCATCGCGTCGTTCGCCCTCGGCGCTTCCGTTGTCGTTTTTGCCTACAACATGATCACGAGCTGGGTGCGCGGGCCGATCGCCGGCTCGAACCCGTGGAAGGCGCTCACGATCGAGTGGCAGGTCTCGTCGCCGCCGCCCGTCTTCAACTTCGACGAGATCCCGCAGGTGGTCGGTGGGCCGTACGAGTACGGCGTCCCCGGGGCCAAGCACGCCGTCCTGCGGGGCGGTGCGCTGCAGGAGGCCGGCGTATGAGCGGCGTCGAGCCGACGATCGACCCGACCATTGTCCTCGTCGTCGCCAACGAGACGCTCGTCGGCGTGGAGCTGCTCGACGCGGTCCGGCGCCGCGCAGAGCAGGGGCCGATCCGCGCCGTCGTCGTCGCGCCCGTCCACGATCCCCAGTCCGGGTACGTGGTCTACCGGAACTCGAGGCGCGCCTCGGCCGGGAGACGCGTCGACCGGCTCGTCGCCGACCTCCGGGCGTCCGGGATCCCGGCGCACGGCGACGTGTTCGAGGGCGGGCCGATCCCCGCGGTGGAGGACATCCTCGCGCTCGAGCCGATCGACGAGCTGATCGTCTCGACGCACCCGAAGGAGACCTCGGGCTGGCTCCGGAAGCGGAACGTCCTCGACGAGCTGCGCAAGCTTGCGGGCGACCGCCCGTTCGAGCACGTGGTCTCCGACGTCGCGGCGCGGACGGGTCAGTCGAACGTGCTTGTGATCGCGAACGAGACGGTGCTCGGCGACCGCCTGCTCGACCGGCTTCGCGCGCGCGCGGGCGAGAGCCCCGCGGCCTTCCTGGTCGTCGCCCCGCAGAGCGACCCCGACGCGGGCGAGCATCCCGAGGCCGAGCGCCGACTCCGCACCGCACTCGCGACGCTCCGCGCGGAGGGCATCGAGGCCCACGGGCAGATCGCGCACCCCGACCCGTACACCGCCGCGATGCACGTGCTCGAGGACGAGCGCGTCGACGAGGTGATCATCTCGACGTTCCCGGGGGAGCGCTCCGGCTGGCTGCGACGCGACGTCGTCGAGCGCCTCCGGAAAGACGCCGGAGTGCCGGTCGAGCACGTCGTCGCGAGCGTTCCGTCTGAGGTGGCCTCGTGAGCGCGCACGCCGAATCCGTCTCGGACCACGGACATCACGGGCCGCCGCCCGCGAACCGAAGCTCGCGCCTCGATCCGACCACGCTCGGCATGTTCCTCTTCATCGCCTCGGAGGCAATGCTCTTCGGCGCGTTCTTCACGGCGTACTTCTTCGTCCGCGTCGTCAACCCGGACGCGCCCTCCGTGTGGCCGCCCCCGCCCTACGAGTTCCCGGTTTTCGTCGCGAGCGTCAACACGGCGATCCTGGTGACGTCGAGCTTCACGATCCACTGGGCGACCCAGTCGATCAAGCGCGGCGACCGAAACGGGCTCAAGGCGGGTCTCGTCGTCACCATCCTCCTCGGGTCGGCGTTCCTCCTGACCCAGGCGATCGAGTACGCGCACGTCGGTTTCAACACGAGCGATGGTGCCTTCGCCTCGGTGTTCTTCGGTCTCACAGGCCTCCACGGCGCCCACGTCTTCGTCGGGCTGTCGCTGCTCACGATGGCCGCCGTGCGCGCTTTCAAGGGGCACTACTCGCCCGACCACTACCACGGCGTCGAGATCCCCGGGATCTATTGGCACTTCGTCGACGTGATGTGGATCGTCGTCTGGGCGGCCGTCTACCTGCTGTAGCGGTCGGGCGCGGAGTCGCGCCGTGCGCCCGAATCCGCTAGATAGTTCGTGGCGTATGCAACAGGGAGCCGTTCGGACATGAAGAACCCGGTACGAGACGAGGCGTCGGCATTCCAGGTCGTGCTGCTGACGCTGGGCGGCACGGCGCTCGTGGTGCTCGCGGCCTGGATCGCCACGTGGCTCGGCGTCGTCGTCTTCCTCGCGCTGTGCGCTGCGGCGCTCTGGGCGATCCGCGGCGGGATGCGGCAGCGACCGTCGCAGGCGCACGTCGTCCGCGAGGACGGCAACCCGATCCGGCGCATTCTCGTCGTGGCGAACGAGACCGTCGCCGGACACGAGCTGCGGGATCTCCTCGGGCGGAAGGCGGAAGGGGTCAGCGAGGACGTGCTGCTCGTCTGCCCGGCCCTCAACTCCAAGCTGCGGACCTGGACATCGGATGAGGACGGCGCTCGCTCGGCCGCGCAGTCGCGCCTCGACTCGAGCCTCGCGCGGCTTGCCGAGCTCGGCGTCCAGGCGCGAGGCGAGATCGGGGACGGCGACCCGCTCCAGGCGCTCGAGGACGCGCTCCGCGAGTTCCCGGCGGACGAGATCGTCGTCTCGACCCACCCGCCGGGCCGCTCGCACTGGCTCGAGCTGGGCGTCGTCGAGAACGCCCGCATGCGCTACGACGTGCCCGTGACGCACGTCGTCGTGGATCTCGAGACCGCGTAGGAGGGCGTACGCGCCGCTACGTGCCGGCGTTGTCCGCCACGAACTTCGCGACCGCCTCGATCTGCTCCTCGCTCAGCTGCCCCTTGAACGAGGGCATGCCGCCCTGGCCGTTGGTGACGCGGTCGACCGCCAGCTCGAGCGACGGCTTCGCCTCGTCGAGGTTCGGCCCGACGGTGCCTCCCGAGCCGGCTGCCGAGAGCGTGTGGCAGCCGCCGCAGCCGGCCGACGCAAAGATCGACTCGCCGTCCGTGTCGCCGCCGTCGGGCGGCGCCGGCTTCGGCGGGTTCGCCGGGTCGATCGGCTCGCCGTTCGCGTCGAGCCCTGCAACCGACGCGACGTAGCTCGCGACGTCCTCGGCGTCCCGCCCCTCGAAGATGTCCGCCGGCATCCCCGGGGCCTCGGTCGACGGGTCGACGACCGGATAGGCGATCTGGCCGCGGACGACCTGCAGGATCGTGTCCTCGCCCAGGCCGTCGATGCGCGACTGGACGAATGCGAAGTCGAGGTTCGGCCCGATCGCGCCCGTCGTCCCGGCATCCGCGAGCGTGTGGCACGAGCCGCAGCCCTCGACGAAGAGCTCCTTGCCACGGATGCGGTCGCCCGTGCCCTCCGAGTAGCCGACCGTGTCGCCGCAGGCGGCGAGGCCGAGCGCCACGCCGGTCGCGAGCACGATCGCCGCCGCGGCGTGGAGGGGGCGAACGCGCTTCACGCGCGAGACTCTATCCAGCCGCGGAGGCGGCGGTCCCGCGCAGCTGCTTCAGCTGCTCGCGGACGATGCCCGCGTTCGGGTCGTCCGGCGCGAGCTTCAGAAACCGCTCGTACGCGGCGATCGCGGCGGTTGCGTCGCCGGTCTGCTGCGCGGCCTGGGCGAGCTCGAGCTGCACGTTCGGGTCGTTCGGCTCGAGCTTCGCGAGCTGCTCGTACGCGTCGACCGCGAGGGTTGCCGAAGTCTGCGCGTCCTGGTACGCGGTCGTGGCGCGCTGGCTCGCCTGGGAGTTGATGCCGAGCCCGATCGGGTCGGAGAGGACGGCCTGGCCGGACGGTGCCGCGAAGAGCAGGAATGCCTGTGAGGGCGCCCGAAAGGCGGCCACGTACTGCGCGAACTGGCCGTCCTGCTGCCGCTTCGTCGCCTGCGTCAGGTGGAGGCTCGCGAGCTGCCGGTACGGATCGGGGTCCTTCGGGCGGAGCGCGATCGCCTGATCGAGCGCCGCGATGGCCCCGGCCGTCTCACCCTCCGTCTGCAGGGCGGTCGAGAGCTCGATCCAGGCCTCGGGGTCCTTGGGGTTGTCCTCGGTCTTTCCGCGCGCGTCGGAGACCGACTCGGCCGACGTGCCGCTTGCGTCGCGGAAGACATCACCGACACCGACGCCTCCCGCGCCGACGCCGAAGAGGACGAAGCCGAGCCCGAAGACGAGCGCCAGGAGCACGAACATCCACTTCGCGTGCCGTCGCAGCCGCGGGAAGAACATCGTGTCCTCGATCGAGGGCGCCGTCGTGGCGCGGCGCGGCGTCGCTACCGGAGCATGCGGCTTCGAGCTCTTCGTGCTGCTCTTCGCGAATCGGGCCATGCGGTCGTCCCTCGCCGGTAGCGGTCCTCGCCGGCTACGAGAGTAGCTGCAACCCGCTCGGGGGAGCCTCCCAGCACGACGGCCGCAACAGGATCTTCAAGAGGCTCGAACGGGCTCCCGGCGAGCGAAACGACCGTGACGTCCGCCTGCTTTCCGGGCACGAGCGACCCCACCTCCTCGTCCATCCCGAGCACGCGGGCGCCGCCGAGTGTCGCGAGCTCGAGCGCGTCGCCCGCGGAGAGCCCGTCGGGCCGCCGCTCGCGGACGCGCGCCGCGACGATCGCCGTCCGGAGCTCGTCGAAGAGGTCGAACGACGGGGTCGACGCGGGGCTGTCGGTCGCGATGCCGACAGCGATCCCCGCGGCCCGGAGCGCGGCGACGGGCGCCACGCCACAGCCGAGGAACCCGTTCGAGCGGGGGCAGTGAGCGACACCCACCCCGTGCAGGGCGAGCAGCGCGATCTCGTCGTCGTCGACGTGAACGCAGTGCGCCGCCATGAGCGACGGGCCGAGCAGGCCCGCGTCGGCCAGCATGCGGATGCCCGTGACCCGCGGGGGTGTAACGAGCATGTGCGCGAACGCCGACCAGTCGCCGGTCCCGTCGACGAGGAACTCGCGCTCGGCGACGCTCTCGGCGAGGTGCGTCGCCTGCGGGAGCCCGAGCGCGGCGCAGGCCTCGTACAGCTCTCGCGTGCAGGTGTAGGGCGCATGCGGCGAGATGCCGAGGACGAGGCGCTCGGAGGCGAGGTGCGAGACCCGCCCGTGGAGCTCCTCGAACCGATCGAGGGCGGACGCATCGGGGCCGAACACCTCGAGGTAGACCACGGCGCGGAGCCCGGTCAGGGCCGCCGCCTCCGCCGCCGCGCCCGCGAAGCTGCAGTCGCCGACCGTGGTGATCCCCGAGCGGAGGCACTCGAACGCCCCGTCGGTCGCGATCGCGCGCATGTCGTCGAGGTCGAGCCGGCCCTTCCGGTCGACGTGGAGCCCGATCCACGAGGAGAACGGCTGCCCGTCCCCGAAGCCGGCGTAGACGGCGTACTCGAGGTGGGAGTGGCAGTTGACGAACCCCGGGACGATCGCGCAGCCCTCGAACCGCTCCCCGGGGCCGAGCTCGGAGGCGGGCCCGACCGCCGCGATGCGGCCGTCGTCCGCGATCGCCACCGCGCCGTCCGGGACCGGATCGCCCTCCACGGGGACGACCCAGTCGGCGGAGAGGACCCTCACAGAGCCTCGGCCTCGGCGGCCGAGCGCTCCCAGCGTCGTTCCATGAAGACCGAGAGCCAGATCGAGGCCTCGAAGAGCACGAACAGCGGAACGACTTCGAGCACGAGCGAGACGGGATCGATCGTCGGCAGGAGAATTGCGAACGAGAGCATGGCGACGTAGCCGATGCGACGGTTCCTCCGCAGGCGGTCAGAGGTGAGGACACCGAGCCGCACGAGCCCGAGGATGAAGATCGGCATCTGGAACGCGATCCCGAAGGCGAGCAGCGTCAGCGTGACGAACGACAGGTAGTAGCTCGCGCGGATCTGCTCGAGGTAGAGCTCCGAGTCGTAGTCGACGAGGAACGTCAGGGCCTTCGGGAGCACGATCGTGTAACAGAAGGTGACCCCGGCCGCGAAGAGGACCGTCGAGAACACGACGAAGACGCCGATGACACGCTGCGTGTTGTCCCCGACGGCTGGTGCGAGAAACGCCCACACCTGCCAGAGGATGATCGGCAGGACGATCGCGATCGCGACGTAGAAGCTCACCTTCAGCGAGGTCGTGAACGGCTCGGTGACGCCGAGCGTCACGAGCGGCGTTCCCTCGGGCAGGAGGCCCTTCAGCCGCTTGATCAGCTCGTCGTGGAAGACGTACGCGACGGCGAAGGCCGGCACGATCGCGAGCAGGCAGATGACGAGGCGGTGCCTGAGCTCCGTCAGGTGCTCGACGAGGCTGGCTTCCTCGTCGTGGCTCAGGCGCCGCGGGACGATCCGGCGGGCCATACCGGGGTCGCGCTGCTAGGAGACGGTGTCGCGCTCGCGCGTCGGCGCAGCGGACGTCGTTGCGGGGTCCGCGGGAGGCAGCTCGGCGACCTCGTCGACCGTGTGGTCGTCGTCGTCGTCCTTGTCCGAGCCGGACACCGAGTCCTTGAATTCGCGCATCCCCTTGCCGAGCTGGCGACCCATCTCCGGCAGGCGCTTCGGGCCGAAGACGAGGAGGAGCACGAGCAGCAGGATCAGGAGCTCCCAGATACCGATTCCGAAGGGCATGGCGGGAGCGTAGCGGTTTCCCGGCGCGACCGGCCGGATCGGAAGCGCTAGATCTCGACGAGGCGCCAGCGGCTGACCGCGCCGTCCGGGCCGGTCAAAGCCCCCGTCGCGAGGGCCTCGCGGAACCGTCGCCGCACGTCGTCCTCCTCGTCCTCGGCGACCGTGACGGTCGTCCTGACGTGCACGAGACCGCCGGCCGCCGTCTCGGTGACGGTCAGATGGGGCCAGCGGCACTCGCCGTCGTGCTCCCAGTGGCCGCAGAGGGCGACCGTGACGGCGCCGCCGAGCGCCCGCTCGTCGCTTCCGGGCTCCAGCACGCAGTCCGCGGAGAGAACCCGCGTCTCTGCCCCGTCGCCCTGCATGCCTCCACGGTAGATGCTCCCGCCAGGCGACTGGCGGCGCATCCTGGTCCGGCTACCCTATGTAGAGATGTGCGCAGGGCCTTCGGCCCCGTGCGCAACAGTCTCTCTGCGTACCGCAACCGAAGGACATCCGTGGCACTGCTCGAGATCACGAACCTGCACGTCGCCCTGGAGGACGGGACCGAGATCGTCAAGGGCGTCGACCTCGCGGTCGACACGAACGCGAAACACGCCATCATGGGCCCGAACGGCTCCGGGAAGTCGACGCTCGCGTACGCCTTGATGGGCCATCCCGCCTACGAGATCACCGAGGGCGACATCCGATTCGACGGCGAGTCGATCCTCGAGCTCGGTGCCGACGAGCGGGCGCAACGCGGCCTCTTCCTCGCCTTCCAGTACCCGCACGCGATTCCGGGCGTCACCGTCACGAGCTTCCTGCGCAGCGCGATCAACGCGAAGCGCAAGGCCGCGAACGGCGGCGAGGAGAACCCCGTCCCCGTCAAGGAGTTCCGGACGGAGCTGCTTGCCGCGATGGAGCACCTCAAGGTGCCGCGCGAGCTCGCGCAGCGGTACCTCAACGACGGGTTCTCGGGCGGCGAGAAGAAGCGGGTCGAGATCCTCCAGATGGCGATGCTGAAGCCGCGGATCGCGATCCTCGACGAGACCGACTCCGGGCTCGACATCGACGCGCTGCGGATCGTGGCCGAGGGCGTCAACACCCTCGTCGGCCCCGACATGGGCGCGCTCGTGATCACGCACTACCAGCGGATCCTCAACTACGTGACGCCGGACCACGTCCACGTGTTCGTGGACGGGAGCGTCGTCGCCTCGGGGGGCGCCGAGCTTGCCCACCAGCTCGAGGCCGAAGGCTACGAGGCGTTCATGCCCGCGGGCGTCGCAGCCGAGAGGGGTGACTCCGAATGAGCCAGTCAGAGACCGAGACCGTTCGTGACATCCGCGCCGACTACGGCTACGGCTGGCACGTCGACGATGTCTCCACGATCTACAAGGCGCCGAAGGGCCTCACGCACGAGCTCCTCGACGTCATCTCCGATCACAAGTCCGAGCCCGACTGGATGCGCAAGTTCCGCCACCAGTCCCTCGACTACTTCATCGCACGGCCGATGCCGGGCTGGGGCGCCGACCTCTCCGGGATCGACTTCGACAACATTCACTACTACTTGAAGCCCACCGAGAAGCAGGTGGACAAGTGGGAGGACCTCCCGGCGGAGATCCTTGACACCTGGGACCGGCTCGGGATCCCGGAGGCGGAGAAGAAGTACCTCGCCGGCGTCGGCGCGCAGTACGAGTCCGAGGTCGTCTACCACAAGCTCCAGGCCGACCTCGAGGCGAAGGGCGTCATCTTCCTCGACATGGACTCGGGCCTCCGCGAGCACGAGGAGCTCGTCAAGCAGTACTTCGCGACGATCATCCCGCAGAACGACAACAAGTTCGCCGCCCTCAACTCGGCCGTCTGGTCGGGCGGCTCGTTCATCTACGTGCCGCCGGGCGTCTCGATCGAGATGCCCCTCCAGGCCTACTTCCGGATCAACGCGGAGAACATGGGCCAGTTCGAACGCACGCTGATCATCGTCGACGAGGGCGCCTACGTGCACTACGTCGAGGGCTGCACGGCGCCGATCTACTCGTCCGACTCGCTCCACTCGGCCGTGGTCGAGATCGTCGTCAAGAAGGGCGGCCGTTGCCGCTACACGACGATCCAGAACTGGTCGAACAACGTCTACAACCTCGTCACGAAGCGGGCGGTCGCCTACGAGGACGCGACGATGGAATGGGTCGACGGGAACCTCGGCTCGAAGGTGACGATGAAGTACCCGGCGATCTGGCTGATGGGCGAGCGGGCGCACGGCGAGGTGCTCTCGATCGCGTTCGCCGGCAAGGGGCAGCATCAGGACGCGGGCGGCAAGGTCGTCCATGTCGCGAAGGACACGACGAGCGTCATCACCTCGAAGTCGATCTCGAAGAACGGCGGGCGCGGCGGCTACCGCGGCCTGCTCGAGGTCGCGAAGGGCGCGACCGGCTCGAAGTCGAAGGTCGTCTGCGACGCGCTGATCCTCGATGCGGACTCACGCTCCGACACGTACCCGTACATCGACGTGAAGGAGAACGACGTCGACCTCGGGCACGAGGCGACGGTCTCCAAGATCGGCGAGGAGCAGCTCTTCTACCTCATGAGCCGCGGGCTCTCCGAGGCGGAGGCGAGCGCGATGATCGTCTCGGGGTTCGTCGAGCCGATCACGAAGGAGCTTCCGCTCGAGTACGCGGTCGAGATGAACCGCCTCATCCAGCTGCAGATGGAGGGCTCTGTCGGCTAGCCGACAGAGCCTGGAAGACCCGGGAGGCCGCAATGTCGCTCATCACGAAGGCTGACTTCGTCGCCGTGCCGTCAACCGACTGGAAGCGGTCGCGCGCGTTCTACGTCGACACGCTCGGGCTCAAGCCCGACGAGACCGGCCAGGCCGAGTTCTGGATCGGCGAGCAGTGCTTCGGGATCTACGAGCCGACGACGTTCGGCCTCGAGTTCGCGCCGCAGAAGACGGCACACCTCGCGCTCCACGTCGACGACATGGAGGCGGCCCGCGCCGAGCTCGAGGCGAAGGGCGTCGAGTTCCAGGGCGAGACCTTCGACACGGGGGTCTGCCACATGGCGTTCTTCGAGGATCCAGACGGCAACGCCCTGATGCTCCACCACCGCTATTCGCCGCGCGAGGGGGCGGCCGAGGCGTGATCACTGTCGAGCGGGCCGACTTCGTCTCCGTCCCCGTCACCGACATGGAGCGGTCGGTCCGCTTCTACGGCGAGACGCTCGGGCTTCCGCGGGCGTCGGAGACCGAGGGCTGGCCGGAGTTCCAGCTCGGCGAGAACGTCTCGCTGTACCTCATCGACCCGACGAACATCGGGCGGGAGTTCGGCGGGCCGCACACCGCCTCCATCGCGCTTCGCGTCCCGGACGTGGAAGCGGCGCGGCAGGCGCTCGAGGCCAAGGGCGTGGCGTTCAGGGGCGAGACGTTCGACACGGGCGTCTGCCACATGGCGCTCTTCGGAGACCCCGACGGCAACACGCTCATGCTGCACCGGAGGTACGCGCCCCGTGAGGGCTGAGCTGCTCGAGGCCTACCGGGCCCTGCCGCTGCCGACGACGCGCGACGAGCACTGGCGCTTCACGAACCTCGAGGGGTTCGACCCCGACGCGTGGGACGCCGAGACGACGACGCCCACCGAGGTGGCGTCGCTCCTCGACCTCGACGTCGCGGGCGCCGCGACGATCGACGAGAGCGGCATCCGGTTCACGGGCTCGGCGCCCGAGGGGATCCGGTTCGAAGCGCTGACGGACGACCATCCGCTCCTCGGCAGCCTCGTGAAGCCAGACGACAAGTTCCGCGCGCACAACGCGGCGGTGTGGGAGCACGGGCTGCTGGTCCACGTTCCGGCGGGGGTCGAGCTCGAGAAGCCGCTGTACCTCCGCGTCGCGAGCTCCGCTCCGGGCGGGTCGCTGTTCTGGCGCGTCCTCGTCGTCGCAGACCCCGGCGCGCGCTTCACCGTGGTGCAGGAGCTCACCTCGGCCGACGACGGGCTCGAGGCGTATGCGAACGGCATCGTCGAGGTCGTCGTCCACGACGGCGCGAAGGCCGAGATCGTGAACGTGCAGCGGCTCTCGTCGAAGACCTGGCTCTTCGCCTCGTGTCACGCCCGCATCGAGCGCGACGCGGAGCTCGACTGGGTCGAGGGCGGGTTCGGCTCGGCCAAGGGCAAGACGTGGATCCAGAACGACCTCGCCGATCGCGGTGCGTCGTCGCGCGTGACGGGCGCGTACTTCGCCGACGGCTCGCAGCACCTCGACTACGACACGTACCAGCTGCATGCCGCCCCGGACACGACGTCGGACTTCGCCTTCAAGGGCGCGCTGCGCGACACGGCGGCGACGGTGTGGCGCGGGATGATCCGGGTCGAGGAGGGCGCGCAGAAGACGAACGCGTACCAGGAGAACCGCAACCTGCTCCTCTCGAAGACCGCGACCGCCAACTCGATCCCGGGGCTCGAGATCCTCGCGAACGACGTGCGCTGCACCCACGGGGCGACGCTGTCGCAGGTCGACCGGGAACAGCTCTTCTACCTGATGGCGCGCGGGCTTCCGCGCTCGGAGGCGGAACGCCTGATCGTCCGCGGCTTCTTCCAGGACGTGCTCGACCGGATCGAGCTCGAGCCGGTGCGCGAGGCGCTCGGCGCGGCCCTCGAGGCCCGCATCCCGCAGGCCTGAGCAGCACCGCTTTGGGGACCTCCCGGTTCCCCCAGACCCCTCCCTGATCCGCTACGCGGACAGGAAGCTTCGCTTCCGGCACCATGGGGCGGTGCCGTGCTCCTGCAGCGCCGACCGGCTGGACATCTTCGACGAGAAGGCGGCGCGCCGCGCTCTGCGGCGCTACCTCGACGACGGGCTCGGCGGCTCCGACGCCTTGCAGATCGCCGCGTGGGCGGAGGAGGGCGGGCTCGACGGCCTGACCGTCGTCGAGGTCGGCGGCGGGATCGGGCAGATACAGGCCGACCTCGTTCGGCGCGGAGCGGCCGCCGGCCGCATCGTGGAGCTCGTGCCCGAGTACGAAGGCCCCGCGGCCGAGCTCGCGCGCGGAGCGGGAATCGCCGGCAGTTCGTCGTTCGCGCTCGCCGATCTCCTCGAGGAGCCGGACTCGGTCGAGCCCGGCGACATCGTCGTCCTCCGGCGGGTCGTGTGCTGCACACCGGACGGCCCGGAGCTGCTCGCCGCGGCGGCGGGGAAGGCTCGCCGCACGCTGCTCGCGAGCTACCCGCGCGACCGGTGGCTCGTGCGGCTCGTGTTTCGCCTGGAGAATCTCGGGTTCGCGGTGTTCCGCAAGCGGTTCCGCTCGTTCGTCCATCGACCGGGCGCGCTCGAGCGCGCCGTGGCGGAGCGTGGCTTCACGTGTTCACGCGTGGCGCGCGGTCTCGTCTGGGAGACGGCGCAGTTCGTCCCGAATGACCCCGTTGCCGGCGCCACGCCGGCGTCCTGACGAAATCCTGACGAAGCCCTCAGGGTCTCCTGACGGTGCCCGCCTAGGCTCGGAGACATGCGTGCCATCGCCATCATCGGCCTGCTGACGGCCATCGCGATCCTCGTCCTCTAGACCGCCGCTCAAAGCACGGGCGTAGGCTGTCGCCCATGGAGATCGGGCTGTTCCCGCTCGGGCTCGTGCTGCTCCCGACGGAGCAGGTGCCGCTCCACATCTTCGAGCCGCGGTACCGCGAGCTGATCGGCGAGTGCCTCGAGGAGGAGCAGCCGTTCGGGCTGGTGTATGCGGACGACGACGGGCTCCGGCGGATCGGAACCCTCGCAACGGTCGTCGAGGTCACCGACCGGTTCGAGGACGGCCGCCTCAACGTCGTCGTCGAGGGCGGCGAGCGGTTCCGGCTCGTCGACCTCACCGACGGGCGTAGCTTCCACACCGGCTCGATCGAGGCCATCGACGACGTCGACGATCCCCCACCGGCGCCCGACGTCGAGCGCGCGCTTACCGTCTTCCGCCGCCTCGTCGACCTGACCGGCGCGGAGGTCGAGGTTCCGGAGGAGGTCACGGGCCGGCCGTCGTTCGAGATCGGGTCGCGCTTCGAGCTGGCGCCCGAGCTCAAGCTGGAGCTGCTCGAGGAGACGAGCGAACGGCGGCGCCTCGTCCACCTCTGCGAGATCCTCGAGACGATCGCGGCCGCGGTCGAACGCCAGCGCGAGGTCTCTGCGCTCGCCCAGAGGAACGGCAAGGCGAAGCCCGCCTAGATCGTCTGGCCAGCGGGAGAGAAACAGGGCACGGCTACGATGGCCGCATGACCTCGACCGCCGCGCCCACGCTCGACGCGCACCGTCTGCGCGCGGACTTCGCGGTGTTCGAGGAGCTGCTCGACGGCAAGCCGGTCGCGTACCTCGACTCCGCGTCGTCGACCCAGAAGCCGCGCCAGGTGCTCGACCGGATGCGGACGTTCTACGACTCGCCTGCGCCCAAATGCCATCGAAGTACGCGTTTCCGTCCTGATAGAACTGGGCCTCGGCAACAACGGCGTCCACATCCTCGACGGAGAAGGTGGGGGAGGGCCGTTCCAGCTCTTGGCGCAACCGCCCGTTGAGGCGCCGCACCAGGCTATCCCCGAGCAACTGCCCCAGAAACGGCTGCCCGCCAGTGAGGACATACGCCCGCTCGACCGCCTCGGGGCTGTACTCCAGCGGGAAATCCGCCCGCTCGTCTTTCGTGGCGAGTGGTTTGGTCGTGAACGGGTAGCGCCGCATCAGGCTGCGCAGATACTCGACTAGCGCTCCGCCGCCGAGCGAGGCGATGAGCTTGTTGATCAGCACCCCGAGTGTCTCGCGGCTGGGTTCGTCCTGGCCGAAGTCTTTGAGGAAGGTGATGGACGACACGACTGGGTAGTGTCCTAATTTGACCCGGCCGCATCCAGAAGCTCCGGGACGCTCCAGAGATGGTTGCTTATCCCGGCTTCCATCGCTGGCGTCACACGCAGGGTGTTGTGGATGCGGACGAAGTTGTAATGGGCGAAGTGTAGCGCTACGGCGGCCCTCATGTTCTCCACCTTCTTCGAGAAGGCATTGGTCAGCCGCGTGAACCGGCGCATGCTCATGCGCATGGTGAGGTTCTGCCGCTCGACGTAGGACGTTGAGATGTGGGCGTGGGCGGGGTCGCCGGTGATTGCGCGTCCGCTCGACCGAGACCACGCAAGGCGGCGAGTACCTACCAGGTCCGATGGGCTCGGCTTCATAGGACTTTACGACCTGCCCATAGTCCACGTTGCTTGCCGAAGGCGCGCTCGACCGCCTCCACGTAAGCCGCGAGGGCGTCGGAAGATAGCTGCACCCGGTTCGAGAGGCGGGATTCGAGATCGGCCATGAAAGCTTGCGCCTCGCGGCCGGTGCGCTTTCCGACCCGGTAGCAAGGGATGAGCTTTGAATCTGCGTCGATGGCGACGAACGTCCACATGTCGCCACTCTTGGTCGGATCGTCATGGGCAGTCAGCCTACGCTGCTTCTTCCCAACAAAGCTCCAGATCTCATCTACCTGAATCCGCTGGCAGGCGAGGTCGTGCATGGTCTCGTTCATCAGCGACTCGCACCCATCTCCGACCCGGACCAGCAAGCGGCAGATTGTGTCCCGGTGGACGCCGCTGATTCGCTCGGTAGCGCGGACGCTAGCCCCGTCTACGAGACACCGGATCACCAGCTCTTGCTTGGCTCGGCTAAGCACATTGGCCATCGATATTCCCCTATCCGCCTAGGTGAGGATACAATATAGCACGTCGGGCGGGATATAGCAAGCGGTCTTGCTTGACACGCTCGGATAGGGAGAGTTAGGATCAGGGCAAGAGCCGGAAGGAGAACAGGAGGGCGCCCCTCGGCTGGGCCGTACGGGGACTTTACATTCCCAAGGGCCGCTGTTCAGAGCAGCGTGGGGTTCGATTCCCGCGCCCTCCGCCACCTTCCGGGCTTGAATTATACCACATCTCAGGAGGCCGTAGATGACCGAACCCAACGAAGGCAGGACAGAGACTAAGCCCAAAGCCTCTAGGCATAGGAGCCCGGCATACCCGTCGCTCAACCTGAGGGAGGCCGTCCAGAAAGCTGAGACGCTCTACAGGGACCGCCATTTACAGCCGGTTCCGGTGGAAGCCGCCGCGAAAATCTGTGGCTTTGATGGGCTCAGCGGAGTGGGAGCACGAGCCATCTCCGCCTTGAAACAGTTCGGGTTGCTCGAAGAGGCCGAAGACAACGGATCCCGCCGGCTGAGACTCTCGGAGCTTGGTCGCAAGATCGTGCAGCTTCCGCACGATGACACGCGGCGAAAGGCAGCGATTTCAGAGGCAGCTCGAAAGCCCGCGATCCATGGTGACCTGCTTGACCTGTATCCGGCTGGCCTTCCGGAAGACGACACGGCCCTGAAGGGCTACCTTGAATACGACCGGAGGTTCAACCGCAATGCGATTGAACCCCTTATCAAAGAGATCCGGGATACCTGGTCCTTCGCGGAGATCGAGGAATCTGGTACCATGTCCGACATGATGGGGGAGGATCCGCCCCCCCAGGAGGGACATGGCATGATGAATACTGGCACAGCAAAGGCGGTTAGTAGCCCGGCACCGCCGCAGATACCCGAGGGTCGCGTGGAGTTCCAAGACGTTCGGATCCCTGACGTTCGCGGGCATACGGCGATCCTTCGGACCCCTATGCCCGAGACCGAGGAAGAGTGCGATTACATCGAGGACATGATTCGGATAAGCGTGGAGGGGTGGAAGAAGGCGATAGCACGCCGCCTTGCTCGGCAGCGAGAACAGGACAAGGACTCGTGATCGGCGAGGAGGTTGCGCCCGCCGAGCTTCAGGCTGCCATAGAGGCAACCCATGGCGGGACCGCCACGCTGCGCGACGTGGTGCCCGTTCGCGAGACCTTCCAAGGCCAAACGGCCTGGGAAGGCTCCGTCCACGTCTTTGCCCTACAGGGGCACCCGAGCGCGGACATGGCCTACGCTTGGTCATCGCCCGTCGAGGGCTCAGACCGACGGAAGTTCTACGCCGTTCTCCACCTTCCGCCGGTAGACAGCCCGGAGGCGGCCGTCCGCGCCGCTATCGTGGCGGATCACCGCTCAGCACCGTAAGGGGCGCCGCGATGCCTGGGAGCAAAGATAAGGAAGCGCGCATAGGGTGGGAACTCGCGGACAAGCTAGCAGCATCCGGCGACTACAGCAATTGGTGGGATTCGAGGTCGAGCTGCGCCAGCGCGGCTACAGCCGCGCCAGGCAACTTCTGGACAACGAGCGGGTGCAGGAAAGGCTAAACTTGGCCTGTGCTGAAGCCAAGAAGAAGGGCCAAGCCCCAATTTAGGGTAACAATATACTTGAGTGTGTCAAGTATATTATTGCCCAAATTAGGACACTACCCACGGCTGCTACTCGTGGACGCCCGCTCAAGTCAATGCGCGTGAGGATGTCCTGCCTGCGGCTTGAGCCGGCAAACACCTCATCCATGAAGGCGACGCGGTCGGCCGGCAGCCGCCACGTCGTGACTTTGGCTCAGGATGTCTACCAGACGGTCGAAGTCTTCCTGATTGAGTGGAATTGCCATGTTTTCTCCTTGTTTGGACCGGCACGATCTCCTGGCGTGATTTCCTTAAATGTCGATATGAACTATAACCTGCACCACATGCGCGGAGCAGGGCCGGATAGTCCCTCCGCTCATGGGTGAGCCGCCAACTCGGCATCCAACGGCCGTTCTTTTCGAAACCGGCTGACCCCGAGGACGCTGAAACCCAGAATCCTTCCCTGCCTGTCCACGCGTTCCATGACGGCATCGTTTGCGGTTTCGCGCATGTAGCCCGGGGCATCGCGGAACTGCACTTCCAAGAAGTCGCCTTCCGAATCGAACCGTACCTTTACTTTGTCGGCCATGAGGCCTCTCCTGACATTGGACTTGTCCGCCAGACCCCACCTGCTTGCCGCCGTATCGCCGCGGCTCGGCTATGCGTTTGCCCGACCAATCGTGATGCTAAAACACGCCACCGACGTCGACTCGGGACCCCGATAGTGCAACCAAGCAGAGCACGGCTGGCCGCGCCAGCGAATGGGATTCAAGGTAACCGGTGTCGGACGGCGAGGTGAACACGTGGAGGCGCTTGTTTTCCAGATCGACCAGCCACGCTTCCGGAATGCCGTGGCGGGCGTAGAGCGGCACCTTGATGTCGCGGTCGTAGGCGAGCGTGGTATCGGCGACCTCGACGATGAGGAGGACATCCTCCGAGCCAGGATGGCTGCTGCGGTAATAGTGGCTTGAGCAGCATGAGGTTGGGCTGCGGCTCGCTATTCGCCGTAAGCGATAGCGGATTCTGCACAAACACCAGGGCCGAATCTCCCACGGCACGTTCCAGTCTTTTGGCCAAGAACCCGACCGTTCCGGCGTGGTTGCTTCCAATCGGCGCCATGTCGATGACCTCTCCGTCGATCGCAGCTCCACCCGTTCGTCGGCACGGAGGATCCCCGCCTCGCCCATGCGGTGGAAGTCGTTTACGGTCAGCCGGTGCCGACGCACGTCGGTCTGTAGCACTGCGGACATCGTGTGTGTGCCTCAGGCAGGCATAGGAACGGACCGCCGCCTCTTAGCTCACCGTGTGGCCGAAAGACTCCTCCAGGACCGCCGGGTTCAGGCTGCCCGCCTTGTGGCTCATCCCGCTCTGGAGCGAGGTGATGCACACGCGCGCGGGGCTGAACAGCATCGGGTCGATGTCGTAGAAG